>CAWAVP010000012.1:0-71978 GCA_963785495.1 uncultured Planctomycetales bacterium | reverse complement strand
TAGGTGATGGCGACGACGTTGTTCTAGGTGGTTTCGGCAGCGATCACATCAATGTCGATCCGGGAACAGGGCAGCCAGTGGGAATCGACAGTGGCCGCGATGTGATTGTGGGCGACAATGGCGTCGCTTTGTTCGATGCCGTAAAACACTGGCCGCCCTTGCTTCGTCAGATCGACACCACGGATCCGTTGGCAAGTGACGACGACTTCATCTTTGCCGGCGATGGGCCCATGTCGTCTTGGGTGGAGGCGGAGCAGACGACATCGATGCGGGTCTCGACGCCAGCCCAGACATTGCGGTGGGTGACAATGGTCACGCTGTGTTCAGCGACACGGGGCAATTGGAGCGGATCGAGACCACAAGTCCGGACTTGGGTGACGACGACCAAATCCTGGTGGGCGACGGCGACGACGTGGTCCTGGGTGGACAGGGTGACGACTTTATCAACACCGATCGAACTGGTGCGCCCGTAGGCAGCGATTCCGGCGACGACATTGTCCGGGGCGACAACGGCTGGGCGGAATTTACGGCCGGTATTGTCGCCTACGTCCAAACATCGTCACCCGATCAAGGCGGCGACGATTGGATCTTTACCGATAGCGGATCGGACATCGTCTTGGGTGGACGAGGCGGCGACCATATCGATGCCGGCCAAACCGAACGCGGTGACGCGGCGCGAGACATTGTCTTGGGCGATCACGGTTCGATCGAGTTTTCCGACACTGGTGCAGTATCTCAACTTACGTCAACCGATCCGAACCTGGGCGGTGCCGACTGGATCACCACGGGCGGCGGTCCGGACTTGATCATCGGCGGCGACGATGTCGACAACATCGATTCGGTGCCGACAATGATTTGATCATGGGCGATCATGGCATCGCTGATTTCTCGCCACCAGGCACACTGGCCAACGCGCGGACATCGGAACCGACGGTCGGAGCGGGCGACATCATTGTTGCTGGCAGCGGCGACGACGTGGCGTTCGGCGGTGCCGGCGGCGAATCGTATCTGTTCGCGACGACCGGCGCGATATCATCTTTGGTGATCACGCGCAGGTCGACGACTGGTTGGCGACGGAGATCCGTTGACGGCCGACCTGTTGGAAGTGATCGATCCGCTGTTTGGTGGTCCCGACAATATTTCCGGCGGCGCCCAGGAAGACGTCATCTTTGGTGGTACCGACGCCGACGCGATTTGGGGTGGACCGGATCACGACCTGATCCTGGGCGACCACGGCCTGTGGGACCGCGATCTGCCCGCGAATCAGCGTGTCCAGTCGACGTTTATCACCGACGACACGGTGCGGGGAATGACACGATTCACGGCGACGAGGGTGACGACTTCATCTGGGGACAGCAAGGGGCCGACCAATTGTTCGGCGACGATGGACAGGACGATATCACGGGCGGTCACAACGTGCCGACGGGCGCGGACACGGATGATCTCTACGGCGGCGGATGCCGACGTGATTCTGGGTGACAACGGGCTGATTGTTCGCGAGCTGTTGCCGGGCCGAGACAACGCGTGGGAGCAATATCCGCTGCCGTTTGATGACGTGATTCGTGAAGTGACCCGCTTTGACGACCAAGATCGAGTGAGCGGCAACGACACCCTGTTCGGCGGACCCGGCGACGATATCATTCACGGTCAACGTGGTGACGATACGATTTCCGGCGGTGATGACGACGACGAGCTGTTGGGTGAGTTGGGCGACGATCAGATGCAAGGCGACGCCGGCAACGACATTCTGCTGGCCGACGTCGGCTACATTTCCCGAGACTTCGCAGCGGACGGCACGCCGTGCGTGAATGAGAACGGGTCTTGGCACCGCGACATCTTGCTGGAAGAAGTGGCTTCCATCGCGGGTATTATCGACGCCGACACGACTCCGCTCTACCGGCCGATTCTCAGCTCAGCAAGAGCTCCTGTCGGCTGATGTACTGAGTTGTCACGGTCGAAATGACGCGAACGGCGTGAAAATCACCAACTCAGACCCCGGTGCTTGGGGATGTCGACTTGCTGTTGGTCAATTTGGTTCCCCCGAACAACGACGTGCTGCGATGGCTTGGATGGGGACGACATTGTGATCGGTCAGCGCGGCAACGACAATCTTTCTGGGGGCGGCGGACAATGACTTTGTGGTGGGCGATCACGTCATCAACAAACTGCCGTTCGACACTGAATTACCGCATGTGACGCGGGGCATCCGACTGATCGAGGTTGACACCGGTGTCGTTGTGCCAATCGACTTGGATCCCCTGGGCAATTTAATTACGCCACCGATTGAGCTTGACCCACAACACTGACGTTCAACCAGCCTTTCTGGTTGGCCGATACGTTCGGCAATGTTGTCTCCGATACCATCGAACAAATCTCCAACGCCGCGGGGCTCAGACGCTGCCTCGCAGCGACGCGCACAGATTACTGCGTTGGCCTCCGTCGTTCCCGATGCGATTCATCACGGCGACACACTGCCCGGCAACGATACGATCGCTGGAAACGGGGGCGATGACATGCTGGTTGGCGACCAGGCGACGTTCTATTCGCCGCTGCTTACCGGGCTGCCCACGATCGACAACACGCTAGACCATGTCCAAAATGCGTTCCAATTAGCGATGTATTCCCTGCGTACACTCGGGATCGACGCCGATCAGCTGGAGCATGCCACGTCCACGCCGTCCCAACCACACGACATTCACTTGGCCAGCGACCAGCTGGATGGCGGCGACGGAAACGATCGCATTATCGGCGACGATCTGATCGTGATTGCCACGCCCACGCTGGGATTGCCCGTCGCTTCGTCCGACTTTTTAGATGACGCAACTCGCCTGCAATCCTACCTATACGACCTGCGGACTGTGGCGGCCGATCTGGAGAATGTCGTCTTCGAAGCCCACTACCAAGTGCTCGGTCAACTGCTGCAGGCCGGCGGGCTGGGCGCCGAACCTGCATGATTTGTACGTGGGCAACGACACGGTCAGCGGTGGTGCGGGCACTGACACGATCGCCGGTGACCAGGCGATTAACGTGATGCCCGTCATCGCGGGCGTGCGATTTGAACTAATTCGCGATAGTTCGGCGATTGACGCATCCACGTGGAATGCCGTCGAGGCCGCTTTGCAAAACCTCACAACCAGTCAGAATGCGGCGCTGAATTCGCACCTTTCCAACCACCACGATTTGGGCAGCGAACGCTCAGTCCGGCTCAGCAGAACGCCCTGCCGCCCGACTACGATTACGAACTATTCGTCGGCAACGACGTCTTGGCAAGTGGCGACGATCAAGATCTGGTCGTCGGTGATTTCGCCGTCGATGCCCTGCCCATCTCGTTAAGACTGCCGGCCAACGATCAACAGAAACTTTTGCAGCGGCAGGACGTCCGCGAACTGATGGACGATATGGAGTTATTCTTGGAGAACTGGCACCACCCGAACGACACGGTGCCGATTCAACAACGTTACACGCACGCGCACTACGACGAACGCCGTGGCGCGGCACAAGAGATACCCTTGCACGCGGGCAACGATTCGATCGACGGCGGCGCAGGTGCGGACTTCGTCCTAGCTGACAGCGATTCGGCCGCGGTCACGAACCAGGTGGAAGCCCCCAGCCAACGCGATTTGGAAGTTGATCCGGAATGGAAGGTGGAATACCTCAACCGGATGTTCTTCGAGTTGACGGCACACTACAGCCGCGACGCCGCCGTTTCAGACATCAACGAAGATCAAGTGATCGGCGGAGATGGCAACGATCTACTGTTCGGGCAGTGGAATGACGACACGATGCAGGGCAATGCTGGGAACGATCTCGTTTACGGTGGATCGGGTCAGAACACCGTCAGCGGCGGCGCCGGCACTAACGACGTGCGAGCGGGCAGCGAAGATACGCCGTCCAAGACCGAGTTGGACAATTTGAAGGACCGCGTGTTCGACGCCCAGGAACCGTGGTTCAACGAATTGGTCCGCGACATCGCCGAAGCTCCGACCGGTACGCAAAGTGGACTGGACCTCAATCCGATCACAGGCAGTCTGCACGGCACGCCGACCATTTCGACCGCCGTTCCGCTGGGCATTTACGAATTGGCGAGCCGGATCGGATCGGAATGGCAAGTCGCCGAAATGACGACCGAAGAATTGTTCGCCACGGTTTGGGGCGCTGGTCGGCCAAGGCATCGTGGGTCGACATTCGCGTCGGCGACGTTGATGGCGATGGACACGACGATATCCTGGGGCGAGCCAACGGCAAGTGGTGGGTTTCGCACTCGACGGGAACCGAGTTTGTCAACGAGAACTGGGGATCGTGGTCAACGAACGTTACCTGGGAAAACGTCTTTGTCGGAGATTTCAACGGGGACGGACTCGACGACGTACTTGGCCGCGGTTCGGCAAATGGTGGGTGGCCCGCTCGGACGGCACGCAATTGATTAACGAGAACTGGGGAAGTTGGTCCGCGAATGTAAATTGGCAAGACATCCGTGTTGCCGACGTCGACGGAGACGGACTTGACGACATCGTGGGTCGTGCCGGCACGACATGGTGGGTGGCCCGCTCGACAGGCAGCTCGTTCGTCAACCAGGTTTGGGGCCGTGAAGCGACCTCCAACACTTGGAAGAACGTCATGCTGGCTGACGTGGACGGCGACGGGAAGGACGATCTGGTAGCGCGACGCGGCAGCGATCTGGTTGTGTCGCGCGATACCGCGCGGGCCTCGTCACGGAAGTGTGGGGATCGATGAACGCTGCCGTCACGTGGTACGACTTGCGTATGGGAGATTTCAACGGTGACGGCCTGGCCGACATCGCGGGCCGCGCGGCCAACGGAGCGTGGTGGATTGGCACATCCGACGGGCAACAATTCACGCTCTCGCGGTGGGGTACGTGGGCAAACTCGTCCGCCTGGCGGAACGTGATGGTTGCCGACATCAATAACGATGGGCTCGATGACTTGATCGCGCAGTTAAATGTCGGCTGGTGGCTGTCCGCTTCGGACGGTCAAAGTTTTGCCAATCAGCAGTTAGGGACTTGGAATTCGAATACGACCCTGCTGGGCGACTTCAAGTAGGTTCGACTTGCGATTGTACGGCCACTTCCGGTTCCGTCGTACAATCATGGCCCCGACGTCCGTCGAAACATCGGTCGTCCGAAATCCTAAGTTGGGACGCGGCACTAGCCGTGTCGCCCGCTAGCGTTGGACCTTTAGGTAGACCACGCCGACCGACGCGATATAAGAATTGGCTAAAACTTTACCGATTGTGCAGTGACCGCCCGCCGTGAGTGCGACAAGTCATTCGGGTTTTAGTATTTGCGACCGTCGAGATCCGTCGAATCAACGCTTACAGCCATTTTCCCGAGTGGCGCATTTCGCGGCGGAGATGGCGATTCAACTACGCGCATCTCAAAAATGACCTTGGCGACGGAATCGCAGACTATGACCTTGCGCCACTCGATGTTAGCCGCTGCGTTCATCAGCTGTTTATGCTGTGCGACGCGAGTGATGGCCGAGAACGTCGTCGCGGAAGGGGCACCTGTGCGCGATTCGGTGTTCGCCACTCCCCCAGTACAGACCACGTCATTTGTGCTGAACTCGCCGTCTCAAGCCGACAACCGGTCGTATGGCGATTGTGATCTGGTGGTTCCCGGCTGGCAGGCGGGTGTCGATCTGTTGCAGTACACGCCGCGGCTGCGCGGAACGGATTACGCTGCACTCGATTACGGCAACGCGTTGGCGCTCGGTACCGGATCAATACAGCGTCTGGCATACAACGACTCCGCAGGCTACCGAGCCGGCGTGGGATATTTAACGCGCACGGGCTGGGGCGTATCGGTGCAAATGGCGTCGATTGATTTTTCGGGATTCGATCAAGTTGATCGTCCGACGGGCAGTGGTCAGTTGTTTGCAACACGAACGCATCCCGACAGCAATCAAGAAGGCGAAACAGCGTCCGCCCAGGGAGCCCTGGATTTCCAGTACGTCGACGTGATGGTATCGCGCACGTGCTTTGCCAATCGATTCAGCCGAGTCGACGTGTTTGGAGGAGTGCGTTGGGCCGAAATTGCCCAGGACTTGGTCTTCAACTACGACGGGCGAGATTTCTTGCAGGGAGTTGTGCAGCAACAGCAAGCGATCAATGCGTTTGGCTTGCGTTTGGGATCTTCGGCTGAGTGGCGATTGGCTGGTGGATTCGGACTTGTTGGCAACTTTGGCGGAAGCCTGATGCATGGGCGCTTCGCGACATCGAGTCTCGAGACGAACGTGAGCGGCACGCAGCTAATGGCCGAAATGTCGGATGACTACAACGATCTCCTTTCGGTACTCGACATGGGCCTCGGCGTTTCGTGGCGAAATCGCTGGGTCACGGTCCAAGCGGTTTATGAGTTGAGTGGCTGGTACAACGCCAACAACCGAGCACTCTTTGTGGACGACCAGCACGAGGGTGTGTACGCGCCGTTCTCCAACGACATCCTGCTGCAAGGTTACGCGATTCGTCTCGTCGGTAACTGGTAGTCAGCGCCGCTGTTTGCCAAGACATTCGAGAAGTTGCCTCGCGAGTTCTCGCCCCGGTCGATGTGAGCTGGCATTCGTCCTCTTCATCTCCGCGCCCTTTTTCATGAAAACAACGCTGAGACCGCATATCGACACGACCTCTAACTCTGGTAACATTGGGCCCCAATCGCGTCAGCTTCAACAGCGGTATTAAGCCTGCGACGATACTGGATAGTGCGCAGGTGCTGGGCCGCTCCCTGGGACCGCAATCCTGACGGCTGGTCTTCGGTATGGACAATTCTGCCATCACGCTGTTGGGCAAACCGGCCGAGTTCGTCGGTGAATCAAACCTGCACGGCGTCCTCGATATTACGGACATCGTCACCGTCTTCGCCTCCGGTCAATACGAAGACATTATCGTCGGCAATTCGCCAGCACGCCGGGTACGTCGCCCCATTGACGCAGCATCAAGCCGAAAGGTGTACAGAGATTTGCGTCCAGGGCGAACCGGCGATTAAAATCGGGTTCTTTCTCCCTGAGCCGTCACAATATCTATGGAAGAACGATGCAATGGCAATTGAGTGCCCAAGTGAATCCAATCGCGAATTACCAACGGTCAGCCATGCTGCCAACCAGGCCTTCGCTGGTTACCTCAGTCGAAATGCGCGTTCCAGCCTGCTGTTGCATCGACTCAACTCACGTCTCGACTACTTCCTGGCGGCGGCTCCGCGCCCGTTTGTCAGCAAGTGCATCGACGGCCGAGTGCATACAAGTGACGAGAAAGGGTATCCGCCGACAACCATCACCTATATTCGGACGGAAGGGACCAACGTCGACCTGTCGCCGAACAATAGCCGCTTCTGGGATCGATTGCACGCGGTAATCTTGGACGCCGCAAGTCATACGCCGGGCTGCCCGGCACTGTTTTACGCATTGGGGCATTATGGAGTGATGGGTCGCGGATGCGCGGCCCACAATCAAGATAACGACCGTGCGTTTGCCACGGTTCAACAACAGGCGGCACAGATCCGTGCACTGTATCGCCCGGCCGAATTGTTCGTCATGCATGGTATGACCAACACGGACGATCATTCGCTGAGACTCGTTTTTGCCGACGGACACGAGCTGGACACGGCCAAACTGATTCAGCGATTGAATACTCCGAAAATGCCTTTGAACGAACCGCAACATGCATTTCATCCAGACTTTTTGAACCAGCCGCTGGACGATCGCGAAGCAAATATCTTATTGGATGGCCATTCGCCGGAAGCCGTGATGGCTGGTACGGTATGCCGATGTTTCACGACACTCAGGCGATGGTGGCGATGGAATCTTACTTGGTTAATGAAATGCGGCGAATCGTCGTAAATCGTTCGCGAAACAACGTGGTATTCGATCCGCGGTTGCTGGAAACCGTATTAAGTTTGCTGCATTCCGTAACCGGGCTGCCGACTGAACTAACGGCACCGTTGGCGTACCAAACTGTTTGGAACGTCGCGTACACGTTGCACGAGCGGCGGCGGCTACGAACGCTCGAGAACGACGAAGTCCAACGGACATTGGTATTGCAACACGCCGAGAACATGGTGGCATACGGTGAGGGGTTTGAGCTCGAACAACGGAACACGCTGGTGCTGGTCAAACCGGGAAGAGGCAACGACCTGGAGGCGCCTGGCGTAGCTCGACGTGTCATCATGGAACACCGTCACCGTCGCGTCCAGCAACAACATCCGCCGCTGGTACACGTGAATGTGGAAGTAACGGGATCTTTGGAAACTTGGCAGGCATTCAACATCAATGTGCTGGCGAAGTTGTTGACCATGGCGACCAACGTCAAACACGTCTTTGATGATGACTGCCGCGTGCTAACGACGTACTCCTATCGCAACCAAAAGCGATTCTATCCTGTTCAGGTGCAGCCAGATTTGGGCTCCTTGCCTACCGAGCCAGTACAGTGTTTTCCCACCAACCTCGCCAGGGACCTTACCAATCAAAGTTTTTCACGGAACGAATTGACACTTCGTGAAGACGCCTTCAGCCGGTCCTTCGCACAAGATGCGACGCTCGTCTGACCGAGGCCTCCGAGCGCTCAACTCTGCCTCCGTTTCCGGCGACTTCTTAAGCTGTAACTCTGCCCGGTCTACAAAATCGGAGGCAGGGATAATGCTGTTTAAGGGTAGAGCGCATTTCAAAACCACTCGGGAGGGCGAGGGTGACAAAGGCGGATTTTTGCACTGGCCTGCTCGCCTAGTACTTCTGCACAGAAAACATTCCACGTCGAGTCACTGTATATGAACATTATCTGGCGGGCTGCGCGAGGATTGTTGTGACGCTATCGCTGCTCGTTGACCCGCGGATCGCTGGACCGGTCGTTCGGCGTTGATTATCGTATCGTAGTAGGGGTACGAAGGTTCTATCAGGCTTTCCCTTCATGACCGTTGACGTCCTGGGAGTTTCGTATAGTGGCATCTGGCACACAGGAACTGCGCCGCTGCTCGCCGCAGGCGACGGAAATCAGCGAGCTTTGGCCAGCCTCTTTCAGCGTTATCGTCCGCGGCTACATCGAATGATCGAATTGCGGATGGATGTGCCCTGCGCCTCGCTGCGATGCCTCTGACGTTCTGCAGGAATCGTACGTCGAACTAGCCCGACGGTTGCCTGCGTACTGTCCGGGGAATGACTTACCATTCTTCCTCTGGTTGCGAATGATCACGGGTGAGCGACTTGCCAAGCTCCATCGACGTCATCTCGGCGCGGCCAAACGCGACGTGAATCGCGAGATTCCGCTGCACTCTCATACGACGCCTGAGGCCAGCAGCGTCTTCCTGGCCTCGCATTTGGCTGGCCAGTTTACTTCAGTCGATCGCAACCTGCTTCGCGAAGAAATGCATCAACGATTGACGATGGCACTTGATGCGATGGAGGAACACGACCGGGAAGTGCTGGCGTTACGCCACTTCGAAGAGCTGTCGACCGAGGAGACGGCGATGGTGCTGGGATTAACCCGATCCGGAGTCTTGAAGCGATACACGAAGGCACTTAAACGCCTACATCAAGTCATGGCCACTGATTCCGCCATCTGACCGGATAATTAAATTCGCAAGGGACCCAAGTCTGTGAACGAGGTACCGCATGACGACTCCTCTGCCCCTGATCTGATCGATGAACTGGCCGACGAGTTTCTCTGTCGACTGCAGGCCGGTGAGTCGCCGTCCGTTTCTGAGTACTGCCGGCTGCACCCAGATCTTGCCGGGCCAATCGGTGAACTGTTTCCCACCCTGATGATCTTGGAGGACGCCAAGTCCTCGACTCGTGAGGAACCTCGTTTGGCCGCTCCGCCGCCGGACGAAATCGGAGGATATCGCCTGATTCGCCGGATCGGACAGGGTGGGATGGGAGTCGTCTACAAAGCGCATCGCCAAGATCTTGATCGCCCGGTGGCACTGAAAGTGCTCTCCCAACGACTCGCACACGACCAGCGAGCGCTGAACCGATTTCAACGCGAAGCGAGGGCGATCGCCAAGTTGCATCATACGAACATCGTGCCGCTCTACGAGGTCGGTACCGAAAACGGATACTTTTTTCTGGCGATGCAACTGATTGTTGGACGAAGTCTTGACCAAGTTATCCCTGCTTTGCGCGGGGCAAGCGATATCCATGCACCACTCACCCCGTGGGTCCGTCGCCATCGGGAGACGCTAGCTCGCACTCGCTCCGACATCAGCAATGGTCAAGTCAAATCGGGAAGATTCCACAGCGAAGCCAGGCACAACTGTTCGGAATCGCGAATCACGCTATTTTGAGATTGCCCGGCTCGGATGGCAGGCTGCCGATGCGATCAGCTACGCTCATCAACGAGGTGTTATCCATCGTGACATAAAACCCTCAAATCTTATACTCGATGGTTGCGGTGTGATCTGGCTAACCGACTTTGGACTGGCCAAAACGGACGACGAGGAGCTGACTCAGACGGGTGAATTCCTGGGGACGCTGCGTTACATGGCGCCCGAACGTTTTCGCGGGGAATGCGATGTCCATGCTGACATCTACTCTCTGGGAATCACGCTCTACGAACTGATCACTCTGCAACCGGCTTTTGGAGCTTCCGATCGTCTGCGCTGATCGACGAAATCGCCAACTGCCAGCCGCTGCGATTGTCGAAGGTGGCACCCGGAATCCCGCGTGACCTCGCTACCATAATTCACATGGCAATCGATAAAGTTCCCTCGGGCCGATATCATACGGCAGCCGAATTGGCGAATGATCTGCAGCGTTTTCTCGATGACCAGCCAATTCAAGCGCGCCACCATTCTCCGCTGGAACTACTCGCGCCTGGGGCCGTCGCAACAGAGGCTTGGCCGCCTCGCTGGCGGCGTGGCCATGATGCTGGTCCTGGTGGCCGTCGGTTCGACGATCGGGATTGTTCGCGAAGCGAAATTGCGCAGCGAAGCCATGGATGCGGGTGTGGAAGCGCAGCACGCTCAGGCCATCGCCGAGGCACGCGGCGATCAGTTGCAGCGAACCTTGTATTTTGCCGAGATGAATCTTGCCGGACAAGCGGCTAATGCGCCTGGCGGCACCCGTCAGATCTTTCCTGTTACCCAACGTTGGCGACCAACCGTAGCGACCATTGACCAACGGGGCTGGGAATGGTTCTACCTGAGATCGCTGTGCATGAACGAGGGACTTGTGCTGCCTTCTGCGCCGCATTCGTCCGGTGAAATGTGCGGTAGTTGGAGCCCAGATGGGACGCGCGTCGCACTGGTTCATGAGCACGTGGGAATGAGTATCTGGGAAGCGGAATCCGGGGAACGACTCCAGTTTTGGGACCATATCAGTTGTCGATCCGTGGCCTGGTCACCCGATGGCTCGCAGATTGCCGCCGGTGGGACCGACAATCGACTGACGATTCTGGATGCGAGTACAGGAGACGCGGTCGGCGGTTTCGAAACGGGCCAACGTATCGACGTGATCGCCTGGCATCCGGCTGGCATTCAGGTGGCCTGCGGTGCTGGCGATCGGCTGTATGTGGGTTCGAATAACCAATTGTCTGCTGCGACCGAAATTGTCGGCGGAACAGAGCCGATTAACGTGTTGCAGTGGAGCCCAGACGGTAGGCAAATCGCTTGCGGCAACTGGTGGCGTCAACAACTGCGGATTTGCGATGTGGAAAGTGGCAGAGTCGTCCAAGATCTTTCGGCACGGTTCGTCAAATGGGCAAGTGATGGTCAGACGATCACACAGTGGTTGACGAGCGATGACGCTGGCACCATTTTTGTCTGGGATGCCGCATCGGGCAATCGCATCGAACGCCTGGTGGGTCACTACGGCGAGGTTCGTTCGTTCGCGTGGAATCACAACGGAACGCACCTGGCATCGGCCAGTTCCGATCGCACGTGTCGCGTCTGGGACGTGGCGGCGGGCCGCTGCGTGCGGAGCTTCCACGGACATACCGATGAGGTATACGACGTCAAGTGGAGCCCTGATGATAAACAGCTATTGTCGAGCAGCATTGAGGGGTCTGCTCGCATCTGGCGACTAGCCGACGACATGCGCTCGTGCTTTCTGGTCACCGCGAACGAGTGCACACCGTGCGCTGGAATCCCCAGGGGACGGTGTTGGCATCCGCCAGCAATGACGGGTCGATCCGACTCTGGCGACTGCCAGGCGGAGAACAACAGCAAGAACTGACAGGACACGAAACCTGGGTGCATGCGTTCAGTTGGAGTCCGGATGGAACGCAGTTGGCCTCGGGCGGTGCAGACGGAGTCATCATTTGGGACGCGAGTACTGGACGCAAGCTACAGCACCTACGCGAACCCAGTACGGAAGTTCTGGAACTTGATTGGAGTCCAGACGGGTTGTATCTTGCCACCATCGGTACGGGATCCACAATTCATATTTGGCAAACCTCGACGGGCCAGATCGCACAACGACTGGAAGGCCACGTTCCGTTTGGCCATACGGTCCGTTGGAGCCCTCAGGGTGATCGATTGGCCAGTGCAGGTGCGGACGAGGAGATCAAGATTTGGGATGCCCAGACTTATCAACTGATCCAGCGACTGAACAGGACATCAGGACGATGTTGTCGGCGTCGCTTGGAGGCACGACGGTCAACAACTGGTCTCAGGTAGCCGCGACGAGACGGTGAAAGTCTGGGATCTTGCGACGGGTGCCAACATCGGCACGTACTTGGGCCACCATGGCGCCGTGTGGAGTGTTAGTTGGAGTCCGGACGGGTCGCGAATTGTCTCGGGAAGCCGCGACGGGAGTGTCAAGTTGTGGGACCCCACCAGCGGTAAACAAGCGTTGACGATGCGCGATTCGACCGGTGGCGTCTGGTGTGTGGCATGGAGTTCCACTGGACAGCGACTGGCCGCGGGGGACTCGGGGGGAACGGTAGCGATCTGGGATGCGGGCCCAGCCTATGACGAACTGACTGGCTCGGTGACCGTTTTACAATCCCCAGCTGGCTCCCCCTAGCGGAAATCACCCCGTAGTCGACCGGCGGCTACGAAGGGGTCGCAAAGATTCCCTAACAGCCCCGCCGTGCTTGTCACGCTACCGTGGCTTCCACGTTTCTTGACGGCGGACCGCCGGTCTCATGGATTTTTTCATTTTTCTGTCCGCGCTGGCACGTTCTTCGGCAGTGTCTTCATTGTGCCGGTACCAGCTCGCCATCTTTTCCGGGTAGTGAAAATTCGCGTGAAAGTTTCTAGAAGCAGATTCTAAACCGTGAAGGCGAGGCTCCGGCCGAGCCGCATTTTCTCGAAATCTTCAGCTCGGCAGAAGCCTCGCCCTCCCGAAATATGGTTTTGGAATGTCGCTCTAGCGACTTCGATGTTGAGCTGGTCTGGTACCCCATTTGGCTGCGGTACGGGCTGAACCACTACGAGCTGACATCACTTCCATGAGGAAACTCGAGATTGTCAATGGACCTAATCAAGGCCGCACGTTTTTGCTTGGGCAGAAAAGTCGCCTCGTTGTCGGACGCTGTGGCACGTGTGACTTCACGATCATGGATCCACGCATCTCGCGACAGCACTTCGTATTGGAAGAGCAAGGCGGCGCTTGGATCATTCGTGATCTTTCCAGCAGCAACGGCACCTGGGTCAACAGTTGTCGGATTGACCAAGCGGTGCTCCACGATACCGACACGATATTTGCTGGCGACACGATCCTTTCCGTCATCTCGGAACCCGACACGTTGCCGCGCGATCATCGCAGCGCATTACGCAATGAACCTCACTTCAGAGCAAGAAACCATACGCACGGCACATCCACCGAGTCGCAGTAGCTCGGCAATGGATTCGCCACGATCATTGAGAATGACCAAACCCTTGCATTCACAATCCCTCAAATTCGACAGGCATCACGATGAAACCATGGTCGCTGCACCCTAACCCGGATTATTCATGGGCACGGGAATAAAAACGGCCTCTCGGAGATCTAAGTTGTTGCAAACCAAACACTTCGATCCGACCAAGGAGGCCAGTCGTGAGTATACAGTCTGCGGCACAGTTGACGATAGGGTTTGTGGACGGAATCCCGGTTCAAGTGGAGCAAGTTGAAGAGCAGCTTTCGTCGGATGCGGGGCTGCTTCCGTTTTTCGAGTTGGACCGAAAACTGGCTTGGTCAGAATCGTTCGCGTCCTGCATGAAGGATCGCAGGAACGGTTGCACGCATTCGGTTCTGAGTATGGTGCGTCAGCGCTCTACGGGATTCTCGCCGGGTATGAAGATCAGAATGACCACGATTCTCTGCGATCGGATCCGGTCTTCAAACTGATTGCGGAACGCTTACCCGACGAGATGGACCTGGCGAGCCAACCGACGATTTCGCGGCTGGAGAATGCGGTGACCGCTACCGACTTGCTACGCATGGAGGATTGGTTCATCGATCGATTCATCGAATCGTTTTCGGCGGCTCCCAGTCAGCTTACGTTGGACGTAGATTTGTTCGATGATCCGACTCACGGCAATCAACAGTTGACATTGTTTCACGGCTTTTACGATCAGTATCAGTACCAAGTCCGTGTCATCACCTGTGCCGAGAATGACTTGATTGTTTTGCCTGTTTTGCTCTTCGGCACAGCCCGCGCGTTACTGGGTACCGCCACGGATCTGCGTCGCGTCATCCATCGTCTGCGCGAACGTTTTCCCGACGTTCGTATTCTCGTGCGGTGTGATTCGGGATTTGCCACTCCCGGGATGTATGAAGCTCTGGAAGAACTTCGCGTGGAGTTCAGTATCGGACTGGCCATGAACCCGAGGTTGCAGCGAACCACTGCGGAGCTGCTGGAAACTGCCGTCAATCAGTATGAAGAGTCGCAGCAACCGCAGCGTCTTTTTACGCGGTTCGAATATCAAGCCGATAGCTGGTCGCATGCCCGCGGTGTCCTCGTCAAATGTGAAGCGAATTCACAAGGCACCAATCGCCGTGCTATCGTGACGAATCGTGCAGGTGCCGAAGTTTGTCCACAAGGTGCTTACGATGCCTATGCGGACCGAGGCGAAAGTGAGAACCGTAACAAGGAATTGAAATGTGAATTGGCAGCGGACCGACTGAGCGACCATCGCTACATGGCCAATGCGTTTCGTATGATGATGCACGTCCTGGCAGCGAACCTCTTGATAACGATGCGCCGTGCAACGGCCGGTGCTCCGGCCATCGATCGTGTTGAGCCGGACATGCCTTTGGACGCTCGTACGCCGAAGCAAAAGCGTCGCTACTTCAATCGTCGTCGCCAGATGGACCCGCTGGGTGAAGGGCACGCTTGTACTTGGAGGTTGCGGTTCATCAAAGTCGCGGCACGAATCGTCGCCTCGACACGACGCGTTCGTGTTCTCATCCCGCAAGGTTGGCCCTACTTCGAACATTATTTCAAAGTGATTCGTGCCATCCAGGTCTTCTGCCCGCCCGCGACTTCTTCGGCATAGACTGGGCTGACAACCCAAAAAACATCACCTCGCCGAATGCCAGCCGGTGGGGGGAAGAGGGAACTTCGCGAGTCCGACAGCCGATCCGCCAAACTCCCCCCGGAATCTCCCCGCCGCCTGCCATCACGCGCCGCAGCCACAACCCGTGAATAATCCGGGCTAGTGGTACGGCTACGATTGGATCAGTCGGTTTGCTCGCGGACGTGGTTGTCGCGGCACCTACCGTGCAGAGTTCCCCGAAAACGACGGCCACGGTAGGCGGAAACGCCAATGTTGATGCGGCCACAATCAACATCGTATCGGACGGTCAGGTGCAAATGAGTTCGGATGCCAACGGCAAGGCAGGCGGTTTTGTGGCCGTTCCCTCACCAACCGCCACTGCCTATGTCAACGATGGGGCAAATGCCGCACCGACGACGACGGTGGTCGAAAGCGGAGCGACACTTACGGCCGACAATATCTCCATCACGTCGGCGTTTCGACCGGAGAGCGTCACCGCCTCGGCAACGGGAAAGAGCTTGGGTGTAGGGAATGGCCAACGAGCAGTCGCGGACGCGGAGGTCAACGCGACGGCCACCGTCCAGTTGGGACAGAACGCCGTGCTGGCGTTTACCAATCCGCCCACGATTAGCGCGACGTATGACTTCGAAAGACTCGACGCCACGGCCACTTCCGAGGCCAATGGCTTCATCGCCGTCGCGACTAGCGACGCCAAGGCGCAGCTGGATGGTGGTCCGCGGATCATTAATCAGGGTGTCAGAAAGGGGAACGGCACGAATCTTGTGGCGGCGGACATCGACCAGGGCCAGAGCGGTGCGAAGATCACCGGCTCTCAAAGCCGTGGTGCTAGTGCCACGTCGAAGTCCCGCGCGATCTGGAACCTTTGGGGGCTGATCAAAACCAGCGATCAAGGTAAAGTCGAGGGGAGTAACAATCTCAATACGGCCGATGCGTTCAAGACCACCGCGCTGATGACCGCCGCTCCCATCAACGAAAGTGAAGAAGGAGTGCACAAGCTCTCGGTCGCCGGACCTGGCGTCGATGAAGGATTCACGATTGAATCGATCGACTGGGGTGACGGCTCACCGCTCGACTTGACCCCGCGACTTTTGCCCCCGGTACTGACCGCATCGAGATCCGGCGGATGTATCTCGACAATCCGCAAAACGCCAGCACGTTCGTGCACATGATAAGTGGTCATACCGCTTCTGGTGGAGCATTTAATTGGACGGGTGAGATCCAAGTATCAAACTTGCCCCCAGTGATTGGGGAACTGACCGCCAACACATCCCATACCGGCGATGGACCCGTCGATCGCGTGGTGACGTTAAAGGGCGACTATTCCGATCCCGGTGTAAACGATCGGCATTCGATCACGATCGACTGGGGTGATGGCAGTCAGTACATTGCTACCGATTTGGAAACCGACGAGCAAGGCCGCGGCAGCTTTGGATTCAGTCACAGCTTTGCAACAGGCGGCCGATTCGAGATTGTCGTGACGCTGGATGACAACGACGGTCACAGCGTGTCCAAGACCGTGACGGCTTTCGTGAACGGTCTACGGCTGACCGAACATGGCGCGCTGCAGATCGTGGGCTCTGTTAACGCCGATATGATTGATGTGCGGAGTGTCGCGGATGATACGCTGATTCGAGTCACCGGTGACCTAAGTGCCGAAACCACCGGGCGCTCGACTGTCGAGTTTGCCAAACAAGATGTCAGCCGAATCGAGATCTTCGCCTGCGATGGAAATGACCAAATCCTGGTCGGTCAGAATGTAAATGTCGAAACGCTGATCGACGGAGGCGCCGGAGATGATCTCCTGCAGGGCGGTTCTGGCGGCAATGTGATCCTTGGCGGCGATGGCAACGACCGTGTGTTTGGCGGATCACGACGCGACGTGTTGATTGGTGGAGCAGGTAGCGACTTGTTAGATGGCATCGAAGCGAATGACGCCATCATCAACGGCGCGATTTCAGACGCCGCCGCCGCTTACCTGGTGGACGGAGGCGTACGTACGTGGAACGATTTGCGGCTGAGCGGGTGACGCGAACGAGGACGGGAGCTTTGATGAATCGGACCTGATGGCTATCTTGCAGGCTGGCAAGTACGAGACGGGCCAGGCTGCGAGCTGGCGTGACGGAGATTTCAATGCCGACGGCGTCGTGGACTCGAGCGACCTGCTAAAGGCACTGCGGACCGGTCGTTATGCAGACGGTGAATACCTCGAAGACTGGGAGCTGGTGGAGCCAACCACCGCGGAACGCCCGAGCATCGATCCGGAATCGACGTTGGCAGCGGATGAGGTGGACGACGTGATGAGCACCTACGTTCCCTGAGCCTCTACGGCAATGCGGCTGGTGTGCCCTGCGAAGCAAGTCCTACCGTGTTGACCGCTCGAATAACATAGCGGTGTACGGCTCCCACGATGGCGTTGGCGTCCACGTAGCTCATTTCCATAAGCGGCTGCGTTGGCGTATCGCTGTATTGCAGATTCTGAAACACGGGCCGTCCATAGGGATTCTTTCCTTGCTCGGGAACACGCGAGTATCTGGCCGTCACGCTCGATCACGAAGTGCGATAGCCCACTCTGTAGATCCGCCGTGCACCGCCAACGAAGTACGTTGCGCTCCAGAAAGACATCGTGGGGTGCCGCGGGAGCGGTTGCATCCTGCACATTCGTATCACTTACGTACTGCATCCAAGCTAACGCGATGGTGGCGTCCGGCAACCAGCCGGCGGTGAGTGGATCGCCGGGAAACTCGGACGCCGGCACGGCCTCATTGCCGGTCAGCTGTGGGGTGAGCCAGACGTCGGTCGTTGGCATGGGGCGGAGCGATTCGCCCGGCGCGTTGGGAAGTCGCGCCGTCAGGCAGGCATCGAGCCAAGGGATCGCCAGGTAGCGTTGATTGCCGCATTCGTGACTCGTCAGTGGATCGATCGCGACACCAATCAAACCGCCGCGCGACCTCAGCTCTCGGAAAAACGTTTGATTGGCCGGCCAAACGCCCGCAAACTGTCCATGCGGTTTTGCGACGCCTTCGTTCACTCCCAGATTGCACATGATCGGTACTTGCAATGCGCCCTGGGGCAGCACGTGTGTCCTGATCGATGGCCGGGCCGCATTCGCTTCCAACAACGGCACACCGGATCGCAACCAAGCGGCAACGATCCGATCGGGATGCAGCATAACCATTCCACCCGCCCAATGCCCACCGCCACTGTGTCCCCACAACGCCCACGCGACGTGTGCCAGCTCGGGATGACCGGAGGCATCGCCCAAGTCCGCCAGACCGCGCTGGAAGGCCTGGTCCGAGCCGTTCCGCGGATCGCACCACCGCTGGCAATCCGCCTTCTCCGGCTGTTCGTAAGCAGGCGCGAGCAATGCACAATCGTGTTTCGCGGCGAGCGCCTGCCAGTGAAGGTCGTAGGCGCCGGTCAAGCCGGACTTGCACGACCCCTCACCACAACCGTGCTGGTGCACGACGACGCCTCGCAGTACGGCTGCGTTGGGTGGAATCCAGATCGTGTACTGCACCGGAAAGGAAAGTTCACCGTCGATCTGTGAAGCGTCGTATCGAATTCGAAAGTACGGCGGTTCGGCTGGCGGTGAGATGTCGTAGGGCAGTTGCTGTGCCAGGGCAGAAACCGATAAAAACAAGCAGGCCGCAATGCCCCGTAATCCGGTCGTCGCAGAAAGGCGGCGAGGGAATGAGCGGATAGACATCATGATGTGGGACTCCATCGGTTGGTCGAGGGTTGAGGGGCGATTAGTGCGGCGGCTTCGGGCAGTCCGATCGCCTCACGCTTCTCCGCGTCCCACTCGATTGGTTGCTGCATCCGTAGTGCCAAGACGCCCAGCATTCCGATCTCGGTGATTCGCGCCTACCTCGAACGGCGAATACGCTTTCGTATCTCCGGCACAAGCCAATACCCACTCGAACATGTGCGAGTTGTTCACTTTGCTCCAGCGCGGACGTTGCCCCTTCGCCGCGCGACGGGGGTCCCATTTGAGAACTTGAGTGTCAATCCGGGGTTGCGTCTTGGGCAATTCGGCCAGCCTCGGATCGTCCGCACCGCGGAACTCGCGTTCGCCTTTCCATCGAATGTTGCAGTCGGTGTTCCACAAACCCGCCGACAAGTCACCCTCACTGCCAACCAGCAAGCAACCGGTCGTGCCTACCGCACCGCCGGTCACTTCATCCGGTGGCAAGTTATTGTCGCCCGAGTAGAAGTGCAGCTCGACCGGTCCGCGCTTACCGTTGCCTGCAAAATCAAATATCACATGACAACGCGTCGCGAACGATTCGTACCCTAGCCCTTCGCCAGTGGCTTCGATTCGAGTTGGCGCGTCGAGTTCGAGCGCTCGATATGCAAGTTGGAACCCATGACAGCAGAAATCTGCCAGCGATCCGCCGCCGAAGTCGTACCAACCTCGCCACTTGCCGGGATGATAGATTTCGTCGTGGTAAGGACGCGGCGGCGCGGTGCCGAGCCAAAAATCCCAATCGAGGCCTGTGGGGATCGGGTCGGCGGTGGCAGGACGATTCGTGCCACTGGGCCAGCTGTGAGCCGGATGCCAAACGTGGACTTCGCTAACGTCGCCCAGCAACCCGGCCTGAATGACTTCAAAACTGCGGCGAAAACCTTCCGTCGAGCAGCCTTGATTGCCGGTTTGCGTCGCCAGCTCGGGTCGCGCCCGTGCAGCTTCCAGCAGCTCGTGGCATTCGGCCACCGAATGCGCCAGCGGCTTCTCGCAATAAACATGCTTGCCGCTGGCGAGTGCCGCTTTACAGATCGTGACATGCCAATGGTCCGGCGTGGCGACAATGACCGCGTCGATGTCACGCTCTCGATCGAGCAACTCGCGGTAGTCATGATACGTTCGAGCCTGGGCCAGCGCCGGAATCTGCTTCGCGCTATCCAATTGGCGTTGGTCGACATCACAGATCGCGACGATCTGCTGATCAATCTTGGACAGCTCTGGAACCAGATAGCCTCGCATTTGGCCGCCCACTCCGATGCAGGCAAAATTGAGCCGACTGTTGGGCGAATCGGCTAATACGGTCGATCTGAGAATCGTCGGCAAGCTGACACCAGCGGCTGCGGCGGCTTGGACAAACCTTCGGCGTGATATGTGTGAGCTCATGGGGATCCATTAGGCCTGGTGTTAGGTCGTGAGTAGTGTACGACGTGAAGAAGCTTGCAGCGCTCAGCGACCGTCGTGAGCTTTTTGCGTGTAATGATCTGGCCGGCATGTATCTGGGCGACAGCCATTTGGACGATGAAATCGTCACTCGCTGTATCGCTCAGAGTCGGACAAAGTAGGGAACAACGATGAGCAAGCTCCCAATCGCAACCAGTAGCATCGTGTTGGAAACAAAGTAGGGGAAGATCATAAGAACCAATCCGCAAACGAGCGGGACCACAGCGGCCTGCTTCCTTCCGTAGACGAAAAAGGCGAGCCCAAATGTGCCAAACACGAAACTCCACAGAAGCCATGACTCGTCCAAAACGGTTCCACCGGTGACTTGGAATGGGTGATACAAAATTTTGGCGTGTCGCCCGAGCCGACAGCCTGGGACGGTTTAGACTAACCTATGTGTACGCGTTTCCGGCGCGAAGAATGGACAGAAATTCGAGATGCCATGTGCCGAAGTTGTCGGCCAGAAATGGGTAATCACTATCGTGCTCACTCCTCGCCGTGGTTGGGCGTCATCTTGGGCGCAAGTCGGCCGGGATTTGCAGTGACAGCTTCCTCGCCGCGCGGCCGGAAACTCTAGCGGAATAGTGAGTCACCCAGCCCGAAGGACCCCAGAACGCTGCTGAATACCTTGACTGCAAATCAGGGCAAAGTCAACCTGTCTTGACACTGCCGCCGCTATGCGTGGAGATCGACAGGCTCCGGCTCGTTGCAATGGCTGCCAGGGCAGCGGGTGCAGAGAATTCGGAGCCTGTGGTTCACATCTCAAAGTCAGACGATGATCATCGTCGCCCAATTGGTCCCAAGTGGAACTCGTCATTGGAATACATGCTATAGGCCCCGTTGTCGGCGTTCGGATTGGCCGGCGAGCTGCCGTCCAACCAGCGCCCCGGCTTGCCCCAAGTAAGTCGACCCGTGGTACCGTCCGGCACGCCAAAGGCATCAGTCAATGGCCCCTCGGCGTTCAGGACGAGTTGGAAAGACAACAACTGATTGTCGCGTTCGACGCCGCAACGATGTCCGGCAACGGCGAGTCCTTCGTCGATCACGAACTTAGCCGTGAAATGAATATCGGCCTGGGCGGCCTCCAAACTTGGATCGGCCAGCAGCTCCGTTTCACGGTGACCGAATACCGTCGGTCCATCCTGCCGCAGCCATTGACCCGGATTACTCGTTTCATTCGCGGGATCCTTAAACCAGGTGGTGACCCAAATCAGTGCGTCGTAGTATGAACCGATGCCGTAACTTCGGACTTGCCGTTACCAAGCGGCCGCTCGGTGACCTTGCCGGTGATCGCTTCCGGTCCGAACTGTCCGCCGTAGGATGTGGACCTTCCCAACATGCCGGCCCAATCGAAGAACATGATATATCGCTGGCCGTCGTCGACACCGTCACCGTTAATGTCGGGGTTGTTGTTGAAGAAGAAGCCCCGCGGTGATTCGGGCAGTAAGGGATTAAGTGGCAATAGAGTTCCCTGCGCATCCAACCATTCCTGCACGTCACGCTTGACCACCGCTTTGCTGGCTGATGCCGCGGCATCCTCGTACGCTCCCGACTGGAAGCGATCACCAAGTCGTTGCTGTCGAACTCCCCATCGCCGTTCCAGTCGCCTTCTGCGAAGTCAGAATTTTCAGCGATACCGTCTTCGTATTCACCGGCGTCCAGTACTTGGACGAGGTCCGCCGAATCGAAATGCCCATCCAGATTGGCATCGCCGATCAAAGCGGGTTGTTCGACGGTGTCCAGTTCGCCGACGTTGACCGACAGGAGTTGCCGATGTTCGAGACTTTCCAATTGGATGCGTCGCTGAGTGAGTCGTGATGTTCGCTTGAGCATGGTGATACTCCCAAAGTAATGGTTGCTATCCTAAGATAAGAAACAAAGTTGTCGTCGTTACGTCATCTTGCATGAATCAGCGCAGACGATGAGCGTGGGCTGGGTGCGGTTCGCGCACACAGGTGATTTGCCGTCCCTCTACGTACTCAGCGTCCTCGGCGTTTTGTTTTCAACGCGGAGATCGCAAAGGGCGCAGAGCAGAATAGGGCGAGCAGCCAGGTCGATGGTTCGGGAACGGCCGATATGGTCGCGCGGGTGCCCGCTTCGTAGCTACCGTCACTGAAGGCGCGATCAGATCGCTGGAGTCGAATTCTCCGTCGCCAGAAAAAAGTCATGCGATGGACTCTATCGGGTACGCGAGAAAGCAAGCAGGACGAGGCTCCGCGCCGCATGACACGGCGAACTCGCTTTCAACGAATGGCGATCGTGAACGTCCGTGTTACCAGGGGGCGCATCCAGAGAGAAACGTATCTCAACCCGTCTCAGGGCCATCACGGCTACCGCGGACGTACTGAGCACTCGGCGTACAGCAGCCAATGAAACGCGCCGATGGAAAGCGATCCCGTCATCTCAGCGCATGCGCGAAATCGTCGTGACCGGCCGGCTCTGCAACGAGTTACTGGACACCATGTGTCTCCTCGTACCGGCGAATCTCTTCCCAAGAAGGGGCTCGCCAGCCATAGACGATATCGGCTTCATCTTGAGCGTAGACGATGTTGCCGTCTGGCGAGAACCTGGCCCAACGCCGAGTATCGCCAACCGATTCCAGCGTTATCACTCGCTGGTGGCTTTCCGTATCGAACATGATGATGCTGTAGGGAGAGACGCCTCCCGCAATGATCCGTCGGTTGTCTGGTGAGAAGTAGACGGAGCTGGGGCCGACCAGAAATCCAGTGCCCATCTGCATGACGCGTTTGCGCTGCTGCAAGTCGAAAATCTGCACCGTTCGCGAGGGATCCACGGTTCCAAGGAGACGACCGTTGGGGGAGATCGCGACACGACCGAAGGGAAAACTCTTACTCCAGTGTTCAGGGAGTGTTGCAGGGGCCGCACCGCTGAAATCCGTCATTTCGATCTGGCCGTCGTAAAACGACACGCCCACCGTACCGTCCAGGGAAATCAAGTTGTCGGTATGAGACCAATCAAACATCTTGCGGTTACGTCGGATGTCCCAGAGGAACTTCGAACCCCAATAGCCTTCACTCATCACCTCGACGATCTGATCGTTGGCATAAAACTGATCGGGCAACAACGCACCGCCACCCAAGTCCAGCGAGCGAATCCTTTCCTGACGTTCGATATCCCAAAGCTCGACTTTTCCATCCTGGTAGCCCACGGCGAGCTTGCTGGCGTCGAGAGATAGGGAACCGCGGTAGAATCCTGGACCCAATTGAAACAATTCACGCGGCCGATCGTATTGGTCGCCGGTCCATTCCGACACCACACCCTCTTCGTCACAGCCAATTCGCGCAGATTGATCGGGCTTGATTCGCCATTTCATATTCTGACTGTCAAAGCGAAATCGAGGCGACCGCCAATCTCGCGTGGCGGTCACATCCCATTTAAAAATGCGACCGGATGCGCTGCCGCTAATGATTTCACCCGTTGGCAGCACGGCAACATGCCCAACTTGACTTTTGTGTCCGCGATAGACTTGAGGTGATGGAATGTGGGCCACGTCTTCCAGATCCCAGACTCGCACGGTTTGGTCGGCATGCAGGAAACGAGTGTATGCTGATCCGCGAATACGACGTCACGGACGTAAGCCATATGACCCACCAGCTGAGCGACTTTTGAACGTTTATCAATGTCCCAGACCTCCAGTGTCGGTTGGGCCCACCCATGGCCGATCACCAGCAGTCGATTGTTGGGAGAAATTGCCAGACATTCGATCCATTCCCCTATCGGAGCCGAAGTCGATCGCCACAACTCATCGCCGGTCTGAGGGTCAACGACGCGAACGAAGCTGTTGCGGGCGGTCCCGGATCCATGTGCGACCAAACTCATGTCGCCGGCCATTGCGAATGGGTACCCTTCGCCCGGAACCATTTGCGGGCTGCAAACGCATTGATGAGATTGCTCGTCGCGACCTCCACCAGGATCAATTGGCTTGCGTGGCGCAGATTCCAATTTGCAGTTGCGACGACCAAGGTGCGCCCGTCGGCCGAAAAACCCACACCGCGAATGCCGCCCCCGTATTCAATAGCGCGTTATTGACGACCTGCATCGACGTCGCGTCCCAAAGTCGAAAACTTCCCTCACGCTTGTCGTCGATGTTTGGAGCCCAATAGGCCAAGAGCGTTTCCGTGGGCGAGAATATCGCGTGACTCCCCGGAAAATCTGCGACGGGAACGTCGTCGATCAGGTCACGGACAAAGATATGATCTCCGCAACTGGCCGCCAGGTAGCGTCCGGTGTGGGATACCGACAGCCCTGTAACTTCGCGACCCTTCGACTCCAATAAGACCTCGTAAGCATTGTCCAGGCAAAGTTGCCAAAGGTACCGCCACTCCCACGATCGTAGGTCTTCGACATCGGCCTGGCCTGCCGGTCGGTTCTCTGGGCGTTGCCGATTCAATAACTCTCGAGCGGCTAAGAGGTTGCCGCGGTCCAATTCGTTTGCTGCAAGATTCAGTTCCCGGGCGTAGTTGATCCGTCGCAGACGTCGTTTGGAGGCCTCAACGGCCTCGCGGGCTTGTTCGGCCTTGGTCTGTTCTTGTCGAGCCAAATTCGCTTCGCGCCCCGCCTGTGCCATGGCCGCTAGGGCACGACCTTCGGCCCGACTCGCCCTGACGGCCAGCGCCGAGCTAACGAGCGTGGCGACGACCAGCAACAAGGTAAATCCACTCGCCACTGCGATGAATACGCGATGTCGCTGGGCGTACTTCCGCGCCAAATACAGCGGACTCGGGCCCACGGCCTTCACCGGCTTGTCGGCCATAAAGCGACGGACATCATCCGAAAACTCATTTGCCGTCTGATATCGCTGCTGGCGGTCTTTTTGCAGTGCCTTCATCGCGACGCGATCGAGATCACCCCGCAGAAGCCTGCGTAACCCATCGGGGCTGACCCGACGATGCTCAGCAACCGTCGACCGTTGGGCATTGTGTAGTGTGCTCACCCGCACAGACGGTTTAGGGGTCTCAACTTCGCGGATCACACGACATACAGTCTCATAGTCGTAGCTCTCCAGCTTGCTTCGCACAATCGGCGTTGTCCCGGTGAGCATTTCATAAAGTAGTACGCCCAAGCTGTAGACATCGGACCGCGTGTCGACATCCAATCCGCTCAAGCCAGCTTGTTCCGGGCTCATGTAGCTTGGCGTTCCCAGTAACTTCATGAAACCCGTGTAGACGCTCTTTTCGGTCAACGGTTGTCCGCTGGCGGCCTTCGCCAATCCAAAATCGATGACCTTAATGACAGGCCTACCGCTGATCTGTGTTACCATCACATTCGATGGCTTGATATCGCGATGGATAATCCCTTTTTGATGCGCGTGCTGAACGGCATCGCATACATCACAGAACAGAGCCAGACGCTCGCGAGTTCCCCAGCCGAGCCTGGTCGCAGTACTCCGTAATCGAGATCCCGCCACCAGCTCCATGACAAAGTACGGATAGCCTCCTGGCGTCGACCCAGCGTCATAGACGCCGGCGATGTGTGGGTGAGACATCACCGCCAAGGCCTGCCGTTCGGCCTCGAAACGGGCGATCATCGCATTGGTATCCATTCCGGGCTTAATGATCTTGAACGCTACCTTGCGCCGGACTGGCTCATTCTGTTCCGCAAGATAGACGACGCCCATGCCCCCTTCGCCGATCTTTTCGCGGATTCGGTAAGGTCCGATTTGTGCTCCGATTTGTACACCCAGATCCATCTCGGCGCGGGGAGTTTTACGGCTTCTGGTGGTTCAGCCAAGAACGAATCCGCCTCGGCGTCGACCGACAGCAGCCGCATGACCTGCTGGCGGGTCGTGGTGTCAGGGCAGCTACCCTTGACGAACTGTTCGCGCTCGAGAGGCGATTCAATCTCGAGTGCCTTGTGGAATATCGCTTCGACCAGCGAAAACTGATTCATAGCTTTGCGCGAGGTATTCATGAATTGCAGGGTATCCCATGGATAATGCGAGAAAGTTGCCCGCAACCCTTCACTGAAAACTTAATCTTGGCCATCGGCGGGCAAGTTTCCAGAGATATCGGCCAATAGCCAGGCCTTAGCAAATCGCCAGTATCGCTCGGCGGTCGTCACGGAAATGCCCATCGCTTCGGCGGCCTGCGGCACCGTAAGTCCCGTGAAATAGCGGAGTTTGACGATCTCGGCCCGCGACGGATTGATCTCTTCCAGCCGTTGGAGGGCGTCGTTCAGTGCGAGGATATCGCCGTGCGGCGGGTTCACCACGGCAACCTCGTCGTCCAAATTCACGCGGGCGAAGTCCCCGCCATGCCGAATGGCCCGTTTACGACGCGCGGTTTCAACAATGATCCGCCGCATCGCCTCGGCGGCGGCCGCAAAGAAGTGCCCCCTTCCCTGCCAGTCTGATGCCGTGGGCCCTATCAGCCGCAAGTAGGCTTCGTGCACCAGAGCGGTCGCTTGAAGCGTCTGCCCCGGTTGCTCGCGCGAAAGCCGCGTCTCTGCCAGCTGCCGTAGCTCCCGATAGACTAGCGGCAAAAGCTGTTCTGCCGCGGTCGGGTCCCCGCGCTGAATGCTGTCGATCAATCGCGTCACGTCATTCATCGTGATGCCCATCTTAACCTTATGCGGATGCGAAATCGCTCCGTATTTCTACTATTCAGTCACGTTTGGCGTGCACAAGATGGTCGATCGCGTCGAATTCTGGCGTTTTCTTTTGAAATCACGGTAGCGTTTGGCGACCGAGACCGTCCCCTGCGACATCGACGTGAGAAGCGGTCTAGCGCGACTGCGATGATTCGGGTGACAATTCTTGGAAGCGGTCGAGTACGCGAAGGTCGCAAAAGTACGCAGGGTAGGCCGTGCCCGCCGAAGAACCGTTGGCATCAGGCAGGGATTCCGAGCAGTACCAGTAAGAACAAACTCGACACCGGTACGGCCTTTTTGGTCACCCGCGGGGCCCGCTCGGAGCCGCCGTCAGCCAGGGCCGCGACCAAATCGACACTGGTAGATTTGCCGTCGCCATCCCGGTCGCCTTCAGCCCAGCCGGCTGCCGCCTCGGCTTCGTAGTCGCTGGCTTGAACACCTCGCATGAAGTCGTCACTGTTGAACACGCCATCGAGAATGGCGTCGCCTAGACGCGTTCGCTGCGTGTTGTGGCCCCAAGCTTCGCCCGCACGAGCGTATTTTCTGGACGTGCTTGAATACTTATGCGCGTTGCCGAAAGGCCTCAATTCGACGAAATGCATTCGTCGCCCTGCCATTAATGCGCAACCCGATGCTGCACGCTCGCTTTCGTACTATGTTTTCATTGGCGTCCCCATTCATTAGCAGGTCTTATATGAAACTTCGCCGAAGCCGTCGAAACGGCGTCACTACCGTCGAGCTGGCACTGGTCGCGCCCGTATTCATCCTTGTACTTTTTGGGCTGTTCGAATTTGCTCGGATGACGATGCTCCAGGAGTCGTTGACCAATGCGGCTCGCGAGGGCAGTCGTCTTGCAGCACTGGCGAGTACCGTCAGTGCTCAGGACGTAGATGATTGCGTGCGGCAGCATCTACGAGGTGCGATTGCGAATCCCTCAGATACCTCGAAAGTACGAGTTAACATTACCCCCGAACACCACCTTGGGAAGTGTTCCGTCTGAGACGGTAATCTCCGTTGTGGTTGATGTGAACTTTGCCGATGTGTCCCTATTTGTGCCACGATTCCTGGGTGGAAAAGGAATTCACGGAGAGGCACAAATGAAGCGTGAGTAGCCGTTTTCTCGTAGATCAGAAGTGGTCATCCGTCTATGAACGAGAGTGCTCCAATGAAACGCCAACGCGTCACGAAAAGACAACGTCGATCGGGAGCCGCCGCCGTCGAATTCGCTTTAGTTGCGCCGCTGCTGGTTCTGATTACGTTCGGTAGCATCGATATCGGAGGCCTACTGCAGGTATCGCAGTTGGTCAGCAACGCCTCGCGCGAAGGTGCCGGACGGCGGCGCGTATCGACGTGAACGATGCGACCGAAGTCGAGAACACCGTCGTGGACTATCTCACGGCGATTGGCATCGACAGCAGCGAAATAACTGTTCAAGTGTCGGATAACAACGGCGCTCAAATTTCCGGCGGAAGCCTTGCTACCGTCCCTTCCGGAGATCCCGTGTCAGTGGAGGTCACGGTGGCATACGGCACAGCGCGGCGGATTAACTTTCTGGGATTTTTGGATCAGTCAAGTGCGTCCACGACAACCACAATGCGAAGAGATTAGACATATGTCCGTTCACCATCAAAATCAGCGACAGGGTGTCATCGCCGTCCAAACTGCATTGCTTCTAATTCCAATGATGGGGATGCTGGCTTTTGCGGTCGACCATGGGTACCTGATCAAGATACGGACGGATCTGCAACGTGCCGCCGATGCAACGGCACTGGCAGCGGTACGCGAATTGGTACCCGCCAGCGATGGTAGCCAAAACCTCGATGCTGTGCGAGCGACAGCTCGCCAATACGCTGACTTGAACACCGATCAGTCAAGTTTCCAAGTGCTGGATTCAGACATCGTGATAGGTCGATACGACCCGAGCACGATTTACTCAGGCGTGACCCTTGAAAGTAGCGGCGTGCTTGACGCAGTTCGTGTTACGTTACGGTGCGATTCACATGCGAATTCACGTGTGACTCTCTTCTTTGCACGAGCACTCGGAATTGGTCAAAGCGACGTGATCGCGACGGCGACAGCCGTGCTTAGAAAAGGTAAGCAACTGCGCCGGGCAACCGAATGCTTCCGGTGGGAGTACCTGAGCCGGTTTGGCTCTCTCTGTCCTCAGGCGACCGCTTTAAAGTCTACAGCGACGGAGGGATCAAGGATCAATCGGGAGCATCGGTCCCGGGTAACTGGGGAACGCTTGACGTTGGTGATACTAACAATTCGACGATGGATATCTCTGAACAGATCGAAATCGGTCTACGTCAGTCAGACCTCGATGAACTATACGACGACGATCGCATCGCCACCAATGAGTACATTGACACGACGCAGCCCTTTTTAGCGCAAGGAGAGACAGGGATGTCTATCGGTATCCGAGATTCGGTCCAGAGCATTCACGGCACAACAACCTATATTCCGATTTTTGATTCCGTCACGAATAACGGAAACACGGCCAACTATCGAATCGTCGCCTGGGGAACGGTCAAGGTTGTGACGTCGGAGTGGAACGGCAACCATAACACCTACATCACCCTCGAAAAGATGTACACGTATGACCGCGAATTGAGGCCGATCGCCGATTTGAGCAGCACCAGCGGGACAATCGATGGAGCATTTACTACACCAGTTCTAGTCGAATAATCCCCTGCTGGTATGACCGGCCGCCGAATCCATTCCTGATAGCAACGCCGCGCGTTGTTTGCCAAGCGACTTGCGTTGGCAGTCGAGAATCTGGCGCTGCGGCAACAATTGGCCATTCTTTAGCGATCAAACAAACATCCCACACTGCGTCCCCGTGATCGAGTGATTTGGACGTGCCTAAGGCGCTGGTGGAAATCGACTTCTTCACCGTGCCGACCGCCAGGTTCCGCGTTCTTTACTGTTTCGTGGTGCCGCGTCATGACCGACGGCGGGTCGTTCATTTTGCGTTGTCGGTCCGTTGAGTTCGAACCGGGATCGCTCGCCGCGAATCTTACCTTTTCAGCACAACTGACGGGAGGCCCGACTGCGATTTGTTAACCACGCCAAGGACGGGTTAACTCGCGCGCCCCAAAACGGATGCTCAAGACTTGCAGGCATCCACACAAGCTTGGAATTCGCGGAAGACCTTCGTTCTGATTCGATCAGTCAATTGCACAGACCTTGGTGAGTTTGTTCTCGACTCACCAAGGAATGGCTGTTTGTTGATGTTTGACCAAAGCACACATTCTCAAACGTCGCCGAATGTGGCTCCGTTGAAGATCGAGGCGATGTCATCCGCGTTGAACTGCTGTTCGAGGCCGTAGGGGTTGTAGACCGCGAACAGGTTGGTTGTCGCATCATAGTCGGTGACGGCGAACGCGTGTCGGCTCGTGACGGCGTCGTAGGGATTTTGCGGTGAACTCAAGATGATCAGTCGATCTGCCTGTAGCGCATCCAGCAGGGTCTGTTGGACGTTATCGATCGCGTTCATTGAAGTCCGCTCCGTGTCCTGATTTGTGATGTGCCACATCGCGAACCGCGAGTAACCCCATTCGATGCCAGCATAGCTATTCGTGTTGTCCTGTTCGATCTCTCCCGATTCATTCAATTGAACGTAAGCCTTCTCTGCCAGCGCCACCCAGAGTTCGGTGTGATCATCGTCAATCAGACCGCCAATCCCGGCGTAGGTGACGTTGCCCGTGGCATCGGCTGGCAAGTAGCGGTCGACCGTGACATAGTCAGCATACCCATCGACAAAAAACTGTAATGTGAAGGTTCCATCCCCGTTGTCAATGAACATGTCCGTGATGGCTTCCGGATCCACGTCAGCAACAGCGGCGAGCGACGCCATATAGTAACAGTCGGACAGCCCGTGTTGGACGACGTCATCTCGTTCAACACCGTTCTTAAACAGCAATCCGGTTGCGAGCCGATAATGCGAACCTTCATTGACTTTGTCTTGTTCGATTACCGGCCGGTCCTGACCGAGGAACCACTTGCCTACCAAGGCCTGCAGATGCGATTGACTTGAACCGGCCGTCAGGTCGCCAAGCTCATTCCCTTGGAAGTGTGCGTTGGCGGCATTCGAATGTACGACTTTGCGGGCCAGATTCTGCACGTAGTCCGGCATTCCCAGTTGAAACTCGCCGGCATTGGCGATCTGGCGAAGGTCCCACAATTCAGTCTGAGAGACGCCGTTTTGGCCCGCGCTGTCAAATATGGACAGCATATCGGTACGATCGAGCGTGTTGTCCACAGTCTGAAGATGTTGCGCCATGCTGCGAAGGTCGGGATCTTTCAGCATTATGTCGAACCAGTTTTCTGGCAAGTGAGTGTATCCGCGCGTTCCCGAACTGGCATGGGCGGTGCTGTCCTGCAGCAGCCCCCCGTCGGTCTGACCGTCGAGGTAATCGTAACCGACACCACCATCGAGGTAATCGTATTGGTGACCTCCGTACAACACGTCCCTCCCGGCTCCACCAAGCATCCGGTCCGTCCCCGTGCCGCCATACAGACGATCGTCCCCCTCGTCGCCGTAGATCAAGTCGTCTCCCATGTGTCCGAACAGGTAGTCGTTGCCTTGGCCACCGTCGAGGTAATCATCGCCGCCATACCCATAAAGATAATCACGGCCATCGCCCCCGAAGAGTTCATCGGCCGCAGATCCGCCGTGGATTCGATCCACCCCATCGCCGGCTCGGATTAATGATGGCAGGCGGGTCAGGTTGTGGATCGTGTCATCGCCAGCCCCAGCATCGACGACGAGACGATCGACCGACGAGGCACGGAATGTTTGCTGTGCCAGGATCTTGCCCGATGGATCCGCAACCGTGGCCGTAATGCCAGGCAGGGAACGCCCGACGGTGGTTTCACGAATCTCGATTACATTGGCACGGTCATCGCCTTCGATTTGCAGCACGCCGCCGCTCAACATGACATCCACCGCCCGCAGATTGCGGCTTTCCAGTCGCTCGATCTGCCGGACACGCGCCTTGCTGCCTCGTCGCGTTGATTTCTTGCCCCGGCCAAAAAGCTGATTGTTAAAGTACGACATGATAGGTCCTTGCATGATTCGGGTTGTGTTGAAGTGACGACTTTGCCCGTCGCTCAGACGCTTAAGTGCGGTGCGGCCGGATAGCGGACACGACGGTTGGCAGAATTCCGGAAGAATTTGCAATCCACTTGAATCCAAGGGGTTTCATAGCCGTGTTTCGCCGTCGGACGTAGGTCCACGGGAGGCCCCATCAGCCCGGGAATGGCCGATTTTTGACGGGAAGAGGCGGTTTGGCATAATACGGCTGTCGCCGATTCGATGCGGACGCATGAGAACCACGAAATGACTAGAAACAGACAGAATGCCGAACGGCCGGGGGACAACAAGCCCGGCGCGTTTGCCGAGCTCGTTCGGGCTGCCAAGCCGGCGACGAGTCAGCCGCTGGCGCTGTTTCAACAGTGCCGACCTTTTCTGTTGGCGATTGCCAATCAAGAGCTGTCGCCGGCTGTGGCCGCCAAGGTCGGCGCGTCGGATGTCGTTCAGAACACGATGATGTCGGCCCAACGATGTCTAGATGGTTTTCAAGGGAGCGATCGTGAGGAGCTGCTCGCTTGGCTACGAGCGATCTTGTTGAACGATTTGAAGCAGGCCCGCCGACAGTTCACCGCGGAAAAGCGACGCGTCGACCGCGAACGACCGTTGGACGCCGACAACAGCACTGGCCCCAAAGTGAACGAAGTCGCCGGTGCCTGCGAAACCCCGTCGGCAGCTGCGATCGCGCGCGAAGACGAGGACCAGTTGCGAGCGGCAATGGCCAAGCTCTCGCCCGATGAGCAGGCCGCTATCGAAATGAGAAACTGGCAGCGTCTGGAGTTCGCGGAAATCGGGTCGCGTTTGAACCGCTCATCCGAAGCCGCTCGTAAACTCTGGTCGCGGGCGATTGTCAAACTCCAACGTGAACTGGGCGTCGACGATGAATGACGAAGAGACTCGGCGCAACGAACGTGACGATCAGTCCAGCGCGCCGGTCGATCAACCCAACTCACCAGCGGCCCAGCCCAGTGACGATCGCTTTGCCGCGGAGCTCGAGGCCATTGACAATGCGATCGCCGACGAACAAACCGTCGATGCGATACCAAACGCTGCACCGGCGCTCCGTGGTGCGCACAAGGTTCTGAATCTGCTGGAACGGATGCGCAAGCAGTCGGCCGAAAGCGGCGATGAGAGTTCAGCTGACGATCAAATTGATCGAACACAGGATTTCGCGGGAACGAAGCTCGTGGGCCTGCGTCCGCTCGATCCAATCGAGATCGGCAACTACGAAATACTCAACGAAATCGCGCGGGGTGGAATGGGTGTCGTCTTTCGGGCAAGACACACCGAACTGGATCGAGTTGTAGCGCTGAAGATGATGATTGCCGGCCCACTGGCCGACCATTCAGAGAAGCAACGCTTTCGCATCGAAGCGGAGGCGGCGGCACAACTCGATCATCCCGGTATTGTCCCCATTTTCGAAGTGGGAGAATACCACGGACAGCCCTTCTTCACGATGGGATATATTGACGGTGAAAGTCTGGCTGCGCGGATCAGCCGCGAGCCGCTTGAACCGGTTGCTGCGGCTGAATTGGCGCGTAGAATTGCCGACGCCGTACAGTATGCCCACCAACGCGGTGTGGTACACCGTGACATCAAGCCACTGAATGTGCTAATTGATTCCCGCGGTCAACCTCGCGTGACCGATTTCGGCTTGGCCCGACGGGTCGAAAGCGACAGTAATCTGACGGGCACCGGCCAAGTGCTCGGAACCCCGAGCTACATGGCACCGGAACAGGCCGCTGGACAGGTCGACGCCGTCGGCCAACCTGCTGATGTGTATGCAATCGGAGCCACTCTCTATTGTATGGTCACCGGCCGCCCGCCGTTTCAAGCTGCCAATGTGATCGACACGATCCGTTTAGTGGTCGAACAGGAACCGGCTTCACCACAACAAATCAACCCAATTATTCCGGTTGATCTTGCCACGATTTGCTTGAAATGTCTGCACAAGGACCCGCGACGTCGCTACGCGTCCGCGTCAGACCTTGCTGATGATCTGACGCGGTTTCTCGGTCACCAACCGATCCTCGCTCGACCCATTGGTCCGATCGAACGCGCGACGAAATGGATTCGCCGCAATCCGGCCGTGGCTGGACTGGCCACAGCCATCGGGTTGTCAATACTGGCTCTAATTGTTGGCGGGGCCTGGTATCAAGTGCGCCTGGCCAGCTCGCTTGCCGAAACCGAACTGGAGCGCGACAACGTTCGCGACGAACAGGCCAGGGCCACGCAGTTACTGTACCATTCACTTACCAGTGAAGCCGATTTTCTTAATCAAGTACGTCCCCCCGGATTCGGTGCGCGTGTCTGGAGTTCGGTCGATCAAGCCCGTCGACTCAATACGCCCGATACCGACATGGCCCATCTGCGACAGCTTGCGGTCAGTAGCCTGGGGCAACTTTCCTTCGACGAGCCGCAAGTGTTCTCCGACCTGGGTGAACAGGTGTCCGCCGCAGACGTGACGCCTGACGGCCGGATCCTGTTTGTCGGTATGAACAACGGTGATGTATTGATATTTGACTTACACACCGATCGACAGATTCATCGATTTGAGCACCACGCCGAGCCGGTGATGGCGATCCGCGTTGTCGACAACGATCAGGTCGTGACGCTGGGTCCTTTCTGCCGTGAAGCCTACGTGTGGACTCGTCAGACAGACGATCCGGAGGGTTGGATCGCCGCGGGAAAAATGGACATCAAGCCTTCGCCAAAGATGTTTGACCTTCGTTTCGCACCCGGAGGCCAGTTTGTCATCGGTTGGACGGGGATGCCACGGGAAGTAATCGAGGAAGTGAAGGCGATCGTGTGGAGTGAGCAGATCACGGGCGGCGATTCGAACACAATTGGCTCGATGAAAGCAGAGATGACCCCAACGCCATTCGATTCGCGATTCGGCCGCTGCCGTGGCCCGCAGACGAGTCGGGTGAGTCGCCTATTCTCGATACGGGTGTGCCGGCGACGACAATCTACGGACTTTGCGACACCCATCTCGCAGCGGCATATAGCTGGGATACGGGAGGGGATAACTCGGTTGCGATTTACAACTTCGACACACGGCAGGTCGATCGGTCAATCAAGCCGAGTTGCGGAAGCATCGGTTCCGTTGCAATTAGTCGAGACGCGCGGTTTCTTGCGGTGGCGGGACACTTGAAAGGGGAGGTTTACGATGTTGCATCCGGAAAACGGCTGGTTACGCTCGATGAGGTTGGCCGTGTCCGAGTCGACATGTTTGTGGGTGATCGCGGCGATCTACTTGTCGAGAGCAGTCGAGGCCGACTCCTGTATTCCACTCAAGATGGCTCCGTAGTCGTTCGCTACCCGGCAGACGAATCGACCGCCATGACACGGTTTTCTTCAGACGGCACTCATTGGATCCGCATCGCGACGAATGAGGTCGCGGTGGGGCTGTTGCGGCCATCGGAACGCCGCGAACTTGCGGCACATAACAAGTATGTGGCCGACGTTTCGTTCAGTCCTGATTCGCGTCTTTTGGTCACATCCGGCGAAGGCGATCCGATTCGCTTGTGGGATGTCGAAACCGGAGAGTTGGTACAAGAAGTTCAAGGAGAGCTGGCAGCGTTTCACCCGAGTGGTCAGTGGCTGGCGGCTCGAGCTGGCGACTTGCTTCAGATCTGGGAGATTCCGACGGGAATGCTTGTTTCGCAGATCGAATCGACCGTGCCGCACTACCGACTGGAATTCAATCGCAGCGGTGATTTTCTTGCCGGCGTGGGCCGCGGTGGGAATCAGTTGTCGTTGTGGAAGACGGAGGTGCTACAACGATCGGTAGATCGCGGCGGGAACGCAATTCAGATCGAACCAATGGAGCTTGGTAGCGGCGGCGGAGCGCTGATCGCCTGGAGCCCATCGGGAAACCGTCTTGCTTGGGTGAAGTCCGAAACTCAGATCCGAATTGAAGACGTCCTCGATCCGGAACAAAGCTTCGACCTGGAACTCGAATCCGAAAACTCTCCGTTTTGGTCAATTGCGTTTCTCAGTGATCGTCGGCTGGCCGTCCTCACGTCACGGAATCGCGTGTGGGACTTGGAGCGACGCGAAATCGTGTCGGAAGACGACGCGCAATCCAAGTTGATGGCGGTCAGCGCCGACGGTCAACTCATGGCCTGTGGGTCGACATTGACCAACGTATCAACCATGTCCAACATCTTTGACCTCCCGAATTGGGACCTCTCACTGTGGTGCCTTAAATGGAGTCCCGATGGCCGCCGACTCGCGCTGGGATATGACGAGGGCCGAGTGGTGGTTTGGGATATAGCGTCCGTGTTTTCCCGACTTGGCGCGATCGATCTCGGCGAGCCGGGAATTCGGTTTTCGACCTCGACTCCGCTGACGCCGATCTCCGCTCTCCTCGAGCGTGCACAGGGCGACACCGAGTCGATCGTTGCGCCGAATGGTCCGATGAAGTAGCACGCCTGTTGAATTGGGCCGCCGGGTCGGATGCGGCTCCAATCACGTTCATGGATGACCTCGAGTACGTCTTGGAGAACATTCCCAAGCAGAGTTCACTGCGATTTGCCAGTCGCACTACGTCTTTGATATCCAATCGCATCCAACAAATGGTGGAACTGGCGATCGCGATAAGGAAACGTAGTGAGTTCGACGCTTGTGAACGTCTGCTGCTGCGGGCGATCGAATTTGCTGCAAGTATCAAAGGCCTGGACGACTCGTCAAAGGCAAGTCTGGCATACGCTCATCACAACCTAGCCGACTTCTATTCCTTCCAGCGGCACAACCGGCTTGCCGATGCCTTGAACGCGTATGATCAGGAACGACGCTTGATCGACGACCTAACTGCCAAAGATGAATCGGCCGGCCTGATTACCGATTCACGCAGGTTTTGGTCGAAGCACAATTATGGACTTGCATTGGCAAGAAACGGAGATCACGGCGAGGCCATCCCATTGATCGACCAGGTGCTTCAAATTGTCGAGGCCGATCCGAAGATTGCAGCGGGTTACGCTCAATTGTCGAGCTCCTATACATCGCTTGCCGAACTGTTGATTGCCCAAAATCAAATGGTCGACGCCGATCAAGTTATTCGGCGCTGTCATCGCCTTTCGTTGGAGCTGCAAACAAGCGATTTGATGACCGAACCGCTAATCGCCCGTTGGCTGTTAAGTCGTGGGGCATCCCTTTGGGTCCGGACTCCGGACAAGCAGACTCGCGCCTGCCGATCCAATGATGACTTGCCGCCGAACATCGAAGCCGTCGTCGTGATCGATTGGTATCGAGGTGACCAACTGCCAGGGCCCATGGAGGTGGCCGTTCTGCATAACCTCCAGTCGTTGAATTCGATCAATCTTCTACAGAATCCTTCACAGGACGGACAGTTGGAAGATCTGATCCGATCGCTGGCGGAGATTTCTTCTCTGCGATCCATCCACCTTAACCAGTCAGCGGTTACTCTCAAGTCGCTCGCGCCACTGATCGGCCATCCCAATCTACAGCGGCTCGCGATCTATCGCACTCCGGCCGCGTCCGATCCAACGCTGGGTGACTTCCGCGAGCAACTTGAACCGTGCGTCGTACTGGCAAATAGTGGCGAGGTAGCGTCCGCTTATCTGTTGCATGACGGCGCAAAGCCACTAATTGAAGCGCGGACGAAACATGATAAGGTTGTCACGATTGCGCGGAACGATGACTTTCCGTGGCAGGGATTCGATGTTTTGGAAGTGACACCTGATCCCCAAAAGCCACTGCACGACACAGCGATCCGACAATTGATGCCAACCGTCGACACACTTCGGCGATTGAACTTGCGAGGCCGCAATGATGTGTCGGATGCGTCAATCGATTGGCTCAGGAAATACCAGCACTTGAAGCTACTTGATATTCGCGATACGCAGATGACGGCCGCTGGAATCGAGAAGCTTCGGCGGGAACTGCCGGATTGCGACGTGATCACCCCATGAATTCTCGCGGACCTCAGGGTGACAGCAACTGACTAATCCTGTCCCTTTGCTTGACCAGTGACCATGAGAGTTGTTGATTTGATTGGTGTTATGGAGTTTCTTGACTGCGGTTGGCAGCGGAATCTTGGAGACGACCATGGCCGAAAAATGACAACGATTCCTCATTCCAAGGGTTGGCCACAGCTCAATTTGTATAATCCGTGAAGCGTGATCCGTTGAGTAAAGCTGGTTTCAAGACAGGGAGGGCGAGGCTCTGTCACCCGCCCGTGCACAATTTGGCTGAAAAACATGGCTCAGCTGGAGCTTCGCCCTCCCGCTGGAGCTTTGCCCTCCCGCTGGAGCTTTGCTCTCCCAAAGTCACGTTTTGAAACGCGTTCTAATCAACGCCTTCAAGCAGGCGCGCAAACAAAGGTGCGCGGGCACTAAACAGTGTGGCTAACGAATACGCCCTCGACGACACCTTATCGAGGGATTACCACTGCACTTTCACCTGTACCGGTTCGGGCCGTCCATCATGTCGTATGAGCACCGTGCGAGATCGCTCATCCCACGTGACATCGTCGCACGGGTTCCCGTTAACGAACACAGCCGAAGGGCGAGTCGCTAGCCGAATACGTGCGCTGACGACAATATCTGCGGGTGTCGCGACATGGTATTGCAGACTTTGGCCGTCAACCTTCCAATCCTCCACACGTCCGGCCGCCGCCAACAACAGCGGTTCGTCGGATGATACGCGTTGCAGATCCATCAGCCACGCTTGTTCTCCCGGCCGGAGCGTCACTTCTTCGTGCACCGCCAACAGCGGGTCGAGCAAATCCAGATACAGCCCGCGCAACTGCAGCGGGCTGTCATCCAGCGACTCGTCCAATACCGCGGCAATCAGGTACGGCCCGCGGCGCAGTTGCAGGTAATTCCGTGGCTGCCACGTTCCGCCGGTGGCCTCAACCGCCCGCCGCACGACGGCGCGCCAACTGTCTGCATTGGCAGGCGAGCGTGAATAGAATGCGGGATGGTTTCGCACGACGATCACATGGCCTTGGCCGCAATCGAAGTCACCGTCCGCCGGCGTCCGGGGAGGCTCAGACATTCGAACAGATGCTCGCTTGGGCTAGAGTACGTCTGACCGGCTTGGTTCCACCATTCGCGGACGGCGTGGAACGGATCGGTGTCGGCGCCGACGTAAACCAACGTTCCACCGGCTTCGACCCAGCGAGCCAATGCCAGGTGGATGCCTGGCTGCAGTGGCTTCATCAATTCGTAGCTCAACACCAGTACGCGATAGTCGTCAAGATAGCCTGGCACGCGAACGACGTTATCGAGCTGCACAGGTCGCACCGGTATACCGTACTTGACCAGTGGCAGCGTCAGTCCGTAGAAGCCAGCCAGGCTGCGAATTTCCTCACGGGTTTGACGAGTCGGATCGTTTGCCTCGGCGGCCAGGCCCGTGCTGAACGCCGGATCCGCGCGCTGGAACATCGCCGAGTCACCGAGAAAGACACCGACGGTTGTGGTTGCGCCGCCGCCGTCGACGTCGCTTTGATTCATGTCCCGCAGTTGGTTGAAGACGACGGCGAGCGTCGTCGCGTAGTCTGCGTCGATAGCCCTAACGTTGGGTCCGCGGCGCGGAAATCGCCCCTCAAAGACACGCCGGGGCCACGGAGCAACCTCGTAATGCCAGATGCCGGGATGCAGCAGTGAAGCAATGAGCGTACGGATGTAGTTGACTCGATAGTCATCCCAATCGTGTCGCGCGTTATCTTCGACGGGATCGTGCAAAAACCACATGCGGCGTCCCGTGCCGCGCGTCAATTCCTGCATGATGCCGTATTCGAGATAGGCCGTTTCCAGCGTCCGTTCGGCCATCCGACCAGCGTAAGCGTTGGGAGTGCGAGACGTACCGGTCCATACTTGCGCGATATAGCCGTCGACTCCAGGCAGTTCGAGCAATGCCGATTCCGGGCTCACGATTTGCCATTGCGTGTAGTTCAGCAGGCTATGCGTCGGCACGTAGAACCGCACGGGTCGATCGTGTGTGACTAGCGCGTACTCTTTCATTGCCGAGCAGAGCCGGTCGAGTGTGCGGCGGTAGAGGTAATACTTTAGTCGGCTCGCCCGGTATTGTGCATCGACGCTGCTGTCGGGGCGTTGCCACGGTTCGTTGTAGTAGATCTGCCACTCGCGCTGAAACGCCTCGCTGAACCCGCCCCGCGCCCAGAACTCGGGTTCTTCCAAGTGGATGGCCACCGCACCAGCATCGATCGCCCGCCGCACGCCGTCTTCTAGGTACCTGCTGAACGCCACCGACGGCACCATGTAAGGCACTCTTGGTCCATGCAGAATCTGAGCTCCGTTGGCCTCGACCTGCGCTTCATCCCAGTGTTCGCGACCGTCGAACGCGCCGTCTAAGTACGGTTGATATTGGCCCCACGCGACACCGGTCATCACGTGTGTTACGTAACCCGCTTTTCGCCACTCCGCTAGGCGTTCGGTCATCGAGGGATCAATGCCGTATGCCATCACAAAGTCCGTCCGCAGATCGAACTTCGGCCCGATCGGCCCCGACTGTTGAAACCCCGTCCGCTCCAACACTCGCTGCGTCACCAAATCTGGCACCGGTTCGGCCGCTGCGAGCCGAATCGCCCCGATCCACATCACGCCAAAGACGGTCGAGCCCGTTAACCATCGAGCCCATGGAGTACGCGGGCAATCGGCGAACCCACTACCCCCCTGCTCTCGACGAACGTTGCGAGTTGTCGACTTACCGGTTTTTCGCTGCATTGTCTCCATGGCTTTCCCTTCGTCAGCAATGCCACTCCGGCCCCTCTCGATTCCAGATCCAATCCTGCCACCGGACGGACGTCACCGACGCGAATTTCCAACCCGTCCGACGCCAAGATGCGGGCAACCCCGGGGATCGCCTCCAACATCATCTAGACTGCCACTATCATACCGCAGGTCACCCGTACCATGCAGCCGGCACAATATCCAAGCTGTACCCACAGGCGAGGCCGTCTGCCGATGAGTCGCAACCTGCATCTTTGGCAATCGTACTTAGTGGTACTTGCTGGCCAGATCGACGGCGAACTCGAGCGTCAGGAAAGCCTCGGCGCTCTGCTGCGATACGACGACGATGACGCCTTGTACCCGTGAATGATCATCGTCTCCAGAAACGCGCTGGATGCATAAGAAGTTTTCCTATGATCGGCTCGTTCATCCGTGCTGGTTCGAGCTGACCATTGCCGGAAGCCAGCGCCAAGACCAGATCTCCACTATCGCAATCGTCATTCTGATTCCAATTCAACAATGCGCGGATAGAACGCAATTCGGCGCAGAGACGTCCTCACTTTTCACCGGTTGAATGACTGGAAACCTTGGTAGAATGACGGTTCACACGTGCTTCAAAAAAAGGCAGAGATCTGTCACCCCTATGAATGCGAGCACCCTATGAACACGAACAACCACAACCGGAGAGAGTTCATCAAAGCCAGCGTGATTGGTGCGCTGGGCATCACGATCGGAGGAGTGGGATTCAGCGCCAAGTCCTATGCGGCCATCGCCGGTGCCAACGATCGCATCCACGTCGCCGTCATCGGCGTGCGCAACCAGGGTACCGTCCATCTCAGCAAGTTGGTGCACGCTCAAGGAAAGCCACAACGTGCAGGTCCGCGCCATCTGCGACACCGACGAGGCGCTCTTCGCTCCCGCCCTGAAACTTGTCGAGGAGAAATCCGGCGTGAAGCCGGCCGCCAACTGGGACCTCCGCGTGATTCTCGACGACAAGGAGATTCACGCCGTCTCCATCGTCACCCCAAATCACTGGCACGCGCTCGCCGCCATCTGGGCGAGTCAGGCAGGCAAACACGTTTACGTCGAAAAACCCGCTTCCCACAATATCTGGGAAGGCCGCAAAATGATCGAAGCGTGGCGCAAATATGGTCGGCGTATGCAGGTCGGCCTGAACAACCGCTCCGCCACGAATGTGCGCGAGGCCATCGCGTTTCTGCACGGCGGCGGCATCGGCGAGCTCTACATGGCGCGAGCGCTCGTGCTTCAAGGCACGCGATTCCTATGGCATGGCCAAGGATGGCTCGCCGCCCGCCGCATTTCACTACGACCGCTGGCTCGGCCCCGCGCCGCTGCGCCCTACAACGAAAAACGCAGTCACTACAACTGGCACTGGTATTGGGACACCGGCAACGGCGACACGGGCAACACCGGCCCGCACCAGCTCGATATCGCGCGCTGGGGCATGAAGAAGAACGAGCACCCGGTCGCCGTGTATTCGACCGGGGGGATTTTCGGCTTCACGCAGGACGAGGGAAAGACTCCCGGCACCATGGTTTACGGCGGCGTCGAGACCTACGGCCACGACAAGACGACGCAGGAGACGCCCAACACCCAGACCGCCGCCTACACCTACGCCGACGGCAAGATCATTGAGTTGGAAACGCGCGGTCGCTACACCAACCACGAGGGCAGCGCGGGCCAGGAAGTCGGGAACATCTTTTACGGCACCGAGGGCTGGCTCGAAATCAGCGGCCACACCTGGAAAGCCTTTCGCAAACGGGAAAAGCGGCCCTTCGCGCAATCCAAGGAAGCCGAGAGCGAACGCGCCAACCACTGGGCGAATTTCTTGGAGGCGGTTCGCTCCGGGAAGAACGAAGACATGCATAGCGACATCCATGAAGGCCACATCTCGACATCGCTCTGCCATCTCGCCAACATCTCCTACCGCCTCGGCCGCTCGCTGAAGTTCATCGGCGCCCAGGAAACATTCGCCAACGACCCGGAAGCGGACGCTATGCTGACGAGGGTCTACCGCAAGCCGTATGTTGTGCCAGATCAGGTTTGACCTCTGCCTCCTTTTTTTGGAAAACAGGCGAACTGCCAACCCGAATCTCGGCGCAGTTGGAACTTCGTCAATCTGCATGCTTTTCACGCGGTCCTGGAAATAGTCGCCGAAGATGCCGTCGTGATCTTGAAGAAGAACGCGCGGCGCCTCTTCATACGGGAAGCTGATGGACGGGATGGCTGAATCCACGGCCCACTATTAGGTAACCTGCGTCTAGCACCACAACGCTATGTTGGTCAAGCCGTGCGTCCGATTCAAGAGGTTTGCCATCGAACTAATCGCGGTTGGCCAGCTGTGATCGAACGATATTCCCCAGGCCAGATGAGGCTCAACGCGCGGTGATCCGTGTTAAGAGTTCACGACGACGTTCCGCGGGTTCGTCGGTGACTAACCGACGCGCAAAAAGATTCGCAATCGGCTCTCTTCGTTGATGTCGAAGCGAATGGGACTCGAATCTGCAAACGCATGAACGATCAGGCACGAAGCGTCACGCGGCTTCCGGACGCACGGCAACGAAGAGCGTATTGCTCGGGAGAGCCGATTTCTTGTGATTGCGGCTGCGACCGGCACTCCATTTGCGGAAAGCATAACGAATCGAGGATTACCTTGCTGGCAGGAAGGCATCACATGCTGGAATCGCGCTATCCAGCACAGTTGTGCGGTGCGAACGCGCGGCAGTCTCGTCGCTGCGAGTTCTCGTTGGATGCACTCCCTTGCCTGTTCCGCACGAAATTGGCAGGAGTGACCGCCCTGGCGCTATCTACCAAGCAAGAAAACGCTCCAACGCAATGGTCCTTCTCGATCTGTGTCTCTCTTCAATACGCTCTTGCTGCTGTACGGCAAAAAAATGTCGTGAAAAGAGTGAAAGGATGGACCAATGTTGGACGCGAATAGATCACAGGGGGGGAGCCACTTAGTGCGCTCGATGAGCGTCAGAGCAAGGTCGAGGCGGCGACGCTGCCTGTATCAACTCGGCTACGAATGTCTTGAGTGTCGCCAACTCCTGGCGCTGCTTACATTCGAAGGAATACCGGATTGGATCGAGAACGGTCCAACGAGAATCAATGACCCGCCGGGCGGAAATCTCGGTATGGCTGAAGCCATCGCAGTCCACCCGAACAATCCCGACGTGATGTATGTAGCCAGCGGGAATGGTGGTGTCTGGCGGACCGACAACGCGCGGTATTCTCTGCTGGACAACGCCGATAACGATGGCGACGGTAGCGTCGACGAGCCGGACGAAATTCCTGTCTGGACGCCCACGATGGAACAGTGGCCCAATCTGTCCATGGGTGCGATCGCTTTCGATCCGCTAGACGGATCCAGCGCGACGCTCTACGCCGGGAACGGTCGATTTAGCAGTTATTATGCCGGAGGTCCCCGGCTGGGTCTGATGAAGACCGTCGACTCGGGGACAACATGGACAGAGCTGGGTCGGAGTACATTCGGCAACCTGAGTATCGAAGCGATCGTACCAACAAGGATTACGAGCGGGGACCAGCAAACGATCCTGGTGGCTACCAATGCCGGCATTTATCGCAGTACGAATACCGGATCGACTTGGACCAAGGCTTCCGGAGCCGCCGGTAGCAATCTGCCCAATGGCGTGACGACTGCGCTGGTTAGTGATCCGTCCGACGACAATCGCTTTTGGACGGCCATTCCCGGTCAGGGCGTGTACCGCAGTACCGATGGCGGCGCAAATGGACTGCCGTCAACAGCGGCCTGCAAGAGCTGACCGGATCATTGAGAATCGAGCTGGCGGTCCATTACAACCCGTCGACCGGATCGTGCGCGCTCTTACTCGGCGATTGTCACCAAGGACAAGAAAGTCAAAGGGGTGTTCCGTTCCACAGATTCTGGAGACTCCTGGACCCACGTCGCCAGTTCCAATGAGATGGATGGGCGGAGCGATTTGCTGGCGTTGGTGGCCGATCCCGAGGATCCCGACGTGGTGTTTGTCAGCAGCGTGCGGGGGCCTTATCGCGTTGACTCCGGCACCGATGCCTGGGATTCTGTACGATTCCCCAACAATACCCGACAACATGACGACGCTCGGTTCTTGGCGTTTGATCGCCAGGGAAATCTGTTGGAGGCGAGCGACGGCGGTGTCTACCGTCTCGCAATCCAAATGATGCCCCGGCGAGCCCGGAGCCCATGCGATGGGAGCTGTTTGGCGGCATAAGGGCCACCGAATTTACGTCGGTCGCCTATGACGGGTTAAACGATATCATCTTCGGAGGAACGCAGGATAACGCGTCCATTCAACAGCAGTCGCCAGGTAACTGGCAGTGGGAGGGCGTCCACGGCAGCGATGGCGGCACGGCGGCGGTCGAGGTTACTCCCAACAAATCGTACCGTTACACCACAGGCAACACCTGGGGAGATTTCAAACGCACGGAGTATGACGCGAACAACAACGCTTCTCCGCTAAAGACGTTGACACTGGCGTGGCAGAATATATCGAACGGCTACCTCAGTGGACTGACCGACCCGGCCAGCAGGAAACCGCCCGCGGTCGCGTATTTTGCTTATCTCACCAGTCCTTACCTGTCCGATCCATCTGCTCCGTGGCCGCTGGCCATGAACATTGGATCGCACACTTACGAAAGCCTGGACCGGGGTGACACGATTACCGACGTGAGTCCAGGCGGGTTCACGGTTTATCAGTATGCATCCAACGGCACGATCGACAGCCTGGATGACGTTGATACGTTGCTGAAAACGAGTTCGGCGAGCGCCATCAATTATTCGGACACACCAGGTGCTGCCGCGGGGCATTTCAACACCGATGTGGCTTTCCCGGGAGGCAACGATGATGACTTTGTTTTACACGCCACAGCGATGCTGGACGTCGCGCCCGGACAGGAAGGGTTCTGGACGTTCGGCATCAACAGCGACGACGGCAGCCGCTTGTTGATTGACGGCCGGCAGGTGATCAAGGACGACTCGATTCATGCCGCCCAGGATACGTTCGGCACGTATTATCTGTCACGGGGCCCGCACGAGCTGGACCTTGTTTACTTTGACCATCTGGGCAGTGCCTCGATCGAGCTGTTCGCAGCATCAGATGTACATGCGAGTTTCAATTCAAACTTCAGCCTGGTTACGTCCGCGGTGTCGCCAGGACTGCGTGTGACGCCGGCAGGTTTTTCCGTCCAGCAGCTGGTTTCGAACGAGGGTGTTTTCGACCTGGGCGACGTTGATGATCTGCTTGCGCCTTGATATTTGCATGAGATCAATTTCTCGGATGTCGAAGCTGGCTCGGTGGGGCGGTTTGGATCCGACCTTGCATTCCCTCGTGGAAATGATGACGACTTCGCAATCCGTGCCGAAGCAACTCTCAGAGTGCCCCAGGATCAAGCTGGCGTATGGACGTTCGGCATCAACAGCGACGATGGCAACCGGCTGTTGATCGATGGAAAAACAGTCATCGAAGATGATTCGCTGCACGCTCCAGACGATAGGTTTGGTACTTTCGACCTCAAGCCAGGATCCCATCAGATTGAATTGGTTTACTTCGATCATACAGGCGACGCCGCGCTCGAACTTTATGCCGCCAAAGGCTCGCACACCAGTTTCAACTCGGATTTTGAGCTGGTCACCTCGGGAAGATCCGATGATCTACAGGTGTATCCAGCTTGGGGCAGAAGCCGCCTCTTCAGCCTTGGTTATGGAGCTCAAAACGGGCCCCGCGCCATTTATGTGGGCAGCGTGGACTACCACCCGTTGACACCGGTTCCAGAGTTGTGGATACGGCCGACGCCCGACAGTGACTTTCGTCTTTCCCAAAGCTATCCCGGCGCGACTCCGCATGACATTGCGATTGACCCAAACGACTGGCGGCAGGCCTTTGTCCTCGACCGGGAAGGAGGTCCCGCACGGATCTGGTGGACAACGGATGCCGGAGCAACCTGGACGGAACTGAGCCAGGATCCCGATGGTACACGTTTTCTGCCTTTACAGCTGCGCACGATCGAGTTTGCGCGGATCGGCGGGACTCCCGTCTTGCTGGTCGGTGGCGACGGTGGTGTTTACCGCCGGATCAATCCGGCGATCGGCGGAATTCCCGCAGCTGGACAAAGTTCGGCCATGGGCTTCCCAATGTCGTGTTGGAGGATTTGCACTACTATCCAGACACCAAGGTCCTGGTGGCCGGTACGCTTGGCCGTGGAGCATGGAAACTATACAACGCCGACGAATACTTGCCGGTATTCAACCCGCTCACGATCAATGGCGACCAGGAGTTCAAACCGAATACGGACGAGATACGGCTGGTTGCCAATCAGAATATCCTGGACACGTTCGGAGATCCCATGTGGCTCCATGTGTTTGTTAACAACACGAGCCAGATACCAGACTATTCCATCGAATTTGCTTCGCTCAATGGCATCGTCGTGAATGGCCTTAGTGGCAAAGACTGGATCCGCATCGAAAATGTCCCGGCTTCGACAAGCCTGACGGTAAATGGTGGAGACGATGATGATTTCATCACTTTCGAGCTAGACGACTCGGCTCGTCAGATGTTCAACGCTGGCGATCCCTGGGTCAATGGTGGTGAGGGTGCCGATTGGATCGCGGTCAAGCCGAGCGCCGTCACACAGATCCACGTCAATGGTGGCAATCCTTCGTCCCCTACGACACCGGCTGACACGCTGAACCTGTTGACAGGTGGCGCGAATCTGACGGTCCAGGAAAGCGATACTCCGGGACAGGGACTTGCGCTGGTGTCTGGATTTTCGCCGGTCCCCTATTTCGGGATCGAAGACGTCATCGCAAACGGCCCGTTTTTCCCTCCAGATCGCTTTGAAGAAAACGACAGCCGAGCGGGGGCCACCGATCTCGTAGCTGGTAGCCACACACTGATTGATCTAAACGTCGACCATGCGGGCGACGATGACTGGTACAAGTGGATCGCGTCAGATAGTGGAACGTTGATTGTTGACTCGTTCTTCCGGAACAACTGGGGCAACCTCAATCTGGCCCTCTACAATTCAGCGGGCGGCCTCCTGCAATCATCGACCACGCAGGAGGATGAGGAACACATTGTCTGGAATGCAATCGACAATCAGACATACTTCATTCGCGTGTACGGTCAGAACGGCGCTACGAACCCCGAATACACGCTGAAAGTCTTGTGGCCGTTTGGCGTTGACGAAGATTCACTGGAGCCAAATGACAGCTTCGCGCAGGCATACGATCTGGGGAAAGGAGATCAGGTGCGCGACAATCTTACGATCCATCGCGACCCGGGTTCGGAATTCAATTCGGATGATGACTGGTATACATGGACCGCCACTAGTTTAGGGTCGTTGAACGTCGATCTGCTATTTGCACATTCGCTGGGCAATCTAAACCTCGAACTGTACGATGCCAGCGGGACGATTCTGGATAGCTCAACATCGCTGACCGACAACGAACGCGTAGTCGGTCTGGGAGTACCTGGCAGAAAGTTCTACGTCCGTGTTTACGGTTTTATCGGCGCGACGAACCCACAGTACGAATTAGCAATCGACGGCGCGGATATCACACCCGATGTACTCGAGCCGAACGGCAGTCCGGACGAGGCGTTCAATCTGGAAGCAGGTGATGTCACTATCACGGGGTTGACAATTCATCAGCCGGGCGACGAAGACTGGTTTCGGTGGATCGCCAACCAGGGAAGCACGCTGAACATCGATCTAGGCTTCAGTCATGACATCGGTGATCTGGACGTGGAATTGTACGACCAGGATCTGAGACTCTTGAGCCTGTCAAATTCATCTAACGACGATGAACATATTCTCCTGACAGCTGAGGCTGGGCAAACGTATTTCATCAAGGTTTTCGGATATCTGGATGCCACTAACCACGACTATTCGCTAGAGCTGGATTGGCCGCCCCAGTTGCCACGGGACGAATTCGAGCCCAACGACAGCCTGCGAGCCTGCGCATTATCTAGGGGGCGGCGATCAACGGTACACCGCCCTGACAGTCCATCGGGAACCAGGCGACGAGTTCCGCTCCAGCGACGACTGGTATCGTTGGGACGCCTGGCAGGACGGCCCGTTGGTCGTCACGACCAGCTTTTCGCATGTGTTAGGTGATCTAGACCTTGAAATCCTGGACGCTGGCGGCGACACGTTGTGTGCGTCGAGTAGTCTCGTTGACAGTGAAGTGTGTGAGGCTTCCGTGTTCGGCGGCCAGACCTATTTTGTCCACGTATATGGCTTCAACGGAGCGACGAATCCGGCTTACGACTTGACTCTTGACGGCCCGGATCTGATCGCGGACATCCTTGAACCTAACGATGCTCAGCTGGAAGCATTTTATCTCGGCATGGGGCAGCAAAGTTATGCTGACCTGTCGATCCACGCGGCGAACAATGACGACTGGTATCGGTGGAATTCCCCCGAAGATGGCGTAGTCCGCGTCGCGGTGTTCTATTCCCATGAGTGGGGAGATATCGACCTGGAGCTGTACGATCGATTTGGAGAGCCGCTGACCGCGTCAGCCTCGAACGGCGACCATGAAGAGCTGGAGTGGGAAGTGATGACTGGCCAGGAGATCCTCATCCGTGTATTTGGCGCTAACGGAACAACGCATCGACAGTATGAGTTGCTGGTTGAAGGTCCTGTAATCTCTCCGGATGTCCTGGAACCCAACGATGCGCTGCCCGATGCGACCGATCTCGGATCAGCAGACAGGGTCATCGAAGGTCTGAGTATCAACTCGCCACTTGACACAGATTGGTATCAATGGACCTCGCCTGGCCCTGGCACCTTACAAGCCGATATCTCGTTTCGTCATGATGCGGGCGATATCGATATGAGACTATATGATGCCGGAGGCAACTGGCTTGCTGAATCCAACTCGACAACCGACAACGAGCACATCTCATGGGACGTCGAAGGCGACACCGTGTACTATCTGCAAGTTCTGGGCGCCCCGCTGAGCAATATACTTCGCCGACCTCTCGATCGACCTTCGCCCGCGGTGTTTGATGCAGTGCTGCAGCGGGAATACATGTTAACAGCTCATTTCGATCCAGGCGGGATTCCCGGTGACTTCAACTTGAATGGTCGGCTTGACGCCGAGGACATCGACCTATTGACCGCTGCTGACACCCAGGAGTTGGCTTTCGACTTGAACTCGGACGGTGTGGTTGATGTGAACGACCGCGTGCTTTGGGTGAAAGAGCTGAAAGTAACGTGGTTTGGCGATGCCAACCTGAACGGCGAATTCAATAGCAACGACCTGGTGTTCGTACTTGCCGCCGGCAAATACGAAGACGGCATACCGCAGAACTCCGGCTGGGCGGATGGTGATTGGAATGGTGACATGGAATTTGACAGCTCAGACCTAATCACGGCCCTTGCCGACGGTGGCTATGAAATGGGCCCACTTCGAGCCGTCCAAGTCGTGAGAGACGCGACCTTAACACGATCGGCAGTTGCTGCAGCCGTCGATACAGTTCTGCTTGAGATCCGCCCGTCACGATCGGCCGAATCAATGGATCTACCCACGCTGCGTCAATACGTCTCAAAGGCAAGACGCCTCCCCATCGAATTGGCCTCTTTCCGCCGCGAGTTCGTTCATGATTCGTTGATACTGCAAAAGGCATCCGAAAAAGACAATCCCCACACAGGATTGTCTGAGTTGACTGGGAACCTAGCTGTCGATTTGGATTGGATCGATGAAGATGCAGAGATTTATGTGTCGCTCACGTAGATGCCATCCCCACGTTTTGACGATCTACCGGTTTCCCGAAACAAGGGAGTCTATACGCAGACATTCGATGAGTTGCCGAGCGAAACTGGCGACCGGGTAGACGTGGCGCTGCCAAAAGGATGGCAGTTTACGGACAACGGTGCGCTTTCTATACGATCAGGACGAATAAGTCATGCCCACCAGATCGCCTCCATGATTCTCGAGAAACGTACGCCACGTCTGCGATGGCGGCCGATAGGAAACCACATCGTAACCTTCGCTCAGTCGAGAATGGTGAAATCACTTTACCTCGACCTTAACCTTTTCGATTTGGCCTGTGAATTATGGACAATGATCAAACGCCGTATCCGCGATGCGACGCTACCCAGCCGGCTCTCAGCCCATCCGATGCGAGTGGCAACGATTACACTCGGCTGTTATCTCCAATTCAAAGTCGTGCTGTGCGTGTATCCTCTTTGTTCTGCCGCACAAAGGAGCGTTTAGCGGCGTGCGCCGATCGAAAAGCGCCTTGGCTGGGTTGGTGACGGTCAATAGCTCGATGTCGTTGTCGCTCAACCCAGCCTTTTTCAGGGCCGGCAAGAACTCGGTAAACAACGTATCGTAGGGCCGAAAGTCGCCGCCACGTGGCTCTCCGACCGAATACCAGCCCGCATCGTGCGAGATCAAGACGCGGTCAAGCAGCTCGTGCTTGCGCATGGTCTCGACCAATCCCACGTGCCGATCGATCGAGTTGCGGTCCCACTCCGTCGAACTCAACCCACGCGCCCTGACGGCCGGCGCGCACGTGCAAGTCACTGTTCTGTTCGTTCTGTGCATGCACCCAAATCCAAGCGGAGGGGTCGACGCCTTCAGCTCGAAGAATCTCCAGCTGCTCGAGCGCTGCTTGACCGTCGCCCGTATGTGCCGCGATCGTCAGGCCGCTCTGCAGATGAGTTCGCGCCGCGGCTTGCACCAGCTTGCGATTGATGTCGGTAAGCGGGCCGCCGTCGACTCCAATCTTGATGAACCCCGGTCGTATCCCGGTTCCTTCGATGCCCTCGCGCCATTCATGGAGCCAGCGCCCGGCAAGCTGGTCGGCTGTTTCCTCGAACGCGTGTGCCGGCAGGAATTTTCCCTGGCGGGCGCCGTAGTAACCCGTGTTGGTGAGGATCGTCAGGCCGCTTGCTTCGGCAAGACGCTTGAGCAACAACGGGTCGCGGCCGAGCTACGCCGGCGTGCATTCCACCAACGCCCGACAGCCTGCGGCTCCGCAGTCGCTTGAGATGAGGCAGCACAACCGAGAAGACTTCGTCTCGGTCGTAACGCTGGCGGCTCACCTGGTCCGCGCCGATGAAATCAACCAGCACGTGCTCATGCGGCAGTGTGGTGCCAAGCTGCTCGGGCAAGATCTCTCCAGAAACCGAGACGATCTTTGCCGAGGTTGTCACCACTGGGTCCGCGAGAAGTCGGGACGTCCAGCAACTGCCGGCCAAGGCAGCATTTGCCTTTAGAAAACAGCGTCGATCCATGTTAATGCAACTTTCTTCTGGAAGCTTCACGGCCACACCGAGCGCACGACGGCCTCATGGGCCCTCAAGAGCGCATGGTACCACGCCTCGGTTTCCGCAGCTCGGCCAGGCAATGCCGTGGTTCCCCAGATCAGTGACAAAGGTGTTCGTGTCTCGGGACTCGTTTTCGTTCTCTGTGAGTCCTTCACCGGCGGCTTTGATCAAATACTCCGAAGCAGGCTTGTTACGACCCGTTGGTTTGAAGCCGCCGTGTCGCAACAGGTCTCGCACGGCAAAACGCACGTTGTCGCTACTTTTCAGCGGCGCCACGGCCTCGAGCGACAACAGTCGCAGAAGTTCCGTGTCGGAATTCATCTCCCCAAGGGGGCGCGGGAAATCCGTTACGAAGGCGCACGGTCCAACAGCGGATCAGGTTCAACGGCAAGATATGCCATGGAAATCGCTACCGGATTCATTACCCTACAGCGTACGTTCCTCAAGACAGGCCAGCGGCTTGCATTCTATCATGAACTCCCGACCAAGCGGCCGATTGAAAACGCGACTAGACTTGTAGGAGACGACAAATGACGTGGATGGAATGGTATGAAGGGTTGTGGAAACCGTCCTGGACGCCAGCGCCAGCGACCATCGGTCTGATTTGGCAAATCCTATACCCCATCATCATCGTGACGTTTGCTTTTGTCTTTGTGCAGGCCGGCAGAAGGAAGATACCGTGGTCGGTCGCTTTACCTTTTTCCATCAACCTGGTGTCGAACCTGATCTTCACGCCGATCCAGTTTGGGATGCGAAACGTGACCTTGGCAGCAGTCGATATTCTGATCGTCTGGGCGACCATCGTATGGATGATGGTCGCGGTCTGGAGGCACTATCGCTGCGTGGCCGTAGCTCAAGTGCCCTATTTCGTATGGGTATCGATTGCAACCGTGCTGCAACTCTCAATCGCATGGATGAACCGCTAGTATACGCCTTGACAATTCTTTGATCTCGGGATGCCGCTCAAGTCATCAAGTTTCGAGACAGCCCATCCACGACCCGTGAGCAGCGTTCCATCTACGCTTCATCGACTTCTCGCGCCGTTCGAATCATCGAGGGCTTAAGCCAACTGACCAAGACGGGAAGGACGAGAAGATTGACCAGAGTGGCACCACCGAGCCCGGCTAGAATTACGAGCGCCATCGGGTACTCGATTTCCTGACCGGGAAGCTCACCCGTAACGACCAGAGGCACCAACGCGAGTCCTGTTGTCAAAGCGGTCATCAGAATGGGTGCCAGGCGTTCTTCCGCACCACGCAGTATCAACTCGCGAGACTCCAAATCGGGTTCTTCCGCGGACAGGTGGCGAAAGTGACTGATCAACATGATGGCATTTCGCGCCGCGATCCCCAGTACGGTAACGAAGCCAACCAGTGATCCCAGCGAAATGATACCTCCTCCGGCGAAGACACCCAATATGCCGCTTAACAACGCGACGGGTAACGCGAGAAGTACAAGAAGTACGAGCTTCCAATTGCCAAAATCGATATACAGGATAATGGTGATTCCAAGAATCGATGCGAGTGACAGCAGCAACATCCGCTGCCGTGACGCCTTGGCTTCAGCGTATTCGCCCAAAAACTCCGGGTGATAACCAGTTTGAAATTGAACGTTTTCGCGCACGGCCGTCTCGATCTCATTTGCTACGGATGCCAAGTCTCGCCCGTCGACATTACACGTGACATCCAGGCGGCGCGACGCACCCTCACGTTTGATCTCGTTTGGAGCCGGCACGATCTTCAAATCGGCAACCGTCTTGAGCGGGACTTGCGCACCCGATGGTGTGTCGATCATCAAATCCCCCAGGGTCGCCAAATCGGTGCGAAGCTGCCTTTTGCCGACAACCACGACAGGAAAAATCGCCTGATTGCGATACATCTCGCCAACCTGCACCCATTTACCAGCGTCGTAACATTCTGCATCAAGACTCCCGGCGTGAGCCCGAACTGAGTCGCTTCATCAATCTTCATATCGATTGCGATCTGTGGCACCAAGACTTGCGGTTCTACCTTTAGCGTCGTCACGCCGTCGATGGGCTTGATGACCGATTCAATCTCGGCTGCCGTGGCCCGCAATTGATCCATGTCGGGGCCAAAAACACGCACGACAATGGACGCACTTGTCCCAGTCAGCACTTCCTTGATCCGTTCGGTTAGGTACGTCAAAAGGTCTCGATACAAGCCCGGATAGCCGTCGACGATCTGCTGCACATTGGCGACGGTGGTGTCATAATCTTTGCTGTCGTCGATACTGATCCACAATTCAGTAAAGTTCGGTCCTACAACTTCGTCCGCGACCGTTGCCCGGCCAATGTGTGAACCGAAGTTAATCACGCCATCAACCGCCATCATCTCCTGGCTCGCACGCTGTGTGATGCGGTCCATTGCATCAATGCCAATGCCAGGTTTTTCCACCCAGTGCATGAGAAAATCCGTTTCGCGGAACTTCGGCATCAGTTGTTCGCCCATATAGGGAATTGCTGAGGCGACAATAAGAAATGCCACCCCTGTAATGCCGACGGTGGCCCATCTTAGCCGCAGTGCAGTGTCCAGCAAAGTGCGATAAAGCCGCTTTAGGCCTCGAACAAGCGGCCCATCTGTGGACCGCTTCCGAGCGGATGCAGGAAGCAATAGTAATGACATCGCAGGTGTCACGGTGAGCGCAACGACGAGTGATGCGAGAATCGCCAAGATGTAGGCGGCGGCGAGAGGCCGGAAGAATGAGCCCGCCAGGCCCGTCAAGAAGAATACCGGCAGAAACGCCAACACCACAATGACGGTGGCGTACACAACTGCACTGCGCACCTCCATCGAGGCATCCAAAACGACCCGAAAGTCTGAACGTGGTTGCGGCAATTCAGCGTTGATACGTAGCCGGCACATGATGTTTTCCACATCGATAATGGCATCATCGACGACTTCGCCCAGAGCGATCACAAGACCCGCCAACACCATGGTATTCACCGTGCCGCCTCGCCAATACAGCACCATGACGGCAGTTAACAACGAAAGCGGTATGGCCGTGGCGCTGATAATTGCGCACCGCCAGTCAAAGAGGAATAACAACAGAACGATGATGACCAAGATGCAACCCATCAACATCGAATGACTGAGGTTCGATAACGCCCGTTCGATAAACGTCGCCGGACGAAATATCGTTGTATCGTAGTGAACGTCACCCATGGCTGGCTCTAGTTCTGCCATCGCCTGTTCAACGTTTCGTGTCACATCCAGAGTATTTGCCCACGGCTGCTTCTCGACAATCAATAGTAATCCCGGTCGACTGTTGATTATCGCATCGCCGATAGGAGGAGCGTGATCGAACGCCACGTCCGCTACATCTTTGATGCGAAGTGGTGCCGATAATGAAGGCGAAGGCGTTGTGCCGTTAGCGGGACTCGTCGTTGCAGGTCTCAACGATTGAAATCCAATGACGATGTCGCCAAGCTGTTCAGGAGTGTAGACTGCCGGAACATGACGAAGTGCCAATCGCTGATTTGCCGTGTCAACAAAGCCTCCGGCGCCCACACGCGTTGCATCCTTAACGGTTTGCAAAACGGCATTGAGCGTTACGTTATTCGCCCACAATCGATCGGGATCGACCACGACTTGGAGTTGAGGCTCTTTTTCACCCCAAACGGCGACATTCGCCACGCCAGAAATCGCCATCAGTCGCGGACGAATCGTCCACTTGGTGAGGACGGTCATGTCCATCTGATTTTGTGTATCCGACCAAAGGCCAATTTTCAAACACCGGCTAAGTGACGACAAAGGTGGGAGGATTACCGGGGTACGCGCTACCATCGGCAGTTGGGGAGCGGCCAAGGCAAGACGTTCTTGAACTAACTGCCGCGCTACCAAGAGGTCCGTTCCGGCGTCAAAAATGAGTCGTACGCTCGAAAGACCCAACACCGATTTGGACCGCACGGTTTGAACAAACGGGATGCCATTAACCGCATTCTCGATCGGAACGGTGATCAGACTCTCAACATCTTCTGTTGCGATCCCCGGTGCTTCCGTCTGGATTTCGACAAGTGGTGGTGCGAACTCCGGAAAGACGTCAAGTGGAACGGAATCTGAGACACGAATTCCGACGACGATTAGGACAGCGGCCGCGGCGATTACGAGTAGCCGCAATTGGAGCGAAGTGCGAATAAGCCAACTCATTTACCCGCTCCAAACTCTGTTCCAAAAAGTTCGGCGGCTCCATCCACGACGACAGGAGTTCCTACCTGCGGGCCAGCTGACAGCACCGCCCGGCCGTCATCAACGAAGCCTACATCGATGCGACTTCGCGTATACTGTCGATCGCCAGTTTTCGTGTACACCCACGCATTGCCGTAAATGTCATACAAAACGGCGCCCTCCGGGACGATCAACGATTCCCCAACACTGACCAGCGGAAGTTCCACGCCGACACGTTGACCGGGACGCAACTGCATTTGTTCGTTGGCGACCTGGTAATAAAGATCTACTGTGGAAGACATGGCATCCGCGGTTGGTGGGGCGCTGATTGGCGTCGCGGTGACAGGCGGCTCCAGTGCTTTCCCTGATAACGACACCAAGCGAATTGTCTGGTTGACCTCGATCTCCGGCAAAAGATCGCCAAACACCGGCACACGAATCCAGAGTGTGTCTAGATTCAGGACTTCAAATAACATGGCACCACTGGCGACGGTCTGCCCTTCGCGCACTTCGATTCGGTTGACGATTCCAGCAATCGGCGTTTTCATGGGCAGCGCCGTTGCTTCACTCTTCGTCTCTGGATCGTCTAATAGCTTGAGTAATTCCGCCAACTGGCGCTGTCTCTGCTGAGCCGCTTCGAGATTGGATTTGGCGATATTCAGCTGCGCCTCGGCGTCGTCCACAACACGACGCGCTCCCGCACGGTCAGCGAACAATTGTTTGGCACGGTCTAAAGCGACCTGAGCAGCCTCGACCTCCGCATTACCGCGTTCCTCATCACCGGAAGCCACAGTCCGGGCAGCCATCAAGTTCGCACGTGCACCGACGATCTGGACTTGCTCGGCTGGTGTTGGCACGTCGCGTTCGGATGACAGTAACGGCTTCACGATAAGCAATGGCGTTTCGGAGATGACAGATTCCCCGGGAACCGGGAGCGGTCGGCTGTCAGATTTGGCAATGATTCCCGCCAGCGGTGACGTAACCACGATCGATTTGCCGGAAGGGATCATCACTTGCCCGCTCATTGTCCGTCGCCGCTCAACCGTTTGCTGTTTGACGTCGACGGTTGTAATCCCCAACCGCCGTTCCGCATCCGCGGTCAACGTTATGGTCGCCAGATCCGTCTCCACAGGTAGCCGCTCAATCTTGGCGGGCGTCCCAGAATGCGAGTTCGACTTGGACGATTCCTGACGACAACCGGCGTTGATGCAAATTACGGCGAACAAGAGCAACGCGGAGAGAGGTCGTCGTGACCAAGGATTACAAGCTGAATGCATACTGCTGCCTTATTCGCGGAAATCGATGACATATAGACCAAGAGTTTTTATTCCACGATTCATGTTAATGTAGGAGGAGTACACTTTGCAGAAGGGTTTAACGTGTTTGCTGACGAAAGCACGATCGACACTCGTCTTGCTGAGAAGGAGTCGGCAGAGAACATGTCCATGACATGTAGATTGACGCGACACGAAATGCATCAATCGGAGTTTCCAAATCTGACGAGCTTGAGTGAACCGTCCAGCAGCAGACCGATTCCAGGCGCGTAAACTTTGTACTCTTTCTCATCCGGCTCTAAAGGTGTCGTCTCCAAGACCTTTAGACAATTCTTGAACGTGCCCGCCGGAGTAATTTGCGTTGCTGTAACGCTTACAATTTCTGCCCTGTCCATGGCGGCATGAGGGGCGATCTCTTGATAGTGCCGTCCACCCACCAGCGGCAGCCCTGGCATCATCAGTCCAAAACGTGCATCCTTTTCGCCCGACCGCCATGGACCACCTGCATCTTCGCCAAAGTAGTAAACGCTGTTAGTGCGCCTGCTGATGGCAAAGTAGTTGTTCGACACTTCGACAACTTTGCCAGCTTTCGTTTCACGCTCCTCGACTACGCGACATTCAACACCATCTACCTGAACCGTCTCGTCTTTCACCGTAATCACCAATCGCTCGTCACCACCTTCTAGCACCAAAATGTAACCGGGCTCGAGGATAAAGTAAGGATTACGACCAGTAGAAACCAGATCTGGCTTTTCAGCGGAGAAATCCGACGTCCAACCCCTAAGGAGATCCTCGCTGTTCGTATCTTTCGCATGGGTCGAGCCTACACTGCTCGTCACGATGGCGAAAGCGAGTCCGAGCATTCCGATCGTGTGTTTGTGCATATCATCCTCCAACTGTCAGACGGACTTCAACTAGTAGACTCATTATGCTCAGCAGCAAAAAGGCTGTCGACGGCCGATGTCATCGGGATGGCAATCGCATTAGTTTTTGGCCTGCTCTCATAGAGTCCCGTCGCAAAGGCCAGAACCAAATCCGAGCTTGTGAAATCGCCATCACCGTTCCAATCACCCTCAGCCCACATAGAATTAAGGGACGAGTCGTCTTCATACTCCCCGGCTGCAAACACTTGGACCAAGTCCGACGAATCGAACGCGCCGTCCCGGTTAGCATCTCCCGCGAAGAAGGGGGCGGTGCGATGAAAGTAATAGAGGGCAGGATTTGTACCCTCACTGATTGTAAAATATCCTCTATCCACGCCGCCAAATGAGATTCCTTCGCCATTGGGTTCATCCGGCCGCCCAATCACGGGAGCGTCCAGAGGTTGACCATTCAATGCCTCCATTATGCTCTGTCCGTCACCTCGTACGAAGAGCCATGCGAAATCCTCATTTCGAATCACGATGGTCTTCCCGTTCGACGAAATGTCTCCGCCGGACGCTCTTGGAAAACCTAGCTGTCCAACGAGCTCCAATGTCACGAATGGGCTGTTCAACAGTTGAGATGCCGCGGCGCGGTATATGTGGCTGATTTTTGGTTCCTTGGTGAGCACATATAGATCCCCGGTGTGCGGATCCGAGAGCAACGTCTCGGCATTGTAGCCCTGACCGTCTGGGTACTGTAGCAGCAACATGTCGAAAGTCTTTGCAATTTGCTGTTGATCGGATTCGTTCCATTGCATCGCAGGCTCTGGGACTCGAAACACTTGGACCACGGCGCGGTCGTCGTTGTTTCCCCCAATATCTCCGATATAGAGATAGTCCACGCCCGCTGTTGGACCCGGACCAATTGCGATGTCTTCGACATCCTGTGATGGCGCATCGAGCAGCTGCATCTCACCAATCCAACGCCCTTCATTGTTGATCGCGTAGATCCTGTCCTGAGGTCCATCATTGTGCGTCCACAGCACGTTGAGATTCTGCCGGCTGGCCACTAAGCCAGATAGCTCCGCCAGTCCCGGAATTCGCACTGTCCCCTGCAATACGCCAGGTGCGTACGCCAGATCGCCGCCCACTCCCTCGACCATCACAACAATCGGAGTACTTGAAAACTCTCGACCATCGAAGTCAACCGCGGCAATGCGGTACTTATAGCTGGTGCCTGGTGAAACGGACGTGTCATTGAAAGCCGTTCGGCCCGTGGTACCAATGACCACATCGTCACGGTATACGGCGTACTCGGAAACGGCGTAACCGGCATCGCCCGGTGGTCCCCAAGCCAATGCCACTTGGCGACTGCTTTGGATCGTCGCGTTAGGATTCTTCGGACGTGGATCCGCAGTCCCGTCCGCGAATCCTGGGGATCCTGCTGGACGCGCGCTGGGCTTCCATTGCGTTGGCTCATTCCACGTCGGCTCATCAGCTTTTGGATTAACAACCGTAAGTGAATACCCGCCTCCATCGGTTGCGGCGTACCAAGTGTCGTCGAAACTCACATCCAGTATCGTTCCGCCCGTGGAATCTGACAGTATAAGATGCTCGCCGTTGTTCTTGAGGGACCCTTGGTACTCACCAGCGACGCGTACATCATCGCCGTAACGCATGCCAAAAGCCGCTTGATTGTTGACGATCACCACGTACTGTTCAGGATCCAGCCAAAGATCGCCAAAGGTGAAGGAAACACCATCGGTCACGGCAATGCCGGCAAGGGAAACTGGAGACTGCCAGGTATTCTGTAGCTCAACAAACTCAAGGTCATTCTCCTTGAAACCAGCAGAGATGTCCTCAGGAGTTAGCGCCGGGTGGTACATGATCTCCGTAATCACCACCGGCCCTGCACTGAGCATTTGACGAGATTCTAGCATTTCAACACCGAAGCGACATTGATGTACTGACGTCATGTGGCTCCCCCCTTGTGGATCAGCAATTGCAGTCTGTTGAGCCGACACCCAACTGACGGCTCATCGTGGATTGCATCCTGTCGCGGGTGACTAGCGATGTTGCCTTTGCAGAGATTTGTCCTAATGAGTAGTGAAGGCACGTATATTCTATCCACGGCTTGATGAGAGAAGCATGAGAGGGTTTGTCTCGTCCTAATCGGGCACGAGATTGCATATGCGCCAGTCCGGGTCTCATGCAATAATCGATTGCGAAGAAGGCGTCGGGCTTTCGATTGGCTAGGAGCCAAGTGTCCGCCTGTGGAAGTTGCAACATATCTGTTAGACGTCGACCAAGAGAAGCGTCCAACTGGATCTCGGTTCAATTCAGGGAATTCCAGTAAATTGCGACCTCAAACCACGGTGCCTGGTAGCGTGCTTCAATTCGCCCGCTTGACAATTCAACGAGGCGTTTAGCGAGGGCCAGTCCCAATCCGCTGTGATGCTCGGAATTTGACCGAGCGTCATCGACCCGCCAGAATCGCTCAAAGACGCGCTCGACTTGTCCTTCGGGAAAGTCCCGCACATGGTTGCGAATCCGAAAATGAGCCACATCACCTACGCGCTGACATTCCAGGTCAATCACAGTGTCTGCATCCGCATAGCAAACGGCGTTGTCGACCAGGTTGTTAATTACAGTGCGTGCCGACAGTTCCCCCATGGGCAGGAAGACGCCCTCGTCGATGTGATGTATAACCGACAGTCCGCGCTCGGTCATTCGCTCGTCGAACTGCAGAATGATTTCCTCGATAATCGCCGACAACTTGACAGATTCACCCGCAACGGTTGTTCCTGAGGCGGCTACGATTGTCGCCATCAAGTTTTCGATCATCGAAGACGTTTGTTCCACAATGCCTGAACACTCTTGAATCGTTTGCTGTAGTTCTGTGGCAGACCGCGGTCTCGACAGCGCGACGTCCAACTTGGCCCGCAAACCAGCCAACGGTGTTCGCAATTCGTGGGCGATCTCGCTCGACAACGCCCTTTCCCGATCCATGGCAATTCGCAGTTGATCCAACAGTTGATTGATCGTACTCAACAATGGCTGCAGTTCCACGGGTTGAGTGGAGATTTCATCAATCTTCCTATTTAAGCATTCGGGTGTAACTCGCGCAATTTGACTGGTGGCTAGTCGAATCGGCAACAACCCTCGAGCAACCGCAATCCACGCCCCAAGCGATGTTAGCAACATCCCAAACGCCGCAGCGGCGACAAGCGACCAACGAATAATCTTGATTACGCTGAGCACCGACTGTGTTGGTCTTGCAATAGCGACCGTCACGGTCTTCGGAGCGGATATTGCTAAACTGCCTTCCGTCCGAGGTACGAATTGGATTACGGCTGCCCGTGCTGGCTGCCCATCGAGTACGATCGAGTGGACTTTCGAGGCAGGCGAAGACGCGAGCTTCGGCAGTGGTGTGGCACCGTCAGGAACAACCTCAATTACTTGGCCGGCACACCAACAGGTCACTCGTGCATCAGGGTCCAACAATGGCGTCGAAAGTGCTTCCGATTCATTCCATTCAAAGTCTACTTTCTCTGTGTCTTGCTCGACGAGTTGTGTGAGGTTGTAGAGTCGATCCCGCAATGCGCCATCAAATTGGCTCCAAAGCTGGGATTCGACAAGTAAACAGACAATAATTCCTGAAATGGCCAACGTTGCCGCACTGCAGGCACCGACCAGTAGCAGGAGTCGATGGTGAAGCGAGCGAATCATTCGGTCGGCTCCCGCAACAAATAGCCGAGTCCGCGTCGAGTTTCGATTAGCTCATCAATTCCCGCTTCACGAAGTTTTTTTCGCAGATAGCCAATGTAGACGTCCACGACGTTACTCGTGGATTCGCTATTCATGTCGTACAGGCTGTTCCAGATTTCGGTGCGTGTAACAACTTGGCCGCGTCGGCGCTAGTAGTTCGAGCAACTTGTACTCGCCGGCTGTCAAAGCGATGACTTTGCCTGAGACGCTCACTGTGCGAGCAGATGTGTCGATGGATAATTCACCGATCGCGACGTTGGTCGCACTATCGTTGAAGCGTCGACGAACCATGGCGCGAACGCGGGCAAGCAACTCAGACATCGAGAACGGCTTGACCAGGTAATCGTCCGCGCCACTGTCGAGGCCCTCGACACGCTTGTCCACTGCATCGAGAGCCGTCAACAACAGGATGGGTACGTCGCTGCCGGCACCCCGAAGTTGCCTCACGATCTCGATGCCGTCCACCTTCGGCAACATGATGTCGAGTATTATCACGTCATGTTCGCCAGACTGAGCAAGCCATAAGCCGTCGCGACCGTCCGGCGCGGTGTCCACGGCAAATCCTTGTTCGGTCAGTGCCTGAACGACCGCGCTTCGAACGGGCTCATAATCTTCGACGACTAAAACTCGCACGTGCGACTTTCCATTTAATCAAGTCTGACTTGCGGAATGGCAGGACTCAATTAGTCATCATCCTCACCGTCGTCGTCCTCGTGTTCGTCTTCATCTTCGTGTTCCTTACTTTGGCCATCGTCACCGGCGGCTTCCAACTCCATCAGACGTCCGGCGGGGTCGATGAGGAGCTCTATCTCCTTTCCCTCGACTATAGCGGCGACGGAATACAACATGACGGACTTCAACTCGAATTCAGGATTTGCGTCTGCCGGCATATGCTTAGTGACTGCTGAACGGACTGCGGCCGGAACCGCTTCCCGGGATACGACTCTTTCGGTTTCTAGCACGTGTCCCGAAGAATCTACGCTAACTTCATGCTCAACGCCATCCACTTTCCAGCTCGCTTCGTAGACGGTGATATCGTCTTCGCGTTCCACGTCAATTTCGTCGACTGTTGCTCCTCCGACCGCTTTGTTGATTGCCGTCTGCACCATTGCAGGTGTTTCGGCCAGCGTCACAACGGTCTCCTGTCCTTCGTCCTCCTCGTTATTTAATTGAAATGCCCAAGCCGATGACACGGCCACCACGGATAGAATTGCAACCGCAACCATTCGCTTCTTCATGATTTCCCTCCGTCGAATCTGAGAATTCGATCGACGCGACGGGGAACGTACCTGTCGAGCGCCGATCGTCGGCAGGTCATCCTACGATGCGAACATGAATGTCCGATGAGAGGGCCAAAAACGCCACTACGGATTTGGCAGTTGCTCCACGGGGGTGTCTACCGACGGACTGGGCTCGTCGGGCGGCTGCGCCTCCAATGCCGCCTTCTTTCCTTCGGGTACGGGAGGTACGCTGGACATTTCGTCCAGGCTGACAAAGTCTAACGGCCCCATTTCGACGTGAGATCCGACGGCGCGGTCAAGTTCCGCCAGCGCTCGGAGTGAGGCCGCCCTCTGGTCCAGGACCCTGGAGCGAGCGTCCAGATACTGTGAGGCCGTCTGGAGAACCAAGAGGTATTCCGTACCGCCGCCAGCAAAGCCTTTGCGGGCGATCGCGAGTGCATCGACAAGTGCCGGGATGACGTCGCCTTCAAGAATCTGGAGATTGTCACGGGCTTGGCTGAATTGCCGCACGGCAGTTCGTACATCTCGAAAAATCTGGTCGCGAATAGCGTCACGATTGTGCAGGGCCGCGTTCAGCTCCCAATCAGCTCGTAAGATGTTCCCTTGATTGCGGTTGAAAATCGGGATATCCATCCTCAGTCCGCCGCCTGTTCGTGTGTATCCAGGTCCATCGCGAACATCCAGCACGCCGTCCAGCCGCCAGAACAGCCAACGCGAAAGTTCGGCTCGCTGACTGGCCGCTGCAACGGACCAACGAGCCGCCTGGTAATCTGGACGACAAGCCAACGCCCGAGCAATCAACTCTTCTTCATTTAGCGGTGGGAGTTCGGGTATCTCAAGTGGCAGTGGCGACAGCGAACCATCATAAGATGGCAATCCCATGAGCGTGACCAACTGTGCTTCGGCGATGCGAACGTTTCCTCGTTGCACGCCCGTGGCCGCCTTTGAGTTCAACTGGTCAATCTGAGCGGTAATCGTTTCTAATTCATTGATGTCACCATCCTCGAAGTGCTTTTGTGTCACCTTGGCAATATCTTCGCGAATTCCCAATGCTTCGGCGCGAGCTCAGCTTGCTGTACTGCCAATGCAAGATCGGTGTAGGCAAGTCGAACATCTCGTGTCACGTCGAGGCCGCCTTGTACAAGCTGAGCCCCAATTCGGCGAAACTCTCGATTTGCAACCTTTATGCGAACTGGACGAAGCAGAAACGACTCGATTGACTGATAGAGCGTATACTGACCTTCCTTTGTCGCTGTAGGGAAGTAAATCAGTAACTGAGGGTTCGTGATCAAGCTCGCCTGCTTGGCATCTCCAGCTGCCATCCCCAGCTGTGCGAGCGTTGCCTGGAAGAGCGAGTTGTTCGTGAGTGCAATGTGAACCGCCTCATCTTCGCTTAGTCCGTCTTCGAAAATGACGCCGGCAGGAACGACCTCGTGACACGGAGCAATCTGTTGGGGATGCGTGCCGATGCGGCAAGCCAGTTCGTGTCCCACCAGCCCCATGTCGCAACATGGCCGGGGTGATCGGCATCCGACGGCGCTAGCTGCCAGAATTGCTAAGCCCGCCCAGAGTACAAATAATCTGTTTTGCCTAGGCTGCCGACCCATCGTCTCACTCCGTGGGACATTTTCGCCTGGCCGGCCCGGCGGACCTACAAAGATTGATGTCTGCGCGGCCAAAGGGCCAGGACGACCAACGGGAGTCCGCGAAATCTCCGTTTCGCGCTGCTCGCCGCGCACCACTAGCAGCGCAGAAGTGAATAATATGCCCATAAAGTCCAGATCGACCGGTACGAGCATCTCAATGAGCACGTTGAGAGTTGCCAGACGTTCCGCTACAACCGGCACAACCAGAACACGGATCTGCTGAGATATGGGCCTTGCCAACGATCAACGTCACAATGATCGATAGGCCCGAACTGGAGAGAGACCTGGAGCTCTCGTTGGGTATCCCACTAGACGACCGAAAGCGATTTTCACGCCGTACGACTGCGCCGTGTGACGTGCATCGTCGTTTGTCTTGAGTTAACGGGCGAACATCGCCTCGCCCTCATTTTTCTCGCGGAAGCCGGGCAACACGAGTTCCTGATCGAGTAGCATGAATGATTCGGGCAGGTCCCCGTTCCGCGAGCATCTGCAACTGAGTGTCAGGTGGCATGACATGACGTATTTCACCGAGCGAGATCTTGCGATCCAAAACAATCATCGCCTCGCCTTTATCGATGATGAACTGGCCTATGCCAAGTGAGTCGCGAAGCAAAGTTCTGGATGTCGGTGCGGTTCAGATAGAAAGGGACTTCCGAGAACTCATGAGCTACGGTCGCAATTGGCATTTCCGTAGAGAATCCAACTTCACTTGCGACGGAATTATCAGGCGCAAAGATGGTTTGGGTTCGACTGAATGCTGGAATCAGATGGTGCATTAGCATGACAACAAACACCAGCGAAGCGATCGTCGATGTCACCCATGGTGAGCCAACACTCGAGTGTTTGCCAATACGCACAACACACAGCACGATCATCCCCAACCACAGGACGAGCCACGCGAACATCAGATAGTTGCTGATAGATCCAGATCGCCCAGAAACAGACCGCAAGGGCGACAGCAGCAAGGCATGTGGTTGCCGTGGTGCCGCGTGGCGACCAACGCAGACCGAAGCTCTTAAACTTCTCATTCACCGCATCGCATCGCAACATGTGGAATAGGTAGTGACCAATCGCCAGTGCGAATGCCGGAGCCGACGGCAGGAGGTATGTTGGCAGCTTGCACCGCGACGCAGAGAAGAAAACAAACGTCCAACCGGCCCACAAAGCTAAAAAACCCAGTACTGGGGGCCGCTCCCTTCGCGCACTCTTGTTGCGTGAAACCATGTGAATTGAAAACGGAATACTTAAGAAGGACCACGGGTGACCTGCGACCAAGAGAACTGGGACGAAATACCAAATTGGTTTTACGTGAAAGTCTCCAGCGAATCGCCGCACATTGTGCCGATAGAAAAACTCGTAGAGGAACTGGTGATCCTTTAACGCGACAGCCACAAACCACGGGCCTGCGATCACACCAACGACGGCAAGAAACCAACCGTAATGGGTCCACTTCAGCTTTGCGACGCCGTCCGTCAGCCAGTTGAAGGCTGCAACAACGGGAATCAACAGCACCAGCGAAAGCGGTCCCTTGGTCAGGAATCCGAGGCCGCAGAAGACGGCTGCACTTGTCCACCACCCCAACCGCACACGTTTGTTTCGTTCGTCGCTAGGGTTGATCGCTTCGAATGCCGAATAGAGAGACATCGCGACGAAGAACGTTAGCAAACCGTCGATTAGCAGGTATCGACTCGTAAAGGCAAAGCCCGCGGAGAGGCATAACACTCCACCCGAAAGCAGTCCGACGGAGGGGCCAAATCTTCGGTTGCCAAACCACATCGTTGCCAGAAGAGTCCCCAGCGCAGCAGTCGTCGGAACTAAACGCGCTGCCCATTCACTCACGCCAAACACGCGATAGCTCAGCGCACAGCCAGTAGAGCATCGGAGGTTTATCGTAGTACGTTTCGAAGTTCAGACTCGGCAGAATCCAATCGCCTGTGTAGAGCATCTCACGCGGAATCTCGGCGTAACGCGTTTCATCTCGGTCGATCAGCGGATAGCCGAGATTGCTGAACATGAACAAGCAAAACAGGACAACCACCACCGCTTGCAGCCAAGCAATCCGTTTCGCATGCAAGCCCGACCATTGGGTCGACGTCGATTCCGTACGGTCCGTGTGGAGGTTGCCGCTGTGGGGGAATTGGAAATTATTCCACCAATACCGCACCAACGTAGTCAAGACTTTTGGAATATGCTTAGCCGAAACCGTGCTTTTCCCAGCCGTTCGTGGTCGATGTGTGACACCGACTTCGACAATACTGCCGCCATTGTCCGCGATCTGTGTCAACACATCAGTATTGACCAGAAATCCATCGGTTTGGATTTTGGTTTGGACTAGTGCCCTACGGCGAAACACTTTGAGTGCGCAGTCCACGTCACGAACTTTGATGCCGAGCAATGTGCGAACCATTGCGTTGTAGACGCGCGAATAGCAGCAACGCAACCAAGGATCCTGTCGATCAATCCGATACCCGCAGACAGCATCATAGCTATCGGAAAGCAGTAGTAACCGATTCATTTCGCGGAGGTCGAACTGACAATCGGCGTCGGTAAAGGCGACTAATTCCAACTGGGCCGCAGCAAAGCCGCTACGGAGTGCAGCGCCGTAGCCTTGATTCTGTTCATGGCGCACCAGGCGGACTGCAGGATTTTTTTTCGCGAGAGCTTCCACAAGGCTTGCGGTGCCATCATCGCTGCCATCGTCGACGACAATAATCTCATAGTGTTCGACAATCGTTTGGAGTGCCGCGTCGGCCTCGTCGATAGCTCGGACAATCACATCGGATTCGTTCCACGCCGGGAGAATCAATGAGATGCGACGCGAGGATTTCGAGTAGGTGCTCATTGAATTGCGTCCTTGCAAGTTCGCTTGAATCGTTGAGTAGCTGTATGGCAAGCTGTCTCAGATCCGAGCTCGACCATGTTGCCAACTACTTCCATAAGAGGTCGCCAGGAAGACTCGTGGAGGTTTTCACACGGTCGCGAGGTACCTATAAGTCACTGCACCGCGAGTACCGGCGGAGCACCGTCGACAATCGACCCCAAGCAGCGTCATCCAGATAACCACGTGCAACCAGCACCGATAGTGTCTTCCACATCGGAAACAGGAACTAATACTAATCGTTTAGTAGATCGTCACAAAAAAACATATTGTCCAATTCCGTCGAAACTTCAGTAACTTCGGTTTGAAGTCTCTTCGCGCAGCAGCTCATGGACTTCACGGCGACCGTCAAAACGTTCGTAGTCACGAACGACAATCCCGAAGTCGTGGAGCGATTCAGCAGTCCAAGCGGGCCACGGTGACATTGCATCGCGGCGGACGCCAGCAAATTAATGGGAAGCCAGGCCTGTGACAGGACAACGACACCGATCAGCAATGCCGCAACCGACGCGTTTGGCGTTAATCGTGTTTTGTCAGCCCAGGACCATTTTTCGGAATGGGAAAGCTCCAGTAATCGTTGGCTTCGCAATACAATTGCCGATTTCCGTCGACCAAAGCCGAGGGTGCACGGCGGGGCCGTGGCGTCTTTTTCCGCGATCTTGGCCAACGAGCTTAGATAACGAGACACGCCCGCCCGACTCTTGGCGGCAACTTCATCGCACCAATATTCACGCGCGAGTTCCGCGTGTTGAGCTGCCCAGTGTACTGCCGGATGAAACCAGAAGATCGTGACACAGAGTCCCTGTAGGAAGTGCTGAACCGGATGGCCCACGCGCAGGTGCTCGAATTCGTGCAGCAATACGTGTCTCCAGGTCTCCTCATCCTCACTAAACAGCGACAGCGGCAGGATGATGGTCGGTCGGTACAATTGCCAACAAAAGGGTCCGTGGGTAGCCGATGAAACGAGCCAACGTGTATTGTTGGGTGCCAACGACCGAAGATTCTCCGGGATGGCGTTCTGTTCCCTTTCCCGGATACTTCGGCAACGAGTTTCGAGGAAGTATATGAGCGCTAGGTAACGGTGAATGCCACGAATTACGCTGATGACAAAGCCAAGCGACCAAATTACACCGGCAACTCGAACCAAGAGCATTTGAAATTGGAGTACTTTACCTAACGTCGCGGTATCGCCGCCAAACAGTTGCACCCGAATCCAACGAACGTGTGGAAACAGGAACGCGGTTGCGACTAAAGTGAGTGTGGCCAGAAATGCGATTGTCCACAACGTGCAGTTCCATTTTGTGGATCGCGAAACTCGTTCCAACACCGCGGTGAGAAGTAGCAACAACGCAACTTGAAGCACGACGGAACAAACGGTCTCAAGTAACAGAGCGAAATTCATGGCGATTGCTCCGCGTCGACTGCTGCTTTTCGCACTGCCGCCAGGTCCGCCGCCGAAACGTTATCGCTATTAAGTAGGCTGAGCACCAATGATCGGACGCTACCGCCGAACAGTTGGTCGGTCAATTCGCGAATCATTCCCATTCGAACGACGTCGCGGGAGACAGCAGCAACGTAAGTGTTGGCTCGTCCCGATTTCTCGCCCCGCCGCACTATGCCCTTGTCTTCTAAGATTCGCATGGTCGTCAGCACCGTCGTGTAAGCGAGATCGCGCTGGATCCTTTCGACGACATCGTTCACAGTCACACATTGCTTTTCCCAAACAATTTCCATGACCTCCGCTTCACATTTGGTGAGGTGCATTTTAGTCAACGGGCTCTTCTCCCTGATCTCGCAGTCGAGCCGACTGATGGTACAAACACAAATCAATGTCTTCGTTGACTAGCGAGACATGCCCGTCGCCCCACACAAAGTTGGCACCACCGGGATGTCGACTCGAGAAATCGCATTCGTCCGCATAGGGGTTATTGATTCCATCGAGCGTTGATCCAACCAGCCGAGCTGTCGCGTCTTCTCCCAGTCGATCGACGCCGATCCACGTCGACGGAACTTGCGCCATGGTCCGTTCACCTACAATGATCGTGTTGCTCAATCCACGTCGAAAATCGCGAAATCGGACGCGACGATCTTCTAAGAACGAGCCATCTCCTACCGGTGCTGGGATACTGTCATCGGACTCCATCGTTCCGAAGACACCCACGTAGTTGGAAGTTGGTAGTGTCACTAGCGAAGTGGAACGCCTCGAACTGCCACTCGACTTCTCGGATCGACTGATTCCTTTTTGTTCTTCAAATAGTTCGAATGTGGGCTCAGTGATGTCGGAAGGGCAAAGCATTAGTTCGAGAGTCGTGTTGCGGGCAAGGTCGTTCGCCGGATCACGAACATGCTTCTTCGTATGGATTGTGCCGTAAAGATTAGACTGCCCCAGGTAAGGCAACAGGGATACTGCCCAGCCGTATGCGGATCGGCGCGCTGGATCAGAATGCCAGCCTACGGGTAACTGACGGACGGCACTATGATGGCTGTGAACCGCGAGGCCGATTTCCCGCAAGTGGTTGACACACGTGACCCGCCGTGCCGACTCTCGAGCGGCCTGAACCGCTGGCAGCACCAGCGTCATGAGCAGGCCCATGATCGACATCGTGAGCAACAACTCCAAAACGGTGAGTCCACGCGGACCGGACGCGACGATGGACCGGCGGATGAAACTTCGAGCAACGGTGAAAATCACATGATTCCTTTCGACGGCGCACTCGCGAAACTTCTACTAGAGTCTTAGTTTTATGGCAAGGTCAGTTGATGATTCGACATGCTATCAGCTGAGTGCTGGCTTGTGCTTAGTGTCAAACATTCGATAGCGCGCAGGGGCACAAAGAAGGCGAAGACACCCTGGCAATTGGCGTTCCCGTCGCAGGAAGAAACCAGCTCGACACCGTGAGTGTCAGGCAATCGTGGATCTCGCGCTGCGTTTTGCCGCGGAGAACCCAAGCTTGGGGTTCGATCGCATCCAAGGTGCACTTGCCAATGTCGGTTACCGAACCAGCTTCACACCTTCATGCTTAGGAAGTCTCGAAACGCTGGGCAGAACTTGCCGTCACGGTCCATCAGAAGGTAACGCTTGCCGTTGTGGTCTGGAGGTTCAGCTGGGCCGCCGCAAAAGCTTCGCGGTGACGGCACCACGTTTTTTTATTCCTTCATGTGGACTGCGCTCGTGGTATGCGCGCACTTAACTAACCACGCACTCTTTTCAAAGGAACAAAGCCATGCCTCTCGAATCCGGTCCTCACCCGCGAATTGTTGCGGGGCACGTAAATTCCGGACTGCTCACACGCACGGCGTGTGAGCATTACACGGCCACTCAAACCGAAACACAAACAAGGAGCTTAACCATGTCTTTCGCTTTGAGGCCAATATTCCGGACGCTGCAGGCCGAACGTGGGGAGGATACCTCGACTTGAGCGCAGATCATGGATTTGGCGGCGTCAGTACGCAAACCGATTCGGGTGCGTCACTCAAGTGGAACGATCAAGGGAGCCTCGAGGCGCGATCCTGTCGACCCGGAACCGACTGTAATGGAAGCCAGTATGTCAGAAAAATCCTTACCAAGGACTATCCCAAAAACCAATGGCAACAGGTGCAAATCGACTACGACATGTACAACGACCAATATGACGTCTACTGGGCCGCAGGGAGAGGAGCTGCAACTGCTTGGCGAGAATCTTCCCATTCGCTCGCAGAACCAGCGGCATCTTGATTTCATCACGCTCTCTTCGTTCGACACTGGCACAGAAGA
>CAWAVP010000011.1:0-436595 GCA_963785495.1 uncultured Planctomycetales bacterium | reverse complement strand
CAGATTTCGGTCGTTAATTGGGAAGGATGCTGTAACGTAGAACCCGTTGACCGTCGTAGCTGATTTCGCCTTCCAGACTCATGCCAACCTTTTCCAGAACACGGACTGACGCGGCGTTGTCAGCGAGGACTAGGCCGATGATCCGATCGAGTTTCAAAACGTCGAAACCGAATTGTACGCTGGCACGACACGCCTCGGTAGCTAATCCGCGGCCCCAGTATTCAGGCAGGAGGCGATAGCCGACATCAACAGCTTCCAGATCGTCCAAATACTTGAGTCCGCAGAAGCCGATGACGCGCTGCTCTTCTTTGAGGACGCAACCCCACCGTCCATAACCGACAGTATCAAAATCTGGATACCGGGCGAGAGCATCTCTAGCTTCCTCCAGCGTCGTGAGCCGAGGTTCATGAGTAAAACGCATCACTTCGGGGTGGCTGTTGAGCGCAAAGAAGGCATGAGCGTCCTCGACAGCTCAGCGCACGCAGTACAAGTCGCTTCGTTACTGGTCCAACTCTGTGGTCACCCATGGAATCTGGCTTGAAGGCGCAGCGAAGGCAAATAACAAGCATGCCGTAGCCGCTTCCATTCCTTTAACGGTCTTTTGATCGGACACTGAGGTCCGGCCGCTATGGCTCCGGACGGCTAATTTGCGTCGGACTAGTCGGATTCTGCCAATACATGATGCGCGTTGCCGAGAGGTTCGTCTTAAGCCTTCTAACCCCCGCCTCGCGGATGTCCGTTCCGCCGACACTTAGAAATGTTAGTTGCGTGATCGTGGAAAGCCCAGTGACTGATTGGTCGTTAATGCGTGTGTTGCTGAGTGACAGTTCTTCAAGAAACTTCAGCGTTGAGAGACTAGCGAATTCAAGGCCCGCAAGATTTCCGCCAAGTTGTAGTTCCTTAAGATTCGTGATGTTCCCAAGACACTTAACACCTTTATCCGTAATGAGCGGAGAGCTCACGTAGAGTCGTTCCAGGTGCGGCATTTCAGCGAGCATAGCCAGGCCTTCGTCAGTGACTCGCGAGTTGCGAAGCCCCACCATTGTGAGATTCGTCAGCTTCTTGATTTCACCAACACAGGCGTCGGAGATTTGTTGATTACTCACGGCCAACGTTTCGAGATCTTTGAAGAAACGGACGACGCCTATCCCACTATCACCGACCGACGTGTCCGCTACATCGAGGCTCCGTAGTTCCGTGACAGATTTGAGCTTCGCCATATCGTCATCCGTAAATGCCGACGAACGAACGACGACGCGTTGGATGTTGGCAAACTCGTTGTGTATGTCAGCTACGTCGATCGGTAGTGTCGAAACCGTTGGCTGAAAATCTATCTTGCCACCTAAGTCAAGGATCTTGCGTGCAACTTCTCGTCGCTCGTCATGTTGTACAATCCGACAACTCGGAAGCATTCTCTGCAAATTGTCACGTCCGACCGGTGAGACTTTGGTACCCAGCAACGAAAGATGCGTTAATTGTCCGAACCCGCGCAGGGACGCGAGGCTCGCATCCGTTATCAATGTGTCACTGAGCGCGAGGACTTGGAGGTTCTCGAGCGACGAAAGATGTTCAATACCCCTGTCTGTTATGGCTGTATTGTTCAATAGCAGCCATTTTAGGTTCGGCAGTTTCGCGACAGCCTGAAGTCCGTCGTCCGTAATGGCAGTGTTCCGTAGGTCCAAGCCCTCGAGTTTGTGAAGCCGAGATACAGAGCGAATTCCATCATCACCGACGGACGTGTTGTGCCCAAGGAGTAATTCCCGCAGGTCCGGAGCACCACCAAGAGAGACGACGTCCTCATCGGTGACGCTCGGCAAAACGTCACGGTTGATTGCGAAGTCGACCCGTTGTGCCCGCCTCACGTAGTCCTCGCTGAACCAAGTCAGCCAATCGGGGAGAACGGACAACGGATTTACAAAACGCATCCCTCCGGAGGCAAATCGGTCAGCGAAGGTGATCACACCACCCGAACGACGAACAGATGTTGTCGCTTGTTGTAACTTATGTGCGCGATTGCGTTCACTCGCGAGCCAAATGCAAGTGAAGGTGATCACCAAGATTCCCAGCTTAAGACCAAAATTGAGCCGTGGAAGCAGCCGCTTGGCCGACTTCGAACTTTCGGTATCATTTCTCGCGCCGGTCATGATCTTCGAATCCATGGTTCGCGCTCAAGGGTGGCGTGATTCCGCCTCCCGCCCGTAGATCTACTCGGAAGGTTCCATTTGTGTGAGTTTTATCAGGCGCGTTCGAGTCCCAATTCTAACCGGTCAACGCCCGTGAATCACGCGCCAGGCCGACGGACCCTCCGGAGAGGCATCGAATGTCTCAAGAACAGGGTGGTTTTATGACGCAGTTCCGGTCTCGTGACTGCCTGACGACCTACTTTGCTGGTTTCTTCGTCGCTTGACGGCCAAAATCCGTCGATAGCGCGGGCGTTGAAAACGCTGAAGCATGATCGGATACGAATGGAAGCCGATCGCACTGAGAAGCAGCCACATGCATCCTAGGAATTCACCCGACCAGAACGCAAGTCCTGCGATCACCATGACGATCACGAAGCACACCGAATGCCCGAACTCAGATGACCTCGTGTCGCTCTCTAGCTTTTCAATGTTTGCCTGATTCTTCGTTACTGCCGTTCGTCGAAGACGCTCCCAGCCGATCAAACGTAACGCAGATTGAAACCACAAGACCCCGAGTTTTTCATAGACCCCGCCACCCGTCTCAAATTCGGCAGTTTCGAAGTACCTTCGTTTCAGATTGGGCTTCATGATTGTCACGACCGCGACCACCCAAAACATGAGTGCAAAGTTGACGGAGACTGCAAACCAAGGCCTATCCAAGTCCGATGCCTCGAACCATCTAAAAACGAACGACCCAGTTGCCATCGTGACCACAGCTGACGCGGAGAATCGTCCAAGCGTCAACATGGAATCCAATGCCAGGTGCGCCACAGCATGTCAACGCCCGCGAATGCTGCAACGAGCCGTCAGCGTGATGGAGCGGCTTCGTGCCAAGAAGGCCCGATCACCCATCACCGTCTCATTCGGGGTGATTTAACGGCACGCCGTCGGACGAGATTCACTCCCGATCCGCCACACTTGTGACCGTGAAATTGCGTAAACGGTCGGTTGCCCATAAACGCGTCCGACCACTTGAGTCAGTCACGACGACGTAGTGAGGATGAAACTCTACCCGAGAAGCAGGAATCTTCGAGCCATTAGCTTCGGTTGGCGACGTTTCGAACATGTACTCGACCTCGAGGTTCCCAGTGATTGTAGAGACAATTCTGGCAGGCCGTACCAGACCCCAGGCGGCCAGTCCGATGGCCGATGCGGTAACGATGCCAGCCACGAATCCCAACAGCGCTGGATAGACCGAGCACTGTTTGCCGGACGCAGATTCCCCATCTCTGCTCATAACATGAATTCCATTTGGATTGCCTACTGAGAGAACGACACTGGCCGCCGACAATTAGGACTTCGGACAGACTCTCACGGACATGATGCCCGATGGTCATAAACAACTGGACCTAGGAATAGGCCACGTACCGTACCTCCCTTCGCATTTTGATTGAGTGGCTCTGGCGCAGTCAAAATGGGATGGCATGCCCGCCAGTAACTCCCGGTCCGTGTAAAGACTTCTTTGTCCCAGGAACGGTCCATTGATGACGCAAATCACAATTCAAACCCGCTTCCGACGAATTCTCGACACAGTAATCGTTGCGGCAAGTGCAAACAAGCAAATCGTCGATGGCTCCGGCACCAAAACTATCGATGTGGAGGATTCACGCTCAAAACTCCACTCAAACGAAGTCCCGTCGCTGAGTGTTCCTGTAAGTACACCGGCGAGCGGTTCAATTGGCTCAAATAGTGGATCTGAACGATTGAGTCCACGGATACCAGAGCACTAGCCGCAGGGTCAACGGAATGAACCGTGCCCGAACTCAGCGACACGTTTGCCCCGTTGCTAATGCTCATCGTGACCTCATCCCAACTAAGGATTTCCGCGCCAGTTAGCGACAGAGTCGCGGCGTCGACTGCAACGTTGTAAGCCTTCCCGGAATTCAGCAAAACGTTAGATCCGTTGAGCACCGAAAGTCCGGAATTTGGCCCGGGTACGCCTCCAATCTCGCCTCCGTTCTGCACGAGCGTGGCATTATCCACGCTCACATCCAGAGCGTTCGCTTGCAGATCCAGATTGCTCTGATTAGACACGTTCACAGTCTCAGCGTCCACTGTGAGAACGTGGTCTTGTCCGTTATCGAAAACAATGGTCTGGCATAAGGCAATTTTGCAGCAAAGGACAATCATCAAGGAAAACACGATCAAGTTGTTCGGCATAGTTTGTCACCCAAGATTCAGCAGGTTATCAGCGACGACGTCTGCTTCGTGCTCCGAAGAAGAGTGGGACGCTGCCAAGCATCAGGAGCGAAGCTGCAGAAGATTCAGGGACGAGCGCCACTTTGACGCCTTGCCCAGAGAATGATAAGTAGTTTTCATATTCCAGCAAATCCACTGATAGCACCGCTTCCAATCGATCGAAGCTACCCGAGACATCCGCTGTCTCCGAGTACGGACCGAATGACACCGATGCGGGCGGAAGACCTGACTCCGGATCGACGCCGGGAATTGAAATTGTTGGTCCATTCAGCGAACCAATCGGCTGCACATCGTCCCCTACCAATAAGTTTCCCGTGAGTGTGTGGGTCCCAATATCGAGTGGTGCTTCGTGCCATGAGCTGCCCGCGCCGCCCTCATAGACAACTCGTCCGGCGGATGCGGTCGCGATGGGTGTGAACTGACTACTGCGGGCCGTAATTCGAAACTGGCCCCCGTCGTCAAGGCCCACCAGGGAGACGCGATCCGCCTCAAGCTGAGTCATCGAGAGTTCCGCGCCATCGGGGGTTATGGTTTCGCTGAGTAAAAGTCTGACGCCTAGAAGTGCGACGACCGCTGGATCACCGTCGGAACCGATTTGTATTTTTCTCACTTCCGGTAATAAATCGTTTGCGTCGTTATCTTGGACGACGGTACACAATATGTTCTCCCCAAGGTGACAAAACTCAACTTCCAAGGGTTGCGCATGTAGTCGAGATTGACTAGCAAATAGAACGACAATTGTGACTGCGAAGCAAAGATGACCCACCAATATTCCTCCCCGATGTGTCGCTTGGTGCAAAAAGGCCGTGTTGTCAGCCACTTTAACTGACCATTTGGTGTCCGTCACGGAAAACGCTAGATTCGCTCTGACGCGCCCCCCCCCGGCTCAACGTCACCGAATCCCCACGATCGTTCGTTTTGCTGGGGCACTTTGCCGGCCTCATTCTAGCCGGCGACACCGATCGATCACGGGGTCCGCCGACCGACCCTCTAATTGAAGAATTTGGACTGGGACGGGATGTCTGGGATATCCTCTGGGAGGAGGTAACGGCAAATGTTAAGTGCGATGTCGCGAAGCGCGAGTTCTTTCTACTGCATCTTGGCCTCGGCCTCCGTACTTGCGTTCACTCAGGCAGGTTGTCGTCATCAGGCGAGCGTTAGACAGGAACCCACGATCGAACGGGGAAACGAAATCATCGCATGAAACGCCAACGGAGGAATCACGTCAACGTCAGCCATGCTCGTATCATTTTGCTCAGTAGCGGCGGAGTTTGCAATCGGGAGCTGGCCGAACGTGTTGGTGTGACGGCGCACTGGGTCCGCAAGATCATTCATCGGTTCAACGCCCAAGGCCTAGCGGGAATTGAGTGGTGGCCCGGCTGGCACGTTCCGGTTCCACGGAGGTTCTTTGCGGATATCGTGGAGCAGGTCGCCGAAGTGGCGCTGTCTTCGCCCCAATCGCTGATTGGCATGAACCAGTGGTCGTTAAGCAAGTTGCAGTCGTATCTCGTAAGTCAAAAGATTTTGGGCTCGATCAGCCTGGAATGGCTGCGGGAATTGCTCCTCCGCGCCGGGATTCGCTGGCGACACACCAAGACCTGGAAGGAATCGAATGACCCGGATTTCTGGGCCAAATACCGGCGAATTCGACGCCTCTACCATCATCGGCCCGGCAACGGGCGACGCATCTGTGTGGACGAATTCGGCCCGCTCAACCTCCAGCCACGGCACGGCACTTGCTTCACGAAGAAGGGCCGCAGGTCCGTCGACCGCCATCGTGCCACGTACCATCGCTTCGGTGGTGTACGTCATTTCTTCGCCGCCTACGACCTAGAGACAGGACATCTTTTCGGTCGCTTCGCGGCCCACAAAAAGTGGTCAGACTTCTTGGCGTTCTTCAAGTGGCTAAGACGTCGCTATCGACCGCAGGAAACTCTCCACATTGTCCTGGACAACTACAAACCCCATCTCAAGCACGAAGTGCTCGCTTGGGCCAAGACGCACCACGTCAAGTTCTATTTCACGCCCACCAACGCATCCTGGATCAATCGAATCGAATGCCCATTCACCGCACTCAAGAAGTTCGCCCTGGACAACTCCGACTACAACACCCACGAAGCACTTCAGGAAGCCATCATCAGCTACCTGGACTGGCGAAACCGACGACGCCAAATTGCCGTGGAACCGTGGCGGCGAAAAGTTGCCAAAACAAAGCACTCACACGTGCCAGCAACGGCGTTGTAAACTCACGTAACTTACGAACTGGAAACGGCACTAGCAGTTCTCGGACAGAAGCCATTGACGTATTCTTGGATGTGCCGTGCGATTCCGCTCCGCGCGGCTTCGTTCGACGTGTTCGACGGCCACAACGAGTATGTCTGCACGATCGCACCGTCGAACGATGGACGATTGATGGCGACGGCGTCCGGCGATAACACTGCCATCCTTTGAACAAAACGATTAACCAGTATGCAAATCAATAAAAAGAAATTTCAGGAGAAAGAAGAAGGCAATCGCCAGGCTCGCTCCCGCGGGAATCGTGACAATCCAGCTTGCGACGACGTTTTTCATGACCGAGATGTTAAGCGAACCAATGCCTCGAGCCAACCCAACTCCCAGCACCGCCCCAACCAATGTGTGTGTGGTTGAGATTGGAATTCCAATCGGGAGAGTGGACGCGATGAGTACGACAATAGCCGCCGCAAACTCGGCACAGAAACCACGGCTGGGTGTCAGTTCCGTAATCTTTTGGCCGACAGTCTTAATTACTCGCCAGCCCCATGTCGCCAAACCAACGACGATTCCGACTCCGCCCAAAGCCAATGCCCATGGCGGAACCGGGGCCTTTAAAGCGACTTCACCGGACCGTATCGCCTGGTAGGCGGCGGACAGAGGGCCGATGGCGTTGGCCACGTCATTGGAGCCGTGCGAAAACGCCACAAACAGGCTGTGAGGATCTGAAGATAGACGAAAATGCGTTCCACCTGTTGCAGCTCTGCTGAATCTGTGGGAAATCTCACCCGCTCTCGGACTTTCCCATGCAGTTGGTCCAGCCTTTCCAACAAATCGGCTGCTTCGGCACTGAACTCGTCACCGGCATTGTCACGTACTCGACGCATGTGAGTTCTCGCCTTCGAAAACGATCGCGAAACGTCCGGACTCACGTGATCCATGTCATTCCGTTCTGTCTGAACATAGTCAAAACGGCGCACCGGCGCTCGAGTGATGAAGACCGCAATGAACCCGGCGATAAGTGACAACGCGCCAAGCAATACTAATATCCGGGTTTCGAAGGGGTCGATATCGACAGATTTCCAGAAAGGTGAAAGCCCCTTAAACATCGTGATGCCGATCAGCACTACGATTACGCTTCCCGCCAAATAGGGTGCAACCCGCTTTGCGGCAGCGACTGGATTCCGCTTGTAGAAAATGCTTCTCAATACAAATCGAAAAAGAATGTATGCAACAGCGCCCGACATAATTGGCGATATGACCCAGCCGAACGTAATCAATCCGACCGTTCTCCAGTCAATCATTGAGGTACCAAGCGCGACGCAGCCAAAGCCAACTACGGCTCCAACGATCGCATGGGTGGTCGAGACTGGTAAACCCAAATACGAAGCGACCAACAACCACGTCCCGGCCGCCAATAATGCTGCGATCATCCCGCAACCAAGGATCAAAGCGGCATAGCCGTCTCCAAATTCAGCGGCTGGGTACACGTCATTCAATAGCATCGGATCAAAAAGCTTTTTCCGAACCGTATCTGCCACGTTGCCACCAACGACGTACGCACCAATGAACTCAAAAACACCGGCAAGGATCACGGCCTGCTTTAGAGTTAGGGCGCCTGATCCGACGGATGTTCCCATCGCGTTCGCAACATCGTTCGCTCCAATGTTCCAGGCCATATAGAAACCGAATAGGATGACAAGGCTGATCAGTACCCATTCGATACCTGTCATGGATTCTCTCGTCTTTCATTTTGCAGAGTAGGAACGTGAATCTCTGTAGCGTCACCCGGACGTGATGGTTTCTCCTATTTCAGGTCGAGTGTCATCTGCACGCGATCGGCCAAATTCTCTGATAGATTCGAAAGACGGGCCATGCGGTGGACGAGCTGCATCCACATATGCAAATCCGGTGCGGATAGGTTGGCCTCATCGCTAAGTATTTTCCTCAACAGATCGCGTTGTATGAGATCCGCTTGGTGTTCTGCGTAGGCAATGTCATGGACTACAGTACGTACTTTCTCAGCCTCTGCACCACCAAAGCCAGTCTCGAGCAATTCATCCAGGTCATTGATGATTGCTTCAGCCAGTCGAAATGCACCTAGATTCGACTCTCGAAACTTGTGAAACTCCGTTACGACTTCAGCAGGCCTTGCCAGCTGCCTGAACGTAAGCAACACGGAGATGTCCTCGGCAGTATCCGCGAGGTTATCCTGAATCGCTAGAATCTCAAGAATCTGAGTTCGATCGATCGGCATGAAAAAGCGACGGCGAGCTTGCTACGAATCTCATCTTTGATTTGATCAGCCTGATGCTCGAGTTTCGAAACTTGATCGGCTAGTGGCACGACTTCGTTCCAATTCCCCTCCTCGAACGCATTCAGCGACGTCTCCATTTTCGTAACGCATTTCGCTACCTGTTCCATGTGACGCTGCAGCAATCCAAAGGGAGATTTGCCAAGCAGCTTGCCTATCGTACTCATCTGATCAACCTCCTTGGCCCGACAAGAACGGTTCGCCATTGTAGAAAGGCACGGGTGTCACGATGCCGGTCCCGCAACGTAGAGACTAGGTAGAGCATCGCGCACATGCAAGAAAATTCGCCCCTGGTCTTCTAGGATTCAAGATGACGAGCACCAAGAAAGAATATGCCCTGAGTCATCTTCTTACGGGCATTCGGCTCTAAAGGAGCTGGGACACGAATGGAATGATCCTCGAAGCCTGCAATAAAAATGACCAGCTTACGACGCCGAGAATAATCATGTCATGCCTGGTCAGCGCCCTGCATAAGCTTTCGATATAGCGATCGATGCCGGAGACGCTGCCACCAAGTCGCACGGCGCACGTTGGGGTCGTCGGGGTCAAGCTTATGACGTTTGCCTCGAGGAGTCCGTACTTCTAACGTACCATCCTCATGGATCTCTTCGACAATCCAGAACTTGTCAACCACGTAGGAAAAGAGCCCGTTTTGGACAGCTGCCGCCACACTATGGGCGCGTGGCCCCGGTTTCCTGCTTTGTTTCTGCTTCTTGTAGATTAAAAGGTCCCCACGTTTGTGCTTTCTTTGCATCCCACCCACTCTCTTTATACTGCACGGAAAATCAGGCCATGCGATGTCCAGGCATTCGTTACGTGTGCGAATCCACAAATGAACCGATTGATCAAGTGCACAACATATCATCCTAAGCCTAACACGATTTCCAAAAAGGTTGCCACGGAGGAAATCACGATTGACGGCGATGGAACCGCGATCTTCGTGTAAGAGATGAGTCCGCCTGCTCGATTTGGCCGGGCGCGATAGCCGAATCTCGCCAAAGCGTTAGCTCTTAAGTACTTATCGTGGGAACAGGCGTGCAAGTCGCGACCTGGTCCCGGTCGCGGTGAGAATTCGAAACCTGTTGGATGACATGATCGATCAACCTCGAGAGTGAACCGGATCCAACGAAAGTTGGATTGGTTGCGTGATCACCCTACTCGAACGAGTTTCCCTGGTTGGCACTCAAACATCCGCGTTTAGGCTTCGACGTATTTACTCCCAACAGCGGTCCGCTGATTCTCCCAAACATCATTCGATAACTGATCACTCGAACGACGGTCGCAACCAAGATTGATTGCTTGCGGCGCGCTTCGTTTCCAATTCAATCGCCTTGGGGAACAAGATGCTATTTTCCTTGTGGACGTGTCTGTGCATGTCCTCTTCCAGATGACGAAGTCCAGCAAGCATCGCGCGATAGGTGTTACAAGCGACCTCTGGAACTCGATAGTCCCGCGTAAGTGTCTGGAGTCGCGATAGCGCGTAACCTGCGTCGTCATGCTCTTGCTCCATCATGCGGATAGGATTCGCCACCGTGCCAAATGGGAAGGAAGGATCGTCGGCAGACTGCTCCAGTTGGCGGATGGCTGGAAATAGGACGCGTTCTTCTTTGAACATGTGTGGCTCCAACTCGGCCCGCAACGAGGCGAAAACCTCTTGGACCGTCGCCAATTCGGGATGGTTTTCGCCGTGGGCTTCGACCACCTTAGCCAATCATTTCCGTCAGCCGTGGCAGCTCATCCTTCAGGTAAGCATGATGCGTCTGCTCGATATGGTCGCACAGCTCGGTGAGTGTGGCGTCGAGCCAGTTCTCCGTCGATTGCTCGTCCTCGGCGATCGTCTGCTCAAGCTGCTGCACGACCTGTTGTGGATCGAGCCCGCGGTCCCAGCAGGCTTGTTCCAGTGACTTTCCGCCATCGCAGCAGTACTCGATCTGCAACGCCTCGAACACGCGAGACGTTTGCGGATGTGCGGCAACCCAAGTTCCGACGGATGAATTCAGGTTCATTTGTGTCATGGCTAGGCTCCTTTCGGTGGACAAGTAGCGGGGTCGGTGTTATGTGTTGAAGTATCGTTTCAGTGTGTGCAGCGCGTCCGTCAAATTCACTCGCTTTGTTGTCAAAGCATGCTTGGCGTTGGATTGTGAACGACTTTTTCGGGATCGTCATCGGTTAGCGGCTCCGTAGAATGTTCCCAAGCCTCGTAGCTCGCCAACGTGTTGCCTTGCTCGAATTTGCCGTCTTCGCTCGCCGAGCGATTTCAGAGTTGCCCAGCTAACGTAGGCCAATAATTGCGGCTCCGAGCCGAACGTGGCCACAAGACGACGATCGACCCTTTTCTTTGATCCGTACAAAAAGTGCATGGCATCTCTCCTCTCTTATGCATTATTTCGCCGGCGACATCCGGTCCATCGCTAAACCTCCTTTTCTCGCGTCTTGGGTTGTTTGTGCTCCAGTAGGATCGTGACAAGCAGCGAGGAATCTTCGACGGCCCTCAGGGCATGTTCGTCGGAACCCCTTAGGAAAAGCAGCTTGCCGGCGGTCAACTCCCACTTGGACGTCTCGGTCGAGAACACGACGTTGCCCTCCAGGCATTGAACGGTGACTTCGCCTGGCACATTGTGCGGTTTGATTTCTTTGTCAGCCGGCAACACCAACCGAATCACTTCAAGGCAATCCGTCATTATCAAGGTGGTCGTCTTAGCGTCCTTCAGTTCCGCACCGAGCGGGCGAATGTCGAGGACGTCCGCCGATTCTGCATGTGGAATTGCCATTGCGAGGTCTCCTTTGGGGAAGGTTGTGTGGTTGCGACTGCTGTCAATGGTTAAGCGTCGCGTGTCTATGTTTCAGGCTGCGATTCATTTGACCTACGCCGGTTGCTCGGTGGTTTCCGACGACGTAAATGATTGGCCAGTCTTTAACCCCGCCACAAAGAGAACTAATGCCAACGCTCCCAAGAAAAAGATCGTGTCCCCAGGAACTCGAAGCCAACGAAGCGTCTGCATCAGATCGGTCTGCATGAACTCGCTACTCCGGGCGTACCAATAACCGTGCTCAACCGAAGCCTTGGTCTGTAGCAGGCCCACAGGGAGCAAACTCAAACAGCACATCGCAAATAACCCGACGTTCATTCCCCAGAACGAGAATCGTAGTAGTCCATCCTTCCACTGGCGGCCAGGAATCAGCACGCGCAGGCACATCAGCATCAGTCCGATCCCAAGCATCCCGTAGACTCCAAACAGGGCTGCGTGACCGTGAACCGGTGTCGTATTCAGACCTTGCATGTAGTACAGCGCGATTGGCGGATTGATCATGAATCCAAACAATCCCGCTCCGACCATGTTCCAAAAGGCAACGGCGACAAAGAAATAGATTGGCCACTTATACCGCTGCACCCATGGTGGGTCCTGACTGCGCCGCAAGTCGTCCATGGCATCGAAACCCACCAACACCAGCGGCACCACTTCTAAAGCGCTGAAGACGGAACCCCAAGCCAGGGCAACGGTTGGCGTACCGGAGAAATACAAGTGATGGCACGTGCCAATAATTCCTCCCGACAAAAAGATCGTCGCCGACAGCAAAGCCGCCGCCGCCGCCAGATTTGGGCGAATCAAATTCAGCCGCATAAATACGAACGCAATGACCGTCGTCGCGAAGACTTCAAAGAAACCCTCGACCCACAAGTGGACGACCCACCACCTCCAGTACTCGACCATCGTCAAGTGCGAGTGGTGGCCCCACGTCAATCCGGCGCCGTAGAACAACGCGATCGCGCCGGTTGCAACCGCCAGCAGAGCGACAAGCTGTTTCTGATGGCCCGTGCGTCGCAGTGCGGGCCGCAACACTCGAATCATCAGCGCCAGCCACAAGCAGCAGGCCGACCATCAACAAACTCTGCCAAAACCGCCCCAGATCGACGTACTCATAGCCTTGATGGCCGAAGTAAAACGATACTGAGTGTCGGTCATCTGGTTTTTGACGCTCAGCCACTCGCCTGCGAGCGACCCAACGACGACCAACAACAACGCGCCGAATAGCATGTTGACACCCAGTTGTTGTCCCTTCGGCTCCTGATCACTAACCAACGGCCCGATAAATAATCCAGCTGCCAGCCAGGCGGTAGCGATCCAGAACAAGCCCATCTGGATGTGCCACGTACGAGTTACGCTGTACGGTAGCCAGTCTGAGAGTGGGAAACCGTAGAAGCCGTCGCCTTCAACCCCGTAGTGCGCGGTCACCACGCCGAGTCCCATTTGAACGAGGATCAGAGCGGCGACAACCCAAAAGTATTTGATGGTCGCTCGTTGCGAAGGTGTCGCTTCCCAGCTTGCCAAGGGGTCGGAATCAAGCGGCAGTCCCTCGGCCTCATCTTCCCCTTTGCGCGAAGCGTACCACCAGGCCATCCCCGAGATGCCAGCCAATAATACGATGATGCTGACGCCCGTCCAAACCACGTTGTCGCCGGTCGGCCGATTGCCAACCAGCGGCTCGTGAGGCCAGTTGTTGGTGTAACTGGCGTCGTCTCCGGGTCGGGTCGCCGCCGAGGCCCAGGACGACCAAAAAAAGAACGCAGTCAGTTTGCGGACGCGGGCGGCGTCCCTGACGGCGCCTGCAGGAATCGCGTAATCGGCATTGCCTTCGATAAAGACGGTTGAATAGTGGGCGACGTTGGCTTCAAACGCCTCCGCCCGCAGCGGATCGATTGTCAACGTGCCCGGCTCAGCATCGTAAGAGTTCTCACGAAACTGCATTGCCAAACGTGCAGTGAGTTGTCCTTGATGTTCTTCGTCGAGTTGCGCAAACGGGCTGCCAAATTCGTCCTCCGCCCACCGGTTAAGAATGAAAACTGCCTCGCGATGGAGGTAATCGGCCGTCCAGTCCGGCGCGACGTAACTACCGTGCCCCCAAACCGAGCCGACCTCCATACCGCCTAGCGCCTGCCAAACGTTCTGTCCGGCCGTGACTTCGCCGCTGTCGATGACGATTTGCCCTTCCGAGGTGACAACTTGGCCGGGGATCGGAGGCATTTCCTGATAAATGCGGGTCCCGACCCATCCCAGGACCAGGAACGACACCACCATCACGCCGGCAAAGGCCATCCACAGTTTTCGCACGGTTCCGCACTCCTTCGTTCGTGATCGCTTCGTTTTCGCTATCGGCGGCCCACTTTGAACACCGAGTCTCGGCTGGTTAGGGGCTGTGCGAGGCTCGGTTGACAATTGTGCATATCAATGTATAGAATTGAATAGTGCACGTCAAGGTATAGAATAGGGCCGGAGGTCAAAATGTTACCGAAAACCGCTGAATACGCACTGCGAGCCACCGTGTGGCTGGCTCGCACGCCCGACCGGTCCGAATCCGCTGACCATCTCGCCGAGGCGATTCGCGTGCCGCGTCGCTACCTGCACAAAGTCCTGCAAGATCTTGTGAAGGCGGGGCTGGTTCGATCACAGTCCGGCCCTGGGGGCGGCTACTCCCTGAATCGCGACCCCAAGGAGATCACGATTCTCGATGTGGTCAACGCCGTCGGCCCAATTGAACGGATACGCAGTTGTCCGCTCGGTCTGGAGTCACACACCAGTCTTTGCCCGCTGCATCAAGAGTTGGACAAAGCGTATGCGACCGTGCAGGAGGCGTTCGCCCGCGTAAGCGTGGCGGAAGTGGTCAATCGACCCAGCCGAATCTCTCCTCTGTGTGAGGTCGGACGCAATCCTTAGGAACATCACCATCCGTTGCAATCGCCCTTGCGATTGTCGCTTCTCGTCGGAGTCCGCGAATTATGAACGATTTACGGAAAGCTATTGCTGCTGGCATCTTCATAGGTTGCTGTTGTTCGGCGGCCGAAGCACAACTTGCGTTTGAACGAGAACCGATCAACTATGGTGCAGCGGATTCTAATGACCCAATCACGCATCTGCAAACGCAACTCGACGCGGGTCAAGTACGACTTGAGTACGATCAGCAGCGCGGCTACCTGCCTGCCCTGCTCGAGCTTCTTAAGATTGGCGAATCATCACAGCTGCTTGTCAAGTCAAAGACCAGCTTTCAACTACCGCGGATTTCGCCACGGCGGCCGCGGGCGTTGTATTTCAATGATGAGTCCTACGTCGGCTGGGTTCAGGATGGCGACGTGATTGAGATCATGTGCACCGACCCGCAGCAGGGTGAGATCTTCTATACGCTTTCGCGAGAAGAAACGTCCAAGCCGAAGTTCGTGCGCGATCGCGGCCAGTGCATCGTGTGTCATGCCTCATCCCGCACGCAGGGCGTTCCAGGCGGGCTGGTCCGTTCGATGTTCGTCGACGCGGGCGGGCAACCGCGTTACGGTTCTGGAACATTTAACATCGATCACAGTAGCCCTTTCGAACATCGCTGGGGCGGTTGGTATGTCAGCGGAACGCACGGCAAGATGCGACACATGGGCAATGTTGTCTCAACCGATCGGGACAATCCCGAGTCTATCGACCGCGAAGCGGGAGCGAATGCTACAGATCTCTCGAAATTCTTCGACGTCGAACCGTACCTCACGCCCCACAGCGATATCGTGGCGCTAATGGTGCTGGAACATCAGACCCAGATGCAGAACTACCTGACGCTTGCGAACTTCGAGACGCGCATTGCCCGGCACTACGACGCAACCATGAACGCCGCGCTCGAGCGGCCGGAAAATTACGTCAGCGATTCCGCGCAGCGTCGCATCAAAAGCGCTAGCGACAAGCTCTTGCGGTACCTATTGATGGTCGACGAGTTTGAGCTTACGTCGCCGGTTGAAGGGACATCAGAGTACATGAAGTATTTTCCGGCGAAGGGGCCGCGCGACAGCCAAGGTCGCTCGCTACGCGATCTGGACTTGCAAACACGGTTATTCAAGTATCCGTGCAGCTACATGATCTATTCGCCGTCGTTCGATGAACTGCCTGAGACTGTAAAGAGTCATGTGGCGAAACGGCTGCACGACGTCTTAACCGGCAGAGATAAAAGTGAACGATTTGCACATCTTTCGCCCGCTGACCGGAAAGCGATCCTGGAGATTCTCGAAGAGACGAAGCCCGAACTGTGGTGAGTCTATTTCAAGCACCGGACTTTCGAGCGATCCTTGTCCGCTGATGGGACGTGAAGAAATGAGTAACAATCGCATTCATATCATTGGGCGAAAGAACAGTGGAAAGACGACGCTGATTGTCGAATTGGTACAAGAGCTTACCGCGCGGGGGCTGCGCGTTGGAACGATCAAGCATACCCACCATCATCACGAACTCGATACGCCGGGAAAGGATTCGCACCGTCACCGGCAGGCGGGGGCAGCCATGGTCGGCATCGTCGCGCCGGGGATGAACGCCATCTTCTGGCCGCAAGACAACGATGGGGCGGACGGCTATGCCCATATGTTGTCGATGTATCGCGGTTGCGACATTATCCTGGTCGAAGGTCACGCGACCGGATCAGGCACAAAAGTAGAAGTTTGGCGCGCGGCCACACAGACCGAACCGATCGCTTGTCACGATGCGTCGGTCGTGGCGATCGTCACCGATGACATGCCCGACGTTGCAATTCCCTGCTGGCCGAGATCAGGGGTCTCTTCACTTGCCGACCGCATTATTGAATTTGCCTCGAGCGAGTCCCTACGGGATCGAGTGGAGTGAGCTAGAGGGTTTGGGTGTCCCGTTTTGCCGCTCAAGCCGATCCTGCCCATACGCTCGGCTGATAAAGACAATCAGGCTCCTGGGCAAAGGGATTGCCGATCACGGCGTAGGCCCTCGCGCGGCTGCCGCCGCAGATGTTGCGGTACTCGCAGGCGCGGCACTTGCCTTCCAGGCGGTCGGCATTGCAAAGAGCTTTCATCAGACCGCTCCGTTGATAGATGTTCACCACGTGTTGCTGTGGAAAGACGCCGCAGAGTATCGGCATAAAACCGCTGGGATAAACGAAACCCGTGTGCCCGATGAACATAACCCCTTTGCCATCATTGACGCCGAGGCTGGAAAACCCACGCGGTGGCGTATCCGCGTCGCGATGACGATTGGTCTTGGGAAGTTGATTCTGAATGACGAAGCGGCGGTAGTGAGGAGCTTCCGTGGTTTTGATCATGTACGGCTGGCGCTGGGCATTGCTCCACAGATGCTCGAAGACCTGTTCGTACTGTTCCGCCGTGAGCCGCTGGATCGCGTCGCCCCGACCGACTGGTACTAGGAAAAAGACGGACCATAACACGATAGCCTGGTCTGCCAACAGTTCGGCCAGATCATCCACTTGCTCGAAATTCGCCGGTGTGATCGTCGTATTGACCTGCACCTGAATCCCTAGCGATTCGGCCAACAACAAAATCTTCATCGTATGCTCGAAGCTGGATTCGAGCGACGAAAACGCTTGAAGCGAACAAACGTAATCGAAGCCGGTAGATACTGGCGATTGATAATCGTTCGTGATTGTACCAATGCGGTTGAAGGTTAGTTCGACCGCGTGGTGGTCTCCGTTAGCGATGTTTATTTGGCGGACTGGCATCGCGGAAACCCTCTGGAGTGGGCGTCGCGTCGAGGCGGGTGAATCTTTTGGACGCTGCCTCTTGCACGACCTCTAATCTACTTCCTATATTGTGGATGTCCATATCCAGATATCTACTTTGTGGTTTTAGCCATGATTTCCCGCACGGCCGAATATGCATTACGTGCCGCTGTGTGTCTTGCCGAGGCCGACGGCCAACCGCTGACCACTGCTCAGATCTCAGAAGCCACCCAAGTCCCAGTCGATTACTTGGCAAAAGTGTTGCGGGCGCTGGGACGCGCAAAGCTGGTGCACTCCCGTCGCGGTCTTAATGGCGGCTACAACCTGACGAGGGACATTAACGCAATTCGTGTCTTGGATGTGATCAATGCGGTGGACCCCGTCGAGCGTATTGTTGCGTGTCCCTTGGGAATCGTGGGTCACACCAAGCTGTGCCCCTTACACCGTCGGCTCGACGACGCTATCGCTCTCGTTGAACAGTCATTTTCGGAAACGCTCGTCGCTGAGTTAATAGGAGTCCCGCGATGGTTCGCTATCTGACGCTCATCCAACTTACTGACCAGGGGATCCACAACATCAATGATTCCGCGAGTCGCGAGGCAACATTCGCAGTCGAAGTCGAAAAGGCCGGCGGCAACGTCGTTGGCCAGTACTGGGGCGTGGGCCAATACGACGGCGCGGTTGTCTTCGAAGCGCCGGACGAAGAGACCGCCACATCGCTTCTGTTGAAGCTGGCACACGACGGCTTCGTGCGAACACAGTCGCAGCACGCTTGATGTCCAGGAGTTCCAAGCCGTCTTGAGGAAATAATACGTTTGGAAGTTTGGCCGAGAAGCAGATTCACGGAGAACGAGCCATGTTGCCACGTTCGCGAAGTCTCCTAAGTCGCTGGACCGTTGCCTCGGCGACGCTGACGTTGTTGTTGTCAATGTTGCTGGTGGATTGCTTTGGAAATCCACCCCTCACCAAAGTCGAGGCGTCCCAAGCACATGACAAAAGCACGCACAACTCTGGACCGGACGACGCAGAAACGACAGGCGACCGCACAGACAACGCTTTGCGCCACCGACGAATTGCATGCTGCTGACCCAGTCGAAAACGGAAAGTCGCTTTACGCGCACCACTGTGCGGCCTGTCACGGCGAGCGAGGCAACGGTCAGGGGATCGCGGCAGCGTACTTTATCCCAAACCCCGAGATTTCCGTGCTGGGCGTTTTCGTCTAGTCAGTACGGTCAATCGCACCCCGTCGCGAGACGATCTATTGAGTGTGCTGCGTCGTGGCATGCCCGGATCGTCCATGCCGCCTTGGGACCACCTCAGTGCCGAGGAATTGGGACAACTGATTGCCGAGGTTCAGCGTCTGCATCGCGACGGAGCCCGTGAGGAGTACATCCGCATCTTGAAGGAAGAGGAAGAGTTGTCGGACGAGGAGATCCAAGCGTCCGACGTCCAGGAGGAGATCGATGACTACGTTAAGGGACGTACAGCCCCTGGCGAGGCGACCGCAGTTCCGGAAATCGCGGACAGTGGATGCCGACGCGTTTGCTCGCGGCAAGGAACTCTACGTCCGTCAAGCCTGCAACAAATGCCACGGTGACACCGGTCGCGGCGACGGGCAGCAGGAAATGGTGGATGATGAAGGCCACCCAATGACGCCTCGCGATTTTACTGCCGGCATTTTCAAAGGGGGCGACGATCTGGCGTCGATTTACCGCCGCATCGCCTACGGCATGCCAGGTACGCCCATGCCCAGTTCACAGTTGACTCCGAGAGACATCGTTGACCTCTCGCACTTCGTGTTGTCGCTCTCCGACGAAGAGACACGGCGAAACGCGCAGGCTTCGGCGCCACCACATCACGGCGGCACGTGTGGATAGGCTGCCCGCCGATGCAACGGATTCTGCGTGGGACGAGGCGGCGGTGAGTACATTACGCATGACGCCTCTTTGGTGGCGGAATGAGGACTATCCTGTCATCGACGTACAGGCCGTTCACGATGGCCAGACGATTACGCTACGGCTTTCATGGCCAGACGAAACGCAAGACTTGCATGCTCTGACCAGCGGGCACTTCGAGGACGCCGTGGCAGTTGAACTTTTCCAAGGCGACAAGGAACCGTTCGTTGGAATGGGCATGCCAAACTCGCCAGTGGACGTCTGGTACTGGGATGCCGACCGGCAGACGGCCGCCGACGTGGAAGACCAGTACCCCAACGTCGTCGTCGATATTTACCCCTTCCACGAACGTCAAGCCGACACGGCCGAAGGCAGTCGTCCCCAGGCCGTAGGCAGCGCCCAACCAGATATATCGCTGCCCGCAGTCGCCAGCGGCAACCCGATTGTACCTGCGACGCATGTCTCAGGATTCGGCGGTTCGGCCCTCACAGCCGGCGGCCCACAAACCATCACGTTTCGTATGCCTAAAAACCAAACGGTCAACGCGCACGGCCAATGGGTCAATGGGCGTTGGACCGTCGTGATGAAGCGTTCGCTTCGAGCATCCGGCAAAGACGACGGCGTATCGCTTGTTCCTGGCGAAAGATTTTCAATTGCGTTTGCCGTCTTCAACGGTGCGAAGAATGATCGCGATGGTCAGAAGCTGATTACAGTGTGGAACGATTTGACTTTAAATGATTAGTGACTTCAACACGGAGCCGAGCATGGACATCACACGACGCCGATTTCTTGAAAGCTGTGCCGCCGGCGGAGTGCTCTCGTTGCCGCCGGACCGCGGACTTCGGCCTTGGAGCCGGTCAGCATCGAGAACCCGCTGGGCAGTTATCCCAACCGCGACTGGGAGAAAATCTATCTCGACCAGTATCGTTATGACGACTCGTTCACCTGGATCTGCGCCCCAACGACACGCACATGTGCCGGCTGAAGGCCTTTGTTCGCAACGGCGTGATGATCCGCAGCGAACAAAACTACGACCACGACGCTGCGGCGACCTGTACGGCAACACGGCCACCAAGGCCTGGAATCCACGCGGCTGCCCCAAAGGCTACACGATGCAGCGCCGCGTCTACGGGCCCTATCGGCTTCGAGGAGCCCGGTGCTCCGCAAAGGATGGAAGGAATGGGCCGACGCCGGCTGTCCGTCGCTTTCGGACGCATCCCCAACTGCGCACGCAGTACAAATTCGACGACCGCGGCAACGACGGCTATGTGCGCGTGTCGTGGGACGAAGTCTCGAAGTATGTCGCCAGGCGCTGCACGCCATCTCTGGCACCTACAGCGGCGAAGAAGGAGCCGCGCGGCTGAAGAAAGACGGCTACGAACAGCGGATGATCGACAAGGTGGAAGGCGCAGGCACCCGGTCATAAAGTGGGTTCGAACCTGCCGCTCCACGGCCTGGTGGGCAAGTTTGGCATCTACCGCTTCGCCAACCTGCTGGGCTGCTCGACCACCACGTCCGCGGAGTCCCGCCCGAAGAAGCTCGCGGCGCGCGCGACTGGAACGAGTACACCTGGCGCGGCGATCAGGCCCCGGGGCACCCGTTCGTGCACGGCTTGCAGACCTCCGACATGGACTTCAACGACATGCGGTTCTGCAAGCTGGTGATCCAGATCGGCAAGAACCTGATCGAAAACAAGATGCCCGAGTCGCACTGGCTGAACGAGTGCATGGAACGCGGGGCGAAGCTGGTCGACATCGCGCCGGAATACAACTGTCCGGCGACGAAAGTCGAACTACTGGATCAGCGTGCGGCCCGGCCTTTCCGACACGGCGGTGCTGCTGGGCGTGACGAAGATCATGCTCGACAACAACTGGTTCAAGCCGGACTTCTGCCGGCAATTCACCGATTTTCCTCTGCTGGTCCGCACCGACACGCTGCAGCGGTTGCGGCCGGAGGAGGTTCAAGCGGACTACCAGCCGAAAGACATCTCGGCGGGCCCTCGTACAAGCTGCAGGGGCTGACGGACGAGCAGCGACAAAAGATCGGCGACTTCTGCGTGTGGGACGGCGACAAGAATGCCGTCGCGTTCATCAGCCGCGATGAAGTCGGCGACAACATGGCAATCAACGCGGCGCTGGAGGGCACGTTCCAGGTCGAACTGGCCGACGGCAGCAAAGTCGAAGTGATGCCGGTGTTGGAAATGTACCGGCGGCACTTGAAAGACTACGACGTCAAAACCGTCGAAGAAATCTCCGGCGCAGGCGCAATCTCGTCGCGCCGGCTGGCCGCAGACATCTGGAAGACCACCCAGGCCGGCCACCCGGTGGCCATTCACATCGGCGAAGGCATCAACCACTACTTCCACGCGACGCTGCACAACCGGGCGATCTACCTGCCGCTGATGCTGACCGGCAACATCGGCAAGCACGGCGCCGGCTCGTACACTTGGGCCGGCAACTACAAAGGCGCGCTGTTCCAAGCGTCCCCCTGGAGTGGCCCCGGCGTCGGCAGCTTACACGCACGAAGATCCCTTCCATCCCGTGTTGGACGAAACGGCCCGCATCAGCCACGAAAACCTGCGGCACTGCCAGCGACGGGAAGATCCCTCCTACTGGGCCTGCGGCGAGCGGACGCTGACGGTCGATCTGCCCAACGGCACGCAGCGCAGCTTCACGGGCGAGACGCACATGCCCACGCCCACGAAAGTGCTCTGGTACAACAACGCGAATTTCCTCAACCAGGCCAAATGGATCTACAACTTGATCGTCAACGTGCTGCCCAAGATTGACATGATCGTCGACCAGCAGATCGAGTGGACCGGCAGCGCGGAATACGCCGACGTCGTGCTGCCGGTCAACTCGTGGGTTGAAATGCAGGACTACGAGTGCGGCGGGTCGTGCTCGAATCCCGTTCCTGCAAGTCTGGAAGGGCGGCATCAAGCCGGTTCACGATACGATCGACGACGGCATGGTCTTCGCCAAAGTCGCCGACGCACTGGCTGCAAAGACCGACGACAATCGATTTTCCGACTACTTCAAGTTCGTCACCGAGCAGAAGGCAAAATCTACATCCAGCGCGTGTTCGACAACTGCACCACCACCCGCGGCAAGGACGGCCCCTACGACGTCGACAAGCTGATCGCCGGCGACTATGGCGGCGAGCCGGGCGCGGGCGCTGATGCTGTTCCGCACGCTACCCGCGCGTGCCGTTCTGGGAGCAGATTCACGACTCCATTCCGTTCTACACCGACAGCGGACGGCTGCACAGCTATTGCGATCTTCCCGAAGCGATCGAATTCGGCGAAAACCTGATCGTGCATCGCGAGGCGGTCGAGGCCACGCCGTATCTGCCCAACGTGATCGTCTCGACCAGCCCGTTCATCCGGCCGGTCGACTACGGCATCCCGCTCGACACGATCGACGCCGACCTGCGACAAGTGCGCAACGTCAAAATGCCGTGGGCCGAAGTGAAGAAAACGCGTCAATCCGCTCTGGACCGAGGGCTACCCGTTCTTCTGCTCGACGCCCAAGAGCCGGCACTCGACGCACTCATCGTGGTCGACGGTCGATTGGCACTGGATCTGGAGCGACAACTTTGGCGATCCGCACCGCACCGACAAGCGGTCGCCCGGTGTGGCCGACCGTCAGATCCAAATGAATCCCGCAGGCAGCCCGCGACGCTGGGACTGCAACGAAGGCGACTACGTGTGGGTCGACGCCAACGAACTCGATCGGCCCGTACATCGGCTGGAAAGACGACGACGGGCCGCGCCACAAGGCGTTTCGCTGCATGGTCCGCGTCAAGTTCAACCCGGGCCTGCCGTACAACTTCACGATCATGAAGCACACCGGCTGGATCGCCAGCGAACGGTCGGTCAAGGCGCACGAATCGCGGCCCGACGGCCGGGCGCTGGTCGCCGAGACCGGCTATCAGGCCAGCTATCGCTACGGCTCGCATCAAAGCATCACCCGCAACTGGATGATGCCGATGCACCAGACCGACACGCTGTTCCACAAGAAGACCGGCGCATGGGATTCACGTTCGGCTTCGACGTCGACAACCACGCCATCAACACGGTGCCGAAGGAAACGCTGGTCCGCATTACCAAGGCGGAAGACGGCGGCCTCGGACGGCGTGGGAATCTGGAAGCCGGCCAAAGTGGCTTCAGTCCCGGCGACGATGGCCCGCAGAACCAGCGATACCTGACGGCGGCTTTACGCAAGTGCGAACATAAGCGGAATCCCAAGAAACAAGGCAAAGTCCCGTGAATGACACACACCAGAATGAATCGCTCGGTGGCAAGATCCACCCCGCCTCGCGAGAAATCCTACCGGACGATCCGATGGAGATGACCGGTTTTCAAGTTCCGGGCGATCCACAGTTGATGCTGCGGCTGCTAGTCGAGGAATATTCCCGCATCGGCTGGGACACCCAGGCGATTATGCGTCTCGCGCGTGATCCGAACTATCGTGGCTTTCATGGGTTGCTGCAGCTCTACGGTGAAGATGCCTTGCGCGACCAGGTCGCAGAGATCCTCTCACGTACCGGAGTGATTCGCACAACCAACTACGAGAAAGCACCGGAACGGATAGATCTGGTTCAGCTCAACGCGAAATTTTCCAAGTAAGGGAAGGCGATCATGGCAAACGTCTACAACTGGCAAATCGGCCGCGAAATGCGCTACCCTCACGAGGAACGTCATCCTCAGTGGCAGTTCGCGTTTGTCTTCAACCCCAATCGATGTATCGGCTGCCAGACCTGCACGATGTCGTGCAAGAGCACTTGGACGTTTTCCAGGGGCCAGGAGCTGATGTGGTGGAACAACGTCGAGACGAAACCCTATGGTGGCTATCCACAGCATTGGGACGGCAAACTGCTCACAATGCTGGAAGAAGCCAATCCCGGCGGGCAGGTGTGGGACGCTCGTAGCACTGATCCTGAATTGAAGCCCTATGGCACATTCGACGGAATGACGATCTTCGAAGCGGCCGACAAGCGGCCCGGCGCCCAGGGACCTCAGCAGGCGCTGGGGTACTTGCCTACCGACGACGAGTGGCGCAGCCCGAACATCCACGAGGATACGGCAACGACCCAACAGCCGCGCAAGGAGGGCGACTACAGCGAGTCGGCCCAACTGCCGGAGCATTCCGTGTGGTTCTTTCACTTAGCCCGGATTTGCAACCATTGTACCTATCCTGGCTGTCTAGCATCGTGTCCCCGCAATGCGATCTACAAGCGGCCGGAAGACGGGATCGTGCTGATCGACCAGAGCCGCTGCCGGGGTTATCGCAAATGCGTCGAGGGTTGCCCTTACAAAAAAGCGATGTACCGCCCGACGACCCGTACCAGCGAGAAATGCATCGGCTGCTATCCGCGCGTGGAGGGAACAGACGAAACGATCAGTCCCACGGGCGCGCCAGCCGAGACGCGATGCATGGCAGCTTGTGTCGGCAAGATTCGGCTACAAGGCCTGGTGAAGATCAACGAGGATGGCACGTGGGCAGCAGACCCCAAGAACCCACTGTATTACCTGATCCGTGAGCGACAGGTGGCACTGCCACTTTATCCGCAGTTTGGCACCGAACCGAACGGCTTTTACATTCCACCTCGCTGGGTGCCGCGCGGCTACCTGATGCAGATGTTCGGCCCTGGCGTCGATAATGCGATTGAGCAGTACAGTTGTCCCGACCGGGAACTGTTGGCTGTGCTGCAACTGTTCCGTGCGTCCAGCAGATCATTTTTCGTTTCGAGATCGAAGAGGGTCCGAAGGTGGCCGAAGTGGAGGTCACCATGCCGGACGGCACGTCCAAATTACAGGCAATCTTCAACGACACCGTACTCGGTTTCAATAAGAACGACGAAGAAGTCGTGCGAATTACCGTAGAGGAACCAACATTCGAACGACCGCCGGAATGCGCACGTCAATTCAATTTAAACAAGCGAAAATCAAGAGGATGAGCCGATGTCGGCCGACGCGTTAATCACGAATCCCGATCCCGCAATCAACATGGCACACCAGGCGTTGTACCGATTCGCGGCTCTATGTTTGTTCGATCCTCGGGCTGGGACGTGCGAGCAACTCAACGCCATGCGACAAACTACGCTCTTAGACGACGCCGCGGAATTGATCCGCCGCGACACAACCGCTTGGCCTGCAACGTTGGGCCAGGGGGAACTACCCGCTACCGAATTGAATCCAGCGGACGTACTCTCCGCCCTGCCGGAAACAGACGACGACTTGAACCTCCAGTATGAAGCGACCTTCGGGTTGCTGGTCAGCAGCGCGTGTCCTCCGTACGAGACGGAATACATCAACGGCAAGTTGGCCGTTCAAAGGTCGCAGACTCTGGCCGACATCAGCGGCTTCTACAACGCATTCGGCCTTCGCCCTTCCAGTGCCCATCCCGAACGCCACGATCACATTGTACTCCAGTTGGAATTCATGGCCTTTCTGTTCGGATTAGAGTTGCATGCAGCCAAAGACGACGACAACTCTCGTGAAGAGCACATCGCCATTTGTCGCGCGGCCCGAGAAAGATTTTTCCGCGAGCATCTCGGTTGGTGGTCGCCGGCCTTTGCGCACTTGCTCGCCCGTGAGGCTGGTGAAAGCTTTTATGGAAGCGTCGCCCGCCTTCTGGCGGCACTCTTGACGACCCAGCGTGTGCAGTACGGATTGCCGACCCCGCAAGGTTCGCCGCGTCCCAGCACTCTTGAACGTCCGGAAGAGTGCGAAGGCTGTGCGCTTACGCCGCTGTAAAAGATGCGAAGCTGAGTGTGCTACCCCACCGAATCTTCACAGCGCCGTTTTCGGGTGTTCGGTAGGTGCTGAAAGGTAATGTAAGCTGACAATGCGAGTGCATGGTTATAGGTTGGGGCGAACTTCTTGGCTGCAAAGGACACGCCCACATTACGCACTTCGGAAGTAACAGGTCGGGCGGAGCCTATCAGGATTGCGCTGGCGAGGTTGGCCCCGCTGAGGTTGGCGTTGGTGAGTGTGGAGGAAAGCAGGTTAGCGCTGGTGAGTTTAGCCCCGGTGAGTTGGCCGTTGGTCAAGGTCGAGTAGATCAAGACCGCGCTGGTGAGGTTCTGCATTGTGAAGTCCCAGCCGGTGAGGTCGTTGTCTCCGAGCGCAATACCTGTCAGGTCTTTGTCTTGGTAGCTTTGCGTGGAGTAGAGTTGGTCCTTCGTGAACCCGGTCGTGTTGTCGAAGCTTATCCCACGGACCAGCGCCCCGGTGAGGTCGACGTTCGTAAGCTGAGACCCTTGCAGGGTGACACCCGTCAGATTAGCCCCCGTCAAAATGGCATCGGTGAGCGTCGAAGATTGCAGGTCGGCATTCGTGAGATTAGCCCCCGACAGGTCGGCGTTCGTGAGATTGCTTCGTCCGAAGCAGCCCATTCCACAATCAGCAAAAACCGCGCCGGTGAGGTTCTGTCCGCTGAGATCCCAGCCGGTAAGGTCGTTGCCACTTAGCCCGATACCCTGCAGATCCTTCGCCTGGTAGCTGGCCGTCGAATAGAGTTGCTCCTTCGTCAAGCCTCTGGATGTCGTGTTGGCAAACGCCGCTCCCCGCACGATCGCCCCGGTCAGATTCGCCTGTTTGAGCCAAGCATTATCCAGCATGGCCCCGGTCAGATTGGCGCTGGTTAGCGTTGAATAACTCAACAGGGCGCTGATGAGGTCAGCATTGGCGAAGGTGGCGTTGTCCAGCCAGCTTGAGTAAAACGACGCACCATACAGGTTCTGACCTCCCGAGAAATCGGCGTATCGCAGGTTGAGCTCATTCGTATTGTGGAAACTAAGGAGGATGCCTCGCCCCGAATCAATCCCCTCCGTGCCGGGAATCACGTCACCCGTATCCCAGCGGTAGATGTCGGCCCTCAGAGCCGACGGTGCGAGCAACAGAAGCAGCAAGGTAGCACAAATCGCCAGGGCGCGGCTCCTTGGTCGGGAATGATGCACTAAGTTACCGTCCCTGTCGACTTGGCAAACATACCTCGGCAGATAATATCCGGCCCGATGCGTCGCCGCCCAAATGCGATACCCATCAGGCCCGCCAGTAGCATGACGAATGATGATGGTTCTGGCACGATGTTCACCGCCGCACGCGGTCCTTGCTCGTAGCCCCCATCGGCCAGGGCCAGAACCCAATCGCCGGAGTCGGTGCGTCCATTGCCGTCAAAGTCACCTGTCGACCAGCTGGATGGTGTGTCGGCTTCGTAGCTTCCGGACTCCAGCACTTGTACCAAGTCGTCTGTTGAAAACTCTCCGTCCCAATTCGCGTCACCGAACCACGTGTGCTTGAGATCGTGGACCCACGCGGCTTGATCCATGTCATCGACGATCAAGTCGCCGTTCACATCAAACAACCAATCGTATTGACCTGAGTTGATCGCGGCACCCAGCTGGTCGATGTCTGTGACGTCCAGCGTGCCAGAATTGTTGAAGTCGCCGGACGCAGGGTTAGGAAGCTCAAAGATGTACGCCGCGCCGGTATTGTCATCGCGGCCCGGTGCCGTCACGATGGCCGTATGTTCAAATAGGTCGAGCGACTTACCGAAGTGATCGCCATCCTGCGGATCGATTGCCGACAGTTCCAAGATCTCGCCCCATTGATTAAGCCCGCCGGCATGTCTGGCGAAGACGTATGCCGTACCGGGGCGGTCGGCAAAGCCGTCCAGTTCGGGATCCTTGGCTGCTCCCACAATCACCAGGTCCCCATAGATGGCCACGGATTCACCAAACCCGTCACCTGACGCGCCGTCCGATGCCAATAGTTTTGCAACTTCCACCCACTGGTCCGGATCGTCCTCACTGCGTTGGAAAATATAGGCGGTCCCTGTGCCGTTGCGGTCAAGCTGCAGGTGCGCCAATGACCGCCGTATTGCCGCCTACACGGATATCGTGCCCAAACGAATCTTCGGCCACTGAGTCCGAGGCAGCAAACTCCATTTGATATTCCCATTTCCCCAGTTCGTTGCGGTGATATTGATCCACGACACCTTTCCCGGCGCAACAGTATGCCGCCGGAAGGAACAGGGTATCGTCCACGATCGCAACGTTATGTTCGAACCAGCCACCCGAACGCCCGCCCGGAGGCTTTATTTCTTCCACATAGTCCCAACCAGCTTCCCCGTCCAACTGGAGTGCAAAAACATGCGCGACACCCGTGGCATTCATCGTTGCACCGGAGCCGGCGATCACCTCACCGTCGTCGAAAACATAAGAATCGCCGTATCCCAAGAACGTTCCCAAAAACGTCGGATCGGGATTCGGCACAACTAACTTCGCTCGTTGCGTCCAACCATCGGGGACACTGGTATCGCGCTGCCACACGTAAACGGCCCCCGGCGCCTGGGTAAAGGATTCCGTCTCCTACATTGCTAGCGCCATCGCCTGGGGCTCCGATGAGTGCAAGGTCATTCTGAAGCGAAACATTCAATCCGAAACCTTGCTCCGCCGACATGTCGGTGGGATGAAGCACCGCGGTTTGTCCCCAATGGTCTGTTCCGCCCGCATCGCGTTCATAGACGTATGCAGCTCCCGTGAAATCATTCCAACCTACCGCCCCGACAATGGCGACATCGGTACCAATTCTGGTCGCAGACACACCGCCATACTGTGTGTAGCCTCCAAAGTAATCGTCGATTGTGCCATCCGCGGCGCTGATTTCCGTTACCCGCTGCCCCCAGGCGACACCGGAGGCGATGGCGAAAAATTAAGTGCTGGATACGTTTGTCCAGGCAAGGCCCGAACGGCTCCAAATGTCGAAGCGGAGGCTCAGCTGCGCGGGCGAAGACACTATTCCGTCAGACACATCGAAGCTCATGGAACCGTCCGCGATCATATTCTCTTAGCGACTAGGATTCCCCGCCGCCTCCCCTGCTCTGCCAACCATCAATTGCCGAAGACAGGCTCCGACGACTTTGTTGACTATTGTTGGCATCAGCGTCTAGGGCTTCTGCGCGGCATTCAGACGGAGTTGGGCAAGCGTGCTTGATCACCGCCGTCGTACTCACGAGGCGTCGGTTTTTCTGGGGCCCCAACGGTTAACATCGAATGGTCATTGTTCTCTGCGACTGGTGATGCCTGAGCCGCCAGCGAATCGACATACTCTCCTGCGAACAGCGCGTCGATCAGATCACTTGAATCGAAGACACCGTCTCCATTCCAGTCACCTTCTGCCCAGGTTGCCGGCTCTTCATTCTCGTACCGACCAGCACTCAACACGCTTTCCAGATCCGTCGCATCGAATACACCGTCTCGGTTCGCGTCTCCTAGGATGATGGTGTTGGACCACGACACCACGGCGTCTTCGGCAAGTCTGACGCCGGCGTCATTGACAATATCACTCGTTGCGGCGTCGATCGAAAGCACATATCGGCCAGGCTGCTCGGTAAGAGCGCCCAGCCCGCTGAGCAGCCAGACCACGCCATCCGTGGATGTCAACGCAGCATTCGCCAGCGACACCTCACTTCCGTCACGTGTCAGCCGCAAGTCGGCCAGATCGAATTGCGTAACCCGTTGGTCAAACAGAATTCGAACCTCGTCAACTGCCTCGATACGGGGATCGGGCGAAATCCGCGCGATCAGTACCTGTGGCCCTGCGGCGGGCAAGATCACGATCTCAAACGATTGCCAGGCGGAACTGTCCTGCCCCCCGTTGGCCACGCCTCCGTCGTCAACCAGCTTCAAGTTAACGGTCACCACACCGCTGGCAAAAGATGAGGGAGTAAAGGTGAGTTGGCCGGTTTTCGCGTTGATGACTGGCAGCTCGTCAAAGAGGTTTTCATCTCCCAGCGCAACGGCTACTTCAAACGCCAATGATTGTTCCAACGCGTCTTCGATCCTTGTTCCCGCCGAGATATTCTTCGCCCAATCGGTGATTGACGGAACGCCGGATGTACCGATCACTTGATCAGATCCTGCCGTGAAGACAGGTGCGTCATTGACATCGATAACATTGAGATCAAACGCTTGCGATAACGTAAATCCGTCGGCGTCGTGAACCGTCAACGTAACCGAAACATCTCCTGACTCATCGGACGCTGGAGCGACAATAATCCGCCGTTCCTGGTCGTTCTGCCCAGGAAGCACGTAGATACGATCGTTTGGCAGTATGCGCGTATTGCTTGATTCGGCAGTGATGGTGACTTCATTGAAGGGCGTTTCGAAATCAAAGACACGTAGCACGGTGCTGGCCGTATGATCCTCCAGCACAACCATATCGTCGACGTGCGACATATGCGGGGGCAACAGAATCTGACGCACCTGCTGCAAATCGTCCTCGCCCGTACCGGCCAAGAGTTCTACAGCCTCGTCAATCGTGATGTCGCCCACGCCGACCGTATACAATACGGGTCCGACTTCGGTCCTCGAATACTTCTTGGATTGATTGACCCGCGTAACCAGTTGGCGTCCGGAGGTCGACTCATTCGCCAACGCAATCAAGCGAGTCGTGTCTGCCGCCAGTACTTCCGCCACGGCATCGATCATTCCTTCGAGATTGTTTTGGTCGATATTGAGATCGATGCCGTACTGATCGTCAAGTTGCTCGGCCAGGATGGCCGACAACTGCGTCACAGCCGCCAGATCATCGTGGTCGGCCAGATTGGCGGTGTCGGTTATCATCTGATTGGCAATCGCACGATAGACCGCTTGGCTGAGTGTCGCACGGACGGCTTGGTTCGACAGCGATTCGTTCGCCAAGCCAGCCAACAGTTCCATGACGCTGGACCCGGTGTTCTGTACGATCGAGACCGCAAGCAAGACGTTTTTCGCCGTTGGGTTTTCGGCGAGGGCCTCGCCAAAATGGTCGAAGTTGCCGATATCCACCGTGCTATCAATACCAAATGCATCGCGAATCCGTTGCAATGCAACTGCCGCTGAGAGTCCAGTTTCCTGAAGGTAGTGAGACAAGCTCGTGAGCGGTGTCGTGAAGGAGTCTGTGCTGGGATTTGACGTCAGCACGGAAACCAACGGCATTCCCGTTCCGACGTCAATTCCTCCGGCGGCGTGAACAACGCCCTCGCCAAGGCTGTTCACATCGACAATTAACTTGTCGTATTGGCCCTCAATGTCAGTCGTGACCGACAACTCGTCGGGATCCACAAGGTGATTGCCATCGCTTTCAAACCACACGGTTGCGCCGTAGACGTCCGCATCCGAGACGGTTCCATTTAGCCCAACGATCAGCTGATCGTTTCCGGCGAAATCTTGATTGACGATGATCGTCTGCTGCACGGGCGTCGGCGCCGTGCGATTTACCGTCGCGGTCAGCGGCACGGGGGCGAAGTAGACATCCACGAAGTTGCCGACGGCGTTGTAGAGCACGTTCCGTTGGTAGTCGATCGTGAGCCCGTCCTCGCGCAGCCATAGCAGCTCGCCGACGCCGACGCCCGGCGCCGTAACGTCCATCCGGTCTACGTTGCCCAGATCCTGTCCCGTGGATAGCAGGCGGATGCAGTTGGTGGCTCCAGGAAGCAGATTCACATGCACGGTTAACGTGCCCCATGTGGTATTGGAGCCGGTGGCTGCAAAGCTGATCGCCTGGGGGACACCGTTGACGACGAGAGACGCCTTGCGAACCCCCGAAGCCAGGGCGTACCGGAAGAACAGCGTGCTGCTTCCGCCGCCGCCGCCCTGCACGCCGTTGAGTTCGAAATAGCCGCCGCTGCTGTTGAAGTCGATAAACCCGCTGCCGGTGTATCCGGAGTGATTGGTGGCAATCTGGGCGCCGCCGCCGACGGAGCCCGATTCCGCCTGGTAGGTATTGCTGACCGGCAGCGAGTTGGCCGGGTCCGTCGGATCGGCTACAGGGACGAATTTCTCCAGCGGATATTTCGCTACCGGCGCCGTTGCGACCAGTGATAGCGCCGGCTTGTGCGAGCTGTTCTCCTTGGAATAGAAACCCGAGTTGAGACTCTTTGCGTCCTTATCACGGGTGAGCCAGAAGGATACGTAGCCGTTGGTGTCGGCCTTGATGAAATCCATCAGCTGCTGGGTTTGGAAGACCTTCGTGGAGCCAGTGTCCGAGCCAGTGACGTCGATCTTGGCCAATTCGATCAGGGAGGTGGGATCCGCGACGGTGAGATTGTAGTTTGAGTAGGTGGCCTTGTCCTCGCTGAAGTCCTCATACGTGCTTCCATCCTTGATGCCCGAGAGCGTGAAAGTTGAATCCGTGGAATCCGAGTACTCATACACGTCGATGCTCAACGCTGTGCCGATCAGGTCCGCCGTGGGCGCCGTGACGTCAAACTTGAACATGCCGTAGCGGTTGAGGCCCTGGGAAGTCTTGACGACGATCTCGCTGTCGTGGCCGCGCACGGCTGGATCTGCGCCGTATCATCGAGATAGGTGTCGTCGGTCGGCGCATCCGCGGTCGCCTGCACCTGAATAATCTTCAGTGGCTGATATTCGCCGAGCTGAGCGGCGGGGATGAACGCAGCGACGGAGCCCACAAGCAGGCTCGACGTCCCATTGCGAATGATGAATGTATCGGTTCCCTCGACGCTTAAGATCTCCATTATCTCGTTGCTTCCCACGGTTGCGGAGGTCGTTGCGATCTCTGCGTGGGGCTGCAGTGAGAGGTATCTTCCATCAGTGGATTCGATCGTGTATTTGTCCCCGCCGAGCGCGAGCAGAGTTAGCACAGTATCCGGATAGACGACGGAACTTCCCTGAGCATTGGTGCCGAAGAGGTGCAGGTAATTAGAGTCATTGGGATCGGGGCCGAAGATGAGGATGTTCATCGAGTCGCCCGCCTTCATCAGCGACAGCGCCGGCAGGCCGCGGTCCATCGCCTGGTTCATCTCGGTGGTGTAGGTCGGAGTTCCGTCGGTCAGGCTCTTGACGTAGATCGTGTTGCCGTTGGAGTCGGTGTCGGGCACACCGCGGACTGGATCGTGTCCTGGACGATCTGGCCGGTGGTCGGGTCAAGCACGACCGTGTGGGCCCAGACTTCGGTGTCGCCGGTGGTGTTGCGCGTGTCGTTCGGATTCGACCGTGAATACCAGCGGATCCTGCTGCTCCGGAGCGACCTGGAACTCATCCAGCGGATCGGAGGTCGTGACGATCGTGATCGCCGCCGCGGCCGCCGCTGGAGTTCTTCAGATTGACGAAATTCCCGGTCAGCTGCGGCACGTTGGTTCGCCCAGGGCGCCCTGGAATTCGATCATCCATGGCGAGGCCTTGCTGCCGCTGCCGGTGACCATCACGTTGCCGCTGCCGATGGTGGACAGCGCCGCAAGCTTATCCTGTAGGTTGGAGGACGTGACGTTGTAGAGCACCGGGTCGGTCGTCTGGCCCTTGAAGGTCAGCGTAAACACGCCGCTGGTGGCATCGGTGAAGATCTCCTGGATCTCGTCCGACTTGGGCAGATCGTCGGCGGTAAGGTCCGTAAAGAAGTCATCCGGCCAGGTGAGCGGGCCGTTGTAGTAGTAGCTCGAGAGGTGATAGTTGCCGCCGGCCGGATCAACAGAAGCCACGTTATCGGGGGTGGGGGCATAGAGGATCGGCTGTCCGCTGAAGGCGGTACCCGAGTCCGGCGTGAAGAAGTAAAGACCGCTGGTGTCACTAAGGGTGCCGTTCTCGAAGTTCCAGGTGATGCGTGGGGCGACGACGCCGGAGATCTTCAGGTTATCGACGGCGATGTGGCCCCAGCTGCCGGACTGGGCGTCAACGATGCGGAGGAAGACGCGTGTGCCGGCGAAGGCGGAGATGTCCCAGGTGTAGTTGGCAAGGGTGGTGGACTCGAGCAGCGGATGGAAGCTATCGAGGAGGGTGTTGCTGGCGGCGTCGATCAGGTCGATGTGAACGCCCAGACCAGCGGGGCCCTGGCCGGCGCTATCGAGGTTGACGGAGGGCGTCGGGCCGAGGGTGAACGGGTCAGAGGTGAGCGTGCCGCTGGGGCCGTCACCAATCTTGGTGACGGTGGTGTCGGAGTTCACGGTGTAGTCGGAACTCAGGTGGTACTTGCCGCCGCCCTGGGGATCGGTCGAGTCGGTCTGGGAGTAGGGCACCGGTTGGGCGGCGAGGGCCGTGCCGGAGGTGGAGGTGAATTTGTAGCTGTCCGTCGCGTCGTACAGGTCGTTGCGTTCGAAGGTCCAGACGATCGAGCCGTCGACCGGATCGGCATCGTCCCAGACGCGGATGTTGTCGACGATGATGTGGCCCCAACTGCCGGTCTGGCTGTCGACGATTCGTAGGTAGACCTTGTGATTGGCAAAGCTGGAGGCGTCGATCGTGTAGGCGGTCAGGGTGTTGGAGTTGCGGTTCGGGGCCAGCGAGGTCAGGGTCGCGCCCGTGTCGGCATCCACGAGGTCGACGGAACCGCCGGCGCCGGCGAGGTCCAGGGTGATTCGCGCGTTGCTCTGGAGGACGAACGGGTTGGAGGCGAGTTGTCCGGTGACGCCGTCGCCGAGGACCTTCACGCTCGGGGCCTGATTGGTGTTGATGTAGACCGGAGGCGAATTGGTGATCACGCTCTGATCGGGAAGGTCGGTATTCTTGAGGATGTCGAGTTGCTCAAGTTTGTGTGCGCCGCCTTCGAAGGTCACGAGGTTGGTCAGGCTGGAATTCTCCAGATGCACAGTGTCATCACCGGCCCCGCCAAGGATATCGACACCATCGCTGGCGGCATTCACCTGCACGGTGTCATTGCCGGCGCCGAGCACCAGCGTCGTTTTCATGTCGGCCGCGAGGTCGTTGACCATGACATTGTCGATCTGATCGCCGAGTCGTAACTCAAGGTTCTCCAAATCCTTGTATTCAACTCCGAAGGCATCGACCGAATTCACGCCGATTCCCGTTCCGGTCAGGCCGCCAATGCCATAGAAGGTGCGGTCGCCAAATCGCCGCGCATGGTCAGCTGCGGGAACACCGCGCTGGTGACGCCCTGGTTCTCAGACCCGCCGGCAACCGAGAGGTCCATGCCGGTGGCATTGGTCGCGTTGTGCCAGGTCAAGTTGACATCGTTGTCGAGCTGGGCGTCGTAATTCACCAACTGCGTAAGCCGCGCGTTGTTGTACAGACCCTGAATCTCACCCGCGGTCAGGGCGGCGGAGTAGATTCGCAGGGCGGCGATCTCGCCGACGAAGTTGCCGTAGTTGCTGAGCGTGTTGCCGCCCTTGTTTCCGCCCAGCACGCCGGCTGTTGCTCCCAGGCCCATCAGATCCGTGCCCGACCATCCGGTGTACTGCGCGAGCTCGACCGGCTGGTCCACCAGCGAGCCATTTACATAAAACGAAATCGTCGGCATCGGCGCCATCCATGTTCACCACGCCGATTGCCTGGACGAATTCGCTCGCGCCGGCAAGCGTGCTCGAGAGCATTGCGGTTGTGCTGCTCGACCCGCTGGTGGTCGTGAGTTGGAGACGATTGTCGTTAAGGGTGAAGGAAGTGCCCTGCATTTCGCCGCCGGTCTCGAAGATGACCTCCCTGCCGCTGAGATCGCTGGGCCGGAACCACAACTCAAACGTCGCGGAATGAGCAGTTGGATCGCCGGTCGTTCCAGACAGACTCGGCGCCGTTCCGCCCGCCAGGCCGCCGAAGTTATACGCCTGCTTGAACTGCGTGTCTGTCGTCAATCCCTTATCGAGGGTGACATCGGGATTAAGCGTCCAGTTGGAGCCGGAAAGGCCGGTCAGCGTCGGCCAGATGAGATCGCCGTTGGAATCGTACTGCGCGTCGCCGCGCGGGCATCGAACTCGGCGTATGTCGGCGCAATCTGGGCGGCCTGATACAGCGATGCGACCTGCTCAGCGGACAGCGGCTCGCCATAGACCCTTGCGGCCGAGATCGAGCCGTTGAACGGGCCATAGGCGCCGAGGTTGTTGCCGTAATCGCCACCGAGAGTGCCGTTGGTGGCGGAGATTCCCGTTCCATCTTCACCGGCCCAAAAGGAACTACTGATGGCCGTGCTCCCCACCTGCACGCCATTGACGAATAACGCCATGGTGTTTCCCACATCCAACGTGCCTACGACATGGACAAAGTCGTCGGTGGAACTCAGCGCATATGAAATCTGGTAGACCAGGTTGTTGCCGGCCGTGGTGAACCTCAGGATCGACCCGTCGAGCACGAGCGACGTGCCGGCGGTCGTACCGCCGGTTTCGAAAAGCACCTGCTTTTGAGTCAGGTCTGCGGGCTTGAACCAGAGTTCGAACGATGCGCTGCTTTTCGTCGGACTCGGAATCAGCGCACCCAGGCTTTGACCGTCCGCACCGGAGTTGACGCGGCTGTCGAGGGTCGGAGTCGTCGCGCCGGACTGCTGATTGTGCACGATGAGCTGGTCGCCGACGGAAGTCTCATAGGTCTCACCGCCATCAATGCTCACCCGGCCCAGGATCGAACTCACGTCATAGACCGGATTTACATGCAGCGCGATCGGCGGCGGCTGGAATGTGTACGGGTCGGGCACCACCGTCGAAGTGGCATACACCGCCTTGCCCGCCCGCCTCTGATAGGCCGGATAGTTCCACGTGATCGTCATGATCGGGTTGCCGTTCTTGTCAGTAGTGACAACGGAATCATCCAAACTCCACATGTGCTGCGATCGCTGGATCAGGTTGAACAGCCCGTCGACCGCGCGGGGATCGTCCTCGGTGGTATCGCTGGGGATTGGCTGCGGCTCGCCTGAGAGGATCTCGTTCCCCGGCGTCGAAAGGAACGTTGCCTGCGAGTCTGAAATGGCCTGGCCGATCTCAGTCAGGCTGATGCGAAATTCGTCATTCTGGTCGAACGTGAGTATATCCACGCCGTACGTATCCAGAACATATTGTCGGGTCAGGGTGATCGTCAGGCCGTTCACCGGGTTGGATGATCCCCCGTATCCGGTTGATGGGTAGGTAAACGAGGGCGGCAGTTGCACATTAAATGGCGGCGGCTGATAGGTGAACGGCGGGGGGTCGATGATCAGCGTCTCGTGGTTTCCGCCGATATGGATGGTGTCGTCGCCCGAGCCGGCGTCCACGATCGTCTCAACGTTGGGGTCCGCGCTGAGGATGTAAATCTGGTCATCCCCGCCGGCGGAATCGACTTCAATCACTTCGATGTTGGTGTAGTAGGTGATCCCGCCGTCGCCGGCGACGAAGTATTGCGTAATGACGAAGATATCGTCCAGCGGCGTGCCGGTGATGACGACGGTGTCGATCCCCGAGCCGCCGTTGATCTCGATCGGCGCGTCAACAACGTGCTCGTAATGGTTGTTGCCGTCGCCGCCGTAGAGGTTGGCAGTGTTGGTTACATTGCCATTCGCATCGGTGACGGTGATGAACGTGTTGACCACGAATCGGTCATCACCCGCGCCGCCGCTCAGGAACAGCTCGGCGATGTTGTGATCCACCTCGAACTCATCGTCGCCCGCCTCGCCGTAGACGATCGTCTGGTTCGATACGCCGTTGGTCATGTTGGATGTGTCCGCCACGGGCACGCCGTCGGGGTACTCGATCGTCTTGTTGTTCGGGTCGGCAATCAGCGGAACTGTGCCGATGGTGATCTGGTCATCGCCGTCACCCATGTTGATCAGCGTTTGTACGGCAGTGTCATCCGAGAGGAGGCTGTCGTTTCCGCCCAGTGAGTGAATCTGCAGCCGGTCCTGCGCCCTGGAAGATGACCGTTTCGAGGTCGGGATTGTCGATTTCCTGGCCCGGATTGTTCGGGTCTGGAATCTTCAGCGCCGGCCGTGACCTGGCCCACGCGAACCGTCGTGCCGTTGACGATGGTGTTGTATGCGTTGAGGCTGAAGATGTCTTCGCCGGTGGCGCCGGTGTCCGGATCCGGGTTGGTGCCGATGAGATAGACATCATCCCAGCCGTACGTGCCGGTGTCCTTGATGTTGTAGGTGACTCGCCGGGTGCCGTTGAGGTTGATGATGTAGTATTCCTTGAGCCCCGATTCCGGATCGGTGTTCAGGCTCGAGCCCTTGTTGTCCAGCGTGACCGAACCGGTCCAGTCGGCGACGGTGATATCGGCCTGGCCGACAACATGAACCGTATGGTCATCATCGTTGACCACCAGCATGTTGTTGCCTTCGCCGCCGGTCAGGTAGGCGGTTTCGAAGATCGGATTGCCATTGTCGTCGAGCAGGCTCTCGATCTGAACGTCCCGGGTTGTCCCGGCGACATAGTCCTGATACCTGGCGGCGAAGATGTCGCCATGGAAGTCGTCGGGAAGCTGCGTGATGACCGGCGCCGGGAAATTCGGGTCGGGCGGCGCCTTCTTTTCGTCCACGGCCTCGTCGCCCTTGACCAACGGCGTGCCCGAGGTGTCCCCAACGATCTTGCCCGCGAAGAAGTGGTCATCGAACAGCGACATGTCGGCATCTTGCGTCTCGACCAGGACGTCATTGCCGCCGGAATCGTTGAACATGTCGGTCCCGGAGTTTCCCGAGACCGTGTCATCACCGTCGCCGCTGTCCAGGGTGTCGTCGTAATATGATCCGATGAGCTGGTCGTTGCCATCTCCGCCAACAAAGTGCATCGCGATCGGGTCGAACGTCTTCGACGACGAGCCGGCGTTGATCACGTCGTTGCCGCTGTCGGCCATGACGATGAGCGTGTCGTTCTCGCCGTCGGCGCGGTGGGCGTTGAGCAGTTGAATGTTGATGCCCGGCGCAGTTATGTCGATCGCGTCCTGCTCGGCGTCGATCTCGTAGGTGTCATTACCCGAGGTCCCCAGCAGCGTGACCTGGTCCATCGCTCCATCGCCCGCGCCGCTAGTATTGTGCGCCAGCGTCGTGCCGACCACCCGCTGGATCGGCCGCAGGAAGGTAATCATCCACGGATCGGCCAGTGTTCCCGTTCCCTTGACGCTGATGTCGCCCGCGGTGATCGGGTTCAGCTCGTCCGGATCGTGAATCAGGTTCAGCAGGGCATCTTCAACTTGCTGCGCCGTGGCGTTGTAGGGCAGCAAGGGTGTATTCAGGCTCTGGAACGTGAGATAGAACTGGCCGGTGTCACCGTTATGATAAAGCGTCTGCACTTCCTGAACGCCACTGCCGTCGGTCAGGGTCGTGAGCTCTGACCTTTTTGCTATTCGAAGCAGCAAACGTCAGCGCGCTCTGGTTGATCGAGAACTCTGTCTGATCCTGGTGGCCGAGCTTGTTGATGAACTCGAACTGCCACGGGTCCATCTCGGTTCCGCTGCCGCTGACCTGGATATTGCCGGTGCCGATGGTCGAGAGCACCTCCAGGGCCGCCTGGATTGTCGCTGCGTCGGCGTCGAAATCCAGTGCCGCGGTGGTGGCGTTATTGAAGCCGAGCGTGAACGTTCCGCCAGTGGCGTTGTGCCAGAGCTGCTGCAGCTCGTTGCCGTTGGTGCCGTCGGTAGAAGTGGTGATCGTCACCGGCGCGGCGCCGTTGCCGGTGCTTGTGCCGATGATCGCATCGACATTCTGGTTGCCCAGCACGTTGACGAACGTGACGATCCATCCGTTGCCGCTGCCCAGCAGTGCGACCGTCACATTGCCGTTGCCGATGGTGCTCAGGCCGCCCAGGGCGGCTTGCAGATCTGCGGCCGAGACGTTCGCTGCCAGCTCGGCCGTGAAGACGCCGCCTAATCCCAGCCGGAACGAGTCACTTGAACTATCGTGCACGATCTGCTGGACTTCATTCCGTGCACCATCGCTTCCCGCCGTGACAGTGCTGCTGACGAACGTCGCAGGCGAGCCCACCGGGTAGTCGACACCCGAAACATTTGCCGTGATCTGGCCGATCTCCATTCCCGCGGAGTTCTGGAAGTCGACGATCCACGGGTCGGCCATCGATCCGCTGCCGCTGACCAGCACCGTGATCGCATTGGGTGTCAGGGCATTGAGCGCATCTGCCAGGTCGGACGCTGTGACGTCGAAGTCCAGGATGCGAGTGGTCTCATCGGCGTATGTCAGCGTAAATCCGCCGGAGGTGCCGTCATGGTAAATCTCAAACTGCGCATCCTGGGTCGGCCCGACGGAAACTTTGTTGCTGATCGTTACGTGAGCCGGATGCCCGACATCATCCTGGAGCTCGAATGATCCATAGCCCGAGGTATTGGTGGTGACCGCGGTCCACGCCGGGATGGTCATGCCCTGCGACTTGTCGATCTCGATCCTCCACGGGTTGGATGTCGTTCCAGCACCGGTGACGATGAATGTCCTGCTGGCGGCCTTGCTGAGCACTGCGGCCAGGACATCCGGCGAGGCATCGTGCTCGATCAGGTCGGTGCCGACCGCACCGCCGGCGACGAGTGTGTCTGCCGATGCGGTGACAGCCGAACCCGAGGCCTTCGACAGGCCCGAGAAATTTGCGACCAGTTGCGGGACGCTCTGGCCCGCCAGATTGTTCACGAACTCGATCGTCCATGTCGTGGAGGTGGCCCCAAGGTCGACCGTGACGTTCCCCGCGCCGATGCCCGGCACGTTTTCCAGCGCCGTCCGGAGATTGGCCGCGGAGATATTCCAATCCAGCGGGGCGGAGCCATGACCATTAAACGCCAGAGTAAACGAGCCCTGGTTGGCATCGTGGACGACCTGCTGAACCTCATTAACCTCATCGAGGATCAGTGAGAAGGCTCCACGTACACCATCGTGCGATATCGAGCGGATCTCATTGTGAGTCGCATCGGCCGGCTGAATCGTTGCGATCGTCACCGGCGCGGGGTCGCCGCTCGTGTCTTCCAGGCCGGCAAACCGGTCGACATCGACCATCCCTGAATTACCAGCCACCCAATCCGGAACCAGCGACGCCGCCGACCCGACAAACGTTATCTCCCACGGATCCGCCTGCGTGCCCGTTCCGGTGGCGGTGATGTTGTCTCCAGTAAGCGATGAAAGCACGCTGGAGATCTGATCTGACGTCGCGTTATATGGAATCGGGGTTGAAGTGGCCGGAACCGGGCTGCCGGTGACGACGGTGTCGATGATCACACTGCTGTTAAGCGAGGTCAGCTGATCGAGATTCGTCGCTCCGAGGATATTGACGAAATGGACATCCCACGGTTCAGCAATCGTGCCCGATCCACTAACCTTGACATCGCCCACACCGATGGTTGAAAGCCCTTCCAACGCCTGCTGAACCTGCAGCGCGGTTGCATGCACATCGAGGTTGCCGGTGGTCTTTCCACCAAACTTGAGAGTGAATGTGCCGGTGGCGCCACCCGTGACGTAGATCGACTGATGCTCGTCGCGGGTATCGAACGTGAGGGTAAATGCGCCCGTGGTGGCGTTGGTATACACCTGCCGGACTTCATCCGACGTTGCGCCCGCCGGGCTGACGACGCTGGCAATAACGGAACCGTTCACGCCGGCGAAGCTTCCGAAGTTCCCCACCACCGAGCCGACCTCGTAGCTCGATTTGATCACATTCTGACTGCCGGCCTCGGCAGGATCATCGCCCAAATCGATCTGGAACTGGCTCAGCGCCGAGCCGACCAGGCTGCCCACCGTAGCGGTATCCGCGCCTTTGTCCAGGTCGATCTTGAGGTATTGGATGTTGAAAGGCTCGATGACGACGGTCGGATTCGACCACGCCACGTGCACGGAAGTTCCGGGGGTGATTGGGGCACTCACCTCCAAATCCTCGTCGACGGGCAACCCGATCAGGTGCAGCGAATTGTAACCCGTTCCGCCATCGATCGAATCGACATCCGTTCCGTTGACCGCACGGCTCCAGGTGATCGAATCATCATCGCCTTCGCCAAGCACGGTATCCGCCGCCGGCCCGCCGTCGAGGATGTCGTCGCCGTCGCCGCCGAGGATCTGGTCGGTGCCAGCACCGCCGTAGATTCGATCATCGTCAGCGTATCCGAAGATGACGTCGGCATCGCCGCCATCTATGTCGTCTTGCGTGTCACCGTAAATGGTATCTTCGCCGGCGTTGCCGAAGATGACATCGCCGCCGACTCCGCCGAAGATCTGATCACCGGTACCGGGTACCGCGTCGCTTTCGTCGCCACCAAAGACGACATCGTCACCTCCTCCGGCATCGATCAGGTCCGCTCCGCTGTCGCCCGTGAGAGTGATGCCCGATTGAGCGACCGCGGATTCGATTGCGGAGGCGCTCTTGGCCGGAATTGACCGACAAGCTGAAGTCTTTCCCATCGATCACTCCGTCATTGTTGGTATCGGCGATATTGCCGCCGAACACGATGTCGTTTCCGTCACCGCTTTCAATATGATCATCTCCGCCGCCACCAAAGATCAAATCATTTCCGTCACTGGTGATGATGATGTCTTTGCCTTGGGCCAGCGATGTATTATTCAGATTTGCCACTAGACGGTCATCGCCATAGACGGATGCGCCGCTCTTCGACATGATCGTGATCCGGTCGTCGTCGCTTCCACCGGAGACGATCACGGGGAGTGTCACCGAATCATCAATGACAATCTCGTCCTTGCCTGTTCCACCATCGCCGATGATGGTGGTGTTCAGGCCGACGACATACTCCTTGACGAATCCAAGCCCGGTAACGCGGATCGTCGTGGAGGTGGCGTCCTGGGCGATCTGAGCGACGCTGTAGCTTTCGTCGGTGACGTTCGTGTAGCTGCCGCGGTCGCCGGCGCGGGCCCATGTTCAGGTAGAGGATGTCGTTGGCTGCGTCATACTTCGCCGGCTCCGGTGGCGGCACGGGGTCGCAATGGAAGTTGAAGTTCACCAGCGTTAGCCGCACAAACTCGATGCTGTCCTGGAAGAGCGTGATCTTGGAGATTCCCAGTTGCACGCCAACCCAGATGAAGGCATCGAGGAAGACATCGAGTTCGCCACTGACGTCGAACAGGCATTGCGGCCTCGATTCAATGATCTGGACGAAGTCATTGGCGCGCATCAGGCCATCAGGCGTATCCTCGGAGTTCAAATCGAGCTTGACGATTCCTTCCAATCCGCCATCCGCACCCGCTTCGACAAAGCCCGGAATGCCGACGGCAGCGCCGACTTCAACCTTCAGGTCAAACTCAACTTCCGGCGGGTTGCCGTCTTGGGCCGGGTCGGTGTAGTCCCGAATGAAAAAACCGTTCAAAAGCACCGGCGAGTTGTCGACGACCGGGTTCCGCATGAACTGAGCGATGCCCTTGGAGTCGTAGCCGAAGTCCAGGTTGATCGCCATCGAGATCTCGCCGCCAAAGAACCCGTCCAGACCATCGAAGATGGGGATGAACTCCGACATCGTGAAATCCAGCTTCAGCGTGGGCATCTTCCATTCGAAGAAGTTGATCCCGTTCAGATCACCGCTGATCAAGTTAAAGATCTGGGAAGGGCTGGTGACGAACGGCAGCGAGATGCCCGAGTTCTTAAGTTTCGATAGGAAGCTGCCGGTGTTGTGGGCGCTGCTGCCGCCCGTCTGGTTGATCCCCTGGTTGAGCTGCCCTTCATTAAAGCTGTTCCCATCTCCAGACGGCTCTGCGTTGACCAGCGTCTTGGATGGATCGCGCAGGTCGTGATCATCATCCTCGCCAATCTTGAACGTGCCGATATGAATCAGGATATCGCCGCTTGTGCTGAGGTCATCCAGCAGGTCGATCGCGTTGACAAGCGTCTCAACCGCCTGGATGAACGGCTTGGCATCCCCGCCGCCGAGCTCGGCCGCAAGATCCAGAAAGGTCACGGTACGATTTTCCAAGTCGGATATCACCGGGATCTTTGTGGTCAGAAGGTCGATCAGTGGCTGAATCGGCTTGATGACCTTCTGGATCTGGCCCAGTGCCGGCCCGATCAGGCCGCTGACAAAGCTGCTGAGGTTCAGTGACACATCACGGAATTCGATCATCGGCTTGGAGCCGAAGGTCAACTGTCCGGATTGCGGGTCGGCCGGCGCCCGGCGCCCACACCGAACTGCTGCAGGAAGTAGAAATCGGTGTCGAGCTTAGGAAGTGCGGCAACATCAGCGATGCCGAGTGACGTATGGAAATTCGCCTCGGCCTTGCCTTCCAGGTTGGCGTCGATAATATTCGAGCCGCCAAGCTCACTAATGCTCAATCGACCGTCGCCGTCGCCGCCATCCTTTAGGTCGATGTAAAATGTACCGAAGATGCCGCTGCCGCTGTCGTTTCCGTTCAAATCCTGAATGCCGTTGTCGTCCAGCGTGATGGTCACGAATCCGAGCGTGGCATCGGCGTGGAAGGCGTCGGCGTTGCTGCCGGCCAAAGCAACAGTGACGACGACTTCTAGCTCGCTGGGCTTGGCGGCGTCGATGTACAAGCCATCACTGATGCTCAATCCGAATCCCAGTGAATAGCCGTAGTCCACGGTGAGGTCAACTTGACCGTCGATATCCAGTCCCAGGCCTGGGACGGCACCGGCGAAATCGAGGTCGACTCCTTCGGTGATCAGTCTGCCCTTGATGTCGACCTCCCACACTACATGGTCGGTGTTGCCGGTGACAATGATGTCGCGACAGCTCGACACACCGAGGTTCTTGAACACCAGATACAGTGCGCCGCTCACCACATCGATGGTCGTCACAGGAGAATCGGGCGCTGAGCACTCTGAGGCGAGCGAATCCAGTTCGCTCCGCAAGGAATCGCGGAAGGTTTCAATGAAGTTCGCCCCATCCTTGAGTGAGTCGCCAATGAAAGGCAGATGGATCCCGAAGATGTCGCCCTGCAGGATGTCTTCCAATGTCCCCAGGAGGCCCGCTTGGAACGGATCACTCAGATCCTCGTCGGGTCCTCCTTTACCGGCAATCGCCGTCGCGATGTCGATATTGTCAAGCAGCGAGAAAAGACTGATCGAGTTCTTAAAGTGTGGCGTCGAAACGCTCAGGCTGTCACGCACCGCATTGAAGTCCGTGACTTCCACTTGCAGATGATTGTCCGGAATTCCGTTGCCATCCCTGTCGTCCGTCGTACCGCCCATCGGCAACGTTTGGGTGGGGAAGTACAGCGGCAGATCCACTAACAAATCGCCCGCATGCTGTGTGACGAGTTTCGACGAAAGCTGATCGCTGAAGACGGAATATCGGCCGTTACCGGCATCGGGGTCATTGGGATCGGTCGTGTCGTCGGGCGAAAAACTGAAATTGAACGAAGCCGGCAAGAGCTGCGACGGGTTGCTGTCGTCGACCCCATTATTGATGGTGACGCTGCCGCCGACGACGTGAATGCCGACCGTATCGATCGAGGTTCCCTTCAGCAGCGTTCCCAGGATATTCTGTAACTCTTGAGGCAGCTCCTGCAGCGCCTCGTCGACGTTTAAGGCGAGGTCCAAGGTGAGATCCTCAGCGTCGAGCAGGACGTTCATCGTGAGCGTCGAGTCGTCAGTGATAAAAATCGAGTCGCCCAGAAGCTCATTCGGATCAAAGCCCACCGTAAAGTCGATGCGTCCGTCAACCGCGACATCCACAACCCCTCCCGCAGCGATCTGTGCCAGGTTGCCAACTTGGTCGAGTGCATCTTTGAACGGATTATTGTCGTCCAGTTGGTCGGCGAGATGCGATAGGTCGAACGTGAACGCAAAGTTCGGATCGCTGAATGAAAAATTCTTCCCTAAATCGATCAGGACCGACGTGCCGTCGAGCAGCAGGTCTACGTGCTCGTCGCGATCCATCTCGATCGACAGCGTGGCGGTGTTCCCCACATCGCTGACAAAATTGTTGGACTGCACGACAAGTGATGGTGCGTTCTGCCTCGACCCGCTCGCATCCAACACGCGGACGATCCAGGGGTCGTCGTATGTACCGTTACCGGACACAGTCACGGTCGCCACTGCGCCAGGATTGAACGCGTCCCAAGTCTGGAGCGCTGACGCAAAATCGACCGTTGTCATGTCGTAAGCGATCGACAATGTGTCGTCATTTCCATCCACCGCCAGAGTCGCGGTGCCGTTCACTCCGTCCTGCCAGATTCGCACGAATTGGGATTCGTCGACACCCAGTGCCCGCTCAAGGAATCGTTCGGCGACGGTAAGTTGCTTGGCGACGTTGTTCGCTGTCGGAGAATGAATCGTTACGTTCCCCGCGGCACCGTCACTGCTGTTTGTTGAATTGGATACAATCCGCAAGTCGGGAACGCTGCTGCTGTCGTATAGGGTCGAAAAAGTCACCGTTGCCGGCGTTCCAGCTGCTGTCGTCGAAGTATTGCTAACCACCGAAATCTCAGCGACCGGTACCCTGCTTCCATTTGCATCCGTCAGTTGGATCATCCACGGAGCACCGGACGTCCCCTCACCAGAGACGGAAGCCGTTAGCTGTTGCGAGCTGACGGACGGGAGACTGCCGATCGCTGACGTCAACTGCGCGGCCGTCATGGGTCCATTCGCATCGAGATCAAAGCTGAAGCGATCCGTCGCCGAGTCGCCAAGCTGAAATTCGATTTGTCCGGCTACGCCGTTTGACTGAAGTTCGTAGACGGCATATCGAATTTGCCATGGTGCAAGGTCATCGCCGTCACCAGTCACTTCAACGGTCACATCGAGATTGTTGATTGCATCCAACGAGGCAATCGCGTCTCGCAGATCGCCGCTGGTGACCATGTGCGGAGCGTTGTCATCGCCAAAGTTGAGCGTCAATGTGTCCGCGTCCCCTTCCAAACCCAAAGTCAATACGCCGGACGCGGCATCGGTGGACAGCAATTGGGCATCGGGTTCCACAATGGTGAATGTCGCCGGATTTCCTAGTTGATCGATTAGACTCGATGGTTCGCCCACAATCTCCAGATTGGGAACGTCCACCGACGTGCTACCTCCAGTAAACCGAATTGTCCACGGCGACTCCGCTGTGCCATCACCGGTCACATTCGCGGACAGGCCCTGGTGCGTCGTGAACGAGAGCCCGTCAATTGCCTGAGCGAGATCGCTCGCAGAGACCGTAAGCGGACTGTTGATCGTGCCGAAATCCAGCGTGAAGCTATCCTGCTCTCCTGCAAAGCGAAGTTCAATCTTCCCGGCAGCCGCGTTGTGCCAAAGCTGCTGCGATTGCGCCGACTCGAGGTTTTGCACGAAATCCAAGCCAGCGCGGATATCGCTCAGGGCGGTATCGAGGTACTCATTGACGAGCGGCATCTCCGCCACCGTCTGTGGATGAGCAAGCGCTTCGTTCTCGATAAAATCCACGGCCTTGCGTATGCCGGCCATGATCTGGTCAATGCTCAAGTGGGCGATATCGTTGAGACTCGGTAGTTGCGAGATCAGGTCAGAGAGGTCTCCGAACAGGTCGTTGCTGTGAAATTTCAATTCGGTCGACGCTGCTGTAACGCCGTTTAGCCCAAGTTCAACCGGCAGATCCGCGTCCAGCGAGGACGCCGATGGAGAAACGTCCAGTATCGAGAAGCCCTTGTCTTGAAGATCCGCAATGGTCGCGATTGTCTTGCCATCGTTGTCAAAGCGGAACTGTAGTCCAGCGTTCAGGTCGATCAACGCATCTTTAATCGACCCTGTCAGGGGGCCGTATCCCAACGTAAGGTCAAGATCGTTGGTCTCCAGACTGCCCGTGAACGTCAGGTTATCCAGCTCGACAAACAGTTCGTCAGCCGTAATGCCATTCTGCAAACTGCCCAGATCAACGCCCAACTTGAAGGAGGTAGACAATGATCCGCCGAGTGCCAGCTCACCGCCAATGTCTACGGTAATGTCGTCCGGCAGGCCGATCTGTTTGTGCAGGAACGTGTCGAGTCGGCCGAGGTCGATCGGCGGTGTGCTGCCGGACAACGAAAAATCGAAGCCAATAAACAATTGCGAGTTCTCGTAGGACAGCGAAATGAATCGGTGCTGGTTGTAGTTGGCAAGAGTTTGGCCCGCTGCCTGCATCGCAGCAAACGTCGATTCAAACTGCGTTGCCGTGTCGAGTTGGTCAGGCGATGAATCGGTGTTCAGACCGCGGAGTTGCATGCTATTGGCTGCCGCAATCACCCCAGAGTCTGCGGTAGCGGGGTCGGCTGCTAACGCGGCCGCGGCTACGTCGGCATTCCCTGCCTGGCCAGCGAGCAAATGATTGGCGACGATATGTACATCCGATGGACTGATCGCAATCGGATCATTCAGCGTCACGATCCAGCCAGTACCATCGTTCAGACGCGTCACGCTGACATCGCTGAGAGCAGTCAGAGACTCCAGACCGGCTTCGAGTTCATTGGCGCTGGCATTGAATGGAATCACAAGCTGCTCTTGTTGATTAGCCGGGCCAATTGCCAAGGTCAATGAACCAAACGAAGCGTCATGGCCAATGCTGAAGGAATTAGCGGGATCGACGTTTGTTGGAGTGAATTCCAGCGTCGCACTTCCACGCGCGAAGGTCAGGCCCAGCGACGTCAACAGCGAATTTGCGTCGCGAACCGCCTGATCGGCCGACGAGGCGAAATCGACGTCGGCACTATTGGCAAGCGTCTGTTGCGCCTCGCCCAGACTTCCCAGCAGATCGACATTGATGAAGGCCAACGCCAAATCGCTATCCGTGACACTATCGGGCGACGTCAAGTCGACTCCCAACTGGATCAAGCGGTCGTTCGCCTCAAGCAGCACCAGGTCCGTATTCTGCAGTCGATCGCGGTCGGATTGGAGCGACTGAAATTGATCGGCGTCGACGAACGGCAGCGCGAACGACGTATCGTCCGAGTTAGCCGTCAATCCCAACGCAGCCAAGGCGTCATAATCGGACAACAGAGCCGCATTCTGGGAAATGGTGTCCAACGCATCCGTCACCGCATCCACGGTCGGCTGAGACGCGGACGTGATCTGGTCCGTGATTTCGGCGTCACTCAGGCTGCCATCACTCGCGAGTCCGTATTGTTCAAGCGTTCGCTTATTCAGCTCGAGCTCCTCGCCCACTGATTCGACGATTCCGCTTAACGAATCACGATCGGCCTTCGCCTGGGCAATCGCGGCGGCGTCGCCGGCCAGGGTCGTTTCGATCTGGTCGTCGATCGAAGTGCCGCTGAGCGCAACGTTGGTGAGTCGATAACTCGCGGCCAGCAGATTTAACGCGGTGGTTGCTGCATCTTGGCTGTCGGGATCAAGATTAGTTACCACGGGATCGGTTGGATCCGGCAGGCCATCAGCCTGCGTCCAGTCATCCGGCAAGACACCTAGTTGATTCAGTACGGTCTGCAACTGAAGCTGCAATGACCGATCGGCGTCTTGCGTCAGCACCAATTGCGCATTGACCGCCTTGGCTTGCTCAATGTTCTGCGTTTGCAGCGTATCGATGACTTGGGCGCTGGTTGAATTGCGATCAAAGCCATAGTAGCTGAGCGTCGACATGGCGTCGACAAAGCCGGGGTTCTGCAACAGGTTTTGGCGATGAGAGAGCAACTGCGCGTAGCCATTGGAATCGGTGGCCTTGGCGAGTGCGTCGGCAATCGCATAATCCGTGGAGTTGCCGTCCAGCCCGACGGCCGCCAGCCGGCTGGCGGCCGCCACGAGCCGCAAATCGTCCAACCGTGCCTGATAGCCGTCATTGGTCTTGTCCTGTGCTAGAGCCAACGCCATTTCATCTGGCGTCGAGTCGCTGTGCAAGTAGGGCGCCACACCACGCAATAACTCTACGGCCGCCTTGAGCGCAACTTGTTGCCGAGTTGCTTGTTGGAAATGCCAAAGGCATTATCGATGGCAAAGTTTGCGTCAATCTCGAACGACTGAATGTCATTGAGATCGGAACGGATGTCGATCAAGATGTCCTTGATTTCGGTGATTACGTCCACCGAGCCCGTACCCAGCATTTCCGCCAGGCTCTCGTTGACGATCGGTAAATCTTCGAATGCCAGGCTGTTGGGATCGAGGAACTGCACGACCCACGGATCCTGGGGGCTCCCTGTGCCGGTCACCGTCACCGAGATGCCGTCGGGATATCCGGCGATGTTCGTCAATGCATCCAGAGCTTCCTCGAGATCGTGCGCTGACACCGTCGCCACGTCAAACGAAGGCGTTACTTGATCGACGAACTTGAGCTGAAACGAACCGGATGTTGCCTGATGAAATAGAATTTGCTGTTCGTTATCCAGCGATCCGCCGGGGGTCCGTGTCTGGACAACAAATGTCGCCGCTTCGCTTGGTGGGACGTCGTTGCCCACCTGGAAGCTAAGTTGGTCGTCGACACTGATAAAGCCAGCGAGACCATTGAGCCCTGCGATCAAGCCGTCAAGCAGCACGTCCAAAGAAATGTTCTTGAATTGCAGGAAGTTACTAAAGTTCGCCGACGACAGCGACGTTCCCAAGGCAGTGAAGAAGCCAGCCAGCGACGAATCCGCGTCGGGTTGTCCACCAAATCGGCCGGCGATGACGACCGGCTCAGATTGCAGCCCCGCTAGCGCCCCTTGCAACCAAATCGGCAGGTAGATGTTAAAGCTGGCATCGCTGCGAATACGAGGCACACCGATCAGGCTTCCTCGTACGTCGTTTGTCAACGTATCGAAGTCGAGCCGACCTGCAGTTCCGAACCCAAAACCAACGTCGAAGTTCATGATCCCATCTTGGATCCCCATGCCGATCGGTCCCAACGTCACAGAGACATCGAGCGGGTCCTGGTGATTCAGGGTCATGCGTCCGAAGATCGTGGGATCGGCGACGTAGAAATCGGAGTTGTCGTCGATGCCAAATACAAAGTCCAACTCGAGGTCGGCAGACAAATCAATTTCCGATGAACGGGCCTGGATCCCGAAATCGCCGAGGTCGTTATCGTCAAAATAAAGTTGAACGCGGTCGCTGTAAGTCGCCAGCTTGACGGCAGCGCGAAACTCTTTCAAGTTCGACGAACTCGTCGCGGAAATATCGGCCAGGCTGTTGACCACCAGGTCGGTTGTGACCACGTCATTCGTGTCAAAGACGTTCGTCAGCTCCTGAGCGATCGCTAGGATCTTCTGATTCAGCTCATCGGCCGTGTTCTTGAATGAATCGCTCAACCCATCCAGGCCCAAAACGTCTTCGAGCGAAAAATCGACGAACGGGAGATTGGGGACGTCGGCAAACATATTGTCAATCGCGCCACCCGCGTTGGCGATCCACGTACCGAATGCAGTGAGTCCCTGATTGAGGACCTCCTGATCCGACAGTGAGTCACCGAGTGGGCCCGGCGAATCCATCTTTGAGAGAAAGGCCGGAGGCGTATCAATTGTCTTGATCGTCGTCGAGTCGCCCAAGTCAAACTCGAACGCACCCACGGCCGTCAAATAATTCCCGACGTCATCGTCCGTGATATGCATCCAAACGTCGTCGTAATACAACGGCGTTGAGCTCGGGGATATTCGCGCTGGCCGCCGCCCCTGTAAAAGTGATCTGGCACTGACTGCTGCAGTCCACGGACACCGTTACGGGGATTCCATTTTGCGAATTATCGGCCAACTTCAATTGCTCGAGTTCCGTTGTGATCGAACTGGCCAACGCGTTTGGATCGGTGACGAATTCGATGGGTCCCGTGACTTGATCGCCAAGTTTGAGCAGGAATTCGCCGTCGGTGGCATTCATGGTTAGGGTCTGGTCGACGTTATTATTCGCGGTGGAGATGGCAATCGATCCGGCCTGGTCATTGGCCGTATCTCGAAGAGCGTTCAAAATCGCGATGGAGATTTCGCCCGAGTGGTAACTAAAGTCCAGCGTATTCGTTCCTCCTTGATCAATAATTAGATCGTCTCCCCAATCCTTGGTAACGATGTACGACTGACCATCCGCGTCCTCCATCCGCAGCAGGGAACGCTCACCCGTTTGCTTGAAGGTTACGGACCAGACGTTCGACATTGATGAACTTACGGTGACGCCGTCGTCTGTGCCGAACACAGCCGTGGTATCTGGATACATGAGATCGTTTATCGCCGATTCGATGACGCCGGCGTCCGCGTCGGGAGGAATAGGTGGACTCGATGCTCCGTTGTACGTGAGCCTAAAACTGGCGTCGCCATTGAGTGTCAACGTGACGACCTCGGCGACGTTGGCGTCACCGGGAGTGTCGACGGTTACCGTCCCATCGAACCGGCTGGGACCTCCCAGAAAGAGATCGTTGCCGGTCCCGCCGGCATAGCCTTCGATATTTGAAAGCGTCCCCGACGTATCAAACGCGGATCCCGGGGGCGAGTACGCGGCGAGGGAAACGGCGGATGCACCGGACGTCGTGAATGTCGTGTTTTGGAATCCCGCCGCCTCGAACTCGTCCTTGCCTCCTCCGTCCCAAAAGCGAGACTTATCGCCGGCGAAATTGAAGGTGACCGCGGCCGAGGGGGCATTGGTGGATAGCGAGCCGTTTTCACCGATCGGCAAATAGCTGAACACGTCTCTCTCTCCGCCTGCGCCATCCACCGTATCCAGACCGCCGAATCCAACCAGGATGTTATTTGCGCTGTTCCCACCGAGTGTATCCGGACCATGCGTGCCAATGACGTCCGTCACGTTGGTCACGCCGACCAAGGCACCACCGAGTTCCCCGACGTCGCCCACCGTCGCCAGAACGGGAGAACCCAAGGCGTGGAAGAACTCCGTGATGTTGAATTCACGATCTCCGGAGACGAGGCTGGCCTGGCCGTGTTTGGCTTCGAACTTCGCGACAAAATCAGCGAGGTCCGAGCTTGCCGCGCGGGCCTTTTCGGAGTCTTCAAAACTGAATGGATTTCCCTCCGCGATGCCCAACCAGTCGAAAATGTATTCAAACGTGTTCTCCACGGAGACGCCGCCCTTCAGCGCGGCCGGCAATAGGTCGGGGGCGATGTCGCTGTAATCCAGCACTACATCTTCACCGACGACACGGCCGTTCAGCGTCGGCGCGGCCCCCCAATCATCGGAAAAGTGAATCGTTGTTTTGCCCGCGCCGCCGATGATCGTTTCGATTCCTGTCGCGAAGACCACGCCGCCGTCGATCGCCAAGCCCTTGTCGACGCTGAAGATGCTGTTGACGATTTTGCCGTCTTGCCAATCATCCGCCGCGTCGTCAAACGTGTTGTTGATCCCGCTTGCGTTCAGTCCAAAGATCGCGGCCAACAAGCTGCCAATATCCGATGTTTGAAATGTCGACCAGTCAATTCCCGTGGGGTCGAATGGCGTCACTATCGCGACCGGTTCCCCCACGCCGCCGAACACGGAGCCCGATTGTCCGATGAGTGTTGGGGCTTGCAATAGTGTCACGTGAAGATCCGACTTGACGCTGCCGAAATTGAGCGTATCCAGTGTATGAGGAAAGGCGTTTTCGCCTTGACTTCCAAAGACAATGTCGGGTGGATCGAGAACGATGGCCGAGCCCCACAGTCCGGCGAAGTCGTAGCTGTCTGCACCCGTCAACCCCATCATGATCGCAAAAAGCGACGGCGCAGCTCCCAGTAGTTGCTGATAACGGAATCCTCGGTCACTGACCGACTTGGAAATCGAGTCCAGAAATTGTCGAAACAGATTGCCGGCGCCAAGCTGCAAATCGTTTCGACCCAACGCCTCAGACGAAGCGACATACTGGCGAAATTCGTCCGGAATACGATTGATGTAATCGTCGCCCTCCAAAGGCGCTGAGCTGTTCCTATTGAAGATGGATTTGACGGCGCTGCCGACAGCGGCGGCTCCCTGTTTAAGAACCGTAAGCGGTCGCACATTTGTGCCGCCCGCGAATGACGAGCCAAATCCCCCATTACGCACGCTAAACAGATTGACTAGGGTGGCATTCACATCGTCGACGGCTGTGGGCCTCGGCGACGTATTCCCAAAGGAGCTGCTTCCAGAATCGCCGGTATAGTGAAACGGCAAGGGAGACAACGCGCCGGTCAAGAGCTCAACGATTGTTGATGTCACGCCGCCCGTCGGCAGCGTGCCTCCTCCTAGGTCCGATGACGTCACTCGAAGCGGCGTGAATTGCGAGTAGTCGATGACATTGATGGGTGATAAGGGCGGAACCCTCAGCGTCAGCAGCGGCTCCACAATCGACTCTCCGACGTCAAGTACACTTTTTGGCGGAGCAATGCCACTACTCCCGATGATCGTCGATTTCACCGTGATCCCGTTGGCGATCCGGATCTTGTTCTCCTTGCGACCGGTATAGATGATCGTATTCTCGTCGATATTAGTGAACACGATGCTATTAAAGCGGAAGAGTGGGGACTCCAACGGCAGCTTCAAGAATGGAAACGTATACGATTCCTCGCGTTCGACTTCCAGTTCAAGTCCGTTCTTACCTTGCTTGAACACAAAGCCTAGATCGTGCGTGACCTGGCGAAAATCCAGGACGAGTCGATGGCCGTTGGCCACTGCTTCGTCGGTTTCGATTTCCAGCTCGCGGTTGCTTTGAAAATAGTTAGCAAAGGCGGTCAACAGATCCGGATCGAGAGTCGTCAGCGCATTGCTCGTCGTGGATGCAAATACGTTGAATTGGCCCCAGTCATTGCCAAAGATAAACGTGTTTTCCGCATCAGCGGCCACGATATTCTCGACCCACTGCAGCATGCTTTTATTCTGGCCGTCCGCCAAACCGACGTACGTGGAGTCTTCAAATGCCAGCACTTGTGCGCTGAGCGTCGAGCTCGCGCGGCGATTGGCAATCCTGTAACCGTGATGGTCAGCAGATCATTGTTACTCGTTACCGTGAGATTGTTGCGATTCGGTAGGGGTGTCACGCCGTCAGACAGAGTGAGATTGTGCAGCTTCTGTTGTAAGAGTGCCGCGAGTGCTGGGACGGTCGCAACCCCGTTCAGCTCCGCTGGGCTGACCTCAACCAAGTGAAATTGTTTGGTGTCGTCACCGAAATCAATCAACAGCCGCAGTGAGATCGTCTGGTTGGCGGCTTTAAGCTGATTCAGATTAACCGCGCGGTCCGCGATGACGCCAAGCGTGGCGTTGCCGGTCGACGTGCCGGTCGTCTGGTTCTTGAATCCCAGCGAGTTGAAGAGCACAATGGTGCCGGTCGATGGCTGGATACTCTGGAGTGAATCCTGCGGGACATCCAGCGAATAATCGCTCGTACCGGAGACCAACGTCCCGCCGGTGAAAATGTGCGTGACGCCTTCGGTGACTTTGCTGAAATCGAGGGTGTCCTTGTTTCTCAAATCACGTAAGGGTTCGACGACGACGTCATACTGCCAATCGTTCGAAAAGACATACGTATCCGATCCCCTGCCACCATCGAGTTTATCGAAACCGGCGCCGCCCTCCAGCACATCGTCATCCGCGCTGCCGCTCAGGGTATCGTTACCGGTCCCTCCGTAAAGATGATCCGGCCCCGCTTCGCCTGTCAGTGAATCGTCGCCAGTACCACCATGAAGATAGTCCCCCCCTGCACCGCCGGTGATCGTGTCCTGACCTGGTCCACCGAGCAGATGATCGGCCTGAGACGAGCCCGTTAGTGTGTTGTCTCCATACCCGCCCGCAGCAATGTTGCCTTGATTGTTGCCAGCTTCGGCGAATTCGATCTCTGGGTACAGCGGGTTCGCTCCAAACGGGTTTTGGACCGGCACGAGAATTTGCGAGTTGCTGCCGCCGCGGATTTTCTCAACGAAAAGAGTTTGGAGATCAATCCCGCCGACGATCCCTTGAATCCCGCTGGGAATGGCTGCCACACCCTGGACAGTCAACGTGAAATGCCGATAGTCATTGGCGACAACGGCCGTCCCCGCGACCTTCCGACCGAACACTTCGATCGTCCAGGGATTCGTTGGGACGCCGGCTCCCGTCACCTCCAAGGCGTCGATCGTCTTGTTGTTGGGATTTGCTTGATTGAAGTTGTCGAGCAATGTCTTAGCAATCTCGGTCGCCGTCGCGTCGAAATCGAAATCTGCCGTTGCCGGCGCGGGGGCCGCCGGGTCCGTATCGGTGAGTGTCAGGCGAAATCGTCCGCCGTGCACGGGGTTATTACCACTGGAATCCGCTAAGTAGAGCGCCGCTTCGAAGGGCCCACCGGTATCCCCCTTGGTGACTTCACGAAGGTCCAAAGATCCTTGCGAAATGATTCCCGTCGCGTTGATTGCTGCAATCGAGAAATTCGTGGCGTTAGCAGCCGCGGAGTTTTCAAACGCGATGATCCAAGGGTCACTATGCGTGCCGCTGCCGGTTATCGATTGAACCGTCGCCGTCGGATCGATGATCATGCCGTTACTGTTCTGTGCATTCTGCAGCACGCGATTGATCTCGTTGGCCAACACCAATCGGTCCGCTTTAGCCGCAGCGTAATCGATCGCATTCGATGAGTTGGTCGTCAATGTCCCCGTTCCCAGCGGATCCGTAAACGACAACGCAAATGTAAAGCTGCCACCTTTCACCTCATTGGCCAGAAAGGAGAGTTCCTGGCGGCGCGTATCAGGTCGGCGCAGGATTGACAATCACTTCAGATTTCGTGAGCCGTGCGATCGCATACTTCGCTGAGGACAGGACGGGATCCGTCCCGATCTTGCTGTAGAGTTGGATTTGAAAAGGCGTGGCAGGTGCTCCGTTACCTGCCACCACATCAACCTGTTGCACGTTTGGTAGCGCATTCAGGGCATCTCTGATTTTTTGGCGCAAGTTGGCGTCGCGATTTGGGTCATTTGCGGCGATCGTGCTGAGATCGATGGCCGTCGTCGTGTGCATGCCCGTCTTGCGATCGCCGAACGTGAGCGAAAAGCGTTGTTGGCGTTGAGGCGAAATCGCCAGCGTCCATTGCGACATCGTCGCTTGATGGCCGTTTGCGGTGTGAAGATGGCTGGTGCCGCCGTTTGCGGTAGTGTTCAGATTGATCGCCTCGCCGAAGTTCACAACCGCGCTGTCAACCGGAGCAACGTTCGTACCGTTGGGCGCACATATCCCCCATAGTCGAGCACAACACGATGGTTCGCGGAAATGGCGGGCGGCAACAACTTTCCCGGCAGCGAAGCGCCAGGTGCAAACCTGACCGTCGTGCGCCGCTTGCCCGACGCGGATATTGGCGACGCCCGCGACGGTGATCGAACCGCGATTCGTCGCCTCGCTCGTGACGACGACCCCATCCACGCTTACATCGCGTCCGTCGCGACGCACCGTCACCGTCTGGATGGAGACGATCAGGTTCTCGTTTAACCCCTCCAGGTTCAGCGTGCCAAACCGCCCGCTGTCCGTGTCATCGATCGTGATGTTGCCTTGCCAATTCGCGTCGACAACGTACGTGTTGTCACCCACGCCGCCGCGCAGCCGCTCGACGAACGCGATGTCGGCGGCATTCCCATGGTTTGGATCGTGTCCCGCACCGCCCACTGAATTGCCGTTTCCATCCGAGATCTGCAGCGCGGCCGGGTCGGTGTTGGCCGCGGCGCGATTGATGTTGATTGTCAGGTCGCTGACTACGTGGGAGAAGTCAAGCGTGTCTGTCCCTTCGTTCGCGACTTCGATGACCTGGTCCGCAGCGCCCCAGCCGTCCGCAAATACATAGGTGTCGTCGCGCGGCTGACCTCGGAGAATATCGTTGTCTGGCCCACCGTCGAGCGTGTCGTTGCCGTCACCACCCTCGAGCGTGTCACCGCCAATTCCTCCGGTCAGGCTGTCGGCGAAGTTGCCCTGTCCACCCTTGAGTACGTCATCGCCGGATCCGCCAATCAAGGTATCCGACCCTTCGTCACCGTTCAGCTCGTCATCGCCGTTGCCGCCGTCGAGATAGTCGTTGCCCTGTCCTCCTGATATCCCGGTGACGTTGCGAATGTTTCCAGCCGGTCCGATTTGTGTCTGGCGATTATCGTCGTCGTCACCGCCAAACAACAGATCGTCGCCCTGCTCGCCCAGCAGAATATCCTGGTTACTCCCCCCGAAGAGGATATCATTGGACGCGTTGCCTCCCGCCAAGATCGTGTCATCTCCGGCCTGACCGACCAACGTGGCCGCGTGCGTGCCGCCCTTAATGGTATCCCCGGCATTACCACCCGCAGCGACACTCGACCCGTTTCCGGTCGTGATGGCTACTTGGACGTCGTTGTTGTTTCGGTTGGTGTAGAATCGATCGCCAATCGCATTTCCGGTAATCGCCGCGACGACAATCGCACCGTTGTCGACACCCAGCGCGTTAGCGGAACCCGTGAGACTCCCGATGCCCGTCGCCGCACGCGATTCGATGCGCTGACCTACGTTCTGCAATGTCAAATTCACGGCATTCAGATCGTTGGCAGCGTTGGCCCGCTTGTCGAGAATCCCGATCTCCCAACCGTTGCCGCTCGTTGCGACTTCCACTACCGCGTTCACGTTGCCGCCGGTCATACTTGCCCGCTTCAGTGCCTCGGCAATCAGCGATGGAGTGCGTTCGAGGGGAAGTGGCGCCGTTGTGTAGTGCTGTCCCGCACCCGCGGCAAACTGATACGTGAGCGTGAACATGCCCGCCGTCGGGTTATTGCTCAATCCAAGCGTCCACTTCGACAGTTCGGTGGGCACCGCGGAACTGTGTTAACCAACGTAACGGGATTCACTCCAACGAGCCCAGTCGCGTCGACTCCGGTCGTGACGACGTTGAATCCGTTGTTGCCAAAGTTGTTAACCCAGGTGATTACCCAAGGATCGGCCGCCGTACCGTGTCCGGTGACGGCCGCATTGATGCCGTTCGGTTGGATCAAATCGTTCAGCTCTTGCACGATCACGTTTGCGTTGCCGCGAGCTGCGGCGACATCGATGGGGTCCGTCGTAGCTGCGTTAGCGTTGATCGTCGTCTGGATGCGAAACGTTCCGCTCGCGGCATCCACGGCCAGATGTTTCGTCGTGTCATCGACGTCGGCCCACGTCATCACGCTGGCCGAGGCATTGAGCCGCAGTAACGCATCTTGAGAAGCGGGCAAGAGCGTCGTGAGTTGAATATTCTTCGTGGCCGCGTTTGCGCCGTTGGTGACTGCGACGTCCTTCACAACAGAACCCAGGTTGAGCAGTGCCGCTCGAATGTTGGCCGCCCCGAGGACAGCGGTTGTTTCTCTTCCGCCGAAGGAAAACCGCGTATTGATGCCGTTGTTGCCGAGATCGACGAGTTGATATGTCGTCGTGCCCCAGTGAGGCATGTTGTTGGCAACTCGCTGTGGCTGGTCCGTGAGATTCACTGGCGCGTCACCCAGATTGACAGCAGCGGCATTGCCAAACTGGCGATAGTCGAGCTCGACCACGGTGTTGTTGCCACCCCGAGAAACCGCGGGAAGCACGGCGCCGTTTTCAAAGATGACCTTGTTCCTGCCGTCACCAAGAGCCACAGAACGGACGCCGTCGATTGAGATTGGTGCAATCGGCACAGCTCCCTCTGTGGAGATTGTGATTCGCGTGTTCGTACCGTCCGTGCTGTTGGCGACCGCCTGAATCTTTGCCACGCGGATTGTTACCGCAGCGGTGATGGCACTCAGATCAAGGGAAGTCGTACGATTTCCGGCGAACTGTATGCTGCTAACGGCCGTCGCCGCAACGGTCCGGTTGCTTCCTGCGTCAGTCGCTTGGACCGTACCATTGGCCGCGACGACGGTCGCAAAGTTCTGCGCGAGTTGAGTAAAATCGAGTGTCACGCGCGAGTTGGCTCCGACAGCGCCCACAACGAGATTCGCATCCCACGCGTCGTGAAACTGAAACGTCGAGGTCCGCTGGCCACCCACAATCTCTTTGACACGGTAGATATGCGGAAAAACTAAATCGTTGTCGGAGACGCCGATTCCGTTGGCCTGGTTTGGGTCGGCGTTTGTTGTTCCTTCGATCGTGAAGGTCAAGTCGGTCGTGTTGTTGCCGTAGCCACTGAAGTCCACTTTGCCGTTTTGACTGTTCCCTCCATCCAAGAGCGAATTCTGAAGCAATTCGGGGGCAAGTCCAGGACGCCCAGTGAATAGGTAATCGTTATTGTGTCCATTTCCAGCGAAGTGAACCGCGTCATTCACTTCGTTGAACGCTCGTTGGTCGATGGGCGCTTTGGCGCCTGCGGATCGCTGACGACAACGTTTCCCGCGCTGATCGTGAACGTGGCATCTCGATCCAGATCGTTGCCCGGCACGTTCGTGAGTAGCACTCCGGGAAACGTTGAAACGCTCGCGGTGTCGATGATCGTATGGGCTTCAATCGGGCCGGTCGAGTATTCAAGATTCCAGTCACCACCGAGCGCAGATGCGCCTGTGAGATTTACCGATGCCGCAACATCAGCTCCCGTAACTTGGCCCAGATCGCGACGAATTTCAATCCCCACTGACCTTCGGCCACATTGCAGCCATACAGCAACACGTCGGCGTCGCGGCCAAGGGCTGACCTCCAGACGTCCCATTCCTGTGCGTAGCCGGACAACGAATCGGCTTTCAAGCGGGAATTGCCAAGACTCAATTCACCCGAAGTTCCATGAGACAGAATGTGGATGGCTTCCAGATTCGATCGATCACGGAGGTGTTCTGTGATCTGCTCAACGCCGTCACGATTCGTGTCGAGAAGGACAAGCTCAAATCGGCCGCTGGTTCGATCGTCCAGACCCAACGATTCGATCAGGGCGGGATAGTCGTCGATCCCTCGGTCCACGAAGATGACCTCGCGGACCGAACTGAGTGAAGTTTCGGCGGAGATCAGGTGCATCGCCTCTATCCTGTGCCAACGACCTGTTGAGGCGGCTGGCGGTTGCGACATTGTCGCCGTATCCAGGGTCAGATGACGACCGAACTCCAGAGCATCGACCGCTAACAACATTCGCGGCTCCAAGGCCTCGGCGGAGTTTAGTCGTCTTAGCGCGCTGTGCCGGCTGTTGAGCGGGAGATTTCGATTGCCGATCATGATCGATGGTCCTCAGCTTGTGCGTCATAGTCGGTGAGCCGCCACCGAGTCTCGGAATGGGCCATTGTGCCCGTCGCGTTCGCGGTTGCTCGGTCCGCGGCAGCGACATTGGGGGTGCGCGGTACGGCGAAGATGTGGGCACGCAAGAGTTCCCTTGCGCTCGGTTTTTCGTAGCCCACCCTCGTTCTAGCTACCAACCGAGACCGTGCCGCCGTCCCCGCTCAGTTGTAGTGCAAGTTTCGCTACGGAAGTGGCTCAGCAATTTTGGACCGATTTCGTCTTCCGGGGGGTGACGTGAGCTACCTCGCACCTCGGGTTCGTGCGTAACCCAAGCTGGCGTCCCAAATTAAGAGCTGTCCACCACGAGAAACGGCCGCGAGCTGTTCGCCATCGGGACTCCAGGCAAGACAATTGATCCGCGTCTCGCTGCCTTTGAGCACAAGTGTCTGCGCGCCGGTCGCGGCGTCCCAAACGCGAACGGTCTTGTCCCAGCTACCGGTGGCGAGCCGATCTCCGGCAGGATTCCAACAGACGGTGGCGACGCCCGCCAAATGGTCCTTCAGTGACACAACCGCCCGCCCAGTCGCTGCATCCCAAATGCAGGCGGTTCCATCGGCACTGGCCGTCGCCAGTCGAGTGCCGTTGGGGCTCCATTTCAAGCTCAGAATTGCGTCGGCATGTCCGCGCATTCGCTGCCGCACTTCGCCCGTTTTGGGATCCCAAATCCGGATCTCACCGCTCGACCCCGCGATGGCGATCACGCCGGATGTGGGGTGCCAGTCCACACCGTAGACGATTGGATCGACGTCTTCCAAGCTCGCTTCTGTCTCAAGCGTTTCGACGTTCCAGACCATCACATCGGATCGATGTCCGCCCGTCACGACGCGGTTGCCATCCGGACTCCATGACAAGGTGTGCAGTGGCATGATTTCGGTGTCGCTCGTTTCCAGATGTCCCAGGTAACGGCCTAACGGCTGCCCGGAAACCGCGTCCCAGAGAACGGCGGTTCCATCCCAATTCACCGTGATCAGTCGCGCTCCATCGGGGCTCCACAAAGCCTGGTTGACGAACGATTGTTCCACCTTGAGGTCCAACAGGCTGGCACCTGTCTGCGGATTTAACACCGCGACGGTTTCCCCCGCCACGGCAATTCGGGACCCATCGGCGTTCCAGGACACCGACCGCGATGGCGCGACGCTCAGCGTCCGCTCAACGGCTGTGCGCCTGGATGTTCCACACCCTGATGCTCTTGTCGTGAGAAGCCGTTGCCAATTGCGTGCCGGCCGAGTTCCAATCAAGGCCCCAGATATTGGCCGAATGTCCACGAACCAGACGGCGAGTCTGCCCGGTCTCGGCGTCTAATACGTCGCATGGTTCCGTCAAAATGCGCCGTCGACAACTGTCGGCCATCGGGACTCCAGGCAACCCGCCAAACGGCATCCGACATCTGCTGTGACCAGACAGCAGCCTGACGATCGACGTCCCATACACGCACCATTCCGCTCGAATCGCATGACGCAATCCGTGTTCGGTTGGGATGCCATCGCACACAGAAGATAGCTTCGGTATGTCCGACCAGTTCTAAAGGAGCAGCTTCATTTTCCGCATCCCAGACGAGCACTTTGAGGCCGTACCCGCCGACGGCGAGTCGCGTACCGTCGGGAGACCAGTCAACCGAATTCAAACCTCCTTCAGTGTCGACTTTGCGCAGCAACTCGCCATTGATCGCATCCCAAATCCGGAGGACGCCGAGTCTGTCAACCGTTGCCAGGCGTTGATCGGTCGGATGCCATCGTACCGCCAGCACTAACTCTCCGTGGTCGAGCTGTCTGGCCAGCGTGCCGCTGGGACATGCCAGATTTTAACCTGCTTATCCGCCGATCCAGATGCAATCCATTCACCATCGTGGCTCCAACCGACCGCTCTTACTGGACGGTCGTGCCGTCCTAAGCAGATCAAACCTTTTTCATCCGAATCGCTCGGCGCCAACAGCACCGCACCACGATCACCGCCTACAACCAGCATGTTCTGGTTCGGGCACCAATCGAGACACCACAGCCGCTCATTCTGTGTTGCATCGAATACTTCGCGATCAATGAGCGAGTTCAGATAATACCATTCCCATCCGACGAGATCGTAGTTGCCATCCCAAGGAGTCCACCGTGTGACGATCTCCCTTATCCGCCTGAGACTCCCGGACTCATTCGCTGCTTCCCCGCCGAGATTCATTTCCGCAACGTAGAGGTTACGATTGAGTTCGACCCCGCGGCGTTCGGCAACCTCGCGTTCAGCCCGATACATCTCCGACGCGTTGTTCGCGGCGACATACAGCCACCAGCCAATGATGGACGAGACGCCAACGAGCACCAAGCCGGACGCCGCAAACACGGTTGTGGCCAAGTGGCGCCGTAGCGTTTTCTTGATCACGTACCACGCGTTGTCACGTTTGGCTTCGATGGGTTCACTGCGCAGCAGACGTTGGATGTCTTCACCCAAAGCCCCCGCCGTCGGATATCGGCGTGTTTTGTCCTTGGCAAGCGATTTCAGCAAAATCGTTTCGAGTTCGTTATTGACCTTATGAACGCGACCCGAAAGCCGCCGTGGTTCCACTTGTTGAATGGCGATCAAATTCTCCGCCATCGAGTTTTCCAGTTCGTAGGGGAGTTCTCCGGACAACACCTCGTACAGCACGACACCCAGACTGTAAACGTCGCTGCGAAGATCGATATCGCTGGGACGTCCCGACGCCTGCTCCGGGCTCATGTATGCGAGCGTTCCCATGATTTGACCGGTGACCGAAACGGACGACACGGCGTCACCGTCGAACCCACCATGGCCTAGCTTGGCCAGGCGAAAATCCAACACATGCGGTTCCCCCTCGCTATCGACAATGAAGTTAGAGGGCTTGATGTCGCGATGAATGACACCGCGTTGGTGGGCGTAATCGACCGCGTCGCAGATTTTGACAAAGAGCTGAAGAAACTGATTCGTCTGCAGCCCTTGGTTTTGGACATATTCGTCGAGCCGGTCACCATGGATGAAGTCCATCGCGTAGTAACACTGTCCACCCACGATTCCATGATCGCAAATCGCCACAATATTCGAGTGACGCAAACTGCTGACGAGTTCGACTTCCCGTTCGAATCGCCGTCGGCTGACCGCGGCTGGCGAATGGCCCGTCCAGCATGATCTTGAGTGCTACCTCGCGACCGGTCGCCAGCTGAACTGCCCGACATACGATGCCCTGACCGCCGCGGCGAATCTCTCGATGGATCTCGTACCCGGGAATCGCGTCGTGCCGAATTTCCATCTCGGTCACATGGCTCAGGATGTTGGGCACGGGCGACATGTCCAACTCCTTTTCAGCCGGGTGAAACGAATTCAACAACGATTCAACTTCGTTTCTGAGCCAATCATCTTCGCCGCACGCCTGTTCAAGAAAAGCAGGACGTTGCTTCGATTCGACGTGAATCGCCTGCTCGAAGAGCGACTGCAGGCGGTCCCACGTTTCTTGCTCGCCGTTCATGTCATCTACCGTTAATTCGATGGGAGACCACGCCAGTCGTCCCTCTCGTGCCTCGACGCGAAGCATTTTGTTACTTGCTCATTTCACGATGCAGCCATGTCCGCGCAAACTGCCAGTCACGTTTGACCGTCGCGGTGGAGAGCTGCAGCGATTTGGCGGTGTCTTCGATGGTCAATCCGGCAAAGTAACGAAGCATTACAATGCGGCCCTTCCGCTCGTCCAAGACTTCGAGCTTTTTCAATGCTTCGTCAAGCGCAAGCAATCGTTCCGGCGGAGGCTCGACGGCCAGAACGGCGTCGTTAAGTTCCTGTCGTCGCAAGTTCCCGCCGTGCTTTTCCGTCTTCTTTCGAATCGCCCGATTAATCAAAATCTGTCGCATCGACCTTGCTGCCGCCGCGAAGAAATGTCCCCGGCTCTTCCAACAAACATCCGCGTCTCCCACCAATCGAATGTAAGCCTCGTGGACAAGTGCCGTCGCCTGCAACGTTTGTCCGGGCGTTTCCTTCATCACGTGATGCACTGCCAGGCGCCTGAGTTCACCATACACGATCGGCAAGAGTTGATCGGACAATCGTGAATCATCGGCCGCCGCGCAACAGCCTCGTTACTTCATTCGGGTGGGGATCGGTCGGTTTGTCGGTCATTGCCGTGAATCGCATGAAGAATCGACATGTTCAACGAGACGACGTGTATTGAGCATCGCGCGGATGCCAAAATCGAACTCTTGCATTCTCAATCATAACCCCGTAATAGCGTAAAAAAAAGATTGGATCTTCCCAATGTGCATCGAATCGAAGACAACGCATGATATCTTAGGGAGTGCCAAACCGGTAAACTGCGCCCAGCAGCAAGAAAGGTCACCGGGTGCCATCCTTTGGTGAATCATGCCCCGCTGGTTGCACGAAGGTCAATGGACCGTTGTCCTTCACCTGTGTCCAAACGTAAACTGATTGAGTTTGCGTTTGGCAGAAAAAGAACCGAGTGCGATCCACGCCACAAAATCGTTGTACTGCAGAACCGATCATTGCGAAGTGCGCACGGTAGTGGGACGTATCTTGTTTCGAAAAATGCCTCCTCAGAGGAATTCGTGGGTGAATTCTGGTTCGGGGAAGGCTCCAAGGTTGTGATAGAGGGCGGTTTCGTAGGCTCCTGGGTGCGGAAGCCGTATGATTTTCTGGTGATCAATTTCAGTCTGTTGTTGAAACCCTCGACTATCCCGCTGAGATCTCTCCTTCGGCACGAAACCAGTTGAGAATCAGCTCGCGTTTGTCGCGGAAGCGTGCGGGCGACCTTCTTCATCGGCTCGATCCTGCTTCGCATCGCTCGGGTGCACCACTCGTCCAGGAACTTGCCTGCCCAGGCCGGGCTGGTGTATTCCCAGAATTGCTGGAAGTCCTCCTTCATCAGATGGCTGCGTACCGACTTCAGATTGTACTGAAGAGTTCCTTGAGTTTGACGGCTTGCCTGTCCGGTCAGATTCTCCGGCCGCTTGAGCAGCAGCCAGCGGCCCCCTTTCAAACCGGTTCGTAGCCGTCCGCCTTCAGTTGCTTGACCTCGGCGGCACGCACGTTTTGATCGCTTTGCTCATCCGCTGCATGATATGAAAACGATCCAGCACGTGAACCGCCTGGGGGGCCTTCTTGCGATCACCTTCAGATACCCCCGCCACATGTCGCTGCAGATGAACAGCAGCCGCGCGTACGCTCTTGCCCAGAAACCGGAAGAATCGAAGCAGTGTCTTCGCTTTGCGGTCCGGCCCGATCCACAGCAATCGTTTGTTGTGTTCGTCCAGCTGATAGACTACGGTTTGGTACTTGTGCCCCTTCTGCCACTGAACCTCGTCGACGCCGATCGCCTCGATCCCTTCCAGGTCGCGATGCTCCAATCCCCAGGAAACCGCCTGTTTCACCGCCGCATAGACGCAATCCCAACTGACCCGAAACGCCTCGGACACCTCTTTCCACGACATCCGCCGCGCCCAGCCGCCAGGAACCACTGGTACTCCCTCGTGATCGGGCTCTTGCCTTCCGCCCAGGGAACCCGCTCGACCTTGACGCCGCACCGCGGGCAATCCACGCGACGCATGCAGTACACGAAAAACAACGCAATTCCCCACACGGCACGAACTCGAAACGGCGTGGAGTCGGCATCGTGTCGTAGCCCGGGGCGCTCTCGCTCGCAGCCCGAACATATCGGACGCCCGTTGCTCGCGGCCGCATCTCCACCTCGAGCGCCGGAATCGTCGGCGTCTTCCACCATTTCACCTTTCCAAACACAAACGACTTGTAATTCGTGACGCGATTGAGGATAGTCTTCAGTTGCATCCTGTGGATTCCGGTTCGGTTGTGATTGTGTTTGCAAACCCTATCCATAACCGAAATCCCGCAGGATGCATCCCATTTTACCGTTTGTTTCGAGTGTCAGGCTTCGTCGTCCTTTCATCCGTCGGGGCTCACCCCCGGGCGCGTGCCCCGACGGATGAAAGGACGACGAAGCCGGACAACATCCAGCAGTTCCCTCTCCACAGGCTTTGTTGTTCCGATTCCCGAGGGGCTCACTCAGAACTCTCCACAGAGCTAGGATTTGACCCACTAATTCCTCTGAAGAGCCAAAAATCAATTGCCGCCGAGGTGTTTTGCCGTGCTAACTGCCGGAACATTTGGGACTTTTCCGCGCGAACACTCGCCACTTCGGTGTCCACTGGCCAGCCTGGCTTCCATCGGCTCGGCATCGAAATGATCATGCACGGATGGGAGACACGAACCGCGAGCAAAAACAGTACGACCACCGCTTCCGTCGACTTATTCAAACTACTGGCGACCTTGACCTGGCCATTCGGCATGGCGTCCCTCGTTCGACAGCTCGCGGATGGTTGAAGCAAACCACAACCGACGTGGTTTCCATCGACGTACTCGATATGGACTTCGAGGCACTTCAAAGGGAAGTCCTGTCGCTTCGGCGTCGTGTGAACCGACTTCTGGCTCTCCTCCATCTCGTGGTCGTGGCTATCAAGGTGACCGAGAAATCAAGGATGCCACGCCACAGCTGCTCGTGGACGGCGGTGTCGAGAACTACAACGCAGCGGTCGATGAGCTCATCAACGCGGGACTGCTCGAAGCGTGTTCTGGCCCGAACGGAAATCACGTTTTCCAATTCACCGATCGAATCTTGGTGGCGAGTGCTCAAGCATCAATTGTTGTATCTGAACACGCTCGACACGGTTGCCATCGTTCGGAAGCTGGTGGCCTTCTACATCGACCAACACAACACCCACCTCCCGCATTCGGCGTTTCGTGGTCAAACGCCCGACGAGATGTACTTCGGGACCGGTGGCGACATACCGAAACGACTGGAAGCAGCGAAGTTGCAAGCTCGGGAACTGAGACGGAAGACAAACCGGGAGCGGAACTGCTACGTATGTTCTCTGCCGACGTCTGCAAACTGCTGAGCAGATAGCGGATCGAAACTGGCCAACCGCGTCCCAGTACGCCACAGAACCAATCAACCAATGCCGTCTCAAGCCGATCTGGCAACTCGGCCAGCAGTGCCAGTCCGAATTTCACGCTTCGCGAATCGCTTGATGCCGACTCAGAGAGTGAGTGGCGAGTCCTCGCGCGGAAAAGTCCCAAAGGTCTTGGTGTTCAGCACTGCTGATCCTGATCACATTGTGGGCAGATTAGCAGTCGTCTGACGTGTACCATGTTAGGCGATTGCCTCATTCGCCTAGGGCAATGTGATGCGGAGCCGGTCAACCGGGATCTAGGCATCGTCGCTGCCGAGTACTGCGGCCTACGGCTCGACAAGAACGACCCATACCGCAGGCGATACAAGGAGCTGCTCGATCTTCCGGCGACGGCCTGGCACGACACGGAGCTTTGGTTCTGGCAATACGCCGCACGCGATGCGGTTGCGACGCTCCAGGTCGCACAACGGCAAAACCAGATTTCTCGAGTACTAATCGACCCGCACAGCGGACAGCTGCTGCCGGACGCCGTTGATCGGTTTGGGCCGTTGACGGGCGGCTTGCAGGTGCAGGGCGCGATCGCATTGGAACATATTAACAGGACGGGCGTCCACATCGATCAGCAACAGACCCACGCTCTACGTCGTGTCATCAGTGTGCAGATGCGCCGGTTTATGGACAAGATGGAAGAACTCGGAGGCAGTGAGATCTTCCGCCGCACGAAATCGACACAGAAGAACGCAGAACCGTACCAACTATGCGGCTCCGGAGTGCCGAGCCGCAATGTCAAACTCATCAAGCAGCGACTCGAGGCCGTCGCCCAGGCCCGCGACAAGATAATTGCCCCACGTCGCAATAGAGACGGGCTGGTGACCGACGCGGTCAAGTTCTGGAGCCAATACCAGGACACAGACCCCTTCGTTGAAGCGTACGTGGGCTTCTGCGGAGAGGCTAAACTGCTCCAATTCTTTGCCAAGCTAGATCAACCCCGGGTGTATCCTCAATACCGCCCACTGGTCCGCTCAGGGCGCACCGCTTGCTCCGCTCCGAATCTACAACAACTGCCGCGAGATGGACGTTTCCGTGAGTTAATCGTCGCGCCAAAAGGCAGCTGGCTCTTGCAGATTGATTACTCGGTGCTGGAGCTGCGCAGCGTTAGCCCAGATCTGCCTGCAAAGGTATGGCGCGAGCGTATTGGCCGACTTATTCCGTCGGGGCATCGACCCCCATTGCTACACCGCGGCCTTGCTACTCGGCCAAAGTCTGTCGCAATTTGAAAGTTTGCCGGCGACGGAGCGAAAACAACACCGGCAGCGAGCGAAGGCCATCAATTTTGGCGTACCGGGCGGCCTCGGCCCCGCGTCGCTTGTTACTCTAGCCAAGGGCTACGGGGCGCGTATGGGAATCCAGGAGGCCAAGGATTTCCGCCAGCGGCTGATTAGTGAGGTGTATCCCGAATTCAAGGGCTACCTGAGGGATGATCCGCACCGAATGTTAGCGAACAATTTGCAGTGCAGCCCGCGAGAAGTCCGGAGCTTGTTCCACAATCGCGAACAGATCCAAACTGCCGAAAGGGTTGTACGTGGTGACGATACGACTCTCGCTGGCGGTCCTTATCATTCCGAAACGATTCGGGCGCGTCTGGGGGATATTACAGAAGCTCAATAGGAACACTGAACTAACTGGCGATCTACAGGCCCAACGTCCAAGCTATGACCTGATGCGGCACTGCTTCTTTGGATCATCCGTCACGCTGTCGGGACGCCTCAGAGGGCACATCGGCTTCAGCCAGCGAGCCAACAGCCCGTTTCAGGGACTGGCCGCCGACGGCAATAAGCTGGCACTGTTTCGTCTGTTGGAAGCCGGCTACGAATGCTGTGGGTTTGTTCACGACGAGATCCTAATTCTTGTTCCGGATGGCTGCGATTACGACGCCGTCGTAATCGGTGCACAGCAGATAATGGCGGATGCAATGCGAGAGGTGTGCCCGGATATCCCGATCGAAACTGAGTTCCTATTGGCGGATCGCTGATACAAAGACGCCTCCACAGCCTCGCGATTCCCGCGGTCGCATCGTTCCCTATCGGCGAATCGTATTGAGCGACGGGGATACGGCGGATTAAAAAGGCCTCTCAAAATACATTCTCACCAGCCGCTAACCAATCTCCGCATGGTGGACATAATGGCCAGTACATGGTACACGAAACATAAGAGAACACGAGATACTAAATTAACCGACCAATTGCGCCAGGCAATCGACGAATCGGGCTTAACGCGATACCGGATTGCTAAGAGAAACCGGAATCAACGAAACGCCCTTGGCAAAATTCTACAACAGCCATCGCGGCCTTTCGATGGACGCAATGAACGCTCTAGGTGAATGCCTGCAACTGACGATCAAGATGGGCCGAAGACCCGCCAAGAAAGGAAGGTAGAAGTTGGCAAGCATCGCAAAAGAAAAGAACGGACACCGGCGAATCCAGTTTGTTGCTCCCGATGGTAAGCGGAAAACAATCCGACTGGGAAAAGTCTCTCAGCGAGCTGCGGAAAGCGTCAAGTACCGCGTTGAGCAATTGCTCGAAGCGACCAATCTCAACCGCCCGATGGAGGCCGACTTATCGCAATGGGTGGCAAAGGCCGAGCCGGGCTGGCGAAGAAACTCGCCGGCGTGGGGCTGATCCCGAATCCCGAAGCCAAAGCTGACGCGGCGCTGGGGCCGTTCTTGAGACTACCTCGAGGGCCGAGCCGACCTTAAACCGGCGACGAAAATGGTGCGAGGCGTCAGTAATTCGAGATTTGACTGAATTCTTCGGCGAATCCCGGTCGGTGGAGACGATTACCCCGGGAAACTGTGACGACTTTAAGCAATGGCTCGTAGGCGGAGGCTGGCCCCCACCACGATCCATAAACGTCTACAAGTCGCCCGTTCGTTCTTTCATCGCGATGCGCGGCGGAAGCTGATCAGCGAAAACCCTTTCGAGGGTGTCAAAGCGGCGGCGACCGGCATCAAGGACCGCCAGCGGTTTGTCACGCGAGACGAAATCGCCCGCGTGCTTGACGCCTGCCCGAATCATCGACTGGCGGTCCATCGTGGCCCTTGCCCGCTTCGGCGGATTGCGATGCCCCAGCGAAGTGCTTTCGCTTCGCTGGCAAGATATTGATTGGGACGCCGGCCGGATCATGGTCGAGCTCACCCAAAACGGAGCATCACGCCGGCAAAGCGAGCCGCAGATCCCGCTGTTCCCCGAACTGCGGCCAATTCTGCTTGAGGCATTCGAATTGGCCCCCTGAGGTGCGGAATATGTGGTCGACCGAACGATATCGCAACGGCAGCCCTCGGCCCGGCGGGCTGGATGAATGCCAACCTGCGGACCACGTTTCACAAAGATCGTGCGTCACGCCGGCCTAGAACCGTGGCCCCGGCTGTTTCACAATCTGCGGGCGAGCCGCGAAACGGAATTGGTCGAAACCTATCCCGTCCAGGTCGTGACGAGCTGGCTGGGGAACACACCGAGCGTCGCCATGCGGCATTACCTGATGACCACCGACCGAACACTTCGAGGCGGCCGTTGAGGCGATGGGCCGAATCGCCTGCCCAAACCGAGCGGCAAGAACGCGGCGAGCAGGCGCACGCGGTGGATGGCATGGAGCCGCAGACCGCGTTGGCCGCGCATGAAAAAGCCCCGGTATTGCCGGGGTTTGCGAGTGACTGCGATTATGCTGCAATCACCCGGAGTGGCGGGGACAGGATTCGAACCTGCGACCTCGAGGTTATGAGCCTCGCGAGCTACCGGACTGCTCCACCCCGCGTCCTGTGCTCCCCAATATATGAGCAGGGCCCCGCGGCAAAAGGGGCCTCGGCTGTACTGGGGAATTAACTACATCGACGTATTGGCGCTACCGACTTGACAGATGTCGTCCGGTGTCACGGTCCGGAAACGATGGTTTCTCCTTTTTCAGGACGCGCTTGAGTGACGTGTTGCCGGGCGGTAACGTGGAGCACCCGCCGCAATGAACGGTTCGATCTTTTATTGCACGCCTCTGCGACCGACCCCTCTGCGACCGACCCCACTCACGACCCACTGAGGCCCGGCTACCCCACTGCGACCCCACTGAGGCCGACCCCACTGAGGCCGACCCCTCTGAGGCCGTATTACCGCCTCAAGTCGTGCCGTCGTCGCGTGCGTATGTGGTCTGGGTGTGGCAACCTAAGGCCAGTTGGGATAGGGATTTGCTGCTTGGCACTTCGTCGACACCAACTTAGACTGAGAAAATGAGGTGGTCTCAGCTGCCTTCTGGAACAGAGTCTTCCACTCGACGGCCCTCCCGAACCGGAAGACGGATCACCGACGAGGCGCATCATGAATCGCGATCCCTGGACTGCCACGGCTGCTGAGGGTGGGCTGGAACCGCCGGCGCCGCCTCGCGCAACGGGTCCGCTGCCACCGCCGTTCGCGTCGGTCCCATTGCGTGACGTGCCCTCAACACCGGGCCCCGGTTCGACGTCCTCGGCGCCCGCCACCGTTCTGGCGCACAAACGGCCATGGTTTTCGCGGCTCGCGGTGGCCATGACCCCGGGACGCCATCGCCGCGGCGTGGGGGGCGTTTTGTCCACAACGCCTCCGTGGCTGGTAAGCCTCTTTTTCCATACGCTGCTGCTTTTGATCCTCGGTCTTTGGTGGATTCCTGGCGTTCGCTCCAACGTCATGCAGCTCTCGCTTAACTTCGCCGACACGATGGGCGAGCAACTGGAACTTGAAACGGTACAGATCGGCGCCGACCAGCAAGACCTCGACCAACCCGTCCTGACTCCGGATGATCTTTCGGAAATCGAGCAACCGCTGCTGGCTCCACCTTTGCCCCCGATCACACCGATCAGTCCTATGTCGGGCAGCGAGTTGACGATTCCTGACGTAGGTTTTGCCCTCAGCGGCCGCGAAGCTGGAATGAAAAAGATGCTGTTGGCGGCATACGGGGGAAACGCGCTGACGGAGGCAGCGGTCACAGAAGGGCTGGAATGGCTGAAACGTCAGCAACTGAGGGATGGCTCATGGAGCCTCACGGGGCCCTATACGGATGGGGCACAAAACGAGAATCCGACGTCGGCCACCGCGATGGCGCTGTTGGCTTTTCAGGGAGCCGGCCACACGCATCTTTCGGGCACCTACGCGGACGTCGTGCAGTGCGGCAGCCGAGCGTTGTTAAAAATGCAAAACGGTGACGGTGATTTTTGGCAAGGCACCGTGGGACATCATCGCCTGTACAGTCAGGCTCAAGCAATGATTGCTGTGTGCGAGTTGTACGGCATGACGAAGGACTCTCAGCTGCGGACGGCTGCCGAGCGCGGTCCACTATGCGGTTCGGACCCAGGACAGGCTGGGGGGTTGGCGATATCAACCCGGATTTGACAGCGATACGTCAGTCTCCGGTTGGTTCATGATGGGGCTGCAAAGCGCGCGGATGTCTGGCCTGGAGGTCCCCAGTGATACCCTGGAACGGCTGGACACCTACTTGGATCGAGCGGCCTCGTCCGACGGAGCTCGCTACGGTTACCAACCCGGTATGGAACCGACCTATGCGATGACGGCCGAGGCCTTGCTGTGTCGGCAGTATTTGGGCTGGTCTCAGAGCGACCCGCGACTTCAAACGGGGGTCAACCTCATTCGATCGCGACCGATCGACTGGAATGACCGCGATGTCTATTACTGGTACTATGCCACACAGGTCTTGCATCATCTCAGCGGCGATTCCTGGGATGAATGGAATCGTGTGATGCGAGAGTTGCTGCCAGAACAGCAAACCAAGGAGGGCGCCGAACGCGGTAGCTGGTCGCCACTAGGCGATCGATGGGGCCCGCACGGGGGACGCCTCTACGTCACCTGCCTAAGCCTCTACATGCTAGAAGTCTACTATCGTCATTTGCCGATCTATGCCACGCCAGGGACACGTTAACGGCAAATCATCGCTCGTCCGGCAGATCGCCAATTTGACGTAGTGCCTCGTAGACCACGATGGCGACGGCATTGGCGAGATTCAAGCTGCGAACTCGAGGGTGCATGGGGATCCGCAAGCACTGCTCCTGATTTGGCTCGAGTAACTCGGCGGGCAATCCGTTCGTTTCCGATCCAAAAACCAGAAAATCGCCTGGCTGGAATTGGCAATCCGTGTAGCGTCGCTTGGCCGACTTCGTCAAATAGAACGTTCGTGTGGCATTCAGCTGTGGGCGCAGTTCATCCCACCGTGTTACATCTTGCCAAACGAGATGTTGCCAATAGTCGAGACCTGCTCGCCGCAAATGATGGTCATCTAGGCGAAAACCCGTCGGCCTCACGATCCACAGCTTAGCGTTCGCCGCGACACAGGTACGGCCAATGTTTCCGGTATTCTGCGGAATTTCGGGCTGAAACAGAACGACATGTAGACACGGGTCGGACATGTGCGAGCTCGCTTGGCGATACGACGAACAACGAGCGCTAACCGGTCACGCGCAGGGGGATACTGGGGTAACGTCAGGGGATAAGAAAACGGATGGCCTGGAAGGCAAAAAACACTCCACAACCGTTGGCGGCCATGTCAGCCATTTCGAACGCCCGTCCTGGCACGAACAATTGGCCAAACTCCAAGCCGATCCCCATTACGGTCAATAGCAGCAGACAGGTAACCTGACGGCGTGGGGAGCGAATTGCCAGCATGGCCAACGTACTTACCAGACAGTATCCGCAGAAGTGCACCACTTTGTCTCGCATTGGATAGTGGGGCAGATAGTCGCTGGGAGTGAGGGATCCGACGGCTAGAAACGCCACCGCGCCCACGAACAAGAACCGAACGGCCAGCAACCAGGGCATTCGTCGAACGGACAAAAACTGCAGGACGGCATTCATGATGGTCGTTTCCAGGAGATCGGCCCAGGGATCAATTCGGGTCGGACTGTAGCGTAACACATTGCTTCAAATCTAGACCGCTTTCCTCGGTTACGTCTTGCGGTCATGCAAACGCCCACGGGGCGCCGGATGGAAGTGCTCACATCCAAGTCATTGATGCGTCAGCGGTTATCCACAGCCGATCATTTTGTGCAACCGGCAAACTCTCGCGTCGTCAACGGCAATTCGCCCTCTCGAATCCGGACGACCGCTTGCGACGGCCGTCGTCGGTGATACCATAAAACCTTGAGCATTAGAACGGTCATCCCGGTTGCTCATATTTGTGAACGCGTAGGCGTACCGACCGTCAGGACAAAGAGGCGCTCCGCGTCGTTGTGAATTCCTGTGACGTTACTTCTGAGTGTGCAGAATGATTCGCCGCTTCCTCCGTCACTTGTTTGTCGTTCTTCGTTGCCTGCCGTACGGGCCCGCCAATGTTCGTCTGCTAAGCTCCACGTCAATTGCGCAGGCGAATCTTACTTGAGCAAGCTCGTTGCGACGGCCAGGAGCCACCCGGTGGGATCGTCCGATTATCGCCGCTGGTGGGTACGCGGCAAGATCCCGAGCGGTTCGCAGAGGTTAGCGACTTCTGTTTTGCCGCCGTGAGCCCTCAAGGGGCCGTTGGCATCGACGCAACGGGCAGGCTGGTTTTACTGCTTCCTCAGATGTCCCAGGAGCAGCTGGCGCAACTGACGGAGACTCTGGCCGGGCGCTGGAAAATGGACGTCGAGGTGTCTTCACTGCCGTGGGTCGATGCGACCGCATTGGCCTATGCGAAAAATGAGCTTGGGGCGGGCATTGGGCTTGGCCTGGAGGCAACTCCCGACAGTGCCACCGCGGAACCAGGCAGTCGTGCATGGTTGGGCCTGTTGGGACCATCCCGGCGGACCCGCGACATGATCCTTGCAGCAGCGGCGTTGATCCTGCTGTCGCCCCTTTTATTGCTTCTGGCATTGACCATCAAGATCACATCACCGGGACCTGTTTTCTCCGTCGATGACCGCATGGGACGAGGTGGACGACAGTGTCGCGTGTATCGGTTTCGAGCGCGTGTCCACGAAACCACTACAACGCTCAGGTATAGTCCCGATCCGAGAATGCTTCAGCTGGACCGACCGGCGACCGACGGGATGTCGCTAACTTCGGTCGGCAGTTTTCTGAATCAAACGCGATTGGATCGTTTACCCCAGCTATGGAATGTGCTGCGGGGCGACTTACCGTTGTCATGATCTCCACCCTAGATCGTTGACGATCCGCTTTTCAGGCTGACATACCGTTCCACGGCGTGATCAAGTTCTTCCTGAGTGACCACCAGCGGGCGACCATGAAAATCGCAAGTATTGGCGATGATCCGCAATAGGTCTCGTGGGTGACAACAACGAATCGGGCGTCCGGTCTCACGATAGTGGCGCTGAAGCAAATAATCGACGTCGTCATCTGAAGTTTCCAATCCGAGCGCCATCGGCCGCACGTCGATAGAGTTCCTTGAACTCATGCTCCTCAGGATCGCGCACCTCGATCTTGAAGGGAATCCTTCGCAGAAACGCCTCGTCCACCAGGTCCGCCGGAACCGCATTGGAGGCGAACACAAGCATGCATTCAAAAGGAACTTGGAACGTGCGACCACTTTTGAGATGAAAGCAATCGATGCCACGTTCCATGGGATTGACTAAGCGATTCAACAAATCGGAGGGGCGGAAGCGATTGCGACCGAAGTCGTCGACCACCAGGGTACCGCAGTTTGCCTTGAGTTGCAGCGGTGCCTCATTGATCCCTGTGACCCGATTGGACGTGATGTCGAACGCATCCAGTTCCAATTCCCCTGCCATCACAATGGTGGGACGTTGCACGCGTACCCAACGTTGATCGTAAGGACGTGAGTCGAGTTGGCTTGAGTCTTCCTGATCGGCTTCAACGTGATGAATCGAGTCAAACAGTCGTAAGATGTCGCCGCCGACGGTCAGCAGCGCGGGATCCAGATGGAATTGCTGAAGACGTGAGAGATCCGTTCCGCGACGCTCGACTTGCCGTTACCTGGAGGCCCATGCAGGAACATGCCGCGGCCCAAGTTTAGGGCTTCCCCAACAGCACCGCGCCGCATCACTCATCACCAAGTCGCGGAACGCGCGACGAACCGTATCCATCGTCAGTCGCTGATGCGTGACAGACTGCGCCAGCACACTGGCGGCGTATTGTTCTAGAGGCACGGGGGCTGCCCCGAAGTACGTGCACTGTTCGACATAGCGTCGCGCACGTAATCGGCGCCAAATTCGGTCAACTCGTAACTGTAATCGCCGAGAGGGGCATCGGATTTCAAGGACAGGAGCTGCTGCTCTTTCATGCCAAAGAGAAGCTGCTGCGTGATACGGTAAGGGAGCGCGATTTGATTGGCGATTTCGCGTCCAGACGCATTTCCCAGATTGAGCAGATATTTCAGGATCAACGATTCGACCTGCGTGGTCCGCAGACCGGTTTCGTCGAACGTGTGGGGTGGTTCCGGCCAAAACGTTCGCTCATCGCATGGCGCCTTAGCCGGTACGTCCGGCTTCTCTGGCTGCGGAACAGAAAAGTGCCGTCTACGAGCCGCGGCAATGGCCCAGGTGGGGTCGTCGCCGTCGAAGGGGGACGAACCGGCGGAGATCGGAGGCAGGGGGCGAAGCGAAGAGGGGGTCGAATCGGTGGGAACGTGGTTCACAGCTACGAGCCTCATTGCGTGGTCATAGGCGGTCGAGGTCGTCGGCGTGCGTCCGCCAATCGCGGTGGATACGGGATGAGCGCAAATGACAGCAGCCGACGTAACGGTTATGTTTTCCAACCATACGTCATGACCCGCCGAGAGAAACGAATTCGGTTCAGGTGTGATAGTCCGCGTTCAGGTGGACGTACTCCGCCGTCAGGTCGCAAGTCCAAAATCGCACCGATCGGTCGCCTTGGCCAAGGCTCAACTGGATCCGCGTGGTCCGATTTTGCCGGATCGACTAGAGACTTCCGTGGCATCGAAAGCAAGCGGCGTGCCCTGCCGGAAGAGCGTAAAATCGTTCACACTCAATTGCACGGTCGCGGGGTCGAAGGCGACTCCGGCGTAACCTGCCGCCGACACGATCCGTCCCCAATTGGGATCCGCCCCGGCAACGGCCGTCTTAACAAGGGGACTATCGGCGATGGACTTGGCGATGCGATGAGCGTCTTCGCGGGTCTCGCAGCCGGTGACATGGACTTCGATCAAATGCGTGGCCCCTTCCCCGTCGTTGGCAATCTCCTGCGCCAGCTTCATGCAGACGTCGCGCAGCGCCGCGGCAAAACCGTCGAGCGCCTCGCCGGTCAACGGAGAACCATCGGCCGCTCCGTTGCCCAGCAACAACACGGTGTCGTTGGTGCTCATGTGCCCCTCGACACTAATACAATTGAAACTGTCATTCACAGCAGATCGCAACAGCTGCAGCACTGTGTCCGGTTCCAACGGAGCATCAGTCAAAACGATTCCTAACATGGTCGCCATGTTGGACCAATCATCGCCGCCCCTTTGGCCATGCCCAAGATCGAGTAGCCTGTGCGGCAGATGATCAACGTGCCGCGAGACAACTTTGGGGCGAGTGTCAGTCGTCATCATGCCGCGTGCCGCCAGTTCAATTGCCTCTGAGTCAGAACGCAATTGCTGGGAGGCCAGGCGAATTCCGGCGTCGATTTTCTGCATCGGCAAGTGCTCGCCAATAATGCCTGTCGAGAGCACCAGAACGTGGGACTCGTCCACGTCCATGGCTTGCGCCGCCAAGGCGGCCATTCGTCGTGCATCGTCCAGACCACGCTCGCCTGTACAGGCGTTGGCATTGCCCGAATTCGTCACAATGACACGTATCTGATCCGACGGCGTTCGTTCGCGATCCAAAATCACCGGTGCCGCCACGACCTGATTCTGAGTGAACACACCTACCGCCACGCAGGGCCGATCGGAAACGATCAGCGACAAATCCTGTTTGGAAGGGCTTTGCTTCAAGCCACAATGCACGCCCGCAAATCGAAAACCTTGAGGTCGATGATCGCTCATGTTTTGGTTCCGTAGTTTTGTGCGATGAGCAACAGCTCGCTGTAAAATTCGTCACGCAGTTACAGGGCCGTCGGTCTTGTAAATCTTGCTTCGTGACGAAATCGGGATGGTGCCCTGCCTTTTGGCAGCGGCTCCGAATTAATACAGTCCCATGGTTTCCGGTAAGCCAAACATCAGATTCATATTTTGCACGGCAGCCCCCGACGCTCCTTTAACGAGGTTGTCGATACAGCTGATCACCACAACACGATCACCAACGATGCGGAGGCTGATGTGGCAGAAATTCGTGTGGGCGGTATGTTTCGTCGCCGGAAGTTCGTCGACAACTCGCACGAAAGGACATTGTGCATAGGACGTGCGCAGCAAATCGAGCAGCTCCCCTTGATCGCGCCGGTCGCTCCGCTTTGCATAGATGGTCGTCAGGATTCCACGATCCATGGGGACCAAGTGCGGTGTGAAGATAAGGTCGACGGGACGGCCGGCGATGGTGGAAAGCACTTGTTGGATTTCCGGGGTATGCCGATGTTTACCCACGCTGTATGCCGAAAAACTCTCATTGCATTCCGGAAAATGGGTCGTCAGTTTGGGGGTCCGACCGGCACCGGAAACGCCACTCTTGGAGTCGACAATCACATCGCGAGACTCGACGGCGCCGGCCTGTAGCAACGGCGCAAGTCCCAGGATGGCCGACGTCGGATAGCAGCCGGGATTGGCAACCAGCGGTGCCGATTCGATTTCTGCCGCAAACCATTCAGGCAGCCCGTAAGGAGTCATGCCAATCCGCTTCGGATCAGGGTGGGTTGTGCCATACCACTGTTCGTAGACTGAGACGTCATTGAGCCGATAGTCCGCGCTGAAGTCCACGACGCGTACATCACTGGTAACCAGCATTTGCTGGACGGATTCGGCAGATGCGCCATGTGGCAAACAGCTAAAGACGCAATCGACTTGTTCGGCTGACTCCTGCGGAGGAAGGTTTTCCAGTCGCAAATCCAACCGACCGGTTAGTTGAGGATGGACTTCGTCGATTGGCGGACGGCCTTCCTGCCGGCTGGTCAACGCCGCGATTTCAACCTGAGGATGACGCAATAGTAGCTTGATGAGCTCCAGGCCCGTGTAACCCGTCGCCCCGATAATTCCCACGCGAATCATAATGCCTCTCGGCTCACCTTGCATGTGTGAATGAAGCTCGTCACGAACCGGCGGGCGAGCGGCAAAGTCCGGCCACCCTCCTGGGCAAAGAACCTCTCTGCCGGTCAATCTTTATAAAATGCCGATGGCGGTCGGGCTAGACCGTCTAGACACAGACCGATTCGGTACGACGGCGCGGTCCAGGCTTCGCCGAGCCGTAGGTAGACACATGCGCCGCGGCCAGGTTCGAGTTTACATTCTGCCCGCTTCCGATGTGCCCGATTCCAAGGATGTCACGAGCTGTGTGTCTCCCGCAGCATTCGGCCCAGTTCGCCCAGGATCACATGTGTTGCCCCCCAGATCCGATGGCCTCGGTAATCCAATGATGGGGCAGAAAACTCCAGCCGACCACGGCGGACGGTTATGGGGGGCGACGCTTCGCATTGCTGCAACACGTCCAACGGCAATTTAATCAGTTCGGCCACTTCCGCCGGGTTGGGCTGAAACCGGATCGCCCGCTGGGCGGTCGCCAACCAAGGAGTAATGAGGAAGTTAGAATTGAAAACGTAGAGCGGAGAAAGCGTGCCCAGCAATTCCACGTCCGAGGCGACGATCCCCAATTCCTCATAGGCTTCGCGCACCGCCGCAGCCGCTGTTGTCTCTCCGGGCTCGAGAGCTCCACCCGGCAAGCTCACTTGTCCGGCGTGTTGCGTCAAGTGGCTTTGCCGGCGCATCAGTGGGACGCACCAGCGATTCTGCTCAGGGTAGACCAGCAGGAGCACGGCCGCCGGACGAGCATCGGCTCGGGGTGGTCCATTGTGTCGACCGTCGCTGAGCGCAGGGCGAGAGGCCGCGGCGGTTTGGACGCGGGGCCAAACACGATAGCTTTGCCGCGAGCAGCTCTGGCAGTTCATGCGGACTGGGCAGCAAATTGCTCATCGGCTCCCCTTTAGCTGGGGCCAAGTCCCTCGGCCAGGACAACCCAACCCGAGGTCGATGACCTGACAATTATCTTGGCAGAACCGGATAACGTGAATTGTCTTGAATGACTTGCAATACCGCATAATGAGGATTCTGGTAGAGCACGGGGTGAGCATCTATGGCGATTTCCCTCGGCCACCGGACAACGACATAGTCGAATCCGTAGGCCTGACGTAGCTGGCCGAGCTGAGCGTCGGCTTCTGACGGTGACCGACAGGATTGCCAGCACCGAATCCGCCCAGTCGGCTCTGACCACTCGATGATCGATATTGCATCCTGCGGGACATCCTTCCAGGTTACCACTTCACTGCGTTCCGCATACCACTTGAAGGTCTGGTGATCTGGCGGCGTGAGGACGATCGTGTCCGGAGGGAGTCGGCGACGGATCCAGTCGCACATATCGCGCCGATCGGCAAGCTGTGCCCTGGTGTGTATGCCGCCCTGGCGATCTGCGGCAGGTATTGACTGGCGTATGCAAGGCATGCACGCGGAGACATCGATTTCCGAGGACGATCAGGACGACGCTCGCTAAAACGGCAGTCGCGGCGGTCGGATGACGTCAATGCGCCCCCGCAAGATGACAACAAAGGCCAGGCTGACGCCTAAGGGGACAAAAACGTCCAATGCGCGAAACCAATAGTACCGCAGAAACTTCGCCGCCAGAGGGCTCTCGCCCAGCATTACGTCCAGAAGAGTCCCGAAGATCGCCAGCAAGACGGCTGCCCAAACGAACCCGGCAAGGCGTTGAAACCTCAGTTGGCGCTGCAATGGCTGCCAGAGGACGGCGAAAACGGCGATCATCAATCCGTGGCGTATCACAAAGGCGCTGGCGAAATCGCGGATAACAAGATGATGTGACAACCGATCGAACACGTAAATCTCTTCGGCTCGGCGGATAACCTCGGGAGCCAATCCGGCGTTCAGCCGCAGTGCCGGAAGGAGACCGGCGAGGGCAAATAGGCCTCCCAATACGAGTCCGGGCAGAGAGCGTACAAGTCGACTCCTTTGATTTGCCGGGAGGGATAGTGCGGCAATCATCGTCATCATCACGGCCCAGCCACCTACTAGGACATGAAAGGCAGCGCCGCGCTTGGAGGATCCAGGTTTGGTTCCATCGCCCTCGCACCCACGCGCTCAGGCCCCACACTACGAACGCGTAGGCAACGACTTTTCCCTCAATGCCTCCGATCAACCATTCCCCCGACATCTGAGCATGCTGAATCAGCGTGATCCATATTGCAGCGGACAGCAGGCTCGCACCCCGGATCGGCACCAGGCTCCAGGTCAAACGGTACCAGGCCGCGGCCAGAAACGTCCAACCTGTGAAGCGACCAATCCAGGCGGCTGTCGGCAAAGGGACCCAACGCGTGATCCAGCCAAAGCACCAAAAAAAAGCCGCATGTGCGTCTTGGCTGTTGAAGAAGAAATCATTGCGACAAAAACTGGGGTCCCAAAAGTGCCGCGCACCCAAATAATGGGGTTCGTTGACGCTCGGTGGAGTATTGCGCTGCCCATGAGAAAAAACAACAGCAATATCCAGGCGATTTCGATCAGGCCATGCCACGCAGGTAGCGGGACATGGGGGCCTTGCATGCGATTCGACCAGGACTTGATGGTCAACGCGCGGGAGCTCGCGTTAGGTAACATCGGCAAATGCTTGCTTCAAGCAGGCCAACCCTGTTGGTCCTGCTGGTCCGTCCACAACCACGTTGACCCGCACTTCGCTGGTATTGATCATCGCCACGTTGATTCCGGCCTCGGCCAGGGCCCGAAACATACGAATTGCCACTCCGGTGTGACTTCGCAGGCCGATCCCAGAGACCGACAGTTTTGCCACATCTGGGCTGGAAGTCACGCGCAAGCTGGGAAAGTCCTGAGTCAATTGCGTAGCGACCTGCACGCTTCGTGACAAGTCGTCGCGAGGTACGGTAAAACTCGGATTCGCGGTGCCTTCGCTCGGATAACTCTGCACAATCATATCCACAAAGATGCCCGCCTCGCCGATCCGTGCAAACACTTTTTGGGCGACGCCGGGCACATTGGGTACGCCGAAAATCGTGACGCGACCTTGCGTCGCGTCGAGGATCACGTCGTCGATCGTCAATTCTTCCATGCCTTGCAGTTGCTTGACCACTTCCAACGCGTCGCGCGGTTCAAACTTGGACTCCACCACGACGCGGTTCGGTCGTCGCACGGCCGGCATTGCAATTGACTCGTCTTCCTTTTCCAGCTCAAAAGCGCGGTGCACCGCGCGGGCGGGCAAGGCTTGTTCGCGGGCGACCAGCGTCGAGATTTTGATCTCGCTGGTCGTAATCATTTGGATGTTGATGCCTGTCTCGGCCAAGGCAGCGAACATGCGGTCGGCAACGCCAAATTGCGTCGCCATTCCCTGCCGACGGCCGAGACCTTGGCCACCTGTTCGTCGTACGAGACGTCGATCTGGCCCAGCACGGATTGGGCATCCTGGACAGTTCGCAGTGTGATCGGCAATTCGTCCCGAGGAACGGTGAAGGAGATATCGGCCTTGCCCGCGTCGGCCACGTTTTGCACGATCATGTCGACGGTTACATTCTTCTGGGCGATCCGCGAGAAGATCTCGAAGATACGCCCGGCACATCGGGTACGCCCGCGACCGTATCGCTCGACCTTCATCGCGAGTCACGGCCGCGCCGCTCACCGCGCCTCGTGCACTCCGGCTCGGCGACGATCATCGTTCCTGGGTGTCGGTGAAACTGCTGCGGACGTGAATCGGCACACCGAACTTCTTGGCGAACTCGATCGAGCGACTGTGCATCACCCCCGCTCCCAGGCTCGCCAGTTCCAGCATTTCGTCGTAACTGATCGCGGCACGCTTGCGCGCTTCGGGCAGCAAGCGAGGATCGGTCGTGTAGACGCCATCGACATCGGTGTAGATTTCGCACGCATCCGCTTGCAGCACGGCCGCCAGTGCCACGGCGGTCGTATCGCTGCCGCCACGACCCAGCGTCGTGATATTGAAGTCCTCGTCGATGCCCTGGAATCCGGCGGCGATGACGATGTTTCCCGCGTCCAGCAGCCGTTGCATGCGGTCGGTCGAAATCGATTGGATGCGGGCTTTTGTGTGGATGCTATCGGTACGGATGCCGATCTGGCCCCCGGTCAGACTGACCGCCTTGATGCCCAGCGAATGGATCGCCATCGCCATCAGTGCCACGCTGACCTGTTCGCCGGTGGACAGCAACATGTCCATTTCGCGAGCCGGCGGGTCATCGTTGATCTCGTTGGCCAGGTCGACCAGCACGTCGGTGTTTTTGCCCATCGCGCTGACGACCATCACGACCTGATTGCCCTCCTGCTGGGCGCGAATGGCCTTCGCGCTGCGGCCAGAATCTTTTCACTGTCGGCAACGCTGGTTCCGCCAAATTTTTGAACGATCAAAGGCATCGGAAACTCCTTATCGTGGAATACGCCTCGAATTTGGAGGCAACGATCAAAGAGATGGCTGCAGGCAGATTAGCTCTGCAGAAAAGAATCGCATCAGCTCGTGCCCTCGGCGAACGCCAACGAGCTATTGCTCGGCCGCGACGTTCGTCATAGGTGACTGGCCTCGCCGGGTGTAATGCCCGTGCCAGCAGACGGCGAACGGGACGAACCGTGGCTGTGCGTCTTGGTACGAAGGGGCGTGGGGTGGTCGGGCGTTACGAGGATTCGATAGTCACCTTGAGCCGCAGGGCGGCATGCAGCGGACCGACAATCTGCGGCGTCGATCGCCTCCAAGGCCTCGATTTGGCGGCGACGTCGCCCTCGTGCGACGCCTCGTCCGGCGCTTCGACATGCACGCAGATCACGTCGGTCGTCGGCAACGCTTCGATTGCGTAGCGTCCTTTGGCGGCGTAGTCGGTATCCGTGTAACCCGTCGCGCCGGGGACTTCGATCGCATTCCCAGCCGATCAAGCGGCGATGCCTCGCAGCAGGTCGACCGCCGTGATCATCTTGCCGCTCGCACCGTATGCGTTATGAAAGCTGGGCAGCTGCGGGCGTTCGGCCCAGTCCCCACAACCAGACATTTGTGGCGGGCAGCTTGCCGGCGGCACGACGCGCCTGATTCACTGGATGGGATCGGCAAAGCATGCACGCTCTGCTCCATCAGCTCGTTGAGCAGATCGCTGCCCGGACCGCGCGGAAAATCGTCGGTCACCTTGCTGGTCCGTCAGGTCATGCGGAGGCGTGCAGCGAGTTTCGTGCGAGAACGGCGCCGGCCGCGCTTGGCCGCGATAGATCAGCAAGTTGCGGTAGCTGACCCCTGGGACGAACTCCAACGGCGGATCGGCCGGCAGTCCTGACTGCAGATCGGCCAAGTAGCTGTCGGGCCTCCTCGGTGGAAATGTGGCCCGCCGTGAAGTCGCGCATGACCTGGTCTTCGATCGTGACCAAATTGCAGCGCACGGCCCAATCGTCGGGTCCCAAGCCGATTCCCTGTGCGGCCGCCTCCAGCGGTGCCCGTCCGGTAAAGTATTCGTTGGGGTTGTATCCCAACAGGCTCAAGTTGGCGACGTCCGAACCGGCCGGTAAATGCGCGGGACGTTTGTTGCCCGGCCCACGACTCCTGCCTGAGCCACGGCGTCCATGGCCGGTGTCCGTGCTGCCTGTAGAGGTGTCTTGCCCGCCAGGGTCTCTTGCGGTTCGTCCGCGCAGCCGTCAGGGAATAATGATTGCGTATTTCATGGTCTCCAGTCCGTTAGTCCAAAACTCGCATCCTCACGCTACCCGGACGCACCGACGGCAATCGATCAATGTCGGCAATCGCCGCGTCGGCTCGTCCTTCCTTGGCCGCATGCGTCATGATTACCAGCATCACGTCCTCGCGAGAACCGGTCACCTCTTCCCCATCGTGCTCCAGGCCGCGTTGGATGACTGAGGCGATGGAAATCGAATGCTGACCCAAGACGCTGGCGATTTCGCGCCAACACGCCAGGGTGATCCTCAACCGTAAACCGCAAATAGAAGCGTCCTTCCGCCTCGCGATAATCCGCCAACACGGCCCGAGTTGTGTCCCGAGAAAACCATTCCAGTGTGCGGAACGTCAATCCGGCTCGTCCCACGGCGGTGTCAACCAGGTCGGCCACTACCGCCGAGGCGGTGGGCAAGCGTCCGGCCCCTAGCCCTTGGTAAAACACACGCCCTACCATGTCACCGACGACACTGATCGCATTGTTCGCCCCGCGCACTTCCGCCAGCGGCGTTCCCATGCGGACCAGTGTCGGCGACACGTGGACCTCCAGGTCCTGCGAGCCGGGAAGTAGCCGGGCGATGGCCAGCAGTTTGATGCGATACCCCAGCTCCTGGGCCCACTGCAAATCGGTTGGGTCGAGGTGGTCGATGCCGATGCGCGGAATTTCGCGCCAATCGACGTTGGGCGCCAAACGCCAGATGCGCGAGGATCGCCAGCTTTTGAGCCGCATCGGAGCCGTCGACATCCATTGTCGGGTCGGCCTCCGCAAAGCCCCGTTCCTGAGCCTGAACCACGGCAGCGGCGTAGTCGGTGCTCTGCTCTTCCATCTGAGAAATGATGAAGTTGCTCGTCCCGTTGAGGATGCCTCGCAAGCGAAGAATCTGATTGGCCGACAGGCACTGACTGAGATTCGTAATAATGGGAACACCGCCTGCGACCGCCGCTTCAAAGGCAATCGTACGCCCGAGTTCCCGTGCCCGATCAAATAACTCGGCGCCATGCTCTGCCAGCAACGCCTTGTTGGCCGTCACAATGTCCTTGCCACTCTCCAACAGCCGTAACATGATGGTCCGCGGCCGGCTCCAGGCCTCCGACGAGTTGAGCCACGACGCGAATTTCCGAGTTCTGCAAGACGTCGTCCAAGTCCGTCGTGATCAGCCCCGCTGGCAGGTCATACTGGCGGGGCTTGTGTAAATCTCGGACGACCACTTCTTCCAATTGAATCGCTGACCCGCGTGGCGGCTCAACCGCACGCTGTGCTCCAAGAGGATTTCCGCGACCCCGGACCCGACGGTCCCGAAACCGATGATTGCGACTTTCGATTGTGCGGTGGAAAATGTATTGGTGAGGATGGCGCTGTGGACACGCTGCGACTCTTTTTCACTCGCTGGCAGACCCCTCTACGCGTCCGCGATGGCCGCTTACGGTCTGCGGGTAAACGGCTTATCGTAGGTCCGGCCTGCCCGACCGTCAAGCGGATGGGATACCGGTCACCCTTGTCAGCCGTACGGCCGGAAAGTAGCCTCAGGGGGCTTCGCCGGCGACCTTGCATCCTCGCACGGATTTCCACGCCCTGAGAAGCGGCTATTCACGAAGGGATCGCTCTATGGAGTCTAGCTCGCTCGATTTCTCAAGAGCCTGCTCTCCGCACCCGGCCCTTCGGGTACGAACGGCCCGTGCAAGAAATTGTCCGGGGCAATACGCCGACAGAGTTTACCGACGAGATCGCACGGACAGCCATGGCAACGTGATATATCGACCAACCCGGAGGCCCGCCCCAGCATCATGTTCGCCGGCCACTGCGATCAGATCGGCATGCTCATGAACTACATTGACGAGGATGGATTCCTCTACGCTCAGACGATTGGCGGTTGGGATCCGCAACAGTTGGTTGGGCAGCGCATGACCGTTTGGACAGCCGACGGGCCGCTGCCCGCCGTGATCTCGCGAAAGCCTATTCATCTGCTGACCGAGGACGAACGGAAACAGGTCGTGAAAGTACGCGAATTTGGCTCGATATCGGCGCCCGCAGGACAACAGGATGCGGCCAACCGCGTGAGGATTGGCGATCCGGTGACATTGGAGTTGGGTTTTCAAGGCTGCTCAATAACCTGAGCCAATGCCCCGGCCATGGATAATCGAACGGGGCTTTGGGTCGTGATTGAGGCCCTGCGTCGCAGCCGAAACTATGACGTGAAATGTGCGCTGTTTGCGGTTTCGACCGTTCAGGAAGAGATTGGCCTCAGGGGGGCGATCACCAGCGCCTACGGAATTGCATCCCCACGTAGGCATCGCGGTGGATGTGACACACGCTACGGATTGCCCGACCATCGACAAGAAACAGCAGGGCGAAGTCGTTCTGGGTGGCGGGCCCGTCGTTTTTCGGGGTCCGAATATGAATCCTCATGTCACCGACCGTTTGATCCGCACCGGCCAACAGCACGGCCTGCCCTGCCAGTTGGCGGCTATTGGGCGAGCGACGTCCAACGACGCCAACGTTCTGCAAATCTCGCGGGAAGGTGTCGCGACAGGCCTGATTAGCGTTCCCAATCGCTACATGCACAGTGCCGTCGAAACGGTCTCGCTTGACGACTTGGACGCGGCGGCCGATCTACTGGCTGCCTTCGTCGGCGGCTTAAGTGGCCAGGAGGACTTTACCCCTTAATCGCCCGAGTGCGTCGCATGATCTGCCATTTTGGCAACGAACTGTGGCGGGGGCGTCCGCCACGGCATACGGATAGCGAGACTTACAAGTCTTGTTGTTCAAACAGGTTAGTAACGGTCACGGATCTTTGGCACAGCGATTGCGTAGAGGCGCCGAGAATCGCAGACGGACTGCCATTTCGTTCCTGCTCGATGGCGAGCTGGGGTATCGATACGAGTGCGATAGCGTGGGTGATCCCAAACCGGGGACGCCCGAATTGCAGACAACTTTGCAGGAGGAAACCTGTCGTGGCAAAACAGATGGTGTTTGAAGACGAAGCACGTCAGCCCTTATTGGCAGGTGTTTCGAAACTAGCTCGAGCCGTCCGCAGCACGCTCGGCCCTCGCGGTCGCAATGCGGTTCTCGACAAAGGCTGGGGTTCTCCAAAGATCACCAAAGACGGTGTGACCGTTGCTGAAGATATTGACCTGGATGATCCCTACGAGAATCTGGGGGCCCAGCTGGTCAAAGAAGCGGCCAGCAAGACCAATGACGTCGCGGGCGACGGCACCACCACCGCCACCGTCTGGCCGAAGCCATCTTTCGCGAAGGTCTGAAGATGATCGCCGCCGGTGCCGACCCGATGGCACTCTCGCGCGGAATCAGTCAAGGCCGTCGATGCCGTCAGCGATGCTATTGCCAAGATGTCGACACCGATCGACGGCAAGAACAAGAAAGAGATTGAGCAGGTCGCCACGATCGCCGGTAACAACGATCCGACCATTGGCAGCGTGCTCTGGCCGACGCGTTCCTGAAGGTTGGCAAAGATGGCGTGATTACGGTTGAAGAAGGCCGCAGCAGCGAAACGACGGTCGAAGTCGTCGAAGGGATGCAGTTTGATCGCGGTTTCCTCTCGCCACACTTCGTCACCGACCCGGACGACAGTGACCGTCGAGCTGGAAAACTGCCTACGTGCTGATCTTCGAAGAGAAAATCTCGACAGCAACAAAAAAATGATTCCGCTGCTGGAAGCCATCAGCAAGGCCAACAAGCCGTTGCTGATCATTGCCGAAGACGTTGAAGGCGAAGCCCTGGCGACGTTGGTCGTCAACAAGATGCGTGGCATCCTGAGCGTCTGTGCCGTGAAAGCTCCCGGCTACGGCGATCGTCGCAAAGCCATGCTGGGCGACATCGCCGTACTGACCGGTGCGACAGCCATCTTCAAGGACTTGGGCATCGACTTGGATAGCGTCAAGCTGAGCTGACTTGGGACGGCTCAAGAAAATCAAGATCAGCTCAGCGAACACTACGATCATCGGTGGTGGTGCGGCAAGAAAGACGAGATCGACGGGCGCGCCGATCAGATCCGCCGCGAAATCGAGCAACACCGATAGCGAATACGACCGCGAAAAACTGCAAGAGCGACTGGCGAAGCTCGCCGGTGGCGTGGCCCAGATCAACTGTGGTGCCGCCACGGAAACCGAAATGAAAGAGCGGAAGGCACTGCTGGAAGACGCCAAGTGCCGCCACGCAAGCTGCTCTGGAAGAAGGCATTGTTCCCGGCGGCGGCGTTGCCTTGATTCGTTGCGCAAGGCGCTCGACAAACTTGAAGCTCGAAGGCGACGAAGCGCTGGGCGTGCAGATCATTCGCAACGTCTCGACTATCCTCTGCGCGCCATCGCCAACAACGCCGGAGTCGACGGCGCCGTCGTCGTGAATCGCGTACGGCAAATGAAAGGGAAGAACGACGGCTACAACGCCGACACGAATAGCTACGGCGACTTGGTCGAAGCTGGCGTCATCGACCCCGCCAAAGTCGTTCGCACGTGCCTGCAAAACGCTGCCAGCGTGGCCTCTCTGTTGCTGACGACCTCGTCGCTGATCACCGAGATTCCTGTGGAAGAAGAAGAGGCGGGTGGCGATCATCACCATGACCACGGCATGGGTGGCATGGGAGGCATGGATGGATGGGCGGTATGGGTGGTATGGGATGGCGGCATGGGCGGCATGGGCGGCATGATGTAAGTCGCCAAGGCGGACTGCTGGTCGCTTGCCGGATGGCTCAGCGATATCAACCGAACTTCAGACAATTTACAGATACCAAAAATCGATATAAGGAATGATAATCCATGGCTAAGAAATTCAAGATTCGTCCGCTGGATGATCGTGTCGTGGTGGAACCGATTGAAGCCGAAGAGACGACGGCGGGTGGTATTGTGCTGCCCGACACGGCGAAAGAGAAACCGCAGCGTGGCACCGTCGTCGCCGTCGGGCCGGGCAAGCTGCTGGACAGTGGCAAGCGGGGCGAACTGTCGGTCGCCGTCGGCGACGAAGTGATTTACGGCAAGTACGGCGGCACGCGACATCGAAGTCGATGGCGATGAGGTCAAGATTTTGCGCGAAAGCGACATCCTGGCCAAAGTGCTCAGGCTGAGTGCCGACTTGCGATCAGATCTCCGACTCGGAAACTCACTAACCGCAGCCTAACCATAAGGATCATCAAGCGTGGCAAAACAACTGCTGTTTGAAGATCATGCCCGAGCCAAAATGCTCGCAGGGCATCGACAAGCTGGCCGATGCGGTCGCCGTGACCATGGGGCCGACCGGTCGCAATGTGATCATCGACAAGTCGTTTGGTGGACCCACGGTCACCAAGGACGGCGTGACCGTGGCCAAGGAAATCGAATTGGAAGACCGCTTCGAGAACATGGGCGCCAAACTGGTCATCGAGGTTGCTCAGAAGACCTCGGATTTGGCGGGTGACGGCACGACCACCGCCACGGTTTTGGCACGGCCATCTTCCGTGAAGGCCTGCGGAACATCGTGGCAGGCAGCAACCCCACCGCGATTCGACGCGGTATCGAGCAAGGCGGTTGACGGCGGTGGAGAAGTTGCTCGTGGAAATGGCCAAGCCCGTGTCCAGCAAGGACAGAAGTCGCCAACGTCGGTGCCATCAGCGCCAATAACGACAAGGCCGATCGGCAATCTGTTGGCCGATGCCCTGGAGAAGGTTGGCAAGGACGGTGTGATCACGGTCGAGGAAGGCAAGACGGCCGACACCACAGTGCGAATTCGTCGAAGGGATGCAGTTCGACAAGGGCTACATCTCGCCTTATTTCATCAACGATCCGGCCGACGATGGACCTGCGAACTTGGAAGACGCCCTGATCCTGATTCACGAGAAGAAGATCAGCAACCTCCGCGACTTGGTGCCGATTCTGGAGAAAGTCAGCCAGACGGGTCGGCCGCTGTTGATCATTGCCGAGGACGTTGAAGGCGAAGCCTTGACCGCTGCTGGTGGTCAACAAGCTGCGCGGCGTGTTGAACATTTGTGCCGTCAAGGCTCCCGGCTTTGGTGATCGTCGCAAGGCCATGTTGGGCGATATTGCCGTCCTGACCGGTGGCACGCTGATCAGCGAAGACCTGGGGATCCAGCTGGAGAACCTGACGCTGGACCATCTTGGGCCGGCCAAGAAGATCACGGTCGACAAGAACGAGCACCACGATCGTTGAAGGTGGCGGGTAAACGTCAGCGACATCGACAAGCGCATCGCTCAGATCGAAGCGTCAGATCGAGCAAACCGACAGCGATTACGACCGGGAGAAGCTCCAGGAACGTCTGGCCAAGTTGGCTGGCGGCGTGGCCGTGATTTCAGCGTCGGTGCCGAAACCGAAGCCGACATGAAGCAGAAGAAGGCCCGCGTCGAGGATGCCTTGCATGCCACCCGAGCGGCTGTGGAAGAAGGCATCTTGCCCGGCGGTGGCGTGGCCCTGCTGCGTTGCTGACGAGGCGCGTGGACAAGCTCGTTCGACGGCCAAGGGCGACGAGAAAATTGGCGTCGACATCGTGTTGCAGTGCCCTGGCTGCGCCGCTCGTCAGATTGCCGACAACGGCGGCATCGACGGTTCGGTCGTCGTCGACGAAGTGCGGCAGAAGAATAACAACATCGGCTTCGATGCCAATACGGGCGAGTATGTCGACATGCTCAAGGCCGGGATCATCGATCCGGTCAAGGTCGTGCGTACGGCCCTGGGCAATGCCGCCAGTATTGCCGGCCTGCTGCTGACGACCGAAGCCCTGGTGACCAAGTTTGACAAAGAAGACAAGGAAAAGCATCGTGTGGAAGGTGTGATTCGCTAGGCGACCCGTGTGTTTTGGACGGGACACGCACCGACACGTAGAATAATAGGTAGGGGAGCGGGCCACTTCGCAGGGAGTGGCCCCTTTCGTACACTTGCCCAACAAGGCCGGTCCGGCTGATCGCCATAACTGCATGGGCCATTGTGGCCGGTGAACGAACACTTGGTCCCGATCGTGTGACTTCGATTCCAACTCGCCGTGACGATTTCGCTCATCTACGAAGCGAGTGAGCGTACCTGGCGGCCCCCTATAGTGCGACGGAGGACCGAGCGCGTCCGGCGTCGGATTTGTCTTTTCAAAAGATGGCTACCATGGCTTCAAAGCGAGATTACTACGAAGTGCTCGGCGTCAGCCGGGACGCTTCGCAGCGGGATATTGCCCAGGCCTATCGTCAATTGGCGATCTCCTACCACCCTGACAGCAATCCGGGTGACGCCGAGGCAACCGAACGATTCAAGGAGGCGGCGGAGGCCTACGAAGTCCTATCGGACAGCCAAAAGCGGTCTCGCTACGACCAGTTTGGACACGCCGGCGTGTCGGCGGCCGGTGGCGGAGGCTTTGGTGACGTCGAGGATATCTTCGACGCCTTCGGCGATATTTTTGGGGGAGGCATATTTGGGGACATCTTCGGGGGACGAGGTCGCCGTCGCGGACGCACGTCGCGGGGCGCCGACGTTAAGTGCGAAGTCGCCCTGACGCTTACCGAAGCGGCGCCGGTGTCACTCGTAAAGTGCAATTCGACCGCAGTGAGGCGTGCGGCAGATGTCGCGGTTCCGGTGCGATGCCGGGGTCGACGGGAGAAACGTGTCGTCGCTGTAACGGTCACGGTCAAGTCGTGCAGTCGGCTGGGATCCTGCGCGTACAGACGACGTGTCCAAGTTGTCACGGTACCGGACAGGTCATCACCGACCCTTGCGACCAATGTCGTGGCCGCGGTTTTGTGGCAAGGCGCGTCGAATTGGAAGTGGCCATCCCGGCCGGCGTCGACGATGGCATGCGCGTGCGTTTGGCCGGTGAAGGCGAGCGGAGTCGCGACGGCGGTCCACCGGGCGACTGCTATTGCTTCATTCGCGTGTTGCCCCATTCCCTGTTCAAGCGTGAAGGGACGAACCTGTTCGTCGAAGTGCCGATTTCCTACACGCAGGCGGTATTGGGAGCGGAAATCGAAATCCCCACGCTCAACGCCACCGACCAACTGACAATTCCACCTGGCACGCAATCCGGAGAAGTCTTTCGATTGCAAGGCTTGGGCATCGCTGATCCGCGCAATGGGGCTGTCGGCGATTTGCTCGTTCAGACTTACGTCGAGGTTCCGAAACGTCTCCAGCCGAAGGAAGAGGAACTGTTACGTGAACTGGCCGAATTGGAACATCGACACGTGAGTCCTCGGCGAAAAAGTTTCTTGGATAAATTGCGTGACTATTTGAAGCCCGCAGAACGCGGCACTTCATCCGAGTAGGAGATTTGCATCGTGGCCAATTCGCCGGACGAACTGAAACCAACGGATACTGACGAAGCCCTTAACGATCCGAACTTCGTTGCCGATTCCCGTGACCAAAGGGCGGACGCGGGGTCCCCATCTTCCACCGGGGCGACGCAGTGCGAACAGAAATTGCAGGCCGAATTAGAGCAAGCGCGCGATCGACTTCTGCGGTCGCAAGCGGAACTCGAGAACTTTCGTCGCCGCGCTCAACGCGAAATGCACGACGAACGCCGGTACGCCAATCAAAGGCTTATCGTTGACTTACTTCCCGTTCTGGACAACATGGAACGCGCGATTGACGCGGCGGAACAGAATCCCGAGAGTGCCAGCCTGCTACAGGGATTCAAAATGCTGCATCAATTGCTCCTCACGACGCTCGAAAATCACAACTGTCGACGAGTTCCCGCGGATGGAGTAAATTTCGATCCGACGTTGCATGAGGCGGTGATGCAAAAACCTAGTGATCAACCCGCGGGGCAGGTGCTCCAGGTTCTTCAGCGAGGTTATCAGTTACACGATCGCGTCATTCGTCCTGCTCAAGTTATGGTTTCATCAGGAGCACCCCCGTCCGAGAGCGGAACTGCCAGGTGACTAACCACCTGCCGTCCCCAACGGCGTGCCGATTCGCGTGTTGTAGAAACGAACGTCCAACCTAAAGCCGACGAGGCAATTGCCAGGGAAACCCCTATGCCAACGTACGATTATCAGTGTGATGCTTGCGGGCACGAATTCGAGCTCTTCCAGTCGATCAACGACCCGGTAAAACGCAAGTGCCCAGAATGCGGCAAGCAAAAGTTGCGTCGTCTCTTTGGGGCCGGTGCCGCAATTGTCTTCAAAGGTACGGGTTTCTACCAAACCGACTATCGCAGCGACTCCTATAAGAAAAGTGCGAAGGCCGAAAAGGAAGCCTCCTCCGGTGGCAAGGACAAGAGCAAGGCGGATGCAAAGAGCAGCAAGCCTGAGAAGAAGTCCTCAAAGCCGAAGAAAACCGCGTCCGATTGATTTCCTCGCCCGGCCCGCGTGCCACGCAAAATGGAGATTCCGCGAGTGCTGCGCAACCGGCCTCAGGCGGCATCCGTTCGCGGATTGAACGTCGCCTCATCGGGACAAACGATTCCAATCACGTGGCCTGCCTGGTCGTAGAACTTGATTTCATTTTCTTCCAGAAACCAGACGGCCGTCAGGTCCGTGGCCCGGTACCGATGCCCGCAGTACTGACCATCCCGAATCAACAGCGTTTCGTCGACGATCGATCCTGCAGTCGGCGAAAGCTCAGCGAATCGCTGTTGAATGAATTGACGGATCTCTCGCGGACGACGCGCGTGCATGGAGTTTTCTTATGTAAGGCGACAAAGGAATTCGGGACGGGCGAAAACACGGGGCTTGCTGTCTGAAATCGGCTACGGATCGGCTCCGCATCACGCGCCGATCGTTTGCCTGCCCAAGTTCAGCTAATCCGGAGAGCTTGCCTGCTTTGACTAGGCTGCAGACTTGCCGGCACGCCATGCTCGTCGTTGCCGATTACGAGCGACCGGTCGTAGCAGCGGGATGGGAGATGAGAACGTGTCCGATCTGCCAACGCATCGTGGAACGCCGCGACGAGCCGACCAGGTCGTCATCGCCGCTGCCCTGCTGATTCCCTCCGTCGTGACGTGGGTTTACTTCGTTTGGCTGGCGAAAGGCACGTCAAGTTGGCAACAGCTTGCCTACGCCATTGGCAAGACCTGTCAGTTTGCGCTGCCCGTGATATGGGTTACCCTCGCGCAGCGCGATCGCGTGGAATTCAAGCCGATAAGCTTGCGAGGTTGGCAGTTGGGGGTAGTGTTCGGCCTGACCGTGGTTGGTGCTATGCTGGTACTTTACTACGGTCTGCTGAAGCCTCAGGGGTGGTTCGATACGGCGACGGCACAGATCATGGCGAAGGTTCAGGGATTCGGCGTCGCCTCGCCGCTGAGTTACGCGGGACTAGCTGGCTTTTACGCGCTCGTGCATTCAGGCTTGGAGGAATACTACTGGCGGTGGTTCGTATTCGGACAGCTCCGCCGCCATCAGCCGTTCGTCACGGCGGCCTGTATCTCCAGCCTGGGATTCATGGCTCACCATGTCATTCTGCTTGCGTTCTATTTTGGTTGGACATCACCGCTGACCTATGTGTTTTCGGCATCGGTCGCCGTCGGTGGTCTGTTCTGGGCTTGGCTGTATGAGCGCCACCCAGACCATTTACACGTCCTGGGTTAGTCATTTGATCGTCGACGCCGGCATCTTTCTGCTGGGATACGACACGATTCGATTGTTGTTTCAATAAGTCGGCGGCGGAATGTCCCGAGGACGTTCGAGTGCCGCTTAGTGCAATCGTGTTGCTTGATCGTCCAGCGGACCCAAAGATCAGCAAAGTTGGTGGCAACTGGCCGTCTACCGCGCTTAGTGACTTGAAGGGGCGTCCCTGGCCGCGATAATGGCCGTAAGTCGTGGGGGTGTTTATCGGTGAGAACATCGCGTTCGTCGCTGGCGACGTCGTGAGCCTTAGGTTTAGGAGAACGAAGCGTGAGAATTAACATGTTGAAGCTTGGAGTGACGATAGTCCTGACGATCGCCTGGGCGAACGGTGCGCAGGGTGCCAATATCTTTCGACTGGAGGAGGGAAACCCTGGTATCCAGCGTGCGGGCGTACTGGCCTTCGGACCGCAGGGCGTGTTGTTTGTGGGTGACACGAAATCTGCCGCTATCTTTGCCATCGGCACCGGGGACACCGAGGGTGATCCGTCGCAGGCACAAATCAACGTCGCAGCGTTAGATCAGAAGCTGGCAACTGCCTTGGGGGCAAAACCGGGCGAAGTCGCGATCAATGATCTTGCCGTCAATCCACTGAGCGGCAACGTCTATCTGTCGGTGTCCAAGGGAGATGCGGACGGACAACCGGCGTTGGTGAAGATCGACACGACGGGCGCGATCGGCGAGATCCCTTTGGACAACGTTTGGTTTTCCAAAGCCCCGCTGCCTGACGCACCGGAAGACCAAGTAACGGGCGAAGGACGTCGCCGCCGAAACCTCCGCGATGAATCGATTACCGATCTGGCATTTGTTGATGGACAGGTGATTGTGTCGGGATTATCAAATCGTGACGCGGCCTCTGGTGTGCGGGCGATTGCATTTCCGTTTGGAGATGACGCGAAGGGGTCGAGCCTGGAGATCTATCACGGCGCACATGGCCGCTCGGAAGACGACGCGGGATCCGTACGTTTGTGCCTTTCGTAATCGACGGCAAGCCTAATTTGTTGGCAGGATTTACGTGTACGCCGCTCGTGCGTTTTCCGTCGATGATATTTCTGCCGGCGACAAGATTCAGGGGACGACCGTGGCCGAATTGGGGAATCGCAACCAACCGTTGGACATGATTGTCTACCAACAAGGTGATAGGAATTACTTGTTGTTGTCCAATAGTGCTCGCGGGGTCATGAAGGTCAGCACGGAATCGATCGAAAACAATGAGGGGATCACTGCCCCAGTGTCAGGTGGTGGAACTGCGGGGCAGCCGTATGAGACGATCGAAGATTGGCAAGGTGTTGTGCAGATGGACCGACTGAACAACAGCCACGCCGTGATTGTAGTACGGCACGACAATGGCACGACGGATCTGCGTACGGTCGCGTTGCCGTAGCATTCACGATACGCGGCGCCTGCGAGTGTGCCGCAAATGCCAAGATCACAACGGTGCGAGTTGGCCCTCAGCGGCCGGCTCGTACCGTTTTTCTTTTGTGGCCACCCGGTCAGTCGCTATCAATGGCTGTGGTGGCCCGACCGCAATTGGTTGTGGCCTTTTGCCGTCTCGAGTGCCGTGCATTTCGGAGAAACCGATTCACACCAACTGCAGCCGAGAAAACGCCCGAAACCCCATACGGAGCGGTATAAAAACGGTGGCGGAGGTTACCAGCAGACAACTGAACAGACATCCCGCAAACCAGTATTCTGCCGTCCTGTTGGTCATCCCCGGGGGCTTGGCCAGACTGGCCTGCACCTGGATCAGGTAGGCAGGTATCGCGGGAGGCAGCACGATGGCAATCACGAACAAAGCTCAAGATTAAAATCAGGGTGCCACCGAAGCCAGCGGCAATCTTGGCTGGAGAACTCTCATGCAAGTCGGGCATTCTGGCTCCCAATCCTACCGACAGCGCCGACAGTCCGGTGGCCAGCAAAAAGCAGATTAATTGATGCACGACGACCATCGTTGGGGTACGCAGCCACAACTGCAGCGCACGTCACTCAAGAAGACCAGCAGACAACACGGCAGCGCCGTAATCAACGTGGCGAATAGGAATTTGCTCCATAGGATCTCTCGCCGATCGACGGGGGCCGTACCTAAAATCCAAAAACGCTGGCCTTCGATACTGATTAAGGGAAATACAAATCGCGTGGTGAAGGTCGATAGAATCAGCCCCACGACGCCGAGGTTCATGAACCCAATGGCGGTCATCCAGCCGGTCAGTTGACGCCCGTAATCAAAGCGGCGAACGTAGATGAAGTAGAACGAGAGTAGTCCAAAAAACAATAAGAACTGCGACCACTGCAATGGGTCGCGGCGAAACAGCCTTAAATCCTTGATCAACACCAACCGCATGGTTGGCGAAAGCGGCCGCAGCAACGCCTCGCTGACACGGTCGAGCCAATCCATGCGCAGGGCAGCGAGATCCGCGGACCGCTGGAAAGTTGGCCGAAACTGCGACGCAGCGTCATCCCGGCCAGCATGCTCAGGAGCTTGGGAATAAGTAACGCATTCGATAGCAACACGCAGAGAAATCCGAGTGCTTGCAAGGTCCCCTTCGGACCACCATGAGCGGCTTCCAACAAACCCGTACTTAACCACCAACTGGGCAACACACGTTGCTCGGCCACGCGCAGGCGACGAAGGGCCGACTGCAGCCACAAGGCGGACATCGCCGGTTGATCGGTCTGGCCAAAAACAATCCAGGCCAGATAGATCGCTCCACTGACCAAGCCCAGCACCACGAAGGACAGGAACAGACGCCGAAAGCGAGGCGCGATCGAGACTAATAACAAACAGGCGATCGCACCGACGCCGGCTGGAATGATCGCAAATGAAATCAACAGTGGCAGCAACAACAAGAAATACGCTGGGGGCGCTCCATTGACGAACCCATAAGCCACTAATAACGGACTGCCCAGCAACACAAAACCCCAGCACGCCAAAATCGTCGTTTCGCTGAACTTCTCTAGTGCAAGTCGTTGCGGTCGCGCGGGAAGCGTCAATAGCAAAGACACATCCGGCGATTTGTATATGGCGGCATAATAAAGGATGCCGGACGAGACGGTCAGCATGGCTAACAGCGATAGAAAGAATACGTTGTATACCGCATGTACCGTCCGCGCCAGTGTGGGAGGGTGCGAGATCGCCGAAGTCAACAGCGAAAAGCCTTCGTAGAACAGCACAAACATGACCGCCCAAAAACCCAGGGTCAGCCCGCAGATAAGTAGGACTCGCAAGACAGAATCCCGTAGCAACTGACGCAGACTGGCCGACCAGGTCTGGCGCCGCAGACGGGCGAATAACAGTGCTTCATCTCGAGGGTTCGGGGGCGACTCCACCGAAGCGGTTTCCACCGCCAGCAAACTCGTTGTGCTCATCACTCTGCCTAAGCCTTTGCGGCATTGTCTATCGGATCGCCAACAACCATGGGTGAGTTTCGCCCGCCGTTGCTGCCGATGGTCGAACCCAAGGGCTGTCGTACTGCGGAATCACGTGCGAGAAGTAAGGTCAAGAAACATCCGCTCCAGCGAATCTCCTTGGCGATGGGTCTGAGTACGCAGCTCCTGGAGCGAACCCACAAACTGCAATTGCCCCCTTTGAATCACGGCAATGCGGTCCGCGATCTCCTCCGCCAAACTCAACGTATGCGTCGACATAAAAACGGTCGTTCCCTGCTGGGCCTGGTCGCGCAGTAAATCCTTGACGACGCGCATGCTGTGGGGATCAAGTCCCACCATGGGTTCGTCCAGGATAAGGATTCGCGGTCGATGGACCAAGGCCGCCGCAAATACCACGCGCTGCTTCATGCCATGCGAGTAGGTTTCGGACAGGCGATCGATGAATTCGTCCAACGCGAAGATGCCAACCTGCTCGCGAATGCTCGTTTCCGCGTCGGCGGCGGACATTCCGTAGATGGACGCGATGAACTCAAGGAACTCGCGACCGGTCAGTTTGTCGTAAAGGTAGGGCTGGTCCGGCACATAGCCCACCAGGCGGCTGGCCTCGCGCGGTTGCGCCACCACGTCGTGGCTTCCCAGCCGCAGCGTTCCGGTGTCGGGCATCAGCAAACCGACCAGCATCTTGATCGTCGTGGTTTTGCCAGCCCCATTGGCACCCAGAAAGGCAAACACTTCTCCCGCGCGGACATCCAGCGAGAGGTCGGAAACGGCCAACTTGTGGCCATACGTTTTGCTGATCGCCTCAATGTGGATCACGTGGATGCTCCCGTGGTCGCGACCATTTTGCTTTACGTGAAATGCTTCGCAGGCTGAGTCGCCTCTGGGGCACCGGCAGGAGTTTGCTCCGCATCCGTACCTGCGGGTGTCGTCTGCAGGTCAAATGTCAGGGTGAGGCCGCCCCAAACGAGGGTCTGTCTTACGACCGTGCCATCCGAGGATACGTAGACGTCGCCCAGATGCCGTTCCAGGCTCAACCCGTCGTCCCCGCCCCGTCGATATACGATATGCGTTGTCCAGACATCCTCGGCTCCCAGTCGCAGCATGCGCCGGCCTTCGACGGAGGCCTCAATCGTCTGCAAGGGGTGCGTGGGAAAGAAAGGGTGATACGTCTCGAACGTCCATTGCTGGCCCACTTTCAAGTCACGGAATCGAGGTCGCGGTGACAGCGAATCGACGACCAATGTCTCCGGCGGGAGGTCGATTACCTCCTGATAAACCGGTTCCAAGGAAGGCTCGCCTCGCTCGTCGCTGATGGCCAAATAGGCCTTGACCATCAACTGCGACTCCCGCACCGTCCCCTGAAGCCGGATACAGTCGCCCCATGAATCTTCCTGTACCAACGACTCGAAACTCTCCAATTCACCAAACGAATCAAAACGCATTGCGTTTTCAATCGTAAAGCTGATCGATCCCAGACCGTCGCGGCCCGGTACCCCTAAGCCGCGCAACAGGAAGGCTCCCAGACTGCCAAAACCCTGCTCCAATACCTGTTCCATTGATAAATTTTCAATGCGCACGGTGCTGTCCACGCGGCCCTGTCCGTCGCTGAGCCGCTCCACGTCGTGAGCCGCCCAGCCGAGCGGGCGACCATTGACAGAAATCCGCCATCGTATCGGTTCCCAGCGAACCACCTCGCGGGGCAAGATGTCATCTTGTTGCGGAGGTTGTCCGGGATGGGCTGACGGGCGGAGCTGCGTCCAGGTCAACCAGCTCATCGACGCCATCCAAAAAATTAAAATGAACAATGTGGCTCCGCAACGAAATCATGCTCATTCCTTGTTCGAACGGTTGTCCGATCGCCTGCGGCCCGAGGCGCAAGCTGGGTGGACACGGGCGCCGAACGCCGCGTGGCTGTCGGGATGCCCGTTTCCTTATGTTAGCGACCCCGGCGGTTTTCGGCTCCTGCATTGGTGAGGCCCAACCCGGATGACTGGCAATGGCCTTAGACGCATCCCAGCCTGCCGACGGCTGTTAAACCATCGGTCAGCGCACGGAGAGCCCTAAAAACATGATGCTTTTGACTAACAGTTGACACGCTCCCCGTTGGAATTTTCCGAACTTGAATTTCTTGACACTATTCCCTGCTCGCTGAATTTTGTTGAGTCGCCCGCTCGGCTTTGTTATGATTCAGGTCCTTGACCGCGATCATGTGAGACATGGGAAGGAGACACTAGCATGCCACGGATTGCGTACTACTACCAGGACTGTCCGACCTGTGGACGCTCATTGCAGGTTCGAGTCGAGTATCTTGGGCGCACTTTGTGTTGTCCTCATTGTCGAGGCGCGTTTCGCGCAGCCGATTCCGACAGCGCCCGCTTTCCGCCGGTCAGCACCGCTTAACGATGTTGGACCGGGCCAATGAGTTGCTCGAATCTGTTCACCATCTGCAACACAATACGGAATGGAATTAGTTGCGATTTCGGTGCTCCGATTTCGTCCGCGTCAAAACGTTAAGCGTCAAACGCGGAATGGTCGCGACGCGCTTACGGTCGTCCTTCGCCGGAGCGGCGGTACTGCACGGCGAGAAGCTTGACGTGGCTTTCCGGTCCGCGTAACCTCCGTTGCGTGGCAGACGTGCTGCGCAGGGGTTGCCGTTCGGCAAAGGCCTGCGTGGTTAAATGGCGGCGAAAACCACGGGGTACGGGGCGACGTGATTACTTCCAAACGACGAAGCGTGCGCTGTCGCGCATACGGCGAGCTCTTGGAGTCGCGGTGTGTGTTGGCTGGGCAGCCGATGATCAGTGAATTTATGGCTGCCAATGAGGGCGGCCAGCGCGATGGCTTTGGCCGCGGCCGACTGGATCGAAATCTACAATCCGAGCGATACGGTCGTTGATCTGGCGGGTTACCATCTGAGTGATGACCCCCAGCAATTGGATCGCTGGACGTTTCCTGCCTACACGTTGGCGGCGGGGGCGTACGCACTGGTGTTTGCCTCGGGTGATACGGAGAGCGTCATCGACGATCCCGCTGGTTACCTGTACGCGAATTTCCGCCTGGATCGCGACGGAGGTTTTCTGGCGTTAACGAGTCCGGCGGGCCAGGTACTTAGCCAATATGGCGACGTCGCAACACCCTATCCGGCCCAGCTGACCAATGTCTCGTTTGGGACGAGCCCGTTGGACGGATCACCAGTCGTGCAGGGCTATATGGTGGAGCCGACGCCGGGCGCGACCAATGTGCCGGCCGATCAGATTCGGCTGGATTATGTGCGGGACACCAACTTTTCGGTGGGTCGTGGCTTCTTTGATCAGCCTTTTCAAGTTGCAATTTCCTCGGCGACGCCGGGAGCGACGATCCATTATACGCTGGATGGTTCAGCACCCAGTCCGGCGCACGGCCTGACCTATAGCGAGCCCCTCTCGATCAGTACCACGACGATCTTGCGGGCTATGGCGTTTCGGGATTTCTATGTGTCAACCAACGTGGATACGCAGACCTACCTGTTTTTGCAGGACGTCTTAACACAGGATGGTGCCGGCCTGCCGACCACCTGGGGGACGTTTCCGTTTGGCAGTACGGAGGCGGCACAAGGGAGCCCCGTGCCTGCCAACTACGAGGTGGATAGCGAGATTGTCAATGACCCCCGCTACCGGGACACGTTTTTGAGCGATCTGCGCCACCCTGCCCGTGGTCTCGCTGGTGCTCGCACCGGAGGACCTTTGGAGCGAGGAAAGCGGCATTTACGCGCATCCGGTGGAAGAGGGCGTCGCGTGGGAGCGTCCGGGGTCGGTCGAACTGATCGACGTGGACGGGACAGGTGCGATGCAGATAGATGCTGGCGTGCGGATTCATGGCGGCTTTGGGCGTCGTCCTGCGGCCACGGGCAAGCATTCGTTTCGTTTATTCTTCAAAGGCACTTACGGCGATGCCAAACTCGACTACCCCTGGTTTGGCACCGACGGTGTCGACGAATTCGATACGATCGTGCTACGGGCCAATTACAACTATTCGTGGGCACGGGGCAATCGAGGCGGCGAGCAGACGGGCAAGGACTACACGCTCGTGACGGATCGCTGGGCGGCCGTTTCGCAGACGGAAATGGGAGGCTTGGCACCACAAGGGACATTTGTCCAGCTGTTCGTCAACGGACTGTATTGGGGTGTTTACAATCCAACGGAGCGACCCGACGCATCGTTTCAAGCCAGTCACCGTGGTGGGACGGAACAGGACTATGATGTGCAAAACCATGAAGGGCTGGTTGCCGGCGAGCCAACGGCGTGGAACGATCTGCGCCGTTTTGTACGCAGTAATCGCGCGGATTTGGCGGCCGTCGACACGTTATTGGACGTTGATAATTTTATCGATTACATGATCCTCAACCAATTCGGCGGAAACGGAGACTGGCCACAAAACAATTGGTATGCGTCACGACGGCGAGCCGAGGGGGAACGCTGGCAGTTCCATAGTTGGGACGCGGAATTCTTCTTCATCGATGTGCAGGCCGATCGCATCAATTCCATCGACTCATCGGGTCCGGGTGAGTTGTTTTCGTTGCTGCAAAGGAATGACGATTTTCGGCTGCGTTTTGCCGACCGCATTCAGCAGTTGCTGTTCAACGACGGAGTGCTCACACCGCAGAACAACATCCGCCGCCTCGATGCATTGGCTGCCGTCGTAGATCGCGCCGTGGTCGGCGAATCGGCCCGCTGGGGCGACGCCTGGATGAACCAAGTTGATCCTCCGCGGACGCGAGACGATGATTGGCTGCCGCGTTTAGACCAGCTACGGACTGAGTACTTTCCAGCCCGCAACGACATCGTGATCGCTCAATACCGTCGCCGCGGATTGTACCCGCAACTGGATGCGCCACAGTTTAGCCAACATGGCGGTGCATTGCCGCCCGACGAATCGCTGTCCCTTTCTCATCCGGACGCCAACGCGAGATCTATTACACCCTGGACGGCAGTGATCCGCGTGACGCGATGGGGGGCATTAGTAGCTTGGCGCAGGCATATCAAGGAACCCCGCTCACGCTGCAAGGCCAGCAGACGGTGACGGTCAGAGCGTGGGATGGCAGCGAATGGTCCGCACAGATCCAGGCCGAGTTTACGGATGTGCCCGTCGGCGACATCAACCGCGATCGGCGAGTCGACGCCTCTGACGTGGACGCCCTTTGCCAGCTAATTCATGGTGGCCAACTTGAGCCGTCTGGCGATCTGAACGGCGACCAGTCGTTGGACTCACAGGACCTGCGTTACCTGATTGAACAAGTGCTGGGGACGACGACCGGTGATGCGGACTTGGACGGGGTGTTCAATTCCGCCGACTTGGTGCGGGTTTTTGCCGCCGGGACGTATGAGGATGGTGTACCTAGCAATGCCGGCTGGTCATCGGGCGACTGGAACTGCGATGGGGACTTCGATTCCGGCGACCTGGTGGCAGCATTTCAAGCGGGAGGCTATGTGGCTGAGGCCGTCGTTCGTCGTGGCTGGAACCGTCCGAACGCGGGAACGGTCGACGTAGCAGCTGCCTTGGTGTCGTCCGTCTCGGCGAGCCACCGTCGATTGTCCGATCCAGCTGACGTTGTGGCCGCATCCGCGAATCCCCATCCTCGACCCCACCGGGCAGATCCGCCGATTCTAGCCGTCGATCGGGTCCTGGCGGCGGGGGACCGTTCGTTGTGGCCCGTCGTGTCAAGACTCGACCCGTTTGAGCCTCTGGCGGCCGACAGGGCTTTCAAATCGTCGATATTGACAGTTCTTCCAGACGCCGGCGACGGGACTCACCGGCGGACACTTCAAACGCCCGGGGGGCTCTGAGGCGGCGCGACGTGCACTCACTAGGCAGGTGGCTGCTCTTGCCACTGTCGGTGACCTACCCTACATTTGCCGCAGATTATTGACAGGGGGGATGCGCCATTCGGCTCGAGGGGCTCGAATCATGCGCAGCGTGGATTGGCATCTATGTTTAAAGCTCGACAGCGGTTTGGCAAATACGTCATTGAACGCCGTTTGGGCGAGGGCGGCTTTGCCGTCGTCTATCAGGCGCACGATACCATCGAAGGGATTCGCGTCGCGCTCAAAGTCCCCTACCAACATCTTGTCTCCGGCGGGGCCATCGAAACGTTTCGACATGAAGTCCGCGTAGCCGCGCAGTTGGAACACGCCAACATCCTGCCGCTGAAGTATGCCGACTTTATCGAAGGTCGATTTGTCATCGTCACGTCCCTGGGGCAGATGACGCTCGACCAACGATTGCAAAAACGCATTTCGGTTGATACCGCACTCAACTACACCGAACAGATGCTGGCGGCCGTGGCGCACGCCCACGAGCACCGGATTATCCACTGTGACATCAAACCTGACAATTTCTTACTGTTTCCCGGCAACCGATTGAAGCTCACGGATTTCGGCATCGCCCGTTTTGCTCAGCGCACCCTAAGAGGTTCGGGCGCGGGCACTGTCGGTTACATTGCTCCCGAACAGGCGATGGGAAAACCTTCGTTTCGATCGGATGTGTTTTCCCTAGGCCTGGTCGTCTATCGCATGCTTACGGGGTACTTGCCCGAGTGGCCGTTTGATTGGCCGCCGCCCGGTTATTTTCGCTTACGGCAGCGCATCGATCCTGACCTGATCGAACTGTTGCGGAAATCGTTAAAGCTGAATGCAAGGCAACGCTACAAAGATGCTCGACAAATGGAATCTGCCTTCAATCGTATTAAGAAATCGGGACGGCACCGTCAAAAGCCCGGTGAGCGCACAACGTCGCGGCGCAGCAGTCGCACGGAATGGCAGAAAGTCCGTTTTCGCCAGTTTCAGCAACAGTATGGTAAACAACTGGAAACTCGTCACAAATGCGATGAATGTGAAGGCCCAATTGCCGAATCCATGCAGAATTGCCCTTGGTGCGGCAAAGTTCACCAATTTAAAAAAGATCAAACTAGCTTTCCTGCCCAGTGTCCACGTTGCCATCGAGGCATAAAATTAGATTGGCAATATTGTCCCTGGTGTTATGGGGCAGGTTTCGAACCGCTCAGCCAGCGTCAGCAAAAGGATCGTCGTTACAAATATCGTTGTGAGAATCCGCGTTGCTCGCGAAAACAGCTAATGTCCTTCATGCGGTATTGTCCATGGTGCCACCGTAGAGTTCGCAAGAAATGGTCGATCGAAGGAACGCGTGACCGCTGTCGAAAATGTGGCTGGGGAGCCCTTCGCTCTTTTTGGAGCTATTGTCCCTGGTGTGCCACGCGACTGAATCATTAATGCGGGAAAAAGCCGGCCAGCGGAAAGGCGAAATCGATGAACTTGCTGACCCAAGATGAAGTGTTCTTCGACGCGACCTTGACAGCGCCGCAATTAGCGGCGTTTGCCGGCGGTCGAGCGGCCTTTTTTTCCCAGCGGTGTCCCACGAAAGAAACGGCCAACGAGGATGCCTTGGGATTGTTGCCCACGGGTGAGCAGTCGGGCATCTTGGTCGTCGCGGACGGCTGCGGTGGCATGTCGCAAGGGGAACTTGCCGCACGGATCGCCGTTGAGTCGCTGCAACATCAGTTGGCCGTCTCTGCCGACGACGATTCCAAGATGCGCATTTCCATTCTGGATGGGATGGAAGTTGCCAACCGCCAAGTACAGGCACTGAGCGGAGGCGCGGCAACGACGATGGCCGTTTTGGAGATCGAGGGCCGCATGATCCGCCCGTATCATGTGGGGGACTCCACCATCCTGATGGTCGGCAATCGGGGGCGACTCAAACTGCACACCACCTCACATTCACCGGTGGGATATGCGGTGCAAGCAGGTGTACTGGACGAACGCGATGCCATCCATCATGAAGATCGGCATTTGGTGTCGAACGTCATTGGCAGTCCCGATGCCCACATCGAGGTCGGGACGCGGCGTCGTATGGATACGCGAGACACGGTCATCATTGGCAGCGATGGCCTGTTCGACAACCTGCATATCGACGAGATCATCGAATTCTCTCGCAAGGGACCCTTGATGCAATGCGCGAAGCAATTGGCCAGTTTGGCAACCAAACGGATGATGAACGTCGATAGCGATGCACCGTCAAAGCCCGACGACCTGACGTTCATTTTGTTTCGGCTCAGTTGACGCTACACGATCAGACGATCCAATTGCCGTCGGGCGCGGGGCGTCAGGATGCCGGGCACCACGGAGCCGTGGACATCCGTGAGGCGAAAATCACGTCCCTGATATCGGTAGGTCAAACGTTGATGGTCGAAACCCAGCAGATACAAAACCGTGGCCTGCAAGTCGTGTACGTGCACTTTGTCTCGCGCAACCTGAAATCCCAGCTCGTCTGATTCGCCGTATACCGTACCTCCGGCGATGCCGCCTCCGGCCATCAAGAGGCTGTAGCAGTCCGGGAAGTGATCGCGTCCCAAGGTCTCGCCTTTGGCGGTTCGGCCTTCACGAAATGGTGTCCGTCCAAATTCGCCACTGAACACGATCAGTGTTTCATCTAGCAATCCGCGCGATTTCAGGTCCCGCAACAGGGCGGCGACCGCACGATCGGTGCCGCGACATTTGTGGGTGAGGCCGTCGCGGATATCTTCGTTCGGATTCGTGCCATGGAAGTCCCAGCCCCAATCGAATAGTTGAACAAAGCGGACGCCTTGCTCGACGAGGCGCCGTGCCAGCAAACAGTTGTTTGCAAAACTCGCCTCACCCGGCGCCGCACCGTACTCCTGCAACGTTACCGGCGTCTCGCGGGTTATGTCCATGACTTCCGGCACCGAGACTTGCATGCGATAGGCCAGCTCGTATTGCGCGATGCGAGTCTGAGTTTCTTCGTGGCCACTGCGTTGAAATTGCATACGGTTCAGGTCGCCCAGCGCGTCCAGCGTCAAACGGCGCAGGGGACGATCCATGCCAGGCGGATCAGAAACGAATAACACCGGGTCGCCCTGCGTTCGACATTGGACGCCTTGAAATACCGAAGGCAAGAAGCCGCTGCCCCAGACGCTCTTTCCGGCACTTGGATTTGTGCCGCCTGAGACCAACACGACAAATCCAGGCAGATCGGCGTTTTCCGAACCAAGTCCATATGTTGCCCAGCGCCTAACGAAGGACGCCCCAGCCGAGGTGAGCCGGTGTAGAGCATGAGTTGTGCCGGCGCGTGGTTGAATTGATCCGTATTCATCGAGCGAATCATGCACAACTCGTCCGTCAGCTGAGCGAGCTGGGGTAACGCGTCGGAGAGCCACATACCGCATTGACCGTGTTGACGAAACGTGCGCGGCGTCCCCAGAAGTGTCGGGGCGCGCTGGTAAATGCAAAACGCTTCCCCTGAAAAAACTCCGACGGACAAACCTCTCCGTGGCGACGTACCAGCTCTGGCTTGTAGTCAAACAAATCCAAATGCGGGGGCGAACCGGCCATGTGCAGAAAGATTACGCTCTTGGCAGTAGGCACCAACGCCGGCGGACGCGCTGCTAGTGGATTGAAGTGCCCATCCGATCCTGCGCAGAATCACCCAGCAACGTTGTCAGCGCCATCGCGCCGAGCCGCAATGGACAAGCCTGCAGAAAGTGGCGGCGCGTCGTTTCGTGCAATCGCGTCATTCTGTGAGTTTTCGTCACCCGTTTCGTCCTCATTGTTTGGTCAACACTTCGTCAAGATTCAACAGGACGTTGGCGATTACCGTGAAGGCGGCCATTCGCGCCGGTTCCTCATCCGGTTGTAGAGGGCCCAGCGGATCTTCGGCCATGGAGCGTGCCTCGGCCGGATTTGCCTGAAAATGTTTCCAGGCTTGTTGGTAGAGGAGTTCGAGCCGATCGAGTTCGGCAACGGTCGCCGGGCGTGACACGCACCGTTGCAGGCCGCGTTCAATGCGCCGGCGATCACTTCCTAAGTCCTCACGCGTCATCCGCCGGGCTAACCCCTGTGCCGCCTCGACATACACGGGGTCGTTCAATGAAACGAATGCTTGCAGCGGCGTATTCGTGCGGATCCGACGTATCGTACAGACCTCACGGCTCGGCGCGTCGAAGGTGGTCAGTGAGGGATACGGCGTCGTGCGCCGCCAATTGGTGTAAAGCCCACGGCGGTAACGGTCCTCGCCCGAGCTGGGTTCCCAGTCGGTCGAAGCCCCAAATGCGGCCCGCAACCCGAGATTGGGACGCGGCGGCTGGACGGAGGGTCCGTCCTTTTTGTGACTTAACAAACCGGCGATCGACAAGGCTTGATCGCGGATCATTTCTGCGGGCAGACGGTAACTAGGTCCCCGGGAAAGCCACCGATTGTTGGGGTCACGTTGCCGCTGGTCGGCTCGTTCTACGGATGATTGTCGATAGGTGGCCGACGTAACAATCGAGCGCAGCAACCGCTTCGTATCCCAGTCCGATCGTATCAGCTCTAACGCCAACGCGTCAAGCAATTCAGGATGCGACGGCAATTCCCCTTGCATCCCAAAATCCTCACTGGTTTCCACCAGCCCAACGCCAAACAATTGTTCCCAGATGCGATTTACCGTCACGCGTGACGTCAGCGGGTTTTCGGGCGAGACCAGCCAGCGAGCCAAGGCGAGTCGATTCGGGGGGAGTTGCCGCGACAGCTCGGGGAAGGCCGCGGGGACGCCCGGCGATACCGGGTCACCTGGCCGTAGGAAGTTGCCGCGCAAGAAAACGTGTGTGGTCCGCTGTTGATCCGACGGAAGCTCACGCATGATCGGCGTCTTGACACCCGCAATCGCGTCCCGGCGTGTTTGCAGTTCCTTGCGACGTTGTTGGCGATCGTCGCTTGCTTGTACTGGTTTGTCCGATGGCGGCCCGGAAGCCGACACGACGGCTGCGGTGAGTGCAGCGATCTGCGCATCTATTTCGGCCAGTGCCTGTTGTTCATCAGCCGTGTATTCCACGACCCAGGGTGATTCATCTCCACGATCGGCATCGGCCGTGTTGTTAAAAATGGCCAAAACCTGATAGTATTCGCGCTGGGTGATTGGATCGTACTTGTGCGAATGGCATTGCGCACAGCCCATCGTGAGCCCCATCCAGACTTGCATCGTCGTGTTCACGCGGTCCACCACGGCCGCCACGCGAAACTCTTCGTCGTCCGTCCCGCCTTCACTATTGGTCATCGTGTTGCGATGAAAGGCCGTGGCCACTAACTGATCGGGGCTCGGATCTGGCAACAAATCTCCCGCCAGTTGCTCCACCGTGAATTGGTCGAACGGCATTCCTTGATTTATCGCATCGATGACCCAATCGCGATATCGCCAGATGACGCGCGGCGGGTCCTGTGCATAGCCGGCGGAATCCGCATAGCGTGCCAGGTCCAACCAAACGCGAGCCCAGCGTTCACCGAATTCGGGCGAGGCGAGCAGACGGTCCACGACGCGTTCGTACGCATCAGGGCGCGGATCGTTGAGGAACGCGTCGAGATCCTTCAACGTGGGTGGCAGGCCCGTCAGATCGAGCGAGAGCCTGCGCAGCAGTGTTGCCCGATCCGCCGGCGGATTCGGTTTCAGTTGTTCTCGACGCAGAGTGGCGTGAATCCAATCATCCAACACGCTGAGGCTCCATGCTTGCGCGTCGTCATCTTTCGGTGGCTGCCGCTCCCGTGGCGACTCAAATGACCAATGTCGTGCAAATCGCGCCCCTTCTTCAATCCAGCGGCGAATCAGCGCTCGTTCTGTCTCGGGCACAGGGGCGCCGGCACCGCGTGGTGGCATACGTAGATCAGGATCGCTCGAGCTGATCCGCTGCCATAGTTGGCTGGCAGCCAAATCACCGGGCACGCAGCGCCCGATCACCGCTGTCCAAGATTGCCAGCGCCGTCTCGGATTGGTCCAACCGCAGACCCGCTTCGGCGCCTCCGCGTCCGGTCCGTGACAGCGAAAACAATGTTTGGACAACAGCGGTAGAATCTGCTGGCCAAAATCGACGGGCGCGGCGACACCAATTGCCCCCGCTGCCAGCCAGGCGACGCCACTGACGAAGAAAGTCACGAAAATTCGCCGCACGCGCGGAAAGAAGCTACGAAACATACCACTCGAGAAGGAAGGATTTGCTAGGAAGGATTCAAGCGGGGCACGTGAGGGTTATCATACCACGCTTGTTCGTTGAGACAACAAACGATAAAACGATCCGGCCGTCAGCGCCCTCGACTAGTCATCCCGTCAGACAGGGAGTTCTGAGACTGAGTGGCCCTGTTCCCGTTGTCAGCACGGAAAAAGGAGTACGCCGCAATGTGGATGCCGCGTCGATTTGTCGTAGGAATCTTGCTTGCCCATCACGTCGCGCTGGCGGCGCCGCCGTTGACGCCCCTGTCCCCGGTCATGGATACCTATCATGGGACGACAGTCATCGACCCCTATCGCTGGTTGGAAGATTGGGGTCGTCCAGAAGTGCGACGCTGGAGCGACAAGCAAAACACGATTGCTCGTGGCGTACTCGATCAATTGCCCGGCGTGTCCATGCTGCGGCAGGAAGTTACGGCAGCCTTCTCTGCAGAAATGGTCCGTTATCGCAGTGTTCAGTTTGTCGGTGACCGATTGTTTGCGCTCAAATATCAGCCCCCCAAGCAACAGCCGTTCATTGTCGTGATGTCGTCATGGAATCGAACGGATGACGCCCAAGTTGTGGTTGACCCCAATCAGATTGATGCCACCGGAGCAACCACGATTGATTGGTACAAAGTATCTCCCAATGGTCAGTACCTGGCCGTTTCACTTTCTGAGGGAGGTACGGAACTGGGAACGTTGCGCATCTATGACATCGATCGGGCCAAGATCGTGTTCGAATCGATCGAGCGGATCAACAGCGGCACGGCCGGCGGAAGTCTGGCTTGGACGACCGATAGTCAAGGTTTCTTCTATACGCGTCATTTTTCCGTCGAGCCTGCAGCGAGCGATGACCATCGCGTCTACCAACACGTCTATTATCATCGACTCGGCACCGATCCGGCGGACGACGGGTATGAATTAGGGGAAGGCTTTCCTGAAATCGCCGAAATTCAGCTGGCGGCAAGCCGATCTTCAGGTCACGTCCTGGCTACGGTTCAGGAAGGGGACGGCGGCCAGTTTGCGCACTATCTTCGTGATCCTGATGGCCGATGGCGACAATTCAGTCAGTTTGGTGACGGCATCAAACAGGCCGTCTTCGGACCCCGAGGCCAACTGTTGTTGGTCAGCTTACAGGACGCGCCACATGGCAAACTGGTAGCCATCGATTTGGATCGGCTCGAGTTGACCGACGCCAGACTCGTCATCGACGCGACCGACGACACGATCGTAACTGGGGGGACGCCGTTTTGGGGTGACGAAACAGTCGTGCCCACTGAGAATCGCATATACGTTGTGTACCAGACGGGAGGTCCTTCGGTGGTTCGCGCCTTTGATCTACAAGGTCGTCCACTTGCCGAGATCCCGCAGTTCGATATCGGGGCGGTCCACGGTCTTGTTGCGTTGCAGGGAGACGATCTGCTATTTGGCAATAGCTCTTACCTGCAGCCTGACGCGTATTACTATTACTCCGCTGCCGACAATGCGACGCATAAGAGCCAGCTCGCGTCGACCTCGCCGGTTACGTTGGACGACGCCGTCGTACTCCGCCGCTTTGCGAGATCGCAGGACGGCACGCGAGTGCCCCTGAATATCATCATGAATGCCAGTGCCTCGACCGACGGCCAACAACCTTGCTTAGTAACCGGCTACGGCGGCTATGGTGTCAATAACGAACCGGCGTTCAGTTTGTTATCGGCGTTATTGGTGCACCATGGCTTTCTCGTCGTCGAAACCAACTTGCGAGGCGGCGGCGAATATGGCGAGACGTGGCATCAACATGGAAATCTTACTCGAAAGCAAAACGTGTTCGACGACTTCGCGGCTTGTATCCGTTACATGATCGACGAAGGTTATACGCGTCCACAAAGACTCGGCATTATGGGTGGCAGCAACGGGGGGTTGTTGATGGGTGCCACCTTGACGCAACATCCGGAACGGATCGGTGCCGTGGTTTCGTACGTCGGTATCTACGACATGCTGCGAGTCGAATTGTCCGCCAATGGCGCATTCAATGTGACAGAATTTGGCAGCGTCAAGGACCGCGATCAATTTGAGGCCCTGTATTCGTATTCGCCCTACCACAATGTCATCGACGGCGTGGCGTATCCGGCCACTCTGTTCCTGACGGGCGCAACGATCCGCGCGTCGACCCGATGCAGTCTCGCAAAATGACCGCTCGCTTGCAGGCCGCCAGCGCAAGCCAAGCTCCGATCTTATTGCGAACTCACGCCAATGCCGGACATGGTGGTGGGCATTCGCTCCAAGAACGAATCGAACAAACGGTTGATGTTTTGGCGTTTCTTTGCCGCTACTTGCACGTCGATCCCTAGTGTGCAGTGCGACGAATACTGCAATTATCGCGAATGATCTTACGAAACTCGCTGCGCGACCGGTTCGACGACAACCGCAACCTCGGTGGCGGTCGTGTTCGTGACACAGCGGGAGAGGCGCCAAGAACAAAAGGAATTTCAGCATTTCAAGGGCTTTACGCCTGTGTCCAAAATAATTGACCGACGTTTTCGCCAGTGTCATAATTCCGGCTGACATCGACGGGCCGCCGACTCGGCGCCGGGCAATTTGAATGCGATGCCGCAGTCTTTGTTGCTTGTTCGAGATCGCGCGACGTCGTCGTGAGGTTTCGGAGATCTGTTTTGGGAAAGTCTGTGGTTATGACGAATATTTATGTCGGAAATCTCGCCTATCGCGCCACGGAAGATGACATCCGCCAAGCCTTCTCGCAGTTCGGTCAGGTTGATTCGGTGCAGATCATTAAGGATCGAGAAACCGGTCGCTCCCGGGGATTTGCCTTTGTCGAGATGCCGCATGCCGATCAGGCCAAAGAAGCAATCGAACAACTGGATTCGAGCGACATTGCGGGACGGCAGGTCAAGATCAACGAAGCTCGTCCGCGTCGAGAGCATTATTAAAAGATCGCATCTTGGTCCACGTTCGCCGCGTCCGCCGAAGATCGACGGATACGCCTCGAATTCCAAAGCGACGCGCTAACCTATTTCCACTCTCGCATCCGTGGAATGCTGCCATCCGCGAAGCGAACGGATGGCCGTTCGCCCTAGTGGGTCTAAGGGCGCAGGCGAGTTGTCGATCGGTGTTCGCGCGACAGCTCGGTTGGCGCGGGTGGCGTTTCGAGACGTAGGCGGCGGCACCGGTTGCTAAAAACAGAGCGGCAAACTGCAGCACAAGTCGCGCATAGTTCACGTGCCATACTTGTTCATCGTGTTCGAGTCGGCGGATTTGCGTGGTGGTCCCGTATGTGATGTGGGAAGCCGGGATGTGCCGGTCACCAATCCAATGGTAGCCGACCGCGGATTGATCGAGCCGTTGAACGGTATGCCTCCCGCCGATGACACGTGTGTGGTGATTCTTTTGCACGACCCAAGGCGGGACCAGTAACATCAGCAAGCTCAACGCGAGTCCGGTGCGAACTCCCAGTTGTTGCGGACCAAGTCGTGACGGTCGACTAGGAGAGCGATCAGCATCCTTCCGCGTGATCGTTGGCGGATTTACAGAAGGCTCTCCCAACAAGTCGACGAAATTCCTTAGTTGGTCATCGTTCAATTGACGGACCGTTACAACCAACAGACGTTCGATCAGATGCAGGTCGCTGCGTTGGTGGAAGTACGCCGCGCTAATACCAGGTGGCATCGACTGCAAGCATGTGTCGAGGAATTGTCGACCTTCGTCCCGGTTGTGGTCGCACCGCTGTCGCATGTTGTCAATGGCACGCGTCTCTAAGGCATGTCGTTGCCGACTGTCCATTCGCCAAGGAGAACCCTGCGGAGACGCTTGCTGTGGCGCGGACCCTCGACGGCACAGTGGCAGTACATAACGGATCCATGCCCCGTACATCAGCAGGCAGCCGATGGCAAACATCAGATAAGGGCTAAAAGACGAAAACTGCATGAGCTCAGTGCCATGGAACGCGCAAGCCGACACGAAAAAACACTCCGCCAGATGTTGGCGGAAGCGCATCGATGGGAAACGTCAACGCGGCGCAGCGCCGGCAGCGGTCCGATTGTAATCGATCGTATCGTGGGCTGTCGAATGCAGCTGTGACCGTTTGGTCGTGGAGGTGGTCAGGTAGGTTGAATGCCGAACTGCAGGGAGCGTCGGGATGATTCGGTTGGCACGCCGTTTGCTAGCCGGTTGATTCTCAGTCCGTAGGCGTGTAGGCGTGCTCCTTTGCCGAGCGTGTGCAGCGGAGCTGGGCACGCTTGTTGGCCCTTTCACGTTTCCTTTCCCGGGAGCGCTCCGGATTTAGACTGCAGTGTTGCTTGACGCGAGTACGATACATTTGTACACTACCTGGCGGTTGAGCACGACCTGTCGCTTAGCCCGCCCTGTTGTGGGGTAACGATGATGACTCTCGTTGTGATGGCCTTCTTCGTGGGGTGACTCGGATGAGCCTGCCTGAACACCCGGCCGAGCATCCCTCCAGCGGCGATTCAGCGCCGGTCGCGGCGACTCCATCTGCCACCCGCCTGCAGCGTGTGCGGAATCTCCAACAGCAGGTGCTCGGCATGTCTCTGGGAACGGCTGCCGCCTGTTCTGGGGAGACGTCAGGCGAGTCGGACGGTTGGGTGAGCAGTGGTTGTCCGACGTTGGACCGGTATTTGCCGGAGGGAACGGGATTTCGGCGTGGTTCGTTAGTGGAGTGGTTTGTCACGGGGCCAGGCAGTGGAGCGGGGACGCTGGCGTTGTTGGTTGCGCGTCAAGCGTGTGCCGGTCACGGCGCGCTGCTCATCGTGGATCCGTTGGGCGAATTTTATCCTCCTGCCGCGGCCGCCTGCGGTCTCGATTTGCAACGATTGGTGGTGATCCGTCCGCGGAATTCCCGCGACGCCCTGTGGGCCTGGGATCAGGCCTTGCGTTGTCCCGCGGTCAAAGCGGTTTGGGGGAGCTTAGAAGATCTAGAAGATCGCTGGTTTCGTCGTTTTCAATTGGCTGCCGAGCAGAGTGGTTGTCTGGGCTTGTTGTTGCGTCCCGCCAAGTATCGGGGGGATCCCAGTTGGTCGGAAGTCCAACTGGCGGTCAGTGCTCACCGTGCTGGATCGCCTGGTGCTGAGTCTCCTGTAGTTGCGTCTCCTGTAGCAGAGGGGGTACAGGGACGGGGAGCGGTTGTCGAGCAGGAGCGGTGGATACGAGTGGAAGTGGTACGTGTGCGTCGGGCCCTTGCCGCGGGCTGGTCGGCAAGGTGTGGCCAGGCCGTAGTGGATCTGAAGCTCGAAGAACATCACGGGCATCTTCAAGTCAGCGAAGCGTCTAACCATGAAACGCCTGCTTTGCATCTGGTTTCCCAACTGGCCGATCCAGCGCTTGCTCGTCACGCGTCCCGAGCTTAAGCAGCGTCGTGCGCTAGTTTTGTTTGGCCGGGATCCGCGACAGGGGCCTCGCGTGGTGGCTTGTTCGCGAGAGGCCCGTCGGCAAGGTGTTTGCGTGGGGATGCCGTTACCCGAAGCGGTGGTGTTGCTGGAACGCCCGTCGGTGGGATCGCGACCTTCAGCCGCTCTCCAGGGGCCTGCTGCCCGTCGCTTTGCCGCAAGGCACACGGTGTCACGATCCGACGATCAATTGACTCAACTGGGAATCTGGCCTCATGCGCCGGTTGAAGATCGCCAGACGCTCGAACAACTGGTGCCCTGGGCAGAAGCGTTCAGCCCGCTGGTCGGACTGGATGGATCCCCGACTGCCAGTGGACTGCTATTGGACGTTACGGGTGTGACCGCACGACACGGAGGGGAGGTCCCGTTCGTTCAGCAGTTACATGCTCAACTGCAACAGCGAGGTTATTGGGGGCAGTTGGGGTTGGCCGATACCCTAGGAGCAGCTTGGGCCTTGGCTCATTTTGGTCATACAGCAGCTTCCGACAACGAGTTGACGGGGACGACCGCTTCGACCTCCACCAATTCAGACCCCGATATGCAGGTGGACTCACCTTTCTTGTCTTCCGTTACGCCCGCTTCCGCTCAGTCGCCGCAACCCGGGATCTTCATCGCCCTACCTGGGCAAACCCCGCACGCGCTCGCGGCATTGCCGGTGGCGGGGCTGCGGCTCAGCCCTACGGCGTTGGCGTGGTTAGGGGAATTAGGTGTCGAGCGAATTGAGCAATTAAGAAACTTACCTCGCGCCGGGGTCTCTTCGCGGCTGGGCGCGGAGGTGCTGCGACGACTGGACCAAGCTCTGGGGCGGTGCGCGGAAATGTTTGCAGCTCATCAACCACCGCTCCCTTTCGTCGCCCAGTGGCAAACGGAACATCCGACGACTCGATTTGAAGTGATCGAGCGTGTGGTGGAACACCTCAGTCACCATCTTGCTGAGCAACTATGCAGTCAACAGCGAGGGGCATTACAGCTGCGTTGCTGTTTGTCTTGTGATTTGCAGGTTGTGCAGCGTACCGATGACGATCGCGGCCCCCGTGCCAAAGTCGTGCCGGTCTGTTTGGAGGTGAGTTTGTTTCAGCCGACTCTTCATGCCGACTATCTGTGGCAGTTGTTACGGACTCAGTTGGAATCGGTCCGTTTTCCGGGACCGGTTGCCGCCGTGGAATTGCAGGCCCTGGTCACCGTTGCCTGCTCGCAACGTCAATCGCGATTATGGGATGACGAGACAACTGTCGTGCAAGAGCGGCAATTAGCCACGCTGATCGATCGCCTTAGCAACCGCTTGGGACCTCAAGCGATCTGTGCCGCTCGGCTCCGTCAGGGGACCTTGCCCGAAACGGCCTATGCGCTGAATTCCGCTGGCCGGTTCCGAGGCTTCGCGAGCTCGTCTGAATGCGGGCCCTCCTCGGACACCGCCCGCTGCGCATCATCGCCCGCTACGGTTGATTCACCCTCCCCTGCCCTTGCAGATGCTCGTGCAGTCCCCTCAGGGGGCGCCAGGGCAGTTTATCGTGGCCGATGTGTCTCACCAGGTAGTGGGCTCTTGGGGGCCTGAACGTCTGGAAACGGCCTGGTGGCGAGGTCCCAGTGTGCGGCGGGATTATTACCGAGTGCACTGTGTTACGGGAGCGCGGTTGTGGTTGTTCCGCAATTTGGTCGATTCGAGTTGGTTCCTGCATGGTGAGTTCATCTGAGATGATCAGAGCCGATGTGAGATTCGGCAGTCGGTTCACGGTTTGCCTGCAACGTTGCGGTTCCTTGAGAAAACAAACGGCTTGGGATGTCCTACGCTGAACTCCATTGCAAAACCAACTTTTCTTTCCTCGTCGGGGCCTCACACGCGGACGAATTGTTCCAGCGCGCTCATCAGCTGGACTACGCCGCGTTGGCGGTCACGGATCGCAACAGCCTTGCCGGTATCGTGCGGGCTCATGTGGCCGCCAAAGCCCAGTCGTTGAAGTTGATTGTGGGTGCAGAGATCCTACCGCAGGATGCCTGGCCGTTGGTGTTATGGGCACCTGATCGGGCTGCGTACGGACGCCTCAGCCGCCTGATTACGGTCGGCCGTCGACAGGCTCCCAAGGGAGAATGCATCCTGACGAAGCATGATATTCTATCGGCCAGCGAGGGCCTGTTGGCAGGGATCCTGCCCCCCGCGCATCGCGCGTCGCGCGGGGTGGACGATCCGGTGTCCGCCCGACAGGATTGCCATGACTATCGCGATGCTTTTCGTGATCGTCTGTATTTGCTTGCCGAATTCCATCACGGTCCCGCAGACGATGCGCGACGCGAACAACTTCGGCAGCTGGCGCAGCACGTTGGATTACCGCTGGTCGCAGCTGGCGATGTGCATTACCACGTACCCGCGCGATTGCCCTTGCACGACGTGATGACGGCCATCCGTCAAGGCACCACCGTGGCCGACCTTGGCCGCTGGCGATTCACGAACGCCCAACGCCATTTGCGAAGCTTGGCCGACCTCCAAGCCCTTTACCAGGGTCTGCCAGGTGCCATGGAGCGGACTGCCGAAATCGCGGAACGCTGCCAGTTTTCACTGGACGAATTTGCGCTACGAATATCCCGAAGAACTCGCTCCGCATGGCATGACCCCTCGCAGTATCTGCGACAGCTGGCCTGGAAAGGTGCGGACAGTCGTTATCCTGAGGGGATTCCGGACAAAGTGCGTCGGCTGCTAAGCATGAACTGCAGTTGATTGAGGAATTGCGTTACGAAGCGTACTTTCTTGACGGTGTGGGATTTGGTGCGATTCGCCCGCCGCCGCAACATTCTCTGCCAGGGGCGTGGTTGCGCGGCGAATTCAGCCGTCTGTTATCTGTCTGGGCGTCACGTCAGTTGATCCCGAACGGATGGACGTGTTGTTCGAACGGTTTATCAGTCGCGAACGAGATGAAGCACCCGACATCGATGTCGATTTCGAACATGAGCGGCGTGAGGAAGTACTGCAATATTTGTACGACAAATACGGTCGAGAACGGGCGGGATGACCGCCGACGTGATCACCTATCGGTGCGCGTTCCGCGATCCGGGATGTGGGCAAGGCATTGGGATTGTCTCTGGATCGTGTCGACGCCTTGGCCAAACAGGTGGAAGGGCTAGCACGCAGCGAATCACCACTGGCAGAACGCTGCCGGCAAGTGGGCATCGATCCGGACTCGACGACCGGTCGCCGGCTGGTTCATCTGGTCGAAGAATTGACTGGGTTTCCTCGCCATCTTTCGCAGCATGTCGGTGGCATGGTGATGACCCAGGGCCCACTGTGCGAATTGGTGCCCGATCGAAAACGCGGCGATGGCCGATCGTACGGTGATTCAGTGGGACAAAGATGATCTGGACACCTGGGCATTTTCAAAGTCGATTGTTTGGCGTTGGGCATGCTGACCGCGATCCACCGCTGTTTCGATCTGGTGCAGCAACATTACGGGCCGCGTCTTGACGCTGGCCAATGATCCCGCAAGGACGATCCGGCAGGTATACGACATGATCTGTCGAGCCGACACGATCGGCGTGTTTCAAATCGAGAGTCGCGCACAAATGAGCATGCTGCCACGCCTCAAGCCACGTTGCTACTATGATCTGGTGATTGAAGTGGCCATTGTGCGGCCTGGTCCGATCCAGGGCCAAATGGTTCATCCTTATCTGCGTCGCCGTGCAGGGCGAGGAGCCGGTGAGTTACCCCAGCGACGCAATTCGAAGCGTGTCTTGCAAAAGACGCTTGGGAGTTCCGATTTTTCAAGAGCAGGCGATGCGGCTGGCTGTGGTGGCAGCCGGTTTTACGCCTGGCGAAGCCGACCAACTGCGGCGAGCCATGGGGGCCTGGCGGCGGCCCGGAGTGATCGACCAGTTTCGCCAAAAAGCTGCTCGATGGCATGCGGCCACGTGGGTTGACAGCGAAGAGTTTGCCGAGCAAGTGTTTCGCCAGATTCGCGGATTTGGTGAATATGGTTTTCCCGAATCGCACGCTGCCAGTTTTGCGCTGCTGGTCTATGTCTCCGCCTGGCTTAAACGCTATTATCCAGCGGCCTTTACAGCCGCGTTGATCAACAGCCAACCGATGGGTTTTTATGCACCTTCCCAACTGGTACGTGACGCTCGCGAGCATGGTGTCACGGTACTGCCGATTGACATTAATCGCAGTGGGTGGGATTGCAGCTTGGAACCTTGGTCGGCAGATACAAGCAGCGACGTGCCGCGATCTTCGTTCGCTGTGCGGTTGGGACTTCGATTGATCCGTGGCTTGGCGGAAAGCGATGTGCAGATCATTGAACAAGTGCGAGCCGACCGGCCGTTCCGCTCGATGCACGATTTTTCGCAACGCACTCGGCTGGGACGCGCGGTATTGGTACGGTTGAGTCAGGCCGACGTATTCGCCTGCTTCGGTCGTGACCGACGTCAGGCCTTGTGGGAAGCCCTGGCACAAGATCGCAGTGGACAGCAGGACGAGTCCCTCCCTTTGTTTGCTCAGCTCGCACCAGTAGACGATCCTCCCATCGACTTGCCTCGACAGGAATCGATGGAACACGTCTTCGCTGACTACGATTCCACCGGGTTATCGCTCAAGGCCCATCCGATTTCGTTCTATCGCGATCCTTTGCAGCGATGGGGGATTTGTCCGGCCAATCAACTTGCCGAACAACGCCACAATCAACCGATCCGTGTCGCGGGCCTGGTCCTGCTCAGACAACGTCCCAGCACAGCCAAAGGGATTACGTTTGTCACGTTGGAAGACGAGACCGGTACGATGAATCTGGTGATCCATCAGCGCACTTGGGAGCGTTTCTATGCGATTGCTCGACGGAGTCCTGCCTGGATTGCTGAAGGACGGCTGGAGATTCGTCAGTCCATTATTCATGTGATTGTCAGTCGATTGCAGGACTTGGCGAGCAGCTTGCGCCAGTTGAATCACCGTTCGCGCGACTTTCGCTGAGCGGGCGGATCCCTGCGCGGCATTCCCGGCTGCCGCTCCCCTGCCCTCCCCAGTCCGCATGGGACCGCGTATACTGCCCGTACTCGAAATTCCCCCTAATCCTGTGGAGGAGACACCGTGCGTTATGCTCAGCCCCAGACGATCATCGTCCTGGTCCTGTCCTTTGTCGCACCTGCGATCGCGGCCGATTCGTTGACCGAGAGCCTGAACGCCTTGCAGCAAGTCGGCAAGGAGGGCGCCGGGCACAAGCCAGCTATCGCCGCATGGCAGACCGTCGCGGCGGCTTCCCCCCAACAATTGCCGCAAATCCTGGCCGCCATGACCGACGAAAACCCTTTGGCCGACAACTGGCTACGTGCTGCCGTCGATACAATTGCGGCCGGCGCCTGGAGGCCGGCCAGCCGCTGCCGCGGGCCGCGCTGGAACAATTTCTGTCTGAACTGGACCACTCGTCCCGCAGCCGACGGTTGGCATTCGAATGGCTGACGCAAATCGATCCCGATGCCCGACAGCGGTGGATTCCCCGCTTCCTGAACGATCCCAGTCTGGAATTACGGCGCGAGGCCGTTGCGCAGCAGTTAGAACGCGCGGCCGTGGCCTCCGATCAAGCGGACCCGGCAGCCGCCATCGCCGCCTACCAAACGGCCTTTGAGTATGCCCGCGACATCGATCAGATCCAAGCGGCTTACGATGCGCTGCGCAAGCGCGATCAACCTGTCGACCTCGCCGGTCATTTTGGCTTCGTTCGCCAGTGGTACTTGATCGGCCCGTTCGATAATACCAACTCTGGTGGCTTTGATCGTGCCTTTCCGCCCGAGGAAACGATCGACTTGGACGCCGAGTACGCCGGCAAAGACCAGGTGGTCCGCTGGGCAGAAGCTGCGACCGAAGACGATTTCGGCATCATGGACCTAAACAACTTGATCGGTAAACACATGGGCGCAGTGGCTTACGCCGTCGCCTTTTTTGACTTACCCGCTGCGCCGCCCGTGGAGTTGCGATTGGGATGTATTAACGCCAACAAAGTCTGGCTAAACGGCGAACTGCTAACCGCGAATCACGTCTATCATGCCGGCGAGAGCATCGACCAGTACAAGGGGCAAGGTCAGCTCAAAACGGGGCGTAATACGATCTTGCTGAAGATCTGCCAGAATGAACAGACCGAGTCGTGGGCGGCAAGATTGGAAATTCCAATTGCGCGTCTGTGATGCCCTCGGTACGGCCATCTTGCCAGAGAACGGTCGTCAAGAGTAATCGCTCACCGTGCGGTGGTCGATCCAACGTTTCGCCTATCCTGCGTGAGGAACTGCACGATGAAATTTGCAGCGATATCCAAGACATTTTTGCTGTGCCTGCTTCCTTTTGCCACTCTGGCCAGCGCGGCCGAATGGGTACAGTTTCGCGGGCGCGACGGCCGCAGCGCCGCGCTCGACGAACAAGGTTTGCCACTGGAGTGGAGCGAAGACAAGAATGTGGCTTGGCGAGCGGCATTGCCCGGGCGAGGGCCGTCCAGCCCAATTGTCGTGCAGGGGCGGGTGATCGTGACCTGCTCCAGCGGCTACGATCAGGACCGCTTGCACGTACTTTGCTTTGACGCGACGACAGGATCGCAGCTGTGGGAACGACAATTCTGGGCGACTGGTCGCACGCAGTCGCATCCCACCAGCGCCAACGCGGCCCCGACGCCCGCTAGTGACGGTGAAGCAATCTACGCGTTTTTTTCGTCGAACGATCTCGTCTGCTTGGATCTGGACGGTAACCTGCGCTGGTACCGTGGCCTGGCTTTCGACTTCCCCAAGGCGGGCAACGACGTAGGTATGGCGTCCTCGCCGGTCGTTGCCGACCGCACGGTCGTCGTGCAAGTCGAGAATCAGGGAGATTCGTTTGTGGCGGCCATCGACACGGCTACCGGCGAGACACGTTGGCAGATCGAGCGGCCCCGGCGTGCCAACTGGTCGTCGCCGGTCGTGACGCAGACGCCGCAGGGGCAATCCATCGTGTTAGTAAAATCGAGCGACGGTCTGGACGCACATGACCTGCACAGCGGCCTCCGTCGTTGGACCTTCCCCAGCGATGCGGGAGGTATCCCCTCGGTGGTGACTTTGCCCGGCCAGATCTTGCTGCCCGCCGAAGGTACGATCGCACTGGAATTGCCAAGCGATGGCGCGGGGCCATCGATTCGCTGGACTTCCAACCGGCTCAACCCGGGGCCGTCCAGCCCCATCGTTTCCGATGACCGTGTGTACGCGATCAACGGCGCTGGGGTGCTAAGCTGTGCCGATTTAGCAGACGGCAAGTTACTATGGCAGTTGCGATTAAAGGGATCCTTTTGGGCAACTCCCGTACTAGTTGGCAAGCACCTGTATTGCATAAATGACGCCGGGCTTGCACAGGTCGTTGACTTGAGCGACAAAGGCGAGGTCGTCGGTACCAGCGATTTTGGTGAATCCATACAAGGGTCACCGGCCGTAGCAGACGGCGCCTTATATGTGCGCAGCGATAAGTCACTATGGAAAATCGCGACCTCCCCATGAGCTGTTCGCTGTCGTCGACGACGGATTCGCCGCATGGCAGCTGAGCAGGTTCTGGCGGTCAAGACGTCGATGGCCGGCCAAAACACGAACATTTCGTCGTCGCTATCCTGGTTTCTGATGACCTCATCGATTGAAATCCAACCGGTTTCCCGTATCGTCGGCGTCATCCGGCCGCCGGGTTCAAAGAGTATCACCAATCGTGCGCTCGTCTGTGCCGCGCTTGCACATGGCCGATCGGATTTGACAGGCGTACTGGACAGCGATGATACGCGCGTCATGATCCAAAGCCTGCAGCGGCTAGGGATCGAGCTGACGTCAGACATTGAGGCGTCGTGGCGCGACCGTGGTCGGTTGCGGTGGGACGACTACCCAAGTCACAAGCCGAAATGTTCGTCGGCAATAGTGGCACGACGGTCCGCTTTCTGACCGCGCTGGCTTGTTTGGGACAGGGCGTTTTTCGTCTCGATGGCGTGGCCCGCATGCGTCAGCGACCGATCCAAGACTTGCTCGATGCACTCAACCACCTAGGTGCCGATGTTCGCTCCGATCCTGGCACGGGGTGTCCTCCCGTGACCGTCCATGCCCACGGACTGCGCGGTGGGATCGTCCCTATCCGGGGCGATATGTCCAGCCAGTTCCTCAGGCGCTGCTGATGGCCGCCCCGTATGCCCGTCAGCCGGTCGAGATCGAAGTGATTGGCCAGCTGGTGTCGCAGCCCTATGTCACCATGACGTGTCGGGTGATGGAGTCCTTTGGAGTCGGCGTCGACTGGAGCGACCATGTGCTACGAGTGCCGGGACAAGCGGCGTATACCGCCACGGCGTATGCCATTGAACCGGATGCCTCAGCCGCCAGCTACTTTTGGGCCGCCGCCGCCATTACCGGTGGGTGCGTGCGTGTGCTGGGCCTTGCGCGCGGCGCACTCCAGGGGGATGTTGCCTTCTGCGATTGTCTGGAACAAATGGGGTGCCAAGTGCAGTACGGTCCGGATTATGTGGAAGTCCAAGGCGGGGCGCTGCAGGGAATTAACGTCAATATGAATGCGATCAGCGACACCGTGCAGACCCTGGCGGCAGTCGCACTGTTTGCCACGGGGCCTACGTGCATTTCTGGCGTTGGGCATATTCGCCATAAGGAAACGGACCGCATCGGCGACCTGGCGTGCGAATTACGCAAATTGGGCGCCCGAGTCGACGAAGCCGACGAGGGACTGACCATTCATCCTGCCCCTCTCCACGCCGCCGCGATCGATACGTATGACGACCACCGGATGGCGATGAGCCTATCGCTGGTGGGCCTTCGCACTCCTGGTGTCGTGATCAAGGACCCGGGCTGTACGGCCAAGACCTATCCCGGCTTCTTCGACGATCTACAGCGACTGTGCCAGACGGCCAAGCCCTAGCCTAACTTGTCGATCGCTTCGGCCGCGGCGACCAGACACTGCTTGATGTCGTCGATCGGGTTATCGGGATTCGACTCGTATTCGAGTGAAATCGAGCCGTCCTCAGGGAATCCAATGTCCTGCAGCGATTTGAACAAGTCGACGAGAGCCAGATATTTCGAGCCGATGACCACATCGTGCGTCTGCGCCGTTTTTTGGGCGACGTCCTTCAAATGCAACGCGAACACGCGGGGACCTAACGTCTTGACCCATGCGACCGGATCTTGATTGCTACGTAGAGTGTGCCCCGTGTCGACACAGGCGCCAATGTTCTTGTGGCGTCCTTTCACCGCACTGACAACGTCGTCCAGCCCATCGTAAAGCGCGCCGGACCGTGGTTGTGAATGCAAATGCGGATGTCATATTCGTCGACCAGCTTGTCCAAACTATCGAACGAATCTCGCTCAGGATTGGCGGTGATGTTGCGGATCCCAGCCTTGCGTGCAAATTCAAATACGGCCCGGTTCGCCGCATGATCGGCCGTAAACCCATTGACGCCATGCGCGCGTAGCTGAATCTGAGCCCCGCGCAGGGTGGCCAGCATCCGATCGATTTGTTCATCGGATGAATCCAAGGCAAAATGACCACTGAAGAATTCCAGATTATGTAGGCCCAATCCCTGAACATGGCGAATCGCCCGCTCAACGGGAAAGTTCCGCAAAGAGTAGCTTTGGATTCCGATGGGCCAATTCCCAAAAGGTTGCTGCCCTGTCTCCGCTTGGCCCCACGTGCGACCTCCTACGGCAACCGAGGTGGCCGTGACGGCCAGGCCCTGCAGGAAAACACGTCGATCAACTTGATTAGGTATCATCAATGAGCTCCGTAGCACCGATCGGCAACCCGTAGCACCGATCGGCAACCCGTAGCACCGATCGGCAACCCGTAGCACCGATCGGCAACCCGTAGCACCGATCGGCAACAATGTGGCGGGAAACGGTTGGTCCGATCTGGGAATCATCGCTGCGACGCATCCGCCTTCAGGCATCGCTTTACACGTTGGGCTGAGTTGTAACCGTTGGCGCCGGTCGGCTCAAGTATCTGCCCCCAATGATGGTGGCGTGGCTGCCCAACATTGTGGCGAGGCGCGGAACCCCACTGCAATCTTTTGCATCTACCCATCGTGCAGCAAAGCGTGTATACCTAGCTGCAAATCTTGGCGATCCGGGGACGGGGAACACCCTGAGATCGCGGTCGCCGTCGGCGATTGACGTTTTTTCATGGTATCCGCAATGGCAATTCCGGTTGTGTGGCGAATGGTTCATCCCGGGAAAGGAGTTCCCATGGTTCGCGGTAGGCCGATCTGTTCACTGCTCGTCCCCTTGTGCCTGACGATGCTGCTAGCGTCACAGGCGGCGGCTGCCCCCGGGGAAATCGATGCCACGCGAGCGGAAGCAACTCCCAGCTACGCGTCCGGCGACCTGTATTTAAAGGGGAGTCGAGTATACACGCACGTCTTCAAGACGGGCTTGGGTCACGAGCACGCCGTGGAAGGAATGGTTAAGGCCGGTTCTTTGCGGCTGGGGGCGTCACAGGGCGCGGGCCAAATCGTTTTCGACATGTCATCGTATTGCGCCGACACGGATGCGGCGCGAAAGTACATCGGACTGGACGGTGCGACCGATGCCGCAACTCAGCAGCAAGTCAACGCAAACATGCTCGGTTCAGCCGTCTTGGATGTGGAGCGATTCCCCACCGCCGTCTTTAAGATTGATTCCGCGAAACGCACGTCGCAAGCCAGTAACCGTGGTTTGCCAATATATCAATTGGCCGGCGAGTTCACGTTGCATGGCGTCACACGCAAACTAACGGTCGCCGCGGATGCCGAGGAAAAGAATGGTTGGACGCATCTGCGCGGGAACTTCAGCATTAACCAGACGGATTATGGCATGAAGCCATTCAGCAAAGCGTTCGGGGCGGTAGGTGTTGCCGATCAACTGACGATCTACGGCGACCTCTGGGTGGCGGGAACCGCAAGTGTGGCAGAACGAGACCGCACAAGTCGCTAATGCCTATACGTATCGTTCCGCGTCCATACCTGCGTGGCGCACGCCCTCTCCAGCACGCAGTGAGTGGCTGCGGATTCACAATACAGAGTCACCTTCCTACGGTCTTTCTTATGATCTCTTGCCCGTCAGTACAAAAACACGTCATTCAAAGACACTATGACGTTTCGACTCTTTTTTATCGTTTGCTCTGGGGTCCGCACATTCACCACGGATTGTGGTACGGTGACGAAAACATCGCCCAAGCGCAGTTGCAGTTGACCGACGAACTGGCGAAGTTGGCGGGCGTAACGCCGGGCTTACAAGTCCTGGATGTGGGATGCGGGATGGGAGGTTCGTCGATCCATTTGGCAAAACGCTACGGGTGCTCGGTCACCGGGGTCACGCTTAGTCCGCTACAACGTTGCTGGGCTGCGACGTCCAGTCGCTGGCACCGTGTCCACCGGACGACCTGCTTCAAGCGGGTCGATGCGGAAGCGTACGAAGCGGCACCCCGCTCGCTGGATCTGCTTTGGAGCATCGAATGCACGGAACACCTGTTCGACAAGTCGGCATTCTTCCAGCGGGCAGCGGCCTGGCTGCGCCTGGCGGTCGGATGGCGATATGTGCTTGGTTGGCGGGTGAGCGGGATGACTGGCGCGTGCGAAGCAACAAGTACGTGACGTCTGCGAAGGCTTTTTTTGTCCATCGCTGGGAACCCAACAAGATTACGTTTCCTGGTTTCAGGATTCGGGAATGAAAATAGTTGCGACGCGAGACTGGACCGTGAATGTGGCCCAAACTTGGGAGATTTGCCGTCGCCGCGTCGCGCGTACTGGTGTCGGTTGGCTGGCGCCTTTGATCGACAAGAATGCCGTTGTCTTCCTCGAGCGATTTGACACGATCTTGGAGGCCTACCGTTCTGGCGCGATGCAGTATGGATGCTTTATCGCAGAGAAACCCGCTGACGCGATCACAACCGGGCAGGCAACGGACGACGCATAAGGACGCACTCGGCGAATCATTGAGTCATGGATGACCTAGAGCAGTTGCACGACGTGGCGGCAAACTCGCTGCGTCATGAGCGAAAGATCGCCCGGGCGTTGGGCATTGCGGTTGGCCTTGCCACGCAAGGTGGCTTCTTCGTCACGGTATGGTACCTGTTCAATTTCCTGAAGAATGGTGTTTCCGCACAGCCGTCCTCGTGGTTACTGATTGATTCACTTCTGGCTCTGCAGTTTGCCGTCGTGCATAGCGTGTTGTTGCATCCGCTCACGAAACGCCGTCTGACGCGCTACGTGGCGGCGGAATTTTACGGATTGTTGTTTTGTGCGGCAACGTGTCTGGGCCTGGCTGTCGTGTTCCATTTTTGGCGCGGCAGCAGCCACGTGGTGTGGGAACTACACGGCTTGGCGGCACAAATCATGCAAGTTTGCTTTTACGCGTCCTGGGCAGCGCTGTTTTACAGCTTATATCTGTCGGGACTGGGCTATCAAACGGGACTCACCCCTTGGTGGCATTGGGTCCGACGACGGCCTCTGCCGCGACGAGACTTTGTTCCGCGAGCTGGTATCGCTTGCTGCGTCATCCGATCTATTTGAGTTTCCTGGGACTCATCTGGTTCACCGGCCGAATGTCCTGGGACCATGCGTTGTTGACAGGGCTTTGGACGGTTTACATTTTGATTGGAAGTTACCTCAAGGACGAACGTTTGGCGTTCTATTTAGGCCGTCCATACCGCCTCTATCAAGCTGTCGTACCAGGTTATCCCGGCATACCGTGGGGGCCGTTGGCGCGGAGAAAGCTCGCGACGGACGACGCACCGTCGTCAACGATCCAACGCAGCGCGACAGGGCGTCACGCGGCTTAAAGGGCAAGCGAAATACGAGGTGGGGGTGGGCATACAACAGCGCCGACTGCGACTGGTCCTGGCATACGGCTTGCTGCTGTTGCCCACGATTGTCTTGGAAGCCAAGAAAGCGACCGAAGGCAACGCCAATTCCCCGCTCGACTGGGCGCCCGTTACCGATCCGAGCCGGGTCGAATACGATCAGTTCGCACGCGACTTTGGCTCTGGGGACGTGGCCATCGTCGGTTGGACCGGCTGTGACATCGACAACACGCAATTGGACGACGTGACTCATGTTCTGCGGACGGATGCAAGCTTCTTCCATGGCGAAGACTGGCTGTTTGACCAAGTAACCTCAGGACGCGAAGTTGCCCGAGAACTAGCGGCTCGGGGAATCCCGGCCAGCGACATTACACGACGCCTTCGTGGCACGCTTGTCGGTGTCGATCAACGCACGACGTGTTTAATCGTAGGATTTACGCCGGCGGGTCTACGGCGCAGGTCCGAACTGGTCCCACGCATCCAAGAGGTTATCTATCATCAGTGTGGCGTGGGCCGGTGGCCCAGTACCTGGCAGGACCGGTGATTGACGGTCTCTCGGTCGACTGCGCCAGTCAGGCCACACTACAGCGTCTGGCCATTCCGTCCTCGGTGGTCGTGTTCTTCGTCGCCCTCTTGTGTTTGGGCTCGTGGCGAGAAACCTTGATTGTGTTTCTGGTATCTGTCTATTGCCAAGCCGTAACACTCGCCTTGATTTCCCTCTGCGGCGACACGATGAGCGCCCTGTTGGTTGTGCTCGCTCCCTTGGTTCAGGTGCTATCTCTGGCCGGGGCGGTCCATTTAGTCAACTACTACCGTGATGCTCCCAGCGGTAGTCCCGGTCACGCGGCCGCACGATATGCGTTAAAAATCGGTTGGATGCCGTGTCTGCTCTCGGCAGGAACAACCGCCGTGGGCATGGCGTCGCTGATGGTCAGCTATCTCTCGCCGATAAAGGCGTTTGGAGCCTATTCCACGGCAGGTGTCATCATCACGACGGGAGTCGTACTCACCCTGGTGCCCGCGGCGTTGGCTGCTGCGCGCGTGCCGGTGAGGTCGCGTCCACCGCGGTCATCGAGCGAATCGAGTTCCGACGGTGAACTGTCAACGAGTTGGCGATACGTGGTCGCCTACCTGGCAAAGGTAAAGACGCCCGTTACGACGGTGTTTCTGCTGGTGATGTGCGTTGCCGGTGTCGGCCTGATGCGACTCAAGACCTCGGTGCGCATTGAAACACTCTTCCCCCCGGACAGTCGCATTCTGGCAGACTATCGCTGGTTGGAGGCCCACGTCGCGGCGCCGGTGCCGCTGGAAGTCCTAATTGCGTTTAATGACGACTGCCTGCTGCGGCCAAGCGAGCGTCTCGATTACGTCCGTCGCTTGGAAACTCGATTGCAACACAACGACCTCGTCCAGTCAACGATGTCGCCGTTGACGTTCTTACCTCCACTGCCCGTCGCGCCAGCCGGTGATCCTCAACAAATCGCGTTGGTTAATCGCGTCGTCGATCGAGCCCTTTTGGCAGCAACGCCTATGCTGGTCGAACGACGGCTGCTCGCCGACGACGGCAAGGTGCAGCAATGGCGTTTGCGCGGATTCGTAAGTTCACTAGTGGACTGCGATTACGCCCGCTTACTAAACCGCGTGCATCAAGAGCTTAGCGGCGAGTTGGTGGACGCCCAAGGAAAGCCGCTTGGCGGCGTCGCGCTCCACGCGACGGGGACTATGCCGTTGGTGCACGAAATCCAGCGCCGCTTGATGCTGGACTTAAGAAACAGTTTCTTGACAGCATTCCTGGTTATCACCGTCGTCATGACGATCGTTCAGGGTAGCGTGCGAGCGGGACTGGTGGCGATGATCCCCAACGTATTTCCTACCTTGTTGCTGTTTGGCGCGTTTGGCTGGTGGAGGTTGCCTGTCGATATCGGATCGGTGATGACCGCCAGCGTGGCCTTGGGCGTCGCTGTTGATGATACGTTGCACTTCCTGGCCTATTTTCAGCGTGGTCTGGAACGTGGAAAACGGCGCCGAGAAGCCGTGCAGGACGCCTATCGCCATTGCGGAGTGGCGATGCTACAAACGTCCGTGATCTCCGCGCCTTGGGCATGTCCGTGTTTGCCCTCAGCGGCTTTTTGCCGACGGCGCGGTTTGCCTGGATGATGGTCGGGCTGTTTTCGGCCGCGATCGTCGGTGACCTCGTACTTCTGCCAGCGCCGTTGCTTGGTCCGGCCGGACAATGGTTTTGTCCTCATGACGGCGCCATCGCCACTGTCGAGCCCTCAGGCCAACAAGGCGGCTTCAATGGCCAATCCCGGCCCAAAGCCAACCATGACACAGGGCCCTTCACCGCACATCGTTCCCAGCCGCTCCAAAATGAACATGACCGTGGGCGATGACATGTTGCCGTAGTCGCTGAGTACCTCTCGAGAGGCCGTCAAAGCGACTGGCTCCAGCCCTAGCGCGTCTTGCACGGCGTCCAGGATACGAGGGCCGCCCGGATGGACCGCCCACCGCCGCACTTCGTTCAGCGTCAGGCCCTGCTCGGCCAACCACGACTGCATCCAGTCTCGTAACTCCGCGCGGATGATGTCCGGCACACGCGCCGAGAGTGACATTTCGAATCCGTGATCGCCTATTTTCCAGGTCATCTCCGCCAAGGTATTCGGAATCACGACCGATCCGTTCGCCAGCAATCGCCAGTCGGCTCGAGTCGACGGCAGTTGGGCTGAACAAACGGTTGCCGCCGCCCCATCCGCGAATAGCGAATTCGCGACGATGCGATTTGCATGCCGGCCATACTGGTGATGAAGGCTACAGAGTTCGACGGCACAGACAAGCAACACGGCAGCGGGATTAGCAGCCGTGATGGCATGCGCCACGCGGAGCGCGTTGAGCATCGCATGACAGCCCATGAAACCGATCTGAGTTTGCGCGACGGACCCAGGCAGTGGCAACTCGCGACACAACTCCAGGTCGAATCCTGGGGCCGCGAAGCCCGTGCAAGACACCGTGATCAGGTGCGTGATGTGTTGGGGATCCACTTCGGCCTCGCCTAGGGCTCGCCGCGCCGCCGCCACCGCCAATTGTCCCGCCGTTTGCTCGAACCGCTGCATCCGTTCGGACAGCACCGGTCCGCGATCTGCTGTAGAAGTTGCCGCCGGATAAAACGATTGCCGCGCAGGATCACCGTTGGTCGACGAATCGAGCACGACCGAGTGTCGCGACTGAACTCCCGCACGACGATATAGCAGACTAACCGCGTTTGCCGCTTTCGGTCCTGCCGCATGAAACAACTGGGCGATCGTCGCCGCATCCTCTTGGGCGATCCAATGATGTGGCACGGCCGTGCCGAGACCGCGGATGAGCATGGGATTCACGGGGCAATCTCCCTGACTGTGTGAAGGCCGTTGACCCGGCGCACCACGGGCGTCGCCAAATCCGGCCAAAGACTCAACAATCCTACGGTGGACCTTGCGACGAATGGACGGCGGAGCAGCTTTGCCACCGTTCGACATACGATGTGCTCGCGGCGTTTTGTCGACGTGTGATACTTTTGCCAAGCGTCCGCCAGGTGAGGTGTCCATGCGCGGCAGGCCTGGACCGCCAACGGAATCACGGCCGACGCCGATGCGAGCGCCCACGCAATGCCCTCGCCTGTGAACGGTTCGACATACCCCGTCGCGTCGCCCAACAAGAATAGACGAGTATCGGCAACACGCTGAGCATCGCAGGTCAATGCCCGAGTACCGCGCCAGTCAACATCGGGAAGCGGATAGGGCACACGCCTGGCGTCGCGCAAAATCGAAGCCAACGCGCCCGCAGCTCCAAGCGTTCGTATCGCGTTCACATGTACGGCAGCAGCCACGTTCACCGATTCTCCTTCGACTTGAACATGCCGACATAACCTTGCCGTCCAACGGCCATGTCGATGGTCTCCCCGGATGTGGGCCATTTGGCACACGGGATTTGCGCCCCCAATCCGACTAGTGTCCCGGGGGCTACGGCAGTGCGGAATTGGCGCAATGCCGTGAGGCTGGGATGGCCCAATCCGTCCGCCGCTAGTACGAGCCCTGCCGCAATCGTTGTCTCGGCTTGCCCTTGCCGCCTCACATGCACATACCGTGCCGGCCCTGTACCGCTGCCCGCAGCATCACAGGGCAGGACACTTGCCGTCGCAGCGGATAGAAACTGGGCCCCTGCCCTAATTGCATGAGCAACCAATCCCGCATCAAACGCCTCACGCGAAATCGCACGACACGGGGGCAAGGCGACCTGCGCTGACGCGCCACCGCAATGCAGCGCGAGTTGTTTGATCGGTGTGTGCCGAACTGGTCGCACAGCGCCCCCAATCCGACACGCTGTAGTGCATCCAACGCACGTAGATTGACGCAACCGCCACACACTTTTGCGCGGGGAAACTCCGCTTTTTCGACCAACAGTGTCCGCAACGAATGCTTAGCCAACAGATACGCTGCCAATGCGCCGGCCGGTCCGGCACCGATTACGATCACATCCCACGACAGATCCAGGCAATCGCGAGCAGGCCCGGGACGCTCCATGCCAGGCCCGCTCATATTTGGCTCCAATGCAAAAACATGCGGCACGGCCAATGGGGCTTGATGACGCTGCCGCCTAGTCCCGCGCGTTTGGCGAGCAACCTGAGTTCATCCATGGTAAAGGCCGCTTTGACCGATCGCGGCCCGTCGACATGCACGATCCGCGAGCGTGAAAGCAAGCGAGTCCCCAACCAGGCCAACATGTATCCGTACCGCGTACGGCAGAGATCGTCCACGATTACCGCCGCAGTCGCCGACTGGTGCTCGCTGCAACAACTGACAAGCATCGTCGTCACTCAGGTGGTGCAAAAACAGCGAGCACATCGTGACGTCAAATGGAGCGGGCAAGGTGTCTCGCAAACAGTCCGCTACGCGAAATTCTAAGTTCAAGGGCCGTTCAATCTGCCGAGCCGCTACGGCACTTAACTGCTCCGCATGTTTGATCGCCGTGGGACTGATGTCGCAGCCCACTCCCTGAAGCTCGATGCCCTCTGCGGCGGCGCGGCGAGCTACGCCGATTAAGACATCTCCGGCGCCGCAGCCCACGTCCAGCACGCGAAGTGTCCGAGTACGCACAGCCAGCGGCCGCATCGCGGACCAAAGGACGGAAACGGTCGCGCTGATCCAGTTGACACGCGACAATCCGCGCAGGGCTTCGCGGTGGAGCCCCTCGTCCAAATCCGGGGCATCCATCAACTCAGTTTGCCGTATGCGAAGCTCCATCGACGATTCTGCACCATCCGTTGCGATGGGGGCAACACCGTCGCTCACCCGCGTTGGCGTGTTTCCCCTCCGAGGAGCCCCGACGCCGGACAACCGCCACCGGCTGCCGTTTATCTCGGCACTGCGGATGACCGCCTTCCTTCGTCGGATGCTTTGTTTTGCCAAGCCGACAGTATAACAGATGCCATGCGGCATTAGGTCGACGAATCAAAGGCTGCAGGTTTTTTCAGAGCGCGGAAAGTGAATGCCATGCGCGGTACTGAACGCAATTGCGGTGTGTTCTGCGTTGTCGCTGCGAATTCCATGGATTTCTGTCGTGCGACGCACCGTCATTCGGCGTGAGGTCGTGGTGGATTTGTCCAATGCCCGTCAGCACCTTCGCCAGCAACCAGCACACCTTTCCGCTGCCAGCCCAGGCCCGCTCTGACGTCGGCGGCACAGTATCGGAGGGTGAGTCCACAACGTCGCCGCGTAGATCGATTGGGCGCCGACCCATGGATCAAAAGATCCGAATGGATGGAGATCCGCCCGGCAGCCAGCGGGTTGTCCACGATCTTGCCGACGGCCTCAATCCCCTTAATTCCCCGGCCTAAGACGCTGTCCGACGAGCTACCGGAGCTGTCGTGCAGACAATGCCCCAGACGTTGCGAACCGGCCACGAATTGCATGCAGCCGTTGTCCAGATCGCAATCGTCGATAGCCAACCAAACCGTGACGGTCTTGGTAGGAGTCATGGGCCAATAGCTGGCATCCTGATGCCAATCAACCGCCTTTTCGTCGCCCGGCAGCTTACAGAAATAGTGTGAACCCCAGCCAACCACATGAGGTCCCAGCAGGTCGGTCACATAGGCAACGATCTGCGGGTCCGTGAGCATGTCATAGACAGGGCCGTACCGCAGGTGGGCGGTGCTAATGGAGTACGCGTCGCCACCAGCAGCCATGACCCGCCGCAAGAGGCCGTCGAAATAGCTTCGGTGCGTGGCGATCTGATCCGCTTCGAATACGGGAAGATCGCGGACGAATCCTTCAGAATTGAATTGCGCGACTTGTTCTTTGGACAATGTGCGGGGCTCGACAACTGGACTCGGGAAGAATTGAAAAACACGTTCCAACTGCCGCAATTGTTCTTCAGTCGGCGTGATATCGAATTCGAGCTGCTCAGAGTGCATTGTTGACGACGATCTTTCTTATGTACTCAAGACGATGAAGCTCACCAACTGGTCCCATGATGGCAGTCCTGAGCGACGTGGCGATGAACCCGGCGGCACCCCAGTCCGTCTGCGGCAGAGCTGGCCAAACGACGCACCCGTCCGAAACGCATTTCAAGGATCGCGTCTTGATCTCGTCACACGGAATGGACAGCGAGGCGTTACGCTCCAAGTCTAATCCATCGCCTTTGAGGAAGAAAGAAGCCAAAGTCACCCGGCGCAGGGCCTTCATGCCTGTCGTCGGCGCCGATACATCAAGGCCAAAAGCCCCGCAACGGCCGTCGTCACGGACGCCGGCTCAGGCACGGCGGTCACGGCCGCTCGTGGTCCGGCTTCGTAGCCACCTTCGCCGAAGGCTTCGACCAGATCGCCGGAATCAAACTCTGCGTCGCCGTTCCAGTCGCCCGTCGACCAGGTCGAATTGCCGATGATCGTGTCTTCGTACTCGCCGGCGGAAAACGCCGCGACCAAGTCGCCGCTGTCAAAGACGCCGTCCAGGTTCGCATCGCCCAGCCAAGTCTGCTTCAGATTCGTCACCCAGTGCTGTCGGTCGGCCAAGTCGACCATGCCCGAACCGTCGACATCGTATTGAGGTTCGGTGCTGCCGGATTGGATCGCCACCGTCAAGGCATTCAAGTCGTCGACGTCCAGCACGCCGTTACCAGATAAGTCGCCCAAGAGTTCGGAGAATAATGACAGCGAGAAGTTGTCGACACCAAAGACCCAACCTCGCGACTCATTGAAATTGTCGACAGTCCACTGAAATCGCAATTGGGAACCGACCGGAATGTCGGCACTCAAGAGGCCACTGTCAAAGGCGATACGATTGGCCGGATCGTTGCCATCGAGGTAATCACCGGTTGGCGGCTGGAGTTCGCCCGTGGCCACACGACCGAGGTCCAAGAACGGTTGGAAGCCGTCGCCCGAGTCGATGTCTACCGTGACCTGGAATGAGGCAACGCCGGGATCTGCCGTGTCACTGCCCGTCCCGGCATCCCAAGCTTCCAGGTCAAAGGCCAACTGCAGTGTATTGGCATTCGCTCCGGTCACGTCGGCCAGGAACTGGATTGTGCCGGACTCCATGGAACGCCCCACGCCAATTGCCAGCGCACGGTCGGGATCGTCGTCTCCGCCAGCACCGAGTAGCAAGGTCCCGCTTGGCGTCCTCCCTGCTGGAAACGATCTGGTCATTGCTACGTCAAACCCTCGATCCGAATTGGGACCACCCGCCCAACCGGTCGGCATGGGCTGATTTCTTGCTCCATCGACTCCCAAAGCTTCGTCAAAGTTTTGCTGATAGACGCCGTTGGCGCCGCTAATGGAAACGGCAGGCAGCGTGGAAATGAATTCGAGGCTGAAGTTGTCGAGATAGGCTTCCCCGCCCTCGTCAAGCGAAGAAATCGTGATGAAGTCCAGATGTGTTTGGTTCTGAGAGCGAATGCGAAGGTCCTCGCCAATCAGCTGCAACTCCTCTCCTTCCGGCGCCGAATAGACATCGTACTGGTCGTTTTTCATGTCGTAGTCAACTTGTATCTGCTGCCACTGGTCCTTGGGAAAGTCGCTGACGATCTTCGTTGCGACATACTGACTTCCGTTACAGTCCGTACCCGGCCGACAGGATCGCGCCTCAAGGTCACCGTTGCGAGTCCAGCCAAGCTGTGTGCCTAAGTCGGTCTGCGTGCTGATGCCGCCGAATCCGTGGTCTCCGGATAGGTCGACATATCCTCTCCAATCTTGCCCTTCAACATCACGCACGTAGGCCTCGAAGTTAAATCGCACAAATCCATCCTCCCCTTCCGGGATGATCGGATCCAAAACATACTGCAAGGCGTTGTATTTATATTGCCCGCTCTTCCGCGATTCGATAATGGCCAGCGAATGTCCTGTTCGAGTCGGATCGATGGTCGACGTATCTACGATGGAAAACAGGGAATCGTATTTCTCTCGCGAGTCACCTTCCCAGTGTGCGGCGAGTTTAGCCGGATACTTCCATCCACCCAGGAATTGGTCGATGTCAGGCGCAGTCCCGATGGGATAACTGTCGAAGTTTCGATCGGCGTCGGACATCAGTTGTTGTGCGGGGGCCAGACGGCCAAGGAAGACACTCGCCAGCAGGATTGACAGCAGGGATAGTCTTGAGGTCGCGAGTCGACTCGACCTTGGTTGCAGAAGGGACAAGGACACGTTCATGCTCCTTGCTTTCGCCATCGGGCAATCAAGGGATACTCGCGACATTTGTCGATGAATGGGGGGCTGAATCATCTTGCATCGTCCTTTCGAGATGGTGGGGCGAGGGCGCTGGTGCTCGCCCAAGGAGCGGACTTCAGCGAACGTCACTACTTAGAGTGCGGATTCTGGCTGGGGCAGACTGCCAAAGAAATTGAGAAAAACCGTCGCCAAGAGCGATGTCGCGACAGCATGTGCTTGGGAGGGCGAGAATTGGCTCATCGCCCGACAATCGCGTCATCTCAGCACTTGCGCAATTCATCGTGACCGGTCAACGCTGCGCCGAATCATTGGACACCGTGTGTCTCCTCGTACCGGCGAATCTCTTCCCAAGAAGGGGCTCGCCAGCCATAGACGATATCGGCTTCATCTTGAGCGTAGACGATGTTGCCGTCTGGCGAGAACCTGGCCCAACGCCGAGTATCGCCAACCGATTCCAGCGTTATCACTCGCTGGTGGCTTTCCGTATCGAACATGATGATGCTGTAGGGAGAGACGCCTCCCGCAATGATCCGTCGGTTGTCTGGTGAGAAGTAGACGGAGCTGGGGCCGACCAGAAATCCAGTGCCCATCTGCATGACGCGTTTTGCGCTGCTGCAAGTCGAAAATCTGCACCGTTCGCGAGGGATCCACGGTTCCAAGGAGACGACCGTTGGGGGAGATCGCGACACGACCGAAGGGAAAACTCTTACTCCAGTGTTCAGGGAGTGTTGCAGGGGCCGCACCGCTGAAATCCGTCATTTCGATCTGGCCGTCGTAAAACGACACGCCCACCGTACCGTCCAGGGAAATCAAGTTGTCGGTATGAGACCAATCAAACATCTTGCGGTTACGTCGGATGTCCCAGAGGAACTTCGAACCCCAATAGCCTTCACTCATCACCTCGACGATCTGATCGTTGGCATAAAACTGATCGGGCAACAACGCACCGCCACCCAAGTCCAGCGAGCGAATCCTTTCCTGACGTTCGATATCCCAAAGCTCGACTTTTCCATCCTGGTAGCCCACGGCGAGCTTGCTGGCGTCGAGAGATAGGGAACCGCGGTAGAATCCTGGACCCAATTGAAACAATTCACGCGGCCGATCGTATTGGTCGCCGGTCCATTCCGACACCACACCCTCTTCGTCACAGCCAATTAGCGCAGATTGATCGGGCTTGATTCGCCATTTCATATTCTGACTGTCAAAGCGAAATCGAGGCGACCGCCAATCTCGCGTGGCGGTCACATCCCATTTAAAAATGCGACCGGATGCGCTGCCGCTAATGATTTCACCCGTTGGCAGCACGGCAACATGCCCAACTTGACTCTTGTGACCGCGATAGACTTGAGGTGATGGAATGTGGGCCACGTCTTCCAGATCCCAGACTCGCACGGTTTGGTCGTGCGCTGCAGGAAACGAGTGTATGCTGATCCGCGAATACGACGTCACGGACGTAAGCCATATGACCCACCAGCTGAGCGACTTTTGAACGTTTATCAATGTCCCAGACCTCCAGTGTCGGTTGGGCCCACCCATGGCCGATCACCAGCAGTCGATTGTTGGGAGAAATTGCCAGACATTCGATCCATTCCCCTATCGGAGCCGAAGTCGATCGCCACAACTCATCGCCGGTCTGAGGGTCAACGACGCGAACGAAGCTGTTGCGGGCGGTCCCGGATCCATGTGCGACCAAACTCATGTCGCCGGCCATTGCGAATGGGTACCCTTCGCCCGGAACCATTTGCGGCGCTGCAAACGCATTGATGAGATTGCTCGTCGCGACCTCCACCAGGATCAATTGGCTTGCGTGGCGCAGATTCCAATTTGCAGTTGCGACGACCAAGGTGCGCCCGTCGGCCGAAAAACCCACACCGCGAATGCCGCGCCCCGTATTCAATAGCGCGTTATTGACGACCTGCATCGACGTCGCGTCCCAAAGTCGAAAACTTCCCTCACGCTTGTCGTCGATGTTTGGAGCCCAATAGGCCAAGAGCGTTTCCGTGGGCGAGAATATCGCGTGACTCCCCGGAAAATCTGCGACGGGAACGTCGTCGATCAGGTCACGGACAAAGATATGATCTCCGCAACTGGCCGCCAGGTAGCGTCCGGTGTGGGATACCGACAGCCCTGTAACTTCGCGACCCTTCGACTCCAATAAGACCTCGTAAGCATTGTCCAGGCAAAGTTGCCAAAGGTACCGCCACTCCCACGATCGTAGGTCTTCGACATCGGCCTGGTCTGCCGGTCGGTTCTCTGGGCGTTGCCGATTCAATAACTCTCGAGATCCCCTTTTGATGAGCATGCTGGACGGCATCGCAGACCGTCGTAATCAACTCGAGCCTGTCACGCGTTGACAGCCGTGCCTGATCACAGTACTCGGTGATGGGAATGCCATTCACCAATTCCATCGCGAAGTAAGGGCGGCCCGTGTCGGTGGCTCCAACATCCAAAATACGGGCAATATTGGGATGTTCCATATACGCCAGGGCCTGCCGTTCTGCCTCAAATTGCGCAATAATCTCCTTGGTGTCCATGCCCAGCTTGATAATCTTAAGTGCCACTTTCCGGCGCACGGGCTCCGTTTGCTCGGCAACGTAAACGACGCCCATGCCCCCTTCGCCAATCAGCTCGCGAATCTTGTAACGGCCAAGGGACTGTATCGGTGGCTGGACGTCTGAAGGCACGTGCTTCGACTGAATCGCGGGCACCACTTGATCGTCCAGAACAGGCCAGACTTTCGCATGTGCCGTGAGCAAGGATTCGACTCTTTGGCGCAAGTCCTCATCGCCACCGCACGCACTATTCAGATACGCCTCGCGCGACGACGTGTCCTCAAAGTCGAGAGCTCGTTCGAATATGCTGCGTTCTTGCACGATGTCACCTCGCCATTCAGAGACAAGTTCACCGGCCATTCAAAATGGAAAGTACGGACCAATCACTACCTAGAGTGCGGAAAAACCCACGTGCCGAATGCCAAGAATCTCCAGTTTTTTCTCAAAATGTTCTACGCCCTATCTTTTTCTATTTGCCTGATCAACCAAGCACGGGCAAAGGACCAGCGTCGGGCCGCCGTTCGCTCTGAGATTCCCATGATTTGGGCCGACTCCGCGATCGTTTGTCCACCAAAGACGTGCAATTTCACGAGTTGAGCGGCGTCCTCGTCGGTCTCGGACAGTTTGGACAGCGCGTTGTCCAGATCGATCCAGTCATCGGCTAGATCGGTACCGAGCAACTCGTCACGCAGCAACTCCTTGCGAGCTCAGCCCACCGCGCTTCGTCGCCTGTTTGCGTCGTGCGTGGTCAACCAGAATACGTCGCATGCACTCAGCTGCCGCAACAAAAAAATGTCCGCGGCTGTTCCAATGTTGTGCCCGATCGACGTCGACCAGCCGCAGATAGGCTTCGTGAACCAGCGCCGTGGGCTGCAGCGTATGGTCAGCAGCCTCTTGAGCCATTCGCTTTCTCGCAAGTCCGCGAAGAGCCTCATAGACAACCGACAGCAACTGCTCCGAGGCTTGCTGGTCGCCGGCTTCGATCTTGGAAAGGATTTGGGTCACATTGCACATGCAGATATGTTAACTTCCGCCGGGCGCAGGTTCGAGTAACTTGTCGCGACATTGCCAGCTCAATGTCAAAATAATCCAGGTGCATCGTTGGCATTCGTTCCGTTCCGACATTCAATTGGTGATGCATGAGCCGAAACATTTTGGTGCCTGGCGCATATGTGACGAGAGCGGATTTGAAACTGCTTCTGGAAGACCGCATGTCTCGTGAAGATCCGTAGCGGACCGAGCTCGCACTACCATACGTAGGGAATCAATCGATAGCGAACCCGCGATGCGTATTCGCTGTAGCCGGGAAGCTCGGCTTGGAGCGTACGATGTTCAAGCGCTGTGCGGATCACAAGCAGTGCGATTGCGACGAAAATCGGAAGAACCGTCGCGGCTGACGCCAACAGACCTGGCGTTAGAAGCAAAGCAGTACTGAGTCCGACATATCCTGGATGCCGAATGTACGCGTAGGGCCCACGGTCGATCACGCGATGACCGTGCTCTGTCTGGATGCGCACCGTTTTTTCAAAGAAGGGATTCGCTACCATCGCCCAGATCCACAGTGTCCATCCCAGGTTGAAGGTTGCAAGGCTAACCAGCCATTCGATTCGCAGCGTTGGCTCTGCCTTCTTGTCCTGGAGATCGTGCGAGGCGGCGACGATGATGGCTACAAAGGCTGCTAGGAGTAACACTACGAAGAAGTCGTCCCACGTCTTCGTTCCCCGATGCAGAATGACTCGCCGCACCAGAAGCGTCGGATTCCAAATCAACAGGCACAGAACGTTGGTAATGCACGCCGCCGCGAGGAGGCACAGGAACATCGATACCAAGCGCCCAGTCGGATTGACGAAACCGCATCCAAAGCATCAACGCCAAAATGTCAGAGCTGACGAGCGCCGTGAAGATAACGAAAGGGACCCTGCGTGACATCCAACGATCCGCTTGCACTTCGACGCCCATTTCTCGATTGTCCCGTGCTTTTCGGGGACCATTGAACCGAGTTTCTTCGAACCATGGTCATGTGAGTCGTACAATCAGACGCTGTTTCGGCACCGTGTCAGCCAACTGGTTTACTTGAGTCGGTAAGGTCCAAGCGCGGGGTGGGACAGAAACCAATCGTCCGGCCGCTCGGCTAGTTGTTTTGCGTAGTTTTGTTGGGATCTTGCTTCCCAAAACGCTGGGATCGATGGATCCTCCAAAATGCGTCCGCGGTCGTCGATTTGTTCGATCCACTCATCGAGCGCCGTCGCTAAACGTTGCTTGACGGTTGCATATTGCGGTGAATCGGCCAAATTCTTAATCTCCCAGGGATCCGCCTGGATATCGTATAACTCTTCGCGAGGCCGCGAGGCCGCCATCAGTTGTGCGGGTGGACCGGTCAATTCGCCTCGGGCGTCCAGGAATCGCAGCAATCCAATGATTGGGTAGGATGTTTCCTTGTAGCGATTCAACTGCAGGAAAGGTCGCTCTGGAAAGCGATTTCGCAGATACCGATAGCGTGCGTCGCGGACCGTACGGATGTGAAAGACGGTCTCGTCGCCCCGATCTCGGCCACCAAACAAATACTCTCTATCGGCATCGCGCGGGTCTCCCAGTAGCACGCGGCCTTGCATCTTGGCCGGGCGCTCCACACCCGCCCAGGCCAACGTGCTGGCCGTCAGGTCGATCGACGCGATCAAGCGGTCGTCCCGTGTACCACGGCGATAGTTTTGCGGTGGGGGCAAATCCGCATTGTCTTCTGGCCAATATACAATCAGAGGAATATGAAGTCCGCTGTCGTACGGCCACTGCTTGGCTCGCGGCATTGCCCGGCCGTGGTCGCCGAAAAACACAACGATCGTATTCTTATCCAGTCCATCGCGTTCTAGAAGGTCGAGAATAAAATCGACTCGTTTGTCCACGGCCATCACGGTATTCAAGTACTGAGCCCATACGGCACGCGTTACCGGGTGATCGGGATAATAGGGTGGGATCTCTACTTTGTCAGGGTCGGCCCATTGTTCCTTCGGTATCTGTTCGTGCGCCGTATTCCACGCGTTGCCACGATGCGTCTCCGAGAAGTTTATCTGAGCATAGAAAGGTTGATGCGTTTTTAGCTGGTCCCAGTCGTCCAAGTCAAAGGGACGTTGGTCGGTCGGATATGTGAAGTTCCAATCGGTCTTGCCCGTGCCGTGATGGAACTTACGTAGTTTGGGATCGCGGGTCAATTGTCGGATGTTGGCCGTCGTATAACCGTGCGGCCGCAACCAATCGGTCAGCACGCGGACGCCCGCCGGCAATGGATTTGTTCCGTCGCGATGCGAGCGATGATTGTGTGCATCGATCGAAAAGGCATACATCCCGGTCATGAACGACGAACGGCTTGTGGAACAAACTGGTGTGACCGTAAAGGCGTTTCGATACAACACTCCACGATCGGCCAGTCGGTCGAGCACAGGCGTCTGAACCTGCGGGGTACCGTAGCAGGCCAAATCCGGCCCCATGTCTTCCGCAATAACCCAAAGGATGTTCGGACGCGCTGCCGCACAAACCGTCGCTGCGTTAACGACGAAGACAGAGGTCGCGACGATGCCGATCGCGAGCCATAAGCTACGCCGCATCGGACGGGGGTTGGGGAAGTTGATCATTGACACTTCTTCCTCGATCATAAGGTGTTCGCGAACTCGGTGCTTGCCGCGCCAACACGCTCAGTCATTACGCGGCGCATGCGTCATTCATAGCATGTCCGGAAAAGTAGCCGACAAATCCAACGTATCACCCATTTCTGACTGCAAAAGTAACAATCGACGAAAAAGGCGACGTATCACCGGTTGATATTCGGCCTGCTGACCTAGGTCGACGATCTCGTCTGGATCGTGGGCTACGTGATACAGGCGGCAACGTCGCGCGCGGGTAGACGATCAGTTTGTAGCCATCCATCGTCACCATCCGCTGGAGATTCAAATAGGTGCCGTAAATCGCGTCATACGAACGAGTCGCATCGCCTCGGATCAACGGGATCAGACTGCGGAATTCCATGTACCGAGGGACGGTTATGCCCGCCCATGCCAAGCTTGTCGGGACCACATCCTGCAAATAAATGGGCGCGTTGCATCTTGCTCCCTCCGGGATGTCGGGCCCCACGACGATGAACGGTACACGGACACTGTGATCGTACATGTTCTGTTTGCCAAACAATCCATGATGTCCCAGCGCCAAACCGTGGTCCGCGGTAAACACAATGTACGTATTGCGTCCTTCAGGCAATTGCCTTAGGGCTTGTAAGATTCGACCGATTTGAGCATCCATGTGCGTAATGATTGCGTAATACTCACGCCGATGTACTTGCACCGCGTGCTCAGTCCGAGGGAAAGGACCGAGTTGTTCGTCGCGCAGCTGCTCACTGCATCCAATCAAATCCTTGAAGGGATATTGCGGCAAGAAGTTGGTGGGAATGTCGATATTCTGAGGCAGATATCGTTCGACGTATTCCTGCGGCGACTGGCGCGGATCGTGCGGCGCGTTAAACGCCAGGTACATAAAGAACGGTTCGTCGCGATCGGTGGCTTCCTGCAAGAAACCCAGCGCATCATCGGCAACGATTTCGCTCCAATGGCGGCCGCCTTTCCAATACCCACCGAAGCGAGGATCGGAAGGAGACCACGGATCAGGAACGTCGGCCAACGGACGATTGTAACCCTCAGGTGTCTGATTCGGCATGCCGGGCGCACGTGCCTGCGCAACGTCGAAGGCGTTCTCCGCGTTGCAGTTGACGTGCCACTTTCCTGTCATATACGTACGATAACCGGCCCGCCGGAACTGTTCGGACCACAGACGCCCCGCTTCGCGTTCTGTTTCCAGCTGGTCCACCACCGCCTGCGCGTGCCACAAGAAGCGACCCGTGTTTAACATCGTGCGGCTCGCGATGCAAACCGCTCCGCTCCAGGAGCCCATATTGTAGGCGTGCGTGAACGACAAGCCGTTCCGGACCAGCAGGTCCAGATTTGGCGTTTGTACCTGCGAATGTCCGAGTCCTGCAACGGCCTCGTAACAATGATCGTCCGCAAACAGAAAGACAATATTGGGTGGCTTCGCCCCGCACGCCATGCTGCACAAGCACATGCTGAGCCAATGCAATCCGCGCTAAGTTTCCCAACAAACTCCCGTAAAACATCACTTCATATCCCACACGTGGCGTACTACTCAACAAGATTCTTCCCAACCCGACGAAAACAGCTCGTCTGGGTATCCATTCGCGTCAGCCCACAATGTATCATGTGGGCTGGCGACGAGTGACCCATTGAGTTTTGGAGGCAGGAAAATGCATGAAAAGTCGTTATTGACACACGGTTTAGCTGTCGGATTTGCCCTTTTGGCACTGCGTTCGCCAACCACGCTGTACGCACAGGAAGCACCGGAGCGGCGAGAGCAAGAGCGGCGCGTCGAGATGCTGAGACGTGAGGCACAAGAAGTTCGTGGGCGTCTCGAGGCGTTGATCGAAGAACGGCGGGATTTGGAACGTGCGCGATCGCGCAACGTGAGGCGCCGCGGGGCGAAGAGCGCCGTGGGCAGCGCCGGCCAGAGGACGAACGCGTCCGCGACGAGCGGGGTGGCGGTGAGCGCGGACAGGAATTCCGAGAGGCACGGAACGTCGATGAACGCACCCAACACGTGATCGAAGCAATTCGCCACCTGGCCGCCGCTGGCTGGGGAGACGAAGCCTCTCATCTCAAGCAACGTCTCGCAAATCCTCCGCAGTTCGCACCTGGGCCGCCCCCTCAAGAACCAGGCCCCCGAGGCCCCTGGGGACAGATGGCCGAAGAACAAATGGGACACGTGCATCAAGCGATCGCTCAGCTAAGTCAAGCCGTAAAGCAGCTAGAAGAGCGCACTCGCAATTCCGAGCAAATCGCCGAGGCCGCTGATCAGGCTCATCGCCGCGTCGAAGAATTGCGCCGCCAAGTGGAAGAGCAATCTCGCGGCGTGGAGGAACAACTTAACCGTCAGTTGTCCGAGTGGCAGCGGCATACGGGAGAGCGGTTCGACGAAGTCGAACGACATTTTCGGAGGTTCGCCGAAGAAATGGAGACGGTACTCGGTGAACGCCTGGAACAATTCGAACAGCAACAGGAAGAGCTGCGCGACCAAATCCGAGACAATGATGAGGAGGATGACGAGGATGAGGACGCGGATGAGGACGATGACCATGACGATGACCGCGGGCGTGACCGTGACCGCGGGCGTGATGACGATTAGCTCGATCAACACCGAGGCGGTGGGTGTCGCTCGTCCTAAAGCGGTCGACCTAATTCCGTGATACCAATTCGGGAGGGCGAGGCTCCGGCCGAGCTAAATGTATCCGAGCTAAAACTAACCGAGCTGCGGCACGGTATTCGGCTCGGCTGGCGCCTCGCCCTCCCATCTGAACCCATTCTCTCCCGTCGCAAGGTGCGGATGCGGGAACCGCCTGCGCGGTCCCGTGGCGAGTGAGGGCGGTCGGGAGCGATGTACGTATGGTTCTTCAATGCCGTGTCGTGATTATCACTCGATCGGCAAAGCGGCTTCCGTCGCAGCCGACGGTTCGTCGTGCGCGTACAGTCGGGCGAGTTCCACCAGCTGAACCTCCAGCTCGTCATAGTATTCGGCTTCTGTCATTTTCGACTTCTGCTGTCTTAGCCCCTCGATTTGCGACTCGAGTTCGTTGCGTCGAATTTGCAGTTGTGCCGGCAGGGGCGGCTCTTCGTTCAGCCGCGTTAACATCCACTGATGCGCCCGTAGCCCATCCACAGCCTGTTCTGACGTGCTTTCCCCGGTGACGCGTATGCCGCGAAAGAAATCGGCGGACGTTCCTCGGTGGTCGCCATTGTCATCCAACAAGGCATGCTCCGTTGCCAGCCGTCCTTCGTCGTCATAGAAGGTTTGAGTCCGCCGAGCCGCCGTCAAAAACGCCTCGAGCAACGAGATCGCACCGTCGTGATCAATATCCGCGTTTTCGCCCTGGATCGCTTCCGCCAGGTACTGCCCGAACCGGGCGTAGTTCTGCTCGGAACCGCTCCGCGTGGCCGTGACAATTACGCGGTTGGGCGCGGACAACCGATCGATGAACGGACCACTACTGGATGCGCATACCACGATTGCAATTGGTCGCTTCACCGGGGCAAGCCATTCCTTCAATTCTCGCGCGGCAACGTCCGGGCCCTGAAGATTAAACTTCGCCTGTTCACGAAAGTACGTGCCGTGACCGATTAGAACGATCCACAGCGGACGCTCAGATTCGGTATTCAAATCAGCGATTGCCTGCTGTAATTGTTCTCGATCCGTTCGTGCGCCGCTATCGAGGCCGATGACATGAGCATTCATGGGGACTACCGCAGCTACCTCTTGCCAGACTTGCCGCCATTGACTGAACGCTTGCTCGTATTGGCTCTCGCCGCCTGCACCTTGAACCAGAATCAAGTCCGCCATCGGTGCCGCATCGCTGGCCACCAATGATCGGATAACGAGCGAGGCGAAGACCAGACATATGGTCAGAGTCTGTATCCGAGGCATCACGCGAGCCCTTTCCAACGACGCAGTCCCCATTCACCGCACAGACAGGCCAGAGCCAATGAAAAGACCCAGGCCTGGTGCCAGAGTGGCGCAACCCAGTGCTCGGTCACAGGTACCGGCGAGCGTTTTAGCTGTTCGACGAATTCCGAGATGTCTTGAGGAGGAACGCTCTGGCCGCCATTGGATGATGCGAGATCTGTGAGCAGTTCGGCCGCCACGTCCAGTTGCTGGAATTCCTGTTCCTGCGGGGCGAACACCCAACCCGACTCTGCGACCGGCAACGTTTGGCCGTCGCCGGCAACGACCTTGGCAGAAACGTGGTAACCGCCGGGTTGTTGTGGCCAGTACTGAGCGACAAATGTGCCCGAGATCTCCGGACTAGGTTCCGTCGTCAGTTCGACGGGGTCACTCGCCGGTGGCTGAATTGACAATTCGACCGACGCGTTGTCGTCGGGTTGAAATTCCGGCGTGTTTACACGCACACGCAGTTCGGTAGGCTCGCCTGCCGCGCCCTGTTTAACTTCCACGTCGACTCGTCGCGGAACGTCGGCAACCAGCCATCGAACCAACTGCCGCCAGAAGACCGCCGGATCTGTGTCCGCCGGATCGTCTCGTTCTAATGACCAGCGCCAAAGGTCGCCAACCAATAGGGCGCTAGAGCGTCCTTTTCCGAAACGCTGCGTTACCAATGCAGGACGTTCCGTTTGACCGTCCAGCACTTCGGCTACTGTTAGCGCCTCCGGGCTTCACGTCACCCACGGCATTTAGTGTGAAGAAACCGGGCATGTCTTTGATGCGATTCTGCTCTTCGGCCTCTGTTGGCCGCAAGCGAGTCCATGTCTCGAGCATGCCTTCGCGCGTCAGTTGCAGTGACACACGACTACCCGGCTGTCTGACGTCGCCACGACTCAAGTAGACAGGCAGCATTTCGCCGATTGGGGTTTTGGCGTATCCACCTTGCGTGAACGACGCGACCCCGCCGAGCATGAGCAGACCGCCCCCTCTTTGACTCACATAACGACGCATGAGTAACATTTGATCAGGAGAAAAGAACGATGCTTCCAGATCGTCCAAGATTACCGCATCGTATTTGAAGAGTGACTCGACGGTGCTGGGAAATCCTTCCGCCAATTCCTGGGTATCTTCCAGGATAATGCGAACGAATACGGGGTGATCGTAACTTTCGTTTTCCTCCTGCGCCACGTCCTCGAAGCCTTCGAAAAACCGATTCGTATCGCCCGTTCCGCTGCGATCCTGAAACTGGAACTTGGGTTCCTTGTTGGCGATACGCAGCAATCCAATTAACTGGATTTCGTCGTCGGCGTCCAAAGCCCGACGCAAGAACTTAAACTCCCAATTGGGCCTCCCGGCGGCGTACAAGATCCGAAACGGGCCACCACCGCGATTAACGAGCAACGTGCGCACGTTGTTCTCGGTCGTCGCTTCGCTGGTCGACTGAGTCTTTAGGAACTGATCACGATCGGATTCCGCGAAAGCTTGCAATCGATAAAAGTTCACTCCGCTCTTTTCCGGGCGAAAGCGATAACTTACAGGTACCGGTTGACTGTTTCCCGGCAATGTAACGATTTGCTCCTCGACCACCTTGTCTTGATTGTCGATCAATTGGGTGACGACCTTTTGCCCGACGTACCCGTTGGCCGTCACGTCGGCGACGATGGTCGTTGGGGACGTCTCAAAGTGAGTCTGATTAATACGTACTTGCTGCAGACGAATATCGCGAGGCTTTGAGGAACTGCGCGTCCAGACGGGAAAAATCGGACAGTTCGGTAATTGCCAGGCGCCTTGAGAGTTCCGAAGGTCGGTCGCGGAACCATCGGAAAGGAGCAGGACACCGGCCAATGGACGATTCGAGAAACGATCAGATAACGTGGACATCGCTGCGGCAAGGTTGGAAGCGTCGCCGTCATAGGAAAGTGCCGTCGGATCTTCGACGTGACGTAGCTCACGATCAAAGGCATAAACGCGAACATCAAAATCCTGAGCCAGGCGTGCCCGCCAACCGGCATCGTCTGGTCCAAACCACCTTGGCAAATCCTTAGCCGCTGGAATTCCACGTCCGGAGATTCGCATGCTGCGACTGTTGTCGACCAGTATGGCTAGAACGTTGGCCCCGGAACGTGGCCGGACGCCACTGATCAGGGGTTCCAACAAGCAAAGCAATAGCAGACCAATCGCCGCGATCTTGAGTAGTGCTGCCATCAAACGCACCGCACTCGATGTCGCGGCGCGAAGGTAAGACCAAAGAATCAGTGCGACGAAAGTGAGACCAATCAGCGCCACGGGAATGGTCCAGTCGCTTGCGCCCACGTAATGGATGACCACGTCATTCGCCCTGCCCCAATCTTTCGTAATACTTCCGCACGCGTTCGGCAAATCGATCGGGTACCGGATCTCGATCAACAGGTACCAGTTCGTCTCGCTGGCCCGACCGTCGTGTAAGTTCCTGTTCAACCTGCTGTCTCAGCTCGTCCAGGGGCGTCGCAATTAACTCCCGCACCAGGTCCCACTGGGGTGGCTCGGAGCGACGCTTCATGTCGCGGCGGAAGTTGCGCGCGCGGTCGCGAATCTGCGCGGCTCGGGATCGTAGCTCCGCGTCGTCGACCATTTCCTCCACGTCACGCAATCGATCCGACCAGGGCCCAAATTCGTCGCCACTGATGGGACCTGATCCAAGATTCTCACCAAGCGTCTGCATCAGGCCACCACCTTCTCGGTTGGTTCCCGGTTGCTGGCCACCTTGTGCCACCGTATCCCCTCGCCGGCTTCCCTCACCACTCGATGGCCCTCCTTGTTGACCCTGTTGTCCCTGACCTTGTTGTTGACCTTGTTGTCCTTGGACCTTGTTGTTGACCTTGTTGTTGACCTTGTTGTTGACCTTGTTGTTGACCTTGTTGTCCTGACCTTGTTGTTGACCTTGTTGTTGACCTTGTTGTTGACCTTGTTGTTGACCTTGTTGTTGACCTTGTTGTTGACCTTGTTGTTGACCTTGTTGTTGACCTTGTTGTTGACCTTGTTGTTGTTGGCCATTTCCGTCGAACTGCTCGAGCTCACGATTAAGTTGTTCGGTTAACTCGGCCAAGGCGTTGGCGGCACGTCGCAAGCCTTCCACCTCGTCACCAAGAATTCCCTCCGCTGCGTCTTCGATTCCTTCTCGCAGCTGCCGGACGCCGTCGCGGGCCTGCGATTCAACGCGGGTAGCATCTTCACGGAGTCCGTTTTGGAGCAATTCCTGCACATCGTGTAATTGACGCTGGACCTGCTGCTGTCCCGCGCTGCGGTACGAATCGTACAGTTTTTGTGCCAGCAGCGGTTCCGAGGATTCGGCATCTTGGATGGTACGTTGTATTTCATCCATCAAACCGCCCAAGTGTTCTTCTTGGCGTGCCAAGTCATCTTGTAGTTCGCTGGCGGCATTGCCCGGGCGAAGTCCAGGTGCCGAGGACGGGTCCTCGCGCATTTGTTCGGCGATTTGCTCCTGTTTCTGCTCTAACATTCGCGCCGACTGTCGGAGTTCCTGCATCTGCTCGCCAAATTGATTCGCCGCCTGTTGCCGCAACTCTTCGGTCATCTCTTCAAATTGACGTTCGGCCCGAGTCCCGGCTGCCAAGGCTTCGGAGACGTTACCTTCGGCAGTGGCCTGAGCACTCTCTTGGAGGCGTTCTCGTGATTCTTCTAGCTGCTGACGAGTCTCCTGCAATTGAGGCTGGTTTTGTGCCTGATCCACTCGTTCCTGTACATCGTCGGTGTCACGTAGCAGTTGTTCTTGCTGATCACGCAATCGTTTCAGTTGGCGTTCCAGTTCCTCGCGTTCTTCCTGTGTTTTCGCCTGTTGCAGGGCGAGTTCTAGTTCGCGAAGCTGCTTATTCACATCTTCCTGGCGTCGAGCGAGGTCCCGGAGTCGGCTGAGGATCTGACGTAATTCGCGTGCCGATTGCTCTTGTGCCGTTTGTGGTGCCGCTGCTCGTTGCGACTCATATCGGTTCACATCGTCTTGCAGTTCCAATTCCTGTAGCTGTTGTTGCCGGGCGGAACCACTGCCGCTGCCGCCTCCACTTGACGACTGTTGACCGCGGACAACTTCATGCTCTTGTGCGCGGAGGCGGAGCAGAGTTTGATAAACAACTTGTTCCGCGTTGACGGCATCCGTTAAAGCCGCGATGGACTTTTCGCTGGCCACCTGCTGAAGGTATTCCAACACCTGAGACATCTGGCGGCCTGCTTCTTCTACGAACCTCGCCGATTCTTGATCTTCGATGCGACGAGCCAGTTCTTGGAGTTTCTCCACGGCATCGCGCTGCGACTCGAGCAGCAATTGAACGTCGTTGCCAAATTGATCGCTAACGGTCGCACCGGTTTCGCGACGCAACAGATTCCAGCTGGCCGCAATGATTTGTTTTTGCAGTTGCAGAAGTTCTTCGGATTGTTGGGCGTTGCCGCCCATTTGGCTTCCGGCCGACTCGCCGCCAGGCGGTGGCTGCCCTTCACGAAAGATTTCTTCGAAGTGGCGAACATCGGCAAAATAGATGTCGCTACGCGTGCGACGCGGCGCACCATCGGGACCGATGTCTTCCACCCAGAAATGATACGACAACAGTTGATCGGGTTTCGCTTCAAGCGTTTCAAAGCTCAGGTCATACTCGACCGAAGTCTCCTGTTGGGCGGCAACGTCGCCGCCCAATACGTGATCCTGACTAGGTTGCGTGGCCAGTGCATACGAAATCCCGTACTTCGTAATCCCAAAATCGTCCCACGCCGACGCGCTTACGCTCAATTCTTCCAAAGGGGATACGGACAGGTCGCGGGCCATGACCGGTTTCAAATCAGGCGGACGGTTGGCCAACACGCGGGCTACCAATTCCGGTGGCAGTTTGTTCTCGCGACCGGCTTCGTCGCGCAGGTGCAGTGTCCATTGTTGGTCGCTCTTTAGGACCGTTCCCAACTGATAGGCGCGGTCATCCGCGCCCTGTGCCTGCAAGTCATGACGTTGACCTTGATCGTCTTCCAACCACGCCTCGACAACAGGTTTGTTCAGTCGAGCGATCCACGTCAGCTGACTCCCCTCCACCGCACTGACACGTCGCGTATCGGTGATCTGTCGATCGGGCAACTGCGTGTACGAAGGATACGACAGTTCGGCGTCCGCCTGTACCAAATCGGGATACTCAAAGACGCTAAGTCGGTAATCTTCGGACGCATGTCCAGCGAATTCGATTCGGTATGTCGCTGCTTGGTCGACACGTGCCAAATGCGTCGCGAACAGCGGATCTTCCAGGCTGCGCCGCATTTCGACGCGTTGAGCCGGTTGGCCGGCCGGTTCAATCCAAAGCGTCGCTTCGCGCGGCACCCGACCCGGAAACCGTGCCGAGACAATCAGCGCCGCGCCACGTTCTACTTCCGCATTTCCCGGTTGAACGACGACGTCAAACATCAGGCTTGCTGTCTCCGAAGCCATTGATTGAGCCGTGGATTGAACGAATGCTGCGGCCGGTTGGTGATAGATTTGCCACAAGAAGGCACTGGCCAATCCGAGTCCCGTAACCGCCAAAAGACGATACGTCCAAAGCGCACGGGAGGAGACGATTGACGACCAGCGGAAATGCCTCGAATGCCTTAGGGCTTCCTCAAGAACCGTCGTTTCCAAGTAGCCTCGCGCACCGCGGTATGGTCGCTGGATTTGAGAAACCGCCGTCAGCAGCCTCTCCCGCAAATCGGGAAATGCACGTTCAATTCGCTGAGCGACATCGACGAACGAGACAAAGTGCCGTCTGGTCACAATGCCGATCACGCCGATGGCGAGCAGAATCCCTCCGGCCAGCCACTGAACGCTGGTGCGGGAGATCGCCTGCGTGCCTAGCCACATCAGACCGCATACCGCAGCGGCTGTCAGACCCAGCGCCGCCAGTCGCTGCCAACGGAAATGCTGTCGCAATCGTTGTTGCACCGCTGCCAGTTTGGAGATGAGTTCATGTTCCATAGATTGCTATTCCTTGCCAGTTTCGGCCGTCAATTGATGCCGACTGGAGCGTCCCGCAACGTAGGTTTCGATAGCTAATACACATAGTGCGGCAACCAACAACCAGCGCCATAGCTTCTGTCGAGATTCCAATTCCGTGTCACGCATCTGGCGCTCGCGCTGCGTCAAGTCAGCGGCCGTTTCGTGATCTCCCAACAACGCTCCTCGCTGCTCCAATTCAGCCAGATCCATAGGACGAGTCTGGCTTTCGGCCGGATCCAGGTTGACGGCCACGGGCCACTGTTGACCCGGCGCAAGAAAACGATAAACCCCCAGTTCGTTGGTGTCGCGGAATTCCGTTGCCGACGATCTAAGTTCGACGGTCTCGCCGCGCGGTGTGATGACCTGCGAAAATGCGCGGCGGCGTGTCAGATCAACCGATTGACCGACGACCAGTCCGCGATCCTTCACATCGGGTTCTACGGCCGCTCCCAGCATCGAAACAAGCAACGGCACAAACTTGGTCGAGAGCACCAGTTGGCTGGAGGCAGGATTCCAGCCGGTGGTCAAGACCCAGATACGTCCCGCTCCGAGTTGGCGTTCCGCCAACGCTACGGCGTGGTCGTCAAAACGAGCCAGCACATCCCAGGGCTGCTCGTGCGATGTTGTCAAACGATAGTATTGCCAGACGCGAATCTTTGTAAAATCGTTGAATTTGGCGTCAGCAAAAGTCGCGAATAGCGGATTGAGAAAATCGATTTGCGAGAGCATCGCGTAGCCATCCACTTGCACTGCTTCCGCTTCGAGCGTTTCCAACTCCAAGAGCGCAGCCAAGGGGTGCCGCGACGTCCCGTTCGGCGACGTATTCCGCGGGATCGAGCACAACGAGGACACGGCCGCCCGCCGAAGTATAGGCGCGCAGCGTGTCCGTCCACTCGGAAGGCGTTGCTTTGGCCAGCACGATCAATGGTGTGTCGATCGGTTCAATTAAGGGAGGCAGGTCTGGCCCCGTGTGGCTCTCAACGCGAACGGGAAATTCGGCCGAGCCCAATTCGGCGCGTTTCAGAAAGTACAGTTGACGATCTTTTTCATCTCGCACATCACCGACAAACAACAACCGTTTTTCTACAGGCGCCACTTCTGCCAGATAGGCGATATTGTCGAACGGATGTGCATCTCCCAGCAGTCGCAGACGTGTCGCCCCGGCACACCGCGAGACCGTCACGACACGTGAACGACCAGGTGGCACTTGGACGGCTTTTGCCGGAGTCGGATCCCGCTGTCCCGAATCCGTTTCCCAAACCAGTTCCAAGCGATCATTTTGAGCGAGCTCGTCGTTACTTACGCGGACCCGTAGCTGTGACGGTTCATCGGCTTCGTCCGCCGGTAGCCAATGCAACGTGGCATTGCCTTCCGGCGCACGCAACCGACGCACGTCCAGGCGGACGTCTGGAGGCCAGGTCGAGGCGGCAAGTGCATCCATCCGTGCGCCCTGTTGCAGATCGCTGATCAATACGATCGACTGCTCACCGGCGGTCGTGTCCGCAGTGGCTGTTCGAAGCTTGTCGATCACTTCGACCAGCGCATGTCCCAAATCCGTCGCACGCCAACCGGGCTGAATTTGAGGCAGCTGATCGTGAATCAATTGGATATGAGTCGATGGTTCTTGGGTGTTCGCATCGAAGCCCACGACCACCTGCATTTGGTCGTCAAAGCTGAAAAAGGCCACATGATCATTTGGCCCGAGTCCGCCCAAAACATTTTGGATTTCGGCCTGAGCCTGGCTCCAAAGCGATTCGCGCCGCATGCTCGCACTGCGGTCAAGCAAAATTGCCACGTACCGTTGCGGTCCCGCCACGGTTAATTGCTGAAGTGCACGGACGAACGGACGCGCAAACGCCGCCGCTCAGCAGGCACACGGCCAAGGCCCGCAATAGCAGCAGTAAAATGTTGTTTAGCCGACTGCGACGTGTAATCCGAGGTGTTGATGGTGTGAGAAACATCAACGAACTGAAGAATTGCTGTCCCCGCGGACGACGCTGAATCAGGTGAAAAAGAATCGGCAGCGTGATCGCCAACGCACCGAGAGCATATAGCGGCGCCAGGAAACTCATACCGGTCGGCCTCCTCCGCTCGATCCTCGACGCGTCATCGCCGTGCCGGCGCCTGACGGACCTGATGGGCGAGCCAATGGAAGAGCACACGTTCCAACGGGTCGTCCGTCAACATCCTCATCATGCTGATTCCCAGACTGCTACACACATCGGCCAACTGCTGTTGATGCGCACGGAACCGCTCCAGGTAAGTCGAGCACGCGCTTTGCGGATCGATATACATGGGTCGCTGGCTTTCGAGGTCGCGAAAGAGTGTCGCGTCGGCAAACGAAAAACTCACTTCTTGCGGGTCCAACACACGCAATGCCATGACTTCGTGGCCACGTGACCGCAAGTACGATAGGGGCGTACGTAGTTCTTCGGCAGGTGTTAGGAAATCCGAAATCAAGACGATTAACCCACGTTTAGTGACCAGGCTGGCGACTTGTTCCAAGGCCGCAATGGTATTTGTGCTGCTTCCCTGCTCGGCTTGATCCAACAAGCTGAAGATGTGTCGCAAATGTCCGAGCCGATAACGAGCCGGCAAGAAATCCCGGACCTGTTCGTCGTAGGTCACCAGTCCCACGCAGTCACGCTGCAGTGTTAAGTAATAGGCTAAAGTGGCGGCCAACGTCCGCGCATAATCGGCCTTACTGTACTCCAGCGAACCGTAACCCATCGAGCGGCTCAAATCTACGAGCAAATAGCAGCGACGATTGGTTTCGTCTTCAAAGCGTTTGATGTAGTACCGATCGGTACGAGCGAACAGCCGCCAATCGACGTAGCGGGTATCGTCGCCCGGCGAGTACTGGCGGTACTCGCTGAATTCGGCCGAGAAGCCATGGAAGGGGCTGCGATGTAAGCCGTTGAAAAAACCCTCCACAATCACACGTGACCGAAGCTGCAGATTCTTGACTCGCATTACGGCGGCGGCGTCAATCGTTGGACGCCGGGGCCCGCTGGGCGAGTGGGTCGTGGCGTGACGAGGAGACAGCGAGCTCATCAACTTGCCTCCTTCGGCAATGGGACGGTCTCAATCAAGCGACTGATCACATGATCGACCGTAATGCCTTCCGCCTCCGCCTTGTAGCCCAACAGAATTCGGTGGCGCAGGGTCGGCGAGGCAAGCATTTGAATGTCTTCGTACATCACATGCGCCCTACCGAGCAGCAACGCTCTGGCTTTGGCACCCAACACGAGCGTCTGTGCCGCACGCAAACCTGCTCCCCAACTGACCCATTGATTCACAAAATCACTCGACGTTGTTTGCCCCGGGCGACTGGCGGCTGCGAGTCGCACGGCGTACAAGGCCACTTCATCGGCGACCGGCACACGGCGAACGACGTCGTGAAATCGCACGACATCCTCGCCGGTGAAAATCGGCTCAATCGGTTCGGGCTGCGTGGACGTTGTCCGCATCACAACCTCGACTTCGTCGCGTTCCGGCAAATAATCAATGAGCACGTTAAACATGAACCGGTCCAGCTGCGCTTCCGGCAGCGGGTAAGTGCCTTCCATTTCGATCGGGTTCTGCGTGGCCAACACAAAAAACGGCTTCTCCAGCGGGTAGCGAATCCCACCCACCGTCACTTGATGCTCTTGCATGGCCTCCAGTAAGGCCGCCTGCGTCTTGGGAGGTGTACGATTGATTTCGTCGGCCAGAATTACGTGGGCAAAGATAGGCCCTTTGACAAATTGCATCTTGCGTCGCCCATCCCCCGTGTCCTCCAAGATTTCCGTTCCCGTGATGTCGGCGGGCATCAGATCGGGAGTAAACTGAATGCGATGAAAATCCAAATGGAAAATCTGGGCGATGGACCGGACCAACAAGGTCTTGGCAAGTCCTGGGGCACCGGTGATTAAGCAGTGGCCGCCCGACAACAGTGAAATCAGGAGCTGCTGAATCACATCCTTCTGACCGACGATCGTCTTTTCGAGCTCGTGGTGGATCCGATCACGGCTGGTGCGAATCAGGTCGACGATTTCTTTTTCTTGTTCAAAATCGGTAAGCATGTGATGTGCAATCTAACTGTGTTCAAGGATGAGACGGTGAAGTTCTTGTTCGATTACAACATGGACTTGTTACCGAACGTTCGCCGTCGTGGAGTTAATGTGTCATGGCGTAAGTCACAATGTTGATCCCCAGCGGATACGCCTTTTTTACCGAGAACTCGCGAAAATACCATTCGTCCATTCCTTCGCGTTCCCAGCCGTCACCCAGATCCGTATTGTGGCAAATAAACACCATGATGCGATCATTGTCGTCGTAAATCGCTCGGTAATGCGGGACGCTGGTATCGGAATCGTAGCGAGGTTCCCACGTAATGCCTTGACTGCGTCCGCGGCGCGCGTTGTCAATGGAAGGGATTTGCGGTTTCTCTGTCAGATCGTAGACGTAGTGAAAAATCTCGTGGCGCAGGTCGACTTCGACGGGTTCATATTTGGGTTCGGGAAAGACCCGTTTCATTTGTAAATAGAAGTTGCGCCATTCTTCTTCTCCCCAAAAGTCGTCGACCATTAGGAAACCGCCGGTCAACAAATATCTGCGCAACGCCTTGACTTCCGGTTCGTGGAAGTAAAGGGCACCGGGCTCAATCATGTATAAGAAGGGGTATTCGAACAATCGTGGGTCGGTTAGCTCCAGAGATTTCGGTTGGGGGTCTATTTTGAGGGTGGTCAACTGTTGCAACCGCAAAGAGAAATTCATGTCACTATCGGGCCAATCGGTGCGCCAGCCGCCTCCGCGACCGTATCCTGAATCATATTGGACGCGAATGAACGTGAAAGTGTCTCTGGGGAATTGAGGGTCGACGTCCCAATCGCCCTTGAGTTGTGCTTCGTCAATATTTCTCCAATCGCGTCCATACCCACGGCGTCGACGCCCTTGGGCCAATATGACCGTCGAGCCGACCAGCATCAGAATGCATAGAAGCCACAGGACGGTGCGCCGACTCGGACGACCACAATTCTGCTTCCCTATCATTCGTAATCCCATCGGTATTAGTTCCTGGGTTCCGGTGTGTCCACATCGCTCTCGGCTGATATATCGACAGCTGCGTCGTCCGCCGCGGATTCACCTTGTTCCGCAGGTGCGATCTCGTCTTTTTCGATCTCTTCGTCTGCGACGGCTCGATCGGTCAGTGAGGGCTGAATTAAACTGAGTAACAGCTGTTGTGCAGCTCGATACCTCGGCGCCTCCTCGAGCGCCATCAGGACGTAGCGTTTGGCCAACACCAGATCTCCAAGCCGTTGGTGCGCCGTGGCCAATTGATAGTAAGCTTCTGCCGGATCGGACAGATCCGTTTCCAGCAATGCGATTTGGGCATCGATCTGTGCGCGGGGGTCGTTCAGATGCTGAGCGGCCGCCGCGAGTTCTTCCTGTGCGGCAGAAATCATCGGATTGACCGCGATCATTTGCTGCGCGTAGGTCTGTACCCTTTGCCAATCGGAATCGGCCTTCGCCAAATCGATAAGTCGACGGTAAGCGTCAAGTGCATCCGAATCTTGACGCGCGAGGACCTCCAGAACACGCTGCTCGGCATCCGTCTCGTCCAGCTGGCGGTAGACCGAGGCCAGTAATCGAGCGGCGCCATCCTCAGCAATGTCCCCCGGATAGACGTCGTAGACTTGCTCCAAAACATCGCGGGCCGTGCTCCAGTCTCCCGCCTGAATGGCGAAGCGGGCCGCAGCCAGCTGCAGCCAGTAATTGTTCGGGTTGTCGGCCAAAAGCTGATGTACCTGTGTCGGAGTTGGGTCTGCGGGGATTCCTTTGCGGTCCCAGTCCAGTTCGTCCGCAAATTGTTCGGCCCGTTGCTTGGCATAGGCCGCGAATTCGCGATCCAGGCCTTGTGTGCCACCCGTGTAACGTCCCAAGGCGTCGTTAATCGGCATGCCAACGCCAAGATCTGTCAGGATGCGTCGCATCACATCTAAGCCGTACTTGTCGACCAAATACTCGACGACCAATGATGACTCATAGTAGGCGAATTGCAGGTGCTGCGGTGTGGGTGGCTGTAAAAACTGCGCCGCTCAGTTGACTGACTGGCGTCAACTGACCACCCACGATCATTTCGCGGTAGGTTGGCGACATGCTTTGTCCCCAGGAGGGATCACGCTGCCGTTCTTCGTAGACGGAAATCCCTTCGCTCAACCAACGCGGCATCCGGTTTTGTGTCTTTTGTAGCGTCACGACGTGACAGAATTCGTGCCACAACACGGATTGCCAATTTGTGGGCGACGTAGCCTGCGAGGCCGGGCTGTTAGCCGTAATCAGTTGCCCAAAACACACGCCCAAGTAGCCACTGCCGCCGGGAAGACCAAAGGTCCGAATCGCAAAATCCTGTTGTCGCGGAAAAACCTCGACGTACGTAGGTCCTGGCAACTCGACGTCGTACTTGGGACACAACTGTTCGTACGCTTGTTCCAACAACTCCAGCGCTTGTCGGCCGTAAATCCGAGACTCCCGCGCCTCCATGCGTAGTTCGAAATGCGCGGACGTGAGCGTGCGAAATCGGTCCAGCTGCTCTTTCAGGGTAACCAGGTTGTAGGCTACCACGTGATAGTTGTCCTGTTGCTGCACTTCATCGGCCAGTTGCCAACCTTCCTGTTCGTTCCCAAGACGCAACAAGTCGTAGGCTAATTGAAACTTCGCAGGTAAATAGTCAGCGCGATGACTCAGAGCCTTACGTTGATACGCGACTCCCTCGCGGAAGCGGTACTTCTGCGAAAGCTTCAAGCCAATCAAGTAATCGACTTCGTGGTTCGTATTCCACGACGACAACGCCGCTTTGCGCAGCGCCTGTTCTCCTGAGAAATGACCTTGCAAGTGCGCGAGAACCGCATAATAAGCCCACGCTTTGGGCTCGCGGACGTTGACCACCATCACCTGCTCCAAGATTTCCGCCGCCAATTCGTACTGTTCGGCATCAATCAGTTGGTCAACTTCGAGCAAGAGCGACGGAACATGGTGCGGATTGAGCTCCAAGGCATGCTGCAGCGCTTCGGCGGCTTTCTTGCCATCCTCTTCGCGCCAGGCCAACGCCTGCATTTGAAAGATATCGGGATTGCTGGGCTGTAGTTCGGCGGCATGTGTCAATTGTTCGATGGCCAGTGCGTGATCGTGTTTGGCCAAAGCCAGCTCGGCCGAGGCAATATAGACTTCCGCGTACGTCGGATTCTGCTTGCGCACACGGTCGTAGATCAGCTCCAAAATCTGTCGTCCGTCTTCGCCCTGGCGTTGAAAGTAACGTCCTAAGGTGACTTGGTCGCGCGACGAACCGTAACGCCACGGTGAACGTCGCACGAGTTCAAGAATGGCCGCTAACTGTTCGTCGGCCTGTTGCGGTCGATTCACAAAACGACACACCGTGTCTCCGAGTAGACGGTATGCAATGCGATCTGCGTAGCGGCGTAGTCCTTGCTCAAAAACCGCGTGCGCTTCCTCATATTGGCCACGATTGAGCAGACAGCGGATGAGCAACTCCGGCCAAAGCTCGTTCCAGACACCACGATCGACTTCCGCCCGGGCTAGGGCCTCGCACTCTTCGTAGCGGCCTTCAAAGAATAGCAATTCAGTTTCGTAGTGACTTACCGCGGCGAAGAGCCCGCTGCCGCTGCAGAAGATGACGAGTTGCAACAAGACACCGATCGCTGCGATCCGTCCGGTACAGAAACAATTTCCGCCCAGTGTTTTCGGGACGTCGCGATCAAGATATGTCTGAATACTCTTTCGTCTAGGCAACCTCAAAGGACGAGACACCTTTCGGTTGGATAACACCCCATCATGGTTCAGCGGCTGTATTGTAGTTGTCCCGTCGAAATCCGGCAACGGCGACGCCGACGCGGCGGCAACCTTCATGGCATACCGCCGCACCTCAGATGGACGACGGTGAGATCTGGATGCTCGAACAGCGGGCTGCATGCGCTCTTCGTCGCGTTTCTTGTAGGCATCCGGATCCATACCCTGTTCAATCGTCGCCAGTCGTTCGCGATGACGATGATACTGGGCCAGCACCCCGTTGCTACCCGCCATCAGAATCGCGGCCAAGGGAATAACGACCCACTGCACGTCGGGCCTAAGAAGTTCGATCCCATGACATACAGATCGTCCTTCCCGATTTCAGGAACTCGGCAAATGGCACCTACCTGGCGGACCATCTGCGGTTTGCCGGCCGCCGGCGGCTCGCCCCCGAAGACACTCCCTGCGGGTCAAGATAACCGGTCCCGCACCGAAAACCATGTATCATTTCGGCAATTCGCTTTTCCAGCCGATTGCTTGGCCATGCTGTCCAGCGCGTTAACGAAGTTTGCAGCGCACCGGGTCTTGGATTGTATTGGGTCTTGGATGGTAAGGTGTCGGAAACACGCGTCGACTTCAATTGCTGCTTTCTATGCAGGCCGCCATAATGGAAGTCCGGCCCGGATACTCGGCTACCCGGAAGTGTTAAATAATCCGGAAATTCTTGACACTGGAGAGTTACCGCATGCTCAGACGTCTGCGCTTTATGAAGCCCGTGGCCCTGTCCGGCATCTGTCTTTGTCTGGCGTCTGGCCTGTCGATCGCCAGGGCCGCGGACGATTCGCCCGTTGGCCGGCAGGTGGCGGAATTCCAACTGCAGGATTACCGTGGCCGTGAGTATCGACTGAGCGACTTCCAACCGTACAACGTGCTGGTGATTGCCTTTTTGGGCACCGAATGCCCGCTGGCCAAACTGTATGGCCCGCGACTCGCCCGTCTGGCGGAGGAGTTTGCTGACCAGGGCGTGGGCTTTATGGGGATCAACGCCAACACACAAGATTCGATTACGGAACTTGCCGCCTACGCCCGTATTCATAAAATCGACTTTCCGCTGCTAAAAGACGTTGGCAATCATGTGGCGGACCAATTGGGTGCTCAACGCACACCCGAGGTGTTTGTCGTGGATCGCGAGCGACGAATTCGCTATTGGGGTCGCATCGACGACCAATATGGCGTGGGCTATGTCCGGAATTCGCCCCAGCAACACGATTTGCGACGGGCGCTTGAAGAGTTGTTGGCGGGCAAGGAAGTTTCCACTCCGGTCACTCCAGCTCCCGGTTGTTTTATTGGTCGCGTACGTCAACCGCAGGAGGACGCAGCGCAGGTGACCTATGCGAATCACATTGCAGGGATTCTGCAGCGGCGATGCGTCGAATGTCATCGCGAAGGCGACATCGCACCTTTCGCCTTGGATGAATATGACGAAGTAGCCGGTTGGGCCGAAACGATTGCCGAGGTCGTGCGTGACGGCCGGATGCCACCATGGCACGCCAACTCGGAGTACGGATCATTTGCCAATGATCGCCATTTGTCGGATGAGGAAAAGGACTTGATCTATCAATGGGTGGCCGACGGGGCTCCCGCAGGTGATCCGGCGACGCGGCCGGTCTCACAGACGTTCGCGGAGGGTTGGCAGTTGCCGCGCAGCCCGACTTGGTGGTCACCATGAGTGATCAACCGCATACTGTGCCGGCCGAAGGAACGATCGAATATCAGTATTTCCAAGTCGACCCGGGGCTGACCGAAGACAAGTGGATTAAAGGCGTCGAAGTTTTGCCGGGCAATCGAGCGATCGTACACCACATACTCGTATTTGATGAAGTGCCCGACGGTCAACAGCGCGATTTTGCCGGTGGCGTCCGTGGTTTTCTCGCAGGATACGTGCCGGGGATGCGCCGAACCCTATCCATTGGGTATGGCCAAGTTCCTGCCGGCCGGTTCGAAGCTCATATTTCAATTGCACTACACGCCCATTGGCACCGAGCAAGTCGATTTGAGCAAAATCGGATTTCTGTTCGCCTCGCCCGAGGAAGTGACACATGAAGTCAAAACACTCAGCGCGTTCCAACCTGGCATTCGGATTCCCGCGGGCGACGATAATCACGAAGAAACATCGAAAACGAAGCTCTATCATTCGGCACAACTGTTGGCCTTGATGCCCCACATGCACCTGCGCGGAAAGTCGTTTCGCTATTTGCTCCGACGTCCTGACGCGGATCAATGGCAGACGATATTGGATGTACCGAATTACGACTTCAATTGGCAGTCGAACTATCGATTGTCCGAGCCAATTGACATGCCCGCAGGTAGCTACATTAAGTGTGTGGCCCACTACGATAACTCGGCCGACAATCTGAACAATCCGGATCCCGAACAATCGGTGCGATGGGGCGAGCAAACGTGGGACGAGATGATGATTGGCTATTTTGATGTCGCGATACCCTTACCTCCCGGGCAAAAAACGGGCGTCGATGTGACGGGACCGAATTGGCGGGCTGAAGAGTTCATGTTGCAGATGGACAAGGATGACGACTGCCAACTGCAAATCGGCGAATTGCCGCTGCGGATGCGTCTAATGGGATTACGTGCCGACGAAGACCGCGACGGCAAGATTTCGCCCACCGAATTGCGGAAGGTGTTTCAGAAGAAGTGACCGGTCCGCCGGGCACGGCAATCAGTTTGAGTGCGGTGAGCGGTGAGCGGTGAGCGGTGAGCGGTGAGCAGTGAGCGGTGAGCGGTGAGCAGTGAGCGGTGAGCGGTGAGCGGCGACGTGATGTGGTAGCGTGCCAAGATGACGTCGACGGCTGATACCATAACCGCTGAGCATCGAGCCCCAGCGGGCGAAGCCGATCTGCTCCACACCGTCGCCTACCGCCTGCCTCGACACGCCTTCTTCGAAGATACGAGGATGGCCACTTTTGCAATCGTTTGGTGCGCCGCGAAACCACGCGCCCTCATCTGGCCGGCGGCCGTCTTCTCACGGAAGGAGAAAGGGACTCAAGTGAGTTACTGGTCAACTTTGACGACGCTCTTTCGACCGGTCCGTGGATCGACCACGGTCAAGCGAAGCGAGCGGCTGGACGGTTCGATGTCCCCGTACAGGCAATCATCTATCGGATCGACCCGCTCGCTGTTCAATCCGGCAACGCGGCTACTCGCCACGCCGACGTCGTTGAATTCGCGTCAGCAAGCCCAAGACACCGGCGATCCAGGAAAGCCGAGTCGGCTCCGGTACAGCAACGGCTGCCGGTGGGCCCACTTCGTACCCCCCAAACGACAATACGTTAACAAAGTCGGCCGAATCGAATTCCAAATCGGCGTTCCAATCGCCGGTGTCCCACGTCGAGTTCTCGAATAGACCGTCTTCATACTGCCCTGCGCCCAAAACCTGGACCAAGTCCGTACTGTTGAATTCGTGATCCAAATTGGCATCGCCAGGCCACGTGATGGCGATATCACCCACCCAAAATGCCAAGTCGTCATCGTCGATGACCAGGTTCCCATCGACGTCATAGAGTAGGTCGGTCGAACCCTCGTAGATCGCCCGTTCCAGCAAATTCACGTCCGCGACCTCGATCAGCCCGTTGCCGTCGAAATCTCCCAGGATGCCACCTCCCAAAGCCGCCGCGAAATGAGCCGATATTTGCTCACCGGTCAGTGCCTTATCCCAGATTGCCACCTCGTCGATTGTGCCACGAAACTGATTTCCGGTGTCGTCGAAGATCCCACCACCCGCCATCTGAAAGGGAAAGTCGGACGACCCGTAGTCTGTCGTGATGGGACTGCCGCCGCTCTGCACCATATCGCCATTCAGATACAACTGCAGATCCTGTCCGGTTCCCACAGCCGCGATGTAGAACCATTGGCCGTTCGGGATGTCGGAGGCTGGGTCGAACGTCCAAGAAACGGAGCCGCCACCGGCAGTCCACAGCTGCAACTGATTGGGCTCGATAAAGCCGAACTCCACCGCATCGTTCTGACCAAACAGGCCCACACGGCTCTGATCGAAACCTCGAACATTGAACCACCCCGTCAGGGAAAACTCCGTCAGACCGCTCAATGGCGATGCCGACACCCCAACATACGCATTTTCGCCACCCGCTTCGAAGGCCAAGTTGGTCGGACCCATCCCCTGGACAAGCTGGCCGTCGGACAGCACCGATGGCCCCGAGACACCTCGTTCTCCACCTACGTAGCTGCCGTCCAGCTCCGGACCTCCCGTCCCCAAATTGTCCGCCGTGCTCTCCAGCCGCTCATTCAGGCGCCAATACCCCACCGGCATGTCGTCCAGCACCTTTGTGGGATAGTCGGCTCGAGCAGGAAATGGGCCTGCTGCCAATAACAGCATTAACAAGAACCCACTGATTACTTTGCTTACTCGTGCACAAGGCAATTCCATGGCGTCGATCTCCTCTCAGTAGGCACGCTCAAGTTAAACTGCCCGATAGCTTGTCGGATTTATGCAACAGAAGCAAGCAGTTTCGCTTTCGCCACGGCGGCTCGGTCGATTACGCAGACGAAATCTGCCCGGGTGTTAATGAGTGCACTGGCCGCGTCCTCGGTCCCGTAGCACCCCCCGGGGTAAACTGCCCTCATCTCCAGCTGCCCCGACTTTTTCGCAGCCGGAGTCGGGCCTTAAAGGCAGCGGCGGCGGGAAGGTCGCCGAGGAAAGGAAAAGTCCTCAGAGATTCTTGACGATTTCTTGCTTGCGGATTAGACGCGTGCCGCGTTGACGATCGACGCCGCAGACTTGCAACCAGCGGGCACGCAGTTCTTCGACTACGTCACACGGTACGCGTTCGCCCAAGCAAATGCCCGCAATCTTGCCGCCAGCCCGATGCTGATGACCGCCACCGTGTCCCAGACCTTCCAGCGTCGCGAATTAGCTCAGTCGCGTTTCCACCTCCCTCGGCAGTGCGCACCGAGACGATTACATCTTCGTCGACCATCGCGCCGCAAAAAACTCGCTGGATTTCTCGGCATCGAATCAACAAGTCGGCGACCTCCCCAACAATCTCGGGACCTTCGGCGCAAGGTAGGAGGCAAAACGCGATGTCGTCGTAAAGAAAAGTGTTTTGAAGCGCCAGCACCATGTCACCGTAATAATCCCGCGACAGCGGAGCGTCTTCGATCTCCGCCAATAGCTCGGGATCTGCCCGGCGTGTCAACCAGTTGAGCACGCGCGGTCGAGCACAGAGTAACTGGTTTCACCACCGCGAGTCTCGGTCTTCATCGCGTAGAGTAGTGCGGTCGCCAGTTCCGTCCCAGGTTCCACCGACTCACTGCGCAGATAGCTGGCCGCGATTGTGGCCGAGGCGGCCAAATGAGGACGAATATCACTAAATCGTAAATCGTCCGACGACGAACTTTCGTGGTGGTCTATCACCGCCGTAGGCCAGGTGTGTTCACCGCATAACAAATGATGGGTAGCCCCAACGCCGCAATCGACCAAGACAATCGCTGCGTCCGGCGGGCAATCCAACTGTTCGACCAATTCAATGGGCGGATGCAGCAGTTCCACCATGTGCCGGTTTTCCGCCCGCACAATTTCGCCACCTGCGATCAGCCGCACGGGCAGGCCGCATCGCTCACTCACTAACCGATGAATGGCCCAGCCGGTGGCGATCGCATCCGGATCTGGGTTGTCGTGCATGACGATCAACACCTGCTGGAAGTTGCTCACTTCCGCCAGAAACCGCGCTGAACGACGAAGCTGCCGCTTGGCCTGAGCGTTTAGACACCGAGGTGCATCAGGAAGTCCCGCGAAGTGAACGACCTGAGTCCCATTGGCCGAAGACAAGTTTGTGGACATTGCTTGCTAAAACCGCGCCCGGAAAAGAACCTAAAAGATCTCCAGATCGTCGCAAACCGGCGGGCTTCTGCCAAGCGGTTGGCGAACAAAATCGTGGAGACCTCTCCCCTACGGGAGCGGTATGCCCCCCAATTGAGTAGGACGATCTAGCTCTTCAGGTATTCCTTCAGGAAGCCCTGGAATTGAATCAAATGCCCTTCTTCGTCGGCCAAAAGCCGAACGCAAAGGTCTTGAGTTACGTAATCCTCCCCTTCGGTTGCCCGAATCACTTTACGGTAGTGGTCGCAGGCACCCTGTTCCGCCTCGATGACCCCCTTGATCACCGCGACGACATCGGTCGTGTCCTCGGGCGGCTGTTGTTGTGTGCCCGTTTCTAAGGAAGCCGAGCCGGGTACGTGTCCACCGAGCTGTTTGATGCGATTGCCCAATTGTTGCGCGTGCCCAATCTCGGCTTGAATGTCAGCGCCCAGTGACTTTTTGATCTCTTCAGCCCGCACTCCGTCCAGATTTATGCTGTTGGCCAAGTAGTTCGTGACCGTTTCCAGCTCCATGCAATAAGCTTTCTGCAGCAGTCCAATCGTTTCTTCCCGTGACGCAGCCATTTGCCTACCTTTCTACATCTACTAATTAGCTAGTTATTCACACTCGACGAGCGGGTGATACTTTCGACCACTCTGCAGGTACGCAGATTCTTCCGCCGAGCCGCTCAAATCCAGTGGACAGTAAACAGCAATCGGCCTCTATCAGCCCAGCGCGGACCTGGCAAAAACATCTCTCCCACGCCAAGCCCACCGAAGCCGGACCGACGCTCGGTCCCGCACCGAACGCCTGCAGCGGGCGACAACGATGCCCGCCTTTCAGTCCGTGTATGCTTCTCAACCTGTCCGATGGCGCGCGTGCCGTCTTGCTATTCTTGGAACCACACTCGATCCGAAGGTACCCGCGCGGCCGTATCTGATCAAGCACGCCGCAATACCGCCAGCCACAGAATCCGCCTATGCTACGTGACGGTGAACTGTCCGCGATTTCTCTTCTCGGCACCTGGACTCCGTCGCCGCGGCAGGCTTGGCGTGCTTCCCAGGATGCTCTTCGAGCTCCGACCGCAATACCCGCACGTCCTCAGGAGCCTGAATTCCCAAACGGACCCGATTCCCCTGGACGCCGACGATGGTGATTTCAATTCCGTCACCGATTCGGATGCTCTCTCCAAGCTTGCGACCCAGAACTAGCATTTTACCCTCCTTGTCTAAACGCCTTAGGTAACTGTTGGCCAACTGTAATGATGTTGCCAATCTGAGAAGCAATTCGTATGCCAACGTCAGTTACCCAATTCACCGTCAACCACAACCTATTCCTCGAGGGTATGTTATGCGCCCTATCCCCAAGGGACAAGCGGGCGGCGATCGAATGACGCCAGGTCGGACTTGAGCCAAATTGGCAGGACCGCGACCGCTTGCTGTGCGCCAATGCGTGCCAAATCGCCGCGGGGTTACTCAGCGTACCGCGACAGGTAGTCGGACAAGCGTAACTTCTTGGCGGTGTTTTCCGACGTCATGTAGCGGACTTTTCCAAACACCGGGCGTTCCGGTCCCCAAGCGCGATCGTAGCGCCCGAGTACCCAAAAAATGCCGCTGTACGAGTTGGGATCACGACCGTCGAGGGCGTATTTGTTGTTTAGTTCGATCATGATCTCCAGGGCGTGTTGCGGTGAGCGTGTCCAATGGAGGATCTTTTTACCCCACAGCATCCGCAGGTAATTGTGAATGCGGCCTTCGCGAACGAGTTGACGTTGGGCAGCGTTCCACAGCGCGTCATGCGTATCCGCATGCTCAAATTGATCCAGTGAATAAACGTGAGGACGTGGGTCGCTGGTATGCTCGCGCAACGTCCTTTGTGCCCACGCCGGCAAGGATGCGTACTGGTCGTAGTCCTGGACCTGCCAACACATGTTGAAGCCCAGCTCACGCCACGTGATAAGTTCATCCAAGAACGACTCAACGCACTCGCGATAGCGCCCCACCAACCAGCGCGGCTGCCGCTGAGCTTTATCGGCCAATTGACGAAAAGACCAGCCGTCGTACGACATGACGTTGTGGAAAACGTCGTGAGCGGAAATGTGTCCGAAGTGCAGGTAGGGCGATAGGCCACTGGCGACGTCTTCGTCCGGATGGTTTCGTTGCTCGCCATAAGCCGCCAGACGCGTTTTCAGGAAGTCACTCAGTTGCGTCTGTGCGGCCTGATGACCTCCGGCCAACGGGGACACGGCTACCTGGTGATCGATGGGAAATTCGGTCAGAGATTCCGGGTGGGATGTGTACCGCCGGGGCACGGCGGGCTGCCACCGCGACGCGGTACCGCGCGGCAACCGATCGAACGTGACGAGGGAATCGGCCAAGGGGTCGGGATCGGGAACACCTGCAGGTGCGGACGGAGTTCCTTTTGCAGGAACCGACGGAAGGCGTGGGCGGTTGGGAAGACGCGATCGGCGCCGCGAAGCGGCAGGATCCCATTGGAATCGACGGCTTCCACCCTCAGGTCCAGCCGCTGGGCGGCCGCACGCACCATGTGAGGCAGGAAGAAACAGGGAAAATCGTCGGTGACGACGACCGATGCCCGATCGGCCAAATGTTGCAGCAGCCCGCGTCCGGCTGGGGCGTCGGTTCCAGATAGGGTAGGTAACCGACGCCGCGTTGGCTAAAATGGTCCTGATTGTCGGCCATTCCCGCGATTACGAATTGGTGGTGTCGGTCGCTGGCCCATCGGTATCCGCACCGCAATGCTTCCACAACAAGTAGCGGTTGCTTCAAGTGGCGTGCCCAATCGGCAGTGCGCTGCAGTCCATAATTCCAAACAGGGCGGCGACTGGCGATCATCCAATACAGGACAAATTGGCCGCGAGCGTGAATGGATGCGGCATTGGCGGATCGGATACGCAAGTCAGGAAAAGTGCGGGGCGGTGCATCCATTTCTGATCTTTAATCTCCTTGAGTCCTGCGGCCGAGATGGCGAGCGAGTGCGTCTTTCCGACTTCCCAGACGGGGTTCTCCGCCAACTCACGCCGCTGGCAGGTCGGTGGCGCCCGTGGGCCTTTATAGGCGGCGGGTTGCCGTTTGGCGACCGGCGGGGGCGCAACCTGTGGGGAGCGTGTTGCGCGGAAAGCTGGCACGCCGAGCGTGGCTCGCTAAAATATCAGCGAGACAGTGTTGGAGTTGGGGCGGCTGGCGGACCGATCACTGAGCTGTTCACGCGGCCACGGCCGTTCCTCACGAGATATGATTTGCAGGTGTAATGGCGTATCACATTCGGAGTCAAGAAACGGTGCAGAAGGCAGTCCGACGGATTGCCGTAGCGGAACTGCGGGCGTCGATCAACGATGTCCGCCTGCGACAACCTGATTCGCACGAAGCCGTGCACGATTTTCGTAAACGCTGCAAAAAGATGCGCGGCCTACTACGACTCGTGCGACCTCACCTGGGCGACCAATTCCGTAGCGAAAATGCCTTCTTTCGCGACCTGTCTCGCGAATTGTCGTTTGTGCGTGACGGCGCAGCGCTGTTGGAGGCATTGGATCGGTTGCTCAATCACTATCACGCGGAGGTCCAGCCACGCGCAGTGGATCGCATTTATGCCCACTTGGTCGATGGCGCGACAGTGTCGCCGGCGGCGAGGAGCAATTGGTGGCAAAGCTCGAGTCCATGATTGAACCGTTGGAAGACGCGATGGAACGAGCATCCAACTGGGAAATCGCCGAAGACGGATTTGACGCCATAAGACCCGGTTTGATAAAGACATATCGCCGCGCTGTCGTGGGATGGCTTTAGCCTACGAGCATCCGTCGACGATGAGTTTTCACGAATGGCGTAAACGGGTCAAGTATCACTGGCACCACTCACTGCTGCTGCGACGGATTTGCCCCAAGCTAATGAAGCCTCACCGACGACTCTCCGAATTATTGGGCGAATTGCTCGGCCAAGACCACGACTATGCCGTTCTCCGCGAGCGACTGACGGACCTGGCAGGGGGGCCCGAGATCGATCAGCAGAAGCAAACATTGATTTCCTTGATCGATCGCCGCCAAACGGAAGCTCGCATCGAAATGGCTCATGTTGGACGGTATCTGCAGGCCGAACGTCCCCAGGCCTTGGCCGCGCGGTGGCATGTCTATTGGGAAACCTGTGCGATGCGGCACTGATGTAGCGTCGTGTGGCGCAGGCCGCCGCGAGTCCGAACCACGTGTCCTGCTGGGTGGTCTGCGCTTCGTGGCCAACTTTACCAACTCTGATTGCACTGGCTAATTGTATCGTTGAGTGTCCAGAAGTCGTAGAGAATCCCCAGCCCAAACAGGCCGGCAGTCGCCAGGTAGAGGAGTCCACTGAGCCAACGCCCAAGGTACAGGCGGTGTGCGCCGAAGACGCCTAGGAACGTCAGCAGCAGCCAGGCCACGTTGTAATCATGGGGTCCCGACCAATAGCGAAAGTCGGCCTCGCGGTCCATGCCGGGTATCAGCAGCAAGTCGATCAGCCAGCCAATGCCAAACAGACCGAAGGTAAAGAACCATAGCGTGCCGCTGATCGGACGACCGTAAAAGAAGCGATGAGCCCCGGTAAATCCGACCAGCCAAAGGCTATAGCCCACCAGCTTGCGGTGCGTGTCCGGCCCGGCAACGGCGGGTGGCGTCACGCAATAACTTGAAGAACACACAATCACAGCTCCTGTCTAGCTCAACCTGAACGCCCCTTCTGTTGAGGCCCCAAAGCTCGCCATGGAGCGATGGGAACCTCTCCGCTGCCTTGTTCGTCATGTGGACGACGATCTTGCGTCGGGATTTGGAAAAAAATGGCCCGGTTGGCGAGCTGCGTGTTGCCTCGTAAACTGCCAAGCATGAGCAGTTCAACAGTCCGCACATGTGACGTGGCCCTAATCGGTGCTGGTCCCATCGGTCTAGAAATGGCCGTAGCCCTGCAGGACGCGGGGATTGACTTCGTGCATCTTGAGGCGGAGCAGGTGGGCCACACCATTTCCTGGTTCCCACGGCAGGCGCGTTTTTTTAGCTCGCCCGAACGCATTGCGATTTGTGGCGTGCCCCTGATGACCGTCGACCAGTCAAAAGCGACGTGCGAGGAGTACCTAGCTTACTTGCGCGGGATCGTACAGCAGTTTGATTTGCGTGTGCAAACCTATGAACGCGTGCTGAAGGTTGAGCCTCGGGCGGACAGCACGCCCCCGCAGTATACGTTGGTTACCGAACGCGCGGGCATCAGGCGACGGTACCAGGCCAGTCGCGTCATCTTTGCGATGGGCGATATGCACGGGCCTCGGCCGCTACAGCATCCAGGTTTGGCAGCGGTAGCGGGCACTGACTTGCCTCACGTTTCCCAGTATTTCGACGAGCCTCATCCGTACGGTGGCCAACGGCTGTTGATTGTGGGAGGCAAAAACTCCGCTGTCGAAGCGGCCATACGCGTGCCACCGCGCCGGTGCCCACGTGATGCTCTGCCACCGTCAGCCGCAGCTTAGTGATTCGATCAAGTACTGGCTCAAGCCCGAAATCGAATGGCTCATGAAAACCGGAGACATTGAGCAATTTGCGGGCTACGTGCCGGTGGAAATCACTGCGCCTGCACGTGCACCTGGCTCCCGTTGATGCAGACGGTGTGCCCGCCACCGACACGACGACTTGGCTTCGTGTGGACGCAGATTTTGTCTTGCTGCTGATTGGGTACATCATGGACCCTACATTGTTGCGGTTTTTGGGTGTCGAGCTCTATGGTCCCGGATTGGCTCCTCGCGTTGATCCACAGACGATGGAAACCAACGTGCCAGGTATCTATGTCGCTGGAACTGCGGCAGCCGGGACTCAGCTGAGTTTCAAGCTCTTTATCGAAAACTGTCACGTGCACGTGGTGTGCATCCTTCGGGATCTGGCTGGCCAGGATCCGCAGCACATCAATCCCTTGGCCTACGTGCGTTTACACGAGAATCCGCTGCCTGCCGAAAGCTAGACAGCCCCCACGATAGACGAACCGACATCCATTGGAATCCAGGAAATTAGGAGCGGCACGTTATGCTACAGATTCGTCGCATTCTGGTTGCCACCGATTTCAGCGAGTGTGCCAATCGAGCACTCGAATTCGCCTGCGAATTGGCGGTACGATTTGGTGCGGAACTGCGTCTGGTCCATGTCCAAAAAGACGCGATCCCGTACCACGGATACGAATTCGATTGTCTGGAGGAGGTTCAGCAGCGGTTGGACGCCATGCCGGGGCCCCCGTGGTCGGACCAACTGACCGTGACCCGTACCGTGCGAGTCGGACCGCCTTCATTGGAAATTGTGACCGAGGCGCAAGATAGTGAGGCCGACATGATTGTCGTCGGCAGCCACGGTCGCGGCGCGGTGAAACACCTGATTCTGGGCAGTGTCGCCGAACGTGTTATACGTTCTGCGCCGTGTCCGGTCCTGACCGTCCGCCACGATGCGCCGTTCCTGGCGGAAGGTCCATCCGACGCGGTCGATTCTCCTACCGCCAATTAGGCTGCACCGCTGCGACGAGTACTCACGCCGCGTTCGGCTCCCAAGGCCTGCGCGGCCACATTGAAGTTGCGGATATTGATGTCCCGCTGAGGGAACGCGATCTCGACACCTTCCGACTGCAGACGTTGATGCAACGCTACATGCAATTCGTGTACGGTAGCCAGCCGTACATCCAAACTGGCAAGGTACGCGCGAATCACAAAGTTCAACGTGCTATCACCGAATGATTCAAACGTCACGGCCGGAGCGGGATCCGTCAGCACATTGGGGTGCTTGACGACCGTTTGCTCCATCACCTGGTGCGCCCGGTTCGTATCACTGTCGTAAGCAATTCCCACGTTGATTACAATCCGATTGGTCGTGTCCGACAGCGTCCAGTTCAGTAGTCGACCTGTGATCAGGTCCTTGTTGGGGACGATCAGCTCCTTCCGATCCCAGTTGGTCACAGTCGTGGCTCGGATGCGGATGTTCGTTACGGTACCTGTAACATCATCCAGCGTGATGATATCCCCGACGCGAATGGGACGTTCAAACAACAGGATCATACCGGACACGAAATTTGCGAATATCTCCTGGAGTCCGAAGCCGAGGCCTACGGTGATCCCCGCCGCCAGCCACTGCACGCTCGCCCAGTTGATATTCAATGTTCGCAGGGCCACGAACGCTCCCGACAAGGCAACCGCATAGTGCAGGATGATGGAAACCGCGTGTCGTCCGCCGCGGTCCAGCGGCAGGCGATTGAGGATCGTAATTTCCAGTAGGGCGGGTAGATTGCGTCCGAGCACAAATGTACCCAGCAGGATCATGGCGGCGATCAGACCGTGCCGCAGCGTGGTCTGCGTCACTTCCGGATTGGTCACCGACTGGACGACTCCGTTGGCATCTTCAAACCACTTTGTGACCTCAGTGGTTGTCGACCAGAGTTCCACGTTGTCCAGGATCTTCAAGGCAGGAAAGACATCCGACCAGATGCACCAGCAGGCGAGTACCACGCCCACGGTAATCGCCTGCCGGAGCAACAATCTCAGACGTTCATGTACCGCCGCCCAGTCCGGTGCATCATTGATTGGCGGTGGTACAATGTTACCGATATTGGACTCGCTCGAGTCTTCTTGAGCCGCCTGTTGACGCTCGCGAGCCTGTTCCATCGCCAACCGACGCCGCTTGACGACAAACCATCGCGAGACGACAGCATGCACCAACAACGCCACAAGTCCCATGGCTAAGGTCGCTTGCAGTCGAATTGCCAGTTGCTGAGCGGAATAATAGTAGCCGATGATGGCCAGCACCGACAACGAGATCGGCAGAACGATGCCGCCCAAGTAGGAAATCCCACGCATGCGACTCAGCCAGCCTTTCGGATCTTTGGCAATCGCTTCACGAAAGACATTACTGCGCACGCCCAAAACGGCCTGTGTGAAGGCCGCCAACAACAACATCACGAACACAAATGCGACGCGGCCAATCGAATCCGCCCACTCGCCTTGTTGATAAAGTTGCGCGACGATGACAATGCTGGCCAGTGGGACGCCCAACCAAGTCAACCAACGGACCGCACTGCGGCCAACTTTCAACCCAGACCGAGGCCAATTAAAAAAAGTCTCAGCAACTCCTTCGGATCGGCACAACGAGCGGACGAAGCCACTCAACCAATAAATGCCGGCCGCGTAGACCAGTGCCGGGCCAATAGCCAACCCAAACTCGGAAACGTGATCGGATGAGATCATTCTCCAACCAAAGTAACCCATTAACAGCGGCCAGCTTGCGGACGCAGCGGCCGTCAGTAGCAAAGCACGGATGGCTGGGAAGAAACGCCAGCCCAGACTATTGGAACGACTCTCGCAAAGGTTACGCACACGACGACGCATTTGCGTGTGAAACACGACCAATAGCAGGACCAATGCCAACACACCGGCCGCCATGAGTGGTTGTCGCAGCGTGTCGAGTCCCGAATTGGCAATCAATCGCATCCACTGCCTCGGATTGACCATCATCAACACACCCTGGCGAATGCGCGGCAACGTCGATAATTGCAGCGGGTCGGCACTGCGGATCCACAGCACATGCTCGTCAATAAATTCACGAAACTCCCGCGAACGCTCGATGAGGTCGCGGTGATTCGACTCCAATTCTCCCAGCGTAAACAAATACGTGTCCAAGTCGCTCGTTAATTTGTCGAGCAGATCGCGTTTGGTTGTCAGCAGTTCGCGGACAGTCGACGGCAAATGTTCGCCAAGCATACGGCTCAGTTGTTCGTCCAAATGCTGCATTACTTGTTGCTGGGCCGTCTCGATGTCTCCCAAAGTTGTCCGTTCTTCCTCCAGTTCAAGTCGTTGCAAGTTCACGACCGGCATTTCGTTTTCGATGAACCGCAGTCGTTGTTGACAAACGCTAACACTCGGCAGACCCTCGCGTTGCCGCCTGAGTAGCAGTCCCACTGTCGTCGAGTGTCCTGCCTTTTCGACCTTGTTCTTGGCGCCGTCAAAATCGTGATTTAACCGGACCAGCTGTTCGCCGATTTGCTTTACCTGAGCGGAAACGGCGGTCACCTTCTCTGAGACTTTCTTACGAGTTTCCGCCAGGTGCAGCGTTGTGCTCAGCCAGGTCGCGCAATGCCGGATCCGCCAGTTCGGCCTGCAAACGGGCCTCCCGCGCCTGACGCTCCGACTCCAGTTTTCGAGCCGTAGCGACCAGCGACTGCAGGTGGGCTACTTCCTTTTCTCGTTGATTCGTCTCGCGCTTAACCTGATCTCGACGCAGTGGAAACAGATCCGCCAGCTTGTCCGACCGTTTCATCTCGGCCTGATAGAGTTCGGCTACAATTCGCGACGACTGGAGTCGCGCTTCCAGTTCGGTGCGGCGTGCCAGAGTCATTTCGGTCAGCTCGCCTTGCGGTGCCGGTAGGCCCAACTCCTTTTCCGTATCGCCCAATCGCTGCTTCGTCTCGTCGAGCTTTTTGGACAACTCAGAGCGCCGTTCAGCACGGTTCTTCAATTCGGCTTCGCGTTCATTCAGTCGCGTCCTGGCGTCGGTGAGCTGACTTTCCGCTTCTTGCAGCATCGTTTCCAATTCCGCGACACTCTTTCCGGCATGACCGTGAGTCGTGGGATCGGGAAGTCGCTTTGGCAAGTTCTTGCCGCGCGTCCTCAATATCCTGCGCCGCCCTGCTGAATCTCCTGCTCGTACTTCGCTATCCGACGTTTCGCTTCGTCAGCCGACTGCAGCAATTCTGTCGCCGCCTGATAACGCTTCAACAACTCCGCTCTCGCTTCATCAGCGATCCCCGGTTCCTCGCGCACTTGCCGAGACAATTCTGCAATGCGCTCAATGGTCAATGACGTGGAACTTGTTGCGGGTGCGTTCACGACTGCAGCCGCTCGGTCCGCGACGGATGCGTCAGGAACTGCCACGGGTTCGGCGACAGCGCGCGGCGCAGGTGTGATCGGCGGCAGAGAGTTGGGCGGGATTGGCACTTGCTGTGCCACAGGCCCGGATAATTCAGGTGTTCGAGGAGCGGGCGGCGCGTCCACAGAACGCAATGGATTGCTGACGCGCGACGTGGCCCGGGCGCGACTCGTACCGCTTCCTGTGCCAGCAAGCCATCACCGGCACCTCGGCCTGCTGCCAAAGCAAGAAGTGTCAACGCGCAAACGGATCGCAAACATGTCATAGCGCAGTAAATCCCCGTACTCTTCTCGTGTCGATTTTGCAGAGGTACGCGTCACACACCAACGGGACGGACGAGTTCATCGGCGACGCGTCGTGCAGCAAGCTATGCTGCCCGCCAGAGCGGCCGAAGGATATCGAGGACACGCAGGACTGTCCAGATCGATGCGGTGAAGCAAGTACGGGCGAAGGACCTATTGCTGCCGGTATCCACCACGCTGAAATACGAAAACTAAATCTTCCGTCGAAAAGTCGCCGTCGCAGTTCCAATCGCCGTCGATCCAATCGGAGTTCGCCGGGACAGTGTCTTCGAATTCACCTCGTTGGAGAACCAGAACCAGATCGGAGGAGTCAAATTGGCCGTCGAGATTCGTATCGCCAAAGGAAGTCGCAAAGATATCTTCGACCAGTTGCCGGACATCTTCGCGAGTTATGTCACCGTCGCGGTTTAGATCGAGTGCGGGCGAGCTATCGTGTTGAACGACGGCCCGACACAGTGTATTGACGTCCATTGCGTCCATCGTGCCGTCGTCATTGAGATCTCCCGTGGCTGCCACCACGGCCCACGACCGTGACCGAGTTGGTTCGCGTTGCCAATTGCCAGCGAAATCCTGGCCCAGTACGTCCACTTGGTAGCGCCCTGGCGAAAGATTGGGCAGCGAAACGGTAGCCAAACGCGTCATGCCGATCGGGTCAAATTGGTCGGTAATGGCCCGAACCTCGCTCCAGGGACCCTGATTGATGCGATAGCGAAAGGCAAAGATGCCCGGGCCGCCAACCTGCAGTTCAGCCTGCGTTTGGCCCGTAATGGCTTTCGGTTCCCCCCACACGAGGATGTCTGAGCTGACAAACGCCCCCAAATTCTGTCCAAAACGGCCCGCGGCTACGGCCGGCGAATTCGAGAGGAGGCGGAAGTCGTCCGATGACCCAGCGACGAAGCGCGGATCTGCCACAAGGTTACCGGTTCCCAAGTCGATTAGTGTGCCGACCCGCTGTCCGACCTTGCTCTCCGCGAGAGCGGGGCTCACCAAGTTGGAGTCGAACGTAAGCGGTGAGACAAAGTCGTCCGGAACGTCGGCGTTGCCAAACACGGCGGGCACGTCCCAAAACACGTTGTCGGCCACGGCCGCCCCGCCGCCGGGCTGTTCGCCGGCCACATCGGCGTATAGCCGCAATCGCCGCTCCCAGTCCCGCGCCCGGGGCATGAACCCCAACGACGGTATTGTTTTCAAACACGGCCTTGTCACCTCGACGCAGGTGTAACGCGTGATCCACGTCGTAAAACACGTTTCGCGTCACGACCAGCATCCCGCGACCCCCCGCATCGCCTGTGGATATCGCATTGGCAAATCGTTTGTCATGGTTGTCCGGATCTTTCGCGACGTGGCGAAATAGATTGCCGGATACAAAAACGTCCCCCCCCAAATCCAACAGCTCGTCCCCACTGCCCGTAAACACATTGTCTAACACCTGGAGAATTGGTTGCGGACGGCGTCCACTGTCCGCATCAATCACGTCGTTGTGGCCCTTGTTCGTGCCAAAATGATTCCCTTGAATAATCAATTGGGCGTCATCCGGAGGAAGACCGGTGATCTTGATATGCTCGGAGACATTATCCAGGCCAAGTTGAGCGGGATGCTCATTGGCGGCAAACATGTCAGGGAATGTTGAATTGCGGACAACGAACGACGCGTTGTGCGCGAACACCATACGCAGATGTGTGCCACCAAATGTGACGTCGTCCAGTGTCGCGCGGCTATCGACGACGCCAATCGATCCTTCATCGTCTTGAGCGTACATCACGATTGCATGTGAAATCTGGTTCGCTGTGGAGTCCGAACCGCGAAAATGGATGCCTTGCCAATGAGGCGGTGCATCGGGGAGCCCGGTTGTTCCATGTGGCTGATCGGGAACTGGGTTGGCGTCTGGCGGGCTAGAGAATTCGACGTGCGCCTCCGGAGTACCTTGGACCTGCAGAGTGCCGATCACAGTAATCTCCTTGCTTTCTGCCACATAGACCACACAGCCAGGCAAGAGAGTCAGACGCGTCTCGGCAGGAATCACCAGATCGTCGGTAACAAAGTAGGCTCCATTGTCCGCAGTCCAAGTGATGTCGCCCGGAGGTAGCGTGCCGCTGACCTCGAGCCAGTCACCTGCCAATAGATCTCGGCGCTCGAGATTCTCAAAGTCTCTCTGTCGGCGACTGATACTCCGCCAGGATCTGAACCTTCTCGTGTTCCACGCCACGGCGTCAATTCCTATAACAGCGGTGCGATTTGCCGGTCCGCATTCGGGGTTCTGCCGCTTTGCTTGGCTGCAGAGGAACCGATTGACTGACTCGTCAGACGCAGGATCACGCCACGCCTGCCTCAACGATTATGCCGCTTGTCGGTGAGTTTTGCACGCTTTGTGTGATGCTCCAGCTTGACTTCGCCGACGACTTGAAGCACGTTTACTATTACTCATCTTCATGTATTCACGTCCCATCTGCCGTTCTGCGCAGCCGACACTCCGCCCGTAGCGTTGCTCCGTTGTCGCTCGCCCTAGCGGATACGATTCCGTTAGGCGTCCGCGGCCGATTCTGCGCAGCGATTCGGACCGGTCTGTTGTCAAATGACCGCAGTCGCGTTGTACAGGATCCCCGAATATGCTCGAATCGCCGATTGTCCGGAGACTCTTCTCACTCGTTGCGTCCTACAGAACCCAACACCGATCTTCTTGTCGAAATGCCGCCAGCGTCAGCAAGCCATCCACCTCATACGAGGCCTTTTCGCTGGAAGATCGAATTATGATGAGTGCCACGCCTTTGGATCCTGGACTGTTGGTCGACGATGCGCCTACCGACAGCACGACGAACGGATCCTCGGTCGATTCCCTGCCCGACTGGGGCATGGGAACGGATTTTTCCGCCGCCGCTAGTGACATGTTCGCTCCCGAGCAGGGCACTTGGTCGGTGGACGATGGCCAGTATCATAACCTTTCACCCGGCGATGCGATCAGCCTTCTGGCTCGCGACCTGCCCACTGTCGGCGATGTCGTTTTGTCTGCCACGGTCAGTGCCGACTCGGCTGCGGGGACGATGTACAGCAATGCCTTCCTGATCTTTGACTACGAAAGTCCCACCGATTTCAAATTTGCCGGCGGATACACCAGCAGCGATCAATGGGTTGTGGGACATCGCTCCGCCAGCGGTTGGAAAACCGACGCGTCCGCGACCTCAAATGTCGAAGCTGGAGTGGACTATCGACTGACGTTGACCATTCAAAACGATGGCGATGTGACCCTATACGTCGATGGCGTCGCCGTGGTAGCTCAATCATTTAACGAGTCGCTATCAGACGGTTCCCTAGGTCTCGGTGCGCGTAATTCGGTTAGCCATTTCGACGATTTCTACATCGCAAAACTGAATGTGGATTCTGCGGCCACACCCGGGGAACTTCCCGTCTGGGAGGATTTCAACGACGGGATCGCCGATCACTTGCTGCCGGAAATGGGTAGTTGGTCGATCACGCTGGGGCAATACGTCGTTGCGCCGGGCGAAGCGGCCGATGGAGTCAGCCTGCTAACGCACACCGACCCCTTGCCGCTCGATTTGGAAGCGTCGGTAACATTGAACAGCAATGATTTCGACTCATTCCGATTCAGTAACGGATTCATCATTTTCGACTATCAGAGTGACACCGATTTTAAGTTTGCCGGAGCGTTTGCGGCGCAAATGAATGGGCGATTGGGCATCGCAGTGGCGAGGGCTGGGTTAGCGATTCGTTAACGACGGCGCCCATTGATCCCTACGCTGACTATGCAATGACCCTTCGGATCGAAGATGGACAACACGTGGTCTTGACGGCGGACGACGTCCAATTGGAACACACGTTCGACGATTCCGTCGTCGATGGCGACATGGGACTTGGCACGTACAATTCCGTTGCGAGGTTTGACGATCTGCGCGTTGTGGATCTCACACCTCAGAGCACATTTGAGCCAACAATTGGAGTTGAGCTGCACGCGCACGACCTCGTGATCATGGGGCAAAGTGCCAGTGAAGTCGCCGTTGTGGCGACGGCAGCGGACTCGATCCAAGTACTCGATCACGGTCAAGTTGTCTCAACGTTGGAGAGTTTTACAGGCAATCTGCGGCTTCAACTTGGCGATGGCGACGACCATGTGATATTGGACCTCGGTGGCTTCGATACGCTGCGACATGTGTCCATCGATCTGGGCGATGGTAATAACCAGTTGACCATTCAAAACGGTACGCTCCGTGGACATTTGTTTGTCGCCGGTGGCGAGGGTGCGGATGATGTCTCTATTTTAGAGGACGCGCATATCGCGCGACATGCGAAGTTGAACCTCGGCCACGGAGACGATTCGATGATCCTAGCGGGCAGCGTGGATCGAAGCCTGTGGTTCCGCGGATCTGCTGGCGACGATGATTTCCAGTTCGACGGAACGGTTGGGCGACATGTGTTTGCCAGCATGGGGCGCGGCGACGATCATGTGAACATTGGTCCTGAGGAGTCGACGGGACGCGTGATGTTTTTGAGTTTGGGTCAAGGAGAGGACACGTTCTGGTCCGAAAGTGATCACTTGCGATACGTAGTTCGGGATGACCATCAAGTTCATGTTCGCTGGGAACGACTACAGCATGCGTCCGATCATCATTCGTTGGAACACGATTTTAGGGAACATCGACATGCTCAAGTCAATTCTCACAGACGCGAAGACTCAGCGCGGCATGGGCATCGACGCTAGTCGTACTTCAACCGGCAGCCGCTGAGCCTGCTGCCCAGCCGGTACTGAAGGCAGCTTGAAAGTTATACCCGCCGATGGGACCATCGACGTCCAACAATTCACCAGCGATATACAAGCCCTCCACTCGTTTGCTCGACATAGTGCGCGAGTTTACCTCCGGCAGCGCCACACCGCCCGCCGTCACCTCCGCCTTGGCAAAGCCGCGCGTCCCGTCAATCATGATCTCAAGTGACTTGATATGCTTGACAACATCCTGGCGCCTGCGCTTATTCAATTCCGCCAGCCGCAGTTGGGGATCCATGCCGACCAGGTCGAGGATCGTGTCGGCCAGCCGCTGAGGGAGCTGTTCTCCGAGCCAGCGCCCGATGGATCGGTTTCCCAGAGTCGCGGCGGCCTGCTGCAGTTGCGACAACAACGACTCCACCGCCAGCGACGGTGTCAGATCACAGATTAGCCGAATACTCAGGGGAACGGCACACGCCGAAACCTCCCGCGAGACGTCCATCGCGGCGGGACCTGAGACGCCAAAATGCGTAAATAGAAGAGCGGCGCGCCGTTCAGCAGAATGGTGCTTGCGAATCAGGGCCAAACGCTCTGTCAGGTCCGCTCCCGGTCGCAGATGCTGATGCGGAACGACGCTCACCGTCGTATCGTCCAGCGTCAGTCCGCTCAATTTCCGAACCCAGGCATCGGGCGAGGTCAATGGCGCCAAGGCTGGACGAGGAGTCACGATCGTATGTCCCAAATCCGCCATCCACTGGTAGGCATCACCGCGCGTCCCACAACCAGGATACGAGCAACCACCGGTGGTCACAATTAACCGACGAGCGTGCCACACATGATCGCGAGTCACCACCTTCCATTGTCCTTCGTCCCGCTGCAATCGCTCCACCGGTTGATCCAAAACGGTGTCGACGCCTAGACTCTGGACGCGCCCCACAATGCCCGTTGCACGTCCAACGCTCGATCGCTGCACGGAAACACCTTGCCCGTACGCTCGACTTTGGTCGCGACTCCTAGATCTGCAAAGAAATTCACGACGCGGTCGGGGTCAAATTCGTACAACGCATTGCGGAGAAATCGCCCTTGCGAACCAAAGGCCGCAACGATTCCTGGGGCGTCGGTCGCATGAGTTAGGTTGCAGCGAGTGCCACCGGACATGAGGATCTTCACACCCGGCTTTCGGTTCTTCTCCAATAGCAACGTGCGGCATCCGCGCTGCCCACTACGAATGGCGGCCAACATTCCGGCCGCTCCCGCGCCCAGCACAATCACGTCCCAGGGGGAATCAGAGGTCGACGGCATGCGCCTCGAGCTCCTCGAGACTTACGAACTCGAGCGCGGATATGTGAGTGGCCGTGAGCACAATCGGCGGCGCCAGCCCCGCCCGGAGTGCTTCTTGCCAACGTTGAACACATAGGCACCAACGATCCCCTGGCTTCAGACCGGGAAAATTCATCAGCGGATTCGGCGTCATCAGGTCGTTGCCTCGCTGCCGCGAAAAATCCAAGAATTCGGCCGTCATTTCCGCACAGACCAGGTGCAGTCCTGAGTCCGTCGCCCCGGTGTTACAACAGCCGTCGCGATAGAATCCGGTTGGCGGTGTCAGAGAGCACGCCTGCAATTCACTACCAATCACATTCTTCGCGGTACGCACGTGCGGGTTCTCCGATGGTCGAATTTCCTCAGAACGCCGTGCCTCCACAAACACGGACGATAACGACGACGTCTTCATCGGCCCCTCATTGTAGCGGAGCGGGCACGGTTAGGCAGCGGGGACGACTGCGCTGATCCCTCGCCGGAACATGTGCTAAGATGAAGACCAGCGCGGGGGCCAACATGGGGCTGGCTCGAGGGAACCGCGTCAATCCGCACATTGACAGCACGGGGGATGGCGAGATGATGGGTTCAACACGCAGACAATTCTTGCGACAGACCGCGGGTAGCGGATTATTGGCGCTGGGACACGGTTCATTAATTGCCGGCTTGCGACCGGTTTCGGCCGCCGAGGCCCAACTGGATGTCACGATGGTGCAGTTTCAGCCCGATATTGAACCGTTAGTCCGGCTATTAGAAGACACGCCGCGAGAGAAACTGTTGGAGGAAGTCGCAGCACGTATTCATCGCGGTCTGGGTTATCAGGAAGTGTTGGCGGCGCTGTTGTTGGCAGGTGTCCGCAATGTCCAGCCGCGACCGGCCGTGGGTTTTAAATTCCACGCCGTGTTAGTCGTCAATTCTGCTCATCTTGCCAGTCTGTCGTCGCCGGACCAGGATCGCTGGCTGCCCATCTTTTGGGCGCTTGACTGATTTCAAGAGCGCGCAGGCGGAGGATGTCCGCGAAGGCAACTGGACGATGGCCCCGGTCGACGAATCGGCCGTGCCCGCGGCGAACAAGGCCGATGTTGCATTCTGCAACGCTATGGATCATTGGGACGAAGACGCCGCCGATGCCTCCGTCGCCGCCTTGGCGCGAACGGCAGGCGCGGATCAAGTGTTCGAAACCTTCGCCCGGTACGGCGCACGCGACTTCCGTAGCATCGGACACAAAGCCATCTTTGTCGCTAACGGCTTCCGCACTCTTCAGTGCATCGGTTGGCGATACGCGGAACCCGTGCTGCGTTCGCTCGCATACGCCTTGCTCAACCATGAAGGAGAACCCAATCCCGCTGACAGCGATTTGGATGCGGACCGCCCTTGGCGCAACAACCAATCGCTGGCCCGATCCATCCGAGCCGATTGGCATGAGGGGCGAATCGACGACGGCGCGACTCGGCAAATCCTCGCCACACTGCGTTCCGAAGATTCTAACGGTGTCTGTCGACAAATTGTCGATGTGCTCAACACGCAAGTCTCACCACAATCCGTTTACGATGCCCTCTTCGCAGCAGCCGGCGAACTGTTGATGCGTCAGCCAGGTATTGTGGCACTACACGCCTCGACAACGACGAACGCCATGCGCTACGCCTTCGATACGTGTGCCTCGGATGAAACTCGCCGATTGTTGCTCCTACAAAATGCGGCGTTCCTAACGATGTTTCGTGACGCCATGAATTCCCGCGGTGATGTGGGCACCGATCGAATCGATGAAATAGAGCCGGCAACCGTTAGCAGTGATCATCCCGTCGAACAGATTTTCGACGTCGTCAGTCAAGACCGACATGCTGCTGCCGCTCAGTTGTATGGCTGTCTTGGCCAAGGCACCGCCCCGGAAGAGATCATTCGCGCTGCGCGGCAATTGGTCTTTTTAAAGGGTACGAATTCTCACGACTACAAGTACAGTTCCGCGGTCCTTGAAGACTTTTATCATGTCTCGCCTTCGTGGCGCAACCGTTTCCTCGCTGCAAGCGTTTTCAACCTCCGAGGCAGTGGAGAACAAGATAACGGTTTAGTCCAACGAATTCGGCAAGCGATAGCATAGGTTCCCCCCACGCAAGAATGCCTACCTGGGGAAGATGCTGGACGCAGGAAGGACGAAGGGCAGGCTGCAACTTCCTGCGCCCAAGCATTAAGCCTTACTGCGCCGCTACCGTGGCGATTCGCGATCCGTAAACACCTGGGCAGACCAAGGTGGCAAGTTCAGCGTGATGGGATGCTGGCCGTCGCTCTGAATCAGGCTATGCTCCGTCGCGCCCGGTCCGTTCCAAGCGTCGGCAGCACTGTCCAGTATGCTCGACCATTGTCCGGCGGGCCAATCGAGCGAGACACTCACTGTCTCGGCAGAAAAATGAAATATGCTGGCCACGGCCTCTCCGCAACTGTCAGTCCGCCGAACGCTCAGTAGCCACTTGTCCGCCTCGCCAAAACTCACGTCATGCCATTGCCTCTCCAGCCGTCGCAGACTGGTGAATGCTTTCCTGAGTTGAAGGAGCGTCTGGTAAAACCGTCGGAGCGCCCGTTGCTGATCATTCCATTGATCCGGGGACGTCAGACGGCTAAGTTCAAATGTTTCCTCACTGGTGGGGTCGGGAATGGGCGCCCCGGTTGTTGGAACGGCTGGCAGTCGCGAACCCGACCACGGCGGACGGCCCTTAGCAAATGTGCGTCTTGGTGACTAACGAAATACAAAAACGGAGCTTGCTCCGCGTACTCCTCGCCCATGAACAGCATTGGGACATTGGGTGCCAAAAGCATGAGGGCTGCCGTCAGTTTAAGGGCCTCCAAATCGACCAAGTGCGACAATCGATCTCCGTAAAGCCGGTTGCCGATCTGATCATGGTTCTGGGCGAAGATGACAAACTGGTCGGCAGCGGCAGAGGCTGACGAGCTACCATGATGTCGTCGTTGGTGGATCGAGAAACGTCCGTCCAGGACAAAGCCATGACGATAGGCATCCGCCACGTTCGCGATGCTGCCATGGTCGCGATAGACCGACACGTTCTCGCCCGTAATTACTGCGTGTAAGGCATGATGGAAGTCGTCGTTCCAGAGGCCGTCCAGCCCGATGCCTCCCTGATCAGTCGATGTGATTTGGCGAACGTCGTTTTGGTTTGTCTCGCCCCACAGACAGACGGTGCGTCCTAGCTGACTCGCTTTCCGCTCGACCGCTGCGGCCAAATCCGCCAGGAACGGGCGGGCCGAAGAATCGAAGATCATCTGAATCGCGTCGAGACGTAAGCCGTCGATATGGAATTCCGTGATCCAGTAGAGGGCATTCTGGATGAAGAAACGGCGGACCTGATCACTATCGTGACCATCGAAGTTGAGCGCAGCTCCCCATGGCGTGTGATAGCGATCCGTGAAATAGGGTCCGAATTCGGCCAGGTAATTCCCCTCCGGTCCCAGGTGGTTGTAGACAACGTCCAAGACCACGCCGAGGCCGCGTTGATGACACGCATCGACCAGGCGTTTGAGTCCCCGCGGGCCACCGTAGGAATTCTGTACGGCGTAGGGAAACACACCGTCGTAGCCCCAGTTGCGCGATCCCGGAAACTGCGCGACGGGCATCAGTTCGATGGCGGTAACCCCTAGGTCGACCAGTTCGCCCAACCGCTCACCGACGCCGGAGAAATCGGCCGAAGTCGAGAATGTACCACAGTGCAGTTCATAAATGACGTAATCTGCCCGCGCCTGACCGGACCAGGCGAGATCGTGCCAATCAAAGGCGGGATCGACTAGTCGCGATGGACCGTGCACGCCCTTGGGTTGTGACCGAGAAGCCGGATCGGCTCGCCGACGCTGACCGTCCAAGAACAGCCAATAACGCTGGCCCCAATGCTCCGGATCCAGACGTAGCGAATGGATGCCCGACTCGTCTCTATCCATTGGTCGCCGTTGGCCTGGCGTTGCCAGTAGCTCAACTTCTACGCTTTGACAATAAGGCGCCCAGACCCGCAACAGGATGTGTTCGCCATCCCACGTCGGTCCCATCCACGGCGGATCGAGGTATAGCGCGTCAACGGAGTAACGATCCATAGCATGCACAAGCGTTCCAACGTCCCTCGACTCTCGTTGACCGGCGCTACAACGACTCCAACGTCACCGCCATGATTACCGGTGCCGTCCGATCGCTTCCCTTGGCGAACTCGATCGTCTTAATCGCTTCGGTACGCTCGGGCGTGATGGCAAAATAGCGAATCTGCCGGCCCTGCAAGCGGAAAGCCAACTTCGATTCGGGTACGTCGACGACGCGAATGTAATCGGCAAACTGCTCACCGTTTATCAAGCGATGTTCTTCGGTTTCGTCATCCTCGTATTGGATTCGCACCACCAGCGACTCCGAACCTTTAGGCGAATAGGGGAATCCCCAGCCGCTAACGCCACTCAACAAGTGGATCGCCTTCGCGGGTCCTCCCGCCAGCACGGTTACAGAACGGGGCAACCGGCGCGTGACGGGCCCATTGGGGCTGTTCAACAAGATTACATTGGCGACGCGTCCGTCCCGCGGATCGATGACGTTAAACGGTACGCCGTCGAAGATTTGCGTACCCCATTGCTCAAACACCAGTCGTTCTGATCGGTTCTCCGGATCGGTGAACATCCCACGATCGCTGGCGATGGTAGCCGCCTTGGTGAGATCGACCGGTACGTATCTTCCCCGCTGCGTCAGGAACTCCAGCAAGTTGCACAGGTCCGTTTCCGACACTTGTTTCTCGAAGCCTTCTGGCATCAACGAATTGGTCGACGCAATCAGTTCGTCGATGTCTTCGCGCAGGACAGTTTTCTTTTCACCTTCGGCGTTGAACAATTCGATGGCCGTGCGCGATTCGGAGGCCAGCATGCCCGAGAGCACTAACCCTTGGTTGGTGACGACCGTATAAGTCCGAAAATTGCTCTCAACACTGCGGTTTGGATCCAGGATATGTACCAGCAATTCATGCTTCGGATGCACGGCCATTCCGGTCAGGTCAGGGCCGATCTTGTTGCCTTCGCCGGAATGCATATGACATTTCGCACAGACTTTCGTGAAAACAACTTTGCCGGCAGCGGCGTCGCCGTGCTGCTCAGTGATGGGCAGCATGGTATCAAGGACCTTTTGCCGATCGGCATTGGGTAGCGCCCCGCCCCGTTCCAGCAGTCGTCGCGCGGCGCTGCGAATACCGCGATCGGGGTAACTCGCCAGCGCTTGCCGCTGATCCAGCGACAATTCGGTCAATTGGATTTCTCCATCATCGATCGCGGACAACAACGATTCGGTCCACGGTTTGCGTTGCAGGAACACGGCGACCGCCGCGGCGCGGAACTGGGCGCTAAAGTCGCGAAGGCGTCGGTTAACTGAGATCCGACGGAGTCAGAGCCGCTCAGTCCCAGGGACTCGATCAACCCGCTGGCCAGATCGGGATCCAACTGTGGCGAGACACGGTCCAGTAACTCACCGACGATGGACTCGCTGTCCGGCTGAAATTCAAACAATTGGCGCGCTGCAGCCAAACGCTGACTATTGGGACGCGACGTATCGTCGACCTGTGCCAGTAGTTGCTCAATGGTTTCTGCGGCGTACTTTTGGAACTGTGTGCTGCCCCAGCGGCTGACGAGCCTCACCAACTGACCTCGTTGCGTGGGCTCGAGCTGTTGCAGCAGTTTTTCCAAGTCAGCCACAGTGGCCTCTGTCGGGCTAATGCGACTTTCCTCCGGCCAACCAGCGGCCAGTCCATCGATGACGGCTTGCGTGATCGCGGGTGCCGCAGAGCCGAACGATGCCAGCAGCGGTGCCGCGGACGCACCAGGATTCCCGCGCGCATAGTGCTCGGCGACAATCCGCAGGATCTCGACCAACCGCGGGGGAGCGGCATCGGCTGCCGACATGGCTTGCAGAAATCCTGCCGCGTGCCGGGCGGCCGCGGCGGTTGCGGCCTCAGGAATCCAGCGGTCATCCAGGTTTTCTGTTTGGCGGATCGCTGCCGCAATCGCTTGGGCGCCATCGTCGGTTGGCGGCTGATCCGCCATGGCCAGGAAGGCGGCCAAACGCACCTGCGCATCCGGGTCGTAGAGCAACTCGTGGGACAGAATCTTCTGCACCGTCGCTTCGCTGGGCGGCAAGACTTGGATCGCATTGCGACGCACGCCTGCCGAAGGATGGCGCAGCGCCCCGACCGCGGCCTCCAAAGGCTCGACACGCGAACCATCCAAAACGCCCAGCCCGTGCAATGTCCAAAGGGCGTGAATCGCGGCGGTGTTCAGGCCGACCGCGTCGACCGAAGGATCCTTGACCAAGGCGATCAGGGCGGGAACGACGTCGGTGGCGCCGCGCTCAACAATCAATCGTTGCGCGTGTCGCCGCCAAAGCAGGTTGTCGCTCTTGAGCATCGCTACGCATTCCTCCGGCGAACTGTCCTGGAGGCTGATCGGGGTCGCGGGCTCCGCCGCCTCGTAGACAATGCGATAGACTCGTCCATGCGTCTTGTCGCGCAAGTCAGATTCATAGGCGTTACCCTTACCCGTCTGAAAACCTGCCGGCGTGGGATTATGTTGCACGATGTAGTTGTACCAATCGATTATCCAGACGTTGCCATCAGGACCAACTTCCGCCATGATCGGCGCCGACCATTCGTCATCGCTGGCTGCCAGGTTGAACGAGTAGGTGGAATGGAAATCGCTACCGTCGGCCCGCAACACAAAGCTCCCGACCAAATGGCCGGTCGGCCCGCAAACAAACGCTGTGCGGTTCCAGTACTCCTGCGGATAACGACGTGCCGTGTACAAGGCGTGCCCTGCTCCTGCCGTGTAGCCGCCATGCTGATCGACTTGACGCACTTTATCCGTGATCGGCTGAAACAAATACGTATTGGCGATGGTGTTGAGCGTAAGTGACGGCGTCCATCCTCGGACTTGTTCGTAGTAGCGATTGGGAATCGACATATAGACGCTTGGGTTGCGATTGGCCGTCGAACCGAACACGATACCGTCTTCGCTCATCCCAAAGCCCCACGTATTGTTATCCGTCGAGCGAAGGAATTCGATTTGGGTGCCATCGGGACGGAATTTCCAGAACCCCATGCGAAACCCCGATTTGGCGCTGACCGGTCTTGTGAATTAGCGGTTCCGAGTAGTTGTACCCCTGCATGGCCCAGATCCAATTGTCGAGACCGTACTGGAAATTACTCACTCCACCGTGCGTATCACGTTCGTTCCAGCCAGAAAACATCACGGTGCGCTCGTCCGAGACATCGTCACCGTCGGTGTCTTTCAGATACAGTGTCTCCACACCGTTCTGCACGATCGCGCCGCCGCGGTAAAAGGTAATGCTGGTAGGAATGCTGAGCGATTCGGCAAATACCGTAAACTTGTCGGCGCGCCAATCGCCGTCGGTATCTTCGCAAATTCGAATTCGATCCCGTCCCTGGCTGGGTGGCTGCAGCTCGTTGGGATAGTCATAGGTTTCCGCCACCCACAATCGCCCCCGTTCGTCCCAGGACATACAAATCGGCTTGCCACCGAGGTCCGGTTCGCTGACGAAAAGCTCCGCACGGAATCCGCGTGGTAGCACGAAGTGCTTGGCGGATTCGTCCGGCGGCAACGGTTTTTGCATCTTGGAGAAGGGTTCGCCCTGAGTTCCCCACTGACTGGACTGCACGTAGTTCGGGATTTTCGCGCCCACCTCGACGTATTCAAAGGGCGCAACATCCGTACGTGGCTGCGTCATTTCGGGAACGGGGAAAGCAGCGTCTTCCACGTAGTCGCCAGCCAAAGTTGGATCGTCGCCGGCGGCCCAACGTATGCCGCGTTCAACCAGATTCTGGAAGCCGGGATTCCCCAGGTGCGCTGATCGTGTCCCCAGGCCGTATAGAAAACACGACCTTGACCCTGCGTTCGCACCCACGTCCACGGCTCGCGTCCTTCTGCATCGACGCGATAGCTGAGCACCGTGCGATCCTTGTCGTTGTGCAAGTGATGCACGTAGGTCTCGTCCCAGCTTTCGAAGCCCCCATAACCCTGCAAGATGGGATGGTCCACTGCGGCCAATACGGTCCGAAACACGCCCGTACCGTGCCGTTGAAACTGTGCGCCCATCAAGGCAACGAGAGCGTCGGAATTACGAAAACAGAAGCTGGCACAATGGAGCGGTACGAAGCCATGCCCCTGCTCCACATACTCCAACAATGCCTGCTCTTGGGGCGGATCAATCGCGTCAATGTTGGCGTACAACACGACGGCATCGTACGAATTCAAGTTGTCCGCGTTCAGATCCTGCAGACGATCCGTATACGTCAACTTGATCCCTCGCGGTTCCAACACCGGTTGCAGCTGATCGAACCGCGCACGTGGCTGATGGTGGCCATTATCGCCCAGGAATAGCACGTTTAGGTCGCGCACCAACCCGCGGTGGGTACGAGCAGCGTCGCTAATGCCGGCGCTAACAATCGGAGTATGCGATGGAATGGTGTCATAGGATGATGCCGCCTTTGTAAGATCTTCACACGTGACGAACCGTTCACGCGATATTCGCCTATTCTAACGTAAAGCCAGGTAAATTGACGATTTGACCGCCACGCTCGGCGGACTGGTGCGCACAAATCCCCACGCACGTCCAATTCGCACTTGTCACGGCATTCGGCCATGGATCGCGATTTTGGACTAAAGCGCTCACAAATTCGTTGACCAGGTGAGGATGGGAACCACCGTGACCGGCGCCTTGAATAAAGGACAAGTGAGCGGCGTCCTGGATCGACTGGGTGAACTTGCGAATCGGTTCGCGGCAACAAATGAGCGTAATCCGGCACTTCGACGCGTTCCGGAATTTCCGGCTCGGGCTTCTTCGCCGTATGAATCACATGAGGTTCGCCTTCGACCAATGCCCATTCGAAGGATTTCTTAGAGCCGTAAACGTCAAAGCTTTCCCGATACTGACGCGCTGTATCGTAGAGGAATCGCCAAATGTGGGCCGCGATATCACTGTCGGCGATCTTGATATGGCAACGATCTCTACCGCGAAACGGTTGCCGCTCTTTTGGGCGATACTATCGCGTACCGTTCCCGATCCAAAGCAGCTTACGTACTCCGCTCGTCCATTCACCAATCCCAATACCGGGCTGACGACATGAGTCGCATAGTGCATGGGAATCATGCGTTCCCAGTACTCGGGCCAGCCGTCCATGTCCTGCGGGTGCGACGCCGCCATGTACTGGATCTTTCCCAAGTCACCTTTTTCGTACAGTTCCTTGATGAACAGGAATTCGCGGCTGTAAACCACCGTCTCCGCCATCATGTATTTAAGGCCCGTCTCGGCTACCAGTTCGACAAATCTGTTCGCATTCTTCAATCGTCGTCGCCATGGGCACGGTGCACATGACATGCTTGCCCGCCTTAAGCGCTTCCATCGACATCCATGCATGATCGGGAATCGGACTGATTGATGTGGACGAAGTCAACTTGAGGATCCGCCAGCACGTCTTCGTACGTTGTGATATCGCGTATTCACGCCGAACGCATCGCCGATCTTGTTTAGCGTCGCTTCGTCACGGCGGCAAATACCATACATGTCGGCGTGTGGGTGCTGCTGGTAGATCGGAATGAACTCGGCACCAAATCCTAATCCGATGATCGCAACTTTGACTTGCTTGTCAGCCACCGTTCCACCTTCCTTTTCTGATGACGTGCAATAAAAGACCTTAGTCCAACTCGGGCGGATCGCCGAGTTGAGATTTCGCACGGATCGCCTCAAATCGGCCGAGCGCAAGCGTGCGGGCCAAGACGCTGCGAAAAAGCTTTCATTTTTTACCAAAATCCCGAACGCTCGTGTATCACCCGCGCCAATTCGAAGCAGGAATCAGTGGGCGACCGTGGGCGGTGGCGTCAACATTGACGAAGGTTGATCGTGTCGGATCGCGACAAGGGAGATTTACGGCGGGTCCGTCGGAGACCCGCCGACCGACGTTTCCCTAACTGCGTTTGTTGACATGGACGCGTTCCAACGAGGTTCCACGCCGAGCAAATGCCGCACAAAGAAGTCGCGTCGCCGTCGACGGCCGTAGCGACTTTCGCCGCTGCCGTGGTCCGCTCCGGGAAACACAATTAGCTCAAAATCCTTGTCGGCCGCGATCAACGCGTTGACCACCTGCATCGTACTGGATGGATCGACGTTGTGATCCAACTCACCAACGGTCAGTAGCAGTTTGCCCCGGAGGCGATGAGCCTGGGTTACGTTGGATTGTGCCTCATAGTGCGGACCGATGGGCCAACCCATCCAAAGCTCGTTCCACCATATCTTATCCATGCGATTGTCATGGCAGCCGCAGTCCGCCACGCCAACATGGTATACGTCCGGGTAGGCCAGCAACGCCCGCAGTGCGCTTTGCCCACCCGCGGATCCGCCATAGATGCCCACTCGCGTCAGATCCATACTCGGAACCTGGCGGGCAGCGGCCCGGAGCCAACAAATGCGATCCGGCAATCCGGCATCGGCCAGGTTTTGCCAGCAGACGTCATGAAACGCTTTGCTACGATTCGACGTACCCATCCCGTCGATTTTGACGACGATAAATCCCAGTTCGGCGAGCGCCTGTTCGTTGTAGTAAGCGGAAAACGATTTGGGTACAAAACTGCCCTGCGGTCCCGCATATATCTGCTCGATTACCGGATACATGCGATCGGGATCGTGATTCCGAGGCAAGTAAATGACGCCGTAGATCGGGGTCCGACCATCGCGTCCCGATGCTACAAAACGCATTGGGTGCGCGAGCCGATCTCCGCCAGTGCCTCCGAAGTCGCGTGCTCTAACTCGCAGATTAGTCTTCCGTCGACCGCGCTGCGCAACTCGGTTACCGGTGGCAAATCGGCACGCGAGTACCGATCGATCAGAAATCGCCCGTCGGGAGACATTTCGATCGCGTGGTTGCCGTCGCCTTCCGTGAGAATCACAAGATGGGAACCGTCGAAGTTGACGCGGCAATAATGCAGATAGTACGGGTCCTGGGTAGGATAGATTCCACCGGCATAAAACCAGATGTGTTGTCGCTTGTCATCGACACGATCGACACGCCGCACAACCCACCGTCCTCGCGTGATTTGGTTTTTCACGCACCCGACGTGGGAATCGTAGCGATACAAATGGCTCCAACCATCGCGTTCCGACATCCAAATCAGCTCGCCGGTGGCATCGCTGTAATGGATATATCGCTTGTGTGCGTAATCGATAAACGTGCTGCTGCGTTCGTCGATCAGCGGCGACGCTTGACCAGTCTGGGCATCTACCGCCACGAGCCGCAGTATCTGATGGCCTCGTTGATTGTAAAGGAACGTAAACCGCCGTGAGTCGGGTTGCCAACGGATCTCAGAAATGTCCCAGGGCTGCGCGAACAATGTGTCGGGCACACAAATGGACGTTCGCGCCTGCACGTCGAACAAGCGCGGACGTGGCCGCGGCAGTGGGTCGCCAGGTTTGGTGTACGGGACTTCGTGCAGCTTGGGTTGCAGCTGATCCGGCGGCGACGATTCGATCAGATGGACGGTGCGTTGTTCTACCTGAGCCTCCTGAATGGCAACCAGCATCGTCGAGTCAGGCGACCAGAACCATCGGTCCAAGTACGGGTCCGACTCCGTGCCGTCGTGGCTCAACGGCAGCGATTCCCCCTCCGGCACTGAAGTCAGCCAGACGTTGTGGTCGCGGATCGTCGCCTGCCATTTTCCGTCGGGCGAAATCGCACGGTTACGTGCTGCAATCTCCGGGGATTGATGATTCGCCAGCATCGCATGCTCATCGACAACCGCGTCGCCCGGTCCTGAGGTTGCCCGAAAAACCGCCAGCGACTGTCCGTCTTCGGCCTTCACCAACCAGATATGACCTGCATAGGTATGTTGTTCTCGCTGCTGTCCCGCCTCGATCCGTCCGTACGCGACCTGCCTTCCACTTCGATCGACCCAGAACAGATCGATGGGCGTGTCACGTTGATTGACGAACCGCACCGTGGTTTCCGGGCCGCCATCTCGCGAACGACGAGACCGCGTGAGTTGCTCTACGGTTGTCTCCAATACGAGTTCGTCGGTATTCAGCGCAGTGACTTCGTACGTACCCAGCTCGCACTGCCAAACTCGATCGAATGCTGAAAAGCTGAACGATTGCAGGTCGTCTGCGAAACGAAGCGTTCGAAACGGTAGGCGGTCCGGGTCCACCTGCTGTCCGGCGACAGTCGCCAAAGCCGACGCCAGCCGTTGGTGATCGAATGCGTCGCGACGATCCCCGTGTTCGCAATCCACCATCATATAATGAAACGTGTCCGTGCCTGTCTGAACTCGATACCAGAAATTCGCGTCACCATGCAACCAATTGGGTTGCACCCATTGGCGAAACACACGATTTCGTGTCTCTGATTCGAGAAGCTCCGCACGCTCGTAGTCTGCGCGGGATCCTTGCGCCGTGGCGATCGACGACACGGCCGACCAAAAAGCTCAGCAGCGCGAAACATCCGCGCGAGTAAGACGTGACGGTGTGAAGGTTCATGCGAGCTGACTAACGTGGAACAGCAAGGTTGATGCTAGGGCTCAGGGTGAGCGACGATCGCCGACGGCAACTCATTCAGTAGTGACACACACTCGACGTATTTTGGCATCGATCCGCGCCGCAGATCAAATAGCTGTGTCAGCTCATGCATCCAATTGGGAAAGCGATCCGTGAATTTTAGTTCCAACACTACGCCGGGAACGTCAAGCAACGGCCAGTGGTTCACGTCCAAGAGCTCAGATCACCTTTAAATCTACCTGCACGAATCCGTCGATCGAATGTCACGCGCACCGTATTGCTGCCTTCTGGCTCGTACCCTGCGCCATGTAGGATGTGAAGGCCGCCGGACGTGCCTCCAGCAGATTGCGGAGACGACAAAACTCGTACAGCGCCTTCCAGTTCTTCACGTCATTGCGCGCCAAGTGCTCTACCGATGGCGAGGCGCCGTGCAGGATGTCATTCGCGTATTTCCGCCAGACGAGCGCTCGTTGCTTGAGGATCACCTGGCCGTCGCGTCGTTTGATTTCAAAAAACACCGGATGGCTAGGGTCTTCGTCGTAGAACCGAACTCGCAGCTTAAAGCGATTCTTATGTCCTTGTAGTGTCGCAAGGCAGGTGTGTAGATCGGCGCTGTCAATGTAGAGACTGTGGACCGGGTAGCCTTCCGTATACCCCTGCTGGGTAAAGTGATCCGGTTCCAGGTGACAGCGTACGAAGTCCAGGATCTTCTGCGCTTGGGCTTCGGTGACGATGTACTTGTACTCAAAGCGACAAGCCATCATCTTGCTTTGCGGGACGGACAAAACTCTTGCCGCCGCCTGATTATTGGACACCGTCGCCATCGTCTTCCTCAGTCGTCGCTGCCGTGCGACGTCCCCTCCGGTTCGCGCATTTCTTAACGGTGCTCCGCCGTTGTCGACTTCCATCGCCCGCTCCACCCTCACGGACCGCTGACATACCCTCACGAACCGGCGGGGCGGACCGATTCTATGCGGCTCATTATAGTCAATCTTGCGGTAAGGGACACGATTTTCCTATCACCGATTTGCGGCCCGCGACGGTTTTTAGTGCGGCCGCCGAACGATCGATGCAACTTCGCCGGATAGGCCAGAGGGTCCGATCGCCAGGGAGCTGCATTTACGATTGGTCGGTGTGACTCAGCCCGAAGTAGCGATCAATAAACAGTTTGCGGTCTCCGGAAAAATGAACGTACTGGACCAGGGCATGGAGCTTCTGCTGATCACGGCGTCGCTTCTCGGCCAAACGCCGTTCGTCAATCAACCGTTCCGGCAACGGCTGCCGCAACTGAAAGCATGCCGGTGGGCGGCTGCCCGCCACCACACCGTGGCGATCCAGCAGGGCCAGTACCGTGTCCAGGCGATGGTCGAAGCGAGAACGGCACTGTAGTTGCTGATTTAGCCAATCGATGCCGAACGCGCTAATCCGTTCGGCATCGTGCTGAAGTAAATCGTAGACCCGGTGAAAGTATTCGGCGTCGGGATTCTTCCACTCGATGAACTCCATCTGTGTCATTAGATCGCGTTCGTCGTATAGCAACACGCACTCGCTCGGCAAACCATCCCGGCCCGCTCGCCCGATTTCCTGGTAGTAAGCTTCCATCGATCCGGGAACTTCGGCATGAATGACCGAGCGGATGTCCGGCTTGTCGATTCCCATGCCGAACGCGTTGGTTGCCAGGACCAAGCGGCAGCGGCCTCGCATGAATTCGTTTTGAATCCGTCGGCGCGTTTCGCGGGACAGATCGCCGTGGTAGCAGACGTGCGAAATCCCGCATTGATTCAATCGGTCACTAAAATGCTCCAGAGTTTTGATCAGGGTGAAATATACGATGGCCGAACCGTTCGCCAGGTCGGCACGAGTCGACTGCTGGTGGATCAACGTTTCTTTCATTTCGTCACTCCACACCTGTTCGACACGCAACGTGAGATTCGGTCGCGTCGATCCCCTCATGAACCAAACCGATTTGATCGGATGTCAACCCTAGCTGGCACACGATGTCTTTTTGCACGTCGGGCGTCGCCGTGGCGGTGACAGCAAGCGTCGTTGGATTGCCCAACATCGAGCGCCACTCCCGGACGCGTGAATAATCGGGACGAAAATCGTGGCCCCACTGGCTAATGCAATGAGCTTCGTCGACGACCAACAACGCACAGCGGCGTTGGCTCAAGACCCGTAAGAATTCCGCTTTACGAAATCGCTCTGGTGTAACATACAACAGGCGAAATCGGCCTTGAGCGACGTCACGATACCGTTGATCCCTTTCGGCGCGGTCGAGCGAACTGTTGATGTAGGCCGCATCCACGCCGCGCTGTCGCAGTGCGTCCACTTGGTCTTTCATCAGCGCGATCAGGGGCGAGAGTACAACCGTCAATGTGGGACGGAGATCGTCCCCAAGCCGCTCCGGAAGCAACAGCGCCGGGATCTGGTAGCAGAGCGATTTTCCGCCGCCGGTGGGCATAATCAGCAGTACATGACGTCCGGCCAACAGATCGTCGATGACATTCGCCTGCCGACCTCGAAACCGGGTGTAGCCAAAGGTTTCGACAAGCACTTGCTGTGGTGTGCGCGGCATACGGAACGGGCCTTCCTCATGATTTATGGCTTCTCGGTGGGTCGCCCAGCGCGCTTTGCGATTTCGCGGATCGCCTCGCGCGGTTCCTGCTCGTCAGTCGTAAGGTTGACTGTCGAGAGCGTTTCACGCCACGTGATATGCCCGCCAGCCGGCAGTTCGCTCAGCGCGATCGCTAAAGCCCAGGCTCGTTCCGTTCCAAACCTCGACATAACCGTTGTTGGGACCGCCGGCCGTATACTCGCGCTGTCTTTCTTCCGGCACGGGGAAACCCCAACTCCACACATCCCAACCCGGCGTTACCGACCGGTCGAACGTCCTGACAATACCTTCCTTGGCTTCATGGCAGAAGACCGCATAATACGACTCGGTCAGCCCCGATGTCATTAAGTCGCCAACACTCGTCCAGTTGCCGGCGAATCGCAAAGGGGACCGATCCGTCGGTCCCGCCAGACCTCGCATCCAATCATTGAATTCGCGCTTGTCCGGTACGAATTCGTCTGCCGGGACAATGATTTCGGTTCGGTCCGTGACTTCATCCGTCGGTCCCGGCGCATAGAGCGCGGTCGTCCAATGCGAAAACTTGACGGACTCCGATGTGGGATTCTCGACCGAGAGTGTCGTTTCCAGGTAGGAACGATCCGCGTACGCCGTGTAAACCACCGTGTGGCGCAATCCGGTCAGCGGTTCGGTAACCATCATTTCTACCGATTTCCGGTCGTCGCTTTGGTCCTTCAACGAACTGGTCCAGGTGAGTGCATGACTGGTGCCGTGTTCTCCTCTTGGCAGAACGTGTTCAATGCCGCCCCAGGTCATCCAAAAGTGCGTGTCGTTGTTGGCCCCCAAGGGCACGGCGACAGGATTGACCCACAGCTCTTCGTTGCCCGTCTGTCGGTTCACAAAAGAATGCAAACGCCCCGCTTCTGGAATGATTGTCGCGCGAAAGTGGTCATTTTGAAGCACAATAGCCCGCTGTCGCTTCGTTACCAACTGGCGCGGCGCGCAAGCCAGCGGTGCAGATCGAACACGGGAATACCGCGCAATCTGACTCAATGGCAAACTCATATGCGACGTAATTCACAGAGACTTCGGTCGTTTCGAGTGTCACCGCGGCGGATCCGGTGGCCATTGCTGGACCCACGCCGATACCCTCAAGTCCGATGCAAATCCCCAATAGTGTGGACAATATCTTCGGTTTCCAACGCATCCATGATCCCTTTAATTTCTCGACCGGACTCGCAGTATCCGTGGTCCATACGGGAGTTTCTCAGACGCAGCACTCGTGCGAGACTCATTGCATCGTACCGCTGAATTCGGTCTAATCCGACAGCAACCATTATAGGGAAAGCAGTGCGAATTCTGGAACGACTTCCCCCTGCCCGTCATCGGAAGGAAGCTACGATGTCTTCGTCTCGTCAGCCGTTATTGCCCCAGTTTGTGTTCCTGGCCAGTCTGCTGCTCTTGTTGGCGACCTTGAGTGCCTGTCGGCCGACAGATTCTGCTTCGCCATCGACCGCCGGCGGCAATTCCGGCGCCGTACGTCGCATTGCGGTGATTCCTAAATCGACGGCCCATGTGTTTTGGAATTCGGTGGAAGCCGGCGCCAAGAAGGCCGGAGAGGAACTGGGTGTAGAAATCATTTGGAAGGCCCCCATCAAGGAAAGTGACCGGGCCGGCCAAATTCAGCTGGTCCAACAACTTGCCTCGGACAACATCGAGGGTATCGTGCTGGCACCGCTGGATCCAAAGCGCCTGGTAGGCCCCGTACGTGCTGCCACGCAGGCGGGCGTGCCGGTCGTGATCATCGACTCGGGTCTGGAGGCGGAGCAAGGAACGGATTACGTCAGCTTTGTGGCGACCAACAACGAATTGGGAGGCAAGCTGGGAGGCGAAAAGCTGATGGAGCTACTAGACAACCGCGGCAAGGTGGTCATGTTGCGTACATGGCCGGATCGGCCAGTACGGCCAATCGCGAAACCGGGTTTATGTCTGCCCTGGAAAACCAACCCAACATTGAAATCCTGTCGGAAAACCGGTACGCGGGCACAACGTCCGGTGAAGCCCAAATCGCTGCGCTGAATATGATTGACGTGCTGCGGCAAGCCGACGGGATTTTTTGTCCGAACGAATCGTCCACCGACGGGATGCTCCAGGCCTTGCGGAAGGAAGGGCTGGCCGGGCAAGTGACGTTCGTCGGCTTCGACGCTTCGCCGCCTCTGGTTGAAGCGCTTCAAGCGTGGCGAAATCAACGCATTGGTCGTTCAGAATCCCTATAAGATGGGGTACGTCGGCGTCAAGACTTTGGTCGCCCATCTGAACGGCGAAACGGTCGAGCCGCTGATTGACACCGGAGTTGCCGTTGTGACCGGCGAGAACATGAACGATCCGGAAATGAAAGCCTTGTTACCTTAGACCGACTCATCTTGCTCACCTATGGTCACATCACCGTCCGCCGCTCCTGATGCTGCCTACCGTCTGCAGATGCGTGGCATCCGTAAATCGTTCGGTGCCACACAGGCTCTGGATGGCGTGGCGTTGGATGTCTTGCCGGGTGAAGTGCACGCATTAATTGGGGAAAACGGCGCCGGCAAAAGCACTTTGATGAAAATCCTCTCCGGGGCGTCACAAGCCGACGAGGGACAGATCTGGATCGATGGCCAGCCGTACGCCCCAAGTGATCCGCGAGACGGGAGGTTGTCGGGCGTTGCCATGATCTACCAAGAGTTGTCGCTGGCGCCACATCTCTCGGTGATGGAAAATATCCTGCTTGGCATCGAGCCCACGCAGCGAGGCTTCTTGAGCTGGAGGGCCATGAAGCAACGGGCCAGTGACGCGCTTGCCCAGGTAGGCCGCGCGGACATTTGCCCCGACGTCCGCGTGGATCGACTGAGTTTGGCCGATCAGCAATTGGTCGAAGTCGCCCGCTCGGTGGCCGTGGGCTGCCGCATTCTCGTACTGGACGAACCGACCAGCAGTGTCACGTCTCGTGATGTGCAGATCCTGTTCGAGTTGATTCAGCGGCTCAAGTCGCAGGACATTGCGATCGTCTACATTTCGCATTTCCTGGAAGAAATCCAACAGATTAGCGACCGCTTCACCGTACTTCGCGACGGGCAAACGGTGGACAGCGGAACAACTGCGGGTGTCACGATTCCCTCGATCGTGCAGATGATGGTCGGGCGCGAAGTGGACCAGCTATATCCGCGGTCTCCGCGGGCACCCGGCGATGTGATCCTGGAAGTTGACCAGTTAGCCGGGGTGCGCCTACCCCGCGATGCGAGCTTGGAGCTGCGGCGTGGCGAAGTGCTGGGAATCGCGGGTCTGATTGGATCGGGCCGCACCGAACTTGTGCGCACCGTTTTCGGTTTGGATCGCGTGCGGTCGGGCAGCGTACGTGCGGGCTACTGGCGTGGCGGAACACCCCATGGAATGTGGGAACACGGTGTTGGCATGGTCAGCGAAGATCGCAAATCGGAGGGACTGGCACTGGGACTGTCCATCGCCGACAATTTGACCTTGCCCTGGCTTCGCGGTCTTGGCCCGTGCCGTACGGTACTTCCTCGTCGGCAGCACAAGGCCTGCCGTCCCTGGATTGAGAATCTGATGATCAAGTGCCGCGATGCGGCTCAACCGGTCGGCGACCTGTCGGGGGGCAATCAGCAAAAGGTCGCGTTGGCGCGTCTGCTGCATGCCGATGTTGATGTCTTGCTGCTGGACGAACCGACGCGCGGTATCGATGTCGGTTCGAAAGCGCTGATCTATCAATTGATTGACCAGCTTGTGGCGGCAGAAAGAAGCGACGGGGAGGAGGCGCGGGCCATCCTGATGATCAGCAGCTATTTACCGGAATTGATGGGTGTGTGTGATCGGATTGCGGTCATGAGTCGAGGTCAGTTGCAGCCGGCGCGGCGCAACGCGTGACCGCACAGAGCACGAAATCATGTCAGAGGCCCTTGGTGCGGGAGGCACGTCATGACGCCCGTCCCGACCGCAGCTACTCGTCGTCCGCTCGACTCGGCCCGCTCGTTCCTGGTCCGCCTGGGGCCGTCGTTGGGCCTGCTGCTGGTCTGGGTGCTGTTTGCGTTGCTCAAAGGTCGCGATTTCATGACTTGGTCGAACCAGCGATTGATGCTGTTGCAGACGGCCGTCGTGGCAACCGCCGCGATCGGGGCGACCTTGGTTATCATTTCGGGTGGAATCGACCTTTCCGTGGGGTCGGCCATCGCCTTCGGCACGATGGTAATTGCCCTCGCCCTTCAGCTAGGCGTGGCGCCCGCGCTGGCCGCTCTGGTCGGCATCCTGTCGGGATTCGCCCTTGGAGTCGCCGTGGGCGCCATGATCGTTGGTCGCGTCGGTTGCATCGCCGGTCTGCTGAGTGGCGCCGTATTGACCTATGCCGTTTGGGGACATTTGCCGTCGTTTGGTGCCATCGGCCTTGGGATTTTCGTCGCCCTGGGGATGGCATACCTGTTGGACCGCGTGATTGGCGTGGTGCCGTTATCCCCGTTCATCGTGACCTTGGGCATGTGGGTGGCGCTCCGTGGTGCGGCGAAAGGCTTGGGAGATAATCAACCGATTTATCCCGACCAAACTTGGCTTACTGACCTAATGCAACCCGCGCAGCGGGGTCCATTTGCCGTGCTCAGCTGCGGGCGTTTGGTTGATGCTGGTACTGGCCATGTTGATGTCGGCGGTGCTCAAGTACACGCGATTCGGGCGACACGTCTATGCCATTGGGTCGAATGAGCTGACGGCTCGATTATGCGGAGTCAACGTGGTCCGCACCAAACTGCTGATCTACGGACTCGCGGTCGCGTGCACGGGATTGGCCGCGGTCCTGCAATTTGCATTCTTGTACGGACAAGGTGATCCGACGACTGCCGAAGGTTACGAACTGAAAGTCATCGCTTCGGTTGTGATCGGCGGCGCGTCCTTGTCGGGCGGTGAAGGCACGATCTTGGGGACGCTGGTCGGGGCCTTAATCATGACGATCGTCGACAATGGCTGTACCAAGTTGGGTTTGGACAATTGGGTCCAGGAAATTGTCACCGGCATCATCATCTTGGCTGCCGTAACACTCGACCAAATTCGTCACCGCCGCAATTAGCTACCGCGGCAGTTCGCCCGCCGGCCGCCGGTTCCATCATGCGGTGGCCCGTCGGGGCGTCGACGGCCAGACTGCAAGAAGCGAGTCTTGGAGAAGCAAGGTTGAAACTTCTTTACGCAGATGTTCAATGTCTGAACACATATGATTGAGTTTCAAGTTGGCATCGATGTATGCGTGTTCGTCAATCTGTTCCAACACATCCGTGATAACCAGATGAAGGTCGTTAAGGCGTAAGCGAATTTCTTGCTCCGTGCACATCGTTCGGTCCTTTCAGTGGGCTCCTTTTCCAATATCGTCACACCGGTTGGTCCGAACGTCTGTGTTTCGCGTGCGGCCTGCCAATCGCCACGTCGCGTATATCTTGCCTAACGGCCAAGGTTTCCACGTCTTGAGCTCGCCCAAGGGACATAGGCCGTACCGCGGGCGTCTACAAATACGGCGTCAAAAGGCGAGAGAGGCCGTCACGGAGTTGTATGGGAAAAGAACGGGCTTCGACTTCAGCAAAACGGACTTCGCGCGAGCGACACTGTTTGTAGTCGATGATTCGGTTCAGTTGTTGGGCCAGGGAGCGATCGTAGCATTCCACGTTGAATTCAAAGTTCAGCCGCAGGCTTCGCGCGTCCCAGTTGGTTGAACCGATTAAGGACCAGATGCCATCCACAACCATGAGTTTTGAATGGTCAAACGGCGGTTCGGTCAGACGGATTCGGCAACCTTTCTCAAGCAGTTGCCAAAACACGGCGGTCGACGCCCATTGCACCACCGGCAAATTGCTTTTCGCCGGCAGCAGGATATCGACCATCACTCCACGCATGGCGGTGACATTCAGAGCCTGAATAAGCCCCCCATTCGGCAAGAAATACGGTGTGACAATGCGAACACTTTGCGTTGCCGACGCCAGCGCGCCCAGTAGTGTGTCGCTGACCTTTTCAAAATCCTCGTCTGGCCCGTCTTGGATACCCCGTGCCCAGACGCTGCCGTTTTCTCGCAGTGGCGGAAACCAGGCATCTCCCTGCAGCGCCTCGTCCGTAGCAAATGCCCAGTCAATCGCGAAAGCCTCTCGCAGATGTTCCACAACGGGCCCGTCGAGGCGGAAATGTACGCACTGCACCGGACTGGCCGGTTTCAGTTCCAAACAATGACCTTCGCGGATATTGGTGCCACCGGTAAATCCCACGCTTCCATCAACGACCAAAATTTTACGGTGGTTGCGCAGATTCGCATACTGCGCCAACCGCGGCACGCGCGTGGGTAGGAAGCTCGCCGTCGTCAGGCCCGCGCCGCAACCGCCTGATCATGTTGGGGCGGCTATATCTTGCGCCCACGTGATCGATCAGTACACGGACCTCCACACCTCGCGTTTGCGCGTCAACCAGTGAATCCAAAAACTGATTGCCCACACGGTCCGCGTCAAAAATATAGCTGAGTAGCGCGACCGATCGTTGCGCCTGTTCGATGGCACGCAACATCGCGGGATACGCCTCGTCGCCGTTGACAAGCGGTCGGACCTGATTGCCCGGAACCAATGGCCGCTGATTGACTTGCTGTCCTAAAAGGGCCAGTCCCAACATGCCAGGATAATCCCGTTCCAGCTCATCTCCCACGGCCCTTGCGGCGTCGCGAGAAATGCGCGCGGACTCCCGGGAACCGGCCTGGCGAAATCGCAAGGTCACCGCTTTGCGCTGAATGCGATTGACGCCGAAGCACCAATACACGATCGGCCCCACGACAGGGGCCAGCCAAGCCAGTCCCACCCAGGCAATGACCGCTCGCGTATCGCGTTTCCAGAGTACGGCGTGTACGGTCACGGCCATGGCCGCCAGGAAGCCTGTCGCTCCGACGAACCAGGGCCAAAACGTGAAGAACCACTCAATCATGCCATCTGATCAACGAGCCCCTCGGCCTTCGCAAGGGGGCCTGGCCGCATGTCGGCCTTCATCCCGGGAGGAAGCAAATAGGCCCGCGCCGGACTAGGGCGTTTCCACAACCGGAATCTCCGTTTCCGCGTAAGGCAGTACGTCCGGCAGCACCTTGACCGCTGTACTCAATCGCAGCGGTACGGGCGCGCCGATATCAAATTCGCACTGCACTAGGGAAGCAGTCCAACCCTGAGCGGGCGCTGCGAGTTGAGTTTCGAAAACACCCTGAGCGTTGGCCGTCAGCGGTTTGCCCGTATACGCTCGGCCAATCGTATCGACACGAAAATCACGGGCTGTTGGATTGGTTGCCTGCCAGAGGGTCACGCGTTTTGGCGGCGTACTGCAGCGGACGGTCATCGTGCCATCGTCGTCGCAGTGCCACGAGCAAGTCGGTCGATCTACGTCGTGGACAATCGCGTAATGGAATGCAATTAGGGTTTCCAACGCATTGGTACCATCCAGTGAATGTTCGCCGTTAGGTACATAACACAGATGTTTTTCGCCCGGCAACTGATCGTAGTAGAACTGCGAGGAATCCGGGCAGAAGAATTGATCGCCCGTGGCGTTAATAACGCACTTGGGCATCGTAAAACGATCTCGATAGGCAAACGGATCGACCAACTGGATTAGTTGCGCGTAACGCGGCTGATTCGCCGCTGCATGATCTCGTGATTCACGTAATCGTCGATGGCCGGTGCCCAGAAGCCATAGGCGGAGTAATGGTGACGCATGGAAACATCGACATTTAGCACATCAATCACGATCGGCATCATGGCCACGACGCGATCATCTACGGCCGCCGTCATCCACGTCGTCCAACCTCGCTTGGAGCCGCCCGCAATCACGAACTGGTCGATCTGATGTTGGGGATCGTCATCTTGCCCGAACAGCGATTGAATCGTGTCCATCGCTCGCACAACGGACTTGACCATCGGTAGGCGGGCCGGCCAACGTGCGTCCCCCGTCTTGAGGAACTGGTCCCAGGTATAGGCGATCAAATCGTCTTCTTTGCGTTCTATGCCATCCTGATGAAACACTAGCGGCTGATTCGGGATCATCCGCAATTCGGCGACCACCGATTCGGTAGCCGCAGCGATTTGCGCTAGCCGATCGTCCAGCTTCTGGGGCGGAGGCCCTCCGTTGCTGCCCCCACCGATAAACAGCAGAGCCTTGTTGGCGGTGGCATTTCGAGGCCGAACGACCGTCAGCCAATGTTTCCATAACGGACGGTCCACCTCGTTGACCGTTAACCATGTCTGCGACGTCAGATCAATGACGTAAGCGGTACCCGCCGGCGAATCCTGTTGGGCGACAATTTGCCACTCATAACTGGGGTCGGCTTTCGAGACATAACGATCGAGCGCGGTCAGTTCGCGATTAAGCGGCGTGACAATGGCTTGTGGCTCGAGCAACGTGGTTTGGCCACTGCACGGTAGCGAGACGACCGCCAATAGGCTGCCACAGACGAGACTTACCCCTAGCTTACCGATACGCGCGTCGCGATTCGACCCATCGTAATTCGTTTTACCTCGTTGCTGGTCCCTTGATCATTGATTGGCCGACGTCTGACACGGCGAGATGTCGACAGGACGCGGCTCAAGATTCACATTACCACACGGTCGTCAGCGGATATAGTGCGGAATCACGCTAAGATGGCTTCGATCGGTGACCCGTAGTCCATTTCCAACCGTTTGTGACCGGGCACCTCCAGTTGCCGAGCATCCAGGCCCAACTGTTTCATCAGCGTCGCATGGACGTCGGTCACGTAGTGGGGATTTTCCACCGCGTGGAAACCGATTTCGTCGGTGGCTCCGTGCGCAATGCCACCGCGAATACCCCCTCCGGCCATCCAGACGGAGAAACCGTAAGGATGGTGATCACGACCGCCGCTGCCCTGCGAGCCCGGCGTGCGCCCGAATTCGGTCGCGAAAACGACAATCGTTTCATCCAATAATCCGCGCTGTTTCAAGTCTTGAATCAGTCCGGCTAAGGGCCGATCGACTTGTGCTGCCAATTGCGAGTGATTGGCCTTGAGCCCCGAGTGGGCATCCCAAGCCCCGGCGGCTCCGTCGCCGTGCATGATCTGGATAAAGCGGATTCCCTCTTCGACAAAGCGGCGAGCGGCCAGCAGCTGGGCACCGAATGGCTGCGTGACGGCCTGGTCAAGACCGTACAACCGCTGCGTCGCTTCGGTTTCGTCGTCGAAGTTGATCACAGCGGGCACTGCCGTTTGCATTCGATACGCCAACTCGTAGGACTTGGCTCGCGCCTGCAAAAGCGTATCGTTTGGGTACTGCTGTGCAGTCTAGGCATTCAGCTGTTTCACCAGATCAAAGCGCAATTTCCTGCTCACGACGTCCGCGCGCAACTCGGGTTGGGCATAGGGCAATGCGGTTCTTGAAGATCAACTTTCAGCGGAACGGCGTCGTAAGCCGGTCCCAAATAGTGGCCATCGCGCGTGTCAAAAAATCGCGGTCCCATCGTGATAAACTGCGGCAAATTGTCGTTCAAACTGCCTAGCCCGTATTTGATCCATGCTCCGATCGTGGGCACGCGAGCGTCCAGCATGTGCCGTCCCGAATGGAATTGCACCTGAGCTCCATGGTTGTCGTCGGTCGTCCACATCGAGCGGATTATGGCGATGTCGTCAACGCGGTCCGACAGATGCGGAAACCAGTCACTGACCTCGATACCACTTTGCCCGCGCGGCTGGTAACCGATTTGGAGCGGGTATGAGGTTTTGCGCTGCTGACCGTTGGCGTCGTTGACCACGACCACGCGGACCTTCTTCAGACGTTCCGGGTCCTGAACGTCCTTCAAGGGTGTTTCATCGATCGTCTTGCCCGCATATCGTTCAGCATCGGCTTGGGGTCGAAGCTCTCTATGTGGCTCAAACCGCCGCGCATAAACAACCAAATGACGCTCTTCGCCTTGGGTCTCGTGTGCGGCAATCTAAACCCTTCAACGGCCGCTGGTCCCGCCACCGCGAGTGACTCTTGCTGTAACAGAGACGCGAAGGCAATTCCGGCCAATCCACTACTCAACGACCCCAGAAACTGCCGTCTGCGAACCGGGACGCCGCCGGACGGCTGCTGGCCAACTTGTTCGCTCATCGCCTTACCTCATCTGGTATTGTTTGGTCTTGATTGTTGCTATGGATGCCATTTTGATCCGGTCCGATCTGTGGGACTGTTCAGCGAATCGTCACAAAATCGTTATGATTCAATAGCGCATGGATCAGGTTGGCCCGCTCCCGTTGTCCGGTTTCCGCGTCATTCGACGCTCGCCAAAGCGCTAACGCCTCAAGACAAACTTCGACCTCGGCCGCTTGCGGAGGGCGGCACAGGATGAGGCGCGAATGCTTGCCTTACAAAGTCCGTGTCGGAAATGCCACTGGAAGAGATTTCATTCTCAGGAATTGATCGACAGATCTGTGCGCTGATCAGTTCGGCCATTGTCAGACTCAACCGGCTATTGGCCAGTGCCAGGGCCTGCTGCGGCACAATGCTCTCCTGACGACGGTAGCAACTCAGTATGTCCGCATCGTCAAACATCGACAGCAAGGGATGCTGATCGTCCCGCGAATGGGTGAAGTACAAACTGCGACGATAGGGCACGTTGTCGCGCCGCGGATCCCGTGTCGGCCCCCCCAAGGACGTGTCCAGGACACCGGCCAGGTGCAACAGACTGTCGCGTATGACTTCCGACTGCATCCGCATCGGCGCATGGCACCAGTAGAATTGGTCATCGGGATCTTGGGTGCGCGTCGCCACGTCGGTCTCTACACCTGCCCCCGCCAGGCGATAGGCATGGGACGTGACGATCAGTCGATGGAGGTGCTTCATGTTCCACCCCGAGTCCATCAACTCGACAGCCAACCAATCAAGCAGCGACTGTAAAGGCGGCGCGGGCGTACGACGTCCAAAATCGTCGACCGGTTCGACTAGCGGCTGGCCGAAGTGGCGCAACCAAATGTGATTGACCGCCACGCGCGCGGTGAGCGGATTATCGCGATGAACGATCCACCGCGCCAGTGCCGTGCGGCGCCCCGTGCTCTCGGCAGGAAATGCCGCGAACCGCGAGGCCTCGGTTTCATCGGGCCCTTCTAACGCTTTAATCGACGCGCACGGTACAGCATAGGTTATCCCAGGGTCGGCGAGCGCTTGTTCCTTTTCTGTAATGGCCTGGCGGGCCATTTCGACCTTCTGGGCGGCGTCCTGAGGAGCATCGCGCAAGGGCCGCGAGTTCCGCTTGCGCCAATTGCCAACGGGCGACCGCCAATTCATGCCGACGCGCGGCACGAGCGGCCTGCTGCACCGCCAGCTGGCACGATGTGGCCGTTTCCTCATGGGCCGCCTTGGCGAGTTCCGCTTCATGCATTGCCGTCAACATGTCGATCCGTAGAGTCACGGCGCAAAGCTGGCGCTGCGCTACCTGAATTTCGGCGCACCGCTGCAGCGCTGCGGAATCCGCGGTCCCGTCGGCAGTCGCTTGTAGGTCATTTTCCGACGAGGAACAAAGCCGCGCCAACGTCTCGCTGACACGCTGAGCCTGCTGCGTGGCTGACTGCAGTTGATCTCGCCAGAAGAATGGCTGAAGATCGGGACGAGTCGCCGAATGCGGTAATGCGATGGCCGTGACTTCAAACGGGATTGCGGCAAGGAACCGAGGAGGTCCAGGTACCATTGCACCGCTCGTATCCGGATTCTTTTCGTTGCCGCGTATATGAAGATAAGTCACCGCCTCGGGGTGAGCATCGAATGCCCGCGGGATGCCGTCACGTGTCAAGTCTGCCTGTCCGGGAACGACGTCCAGTCGAACTTGATATGGCTCGAACACCGCTCGCAGCGCGTAGTAGTCTCGCTGGCTAATCGGATCGTATTTGTGGTCGTGGCACTTCGTGCAATTGACCGTTAATCCCAGAAATGCCTTGGATGTGTGCTCGAGCGTCTCGTCCAGCCACGTTGTCCGATTGAACAGATAATATTGCCGCGCCAAAAAACCGGTGGCGCGCACGACATCGGGGTCTGTTCGGTGCGAGTTCATCGCCCGCAAGCATTTCCAGGACCATTTGGTCGTAGCCTTTGTCGGCGTTCAACGAATCGACGATCCAGTCACGCCAATGCCAGATGTGCTGTTGGCTGTTTCGAATCTGTTCGCCCAGACCATACCAATCCGAATACCGCCAGACATCCATCCAGTGTCGGGCCCAGCGCTGGCCATATTCGTGCCGTTCTAGCAACTGATCGACAACTCGCTCGTACGCATCCGGCCGCAGATCATGTTGAAACTGGTCTAACTCGGCCGCCGTCGGAGGGAGGCCAATCAAGTCCAAATACACGCGACGCAGCAGCAACGTCGATGGCGCAACCCCCACCGGACGAAGACCTCGTGCCGCTCGTTCAGCCGCCAGTATCTGATCAATCGGATTTTCGCGTCGGACGACGATGGGCTATTGAGCCGCGGAGGACGGACTGGACCGCGAAAGGCCCAGTGATCCCGTGGGTCAGGCTCCATTTTTTCATCCGACGGCGAATTTGCGCCAGCGGAGATCCAATCACGAATTATGTCGATTTCACCAGCTTCCAGGGGCTTTCCCTCGGGCGGCATTCGCTCTCCTTCGTCGACTGCCGAGATGCGTTCGATCAAGACACTTTCATCCGGCACACCGGGCTGGATGACCTCGCCCGAATCGCCTCCTTGCCGTGCCAACTCGCCCGTGTCGAGCCGCAACCCGGATTCTTGCTTCAAGGCTCCGTGGCAGGCGTAGCAACGGCGCTGTAACAGTGGCTTGACCTGCTTCAAATACAACGCGTCATCGGCAGCACGTGCTGAAGCAACCAGCAGAATCGTCAAGGCGATTGCGGAGACAATCGGTAAGCGCAAGCGAGCACGATGTGCGTGACGACGATCAGGAACGTATCGAGGCGAATGCATGGCAAGGTGAGACAAAAGGGCCAACGTGACTCGCGAGTCCTGTCGTGCGAAGCCGGAAGGAAGGCCTCTCTGTTGTACTGCTTTAGGGCCGGGCTGTCCATTTTGGCGCCGGTACGGTCGTCGGTGACCCGACATTTGCTCCCAGAGCCGTCGCCGCGTAAAGTAGCAGCACACGCCCTGCGCTCATGCCTGCACGCCACGCCCGCCGAGGGAATTTATGCGACCGATTCTGACTGGACTGCTGCTGTTGGCGGCCATCAATGTAAGTAATGGCTTTGCCGCCGAGCGGCCCAATATCGTTGTGTTTCTGGTCGACGATCTGGGATGGCAGGACACGTCGGTGGCCTTCGGCCCCGAACCAACTCCCCAGAACGCGCATTTTCACACGCCTCACTTGGAACAGCTGGCAGCTCATGGTGTGAGGTTCACGCAGGCTTACGCGTGCACCGTCTGCTCGCCGACCCGCACCTCGTTGATGACCGGCCGCAATGCGGCGCGTCACGGAGTGACCAATTGGACGCTCTATGCTGACCGCGAAACGTCCGCCACGACACCCCGGCTAGAGGCTCCCTCGCATTGGCGTCGCGAAGGCCTCCAGCCGCCGGCCACGACACTCCCCCAATTGTTGTGCGACGAACGGGGTTACCGTACGATCCATGTCGGAAAAGCACACTGGGGCGCATTCGGCACTCCCGGCGCCGATCCGCGCAACCTGGGTTTCGACGTGAACATCGCAGGCCATTCCGCGGGTGCACCCGGACATTATCACGGCGAGCAAAACTATGGGAACCAAGCACCGCACGAATACACGCCTCCCTGGGGCGTGCCAGGGTTGAGCAGCTACCACGGCAGTTCCACGCACCTAACGGATGCTTTGACGGTGGAAGCCAATCGCGCTGTCGCCGATGCCGTGGCGGCTGGCCAACCATTCTTTTTGTATATGGCCCATTATGCGGTACATGCTCCGATTCAACCTCATCACCGATTCACGTCACGGTATGCCGATCAGATGTATCAGGGTACTGAGATCAGGATTCCAGTTGCCGAAGTCAATTACGCCTCCATGGTGGAAGGTGTCGATGCATCGCTGGGAGCGATCCTAAAACAACTCGAAGACCTCGGCGTGGCACGTCAGACCATCGTGCTGTTCCTATCCGACAATGGCGGTCTTACGCGTCACGCACGAGGAACTACCGCATTAGGGACGGGTCGAGACACGCACTGTTGGCCATTACGTGAGGGGAAAGGGTCGGCTTACGAAGGTGGTACGCGTGTCCCAATGGTCCTAGCCTGGGCCAAGCCAGACGCGCAGGAAGTTCTGCAACAGCAGTTGCCGATTGCCGCCGCCTCCGTATGTACTGCCCCGGTGATTGTCGAAGACGTCGTCCCCACGGTACTGCACTGGGCGGGAGACGCGACATTGGCAGCTCGTCTACCCGATTGCGACGGCGTGGATTTTACGCCCGCCGTGTTGGGCGAATCCGCTTTCACCGCGAGGGCTGAGCAGCGGCCTCTCGTATTCCACTATCCCCATCAATGGAGTGGCTCAATAGAAGGTGGATACCAGCCGCACAGCTCCATTCGGCAGGACGGCTGGAAGGCAATCTACTTCTACGAAGGTCAACGCTGGGAACTTTACAATCTGCGAGACGATATTGGGGAATCCGACAATCGAGCGGCGGAAGATCCGCAGCGATTGGAGCAGCTCGCCGCGATGCTCAAGTCGGAACTTCAGCGAATGGGCGCACTCTGGCCCGTCAATCGCCATACAGGGCAACCTGAACCCCTACGACTGCCCGACGAAATCCGCTATCCGAACCAGGATTGGACCACCGTTTCTGCCGCAACCGCAGGGATCAAGCCGGGCCAGTTGCAACAAGTCGCTGAATATTTGGGGGGACGCGGTGTCATTACCTACGACGGCCGCATTGTGCATCAATGGGGCGATATATCGCGTCCCGATGATGTCGCCTCAGCCGTCAAGCCCATTTTTACGCATCTGCTGATCGAAGCTGTCGAGAGCGGTCGGCTGAACAGTTTCGAAGAACCGCTGGTTGGCTACGAGCCGCGACTCGATAGTCTGAATCGCGAATTGGATTTCAAAGATCGATTCATCACGTTTCGACACTGTGCCAACCAAATCTCCTGCTATGGCGTGAGCGAATCGCCTGGCGAAGCCTTTGATTACAACGATTTTCAGATGGCCCTGTTCTTCGACACGCTTGTCGGCGACGTCTACCAGAGCGACGTAAGTGCCGTCGATCGCCAGGTCTTGCACCCGCTACTCACGGATCGACTCCAGTGTCAGGACAATCCGAGCCTCTTGGCGTTTGGCGATGGTGATCGAGCGGGACGATTGCGAATTTCGCCTCGAGACTTCTGCCGATTGGGCCTGCTGTATCTACACGAGGGCGTGTGGCGAGGTGAAACGTTGATTGCTCCAGCGTATGCCCGTACCGTAACTCGTACGCCGTTGCCGCTAAGCCTGCCAAGGACCAAGGCGCGGGCTGCCGAGATGATTTCAGGCCAACGCACCCTTGGCTCGCGCCAGATTCCCGATGACCAGACCGATCACTTGGGGTCGTACAGTTGGGCATGGTGGGTCAACGGGCGTCGCGCCAGTGGGCAACGCCTGTGGCCCGATGCGCCGGAAGAAGTCTATTCCTGTTTGGGGCATAAGCACGGCAAGCGCGGTATGATGGTGATTCCCGCCTGGCGCGTCGTTATGAGCTGGAATGATTCGCGCCTGGATGAATACCCGTGGGAGGACCCGTCCCAAGACCCGCACCCACTAAACGAAGTGTTTCGTTTGCTCCATCCCCACGACTAGTCGGCGAGAGGCACGGGTACGGTGGGCCATTCGGCGGTGCGCCATCCGGTTGCTTCGATCCGTGCCAATTCCGCTTCGATGTCACGGCCCTCAAAAAACGAAAACCAACCGCGCAGATGTTTTGTTTCTCCAGGTTCGCAGTCGGGGAATTTGGGATCCGCATGTAAGCAAGGACACGGTGCGTTGGCCCATCCGCGATGCAACGGATCCCAGGCCACAATGATCCAGTGGTCCATTTCCGGCGAGTGGCAAGTTGCGTACACACCCGAAAAACGTTTGTTGTCGTTCGTCTGTTGCTCAAATCCACGAGCGGCTTTCAACAGCACACAGTTCTGTACGCGCAGGTCCGAAAGTGGCTCCGCGGTACCGTTGGTCAGCCACATTTGCATTTCTAGATGGTCCGCAAGGCAGCGGACGTTGGTGCCAAACGTAAGCCCGTTGGGTAATTTCCGCTCGGATACGTAGCCGGCGTTTTCGCCGTCGTTTCCCGTCGCGACCTGCCATTCTTGTTTCGCAAGTCTCAACTGCCGCTGATCCCATACGGTGGGAATATGGGTGTGAGCCAGGTAGGTTAGGCCCAGATTCGACCAAATTGCTTCCGGAATGTCCAACACGACATAGCTGGCCGGGTCCCATGGCGTGAACACACTGAGTTTCGTTTCGCGTTGCGGTCGAATTGCCCCCTCCAAGAAACCGACGCGAGGATGTCGACCTCCCGGGTACGGCATTACCAACAACGACGCATCGGTGTCGCGTGCCGGACGTCCCTCGGGACGAATCTGTAGCCGATTAAGGGCAGCCTGGACCTCGATCCCCGAAAGACCCGTAGCCGCGGAGATCTCGTCATGGGAAAAATGATGGTACCAAACCATGTTCTCGAGCCAGCGTTTCAGCTCGGCTTCCGTCGCTGGACGCCGCGGATCAGTTGACACTTCCGCTCCGTGGATTATCGCCGAACTGACGACAAACACAGCGGAAAATGTCACGTAACACAACAAACTTCTGCGACGCAGCATGAATGTCCTCATTTGTCGATATCCCCTGCAGTCGGTGACTCCACGGCGATCTTACGATACAACGCGATCGCTCGATCATAACACTGCTTGGCTGCCGGACGTTCCTCTTCCGAGATCAATTGCTGCCGATTCTTCCAAAGCAGTTCGATCGTTTCTGCACACCAGAGTGCACTTGCGCGCGAAGTGCGGATCGGCTGTTGCCCGACGATGACATTAACCGGGTTGGTGTGCAGTTGAGGGAATTGGCGCAGGGCAATCCAACTACTCTGTGCGATCGGTACGTCCCAGGTCAGCGCGTGGACGCGTCCGTCAGCCGGTACCGCTTGTCGGGCGACAACGTGGCCATTAACCACCAGTTCTACGTGACGCTCGCCGCCACGTTCCCATTCCTCGCTGCGTGGCGCATGCAGGTTAACTGTATCGCCGATCATGCGACGGCCGGCACTCGGCATGACCTGTCCGTAAGCGACGGCACGAGGTTGCTCGGCCGCGAACGCGACCTTCGCGCGAACCGCAACGTTGGCTGGCTGATCGAGCTCAACCGGCGTGAGGCCCGGTCGCACGTCCTCGACACGAAAATCCAATGCGTGGGCAAATCCATCTGATACGTAGGATTCTCCGCGACGAAGCCCTTCACACCAGGCACAGAAATCGACGCGTTCGATTGCGCCCAGTTGGACATACACGCGGCCCTGCCCCACGCGGCGGCTGCTCATGCACGGAAAATCGGTCTCGCCGCTCAATTTCAGTGGAAATCCACAATTCAGCAAGTGGTACCACGTGTTCCATTCGGGGATCCGCGCGGTATCCATCGCGCTGATAAAGTCGCAGACGCCTTCGGCGGTGCTGACGCAAATCTCCATGGCACCAGCACCATTCATTTCGGGGACCACCAGATTGGGCAGCTGGTCTGCTGCACGATCGGCGGCAGCCTTCAATTCGCGCAAGGTCAATGTGAGGTCGTTGTCCTCATCGATCGTGGCAAAGGGCTCGGGTAGCAGCGCGTCGTGAGCCTCCTGTGCCGCGATGGCTTGATCGCCATCCCGATCCCATCTTGCCAACATGCGTGCTGCCGCGGCCGATGCGTTGACGTGCATGGCTGAATGCGGATAGCCCGTTACGCCACCTTGCTGCTTCGCCCAGCGCATCACGGGAACGGTCCAAGTCGGCCAGCCTTTGTCCATCAAGCCTTCCGATCCTGGATAGGTCTGGTCACGAAGGTTCAGTAGGCAAACATGACCGAGTGCAGCGGAGCCGAAGCCGCTAATCTCCAGATCGTATTTGAGCAGCGTCCAGCGTTCACTGACGGTATCGGCCTGCGGCGAAAAGAAGCGACGTTGAAAATCGAAACACGGTCCCCACGTTAACACGCATCCCACGTTCAGTCCTTCTCCCTTGACTTGAACAAACATGTCTCGGGGCGTAACACCTTGCGTGGGGTTGTCATAATGCGAGCATCCCGCGGCATGAATGTGATGATCACCGCTGTAGAATCCGTATTGGGCGGGCGTTACCCATCGTCGTAGTGCGAACGTCAGCCTTGGCGAATCCTCGCCTTCGCGAACCACAACGGTCTGTCGCTGTCGAAGGTATTCCGGTCCCCGTGAATAACTCACCGTGAATTCCCCAGGCGGCAACAGAATCTGCTGTCCATCTTGTCGGTACACTTGCGGTTGGAAGAAAAAGTCGGGTGCCAAGCGTTTCGCCTGAGGTGGAAAGACTTTGCCTTGTGCATCACGAAACTCCAGTCGCGCCGCCGTCGGACCGCCGTCGTCGTCGGTGATGCTCAATGCCACCGGAATTGCGGGATGCACATCGAACAGAATCGGGATTTCACCACGAAAACCAATATCTTGCGTCCCCGCCCCGACATCAAATCCCAACGTAGCCTCGAGTTGTCCGGCCTCGCTGCAGAAAATCAGCGCCACAGCGTACTCCACCTCCAGGCCGCTGAGTTGGCGTGTCATGGGTTGTTCATGAAACATCTCAACTTCCAAAAAGCGGTCCGTCGCCCCGTCTAGATTCTCGTTTTCGATCAGTTCCGTCTGAGCTTGTCGCTTGAGAATCGCGGCCGCCGCACCTGAATACACAGGACCGGATTGAGGGCTGAAGATGCGCAGTTCGCGAGTCACCGTGCTATCGTTGATCACCTTGATAACGACGGGAGTAAATCCAGTTTGTTGCAAGGTGGCGGCAGCCGGACCTCGTGCCACCTTCACGCGGACTTCAGGGTTGAGCGAAACGACGGCCAGCACGTAAGAATCAACCAACCGCTGGATCTGAAGCGAATCACGCGCGTCGATAGCGTCGGTGAGCGATGCGACAAGCTGCGAATCGAAAGGGGCTCCCAAGTACTCCAATGTTGTCATCAATCGGCGTACGTTCGCGCCCAGAGGTTGACCGGCAACGTCGCGACGCGGAACCTCGTTCTGTGCGCTGCTTCCACGTAGTGGCATTAGCAGGATGACCAGAATCAGCAAGCCGCGTCGGCCAACAGTCGTGGCGTTCATAGTGTCGAAGCCCCTGAGGGATCTTTTCAGGATGATTTGGCGAGAGCGTAACATGGATGAAAGGAAACGCGCCTTCGCGTTATGACATGCTGTATTTTCGTGGGGCCGCCCACACTACGGTATTGGAACGCAACGCGGAGCGACAAGCAACCGCGGGACGCGACGCTCAAGAATCGCTGCCGCCAAAAGAAAACACTCGCTCCGCCCCGGTTCGGCCGCTAAGATAGGGGCTTCTGCCAAATTGAATCCTGCCTTTGCCCACACTTTCACTGCCATGTCACGCCCGAAAATTGCCGCCGTTGTCACCGAATATCGCAAGTTTTCTCACGCCCAACACATCATCGATCGCTTTCTCTACGGTTACGGGTGGAACGGTCGACATCACCATCCACCGATGGACTTAGTTTCCCTGTACACGGATCGTGTTCCCGAGGGAGACCTCAGCCGGTCAGCGCACCCAAGAACAACCATCGATGAAAATCTATCCCACGGTAGCGGAGGCACTAACGTTGGGTGGCTCGCAGTTGGCGGTGGATGGAATCGTGCTGGTTGGCGAGCATGGTGATTACCCGACAAACGAAAAAGGTCAGCGCCTCTATCCACGTTACGAATTATTTCAACAAATTGTCTCGGTGTTCCGGGAATCAGGCCGCAGTGTCCCGGTATTTAACGACAAGCATCTATCGTGGAATTGGGAATGGGCCGTCGACATGGTGGAGACGGCGAGGGAATTGCAATTCCCGCTGATGGCTGGTTCCTCACTGCCCGTCACGCCGCCGACTACCGGCGCTGGAGATTCCCCGCGATGCGGTTGTCGAAGAGGCAATGTGTGTCGCCTTGGGTGGCGTCGATTCCTATGACTTCCATGCCTTAGAGGTGATTCAATGTATGGTGGAACGGCGCCGAGGCGGGGAAAAAGGCGTGAAAAACCTGCAGGCGTGGAAGGACGATGCGGTTTGGCAAGCCTTGGAACGCGGTACGGGTGACGCTGGACTTGGCGATCCGCAATTGCTGCAAGCCTGCCTGTGTCGGAGCCATCAGTTGCAGAGTCCACGCAGCGGCTTTGGTCATGTGTTACCCACCCTGGACGAGCTCAAACAGCTACGGCGAAATCCCGTCGCTTATCGTTATGAGTACGCGGACGGCTTGAAAGCGACCATCCTGATTGGCGATGGCCTGGTCAACGATTTTACCTTTGCCGCACGGATTCGCGGCCAGCATGATCCCGTTTCAACGCTGATGTTCCTTCCGTACTACGACCTGCAAAACTTTTTCAGTCCGTTGGTTCATCACATGGAATCCCTGTTCCTGACGCGTCAGGTGCCGTATCCGATCGAGCGGACGTTGTTGACGACTGGATTGACCGCCGCAGGAGTCGAATCGCTGTATCAAGGACAACGGCGCATCGACACGCCGCATTTGGCGATTTCGTACGACCCCACGCCGCAATCGACCTATTGGAGCAACTGACCGATGATTTCCCGACGCACGTTTTTGGAGGCGGCCGGGGCCACCCCACTGGTTGGCACGCTTTCCCATTCCGCGCTGGCTGCCGGCGATCGCAAGAAGATCGCAATGATCACCACGGTCTGGCGTTACCAGTCGCACGCCCAGCACATGGGAGATCGATTTTTGGTGGGCTACCCGCATGCCGGCAAGTGGCACCGGCCTGAAATGGACATTGTTTCTCTGTACGTCGATCAACTCCCCAACGATGATCAGAGTGCTTCGCGCGCGGCAGAATTTGGGATTCGTCGCTGTTCGACCATCGCGGAAGCGTTGTGTTTGGGCGGACAACAGTTGGCCGTTGATGCCGTCTTGATCATTGGCGAACACGGCGACTATCCACGCAATGACAAGGGACAAATTCTCTACCCGCGTTATGAATTCTTCCAACAGGTCGCGGAGGTTTTTCGCCGCTCCCAGCGGTCGGTGCCGGTTTTCAACGACAAACATCTTTCCTACAGCTTTTTCAAGGCTCGCGAGATGGTGCAGACGGCGCAGGGGTTGGGTTTTCCCTTGATGGCCGGTTCTTCTCTGCCCGTGACGTGGCGTTTGCCGGCGATCGAATTGCCGTGGGAGGCAGAGATTGACGATGCGCTGATGGTGGGGACGGGTGGGTCGGATGCGATGGATTTTCATGCGTTGGAAGCTATGCAGTGCATGCTCGAACGACGAAAAGGGGGTGAAACCGGCGTCCGCGCAGTGCAATTGATTGACGGCGAGGAAGTCTGGCGAGCCGGTGACGCAGGACGGTGGTCCATGCGATTGTTAGAAGCCGCTTTGTCGCGCAGCAACCAACTCCAAGGAATGACTCGCGTCGATGCCCGCCCTCAAGACTTGCTGCGCAACGGACAACTGAGACAGATCGCCGCCCATCCATCGGCCTATTTCATCGAGTACCGCGATGGCACGCGAGCGACGCTGCTGATGCTCAGCGGTGCCGTCAATGATTATACGTTCGCGGCGCGTCTCAAAGGACAACAGCAACTCCTGTCCACACTATTCTACTTGCCTCCGACGCCCAACGTGGTTTACTCGGCCGAGTTGATGCGTCATGTGGAACGGATGTTCGCGACGGGGAAAGCCAGTTATCCCGTCCAGCGCACCCTGCTAGTCAGCGGCGTTCTCGAGAGCTGTCTCGAGTCGCGTCACCGCGGTGCTCCGCCCGTTCCGACGCCCCATCTTATGGTTGGCTATCGAAGCTCCCAGGCATCCCAATTTGCCCTGGCGTGACCGTCGTTCGCCCGTGTGACGGCGTGACCAGGAAGAGACAAATCGATCGTCCTGTGATCTATTTCGCGTCCATAATCCGCCGTGCTACAATGAAGGCCCGCAGCAGGCTCAACACGGTCACAGCACACGTACGTTAGTTCGTGGCACATTGACTCAATCCCCGCCAAACCACGTGCGAAGTCATTGCAGACCTCGCTCCGACCTATGAAGTCCCACCGATTGCCGATCGCCGACCCGTGTTCAGCCGCTGTGCGGTACGTCGCGGCAGCTACGATCGCATTCCTCATTGTCCGATCCGCAATCGCCCAGTCGACCTCCGACATCGAGACGTTTTTCGAACAACAGATTCGGCCACTCTTGGTCGAGAGTTGTGTTGAATGTCACGGCGCCGACAAAGCGGAAAGTGGACTTCGGCTCGATTCTCGGACCGCTCTAGTCCAAGGAGGCGACCGCGGTCCGGCCATCGTGGTGGGCGACGCCAACTCCAGTCGTCTCGTTGAAGCCATCCGCTACGTGAACGACGAATTGCAGATGCCACCTGACGGGCAACTTCCCGATCGCCAAATACGGGCCCTGCAGCAATGGATCGATGCCGGCGCCCCGTGGCCGGTAGAGGCCGCGGGACGGAGTTCTGACACGGAAACACGCGAGGATGTCGCGAACCTCCATTGGTCCTTCGCGCCGGTTCGTCGGTCGATGCCACCGGCGGTCAGTCGCCGCGACTGGTGCCGCAATCCGATCGACGCATTTGTTCTGGCGGAACTGGAACACGCCGGACTCGCACCCTCGCCTCAAGCCGACCGCCCCACGCTGATACGTCGCGCGTATCTGGATCTGGTCGGTTTACCGCCTCGCTACGATCAAGTGCAGTCGTTTGTCAAAGATCCGCATCCAGATGCCTACGAACGCCTGGTGGAGCAACTGCTGGCCTCCCCGCAATATGCCGAGCGTTGGGCGCGTCATTGGCTGGATGTGGCACGCTATGCTGATACAAAAGGTTACTTGGACGGTGGCCAGTCGACTTATCCTTTCGCGTATACCTATCGCAACTACGTGTTGCGCACTCGCCGAAGATCTGCCGATCGATACGTTCTTCCACGATCAGCTGGCAGCCGACCTCGAACCATTGGATGCCCACGATCGTTGGCGGTTGGCCGGTATGGGATTTCTGACTACGGGGCGGCGTTTTAACGAAAACCAACACGATATTCTGGATGATCGAATCGATATTATCATGCGCGGCCTAATGGGGCTGACCGCGGCCTGCGCCCGTTGTCACGATCATAAATACGACCCTATTTCCACGGCGGACTATTACGCGCTCTATGGGATCTTAGCGAGTTCCGATGAACCTACCGACGCCGAGCTGCCGTTGTTGGAACAGGTTTCCACATCAACCGAACTGAAGCAATACAATGCGCAGCTGCAGGAGAAGTTAGAAAAGTATCGTTCGCGTTACACGGGCCTTCACCGTCAAATCGAACACGAAATGCGGTCCCTGGCGGCAGATTATCTGGTGTATGTTGTCAAGTCGCATCCGGAACACTGCGCCGACGGCAACAATCCGCTCAAGACGGATCGCACGATCTTGCGAGGACCGTCAGCTTATGGTTACGGAGCATTTGAACGGTGGGAGCGTTATTTGCGGAATCGTGCGCCAGATGATCCGGTCTGGGCGCTTTGGCGGCAGATGTTCGCTGTGCCCGAGTCCGATTTCACAACTGAACTCGATAAGACCCTGGACACCATGCCTCAATTGAACTCGCGACTGAGCGAGGCCGTGCGAGCCGACCAGCCGCAATCGATGGTTGATTTGGCACGGTGCTACGGCAAGTTACTGGAGCAAGCGTACGCCCAATGGACCGAATTGCACGAGGCGAATTCAACGATCCAGTCGTTTCCCGATCCGGCGCAGGAGGCGTTACGTCAGGTGCTCTATGCCGAAGATTCACCAGCGGTCATGTCGCCCGAGGATGCGATCGACTGCTATTATCTGGATGAGCACGTACAGCTGCGGAGTTTACGTAGCGACATTGAAAAGATCTCGGTTGAGTTTTCGTCCAGTCCGGCTCGCGCAATGACGTTGCGCGAGCGTGAAACACCTTTTGAACCGCGCATTCTCGTGCGTGGCCAGCCTAATCGTCCTGGACGTCACGTCGCCCGACAATTACCGTCGATCACGGAACTTTGGGACGCGAGGACGCAAATAGCAGGCGGCAGCGGGCGGCGTGAACTGGCGGTGATGGTTCTCGATCACAACAACCCGCTCACTTACCGGGTGTTCGTCAATCGTGTATGGCAGTGGCATTTTGGACAGGGACTCGTGGCCACTTCCAGCGATTTCGGCCGTCGCAGTGAACTGCCGACACATCCCCAGCTGCTCGACTATTTGGCCGCGTGGTTTGTTGACAACGGCTGCTCACTCAAAGGCCTCCATCGCTTAATCGTGACATCGCAGACATATCAGCAGTCGAGCCATGTGCGTGCGGAGGCCATGGCTACCGACCCGACCGACCGTCTTGTGTGGCGTTTTCAGCCTCGACGTGTCGAATGGGAAGTCGTCCGCGATTCACTACTGGCCGTCGTGGATCGATTGGAATCGCGACACTTTGGCCGCCCGATCGAGCTGTCGGTCGAGGACGCGGACGCCACGTGTCGCACCATGTACTTGCGTGTCGATCGGCAGGATCTGTCACGTCTGGCACGTACGTTTGATGTCGCGTCCCCCGATTTTTCCGTGCCTGGCCGCAGTCAAACAACCGTCCCCCAGCAGCAACTGTTCTTTATGAATAGTGAATTTGTAATTCGTGCGGCGGAGCGATTGGCAGAACGGTGAGCAAACGACAAAGGCCTCGGGACCGACCACGAGCGTATAGTCTGGCTGTTCGAATGCGTGCTGGGCCGCGATCCAAGCCCTGCTGAGGTGGAACTGGCGTTCCGCTATGTGACACAAGAATGCGACGTGGACCAGCCAAAAGCTCAGTCCGCGTTACCCGATGGCACGGAACCCAATGCTGACGGTGTTCCACTCCCGGACCCTGCGGACAACAGCGGCGTCGCGGCGAAGCCCAAACCGCTGTCGCCGTGGGCCAAACTAGCCCAAGTCTTGCTGCAAGCCAACGAACGTATCATCATGCAATAATGACAGATCCCAGCGAGGACCGTCGATGACCCGATTCCACGTATCCGATTGCCTACCCCAGCGACCGACAAGCCGACGTGACTTTCTGCGTCGCAGTGGTATGGGGCTCGCAGGGCTGGGCGTACTCGACCTATTATCGAGCGAACACCGAACGTACGCGAACGGCGCTTCCGTCGCTACGTCCTCAGCCTCTGCTTCGGCCGCGCCACATTTTCGGCCGCGTGCGCAACGGATGATTCACATCTTTCTGAATGGAGGGCCGTCGCACGTCGATACATTCGATCCTAAGCCGGAGTTACGTCGACGACATGGGCAACCATTGCCGCGGCCCAATTTATTGACGGAACGGCAAACGGGCACGGCCATGGCGTCTCCTTTCCGGTTCCGACGATACGGTCAAAGCGGGATCGAAATCAGTGACCTATTCGCTCCCTTGGGCCAGTGTATCGATGACGTCTGCGTAATCCGTTCGATGTTCGCCGATTTCCCGAATCACGAGCCGTCATTGATGCTGATGAACTGCGGTGTTGCCAACTTGGTGCGGCCCAGCCTCGGTTCCTGGCTGACCTACGGATTGGGAACGGAGAATACGAATTTGCCAGGCTTCATTGCCATGTGTCCGGGCGGATATCCGATCAAGGGGACGCAAAACTGGCAAGCGGCGTTTTTGCCCAGCAGTTTTCAAGGAACCTATGTCGACACGCAGCAGGAGGACGTCGACCGATTGCTGGCACACATCCGCAACCCGCGCCTCGATCGCGCCGCCCAACGGCGCCAATTAGACGTGTTACAGCAAATCAATCAGCTGCACGCACAGCAGCAAGGCGAATCGGACTTGCTTGAGGCGAGGATTCAGTCGTACGAACAGGCGTATCGCATGCAATTCGCAGCAACCGAGGCCTTCGATGTCAGTCGCGAGCCCGAGTCCATACGGCAAATGTACGGCGACAGCGTGCAATCGCGTCAGATCCTGATCGCTCGTCGCCTGGTCGAGCGAGGCGTCCGCTTCGTGCAACTCTGGCATGGTGCCGGCCAGCCTTGGGACAACCACGATGATATCGAAAAAAATCACGGGCGCCTGGCTGGGGAATGTGCGCAGCCGATTGCCGCGCTGATCCTCGATTTAAAACAGCGCGGACTGTTGGATAGTACGATTGTGATGATCGGAGGCGAGTTCGGTCGCACACCGACAGTGGAACTCGACAATTCCGGCACCAAGGCCAAGTTCGGCCGCGATCACAACCATTATGGTTTCAGTCTCTGTTTGGCGGGCGGCGGAATTCGAGGCGGACACGTGCACGGTGCCACCGACGAGTTCGGCTTCCAGGCGGTGGAAAACCCCGTCCATGTGCACGATTTGCACGCCACCCTCTTGCAATTAATGGGACTGGACCACACACGCCTCACCTACCGACACGCCGGCCGCGACTTCCGCTTAACGGACGTTCACGGCAACGTCATCCACGAAATTCTTGCCTAGCGCATCGGCCGCTCGCAATCAACCTGACAAGCCCGCAACTTCCCAGCTAGCGCGGTAGGTGCGCCGCAACAGTTCATTGGCAACCGGCGATCCCACGGCCTGCAGTTTCTGACTGTCCCAATGGATGGGGTGGCCGACGCGGACGGCGACGTTACCCAGCAACACCGTTTCGGTCATGGGGCCTGAGTAGGAAAACGGGGTGGCAGTTTGGCCGTTTCCTTTGCAAGCTTCGGTCCACTGCAAATAGTGATTGTCAGCCGGCTCGCCCTCAATTTGAACGTCGACAAATTGAGCTTCCGGCAACAGCACGGGCAAGTTTTCGTAATCGACGACCAACTTACCTTTTTCGCCGATGAATAAGATGCCATTCAACCACGTTGCCGATTTGTGTCCGCCGAACAGCTCAGCGGAAGGACGTTTCCCGCCGTCGTACCAAATCATTTGGAACCGCTCAGTGGTGTGCGGCGTGCCCGGAAAATCATAGTGAATGACGCTCCAAGCGGGAGCCGTGTCGTCGAACAGCTCCGACGTTTCGGCTCGAATCTGCGTCGGTGAGCCCAGCTGAACCGCGCTGACCACCGGGTCCATACCGTGGCAGCCCATGTCCCCCAAGGCACCCGTGCCAAAGTCCCAGAACGCCCGCCACTTGAAGGGATGATAAGTGTCGTTCAGATACGCCCGCGCAGGTGCAACGCCCAACCACAAGTCCCAATGAACGTGAGCTGGCACCGGGTCCCGTCCAACGGGGCGAGGAAACGCCTGAGTCCAATACGTACCGGGACGATCTGTCCAGGTATGAGCTTCACTGACTTTGCCGATGATACCCGACTGAATTAGCTTCACGGCGGTTTTGAACTTGGGTGATGAATGATGTTGAATTCCCATTTGCGTTACCACACCCGCTTTGGCGGCGGCCAATGTCAATTGCCGCGCTTTGTGAACAGAGTGGCATAACGGTTTTTGACAATAGACGTGCTTACCCAATTGCATGGCGGACATCGTTACCGGCGCGTGCATGTGATCAGGAGTAGAAACTGTGACGGCATCGATATCGTTTTGTTCCAGTAGCTTGCGCCAATCCACATATTTGCGCCTTGGGGGTGTACCTCAGCGGCTTTCGCGAGCCGCTGCTCGTCGATGTCGCAAATCGCGACCACATTTTGCCCGACCGACGTTTCCTGCATGTCGGACCACCCCTTGCCGCCGACTCCCACACAAGCGATGTTCAACTTGTCGTTCGTCGACACAGCACACGACGAGCGACTTACCCCCAGGTGAACGCCCGCGGCAAACGCTGCGGTTCGGGTTAACATTTGACGGCGATCAATACGACGCATGACGATCTCTCCAAGCATGGTTTGAGCAACTTTCGACGACACGCAAGATACGACTTCATCGCGGAACGATCAAGCAACCTGCGGCCAATACAGAATCGATTTACGGTGCGCACACCGCCCTCATCCGGCCTTCGGCCACCTTCTTTGAGTGAGAGACGGGGCTCACGTGTCTCCCAGTCCTTGTTTTTGAATGAAGGGCGAGTACGACTTGCGTCTCCGCTACGGCTGGGCCCGCTGCGCAATCTCTTGGTAGACCTTCAGCGCCGTTCGAATTCCGCCAACGCGGCGGGCGGTAACACAGACCTATTTCTTCCGATTTCTCGCTCCATACGTTCGATCACATAGTCGACGTCCGCGCGACGCGGCCGAATCGGTTGTCCTCCCACTTGAAAGTGCCATGGCGCGGAATGGGCAAAGCGAAGGCGACCATCCGCCTGACGCTGAAATGTCCGCACACAGGCCCATGTCGTTTCACTTACCGGCAGCTCCCACTTCAGCGTGGTGGTCCAGGCTCCCTTTGACGAGCGCAAAGCGGCGGCACCGAAATCTCGCTGCGTTGCAATAACTTTGCCATGCTGAATGACATCAATTTGCTCCAAAGGTTGTGCAGAGATGACTTCGATATTCAACGAGTAAATGTGAGGCCCGTCTGTTGATTGAAATGTATGACCAGGCGATTGCCCGTCGATCTGCGCCAACAACATGGGCCCCGTCGTAACGAAACTGTGTCCCGCACGCAAACCTTCCAGCCATGCGTCACCACGGAAATGGTCAAGTTGGACATAAACGCGACTAAATCCCAACGGAACTGGATGAACGCCGGAGGCCGTGCCGGCGGTGGGCTGTAGGCAGAAGCCGCAGTTGAGCAGCGTGTAGTAGGTCTCGAATCCAAAATCAATCCAGCCACGTTCTGTAATGCCTTGCGCATCGGTCTCAACTTGCATCGCTTTGCCAGGCGGGACAGTGCTTTGTCGAAATCCAAATTCGGTCCTCCAAAGACTGTTGTTCGCCAACTCGTATAGGTCGACTTGAGCCACAGGGACAAGCATCAGTGACCAAGGCCAGTTGTGTTTGTCCAGGTCGAGCAAGGCTCCTTCACGATGAGCCTGGGCCGCCATTTCGCGGACGGGCGGCACGCCGAACGGAAAGGGTTGACGATGGTTCAGAACGAAGATTGCCCCCAACACATGCGGACGCCCATTCACCGAGAAGATCTCGTATTCGGTATTGCGCGGAAAGATAATATGGGTCTCATCCACCGCGATCGGCCGCCAACCCACATCCTGGCGTGGTCCGAACGGAGAAGGTCCTTGACGGCGCAACGTCGAGGGTTGTAAATCGGGCAGGTTAAAGGCCTGAGTTGTCCAGAATGTGACGGGAAATGCCACGTTTAAGTCTTCGGCCTCCATCACGTTGGGCAATTCCTGCAACCGCCGATGGACATGCGTTTCGCCGGAATACCAGCCACGCGACGCCATATCGACCCAGCGCTGCAGACGAAACAATTCCTCCGTACGGCCTTCTGGAAGCTCAATTTGTCGCACAAGCGGTTGATACTCCTTGCCGCGCTCAATGGTTATTTCGTAATGCGCCCGGAGTCAGCGTGGCACGAAAGGGATGAGCTGAAACGGTCGTGTGTGCTCCACACTGTTAGGCATCGGTACCCACTGTTCCTGATAGGGCAAGGCGCTACCTTCGGCGGATGTCGTTTCGCAGAAGCTCCATGCGCCCTGTGGGTCGCGAATGTAGACGCGGGCGGCGATGGGGCGGCCCGAATCGGCATCGACGATAGTCCCCCGTAACTCCGCGGCGATCGCTCCACTGGATAGCAGCCATAGCGCGGCACAGAGGCCAAACCGAGCAGCCGACTTCTCTTCTGAAAGAAAGCTTTGATGGCCGACCTCATCAGGCGTCCACCAGAATCGGAATGCCGACAAGGTGACTGCGACGCGCCAAAGTGTTGGAATCTCGGCAATGACCATGTTCAAACCGCTTATGGCGCGAGGCAAGATCCAATACTTCATCCGCCGCTCTCACTTCTACTATACGCATTTCGGCGCCGCAAGATCCACTATAATCCTCGCCGACTTGCTCACGTTCGTTCGATTGTCAGGAGATCGTACGTCTGCATGTTAACGACAACGCACAACCGAGAACCCGCGTCATGCATCATTTGCCTTTGGGACCATTGTATTACGAATATAGTCGACACCACGAACCGCGATTACGGCTTCAGCCGGGCGAGCGTGTGTTGGTAGAGACGGAAGATGCGTTTTCTGGTCAAATCCGCACGGATGCCGATCGGCGCGACAAGTCGAAGATGCCATTAAGCAATCCCCAGTCGGGTCCGATTTGGATTGAAGGCGCCGAACCTGGCGATGCGCTGGCGGTTAGAATTGAGTCGATCGAGCCCAGTCTGGGCCAATGTGTTACGCGGACTTCGGATCCCAATCAGTTGGCACAGTGGTTGGGTAACGATTGCCCTCATGGAACTCACGTCTGCCCCATCCGTGAGGGACAGATTTACTGGAGCGATGAGGTCACTATCCCGTACGCGCCGATGCTCGGCTGCATCGGCACAGCGCCCGCCGTGGGCGTACCAACAACCATTCCCGCCGGCCCTCACGGAGGCAATCTGGATCTGGTGGAAGTGCGTCCCGGCAGCACGATCTATTTGCCAGTGTTCGTGCCCGGCGGACGACTGTATCTGGGCGATGCACATGCCGCCATGGGACACGGAGAATTGTCCGCCAGCGGACTGGAAATGCCGTCGCGTACCGTACTCACCGTGGATCGTTGCCCCGCCGCACAATTGCCAAGCGTCCGCATCGAGACAGCCGAAGAAATCATGACCGTGGCCAGTGGATGTCCAATGGAACGGGCCGTCGCTCAAGCGTACGCCCACTTGATCCTCTGGATGGAGCAGGCGTACGGCTGGAATCGGTGGCGAGCCTACGATTTGCTGACCCATGTCGGCCAAATCTCCGTCGGCTACTACGCCATCGGCACCGTCGCTACGAAAGTCGCCAAACGCTACCTGCCCGGGTCATAACGCCAACCGATCAGGCGCTGCCATTTCGACCCGCGGTCACACGAATCTCTGTGGCGAGGCAGGGATTACTGATTACACTGAGGCCTGATGTAGACCTTCCCAAAGCGAATGCGATCTAGGCCGACTTTGCCGTTGTGCCAGTCGAGGAGTTTAACGCGCAATGAACTGTCGTCAGTCGTCCCGAGCTGTACTGCTCTGTGTGTTGTCATGGGTCCCCTTCTCCGCCCCCGCCATCGCCCAACTGCAAGTCGGAGCGGCACTGCGCGTGATCACACCCGACCCCCTGCTACCCATTACCGGTGGTATGGGCCCCACGGCACCAGCAAAGGAGCAGAAGGGAGAACTGACCGTCCGAGCGATTACCATAGGAACGGACGAACTGCGGATGGCGATCGTTAGCGTTGACGCGTTGGGGTTTCCCTCCGTCCTGGCCGATCGCGCGCGTGCAAAAATCAATGGCATCCCCGCTGAATTTGTGTTGATTGGCGCCACGCACACGCACAGGCGCCAGATTGTTATGCTTTTCCCGACGGTCGCGGTGGACACACGGGCGATCTCGAATACATGGACCTCGTCTGCCAACGGATCGCCGAAGCCGTGAACGAAGCCCGGTCGCGAGCAGTGCCGGCTCGACTGCGTGTCAACACCGGCGAAGCCAAGGGAAAAATCGCCTACAACTATTACGCCCCCAATCTATATGACCGGCGAATGAGCGTGATCCAAGCGGTCAGCTCCCGACGGGAAAACCATCGCGACGTTGGTCAATTACGCGATCCATCCCGAAGTGCTGGGCAATCGGCGTAGGACTGCTTAGCCCCGATTTGGTCGGGCCGCTCTGCGACAAACTCCAAGCCGCGTGGGGGGGATGGCGCATGTTCATGAACGGCGCCCAAGGGGGAATGATCACCGCCGACAACCGCGATTTGAACAAGCCGAAGGATCCGTTACGGGCTATTGGAACGATTCGCGAACCTGGGAGGAATGCCTACGCATCGGCCGCATCTGATGGCCGACGAAGCGGAGCGGATCATTGAAGATGCCCCGCTACAAAAAGACCCGCAACTGTTTTGCGATGCCATCGATGTGAAGTTTCCCGTCGACTCGGATTTGACATGTGGGCCGTTATCACGGGACTCGCCGCTGAATTATCCCGCACAACGACGATCACAGCATCACGGCCCGCATCAATCTGGTGAATATCGGCGATGCCCAGATCCTCACGATCCCCGGCGAAGCATTGCCCAACATCGGCTTTTACCTCAAACGCAAGATGCGCGGGCGAGCACAATCTGCTGTTCGGCCTGACGAACGACGCCTTCGGCTATATTCTGACAAAAGTCGATTTCGACAGTTTCGATCGATATAACTATGTGTCGCGCGTATCACTGGGTGAAATGACCGGCGAAATTCTGATCGAAAACGCCCTCCGCATGATTGCCGACGCACCCGCTCTTCCGAAAGCGCAGTAGAGGAGATCGACGCGGCTCAAGATTAGCTGCTCGGGCGTTGCCTTTTAAACGCAGAGTGTTCGCAGGCCGCGGAGAGGCGCCCTGTGTGTTTTATTTCAAATGAGGAGGGGCGAATTACCAAAAGCATGCCGTTCAGCACGACGCCACGTATTCTGCCCCTCTGCGCGTACTCTGCGGTTAAAAAAAGACACGTCCCAGCGTCCAACCGTTTCACTTACCGAGGACGGGCCCGAGCTGGACCCTTGGGAACTTGCTTGCCCGGCTACCGTAGGCCTAACTCCTGCAGTTTGGGGGCGATGGCATCTGCCCAGCGCCGATAGCCCTCGGGGCTCAGGTGTAACAGGTCGGGCATAATATCCTCGGATAATATGCCGTCCTGGTCGAGAAAGGCTGAGGAAATATCCAGGTAATGAACCCGCTGACCGTCGGCGTAGCGGCGCACGATTTGATTGATCGCGACATTGTTTAATCGCATCAGATCGAAAGGATCCTTGCCGCGCGGGAAAACGCCCAACATGAGCACCTGGGTATTGGGGGTCTTTTCTTCCAGAATATCCAGGATCCGTCGCACGCCAGCGGCCACCTCCCGTGGATCCTGCATACTGTGCCCGGTGTTGTTCGTGCCAATCATCAGTACAGCCACCTGCGGTTGAATCGTGGCCAAGTTACCGTGCGTCAATCGCCAGATCACATGTTCCGTGCGGTCGCCACTGAATCCCAAATTGATGGGCTCGAATCGCGCGAAGCGTTCCTCCCAAATCTCCTTGCCGTTGCCTTCCCAACCCTGTGTGATCGAGTCCCCAATGAAGGCTAGCTCGCCTTCCCCTCGCTTGCCTGGTGATTGACGGACTGCTGACGTTCCCGCCACCATAATTCATCGCCGCGAGTGGCTGGTATGACCGCAGAATTAACTTGGTAAAACTCACGCAAATCGCGATAACGTTTCTGCATTCCTGCCAGAACGTCGGCGTAATCCGGGTCCGCGTGCACGCTGCGCAGTTCTTGCGGGTCATTCTGCAAGTCCATTAGTTGCCATTCGCGTGTCCGAGGGAAGAACATCAATTTGTAGCGGTCGGTCCGCACGCCATCGTGGACCGGCACGTTATGGACCGCGGCGTTTTCGTAGTACGCGTAGTAAATCGCGTCGCGCCAATCGGCCGTCGGCTGGCATTGGTTCCTGAGGACAGGCACCAGGCTGCGGCCCTGCATTTCAGACGGCGCCGAGCGCCCGCCACCTCCAAGAACGTCGGGGCGTAATCGATGTTCTGAATCATCGCCGTCGATTTGGTTCCCTCTGGATACAACGCCAGGCCATCGGATCAGGAACGGCATTTTCAACGATTCTTCGTAACATCCAGCGTTTGTCGTACCAACCGTGTTCGCCCAGGTAGAATCCTTGATCCGACGAGTAGATGACGATCGTGTTTTCGGCCAGCCCCGATTCATCCAGGTAGTCCGACAATGCCCGACGCTCTCGTCGACTGCCGGATGCAACGCAAATAATCTTTGATGTAGCGCTGATACTTCCACCGCACAATGTCCTTGTCGCGAAAGTTGCTCGGCCCGCATCTTTTCGATAAACGCGTGGTTTTCGGGTTCGTAGTGAGCGTCCCATTCTCGCTTTTGCTGGGGCGTCATGCGATTGTATTCACCGTTTTGGTGTTGATCGGCAAAGAAGCTGGGAAACAGGTTCTTGCCGTGAAACTTCATGTCGTGGCTCCAGTGAAAGTGGCGAGCCACCGACATTTCGTTTTCCTGCAACAATGGGGATCTCCCCGCATAATCGTCGAATAACGTATCCGGCTCCGGGATGTCTTGATCGCTATACAAATCGAAATGCCGCGCCGCCGGTGCCCAGTTGCGGTGCGGCGCTTTGTGCTGGCACATCAACAGGAACGGCTTCTCGGGATCACGACCCTGTCGGAGCCACTTGAGGGCCAAGTCCGTGACAATGTCCGTGCAGTAGCCCTCGTAACGTTTCCGGGTACCATCCATCTGGATAAGATCCGGATTGTAGTAATTGCCTTGTCCTGGCAGTACTTCCCAGTAGTCGTAGCCAACCGGGTCGCTTTCCAAGTGCCATTTGCCGATCACCGCTGTTTGGTAACCCGCTTGCTGGAGCAGTTTGGGAAACGTGGTCTGAGAACTGTCAAAACGATTCCCGTTGCGCAGAAACCCATTCAGATGACTGTGCTTACCGGTTTGGATACAAGCCCGCGAGGGACCGCAGATGGAATTGGCACAAAAGGAATTGAGAAACACCGACCCCTCGCGCAATCCGATCGATGTTGGGTGTCTCGTTGATGCGCGAGCCGTAAGCCCCGATCGCCTGCACGGCGTGGTCGTCGGTGAAGATGAACAAGATATTCGGACGACGGGACGCCGCGCCGGCCACCGTCACATAACAGGCCAACGACAGCCACACGACCGCAACCAGCCGCCGACAGACGCCTGCCACTCCCCCAACATCCTTCCGTACGGAATCCATCCAACGAAGACTCATACTGATCATGGTTGCCGCCATTTCTTGACTAAACTCACGTCTCATGGTGCTGTCCGAGCAATCCGTTCGCGGACGGCGCCAGGACGACCCGATGCGACGATATTGCCGTTTTGCCTTACCCAGTCTCCCGCCTGCTTGCCTTCGTGGACCAGTCGGTCATGCGCCGTGGGCGGAACGGAACCATGGTAACCGATCCGAACGCCCCTTGTTTATCCACGAATATTTATCCTCTTGTCATTTAGTGACGATACGTCAATAATGGAGGCGTCATGAATCAGACCCTGAAACGAAAACAACGCGAGATCCAGCAGCGGCAGCTGCAGATCCTCGAGACTGCGCGAGCCATGTTGATCGCCGAGGGCTACCACGGGCTCAATATGGACCGCATTGCCGAGTGCTCGAGTACTCCAAGGGGACGATCTACAATCACTTCCAGTGCAAGGAAGAAATCATGATCGCCCTGGCGGTGCAGAGTGAGCAGCAGCGAACGGACCTGTTCGAGCGGGCCTCGACGTTTCGCGGGCAGCCGCGTGAGCGTATGGCGGCGGTTGGGGTGGCGGCGGAGTTATTTGTGCGATTGCATCCGGAACACTTCAATGTTGAACGGATCGTCCGCTCCATGTCGATCTGGGAAAAAACCTCGGAACAACGGCGGACGATCATGCGGTCCTGCGAAGCCCGTTGCCTAGGAATTGTGGCCGGGATTGTCCGTGACGGGATCTCACAGGGCCATTTGCAACTCCCCGTGGATTCCACGCCAGAGGACATGGTGTTCGCACTGTGGTCGCTCTCCTACGGTGCCTACAGCCTCATTGCAGAAAATAACTACTTGGCCGATCTGGGGATCCGCGATCCGTTCTATGCGGTCCGCGAAAGCCAAACGCTAATGCTAGATGGCTATCGCTGGCAGCCGCTTGCCTCAGAACATGACTACGATGCCGTCTACCAACGCATCCAACAGGAGCTGTTTTCCGATGAATTCCGCGCCGCCTTTGGAACCTAGAAATTTTTTTGCCCTAAAAATGACTAAGCGTCATAAATTGACTGCGCGTTGCTTGTTCATTGCGGGCACCGCGCTGCTATTGGTGGTGCCCGTGGCGGGACGGGGTTGGACGGGCGACGACGCCTTCGACACGCCGCCTCGGCAGGTTGCCCCACTGACCGTGGACGCGCAGCCACTGGTGCCCTGTGCCGCCTACCTGGAGCCGCGGACCTACAGCGGCACTGTCCAGCCACGGCGGTCCAGTTCGTTGAGTTTCCGGCGCACCGATCAATTGGAGGCCGTGCTCGTGGATCAGGCGGCGCACGTTGCGGCTGGACAGGCACTCGCACAACTGGCCACGCGAACGCTGAGCGAAAGATCGGGTGGAAATGCAGGCTCAAATCGACGTTGCGCATGCTCAGTTGGATGAATTGGTTCACGGTCCGCGGAGCGAAACCATCGACGCACAGCGAGCGCAGGTTCGCGACTTTGCCGCGCAAATGGCGCGTTTGGAAGCACAACAACTCCGTCGCCAAACGCTACGCGAAAGGCAGGTGATTTCCGCGGAAGAACTTGAGCGTTCCACCTTCGAACTGCAGTCAGTGCGTGCCCGCTGGGAAAGGCGCAGGCGCGCACTTGACGAACTGGAGGCAGGTACGCGTCAGGAACAGATCCGAGCTCAGCAGGCTGTGTTAGCCCAGCTGCAAGCAGCCCTGGAGCGAATTGAAATCGATCTGCAGGACAGTTCACTCCAATGCGCCATTCGCAGGCTGGATCACACGCCGGTGGATTGACGAAGGTTCGGTCGTCCGTCCCGGTCAGGCCGTCGTGGAAATCGTGGAGGAGGAACCGTGGGAAGTTTGGATTGGGGTACCTCCCGAGTCGGCGAATACCTTATGCGAAGGCGATCCGTTCGAAGTCCAGATCGGTGGGCAACTTTTTGCGGCCAAAGTCCGCGCGGTTTTGGCCGAGCTTGATTCGACAACTCGTACGCGGACCACCATTCTGACCCTTGTAGAAAACACGCAGCACGAAGTCGTTCCAGGCCAGTTGGCACGAGTCCGCATTGATCAGCGAATCGAAACGCCTGGTTACTGGGTGCCATTGACGGCATTGACACGTGACACTGGAGGCCTGTGGTCGCTATTAATCGCCGAACCGACTGATCGCCAAGAACATGTCATTAGCAGTCGGCTGGTCGAGATCTTGTATACAAACGGCGAACAGGCGTTTGTACGAGGCACGATAAAGCAAGGCGAGTTGGCAGTCACTCAAGGTGTACACCGATTGGCCCTCGGACAACACGTCGATTTGCGCGAGCGTTCTTCCCTCGTGCGTTGACGGCTGCCGTCATGAATGCGACTCTGGCCGTTACGAGAGTTTGGGAAACGCCAGCGTATCCGTTCTCAGTACAGTTCGTCACGCCGCTCGACTATCATCATTCACCGTTTTGACTGCGCAATGAGACGTCCCATGTGGAACCTTTTCTTTCGGAACCGTCGTCTACTCGTTCTCTCGGTCGCCTTGATAGCTGTGGCCGGCTTCTCCTCGCTTCAGGTCCTGCCGCGTATGGAGGATCCTCTCCTGACGCCGCGTTTCGGCATCATCAATACGCGTTTTCCGGGGGCGGATGCCGAACGGGTCGAAGCATTGGTGACCAACTCGCTGGAAGATGCACTGCGGCAGATCGAAGAAATCAAAGAGCTGCGGAGTACAAGCCGTGCGGGAATCTCGACGATCAGTGTTGAACTGCGTGATGACATCGACGCAACCCAAGCGATCTGGTCTCGCGTCCGTGACAAACTGAGTGACGTTGAAAGCGGCTTGCCAGAGGGAGCGTTCAGACCCGAGTTCGACGAGCAGGACGTCAAAGCCTATGCCGCGATCGTGGCATTAAAATGGCGCCACGATGAAACTCCCAACTGGGCGATCTTGCGGCGTTTGGCGGAACGGCTAAAAGATCAGCTCAAAGCCGTGGCGGGTACGGACGAGGTGGATGTTTTTGGAGATCCGCAGGAAGAGTTTTTAGTCACGGTACATCCGGCAGAACTCGTCCACCAGGGACTTACGTTTGCCGAGGTATCGCGACAGTTGGCCGCCAGTGACGCGAAAGTATCTTCGGGGCAATTGCGAAGTCAGCAAAACGACTTAATCCTCAAGCTAGATACCGAGCTCGATTCCCTCCGCCGCATCGCTGACACGCCGATCCGCACGGGCCCGAAGGGACAAGTCACTCGACTTGGTGACATTGCGACCATTCGTAAAGCAATTGAGGAGCCTCCGGCAGGACGAGCGTTGGTCAGTGGCCGCCCGGCAATTGTTCTTGGGGTACTGGTGCGCGACGATTTGCGCATCGACCAATGGATGGACAAAGTGCATGCGGAGTTAAACCGTTATCGACAGACGGTTTCGTCGGGCGTGGAACTGTCGCTGGTCTTCGACCAAAGTCAGTACGTCGCTGTGCGCTTGTCGGGACTGGTTTTTAATCTGGTGGCGGGTGGGTTGGGTATCGTGCTCGTGATTGGACTGCTGATGGGCTGGCGAAATGCCCTTGTCGTGGGCTCCGCTCTGCCGTTGTCGGCGCGATGGTTCTAACCGGCTTAAGGATGCTGGACATTCCTATCCACCAGATGTCAGTCACGGGGCTGATCCTCGCGCTGGGTCTGTTGATTGACAATGCCATCGTCGTTGTGGACGAGGTCAGCGAGCGACTGCGACATGGATCGCGTCCGGCCGACGCGGTGGCGGCGAGCACTCGGCATCTGGCCGTCCCGCTGCTGGGCTCGACGTTAACTACGGCTTTGGCCTTTGCTCCAATCGCGTTGATGGCAGGGCCGGCGGGGGAGTTTGTCGGTTCGATCGCCGTTAGCGTGATACTGGCGATCGTGAGTTCTTTCGTGCTGGCCATGACTGTCGTCCCGGCGGTAACCGCCATCACACGTCCCGCAGACAATCGCAGTGCCCGAGCACGGTGGTGGCACAGCGGTTGGCATTCGGCGTACCTGACGGACGGTTATCGAAAAACGTTGACGTGGTTCTTCACGCACCCCGTCCGCGGCATCGCGCTGGGACTCGTGCTGCCGATATGGGGCTTCCTTCAGGCACGAGAACTGCCGGAACAATTCTTTCCGCCGGCGGATCGCGACCAGTTTCAAATCGAACTAGAACTTCCCGCTCACGCCTCACTCAGCGAAACACAACGCACGGCGCAGGCCGTTCGTAATACGCTGTTGGCAAATCGCCGCATTGAAGACGTGCATTGGTTTATTGGCGAAAGTGCACCGACGTTCTACTACAACCTGGTCGGCCGCCGACAAAACATGCCCAACTTCGCCCAGGCGCTGAGTTCAGAAACGGTCACACGACGGCGGCGCGAAGTTAATTCACGAATTGCAGGCCCAACTCGACCGCGAGTACCCGCAAGCGCGTATCGTTGTACGGCAATTGGAACAAGGACCTCCGTTTAACGCGCCGCTGGAAATCCGCCTATTTGGTCCCGACACGGATCGTCTACGCGAACTGGGGGCGCAATTCAGGTCGATCTTGGCGCAAACGCCTGGTGTCATCCATACCCGCGTCGAGCTGGAAGATACGCTTCCCAACCTGTCGGTACAGCTGGATGAGGATGCGACAAAAATGGCGGGACTGAGTCATCAGGCCGTGGCCAACCAGCTCAACGCATCGCTCGAAGGGGTTCTCGGCGGGTTGGTCTTGGAGGGAACCGAGAGCCTGCCTGTCCGTATCCGTCTGGCCGATGCGGATCGAAGTCAGTTCGCACAGATTACTTCCATGGAATTCGTGGCTGATCAGACCGAAGCCGCGACTGATCACAGTGGCATCCCGTTGACTGCTCTTGCTCAAGTGAATCTTCGACCCGAAGCCGCCGCGATCCAGCATTTGGATGGTGAGCGCATGAACGAGCTGCAGGCCTTTATCCCAGCGGGAGTCCTACCCGCCGTCGTTTTGTCGCGTTTCCAGCAACGGCTGGCCGACAGTAACGTTCGATTACCATCCGGCTACTATTTTGCATATGGCGGCGAAGCCGCGAAACGCGATCAAGCTGTCGGCAATCTGTTAGCAAGTGTGGGTCTGCTGTTGATGCTAATGCTGGCGACGCTCGTCCTTTCGTTCAATTCATTTCGCGCCGCCGCCTTGATCGTTGTCGTCGCGGTGTTGTCCGTTGGTCTTGGACTCGGCTCGTTGCGGCTGTTCGGATATCCCTTTGGATTCATGGCGATTGTCGGTACCATGGGATTGGTGGGAGTGGCGATCAATGATGCCATCGTCGTGCTCGCGGCAATACGCGAAGATCCACATGCTCGCCACGGCGACGTGACGGCGACGCGCGAAGTGGTCGTACGCGCATCGCGACATGTGATTGCCACGTCGGTCACGACGGTGGTGGGCTTTCTTCCGTTGGTATTGGCAGGCGGTGGGTTTTGGCCTCCCTTGGCCGTTTCGATTGCGGGCGGCGTCGGCGGTGCAACGTTAATTGCACTCTATTTCGTACCTTCGACTTATCTCTGGATGCATTCAGCCGCGCCGACCACTGCATCGGATGCGGCGGAACGACACTCTATCGTTCCCGTGGTCGCGCACCCGCAGTAGCATGACGGTACACGGCAAGACCGAAGCCAGGAGCCAGGACTATTCGGCGCCGTCGCCTCTCAACGCCTCTCTCGCTCGATCTGGAAAGTCGCAAAATAGGCCGTCGACACCCGCCCGGGCACATGCGCCGACAAGTGCCACGTCATCGCCAAACCCTTCGGGTAGCGAATCGCGTCGCACGGTATAAGGGTGCACGACCAAGCCGTAGAGATGAGCGACATCTACCAATGGACTGGGCTGATGGTCGCCAGCCGATCCTGGCGTAAGGATGCGATCGATCGAAGGCCCAACGCCATCGGCGTATCCCGCGATTTCTGCAAGCCCTTCGCGACTCCACATCCGTTCGGCCGCCTCATCATCACCAATTAACTGAATTAGGGCCAAGCGGCAGTCGAATTGTGTGCGCAAACGCCGCAGCTCGTCGGCCTCGAAACATTGTAGATACGCATGTTGTCGGCGACTGGTATATCCGTATTCCTTCAACATCCTGATTACGGCCGACGTCAAATCCTGCCCCTGGCTCGGTGCCAAGACGGCGCTTTTAACTCCGGATAGATACCGACATCGCGGGAAGACGATTGATTTAACCCCTGGATTAAGTCCAACATCTCCGCAAAAGTCGCGATCCGAAATGATCCTGCGCCCTTGAGGAAACCGGTGTACAAACACAGGTTGCCGACTGGGCCAATGGACGCGTTCATTGACCCGTAAGCGTTGGATTTCCGCCAATGTGAAATCTATCGCGTACCATCGGCCGTCGTCGCGCGATCGTCGCGGATACTCGTCAGCGATATTCGTCACGGTATCCAAATAAATGTCGTGCGAAACGATGGGAACGCCGTCGCGAGTTAGGACCACGTCCTGTTCAATTACGTCGGCATGCATGCCGTAGGCCAAACACGTCGCCTCTCGGGTATGCTCAGGCAAATATCCGGAGGCCCCACGATGTGCGATCACGAGCACACGACAATCGTCAGGCGATTCAGAAACTGGCAACGCAGGCGATGCCAAGGCCGCTTGTTCAGGCAACTCCCGTCGCCGGCAACTCGCCAGAAAATCCGCCGGATGCACCTTCCACGATGTCTTGTCCGCCGTTCGGCATGGAATCAATCGCAAACAGGTAAATCGTGCGGAACCATCGTTCCGCGTACGCACCTCAATTGTTCCCCTCAACGCGATCATCCCTGGCTGAAGACTGACATCGCCGCCCTCTGCTGATGTCACTCGCGTAAAACATGCCGACTTCAAACAATGCCAAGCTGCGTCCGTGTCGCCATCCGGTTGGCAAGCGACGGTCGCAGTCAACAAGGACCGCCCATTCAGCGTAAGTTCGAACTCTACAAGGCGAGCGGTAGCGACCGAACTCATATAGCACAACAGGCATCCCAAGGCGATTAACCGACGCACAATGCAGGCTCCTCACAATTTAGAATCGTCGTTTTCCGGCAAGCGTCGATTCTATCGCATGGCCAACGCCATCACGAGGGTGAAGTGCAAAATGCTGCCGGAAACCGCACCGCACAATGGACGTTTTGCGTACCCATGCAAGTTGAACAAAGAGCCCTTCCCACAAGGCATCCTGCGCCAGTGACACATACGTCGCTGCCTGAAAATACAGACTGTCATTGATCGCACCGGCGGTCGCCGGGACGGAGACTTCGGTCCCCATTTGGCTCGGCGTGATTGCCAATGACTCGCAACGAAGAGGTCTCTGTTATCGACTTCGACGAATCGTTTGCGGCCTGCGCGCCATGCGCAGTTGGCCTTTTCGAATAGTGCGGAAGCACCGGTATGTGCGATTTCGCCGAAACGATTCGTGGGTGCTCTGGACAACGAAATGACGCACTTACAATCCTCACAGCCATACCAGTTTCTGAGCATAACGCAGATTGATCTTCGCATTTTCTGGCGATGTCATAGCCGTTCGGCGGCACTGAACTAGCGCAGTTCCTCGACGATAGCCGGTTGCTCGTTTTTGTGCCGTAAACATTGCCCTGCTTACCGGAGCGGTCCGCTAGGTAGAACGTGAATCTTTAGAGTCAATCAGTTTTCGGTTGCCGATGCCGGTAGATGCGTCATGATCAAGGTGCGAAGGCTGACGCGCCAGTCGCGTGCGCCAAATCGTTGATCTGCAGGCAACATGGATTTGCGCGAAGGCCCCGCTTACCGCAATTAGCAACTATTAGGAGATATGCCCATGACACGAATCGCACCGGCGATTGATTCAACGGCTTTGGAGCGGTTGTGGCACGGAATTCATGAACTGGACATGGATTTCGACATGGAGCGGTCGGTGCGTATTTGTCACAGCTCGGTATTGGCCGATCGCTATCTTTGTTCGTTCTTGTTGCCATCATTGCGTAGAGGACGTGCGAAACAGCTTCAAACACTCCTACAGAATCTGAACCCACCTCGGCAAACGCAGTTTCCGATTGATGTGCTCTTGGCCAGCGCGGATTATATTCATTTCGGATACGAATCCACGGGGCAAACCGACGTATTTAAGTTGTATTTCGAAACGCTCGGGACATCAGAACTCTTGGACTCCTTCGCGGCAACTCGCGCAACGATCCGGTTTTGGGCTCTTAAATGGAATCCTGACTTCCCCAATCAATGCGTGATCAGCCGCTACTACGCGCAGGCCCACGAGCTCTTATCGGCAGCTCTACGGTTACCTGCGAAATATCTATCGCCGCGAAAGTCCGTCGCCTTCGTACCGCTTCATCGCCAACACGTTAGCACTCCTGGAAGCGACTGTACCGATTGATGATTTAACGTTCATGGAAATCCGAGAAGCGCATAATCAAAGACGATCCTTTGATGTCAATGTCGCTGACGCTGAGCTGACGGTGGCGGACTTAGAGGAGGAACTAGCTGACTTATTCGCCGTCTTCCGGATTTCTGAGCATCACTTGAGTAAATGCTTACATTGCATTGGACAGCTTCCGCTCGGCCACATTGCTGGCGGCATACATCGAAGTGGTGAAGATTTCGTGACGCTCTATTACGGAGCAAAGTCCTTTCATGTATGAGGCTCCACACGACCACAACTGCGACAGCGCCACGGCCGAGGCCAGTTCGTCAACCGTCCGAACAAGGGGCTGCCAGCGGGCCACGACCGTCGAGCTTACAACTCCTCGGGACGGATAGTTCAACGACTGCTGATGGCCGTATCAGCCGATCGGCGCCACGACAAGGAGGTTTCGCCCTATCGCGCCGAGGAGTTCCTCATTTGAACTGGCCGGAGTTGACGCCGGCTGTCTTTCGAGGTGAGTGTGGGATGGATGTGGTTCATATGGCAATCGGAGGTCCTCGGAGCTCCGTATCTTCCGGCGTGTCGCACGAAATTCGAGCGGTGCACGCTCGACTGGTGAATCGCTATTTCTTTTTCTACGCTCAGATGCAACTAAACGACGCCGCGCGACAAGGATTCTGATCACCTTGGCTGGATGTCGACACGCGTCGGGCAGACCAGACCTTAAGGCGCAAACCGAGAGCTTGCCGCACGATCTGCGTCGCAAACAAGTGCTCGGGCGGACACCGCCTATTTTTCGGGTATCAAGGTCGGTCGGCTCGCATCTTTCCTGCGGTGGCGAAGCTTTCCGCCCGCGCTGCAGCCCTTTTCCGCCACCCAATAGGTTCGGCTGGACCATCTGTTTACGACGCGGGATTTGACTATCACGGCCAGGGACGCGAAATTAGTATCCGCAAAAGCAGGTTCATACCACGTCAATTGAGCGACCTGCCAACAACTTCACTTTTCGCGGATGTCTGAGTGTCGATGTGGCGCAGCGGCGCATTACGAACACCTCGCCCGTGCCGGTATGCCGACTGACGTCATCCTGAACACCGCCGCCGCGCACGTTACGCTTGATCGCAAAGGGCACTTTATGCGCTACGTAGTTGGATTCTTCGTGATATCGATGATGAGTCACCTTACTGCCGCCGAGCGTTTTCCCCGCAGTAGCCCCGAGGCGCAAGGTGTACCGTCGTCTGCCATTCTGGACTTCGTGCAATCCGCCGATCGCCAAATCGACTCGATGAACAGCTTCATGATGGTGCGGCACGGCCATGTGATCGCCCAAGGATGGTGGTCGCCCTACACGGCAGATGACCCACACATGTTGTTTTCGTTGAGCAAGAGCTTTACCTCAACCGCAATTGGCATTGCCATTGAGGAAGGGCGGCTAAGCCTAGACGACACGGTGCTTTCGTTTTTTCCCGAGGATGCACCCGACGATCCCAGCAACAACGTGAAAGCCATGCGGATCCGCGATTTGCTGCGCATGTCGACGGGTCATCATCAAGAGGATTTAAGTCAGTTCTCGTTCGCTTCGGACGGTCGCCTGACACGAGAATTCTTGGCGCTGCCGGTGGCGCACAAACCGGGGACCCATTTTCTGTATAATACCCCCGCCACATACATGTGTTCGGCGATTGTCCAAAAAGTTACCGGAGAAAAACTGATCGACTATCTGCGTCCTCGATTGTTTGCGCCTTTAGGAATCGACCATGCGACATGGAGCTTGAGTGCACAAGGCATCTGTCACGGAGGCTATGGTCTGAGTATCACGACGGAAGACATCGCCGCGTTTGGTCAGATGTATCTGCAAAAAGGTGAATGGCACCAAGAGCAGCTTGTGCCTTCTGCGTGGGTCACCGCCGCCACGTCGCGGCAGACGTCTAATGGCAGCGATCCCCGCAGTGATTGGGAGCAAGGCTATGGCTATCAGTTCTGGCAATGTCGTCATCACGCCTACCGAGGGGATGGAGCGTATGGGCAGTACTGCCTCGTAATGCCTGAGCAGGATACGGTTATTGCCATAACGGCAGGTCTTGGCAACATGCAGTCTGTTCTGGATCTGATTTGGGACAAGCTCCTTCCGGAGCTACGTGCCGTCGCGTTGCCCCCGCATGACACGGACGAGGCACAACTGCGCACTGCCCTCGCTAATCTGGTCCTCACGATACCCACCGGCGATGCTACATCGACGTTGGCGGAACGCTTGCGAGATCGCACTTACGCGTTTCCTGCTAACGATCTTCAGCTCAAGTCCGTGTCGTTCGACTTTGCACCTGCACAAACCGTGTTGAAGTTCCAAGATGATCGGGGCGAACATCGGCTAGTATGTGGAAACCAGAAATGGTTACGTAGCCGTATGACCTCGCTCGGGTACCTGGAAAGTCGCGTCCCAGACGGATCGGACGTCGGAGTTGCCGCCAGCGGTGCATGGACATCGGATCATGTTTACACGATTCGCGTGTGCATGTACGAGACACCGTTCTATCAGGACTTGGTTTTTGACTTCGCTGATCGTCAGGTGACGTACAGCTCGCGAAACAACGTCGGCATCGGTTCGACAGAGCAGATGTTGCTGCGTGGAGAGGCGCTGTGACCACATCGGTCGGTTGGAAAGATTTCGACAATCATTACCGTACGGTCCCTTCCGCGTTTTTCGCAAAGACACGAACCATGAAGATTCGAAACGTTGGTGAAAACAGTTTCCTAGACGCATCCTCGTCGCATAATGACGATTCGGAGACGGCTGCTATTCGCTGGCGGTGGACTCAATTAAACGGACTGTGGTGGGCACTGGTTCTGACGCTGTGGATAGTTGCCCCGCTGTGCGCAATCGACCGCTCTGTGCCCTTCAACTGGGGAACTGCCGGGTTGCATCAAGCCCTGCAGCGTCTGCAATCGACTGCCAGCGTATTGCACGTTGTCGCTCATCCCGATGACGAAGATGGGCCTTTACTGACCTACGCCGCGGCGCGGCCTAGGTGTCCGCACTATGCTCTTTGCGATTACGCGAGGGGAAGGTGGCGCGAATTTGATCAGTGCCGACTTCTTCGACAACCTAGGGGCGTTAAGGACGCTCGAGCACCTGAAGGCGGCGAGCTACTACGGAAACGAGCTGTTTTATTCGCATGCTGCCGACTACGGATTCTCCAAGAACTTGGATGAAGCGAATCGCGCTTGGCAGAACGGACGACCGATCTTGGGTGATCTGGTAGAGGTCGTTCGCCGCGAACGCCCGACGGTCCTGTGCAGTCGCTTTCGGGGAACGTCACACGATGGGCACGGGCACCATCAGATGGCGGGAGTCATCAGCCGGCAAGTCTTCCAAGCGGCCGCAGACCCTCACCAGTTTCCAGAACAGCTGGAACGAGGTCTGACAACGTGGCAGATCCGTAAACTGTACGCCAACAACATCCATCCGGAATGGCGGGCGGAAGACGCCGGGACATGGACGATTGCATTGCCAACTGGCGAACACAGCGCACTGCTGGGAATGTCCTACGCCCAGATAGCCCGCTTCGGACTAGGGTTTCAGCGGTCTCAGGGCGTGTCAGGTCATCTCAGCCCTGCGGGCCCGCGAACGTCGTACTACCGTCTACTGCAGACAGCCGAAGGTATTCCCCGGGCCGACAAGGAGACGTCGTTGTTCGATGGGCTGGATACGTCCCTGGTTGGTCTGGCCGATCAGATTGACAATCCTCCGGCGGTCCTGAAACATCGGCTGCAGCAGATCGCTCAGTACGCACAAGACTCGCTCAATTGTTTTTCACCCGTCGACGGCACGGCCGTAGTGGAACCGCTGGCGAAAGGTCTACAAGTCACATCCGCGCTACTATTGCGCCTGGAATCGCTTAAGCTATCCAGGGCCGACGCAGCGTTTCTGCGTCAGGCGTTGGAGCGCAAACGCGACGAATTCTCTTTGGCAATGGAATTGGCGCTTGCCGTCGATCTCCAGGTCTGGGCAACCCTGCCGGACGATGGGCAGAACGCAGGCGCAACGGAATTCCGCTACGCCACGCCTGGACAGACGATAACTACCCATATTCGTTTTGTTCATCAGTCTCCGCTTACCGTAAAAGTCCGACAGGTGTCAGCCGTCGTTCCCGACGGCTGGCATATCGAAACTCCACCAGCGCTGGGCGAAGATTGTGGGGCGAACCAAGTGCAGGAGTGGCATCTGCGTACACGTCTGGATGAAGACGTCGTGCCGACGCGGCAAGCTTGGAAGCGCAAATCGATTGCTGAGCCGTTCTATACGACAAGTGCCGTCTTCCAACAACAGCCGCTTCCACAACCTCCGTTGCGAATTCAGTTATTCATCGAAGTGGCGGGGGTCCCCCTGGCGCTGTCGCGCGTTGCCGAAGCACGCTTTCGTCACCCCGAATTCGGAGACGTGCGGTATCCGCTGACGGTTGTTCCACCGGTGAGCGTTAACTTTGCCAGCGCGCGGCATCCTTCCGCAAGGTCGCGACACGTACGACGTCGACGTGATGGTCCGCTCTGACCGTCCAGATGGCAGCTCTGGCCAGGTCCATTTGAGAGTCCCAGAGGGCTGGATCTGCCAACCGAAACAGCACGATTTCTCCATGGACAAGGAAGGCGAGCAGCGCCTGTTTCGTTTTCAGCTACAGCCGCCCATAGATAACTTCACCGCCAACGAGGCGGTTAGCATACGAGCGGGGGTGACACACCAAGGGCAGACATACACGGAAGGTTTCCGAACGATCTCTGCGCTAGACCTAGGTCGTGTCAATCTATTTCAAGAAGCCATCCACACCGTCCGTCGCGTCGACGTTCGCGTCGATTCCTCGCCACGGATTGCATATGTTATGGGCTCGGGAGATGATGTGCCCGCCTCACTGGCGATGCTGAAACTACAACCGACCATGCTCAATGAACAGGACCTTGAGCAAGCGGACTTGTCGCGGTGGGATGTGATCGTGATTGGAGTGCGGGCGTATGCAGTGCGTGAAGACCTTCGCAAATTCAACGGACGTTTGCTGGAGTTTGTACATCAGGGGGGTGCGATGATTGTGCAGTACCAGACGCCCGAGTTCGATCAGAACTTTGGGCCTTTTCCCTACCAGATGGGCCGCGGACCGGAAGAAGTAAGTGAGGAAGATGCGCAAGTCACGATTCTGGAACCCACGCACCGGATCTTCAAGCAACCGAATGCCATCACTTCGTCAGATTTTCAAAATTGGGTCGAGCAACGTGGTTCGAAATTCTGGACGACTTGGGACGAGCGATATACACCGCTGCTCGAATGCCATGACGCGGGCCAATCACCACAGCGGGGTGGCATGCTGGTGGCTCAGTATGGACGCGGCTACTACGTCTATAGTGCTTACGCGTGGTATCGCCAGTTGCCCGAAGCGGTCCCGGGAGCGTTTCGTATCTTCGCCAACATGTTGTCGTTGGGGGAACGCAATCGGTAAGCGCTGCGTTGAGTGGTGAGGGTTTGTTGGTGATGATTGGTGGGGTCCGTGCCGCTGCACGCCGCCCTCATCCGGCCTTCGGCCAGCTTCTCTCGGCGGGAGAAGCAAATCGGGTGCAGTGGTGTACAATACGTAGCCGCGTCCCAGACATGGTCCACTCGATACCATTTGATCCTCGACAAGGAGACAACTTATGCCGAATCAAAACCTTACTCTGATTGCCGTCGTGACATGCCTACTTTGTGAGCTCATCATTTCCAACGGTCGCGCGCGGACGATCCAATCGATTTGCAAGTCGGCAGCCCGGCGCCGACGTTTGAATCGATTGACCAGGACGGCAAGCCATGGAAATCGAGCGATGTCGTAGGCAAGAAGTTGCTCGCCGTCTATTTTTACCCGGCGGCACACACGGGTGGTTGCACGAAGCAAGCATGTGCGTTTCGAGACGACAAAGAGGAGCTCGCCAAGCACGGTGTGGAAGTCGTGGGCGTCAGCGGTGACGAACCAAAAAACCTTCAACTATTCAAACAAGATCAACATTTGAATTTTACATTGTTGGCCGACTATGACGGCACCATTGCGAAAAAGTTTGGCGTTCCGCTAAGTGCGGGCGGCGAAATTCAACGCGAATTTGATGGAACATCTTATGTCCTGAAACGGGGCGTCACGGCCAAGCGGTGGACGTTCCTGATCGACAAGCAGGGAAAAATCGTCTGGAAGGACACGCAAGTCAACGCTGCGGAGGATAGTAAATCGATCTTGGCCGCTGTCGAGCGGCAGGAGGCAAATCAATAGTCTTCATGGCGTGGCATGAGCACCAACCCGGCGGGAAACGGGCCATGATCGAGTGACAAGGCCCGTTTCCGATTTGCCCGGTGGGAATTCAACAATTCCCCACAACCAAACGGCTTTCCGAAGTTCAGGTGACGATTAATCGAGTGCCTCGGAAGTTGGACCTGTCACGTGCCCGATGCAATGTGCGTCGACACCGGTTGTTTCCGCTAGTGTCCCGATCAGCGGTTCGACTTTGTCGGCTGGTACTCCCAGGATGAGGCCGCCACTGGTTTGTGGATCAAACAGCGCCGCATATCGCGGTGCGGTGCGATGTGACTGCGAGACTTGCATCGCGTACTCGGCGGTACGATTCGCTGGAGAGAGTGTGCTCTCGAGGCCCTGATGCCACAGCGACTCCGCCCCGGGCAGAAGAGGTAGGTGATCTAGCTTCAACTCACAGGCCATCTGGCTCGCGTCCAGCATTTCCAACAAATGACCCGCCAGGCCGAATCCGGTGACGTCCGTGACGGCGGTCAGCTGATATTCCTCAGCGACGCGCGAGCATCCCGATTACTGGTCAACATGCACTGCACCATTGAGGCATAGCTAGTCGCGGTGCAGGCAGTGCGCATGTGCGCCGCCAATAAGACGCCGGTCCCTAACGGCTTCGTCAGAACCAAGTGATCGCCAGGCCGTAAACCACTCTTCGTGAAAAGTACGTCGGAGCCGTTGAGTGCAAGCATGGCAAAGCCTAAGCTCAACTGCATTCCCTCCGTCGTATGTCCGCCGACCAGCGTGGCACTCATCGGTTGGAACTCACGAAGACTGCCGGCCAACAGCTGAAACAGCAGTTCTTCCTGTTGGCGTTCTGGGCCGAGCGGAAGTGTAGCCAATGCGAGCGCCACACTGGGCTTCGCTCCCATTGCGAACAGGTCGCTCGCGGCATTCAGCGCCGCGATGCGTCCGACCAGGTAGGGATCGTCTAAGGGTGCCGTAAAAAAGTCGATCGTTGCCGTAATTCGATTTCCTTCTGTCGTCCGTAGTACGGCAGCATCGTCGGGCTGATCCAGTCCCAGCATAACATCGGAATGAGGCGGGATCTCCAGGCGTCGTAATACGCGCGAAAGCACCGAGCCCGCAATCTTGCTGCCGCAGCCAGCACATCGCATCGTCCGTACGGCAGATGTTGAACTCGACATGTTCACGTCTGGTGGTTCGTAGCGTTGGTATTTATCCATAAATCGACGATCGATCCGGTCCTTCCAACGCCAACACCATTTGCCTTGTGCCGCGATCCCTCGGTATTCCCCAATGGCCTGTCCGTCACCTGTGTTCAACAACTTTAGAAAGTTCGTCTGCGGTTTGTAGTCGATTAGTGGCAGCCGCTGCAAATAGCGGCCAACGTTCTTCCAGAGTATTGGACCCTGCCGCACAGCATACACACCTGCTTTCGCCAAACTGACCCGTTCCATTGTGCCGCAGTCTCCTACGGCGAAGATGGAATCGTCCGTCACGGATTGCAGCGTTGATCGCGTTAACACAAAACCTCGCGCGTCACTGGCAAGCCCCAAGTTTGGTCAACCAAGGTGCTGCGACCGCGTGGGTTGCCCAAATCACTAAGTCGCAGTCTGTGTACTGACCATCATCAAAATGCACTTGCCCGTCACGCACGGCGGTCACGCGACGTTGCAGTTTCAGGCCGACCTGTCGTCGATGGAGTTCGCGGCGCACGCGGCGCTGCGTCGCGGCTGCCGCACCCGCTGGCAAGTCGCCGCTGGCGCTGACGATCGCCAACTCGGGAGTTTCGCCTCCCAAAACTTGTTTGACGTGAGCGGGTAAACAAAATGCGACCTCCACACCCCCGGCACCCGCACCAACGATTACGATTCGGAAGCGGCGCGATCGAGCAATCGGTGCAAGACTTCCGAGGCGTTGGTCGAGATGTGCCAGGAAGGTTTGCATCGGCTTGATGGTGAGCACGGTGCCGTCGATTTGTTCCGCGCGTGGCTAGGTACTGATCCGACTCCGATGGAGAGGACGTCATACGGTAACGGCGGGCGATCATGGATCAGCAAGCGACGTTGCGCCACATCTACATCGTAGACCTCGCCCAGTACAAGACGAGCGCCGACGGAAGCACACAGCGCGCATGAGGTCGATCTGCATACGGGATTCGGGATAGAGTCCCGCAAGGACGCCGGGCAACATGCCGGAATACGTCGTGAGCGAGAAGTCGGATACGCAGGTTAGGCGTGCATGGGGAATGGCTGCCATCCGCCACATGCGGACCAAGTGAGCGTTTGTGTGTCCGACGCCCAACAAAACGACGTCGTGTGTCGGTAGCGACGATTGCACGAATATCCTTTCCTCGTTCTTTGACCGCTCGTGTTACCCAGATTTCTCCAGGGTGCCCCAATGCCGGACGGCGGGCGCCCCCTTTGGACAACCGAGTCGGGTCACAGACCAAACGGTTACCTCCCGTAAAGCCGTCGCACTTTCCGTGCAGCCGGCGAAACAGCGAGCAGTGGGTTTTGTACTTCGTTTGGCGCATTGTCAACGGCCCAGGTGTGATATAATGTCGCTCAATGTGGCCAAAAGATGCTGTCATGAGCGTTTGATCGCCCTGCCGCCCCGTGTCAAACCGAGTTTTGGAGTGTCCTCTTACTGGAGAGTCCTCTTACTGGAGTGCAGTGTAATGGTACATGTCAATCGCCGACAATTTGTACGCGTCACAGGCGGTGCGGCCGCGCTGCTCAGCCAGGCCTCTGTAGCAGTCGCCAACGATGTCCCCGCCCCGCCTCAGGTTCCACTTGGCAAAACGGGGATCACGCTTTCGCGCGTTGCACAAGGGACCGGTGTTCACGGCGGAAATCGCCAATCGGATCAGTCGCGGTTGGGCTTTCAAAAGCTCGTGTCGCTGTTTCATCATGCATACGACCGCGGCATCACGTTCTTTGATCTCGCTGATCTGTATGGAACCCACTTGTATTTCCGCGAAGCCCTGCGGAAGATCCCGCGCGAGAAGGTCACGATCCTCAGCAAAATCTGGTGGCGCTACCATGGGCCGGAAACGGCCAGCCGTTTACCAGCCCGTCGGCAGGTAGCTCGCAGCACCTTGGAACGATTTCGTCACGAGTTGAATACCGACTATTTGGATATCGTCCTGCTTCACTGCATGACCACCGGATCCTGGAACGATCAGTTGCAGATCTACATGGAAGAATTGGCGTTGGCCAAGGAAAAGCAACAGGTACGCGCCGTGGGTGTGTCCTGTCACGACTTTGGTGCTCTGAAGACCGCCGCCAACTCCCCGTGGGTCGACGTCATCCTGGCCCGCATCAATCCCAAGGGCGTCAAGATGGACGGTTCGCCCGAGCAGATTACAGACGTCCTGAGGGAAGCTAAGGCAAATGGCAAAGCGGTGATCGGAATGAAGATCTTCGGCGAGGGGGAATTGCGAGATCAAAAGGAAGCATGCATCGAGTTTGCTCAGGGGCTAGGAATCCTGGACGCGATGACCATCGGCTTTGAACAGCCAGAGCAGATCGATGAAGTGCTGCAGTTGATCGCGAAATATCCCGCGAAGGCCGTTTAACGTCGTCTCCCACATTTCAGTGGATTCAGCTCCGTTAACTCTCACCCACGGTTACGCGCGGCGCGTCTGTCGATCTCGGGACCCGTAACCATCGCGCAAGTCAACCTCATCGACGTGGTACGGGCGCAAGATCGGTATCGGTGATGCGTTCGTTACCGTTACGCGTAAACAGCGCCCGCAGCGTTTCCACGTCAATACCCGTAGAAATCCATTGCACGTGTCCGTCGACAAACACGGCCGGAAAGCCGCCCGGCTGTAACCCTTTTAGTCCCTGTCGCGGTGTGTCTGCGGTCCAATTCAAATCATCCGGTTTCGTCCACGTCACGGCGTGATCGTCGTCGACTTCTACGGCTAAGACGGTACGTGACGTGCCGTCAGTTATGTCTCGGATGCGTATTCCCTGATCCTTGTCCACAAGTACCGCGCTATCGCTGCGAATCGCCAAGTAGTTGGTCTTTTCACCATCGCCGAGGTGGCTATTTGGTGAGCGGAAGACTTCAGGCATGTCCGCAATCAGTGCCTTATTGTGGTCACTGTCCCAGGGTTCATCTAAGTGAAACTTTTCATACAGCGCTCGTTCGTCCATATAAGGCAGGATGGCCACTCGCCAGCTTAGCCCAAGCGCTCCGTCTTTTGTGCGAATACCTGCTGCCGGCAAACGCCCCTTCGTCGACTCGTAATTGAAAACGGCGATCGCAATTTGACGCATGTTATTCATCGATGAGGCACGTCGCGCGGCGGCGCGAGCGGCTTGAACGGCTGGTAGCATCAGCGAAATCCCGACGGGAGCGACCGTCGCGACGTGGCCGCCCGGCAGTGTGCCATGTGTCACACGTTCGACGCCATTGCTCCGCTGTACGCTGTACGATACGCGTGGCCCAATGTGCCGCAGGATCGTCGGCAACGAAGGCAAGGCGGACACATCAAAGGGTCGGCGTGTAGGACCTCGTCGATTTATCATGGCTTCGACGGCATAGGGAACCAGCGGATATACGGCTTGGATGAAATCCCTTGAATCCGAATACTGCAACGAAAGCACTTCCGGTTCCTTCCGCAACACGCCTTTTACGCTGGGCGCACTGGCGAGTGAAGTGAATGCGGCCGTGCGGTCTAGTGCTGCACGTAGGGACTGAGGTTGCAGTGAGACCCAAAGCCGACCGTGCGCCAGAGCCCAGGAAGGAATCAACGGGACGCCACGGCCAATTCCCGTCAGCGAATAAACGGTGTTTCCCTCAACGGTATTCGTAACTAGGAGTTGCGGTTCGGAAGGCGATCGTCGCACACGCTCGACAAAACCGTTCAGTACGGCCGTCAACCGGGCTTCATTTTTGACGTCGATGACCGCCGTCAATCCGGTCATGAACGTACCGCCTTCGCTTGGGGAATTGTAGACGACCCAGTTGGGTCCGAGGGAATCGAATAAGTCGCGCCGGATATCTGCCTTCAATTGGTTCCCGATCACGGCCAGCGCAGTTTGGATCCGCTGTGCGACGTTAGGAGATACTTGATTGGTCACAGAAACGACCGTATCAAACAGCTTGGCCAAATCGAGATTAAAGGCAACTGCGAGATTCGCATCGGCCGGAATTTGAGACAAGGTTTCGGCGGAGACCGACGGCGTCGTGATGGCGTCGAGCGAGCGCGGCATGTTTCCGTCGGTGTAAAACTTCCGCCGAACCAAGCATCCGTCAGCGTCCAGTCCGGCGACGTTGCCAATCGCGCGGAACCGCTGCAATTCCAGTTGATTCGCCACGTCGCGCAATTCGGGCGGTACGAAGTTGGTCACGATGGGCAAACCACGTTCAACATTCACATACCCGATCGTTGATACGGCGGAACGGCTAGATCTTGCTGCAAATCTAACAACCAATTGGGAATGGGCGTTGCCGTCCGCTCCAGCGCACGAACGACGGTGTCCTGCCCAAATCCCAGAACCAAATAATCCTTCCAGATGGCCCAAGCAACTGGAGGCTTGGTATCCGGCAACTGCACCGAGTGGATTTCGATGCCATTCACGCTGTTTGAAACCACCTTTCCCGCGAGCACGGTTTCCCGCAGTTTTCGCAGCATCTGCTCCGCGCATCGCGCCGATCACCCAGTTTTACAATTGCTCCGGCCTCTACGTCGTTTACAGCGTCGCGGGTCGCGGAGATCCGTGCAAGATAGAGCGAAGTTTGATGGGAGAGCAGTAGCGGTATCGCCTCGCGTCCCCACTGCGATATTAGACGCTCGCGTTCGCCCGGCGCAGGATTCGACGGCTTCATCCATCGCTTCCGTGAATCGATCAGAGACCTCTGCCAAAAACGCCTGGATCTCAGGTTCCGACACAAGCTGCTCGGTTGCACTTGAAGCATCACGCGATGCACTGGCTGTCGCCGCCCACGTTGTATATAGCAGGCACTCATCGGGTGCCATCTGAAGCATTGTGGGGTCGAGTTCCGCCGGCGGGATCCCGACCGGGATGCCAAGACCGGACTGGAATAAGAACAGGAATATCAATTCGACGACGCCTAATCCCCCAGCATTGCTCATCATAACAACCTCCCCTTCATCTTTTTTCGTTCGACGAACTCGATGCATGCGAACACCGTTTGCCATCCGCGCAGCAGGCAAGCCCGCGGAACCGTCGGGACAAGTGCTTGCGATCACCGTTGGCCCCGAGCTGTTCTCACACCGAAAAGTTGAATCCCTAGGGGCGATTCGCCGTACCGTCTCGGCGGCGCAGGCGGTCGCCAGTAGCCGGGGTCATCGGGCAACGGGTATTTTGCCGCTGCCGTTTCATTCAGATCCACACCAAATCCCGGTGCTTCGTTCACATATAGATAACCGTTACGAATTTCCGGAGCGCCCGGAAAGACTTCGCGAATTTCGTCGTTGAAACTGGGCCCTTCCTGAATGCCAAAATTGTGGACGGCCAAATCCAAATGAGCGTTGCAGGCATGACCAACGGGCGATACATCGCCCGGTCCGTGCCAAGCTGTGCGCACCGCAAAGTATTCGGCTAGCGTCGCGAGTTGCGCCGGCGTCAACCCTCCGATCTGCGACAAATGCACACGGATGAAGTCGATCAGGCGGTCCGTGATCAATCCGACCCATTCGTGAGGATTATTGAACAGCTCGCCCATCGCAATTGGGCACGTTGTGTGCTGACGCAGGAATGGGAAGTAGCCATTTTGTTCGGGCGCCAATGGGTCTTCGATAAAGAAGGGCCGATATTGCTCTAACTCCTTGAGCAAGCTCACTGCCTCGATTGGACGAATCCGTTCGTGCACATCGTGTAGCAATTCGACCTTGTCGCCGACCAACGAGCGAATGTGTTCGAACGCCTTGGGAGTGGCTTGCAAGTAGGGTAGGGAATCCATGTAGCCGTCGACGTTTTGGCCGAAGCCGGCATCGCGAAAGTCCGGCGACTGGATAAGTGAGGTGATCCGTACGCCCCCAATTGTATGCGGATGTGCCGAAATCCTTGCTCCATGTGCCCCCGTACACTATCGGCCAGTTCCTGTGCATCGCGACCGGAAGCATGGGCGTAACAATCGACGGCAAAGCGACTCTTACCGCCCAGTAATTGATACACCGGCATTCCGGCGCGTTTACCTTTGATATCCCACAGCGCCATATCCAGTCCACTCAGCGCATTATTCAAAACGGGGCCATTGCGCCAATAAGAACTCGTGTAGGCGTTCTGCCAAAGGTCTTCAATGTTGTCGACGTCACGCCCTTGGGCAAATGGGTCCAGGTATTTATCGACCGCTTCAACGACGGACAGCGGACGCTGATTGAACGTGGCACAACCCAAGCCGTACAACTCGGGCTCGCTCGTCTCCACCTTGACGACCACGAGGCGGCTACGCTGTGGCGCGGTGGTAATCGCGCGAACCTTGCGAATCGTGACTTTACCTGCCCCGGCGGTGGGTGGCTTTTCTGCGTCGGACGATTCCTGACCGATGGCCTGTTGCACGATTGCCATCGTACTCCACGCGCCGGCCGCACCGAGCCCAAGTGAACGTAATGTCTCACGCCGAGTTAACCGGGTCGCGGACGCATCTTTAGAGAATCGCTGCGTACTCATATAGACCGTTCCTTTGCCTGCGTTCAGAAGTTGGTATACGGGGCACACTCGGGGCGAAGCACGCAATGACGAGGGCATACCCGGTACAGCAATCCGCTGGCCCGTGTCTGCGACCCCCGTGTCGGTAAGCTTTAACACCCATATTTTGCGGTCGGGGTGACACTGCACTAACACATACGTTTGATCACCATGCGACGCAAAGGCCACGCCTTCCGGGATGCGTCCTACGTGCATCCGTTTGCGCAACGTGGTAAGTATTGTCAGCACGGTGGAGCATCACGAGTTCCCCGTGGTCGCCGTGTCGCGCATCGGTAGTCGGAAAATTCGAGCCCGCCATCACTACGGCGGCCACCCATGCACCGTCGGGACTAACTTCAATCGATTCCGGCACGGCTCCTATGGTCACGTAGTCGAATCGTGCGTATCGGTGTGGCCCGCATGTCGACCACACTCAGGGCATCATTGTCTACACCATTTTCGCCAAACCCCTGGCCGGCCGTTAGGCCTAACGCTCCGTCGGGCGTAATTACGACGCGATAGGGCTGACCGTACACCGACAACTTTGTGTCCGTGACGGAAACCTTCGTACCCTTCAATTTCAATACTGCCAGATAGCCACCTTTCTGTACACTTACCAACGCCACTTGCCCATTGGGGTCAATCGCCACATCCGACACGCTCGCAGATGGCTCCGCGACCGTCACGGTTTCGAGCGTCTGTAGTTGGTCGCCATGAAGCGACAGGGCGGTAACCGTTCCGTCGGCCCGGTTGGCAACAAGGGCCAGTTGGCCATCTGGAGCAATCGAAATTCCCGAGGGTTGTCGACCGGTCTGAACCGTGGCGACAATTCGCGGAGGTTGTGCCTGCAAATCCAATAGATGTACGTCACGGATGGGTTCCCAAGGGTTCGGTGTCGCGGTCGGTTCGAATGCGCAACGAATTGGCCAATAACGCATAACGGCCGTTCGGTGTGATCGCAATGTTCGAGGGAGGTCCGATGACCGTATTAGGAATGTCCATTAAATGGCGGACGTTGGGTGGAAACGTGGAAAAATCAATCAGTGAAAGTGAATCGGGTGAGGCGTTCTCGACCCACGCCGGCGCCCCCGACGTTAACGCAATCTTGTTTTCATTTCCGGAAATCACAAGTTGCCCCATCGCAATTCGCCGCAGCCGACCGCCATCACCGTCAGCATCCATATCGCTGTATTCGGTTTTCTGTGGCGAGTCCAATACTTTGTCGCATGCACTATCATCTCGGATTTATCTCCAGGCCATTTCAAGGGTCGTAATCACCGCCCCGCCCACGACGTGAGAACGCAAGCGCCGATAGTTTAAGGCAGTCGACGACCGATTGCCACTTTGTTCGCCAAAGGCTGCCGGCTGCCACTCGTTCCGCGCCCGCAAGCCGACCGCCGGGCCGCCCCCTTGACGCTGTCCGCTTCATTTCTAGAATCATAACCGTATCAGTTACGATTTCGAAAGCTAGTCGGTGAGACACCCACGCGGTGGACACCGGCACCGCGTGAAACAAGCCGTGTGAAACAAGATGAGCCGTAGTACGCGTTTTCCCGTCGCTGTCCATGCTTTGGCCATGTTGGCGCTCAAGCCGGATGCGTGCTTTAGTTCCGAACGGATTGCCCAGAGCGTGGGCACGAATTCGGTGGTCGTGCGACGGCTGCTGGCGCGCCTCCAAAAGGCGGGGATGGTCGTTTGTCAAGCGGGGGTCCACGGGGGTGCGAGACTAAATGTCGACCCGAAACACATCTCGTTATTGGATGTTTTTGATGCGGTGGAAGACGGGGAGCTTTTTCGCGTCCACGAGCCGCACCCACAATGTCCGGTGGCTTGCAGTGTCCGTAGCGACCTGGGACTAGCCCTGAGGAAGGCAGAACAGGGGATGCGAGAAGAACTGGCGAAGATTCCTTTGGCGTGGGTCACGCGACGGGCGAAACGCGAATACCAGCAGAGCATATCGTCGTAGGGACAGGCCGCGGTCATCACACGCGGGACGAACGGGCTGGCACGTGTCTGCCGGAAGAGTGCCGGTGAAGCGAACATCGGGATGTTCGAATCGTGGATTTTGGGGAGGGATGATGCATGGAATTGCGACAACGATTGAGGCGGGCCTTGGAGTTCTCGCGTGGATTCACGGAGCGCCTGCTGGGCGATTTCAAAACACCGCAAGAATGGGTGACACCCGGAGTTGACGGAGCCAATCATGCGCTCTGGATTGCCGGGCATCTCGCCGTTGCCGACGATGCCTTTACCACGATGATGGCTCCCGCGCACCGCACCAAATGCCGAATACCGTCAACTATTCGGCCGCGGTTCCGAACCGATTGCGGCGGCCGATCATTATGATCCGCCGGAACAAGTACTCAGTTACTTGCGAGATCGTCGCCAGGCGTTTTTGGAAACCTTGGCTGAACTGCCAGACGAAGACCTGACGAAAGCGACTCCCAGTACAGCGCCGCCATTCATGTTCGACTACGCATCTGTATTTCAAATGGCCGCGTGGCACGAATCGCTGCACACAGGTCAGTTAACGGTTATCCGCCGAAAGCTGGGTTATGGTCCGGCGGTGTGAGCGATTGATGGCAACGGGATGACCGCGACGGGACGGCCTGCAGTGTCTGAATCTCGGTTCGCGTACTCGTGATGGCCAAGCGGTTGTCGGCGAGACGGCCGACGCGAAAGATGTGCTGGAGAAAAAAAACACCGAGAGGCCACTGTGCGGTCGACAAGATAGACGTCACGCTCGAATTGTTTAGCAGGGAGAATCGCAAATGCGATACCTGACAGCTATACCGGTTTACAACGAATTCGAACAGATTGGGGCGGTTCTTGACCAGATTACCGCCGTAACGAATGACGTGGTAGTCGTCGACGACGGTTCGCTCGACGGCACGTCCCAATTGCTGCAGGCACGTCGGGATGTGCGATGTGTTCGTCATCCAAGTAACCGCGGCTACGGCGGGGGCGAGTACGTTCCGGCGTTTGACTTTGCACGAGCACATGATTACGACGTCTTGGTGACACTGGACGCCGATGGGCAGCACGACCCCAGTCTCATTCGAACATTCGCCACTGAATGTCCAGAGTCGGACATTGTTTCCGGCAGTCGCTATCTGGCGACGTTCGCTCAGGATTCCTCTGCACCTTCCGATCGCCGTGTGATCAATCAAACGATAACCCGCGAGCTCAATGAGCAGTTCGGACTTCAGCTAACCGACGCCTTCTGCGGATTCAAGGCATATCGCGTATCAGCCTTATCACGATTGCAGTTGAGCGAAGATGGCTACGCGATGTCCGCCGCGAGCTTTGGGTCCAGGCGGCTCTAGCCGGTTTTCGGATTACCGAACTCGCAGTGCCTCGCATCTATCTGGACGCCTCGCCACGTTTGGTGGGACGCTGGATGATCCGACGCATCGCCTAGGCCATTACCGGCAGACAATCCAGGCCAGTCTGATTCGCGGCCTCAGCAGCAAGCGATCAGTTGGGCATGCGACGAACTGGCTTGGGTGGCAGATGAGTTTAACCTTTTGTCATAACGCCTGTTCGCTGTTAACGAATGCTGATTGGCGAGTTGAAATGCCGTGACACAATCCCGTTTATTCTCTGCCGCGGAAGACACCACGCATCCGATGCCGTCGAATCTACTGCGACTCGACTACGCCGCGGAGGCGAAGCGTCTATCACAACTGCCGTTCCCTATCACCGATGTTCATACGCATCTGAGTGGGGCGATGCGGCGACGTTGTTGGCAGGTCGCCGAGGCATATGGAGTACAGCGAGTCTATTCTATGACTCCGCTGGAAGAATTGGACGACGTGGCGAGTGTACTCGGTGATCGTGTCCGTTTTATTGCGACACCGGACGTATTCGCGGTGGATCGTTGGTATGCCTTGACGGAGGGCTACGCTCAGCGATTTGCAAGTTCCGTGAGAAAGGGGTTCGAATCGCGAAGTTTTGGTCGGCACCGCGGGATCGATTTCGCGGAGCAGGCCAGGAATGCCGGCAAGCTTGTTTCGGCTGGATGCGACGCACGTCCAGGCAAATATGACACTCGCCGTTGATCTTGGCATGTTGCTGATGGTACACGTCGGTGATCCAGACACGTGGTTCGCTACGCATTACGCGAACGCCACGCGTTACGGCACGAAAGCCGCTCAGTATGGGCCTCTGGAGGCGTGCCTCAATCGATTTCCTGTCTCCTTTTATTGCCGCGCACCTGGGAGGATGGCCGGAAAATTTGAATTTTCTCGACGGCCTACTTTCTCGGCATGACAACCTGTACCTCGACACAAGTGCCACCAAATGGATGGTCCGCACGCTAAGTCAACAAGAACCTAAGGACGTGTTGGCCTTTTTTGATCGCGGCAACGTCGATTGCTCTTTGGTTCCGATATCGTTACCCGCGACGCGCACTTGAGGTCGGACGCCCGAGACGCCGAGGAACAAAAGGCTTCGAGCGAATCAGAGGCCTACGACTTGTACGCCTCTCGCTATTGGGCACTGCGATCGATGTTCGAATCTCGGTATCGAGGTCCGTCGCCTATCGCCGATCCGGACCTTCATCTGATCGATCCGCAGCGGTACACGCCCGTGTTGTCGTCGCCTCTTCAGGGATTTGACTTCCCACAGCCTGTCCTGAAGTCGATCTACAACGAAACGCCAACCCAATTGTTGGGTCCAATGGCGGGGTGAGGTATAGGCATGACTGCGTCCTGCGTGCGTCCTACACCGACGCAAAACTGGTACCCGCTCTTCACGAATGGCCCGCTCTGTTGTCCCGAAATCGGAATCGACGAATGCAGGGACCGTTTGATTTGCAGCAACCCGCGGCCGAGTCTTTGCGGCGGGGCGATATCTGCGCGAGGCCACGCGGTTTGCATCGCGACTGGAGCAACTGGCCGAGTCTTGCGGCATTTCGCTGCCGCCGGCGCCGCATTCACGATTCTGAAAGTGACGCCGGTGCGCCATCGCGTCCGTTAGTACTGACGGGCCATCAACCGACCGTCTTCCATCCCGGTTTGGTCTTCAAGTATGAAGCCACGCAACACTTCGCCGCACCTTCATCATGCCTCGGCGGTTTCGATTCTAATGGACACGGATGAAGGGGATGCAGGTCAGTTTAGCGTACCCTTTGCGAGCCGACCTGGGAGCAGCGTAGTACATTGGTCCGTGGCAGGGAGTCGCGCCGAATCGTTGTCTGAATCGGCCCGACTGTTTGCCGGACATCGAATCCTTCCGGCGTCGGAATTGTCAACGTGCGCAACGCAGCGATACGCGATCTCGAAAGCTGTCAGCAAGGCGACGCCGCCAAAGACGCGTCGGTGGTCCTCAGGATCTATCAGCAATTGGCGGATTGTCCGACGGTGGAAGCGAACTCGATTGTGCGTCGGGCCTACGGAATCCACGGGAATCTGCTTGAATTGCCACTGTCCACGCTGTGCAAACTTCCCGAGCTCCAACAGTTTTTTTGTGATCTTGCCTTAGACGGTACAAGGTTTCATCAGGCCTACAACCGCACGTTGGAGGCGTGGCGCGAATCTCGAAAGACTCGCAATCCCGCCAATCCCTTTCCAAATCTCGCGCGTCTTGGAGATCGATACGAGTTTCCCTTGTGGTATGTCGACTTGCGGACGGATACTCGATCGGCCGTGTGGGTTCAACCTGCCGCCGAGCGTTCGGAATTGTGGGTTAACGAAAAACACGTCGCCGACGTTTCTCGCGCAAATCGGTCATTCAAGCTGGCCTCGACGAGTGCACTGTTGGTGCCCCGCGGCGCCTTGATAACAATCGTATTCCGGCTGTTGTGCAGTGACCTATTCGTTCACGGTTTGGGCGGGCAGGTGTACGACCAGTATACGGACACGTTGATCCAGGATTATTTCGGAATCGATGCCCCAGCATTTGTTGTCGCCAGTGCGTCACGGTATCTGTTTCCAGATCTAAAATCGCAGCTCAATCGACTAGACCAATTGGCCACAAATCAACGTACGATGACGCATCACCCCGAGGAATACTTAGGACAGGATTGGTTTTCGTCCCGTCTGGAACAGCAGTTGGTCCCTCTACTAGAGCAGAAACGACAATGGATTGCAGCCTTGCGGGCCCTCAAGCAAGCGGGTACGTCAGCAGCCAGCGAAGGCCGCCGTTTGCATGAATTGCAACGTCAGATCAAAGAGCAGGTCGCCGACGACGTAGCGGCCCGATTGCAGCAGCGTTCCCAAGTGTCGGACGCGGCGCGCGCAGCCATCGAGTCGAGGACCTATCCGTGGTTTTTCTTCGCGTGGCCTCAAGGCGAATAGGACCACGCTGTCCGCGTGCTGTTGCCGCCTGGAGCCAGTGGCCGGATGGCAAAACGCACAGCGCTCCAATCCGCCCTCACCGGCATCTGCCCAGATAAGGGGAGCGCCGATACGCGCACTGCGGGAATTGGCCAACGCCTGAGGTGGGTGCAATGCCACAAATGCGTCGTATTGACCGAGCAACCCGTTTGCGCGACCGTGCGTTACTGACATTGTCCGTGCGGCGGAGCACACCAACGCCGCCCACCATCTGGTGGCCCGTTCTGCGTAGATCGCCAGATCACCTTAGCCATTCTGTTTAGCCAATAGGCTGGCTAGAGAAGAAACTCGCTGGATTGTCGGACGCGAGCCTGATATGGTGATGAATGGAGGCGACGTCGGACTCAACGTGCCGGCGTACCTTCAAGGCAGTCGACGGGCAGTCGGACCTCAGCACGTGCGTCCGCCGCGTAGCCGTTCAGCTCGATTGGCATGACGCTCGGCGCCGACTCAAGTTTTGGGGCAGAACAGCCGCAAGTGGCACGAAGGTTGCTGACGCCACGAAGCGTATCGTGACAATTGGTCGAACCGCCGCGACATGTCGTCGGGTCGAATTTGGCCGTGACTGCCTGCCCACCTTTTAGTCCCACCTACGAAATGAAACAGCTGCCTTCCACCACATTGTGGCTCCGATCAACGTTTGGCGTTGTCGCCATCGCGGTTTTCTCAATCTGTCCTTCATGGGCGTTGGGTCAGATGGAATTCGAGCGGGATCCGATTGCCTACTTTGATCGTCCTCCAGCGGATCCAATCGCCCACTTACAGGCGCGGATCGATTCGGGCGACGTGACGTTGGACTTTGACAGCCAGCGCGGTTACCTCCCGGCCGTTCTGCGCGCGTTGGACGTATTGCCATCATCCCAGATGCTGGTATTTTCCAAGACCAGTTTTCAGCTGACACGGATTACACCACAGCGTCCGCGGGCGGTCTATTTTAACGACGCGACATATGTTGGCTGGGTACAAGATGGCGACGTCGTGGAGATTTCGACAGTCGACCCCTGCGCAGGGAGCGATGTTTTACACGTTGTTGCAGGAGTCGGTCGCGACTCCGCGCTTTGTCCGCGACAAGGGTCAATGCCTCAGTTGCCATGCGTCTTCACGCACGCAAGGGGTGCCAGGTCATTTGGTGCGGTCGGTGTATACATCGCCCAGTGGCCAACCTCACTTTGGTTCGGGAACATTTACCACGGACCACCGCAGCCCCTTCGAAGAGCGTTGGGGCGGGGTGGTATGTCACCGGCCAGCACGGCCAGATGCGACACATGGGTAACATTTTGTCACGGGACCGGGAAAACCCCGAGCAATTGGATCGCGAAGCGGGCGCGAAACATCACCGACCTCTCAGCATTGCTCGATGTACACCCCTACTTACGCCCCACCAGTGACATCGTGGCGCTGATGGTGCTCGAGCATCAGACACAAATGCACAACGCGATAACGGTCGCTAATTACACGGCCCGCCGGGCGGCGTATCAGGACCGAATTGTCAACGAGGCGTTGGAGCGTGCCGTGGACTTTCAAAGCGATTCGACCAAGCGGCGGATTGCCTCGGCGGGCGACAACCTTCTGGAACACCTATTGTATTGCGACGAATTGCAACTCGCTTCGCCGGTTCAGGGGGTATCGGGGTTTACGGAGCAGTTTTCCAGTCAAGGACCTCACGATTCCCAGGGCCGTTCCTTGCGAGACTTCGAACTCCAGCAACGCTTGTTCCGCTACCCGTGCAGCTATTTAATTTACTCCGAAGCGTTCGACGCCTTGCCTGCTCCGATGAAGCGTTACGTGACGGGGCGTTTGTATCGCGTGTTGACAGGAGCGGACTTGGATGCCAAATTCGCGCATCTCTCACCGGACGATCGTCGTGCGATTCGGGAGATTCTGCAGTACACAAAACCCGATTTATTCCAAGACGTCTTAGCCGTAACCAACAGCCAAGGCGAATTGATTAATCCGTTGCTTTCACATGAGCCTTAAACCGAGCTGAAAAACCATGGTGCGAAAACCTGCATTGATGTTTGTTGTCGCCGTCGTTGGATGCGGTACGTGGACAGCCTCGTTACAGGCGCAAGCCGCTGACCACAAAGCGTCGGACAAAGTGGCGTTCGGACGCGACATCCGACCTATTCTGGCGGACAACTGTTTTACTTGTCACGGGCACGATGGGAATCGGCGCGAGGCCGGTTTGCGATTGGACCAGCGGGACAGCGCCATAGGCGAGGCGGATTCGGGCGAACATGCGATTGTCCCCGGCGATCCGGATGCCAGCGAACTTATCGCACGCATCACTTCGGACGACGAATCCATGCGAATGCCACCCGCGGAAACGGAAAAAACGCTCTCGCAAGAGCAGATCGACTTGGTTCGCCGTTGGATCGAGCAGGGAGCCGAGTGGGACACGCATTGGGCCTTTAGTCAGCCGCAATCATCTCTAGTTCCGGCGGTCCAGCAGAGCGATTGGCCGCGCAATGAAATCGACCACTTCATTTTGGCGCGGTTGGAACAGGAAGGATTGGCACCGGAACCGGAAGCCGACCGCATTACGCTGCTGCGCCGAGTGGCCCTGGACTTAACCGGGCTGCCGCCATCGCAACGAGATATTCAGATGTTTCTGCGAGACGAGGATCCGGGCGCGTACGAACGGGCCGTCGATCGCCTATTGGCGTCGCAACACTACGGCGAGCAAATGGCCAGGTTCTGGCTGGACGCCGCGCATTACGGAGATACGCACGGACTGCATTTGGACAATTACCGCGAAATGTGGCCCTACCGAGATTGGGTGATCCGAGCGTTCAATCGTAATCTGCCGTATGATCAGTTTGTGATCGAGCAATTGGCAGGCGATCTACTGCCGGATCCCACGGAAGATCAATTGATCGCCACCGGTTTCAATCGTTGTCATGTCACGACGAACGAAGGCGGTTCGATATCCGAAGAAGTCTATGTGCGCAACGTTGTCGACCGCGTCGTGACGACCGGCACGGTCTTCATGGGCCTGACGTTGGAATGCACGCGTTGCCACGACCACAAGTTCGATCCGCTTACGATGAACGATTTCTATTCGCTGTTCGCCTACTTCAACAGTCTGGACGGCGACCCCATGGACGGCAATCGAAAGGATCCGCGCCGTGTTGCGAGTACCCTCGTCGGAACAGCGAGCGGCTTTGGCCGCTGCGGACGTCGACATTCGCCAGCTGGAAGAAAAACTGCGCGGTCCCTGGCCGGAACTGGATGATCAACAGGCTGGCTGGGAACAATCGCAACGGGCGCAGTTGGCCGATCCGGAACCGACCGAACAGGCGCAAGTCGGCCTGGGGCAGTGGCATCTGGTCGGACCGTTTCCGGATGTACGTCGCTACTTGTTTGGCCGCAAGCACGGTCCTGAAGGCAAGGCCGTCGACCTGAAACAGACCTTTGAGTCGTCCGCCGGCGAGACGCTCGCTTGGCAGCCTCGGCCGGAATGGGCCGACGGCGAAGTGCACGCGGATCTGGCCGGAGATATGGCGGCGAACTTCGTCTATCGACTCATCAACAGTCCCGACGAGCGGACGATCCACGTATCGTTGGGTAGCGACGACGCGATCAAGGTGTATCTGAACGGTAAACAGGTTTTTGCTAAAGACGTATCACGCGCTGCGGCTCCCGACCAGGACCAAATCGATTTGCGTTTGCAACCGGGCGAAAACGAGTTGCTGTTGAAGGTCATCAATTTTGGTGGTCAGACCGGCTTTTACTTTCGCGCTGATGTTGAGGTGGCGGCCATGCCACCGGAGATCATCGAGATCGTGACGTTGCCGTCCGAAGAGCGTTCCGATGCGCAGCAATTGGCGCTGCGAGAGTATTTTCGCTTCAAAGCTATTGACTCTCCTGAAGTCAAGGAGCTGCAAGCTCAAGTCGAGGGATTACGTAAGGAGCGAGCGGAAATTGAACGCCAAGTGGCGACGACCTTGATTTGGCGTGAAAAGAAGGAACCCGTCACGGCTTATCTGCTAAAACGCGGCGAATACGATCAACGACTGGATGAGCGTCCGCGTCAGACACCTTCTTTCCTGCCACCGATGCCGGAGGACGTAGCTAACGACCGTCTGGGCTTGGCACAGTGGCTGGTCAGCGGCGATCACCCCCTTACCTCGCGCGTGATCGTCAATCGCCTCTGGCAACAGGTCTTTGGCACTGGACTTGTGAAGACTTCGGAAGATTTTGGAACTCGCGGTGAACGGCCGAGCCACCCGGAATTGCTGGATTGGCTGGCCGTCGATTTTGTCCGCGATGGCTGGGATGTTAAAGCGATGATGAAACGCCTGGTCACATCGGCGGCATATCGGCAGTCATCCAAAGTGGCTCCTGAGAAACTGGAGCGAGACCCTGACAATCGTTTGCTGGCAAGAGGCCCGCGGTTCCGATTGGATGCCGAGATGTTGCGTGATCAGGCGCTGACGGTTAGTGGGCTGCTGGTGGATCGAGTGGGCGGGCCCAGCGTAAAGCCGCCTCAACCGGATGGGCTTTGGTTCGCGGTCGGCTACAGCGGCTCCAACACGGTACGTTTCCAGGCCGACGTCGATCCGGAAAAGACCCATCGTCGGACACTCTACACATTCATTAAGCGAACGTCACCACCGCCCGAGCTCAGTACCTTTGATGGTCCCTCGCGCGAGTCGTGTGTCGTGCGTCGTGAGCGGACAAACACGCCACTTCAGGCGTTGTTGCTGTTTAACGATCCGCAGTACGTGGAAGCCGCGCGCGCATGGCTCATCGCACGTTGCAGGAAGCCGATGATAGCAATCAGGAGCGAGCACGTTTTATGTTCGTGCAGTGTACCTGCCGTCAGCCGACGGACGTCGAGCTTGCGGATCTTGTGGCGGCCTTCCAAGAAGATCTCGCTCACTTTCAAGCCAACCCCGACGCGGCCAAACAACTGGTCGAAGTGGGCGGATCGCCTGCCGCGCCAGCTATCGATGCACCGCAATTGGCCGCCTGGACAATGGTCGCAAATTTATTGCTCAACCTGGACGAAGTCGTGACCAAGAACTGATGGTACGTGTCCAACAACAATCAGCATTAACCTCACTGCATTAGCCCGTGAAGGGAGTTCGCTGCCATGACTCCGTTAGAACAGTATCGACAAGCGATCACTCGTCGACATTTCTTTGGCCAAGCGGGTTTGGGATTGGGCACCGCAGCTTTGGCTTCGTTGCTACCCCCAACCGAAGCGGAAGCGTCGGCGACCGGCATTGTCCGGGGACATCATTTCGCCCCAAAGCCAAGCGGGCCATTTACCTGTTCATGGCGGGTGCGCCATGTCAAATGGATTTGTTTGACTACAAGCCGCTGATGGACGGCATGTTCGACCAAGACTTACCCGAATCCGTGCGGATGGGGCAGCGTTTGACAACGATGACGTCGGGGCAAGCGAGGTTTCCGATCGCGCCTTCAAAGTTTGCTTTCCAACAATATGGTCAAAGCGGCGCCTGGGTCAGCGAACTGCTGCCGTATCATGCGAAAATGGTCGACGACCTGGCAATCATCAAAACGATGTATACCGAGGCGATCAACCACGACCCGGCCATTACGTACATCTGTACCGGGCACCAGTTGCCCGGTCGCGCCAGCCTCGGCGCGTGGCTCAGTTACGGCCTCGGTTCAATGAACGAAAATCTGCCTTCCTTTGTCGTGATGACACCTTCGTGGACCGGTCGGAAAGAAGCCCAGGCACTCTACAATCGGCTCTGGGGATCCGGCTTTTTGCCTAGTGAACACCAAGGCGTCTCGCTGCGGTCCAGCGGCGATCCGGTGCTTTATCTCTCGAATCCCCCCGGTGTGAGTCCCGACATGCGACGCGCCGATGCTCGATCGACTTGCCAAGTTCGACGAACGGACGTGGCAGCAATACGGAGACCCGGAAACGCGTGTACGAGTTCAGCAAGCAGAGATGGCATTTCGCATGCAGAGTTCCGTGCCGGAGTTGATCAATCTAGCCGAAGAGCCTCAGCACATCCTGGATCAGTACGGCCCCGACGTGACCAAACCCGGAACCTTTGCCGCCAGTTGCCTATTGGCGCGACGCATGATGGAGCGCGACGTCCGTTTTGTGCAGATTTTTCATCGAGGCTGGGATCAACACGCCAACGTTGGAGGTGATTTGCCCAATCAGTGCCGGGACGTCGATCAGCCGTGCTGGGCACTCATCCAGGACCTGAAGAATCGCGGGTTATTAGAAGATACCCTGGTCGTGTGGGGCGGCGAATTCGGACGCACGATTTACAGTCAGGGTCAGTTGACTCACGAGAATTACGGCCGCGATCATCACCCTCGCTGTTTCACCATTTGGATGGCCGGCGGAGGAATTCAGCCCGGCATTGTGCACGGGGAAACGGATGACTTTTCTTACAACATCGTAGAAAAACCGGTCCACATCCACGACATGAACGCGACCATCCTGCATTGCTTGGGCATCGATCACCGCAAGCTATCCTACCGCTTCCAAGGACTGGACGTCCGACTGACCGGTGTCGAAAGTCACAATCCGGTCCGAGAAATCTTGGCTTAAACGAGCCGACTTCACGGCCGGATCCCTTCGATCGTCTCCCATTGCAGCCAGCTGGCGCGTCGAGTATGTTCGACCCAGCTAGGTATTGTCCTGAAAAATTACTGCGGAGAAGGATCATGCAGCGTTATTTTTTGGCGGCTCTGTCGCTCGTATCCATCGGCCTGACTCCTATTGGAACTGCGACGCTGGCGGCCCAAGATGCAACCCAGGCCACAGTGACGAATAAGGTGTATTTTGACGTCACGATTGGTAATCAGGACGCGGGGCGAATCGTCATCGGTCTATTCGGTAACGACGTGCCCAAGACCGTCGAAAACTTCCGAGCGCTCTGCACGGGCGAAAAGGGCGTCGGACAATCGGGGCGTCCGTTGCACTACAAGGGCAGTCCGTTTCACCGCGTCATTCCCCAGTTCATGCTGCAAGGAGGCGATTTCACACGTGGCAACGGGACGGGCGGCGAAAGCATTTACGGTGAGAAGTTTCCAGATGAGGGCTTCAAGTTTCGACACACCGTACCGGGTCTGTTGAGTATGGCGAATGCGGGTCCGGACACCAATGGATCGCAATTCTTCATCACGACCGTGCCAACGCCTTGGCTGGATGGCAAGCATGTTATCTTCGGTCGTGTCCTGGAAGGAATGGACGTCGTCAAACGCGTCGAAGCGCAAGGCACTCCCGCCGGACGGACTCGCGTCCCGATCGTCATTCGAGATTGTGGTGAGCTGAAGTAGACTACGTGCCGGTATCCAGATGGTTTACGACACGTCTCATGCCGAACGCGTCCAGAAACTGATTGGGCGCCGAAAAGGTATCAGTCAAAAAAAGATGTTTGGTGGCTTGGGATTCCTTCTTTATGGCAACATGTGCGTTGGCATCTGGCGTGAGTTTCTAATTCTAAGGGTCGGACCCGATGCTTATCGCACCGCCTTGGAACAGGCGGATACGCGACAGTTCGATATCACGGGCCGGCCGATGCGCGGTTGGATCATGGTCGAACCCAACGGTTACGCAACGGCTGCCCAGTTACGAATGTGGATCGACATGGCCTTCGACTTCGTTCGATCCCTGCCCCCCAAAGAATTGTTTCCCCCTGAGTAGTCTATGATGTCAATTCGCAGTTTCTTGTCATGCGCCTTATTGATCATTCCGCTCATTTCGCGAGGCGAAGCCCACGAAGACCCACACATCGACGATGCAACGCAACGTGACGCGACGACGGACACGCAGTTGCCACAGGTGCTCATCCTCGGAGATTCCATATCCATCGGTTACACGCCGTACGTGCGGCAGATACTCGCGGGTAAGGCTGAAGTACATCGCCCGAATGAGAATTGCGGTCCGACGACGCACGGCCTGCAGCGAATTGATGCATGGCTGGGTGACCAACACTGGGACGTAATTCATTTTAACTTCGGCTTGCACGACTTGAAGTATATCGACCAGGACGGCAATCTTGTGGCGCCAGACCAAGGTGCGATCCAGGTGCCATTGGACCGATACGAGCAAAACCTAGGACGTCTGATCACGCGATTGCAGGAAACCGGTGCCCGATTGATTTGGTGTACAACGACACCCGTGCCTCCCGGCGCCGACGGTCGCATTTCCGATGACTCCGTTAAATACAATCGTGTGGCGCTGCGAGTCATGCGACAACGTTTTGGGAGGATCGGTTGATCAACGACCTGCATGCCTTCTGTCTGCCTCGATTGCAGGAAATCCAGCGTCCTGCCAATGTGCACTTTACAGAAGCGGGATCCAAGGCTCTCGCCCAGCAGGTCGCGGACACCGTCTGGCGGCAGTTGCAACCCGCCCAGCCGGCGACGGAAACTGCGCGAGGTGTCGTCTACCACGATCAGAACGCAAACCGCGTTTTCGACTCGGGTGACACGGCATTAAGCGGCATCAAGGTGTCCAACGGCCAGCAGATTGTTGCAACGGACGCACGGGGCCAATACGAATTGCCCGTGTCTCACGATTCGATCCTGTTCGTGATCAAACCGCAGGGCTACCGGACTCCGGTCGACGAAAAACAACTTCCATGAAAACGACGAAGGACGCTATCAAGGAGGCCTGGGCCGTCAGCAAATGGAATTCATCCGCGCTGACTTGGCTTCGATTCCTCCCGAGCAATTGGTCGTACTGATGATGCATATTCCCTTGACGGACGTTCGGGATCGTCACGAACTGTATCAATTGATCGAGCAGCGACCGTTTTGCCTTTCCTTTTCGGCTCATACGCATACGCATGAGCATCGCATCATTACGCGCGAAGATGGCTGCGCGGCCCGCAACCGCACCGCCACATCGTGAATGTAACGGTTAGTGGCGGCTGGTGGACTGGCAAGCCGGATGAACGCGGAATTCCTCACGCCACCATGGCCGACGGCGCTCCTAACGGCTATTCGATCATTACCTTTGATGGGCAACACTATCACCTGGATTTCAAGGCGGCGGGCCGTAGTGCCGATTACCAGATGGCGCTTCAGATCCCAGAGACGGTTGATCCAAGTGTCGACAGCACGGTAGACGTATTTGTCAATGTATTCAACGGCGCACAAGACACACGCGTAAAGTTGTTCGTTGATCAAACTACGCCCGTTGACATGACGTATGCGAAACAAGAAGATCCGGCATTTGTGAAATTGTTCGAATCGGAAAATGCCCAACGAGACCAGCTGATTCTGCAAGGCGAATCGCCTGAGACTTTGTGGCGTCCCCTCCCACGGCCCGGTCGTTCGACCCACCTTTGGAAGCAATCGCTCGACGTACGCCAACTAAGCGACGGCACGCATGTTGCGCGATCGAAGCCACTTTCAACGATGGGAGCACCGCCAGTGGCCATCGTGTGTTTCGAGTGGAACGGCAGCCCAGCGCAGACGCACAGGACGCGATTAGCGCCGTCAAGTGAGGCCCCTTTACCGCTGAGAAGGTGGCCCTGTGCCGTTGAGGAATGTGTCGTTACGAGGCCCAGGGGAACCGCGGAACGGATGATGAAGGGCCGGATGAAAGCGGCCTGTCGTGGGACTATTCCTTCGGTACTAGCTCCGGCGTCTCGGGAATCTGTTCGACCAACTGATTGCTGGCTCCCACTCGCTTGACCAACGTAAAGCCGTCATAACGTCGCCCGGTCGCGGTGCGCGCTTCGTATTCAAGCCGATCGGGATGCACGTGAAGGATCTGATAGAGTTGCGTGTCCTGCGCAGCCCGGCGCATGAATGGGCGGCGTCCTAGTTTGTACATCTTGGGACCGCTTACCGAAACGACATACATCGTGCCGGACTCCGTGTTCCGCTGGGACACGCCGGTGGCCACATTTTCCGTTGTCAGCAGGCGCGACCGAGCATACGTGTGATCGTGGCCCTGCAATACGATATCGACCTTGTACTTGTCGAAAATGGGCATCCACATTGCGCGCAGCTCGTCGTTGTCACGTCCGACGGCGGAAGAATACATGGGATGATGAAAGGTAATGATCGTCCAAATGCGGTCATTGTTCGACAATACGTGTTCCAGCCACGGCACTTGTTCTTCCTGCCGTTCGTTCGAATTCAACGAAATAACGCGTGCGCATTGGTAATCAATGAAATAGCACGTTTCCTCTAACCCTTCAGGCCCATTTATGGGAAAGGAAAACCCGGGTTGCCAAAAGCGCGAAAGCGTCCCGCGATATTCGTGATTGCCAGGCGTCGCGATACAGGGCACATTGCGATGAATGAACCCACCGGCGTAGTGCCATTCACCCCATTCTGCGTCGCGGTTAGCTCGATTGACCAAATCACCGGCATGCAGCATGAATGCCGCTCGGGGCGCGTCGCGAAAAGCTTCGCGTACGACGCGTGACCAAAGTGATTTTAGATCGTTTTGGGAATCTCCAAAGTAAACGAATGAAAACGGCTTCTGTTCCACGCTCGCCGTCGTGAAATGACTCCATTCGCTCCAATTGGCTCCGTCGCCGACGCGAAAGGCGTAAATGGTTTCCGGTTGCAGGTCGGCAAAGTTGACGGAATGAAAATGATCGACCCAACCTAAATCACTTTCAACGGCAGACGTCGTGGCACGGACGCGTCGCGCCTGTGACTCGAATGTCGGTCCATCGCCGGCAAGAGCAAGTTCTCCCACGGCGACGCGCACGTCATCACTAGTACGCCAGGTGACAGCTTGTGAAGTCGCTGGAGCTCCGACCCAGGATAACACGATGCGATCAGGAACTGCAGTCGGTCGATGCGTAACGTGATCCGGCACGGCTTCCACTGCCGGTAGGTCGACCGTGTCCTCCTCATGGCCATGGACCACGTCGACATCAAGCATCACTAGATGCATCATGGTGCCGCATAGCAAGACGACCTTGTATAGCGCGACGAACTTGTGCCACCAGCAAGCCGCCGAGTCCTGCATTTGCCGCCGTCGTGTCTCATGGAGCGAGACGTTACGCATACCTAAGCTCCCTTCTTCTGTCCGTCGCTTCAATTCGTGAAACCCGCGCTCGCGTGGCAAATGTTGGATCAACGCGGATTGCTCTCGCAGGTTGCCAAACGACTGCACGTTGATTCTAGCGACTTATCATAAGTTCGTCATGCGATATCTATTACCAGGCCGCGGCCTAGTCGTGGACCATGTCGTGGACTATGAACAAACGCTTTTGGAGTACCAGCAGCCAGACGAGGAAGGTTGTGCTGTAGTTTACTGAACGATTATGATGGAGGGGGATGCAGAAAACGATCAATCACGCGGCAGCGGCATTCGCGTTGCTAGGGGGATGTGCCATGTTACGCTCGGTGTTGGTGGGATTGCTCGTGTGCCTGGCTACGACGGATCGGACGTGGAGCCAGGATGCCCCATTCTCGGGACCTCAGGTCGGCGAAAAACTACCGGCATTCAAGATGCGTTTAGCACTGGGACCGCGCGAAGGAGACGAATTCGATCCGATCACGACCGCCGGAGACAAAGCGGTCATGCTGGTGTTCGTCCACGAAGTCACGCGTCCGTCGGTGGCCCTCGTGCGGACGATCGTGAACTATGCCGACCGATTCCGCGAGCTCGGATTAAGCAGTTGTTTGGTTTTTTTGTCCGATGATCCGACAGCCACGTCCGCGATGATTCATCGAGCACAGCATGCGTTGCCCACGGCGGTACCGATCGGCATTTCGGTCGACGGATTGGAAGGGCCAGGGGCATACGGCCTCAATCGCAAAGTTGCGTTGACCATTCTGGTGGGAACAAGCCAGCGCGTAACAGCCAATTTTGCATTGATTCAACCCAGCCTCGCAGTGGACGCACCAAGAATCGGCGCCGCGATTCAAACCGTCCTTGGCAAAGACCATCAGCCCGACCTATCGGAAATGGACGCTCCCGTAAATGGCAACATGCAGAGAAACGATGATTCCGCATTTCGACGGTGGTTGGCACCCGTAATCAATCGTGCGGCCAGTCCCGAGCAAGTGGCGGAAGCGGGACGTGCGGTCGAACAGCATGCGGGCGAAGACGAAGCATTCCGCCAACGTTTAGGAAGTGTTGCTCACCGGATCGTGCAAGCCGGTGTACTCAAAAACTACGGGACGCCTGCCGCTCAGGAGTTAATCCAAAAGTGGGCGAACGATTACGGGACGAAAGACGACGAGTCCGAGGATAATTCGAAGCAACCTTGAGTCGCCGTTCTTTTGTAGCCGCAACGGTTGCGCTCATTCCTTACCCCTTACTTCATTTGTCGTGGTCCCATCCATGTCCGTCGCGCTCGCCACGTTTTGTCTACTGCTATCGCAAGTTGCGACGGGCGATCAAGGAATCGATTTCGACACAGAAATCATGCCAGTCTTCTCGGTTGCCGGTTGCAATGCGGCGGCCTGTCATGGAGCCGCCAAGGGCCAAGCCGGTTTTCAGCTTTCGCTTTTTGGCGGTGATCCGTCACACGATTATCAGTCCATCGTTCGAGAATTAGAGGGCCGCCGAATCAATCTGTTCGATTCCGAACAGAGTCTGTTGTTGCTCAAAGCGACCGAAGAAGTTGCGCATGGAGGTGGTCAGCGGTTTCCATCGGATAGTGAGTCAGCCGATGTCCTGCGTAAATGGGTTGATCAAGGGGCGCTGGCAGGCAATCCCGACAGCTGGTCGATTTGCCGCATCGACCCCACGGCGGTGACGCTTCAACGGCCAGGAAAACTTCCTCACTTCTACGTGACTGCGCAGTTCGCCGATGGAACCACTCGCGACGTGAGTTCATGGGCCGTGTATTGGACGTCGGATGATTCGGCCTTACCACGTGGTGCGGAGGGTGACTACCAACTGGCACGTCCTGGACGTTATTGGTTGTTCGTCCGCTACTTATCTCGGATCGCTCGAGTGCCGGTTTCGGCACCGGTAGGAGAGCATCCCGTCGAGGTCCATCGGTTAATGCGGCGCAATTGGATTGACGATTGTGTAAACGCCACCTTGACGGAATTGCGTCTGACACCGTCACCTCTTGCCGATGACGCCACGTTTGTACGACGTATCTACCTGGACCTGACAGGACGGCTGCCGTCGCCGGATCAGTCCGAAACGTTTGTCCGCAGTGTGTCACCGAAAAAACGGCAAGAGCTTATCGATTGTTTGTTGCGGTCGGATGCGTTTGTTGACTATTGGACGTATCGCCTTGGCCAATGGTTGCGATTTCACCTGCCGGCGGGCGATCGTACTGCAGCCGAAGCATTGTACGCCTGGCTACGCCAACAGGTAGCCGATAACCGGGGTTGGGATCAGATCGCTCAAGAGTTATTGCTTGCCGAAGGTGATTCGCAGACCTACGGGCCGGCGGCGTTCCATCGACTGGCCAACGACCCTCGTCAGGAAGCCGAGTTCGTTAGCGAAGTGATGCTCGGCGTACGCCTACGATGCGCCAATTGTCACAATCATCCCTTGGATCGTTGGACCCAAGACGATTATCACGGGTTGGCGCAGGTGTTCGCATGCGTCCAGAGAGGCCCCGTCGTTTCTCGGTCGGCAAGCGGTTTCGTCGTTCACCCTCGCACCGGTGAAGCCGCTCAGGCACGGATTCCCGGTGGTCCCGATCTGGTGGATGCCACGGAACCGCTCCGTGACGTCACGCAGTGGATTACTTCGCCGGAGAATCCGTATTTTGCCCAGGCCATGGTCGGCCGACTTTGGCGGACTCTCATGGGTCGCGGTCTGATCGATCCGGTCGACGACACGCGGGCAACAAATCCCGCCAGCGACCCAGAGTTATTGACCGCCTTGACGGAAGATTTTGTCAAGGGAGAGTTTCAATTGCGGCGAACGATACGAGCCATTTGCGACTCTGCAGCCTACCAGCGAAGTAGCGTTCCGCTTGCGCACGACCCTGCCGGCGAACAGTTCTTTGCGCATGCACTTCGACGTCCATTGTCCGCCGAAGTACTGGCCGACGCCATAACGGACGTCACCGGAGTCGGAGACCATGAAGATGTTTCGCTGCGCACGATCTCATTGATCGAGCCAGGGTCGGCGGCCGAAACACTCCGTGTATTGGGACGCTGCGATTTTACGGCAGGCTGCCTACCGGAAACATCCACACGTCCAATGGGCATCGCAACTCGTCTAGAATTGATTAACGGATCGCTGCTCAACGCCCGGATTGAATCATCCAATGGTATAGTACGGCGATTGATCGAACAGCAGTTGGATGATGAAGATATCGTTCGTACGCTCTACCTGTTGGCACTCAGCCGAAAACCTACGACAGACGAACTGCGCGATTGGTGCCATGAACTGGGGATGGCCGGCGATTCGAGTGATCGACGCCAGAGGATCGAGGACTTTGTTTGGAGCCTGTTGAATTGCCAAGACTTCATCACGAATCACTGACATCGATTGGGCACACTCCCGCGCTCTCGCGACGCGATTTCGTGCGCGTCGGTGGTCTCTCGGCACTGGGCGTCGGTTTGGTCGATTTGCTTCGCGGCCGTGCCGTCACCGCAGCGGTGACTAAGAAATCGGCAAAGGCATGCATCCTGATCTGGTTGGACGGAGGGCCCAGTCATCTGGAAACTTTCGATCCCAAGCCGCTTGCGCCAGCGGAAATCCGCGGGCCGATCGGTGCCATTCCGACCGCACAACCCGGCATTCGGATCAGCGATCTGCTGCCGAACCTTGCCGCGCGACTGAATCAAATAACGGTGGTGCGATCCGTGACATCTCCCTTGGGAGAACATAACTTCGGTACGCATTATCTGCTGACTGGCTATCGACCGACTCCCGCCTTGGACTATCCGGCTGTGCCCAGCGTCGTTAATCACCTCCGTCCAGTCGATGGTTTCTTGCCCCGTCATATTGCGATTCCAAACATGCGAGTTGGGGGTGGCAAGTTTGTCGCCGAAGGTTATCTGCCGCCTGCGCTGGCACCGTTTGAAGTCGACGGCGATCCGGGGAGGCCAGATTTTCGACTTCGTGCCATGGATCCATTCCCTGGGATCACGTCCGCTCGACGAGATCGAAGGCGTCAATATCTCAAGCAGTTCGACGCGCAGGTGGAAGGTATTCAAAACGCGGACCACGTGGCGGAAGATCCGGCCTTCGCACAGGCATACCGCTTGCTGGACTCTCCTTCCGCACGGACGGCATTCGATCTTGCGGCCGAATCGCCTGCGTTGCGAGACCGCTACGGCCGACGCAGCATTGGCCAGAGTTGCCTGTTGGCACGGCGATTGGTCGAAGCCGGAGTGCCGTTCGTGACTATCAATAACACGGGTTGGGACACGCATCAGGATCTTTACACGCGTTTAAAGGAAGGCTACACCGGCGCCAGGATTCCCGTTGGCCTCGTCCCTTCGCTGGACACGGCATTGGCGGCGTTAATTGACGACCTAATCGACCGAGGCCTGTTCGACGAGACGCTGATTGTGGTGATGGGCGAGTTCGGACGTACACCGAAATTGAATCCGGCCGGTGGACGCGACCATTGGCCACGCGTGTTCAGCGTACTTCTGGCAGGCGGCGGCGCACCGGCGGGCCTAGTCCTTGGGGCCAGTGATGCAATGGGGGAAAGTCCTCACGAACGGCCTGTCACTCCGGCAGATATCGCCGCCACTTGGTATTCGCTGTTGGGAATCGACCCGGATTTGGTGTTATCAACGCGCGAGGGACGTCCGGTCCCTCTGACAAAAAACGGTGAGCCGATTCGGGAAATTGTGGGATGATTGCCGCAACGGGGATTTGTCTGCTACTGCTACTGACGACCAGCGTCTTAGCTCAGCCGCCTGTGACGGCCTTGGCTTACGCACCCCATGCACAACAACTGCTCGTCGGCTCTCAGGCGGGCATCGACGTCCGCGAAGGTCCACAGCTCGAAGCTCGACGACGAATTGTGCTGGACATGCCCCACGTGCATGATTTCGCCTTCTCGCCACAAGGACAGCGATTCGCGGTATGTGGCGGCCGCCCGGGCGAATATGGCGAGGTCGCGGTTTGCGGTTGGCCGTCGGGAGAAATTGTTTGGCGACGGATTGTCCACGACGACTTAGTCTACCGCGTGTGCTGGAATGCTTCTGGCAGCGAGTTAGCCACGGCCAGTGCGGACCAACGCGTCATGACCTTGACAAGCGACACAGGAAAGATCCTGCAGACATTGCAGGGGCACACCCGTCCGGTCCTAGCGGTCTGCTTCCTCCCGGGACCATCGCGACTGGTGTCAGCAGGTGTGGATCGCAGTCTGCGAGTTTGGGATACGGCGGAGGCAAGGACCCTTCGCCAATTGGACAATCACACGGATGAAATTCGCGCTTTGGCGTTGCGTCCGGCGACGGAGGGATTACCCATCTTGGTCACGGTGGGTGCCGATCGCACCGTGCGATTTTGGCAGCCGACGATCGGACGCTTGATACGGTTTGTCAAACTCCCGGCCACTCCCCTCTCGGTCGCTTGGCTACCGAACGGCCAACACGTGGTCGTGGGATGCGTCGATGGGCACATCCGCCTGGTCGATTTCGAGTCGTTGTCGGTTGATGCGGATCACCCAGCCATCGACGGCTGGGTGTACGAAGTTGCGGTGGCCGACAACGGCCGATGGATCGCCGCAGCCGGTTCGCAGGGAGAACTTGTGCAGATACCGGTCGCCGATCTGCTCGGCCCGGCTGCATTACAGGCGGCCACATCTGTGGCACCTTCGTTGGCCGACTAAACATCTCGCCCGTCTCGTCGGCGCGCCCCTTTCGCATACGCGTTGCTTGTTGCTACGAGAATTCCTGGTTTTGGCCAGTAGAAACGAGTACATTGTGAGACTCGACTGGCCGGCACTTTCGATTTCGGCCAGCAAGACACGATTGCGATCGAATCTGGCGAAGCATGACATAAGAGAGACCGACATGACGGCCATCCACCGACATCGTTTCGCGGTTTGGATTTGGACGCTGCTGACGGCCCCACTTTGTGCTCAGGGGGGATTGGAACCCGGCACCGTCTACCGTGAGTTCGCACGTTTTAACAGTGGCAACATCGACTGGCGAGTAACCGATCCCGCAGCCGTTGAGAGTTTTGCCGAGGCTCGTCAGTTCTTGCCAAATCCCAAGTTGCATCTGGAGGTTACTGACCTGAAGGATGCGATTCGCGCCGAGCTGATGCTAGAACGCTGGGGCGGACACCGGGGAACCATCAATAAGCGAATCCGCGTGAACGGGAATCCTTGGATCCCGGTTCCGGAATTACAATCCGCGCCGGCTGGGATGCGGCCCGAGCAGCTCTATTTCCAGGACAATCCGGTCGTCTCAATTCCGCTTGACCAATTGCAAGAAGGCTTCAATGAATTCGAGGCGGGCTGCGACGAACTGGGGGGATTTGGCTGGGGACAATGGGGCATCTATTCGCTCGTTTTGCGAGTCTACTATCCGCCGGGGACAAAGCCTTCCATTCATGGCCAGATCGTTGCGCCGGCCAGCGGAACGCAATTGCAGGACAATCCTACGATCCAAGTGCAAGCGGACGCACAGGACGGCGTCGCGCGAATTGATGTCGTGGCCTACTACGATGGCTATGATCACGATGGCGACGGAGTGTTTCAGGATTGGCATCATAGCCGATTTCAGCCTGCCCGCGGCCTGCCCAACGAGACGCAAAACCATGTGGGTAGCCTTTGGAGCGAACCGTATGAACTGACATGGAATACTTACTGGATCCCCGATCAACCCACGGCGTCGATCAAGCTTGTTGCCAGAATACAGGACGCACGCGGATATTGGACCGTCACCGACCCCGTAGAAAAACTATCGCTAGTTCGTAGCGACGTTTCTGTCAAACTCTATCGAACAATCGACCTCACGGAAGACTTTGGAGTGCGTGCCGGAGAGACGAAGCAGTGTCAGTTTCAACTACCGGAAGCACAGCGATTAGCAAAGGTGGTCGACGCCGGTATGCATTTTCGAAGTTGGCACGGCTGGGACGGGCATCACGAACCACTTCAACTCAACGATTTCCGTTTTCCGATACGAGGCAAGAACCACTTTTACGACTACGACCTCTTGCGACTGCCGCCGGAGGCATTACGATCGGGATCCAACACGCTAACAATCCGCTCCACCACAGAACATCATCAATTGGAGGTCCTCTGGCCAGGCCCGGCGATTGTCGTACGCTATCGTCTGTAGTCGCCATCGACGTGCCCTTATCTGCCAGCGACCGGTCAGGGAGGATGGAAGGAGATTCTTGTGACTCTTCACCCTCAAGCAGCGCAATTCCTGGAAGACCTAGCCGCTCAGAACCCACCGGCCTGGGATGAATTGCCGGTCAACGAAGCGCGAGAACTGTTTCGTTCACTGGAAGCGTTATTTGGCGAGCTGGAAGCGGTTCATTCCGTCCAAGACGTTTTCACGCCGTCCGGAGTGCGACTGCGCGTGTACCATCCCCATCCCGACCGCACGTTGCCCGCCGTGATTTATTTTCACGGGGGTGGCTGGGTATTGGGAGATTGCGATACGCATGATTCGCTGTGCCGCCGGTTGGCCAACCAATCGGATTGTTGCGTCGTCTCGGTTGACTATGGCCGAGCACCGGAACACAAGTTCCCCGTTCCACTCGAAGATTGTTATGCGGGCTTGAAGTATGTCGTCGATCGTCATACCGATTTTCGCATCGCCCCAGACCGGATTGGAGTCGCAGGGGACAGTGCGGGCGGCAATCTTGCCGCTTCCGTCGCGTTGATGACGCAGCGTCTCGCAGGACCACGGCTGTCTTGTCAGCTGTTGATCTACCCGGTGATCGAACCCAATTTTTCATCAACGACGTATCAACAGTTCGCCGAAGGTTTCGGACTAACGCGAAAATCCATGATCTATTTCTGGAGCTGTTATCTGGCCTCAGACGACCAGGCGACGGATCCCGAAGCGTGCCCTAGCCGCGCGACGTCGCTGCAGCAGATGCCACCGACGCATGTGATCACGGCCGAGTACGATGTGCTACGTGACGAGGGCGAGGCATTTGCGGATCGACTTCAGGCGGAAGGTGTCCAGACCTCGCAGCGACGCTACCTAGGCATGTTACACGGCTTCGTCCATTTTGCCGCTCCATTCGACGATGGAATGTGCGCCCGCGACGATGCCGCCTACTTCCTGAAGGCAACTCTACACGCACACTGATCCTAAGGAGACGACGATGTCCCACCGTGATTTTCGCGCAGTCAACTGCCTGCTCATCCTTTTATGTGCGCCAGTCGGACTCGGCACGTTGCAAGGTCATGCAGCAGAATGGGTGTCGTTGTTCAATGGACGAGATCTCACTGGCTGGGATGGCGATGCCAGATTTTGGCACGTTGAAGACGGGGCGATCGTGGGTGAGACGACGACCGAGAATCCGGCCGAGCACAATACGTTCTTGATCTACCGACCTGCCGAGTTCGGCGATTTCGAATTGCGTTTTGCATATCAGGTCAAAGGCTATAACTCCGGAGTCCAATACCGTAGCGTCGACGAAGGCGATTACGTTGTGAAAGGCTATCAAGCGGACTTTGAAGATCGTTGGCACGAAGGTGGCACACTGGACCAGTATTCGGGAATGTTTTTTGAAGAGCGAGGCCGCATGTTCTTGGGACAACGAGGTGACGCGGTCATTGTAGAATCCGATCCCGATACGCCGAACAAGCACCGGGTCACCAAAGTGGCCACGCTAGGTGATGCAGCCGAGCTGGAAAAGGCGATTCACCGCGATCGCTGGAATGAGTACATCGTGATCGCAAGCGGCTATCAGTTCACACACATGATCAACGGCCGCGTAATGGCATTGGGATGGGACGAAGATGTGAACTATCGACGTGCCAACGGTATCTTGGCCTTTCAACTGCACTCCGGCCCACCAATGCAAATTCAAATCAAAGACATCCGCGTGCGCGAGCTGACGAGCCCATAGCCAACAAGCCGCGTCATCCCCCCTTCTCGTATCGCACAGTTTTGCGTTTTGTCCGCGATACACTCCACTCCTCAACATTGTGAAAACAATCACAATATCGCCGCAATCGTACAAGCGACATGCGTTACGCAGCAGCGGTAATGTTGATGCGCGGAAGCGACTGGACTTTGTCGCCCAACTCGCTATGGCGTTCGCTCGCCAATCGCTGTGTGCGGACACAAACAGCGTCGCGCACTAGCAGCGCGCTTTGCTTCGACGCAGGCCACCGAAAAAGAACGACACTTGGCTGGGTCGTCATCGGCACACGAGTTGCGTGTTTAACATGCGAAGGTCTTATCTTTTGGTGCGCCGCGTCGCTCGACGCACAGGTGTCCCACCCGTTTAGGAGACGACCTGATGAACACCACAAAATTTAATTCGAAGGTTCCCGTTCTGGTGCTGCTTGTCGGCGCTGGTTTTCCCGGCGCCGCCATCCATCGCGCAGAGGCCGCTGCCCCAGAATCACCGGCGGCGGATGTGGCTGCGACGGATGCCACTCCGCTGCACTGGAATTTCCGTGTGGGCGATGCATTTCGAATCGATGAACAAGGTATCACTTTGGCAACGGATCGCCGGAATAAACGCTATCGCAACGAAGTACAACTGGAATACGTGTGGCGCGTTGTCGATGTCGCGTCCGATGGCACGGCGACGATCGTCATCCGCCCCGAACGTGTGACTATCCATTCCGAACTGCCGTTGGCGGATTTCGATACAGCGCGTGACGATCCAACCATGCCCATGCCCGAAGATACGGCATGGCGGGCCGAGGCGTATGAATCGCGCGCGTGGGTTCAAGCCGAATTCAAGTGCCGCGTGACGCCAGAGGGCCGCGTGGTGAGCATCTGGGGAGCCGTGCCGGAGGCCCAGAATTTCACGGCCATCGGATTCACCCCGGGTGATTTTACGACTTTGCCAGGCGCGTCTTTGCAACCCAATGCAACTTGGGACGTCGAGCTTCGCCTGGATGGGAACACCGAGGGCCACGCCAGTTACTGGCTGACCGAATGCAAGACGCACACGGGCCAACGGGCCTACCATATTGAAGGGAATATGACACATGCCACGCATCGTGGGTGGCTTGGTAGCCAAAGTGAATTCGGGCCCATGATTAGCACGAGTCACTTTGACCCGCAGAAAGGGTATTTCATCGATCAAATGACGGTCACATCGGGCCAGATTTGGGTTGGCCCCACAGAAATCGTCGCCGTTAAGGTGGGAACACTTCGAGAGCTGACGCCGCTGTCCGAGCCGCCACAGGCTGCGGGTGAAAATGGGATCTACACCTTCGTCGACGACGGAACTACCTTTCATCCGTTACGGCTGGCTGGCAACGATGTCACCACACCAATCGGCCAGACATTGACGACGGCTGCGCAACTGCAAATCGCTTTTCATCACGGATGGGAGGACAACAATCGCAACTTGATTCCGGAAGTCGACGAGCTGCGGGATTTGACCACGCGGTACGAAATGGGAGAAGCCGTCAATGCGATCTTTACAATGACAGGCACGCAGCCCTATCGAGCCCACGTAAATATCGTGAATAGCCAAGGGCAAACGCTCACAACCACCGAACTACTCGTGACACAAGGTCCGGTGTTTCACGGCACTTTACATTGCGATCGGCTGGCGGCCGGTGTCTACTTCTTTGAATGGTACGTAAACGATCGATACGTCGTGCGAATTCCGGTGCAGGTATTCGCGTCCCATGAATTCGCGGCGAAGCAGGCAAGCGATTTGGCCACGATCCAGTCGGCCCTACCACTTCGCGTCCGTGTCGTGGTGACGGCCGAACGCGCAAGCATCTACGTGAACCATTCGGTAGTGGACACTGTCCCCGCGGGAACGGTCCTCGAGGGCTCGCTGGTGGGTAATCAATGGTTGTACGTCGAACGTGCGGATGGCAGCGGCTGGATTTACAGTTCTGACGTCAAACGGATGACTAGTCCTGCAAGATAACGGATATTGAGCCGTCCGCCCCTTGCTCCACGGAACAACGCGTAGGCCCTCATTCGTCGCGCAACGACCTGCTCGCTCAGGGAAGCAAGCGCAGTGTCGCGTTCGCTGCGGGTGAGGGCCAGTGGGAGTGTGACAGGGAGGGTCGACGAAGCACCCAGTGCCCGCCTCGTGCGCTACGTGTTGATCGCCCTCTCATGCCGTCTCTTGAGCCATCTCCCCCTGGAGAGAAATGGGACGACGACACGTTGCCAGTAAATCGTCCCGGCTGTCAGTCGAAACGATTCATTTCGGCGAAGCCGCTGTGGGTGAGTGAATACGCGCCCTTGAACTTTTCCTTCACCAACAGTTCCTTGTCGGTGAGTTGTTGCAGGGCCGTCTTATTCTGCTTTAGATTCGGACCATAAAAACACAACATTTGACCCGGGGCGATTAGATAACGGCGAAATGTGCGCAGAACGCGCTGCTCGGCTGTAGACAACAAAGTTCTCTCCCACATGCAGACTCGTGTCCCCTCCTGTGATCAAGAGCACTGACTTGATGAAGGTTTTTCGAGTCGGGCTCAGGGGGGCATCGAGTTGCCCGATCGGCCGACCGGTTACCAAAAAACCGCCCTGACTCCTCCGACCCTCGACGCACGGGCCGTCAAGGGCCCGCACGAGGTCCCACTCGTTCCAATCCGGGAACGAGAACAAATGCCGTTGCGTACCCGCGACCTCGGCGCTGACAAGCACCGCTGGTCCCACAAGGCCGCATCGGCATGTGGGTGTCAATGCACGGCGCGGATTAACGACGACCTCGGCCGCCACCGCCGCCGCCGTAGCCACCGCCGCCACCACCACGACCGCGGCCACCGCCGCCACCACCACCACCGTATCCCCCGCGGCCACCGCCACCGCTTTCACGTGGCTTGGCTTCGTTAACGGTCAGGGGGCGTCCGTCATGTTCTTTTTCGTTCAGCCCGTTGATCGCTGCCAGTGCTTCGGCTTCGCTCGACATCTCGACAAAGCCAAAACCTTTACTGCGGCCAGTGTCACGATCAGAGATCACCTGAGCACTTTCCACTGTGCCAAACTCTGAAAACATGTCCTCCAAGTCCGCGCTCGAAACGTTGTAGCTCAAATTCCCACAATACAATTTCCTGCCCACCGTTGATCTCCTGTGGCATGAACAAGCGGCCCGATGTTTCGCTTTCCGGGCCGATGAGAAAGCGGATGCATTATCTGCCCACTGGGCGGGGCGGAAACAAGGCCTCCAGTGGGCCGTCTCTCCTGAGTCGACGTCGTATCGGCGCGTTCATTCGACAAGCAACCAATATCGTTTATATCGCAGAATCGCGCTCTTGTACACTGCACTCTTCGAACATCAGGCCGATTACTCGCGCCAAAAACCGCGTCCGCGACGCGACGCCGCGGGCCGTCGGATCGTGCTTGCGGCCCCAACCCCTTAACGCCTGCGGGCGCACATGCATGCGCGGTCCCCGGGGTGTAGGCCCCCCTCGTACGGCCTCTGCAGCCACATGCTCCCGGCGGGTGCAGGAATGACTCTAGGGGCGGGTAACCCGCACGCGGGCGAGATAGACCGACGTGTGGTCCTCGTGGCTCGAATAGTAGCTGATCCACAACATGTCGTCGTACCAGACAAGTCCCGGATAGCTGGTGTCCCCGCCCGATGGCAGCGTGATTAAAGGCGTCAGTTTGGCGTGATCTACGTCCAATTCGGCTAGGGCCGTGCGGGCGCCGCCATCGTACAACCGACCAGCGGCGATCCAGACACCAAGCGGCGTATGAATCATGTTAGGTCCGCCCAGACGTACGCCTAAATTTTGCCACTGCCATACCCGGTAGGGAGGCAGCGAGGTGCCTAAGTAGGCGGTGTTTCCGTCACTGCCATCTCGGCGATGTAAGCAGTACGCGGTTCCCTCATCAGAAAACCGAATGCGAGCTTCCGTGGGCCATCCCCCCTGCCCCAACAGTTCGGGCACGACAGTTTCGTAGTGGACGCCGTCCCCGGTTCGATGCAGCGTGCTAAAGGGCTTTCCTTCGCTGGCCGCATAAGACACCCCGTAGGCCGAATCCCCAAGCCACGTCACACGCCATAACCACCGACCCGGCGGAATGACGACTTGGGGTCGCGTCCACTGGACGCCATCGGCCGTGAAACTGACGAAGGTGCCGGTGGCGCGTTGCCCGTTGTAATTCTGCTGAGCGCCCCCCAAGACCATCAAGCGATCGTCGGGCGTTACCGACAGCGCCGCATCGCGCAAGTCAAACTCTGGCATCGCTAACGCGGCGACGGACTTCCATTGATCACCGTCGTCCGAAGCAATAATGCGCAAGCGGCCGATATCACCAGCATGTCCTTCGCCCTCGCGAAATGCACAGTAGAACCGATCTCGCCAGCGAACCAAATCGGTAAAGGCATTGTGCGGCGCCTCATCCCAGATCTTGCGAACGCCCAGCAATTCTATCTTCAGCGGACCCGCCTCGTCGCCGTGGGCATACTGCCCCAGGGTCGCCAACATGGCCAAGCCCACGATGATCATGCGATTCTTCACGGCGCTTCCTTCTGGAGTCCAGTTGATTATCCTATCTTGACACGTATTGTCCCGCTTGCGACCACGACTTGCAATGCCTGCAAGCACGCCTTCACCATTCCGCTATCATCTCACCATCGGAACGCGATCGATGATTCTTCCGCCGGCCTGCCGTCAACGCAGCTCCTTGAACATCCTCATGTTGACTTTGCTGCTGGTACGCATTCCGGCGACGGTCACTGCCGAAGAGAATGAGCAGGCAGGGCAACAGATCCTGCGCATGGCGTCTGAAGACCTGCCACCTTTTCCCGAAAACCGCGTCCGCGACTTTTATCTTCGCCAAGCACGACGGATCCTGGATCAGACAACGCCGTGGCCGGAACTGATTCCCGAATTCCCGGGACTCGACGGAGGCTCGTTTGGGCATTGGGGCCAGAATCCGGAAGCGGACAACTACGATCGTGCGCTAAACGACGTCCAGCTGGATGGACTCTTGTCGCAAGTTACACGGCATTTTGGTAGGACCACTTACAAGGCCGTGAACATTCGTTTGGGAATCGCTGGCGAATTCAGTGCGACGTTTGATCCCGAAACGCTGCGGTACGCGGACGTGTGGAAGGGCGGATTCGTACAATGGCAACCGGCGCGTTTCGGCATCACGTCGGGCGTCGATGCGATCGGGACACAGTTGCCACAAATGCACGATCCCGGCTGGACACTGCCCGCCGGAACGGAGACGCGTTATCTGGGCTTTTTCCGCAATGGTCCGCATGTCGTATTCCACTATCGGATTGGTACCGCCATCGTCTTTGACCATCTTTTGGCGGCCGACGGCGGTGTTCATCGCACACTAACGGTAGAAGGCGACTTCCCGCCAGGTGTTGCCGTGGGACAAGGAATTCCCACACAGATTGACAACGGTGCAACGAAGCGATTGGTGGCGCGGTGCGGGTGCTCGCTGGCAACACCAAACAGTGAGCACGCAGGGACAGCGGAGTGACGCCGCAGGTCCGTACGTGATTGACACACTGACCGTTCCCTATGCGCAGCAAAACCCCTTCCGCACGCCGATGCGGATCGGTGGCTTCGATTTCCTGCCCGACGGACGCATCGCGGTGGCGACGTTAGTCGGGGACGTTTGGTTGGTGGAAGGCGTCGACGCATCGTTGGCCGACTTGCGTTGGAAGCGGATCGCCGCGGGACTGAACCAACCGTTGGGTCTGGTCGTCCAAGATGGCAATATCGTGGTGATCGGTCGCGATCAACTCACGCGACTGCACGATCTGAATGGGGACGATGAGGCGGACTATTATGAATGCCTCACCCATCAATTTCCCACCGCCGGTGGCGACGGATTTGCGACCGCACTGCATCAGGATCGTGACGGCAACCTGTATTGGTTCACCTATTCCCACAACTTCGGTGTCACCCGCTTTCACCCTCGCCAAACAACCCCGCCTATCGCGATTGCCACCGGTCTGCGTGGCACCAATGGCCTCGGTGTGTCTGCCGACGGAAGCATCATACTGGCGACCGTACAGGAAGGAACTTGGACACCGGCCTCGGCGATTTTTCAAGTCGGCGAGGGCAGCTACCACGGATTCTTTGGACCTCGGGACGGCTTACAACCCTATGGATATGAATTGCCACTGTGCTTCATTCCTCGCGGGATTGACAATTCCTGTGGCGGCCTCGAATTCGTTCCAGACGATCCTCGCATCGGCCCATTGGCCGGACAAATCGTGGGGACGTCGTACGGCTATTGCCAGCACTACGTCGTGCTGCGAGAACGTCTTGGTGATCGAGTGCAAGGTGGTGTCGTGCCTTTGCCGGGCGAGTTTTTGTCGGGCGCCCACCGTGTGCGATTCAATCAACGTGATGGACACTTGTATGTGGCCGGCACCGATGGTTGGCAGAGTTATGCGCGAACAAACGGTAGCTTGCAGCGAGTCCGCTACACGGGCCAACAACTTGTTCTGCCCACCGCGGTTGAGACGCGGCAGAACGGATTGATCATCCGTTTCAACCAAGCAATCGATCCCACATCACTCGACGTGCGGCGCCTCTTCTGCGAACAATGGAACTACCTGTACAGCGGCGCAGTACGGCTCTCCCGAGTTCTCCGTCAAACAACCGGGTCGACGTGGGCACGACTTGGTGATGCCGAAGTCATTGCATTGCTTGCCGGACGGCAAATCCGTCTTCCTGGAAATCCCCCAACTTCACCCCGTCATGCAATTCCACGTCTATCTGGAATTGGCGACTTCCGACGGATACGCGTTCCCCACGGACATCTACTATTCCATCTTTGAATTGGGAGACGAGTTTACGGATTTCGAAGGTTACCAGCCGACAACCAAGCCACGCTACCCTCGATTCCCCACACCGGAACAATACCCACGTGATGCTCGGTTGGTCGCACAGGAGAATCGGGGCAAAGAGTTTTCCACGCTGCAGGGCGTCGTTTCCCTGCAAGTCCATGCTGTCGAGGGGCTCCGGTATGAACCCGCCGTGTTGCGAGTGCCACCGGGTAAACGCGTCGCCCTGGTATTGAAAAACATGGACCCGGGCATGCCGCACAATTGGGTGCTGGTGACTCCGAATCGGGTTGATGCCATTGGCCAAGGTGCGATGCTCTTGGCGGCCGACCCCCGGGCGTTCGCCAATCACTATGTGCCACACGATCCAGGCGTCTTGGCCTTTAGTCCGATTCTCAATCCGCACGACCAATACACGGTCTATTTCGATAGTCCCAAACAGAAGGGCGCGTATCCGTTTCTGTGTTCCTTTCCGGGACACTGGCAAGTCATGCGTGGTGTCCTACACGTCCTAGATGAAGAAGATGCTCTACCCGATGTCACCCCCTTCGCGCCGCCGCGGCAATTCGTGCGGATGTGGAGCCTGGACGAATTGGGCACGGATGCCGAATCTTTGACCGGCCGGTCGTTTTCGCAAGGACAAAATGCTTTTCAAGTCGTCGGATGCCATCAATGCCACAAGCTCGCTGGGCAGGGCGCCGAGTTAGGACCCGATTTGACGAAGATCCACGAACGCTTTCAGGGAGCCAAATTGCTGCAGCAGATTCTGGAGCCCTCCACTGAAATCAACAAGCAGTACCAAGCGTGGGTCGTCTATCGACAAGATGGCACGTCGCTAACCGGTCTTTTGGTCTCCGAGGACCCGCAGACGCTTACGTTATTGACGAATCCTTTGCAGCCGACGCTGCTAACGAAGGTCGCACGGCATGACGTTGAGACGCTCGAGGCTTCCGCAGTCTCAACGATGCCAAAGGGCTTGTTGATGACGCTGCAACGCGACGAAATCCTCGACCTGCTCGCATTTCTAACGTCCGGTGGAGATCCGGATCATGCCATCTTTGGCAATCCGTAGCCTATCGCGATCCACGATCGGTGGCGGGAGCACTCCTGCAAAACTCAGCGCAAAGGCCGAGCCGGTGCCCGAAGGTCGAAAGCGGCCTGGAAAGACTTCCTCTTGATTGGGCGAATCGGTCGAATCCGGTGGAAAAACGTAGGACTTGGGAATCACGACCACGCCGGCATCCGAAACGGTGAATCGCTGGCGGTCGCGAGCGGCGTGGTACCCAATGGCTTCACCCGGAGGAATCTTCACGGACTTGTCCACGATGCAGTTCCGTAGCCGCGCACAGCTCCCACGACGACACCGTCGAATAACACCCGAATCTTCGACCACCGCCGACTCGTTGACGACTACGTCGCGCGACAGCACGGAATGACGCACCGAGCCACCGCAGACGATGCTTCCGCCGCTGAGCATGGCATTGTCGACCTCCGCCGCGGACTCCCGTCGGACCGGTTAAGGTGCGGGCCGGCGGAGACTGTTTTTCCGTGCTGCGGATCGTCCAGTCCGCCTGATAGAGATCCAACGGCGGATGAGGCTCAAGCAAATCCATGTTGGCGGCGTAGTACGCGTCCAACGTGCCGACGTCGACAGTAACCTTCGTTGGTCACACGCCCGCAGGGGCCGCCGAATACATAGCCGTATACCTCGTGCGTGCGTATCAACTGAGGCAGTATGTCTTTACCAAAATCATGAGCACTGCCAGGTTGGCGACTGTCGGCCAGCAATACTTCGCACAGCAACTGTTTCGAAAAGATATAGATGCCCATCGAGGCCAGGGCGTGTGAGGAATCGCCCGGCATCGGCCTTGGTCGCCGAGGCTTTTCTTGAAAATTCACCACGCGACGGTCCTGGTCGATTTCCATGACGCCAAACGACGACGCTTCGGCCAACGGTACCTTCATACAGGCCACGGTCACGTCTGCGAGGTTCTCACAGTGACACTGCAGCATCGCCGCATAATCCATCCGGTAGATGTGATCGCCCGACAGAATCACTACCTGATCCGAATGGCTGCGCTCAAGCAAATAAAGATTCTGATAAACCGCGTCCGCCGTGCCAGCATACCACGAATTGCCCGTCCGCATTTGAGGTGGGATCGGGGTGATGTATTCGCCAATACTGGGATTGAAGATCGACCAGCCGTCGCGCAAATGCAGTTGCAGTGAATGGGATTTGTACTGTGTCAGAACCAGGATGCGTTTCAGTCCGGAATGGTAGCAATTCGACAGTGTGAAGTCGATGATCCGGTACTTGCCCGCAAAGGGCACACTGGGCTTGGCGCGGTCCTCCGTCAATGGATGCAAACGAGATCCCACGCCGCCGGCCAGGATAATGCCCAAGGTTCGTTCTAGATTCATATTGCCGCCTGTAAATCCTCTCTTATCTACATGCACCCTTATTTTCGATTGCACTGACAAAAACGATCCGCGTCTCAAGAAAGCCGCGGCGGAAATGCCGAAGATCGGAGGCGCTGCCGTTAGCTCGGCCTGCAAACCTGGTGCCAATTCGGAAACCGTGTCCCCCAGTCCTCACCCGTACGCCGCTCAGGTCGATGCGGATTCCGTACTCGGTGCAGGGCGCAGGACGAACGCTGGCATCGTCGCTGATACACCCATTGACAGGAGAATTGTCACGCTGCAGCGGCCGCTGGCGGAGCGTGCCCACCTGGTCGACGATGGTACGAAACGTGTGAGAATCTTACGCCAACGGTGCACCGCAAATTCGACGGTTGCCCGCGCATGCTCATGTATTGGTAAACGTCTGCCTAACATGCGCACGAGTGTCGCGAGCGTGCCACATCGCTGCCATCTGCAACGGGGCTGCGGCCAAGTTTCCCGAGAAAGTTGGGACTCGTCGGGGTCTCGCCCCATAGGCGTTTCCGAACACCAAATCAGTATTTGCACGTTTTGAACGTTTTTGTGGCGATGAGTGGACGTCGTTACTAGCCGCCGAAGAAACCTTATGATGGGAATAGTCGATTGGGCGTAAGTCATTCGTCATGCAACAGGATTTCGAAGCGACGCGACGAGCAAACGACGAAGTCGGGTAGCTTCGTCCACGAGGGCAAACTGCCAACGTCCAGGCGGGTGCTGAAACCGCTAATTGTTATTGGGTGCTGTGGCGCTGAGGAGATGATTTGTGATGCACGGACTGTTTGAGTCCGCTTGTGGGCGGCGTGTGGTGAAATGCGGAGTTGCTGGCTGCGTGATTTACCTGGGCGTGTGGGTAGGAGTGGTTCGAGGTCAAACGGAATCGGCGGTGGACTTTAATCGAGACATCCGCCCTCTGCTCTCGGATCGTTGCTTCGCCTGTCACGGTCCGGACGCATCTGAGCGCAAGGCCGACCTGCGACTGGACGTGGAAACGGACGCCAAGGAATACGCGATCGTGCCGGGCGATCCGGACGCCAGCGAACTGTGGCGACGGATCAACAGCGACGATCCCGAACAGCAGATGCCGCCACCCGATTCAGGCAAGCGATTGACGGCAGACGAAATCGCCTTACTCCATCGGTGGCTGGAACAGGGTGCGGTCTGGCAGGGGCATTGGGCGTTTGAACCGATTCGGCGTCCGTCCGTGCCATCCGCACGCGCGAAGGTTGGCCTCAGAATCCGATTGATTGTTTTGTACTCCAGCGACTCGAACAGGCCGGGCTGGCGCCGTCACCGCACTCCTCGCGAAACGTTGATTCGCCGCGTTTCCTTCGACCTAATTGGCCTGCCGCCAACGCTCGACGATGCGGAGGCCTTTGTGAGCGATTCGTCTGAAAACGCCTGGGAAGCGTCAGTCGATCGACTGCTGGAATCGCCGCATTACGGCGAGCGGATGGCATAGAGTGGCTGGACGGCGCTCGATTTGCCGACACCAACGGTTACCAAAACGATTTTGGACGTAGTATGTGGCCCTGGCGTGACTGGGTGATCGATGCCTTCAATCGGAATCTACCCTTCGACCAGTTTACGCTCGAACAGATCGCCGGAGACCTCTTGCCCGAGGCCACGACGTCGCAGATTGTCGCAACCGGCTTCAATCGAAATCACCGCAGCGTGACTGAGGGAGGATCGATCGAAGAGGAATGGCACGTCGAAAACGTCGTGGACCGAGTCGAGACCGTGTCGATGGTGTTCCTGGGCCTCACCATGGGCTGCGCTCGCTGTCACGATCACAAATACGATCCCATTTCGCAGCGTGAGTTCTATAAATTTTTCGCCTTCTTCAACAACATCGACGAGAAGGGTGTTTACATCGAGACGCGCGGGAATGTGCCTCCGCTGATCGAAGTTCCCACGCCCATTTATGAGCAACAAGCGCGCGAATTGCAGGACGCAATCGCGGCAACCAAGGCCTGTGTTGAAGTCGAGCGGTCTCAGATGTCCGACCGCCTGTTGGCGTGGCGTGAGGAATTGAAGCAAGCCCATTCGTCGGCAGTGACCGCAACCATTCAGGTTCCGCTGGACAATGACCTCGCCGTGCACCGTGCCGCCGGTCCTGACGAACGCCTCAACGTGTCCGCCGCCGGGCCAATAATGTGGAAACAGGGCCTGCTCGGATCGGCCCTCCAGTTGACGGGCACGGACGAACTGAACCTTTGGCTCGACGATGCCGGCGACTGGGACCGCGACACGCCATTTTCCTGGAGCGTATGGCTGCAGCAAGATGAAGATAAAGGGGGTGAGCTGGCTAGCCGGCGGGACCAAGGGCAATCGGGTCGCGGCTGGGAAATGAGCCTGCGCGATGACGGCACCCTGGCCGTACAATTGGTTAATACGTGGCCGGGCAGCGCGATTGCCGTCCACACCAAGGGGCCTCTCACACGCGCATCTGTGGACCCCGATCACGATCACCTACGATGGTTCGGGCAAGGCAGCGGGGTTAACGGTATACGTCGCCGGGGAACCGGTTGCTGTCGCCGTCGAGAAAGACGGTTTAGAGGGCTCAATACGTACGTCACAGCCCATGCACATTGGGTGCGCGAAGGGGACATCGGCCGACGAACGTTCGTTTACGGGCGTCCTGTGTCGCGTGCGTTTGGACAATGGCGCATTGGATGCAGCCCAGGTGAAGTCCCGAATTGTCGCCGATTTGTCGGCGGCGGCACGGGCGACCGGCGACGAACAGCCATCGCCAGATCACAACTGGCATCAATACTTTGTGGCATTCCATGCGACCGAGGCATTGCCGTCGCTCGCTCGTCTAGAGCAACTGCAGGCCGACCTGAAAGAACACCGTCAGCGAATTCCGACGGCGATGGTGATGAAAGATCGTGTCGAGCGTCGTCCGACGTACCGTTTGCGCCGCGGGCAATATGACTTGCCTGACAAGAGCGAAGAATTGCTTCCGGACGTGCCGAGCTTTTTGCCGCCGCTGCTGGCTGATGTGCCGCGAAATCGCCTAAGTCTGGCCCAGTGGTTGATTGATCAAGAAAACCCTTTGGTAGCGCGTGTCATCGTCAATCGGATGTGGCAACGATTCTTCGGAGTTGGCTTGGTGAAATCCTCGGAGAACTTTGGTACTCAGGCCGAACCGCCCTCGCATCCATTGCTGTTGGACTGGCTGGCGAGCGAACTAGTCCGCTCGGGGTGGGACCTCAAGGCCCTTCAGAAGCTGATTGTGATGAGTGCCACTTATCAGCAATCGTCGTCGGCCTCGTCCGAGCTGATCGGCGCGATCCAGAAAATCGGTTGTTGGCGCGAGGTCCGCGTTTCCGCCTACCGGCGGAATTAATGCGGGACAATGTGCTGGCGGTCAGCGGCTTGTTGAATCGCCAACTGGGTGGGCCATCGGTCAAACCGTATCAACCGGCCGGCATGTGGCAGGAGTTAGCTGGCGGAGCCAGCCAAGGACCCTATGTGCCAGATAAGGGCCCAAATCTCTACCGACGCAGCCTTTATACCTATCGAAAACGGACGGTACCGCACGCCACAACCAGCACCTTTGACGCCCCCAGCTGGGAGATTTGCCAAGTCAAACGTGCTCGGACGAATACTCCCCTTCAAGCCTTGGCCTTGCTCAACGACACCACGTATGTGGAGGCATCGCGCAAGCTTGGTGAACGGATGTTGCGGGAGTGCAACGGCGCAGGATAACTGCCGACTGGTTTACGGCTTTCGCCTGGTGACCGGGCGAACCCCCGACGCCACCGAGCTTAAAGTACTGCAATCGGCTCTATCCAAATACCTGGCGATCTATCAGCAGGATCCTGCCGCAGCGGACGAATTACTAGCTCAAGGCGAGTCCCAGCCGGACCCGGCACTAGACAAACAACGGTTAGCTGCGTTCACAACAGTTGCCAACATCCTGTTCAATCTGGACGAAGCGATTACCAAAGAATAAACCGAACGCAATTTAAGTGGTTCCCTAGGAACTGCATCGAAGGCGGGAGTCAAACATCATGAGTCCATTACAACACGTCCAGCAGTGGAACCGCCGTCTGTTTCTGCAGTCGACCGGAATGCAATTGGGAGCCGCCGCGCTGAGTGCGCTGTCTGGAACGATGCTGTCCGGCCACAATTCATCCGCTGCCTCCACGGACAACCAACCTGGCGTGCCCTTGAACCAGGGTGGCTTACCGGGACTGCCACATCATCCGGCAAAGGCCAAGTGCGTCATCTATCTGTTTCAGTCCGGTGCGCCTTGCAATTCGAGCTGTTCGATTACAAACCCCAGCTGAAGTCGATGCACAAACAGGAACTACCGGATAGCGTTCGCATGGGACAGAGGCTGACCACGATGACGTCTGGCCAGAGCAGCTTTCCGATCGCTGCGTCGATGTTCAAATTCGCCCAACACGGCGAATGCGGTACGTGGGTTAGTGAGTTGATCCCGCATATTGCGGATGTGGCCGACGAGATCTGTGTGATCCGTAGCATGCACACCGAGGCCATCAATCATGATCCGGCAATAACCTTTTGCCAAACCGGATCGCAATTGGCCGGTCGTCCCAGTATGGGAGCTTGGCTGGCCTACGGTCTGGGGACGACAAATCGCGACCTACCCACATTCATGGTTATGGTGTCACGGGGTACCGGCCGTGCAGCGGGCCAACCACTCTACGATCGACTGTGGGGAAGCGGCTTCCTTCCCAGTCGTTATCAGGGTGTGAAGCTCCGCAGTGGAGCGGATCCCGTCCTGTATCTTTCGAATCCGCCCGGCTGGTCGGCCACGACACGCCGCGCCGTCTTAGACGATTTGCGGCAATTGAATCTGCACAAGCATCAGCAAATGGGTGACCCCGAAATCCTCAGTCGCATCGAACAATACGAATTGGCGTTTCGCATGCAGTCCGCCGTGCCTGAGTTGACCGATATCTCGGACGAACCGCAACACATCCTGGAAATGTATGGCCCGGACGTCCACAAACCAGGGACCTACGCGGAAACTGCCTGCTGGCTCGGCGGATGGCCGAGCGAAACGTGGCTTCGTACAGCTCTACCACATGGGCTGGGATCAGCACGACCATTTGCCCGATCACATGTCCAAGCAGTGTCGCGACGTGGACCAGGCTTCCGCGGCCCTGCTGCGCGACTTGAAGCAACGCGGACTTTTGGACGATACGCTGATCATCTGGGGCGGCGAATTTGGGCGCACCGTCTATTGTCAGGGTCAATTGACCGACACAACGTACGGCCGCGATCATCACCCGCGCTGTTACTCCGTATACTTGGCCGGCGGTGGCGTGCGGGGCGGTACCGTGTATGGCCAGACGGATGATTTTGGATACAACATCGTCTCCGATCCTGTACATGTCCATGACCTGAACGCCACCATCTTGCACTGCCTAGGCATCGATCATCGACGCCTCTCGGCAAAACATCAGGGACTCGATATGCGCTTGACGGGTGTCGAAGAGCACGCGCCAGTCGGTCCGATTCTGACCTGACGTTAATACTTCTAAACGATCTCTGCCGCTGCTCTCGATAAGTCCGCATCTCACGTAGCGATCGGCGCAATTATAGGTCTGCGCTGGCGGTATGATTTCAGGCGTGTATCTATCCACATTTTTTGTGGCATGGCGCTTCACGATCATGTATCCTATGGGCCTTATCAGTTATTGGCGCTCGTCAATTTGCTGTTCTGGGCAGAGGCAAAGAGGCAACGGCATACGTGTGTACGTGTGCTATTTCACCACGGCTACGGACGTCGTGTCACCGTGTGCGCAGCGGCAGCTGTTGCGGTGTCCGAAGTCTTGCAAGTCATCCTTCTGGGATTGAAAAGGAGAACGCCTCATGAAAACATTTGCGAGAGCCTTGCCTACCCTATGCCTCGTTCTTCATCTCGCTGCCGTCGCGCATTCGGCGAATATCGTGTACGTGCATCAGTTGCGAGGCCAAGACGGGGAAGGTACAGGAACGGTTCCAAACGCGGGCGAAGGGACGTTGGCATGGGAAGACGATCTGTGGCGCGCCCTGCTGGAAGACGCCGGTCACACCATCATTGATCATGCTCCGTTTGACACAATGGAGCTCGACGAAAGTGGCCTGGATACGCTCAATTCTGCTGACCTCGTCATCTTTAGCCGCGATACCAACAGCGGCGATTACAATGACCCCGTTGAACAGGAGCTATGGACGGAAGGGATCACCGTTCCCATGATCCTGATGTCGCCATTTACGTTGCGAACAAGTCGCTGGGACATGGCACCGTCCGACGGGATTCTGGAAACATCAAAAGATGTCGGCTTCGGACCGCTGTTGGCACTGCAACCCGACCACCCCGTGTTCGCTGGCGTGCTGGATGAAAACAATGAAGCCGACGTATTCGACGAAGATGCACTCGGACCCGACGACAGCATCGACTTTTTGGATATCCGTGACGAAGACGGCATGGTCGGCAACGGCACGGTGTTAGCCGTCGACGCAGCCTTCGAAGTCCCCTGGTTGATCTATTGGGAAGAAGGTGCAGAATTCTACGAGGGCTCTGTGCTGGGTTACCAAGCAGGAGGTCCGCGTCTGTACTATACGGTCGGTTCGGACGACGATCCATATTCGTGGGGCGAAAAAAACACGACCCCCGCCGGTGACATGATCCTGCTCAACGCGATCAACTGGATGACGGGCAGTGGTGGCATCCAAGGCGATTTCGACGGCAGCGGCGCATTGGACGCTGCCGACATCGATGATTTGACCGCGCAAGTTGCCAACAGCGGTAGCCTGTCGCCCTACGATTTGGACGGCGATGGTGCGCTCAGCGACGCGGACATCCAGGTTTGGGTGAAAGACCTATTCAACAGCTGGATCGGCGATGCCAATTTGGACGGTGAGTTCAACTCCGGCGACTTAGTTGTTGTCCTCTCGTCGGGAACTTACGAAGCCGATGTGGATGCGGTCTGGTCGACCGGAGACTTCAACGGTGATGGCCGCGCCAACACCAGCGATTTGGTCGCCGCTCTGTCTGACGGAGGATACGAGCAAGGAACGCGTGCCGCCGTAGCAGCCGTTCCTGAGCCCGCGACCGCTGCACTGTGGTTAATCGGCCTTGGTATGTTCATCGGATGGCGCCGACCACACCGCACTTAGCGAGTTTCCCGGAGACGCGTTACGCAAAGCCTTCATTCGGCCACCGGCCACCGGCGTAACGCGTTCCCCCGGGACGCTTTGGTACGCAGTCGTCGGCGGACTGCGGCCACCGTCTACCAAACGGAGAAGGCCCACGGATCATCGGCTTTCCACGCCGCGTGACCATAGCGAATGCATTTACGCGCGGACAGTGGTCGTCAGATCATGCGCTATGAAGGCACGGATAGCACAAGGTAACTCTGCTCGTTCGGTACGGCTATTTCACGCTGTCGAGACGGTCAGATGCCGTCTCCTCCGGGATCCACATCACACTCCCATTGCTCCCCTCGCGGCCAATCAACAATCCGCACATCCTGGCCGTTTTCGCGATCTTCAATAACAAGTCGTACGTAGTCTGCGTCGACTTCCAGCACCGTAATGACGATCGAATTGCCAATCACAATCCCCTCGCCTGCCGAGCGCCGAATTGTCAGCATCGTTTCCTCCTCTGTTGATGCCGTACGGTTTCAACCAGCCACGAGCTGTTTGGTCTCACGACGGCGTCGCACGGACACGTATTGTTCGGGGCACGTATGTCCTTGCCTATCGCCTGTGGCGACGCATTGTAACACCCGAACGACTCTCTGCGGAACGCCAGCCCTTGATTTGCACTCAGCTGCTATCGACATGTCGGCGCAACCCAAACCGACGGCTCGACAATGTCACCAGGTTGCGTGGCGGCGCGATGTGCCCGTTGTCAACAAACATTCCCAACGTTGTGCGGAATGTGCCAATTTGCCGCAGTTTGGTTTAAACTGGACTCCGAAACGAACACGGTGGATGATCGCCGTGTCGTCAAATCAATTATTGTGGATCTGTGTCGTTCGCGAATCCGCGTGCGACGATGGGAGAATTTATTCAAATGAGTTTATTTGACAGGGGGGAAATGCCCGGTCATTCGAACGGGCAGCAGGCACGATGGTTGTTGTGTGCGTTATGGTGGTTGGCGTCCGCGGCGCGCAGTTCTCTCGAACGCCGCCGATCAGCAACCGCCCAACATCGTGTTCTTCTTGGCGGACGACCAACGCAATGACACGCTGGCATGCGCCGGCCATCCCATCCTGCAAACTCCAAACATTGATCGGTTGGCGGCGAAGGTGTCCGATTTGAAAATGCCTTCGTTAGCCACTCGATATGTTGGGTTAGTCGCACGACGATTCTGACGGGGCTGACAGCACGATCCTTTGGCGAGCCGCGTCAACCCGATCGTGCCCAATCCGCGGCCCTGATGTCCTTTTGCCCTGATTTGATTCGTGACGCAGGTTATCGCACGGGCTTCTTCGGCAAATGGCATGCCAAGTTGCCAAGCGATTTTCGACCAGCGGACCATTTTGATGAATTCGAAAGCATATTTCGGAATCCCTATTTCAAACGGCAGGCCGACGGGACGCTCCGCCACGAGACCGACATAATATGTGATCGCGTGATTGAGTTCCTGCGCCCCAGTCCAATGACCAGCCCTTCTTTGTCTATGCCTGGTTCAACGCGGCGCATGCTGAAGACGGTGACCATCGTCCAGGGGTGGGACACTATCCCTGGCCACCTTCGGTCGACGGACTGTACGACGATATCGTCATCCCACCACCTCGTTTGGACGATCCAGCAATTTATGATGCGCAACCAGCCCACTTGCAAGCATCCATCAATCGCCAACGGTATTTTTGGCGGTGGGATACACCGGAAAAGTATCAGACGAATATCCGCGCGTATTTCCGCATGATTAGCGGCATTGACCACGGCGTGGGTCGAGTACTCGCGGAATTACAGCAGAGAGGGCTGAGCGGACAACACGATTGTCGTCTATTCGGCTGACAACGGGTACTACATGGGTAACCGCGGATTCGCTGGTAAGTGGTCACACTACGAGGAGTCCTTGCGCGTGCCACTCATCGTCTTCGATCCGCGTTTGCCTGAGGCGCATCGTGGCCGAGTTGAGGACGCCATGGTGCTTAACTTAGATCTGCCGTCCACGTTTCTCGATTGGACAGGGTCGGTGGTTCCGACAGCTTATCAGGGTCGGACGCTGCGTCCCTTAATCGAAGGACAGCAGCCGACCGACTGGCGTCACGATTTCTTTTGCGAGCACGTAACGCTCGCTCCCACGTTGACCTGGGAGGGTGTCCATGGTCAGCGTTACGTCTATGCGCGGTATTTTGACCAGCGACCGGCGTACGAGTTCCTCCATGATCTATTCGACGACCCAGATGAATTGCAAAACCTGGTCGACTCGCCCGAATATGCGCAGATCCTTGCCAGAATGCGAGCTCGTTGTGACACGCTGGTAGATCAATACGGGGGTCCCTTGAAGGCATTGGCCGAACGCGATGGAAAATGACGCTCTCGATTCAACTCTTGTCCGTGCCGGTGCCATGAACAAATCGTTGCGAGACGACACGTCGGGTATCAACAACGTGCGGAAACAGCCGTAAGGTATCTTTCGCCGTCCGAGTACTGATTCGCTAGTCGGCCAGCATGGGTTCTGCGTCCGGCCCGCGGACATCCTGCAATGACAGTTGCTTTTCACTGGCTACCGTCGCGTACACGTCGGGCAGGTCGAAGACCTCAAGTACACCCGGTACAAAACAGGAAAACGGCCATTGGTACGATTCACTCTCGGCGATGGACTGGAAGGACACCAGAGGTCGCTGAAGCGTGACTTGCTGTATGTCGTCGCTAAGCAGCGCGGCAAGGGCAGCAGGAATCGTCCCGCGGCCTTGTGCAACCAGGTGAACCTGTTCACGACCTTGCGCTTTCAGCCAGGCAACGACCCGCAGCACGTCGCGAGTTTTTTGAGCGGGGTACGGATCCCCGAGCATGATGGCATGGATTGCATAAAAAAAGTCACTGCCATACGGTTGCAGAAAAGAATTCTCCCCGCACGTATCGGGCTGCGACTCACCTGTCCCTCGCACATCGCAAGTGTACACATCCACTCCCGCCTTTGCCTGTGAAGAAACGAGGTTCCGCAGCCACTCGTCTTCGCGCAATTCGGCGTCGCTTGACAAGTCGCTGACGTACAGCAAAGCGGTACCGCCCTCCTGCGGCGGACGTGATAGGCGGGTTGCGTCCGTCAATCGATAAACAATCGCTTGGACACCAGGATCCGTTTCAATTACGTAGGTCGTGAATTCTGGCAACGGATACCCGCGGCCCCGGAGTGGGCGAAGGATGCGATATTCGGGTACATCGTTTTCGATCGCCAGGGGAAGCAGTCGGCGCACCGCTACTCGCAACGGTTCGCCGCGCAACCGTTCCCGCGCGGACTGAAGCTGTTGTGCCTTTTCGGCTGTAAAGGAGGCTACTGTCCGTGATTCCAGCCGAGCGACCTGTCCTTCCGGCGCACACCATAGTTGTTCATCCGGTTCCAGTTGAATCGACGGCTCCTCCTCATCCTCGCGATTGAACTCGGTCCATTGATTAAACCAACCGTACATCGCTTCACGATTTTCTTGGGAGTAGCCATGGCCCGTCGGTCCGGTAAAAAGGGCGACGTTGTTGGCGGCACCCAATTGCTGATAGAGGTGCTTCAGGTGTTGGAACGCGCGCTCGCCCCCGCGAATGTCAAAGTAGTCCTGTTCCTTGGTCAGCAAGATTACGGGCTTAGGCGCGAGCGGCCAAGAAATCTTCATGGTCCAATTTTAAGGCAAGCGCGAGCGGCGGACACTGTTCTGTATCGGCAGGAAGCTCATTCTCCAAATTACGCCGGAACGACGTGACGAAGCATGAAGGAGCGGACATCGTCCAACGGTCGTCCAAACCGCTCAGCCAGGTTGTCATGGTCCCGCCGCCAGAATTACCGGTAACGCCGATGTGCGCATGATCAACTTCGGGACGAGACAACAAATAATCCAGCGCACGGATCCCATCCCAAGCGCGCCAACTGCCCAGAAATTCCCCCACGAGAAATTGCTGGTTGCCAGCCTGGAGGTGTTCACGGACACCGGCGCCGTAGCGGGATTTCAGGGCCGCGTCCACATACTGTAGTCGTTCGCCCTGGCTGATGGGATCGTAGATGAATACGACGTATCCCTGTTTGACGAGCCCCTGGGAAAACGCTTGGTACGGTGCGGCCGCCTTGCCGTTGTCCGAATGCCCGCAGGTTCCCACGACACCTGGACGTGGCGTAGGAACATCCGTCGGCAGATAAAGATTGCCGGTCACGAAAAAACCCGGACGGCTCTCGAAGACCACATTTTCGATGCGATAACCATCTCGCTCTAACACGCCCGTAACCCGCGCGTTCAAGGGGCAGCGTTCGGGAAACGGCCCGAAGCTCTCGCGAATCTTCTCACGGACCTGCTGTACGTACGCTTCGGCTTGCTCACGCGAAGTTATCTGTTCCAGACGGGCATTGCGTTGCCGATCAATGTCGCGCACTCGCGACACAAACGCTTCTTGTACCATCCTCGGAAAGCGGTTGAGCGGTTGCAGCACGATTTGCTCGTCTGCCAGCAGCGAATTCGTCTGGATCACCGCAACGATCCACGCGATTGAAATAAGTCGAATACGGGTCAACTCAACAGCCATTTGGAAACCTCCGGCCATACCTTGTAGACGGCAGTATACCAAGCCATTGCCAACAGCATGACGAACCCCATCAATGCCAGAGTGTTCAGTACGGGACCGTTACGTTGGGTACCCATTATGTCGGGCTGGTTCGTCAGCCACCATAACGCACCGGCCACTAACGGCGCCGCGACGACGGTAACGGCCTGAGCCGCAACAATTGCCGGTACCGGGTCGAATCCTGCACGACTAACGAGCAAGGCGACAATCATGCCCGTTAATAGAACTCCAACCGTCAGTATGCGAGGTCCGAGGTCCGCCGGCTTGCTCCCGATCCCCAAACCGTCCGCCAAAATAAAGCCACCAATCATCGAATTCACCAAGAATGAAGAATACGCAGCGGCAAAAAGCCCCAAACAAAACAACGCGTGCCCTTTCACGCCGAAGGCCGGCCGCAATCCGGCGGCAACGTCGGCCAAACTGTTGAGCGGCTGGCCACGCAATTGGGCCGCGGCCGTCGACATCAACATCAATGTGATCAAGGCCATAATCATGACGCCCACGCGCACATCCATCAAACCGTCGTCAAGATCTGCCGTGGACCATCCTTTCTGCCGTACCAGGTAGGCTTGAAAATAGGCGGCCGTGATCACAAACGTTGTACCAACCAACCCTAGCAACGCCAATGAAGACGCTGCGTTCCCGCCTGAAGCTTCATTATCGGCCGTTAACGAAGGAACAAACCCATTCGCCAATTCAGGTAGCGACGGATCCGCAAAGAATAGATTGATGGCAAATGAGATCAACATCAACGCCACCAGGACCATCATCAACCTTTCCACAAATCGATACAGATTGTGAAACACAAACAGAAACAAAATCGCCAAGCCATTGAACAAGATGACAATATAATCCAATCCAAGATGTGGCATCTGGTACAGATAACCGTCGTATTCTTGGAACGACGACAGCACCCCCAGATTGTTGCCAAATTGAAATGCGGCAGAGATAAAGAATACGCCCAACCCAATCACCACCGACAACCATCTGCCAGCCCGTTCACTGACCAAGTCTCCCAGTGATCGATCGCTTACGGTTCCAAGCTTTGCACCCATCATCATGTACACCAGCATAAAGCAGACGGACATCACGACGACCCACGACATGCGATATCCATAAGCGGCACCGACACGCGAGCTTGTCAAAATGCTGCCTGGTCCAATCACGACACACGCCGTGATCAAGCCGGGGCCCACACGTTGATACCAATGTTTGACCGGCCGATCGCTTGTTGATGCCGACGTTTGCATGAATAACGGTCCTTGATGCAGGCGAAGATTGTCAGGCCAGATTGATAGTTATCCAACGGCAAAATGGCCGCACTCACATTCTAGGGGCGTCCGCGACGCGACAGAACAGGGCGAGGTAATACGAAAACAGATTTCCGTGTTCCAGCCGGATCGCGGATTCGAGAGATTACCAGATAAGGCAGTTTGAACGATATCGATGATGATCCAGGAAACGTGACGGCCCAACACCCATGAGTCGGTTCCTGTGCGGGGCGCGCTTCGCCTGCCCTCAAGCGGCCTGCCGCCTTCTTCCTGCGGGAAAAGGGGGTCGTGCCGGCAACGGTGGCAGGCAGTTATCCTGTTTCGGGGCCGCTGCTGGCGAACAATTCATTGAGCTGTTCCGCGCACGGCGGGCCATATACCATGCGCTGGAATTCCCGCAACGGCTGCAGACCTGCCGCTTCGACGGCCTGCACTGCGACCCTATTGTTGTTGGGCACGTCGATAAAGATGGACTGTCCCTTCGTCTCGCTCAACATCTGCTCAAGCAATTGGCGTCCTGCGACCGACGAAGCTGCCAGGCACGGTCCCACATACTTCGCCAGCCGTCCTGGACGACGCATGATGTAACCACGAACCTCGCCAGACTCACGATGCACCAGGCAGTCGCCGACATTGGGAGACCACAGCGCCTCAGCAGGGGCTCGCGATCGTACCCAATGACCATCCGATCAAAGGAAATCAGCGAGGCCAATTCGTTCCCGCTCAATTCTGTTGTGTACGGCACAACGGGTCCTGTCGGCGCCGTTCCGGCATAGCGGCGTAGTCGGAATTGTCTCTGAAATCCCAAGCTGGCGTAGAGAGCTTCCCCTAATTCCGTTGCATCCAATCGGATCGTCTGGCTGCCGGCCGCCGTGAGGTACTCCAATGCGCGACACATTAGCGACCGCCCAATACCCCGCCGACGCCACGCCGTATCAACCAACATCATGCCGATCCAACCGATTCCGCCCAATTGACACGTTGTCACAGTGCCCACTTGCTGCTGATCGACCCTCGCGACAAAACATCCATGCGGAGACAGTGAGAGGAACCGCTGCCAGTCTTCGGATGTCTGATTCCAGCCAGCCCTTGCCGACAGCTCTAACGCAAACGATAGATCGTCGATTTGAAATGTCGCGATGTCCAGCATCATTGGCGCCTAACGATAGGGCAACACTTCGACCAGCGGCGGAGGAGCCCAGGCGCGGTGCAATCTAGGTCAGCGAGCACAACTTGTGCGGCGTTGTACCCCGGCAAACCGGTTACGTTTCCGCCTGGATGGCAACACGAGCCACATAAGTATAAACCGACGATCTCGGTACGATAATGTCCGGCACCTGGAAATGGTCGATGATATCCGACCTGGCCAAAATCGAATGATCCCACTAGCAAGTCCCCTTCTCGCATATTCGCGAATTTCAGCGGGATCTCCAAAGGGCTGACGGCGAACCGATCAATGATGGAGTGTTCCACGTTGGGCGCGTAGCGACGCCAAACATCAATCATTGCATCAGCATGGCGATCCCTTTTAGTTCGCCAATGCGCCGGGTCCCCATACAAACGATATGGGAGCTTCTCCCACATGAAGGCAGTGTGGCGATTGGGCGGCGCTTGACTAGGATCGAACCGAGTTGGACAACTGCCCCACATCACTGTCGGAGGTATCGTTCCCTTCTGGTGGTGATGCACTATCTGATCAAACAGTGCGGCATCATCGATGCCAACGATCACCATCAATGCATCGTCCAATTCGGGATGCTGGTCGGCAGCCGTGTATCGCGGTAGTTCGCGGAGGTTTAGATTGATTGCAAACAAGGGTGCCAACACGTTGTAGCGAAACGCAGACGCCCGTGAACGCCACGCGTCGGACAAGCACGCTTCTTCGATCAACTCCAGAAATGTTTGCTGAGGATTCAATCCCGAACAAATGCCGTGGCGAGCCCCGACCGATTCACCCGTCGCCAGCGTGACGCCCACGGCGCGTCCGTTGTGTATTTGGATGCCAGCAATGTCACAGTTGGTGCGGACTTCTCCTCCGACGGCTTCAATACAGCGCACGAGCGATTTGGCCAGCATTACCGAACCGCCCACGCACATTTCTGCCATACGATCGCTGGCAAGCAAAGCCGGTATATGATGACCGAATCCGGAACAGCGCAGATCAACCTCTCGCAATCCGTTGAAAAACAGCAACGCTGCCTGAACTGCTGGATGCTGGAATTCCCGACGCACGAATTCTACCGGCGACAATTCACTGACGGACAGCAAGTCACGTCCTAACGCCGACCGCGATAGAATCTGGCGACGCTCATTCGCGGGCAGCGGAGGTGAATTCGCCTCCGGTTCGAGGATCTGTTGTACGATCGGTCGAAATCGCTCTCGCCAAAGAACCAACGCATCGGCGTCAGGTCGACTAATGTGTGCGAATGAATCCACCGTTCGATCGAAATCCCGCCACCACTGAAGTACCCAACCGTCGCGTCCCACCAATGCGACATTTAGGTCGGGACACAGATAGTGAGCCCCAAAGCGTTCTAACTCCAAGTCGCGATACCAGGGCATGTGTGTCACGCCGCGGTGAAAAAAAGCGTGGGTATTGTGGCGAAATCCACTGCCCGGTGGCCATTCCGTCGTGGTCAACCCACCACCGGCTTCCGGTAGACGCTCTAGGCATAGCGTCGACAATCCAGCGCCGACAAATAAGCCTGTAGAATCAGACTATTGTGCCCGCTGCCCAGAATTACCACGTCGTAGGTCTTCATCCCTCTAGCACATGACGATACTGATGTCGCCCTGTCGCACTCCTAACTAGACCGTGGCAGCCGAGTTCATTATGCTACTGCACTGTTGCGAGCGACGCCAGTCGTTGCCGCTCCGCATTTGGGAAAAGGGCCGTTATTGGTGACCATTGTTTTTGCACAACCGACTGACTTGGAAGCCGACGAATTCATCGATTTGCTGCAACGTTCGACCCTGGCGGAACGTCGTCCAGTCGCCGATCGGCAACGCATTCGCGACATGCTGCGCAATGCCGATCTGATCATCACCGCACGAACCCGCGACAACTTGCTTGTCGGTGTATCCCGAGCGCTCACGGATTTTAGTTATTGTACGTATCTGTCAGATTTGGCCGTCGACCAAGCATTTCAATGTCAAGGAATTGGCCGTCAGCTGATCGCGCTCACGCACGACGCTGCCGGGCGTCACACGATGTTAGTGCTGTTAGCCGCACCACGAGCAAGGTCATACTATCCGCACATCGGCATGCAGAATCATGATTCATGTTGGATAACTCCTGGCCGATAGCCAGGCTTGATATTTGCACGGGCAACTGGTTCGTCGTAGTCGAACGCCTGACGCGACCAGATCGTTTTTGTTGAGGCCTAAAATGCAACCGCATACGCATCACCTTCGAACCGCCATTGCAGCTCTAGCTCTAATCGTCACATGGGCAATGGCAACTTCATTGATCGCACAACCGGCGGCACTGCCACAGATTGACGTCTATCGCGGCGGTGAAGATGGCTATCACACTTACCGCATTCCTTCGCTGCTGGTCACGCAGCGAGGAACGATATTGGCCTTTTGTGAAGGCCGTAAGGACGGACCAGGCGATCATGGCAATTTGGATCTCGTGGTTAAACGTTCGGTCGACGGAGGACAGACTTGGTCCGCTCAGGAAGTTGTCTACGAACAGGGAGGCGACCAGCCAATTACGATCGGCAATCCATGTCCTGTCATCGATCAACAATCCGGCACGATATGGTTGCCCTTTTGCCGCAACAACGACGCTGTGTTGGTGACCTCCAGTAATGATGACGGACAGACGTGGTCGGCGCCCCGTGATATTACGAAAGATGTAAAACAGCCGACGTGGGGCTGGTATGCGACAGGCCCTGGCGTTGGTATTCAAATGCGTTCACCCAAGTACGCTCATCGCCTAGTCATCCCCTGCGATCATCGCGAGCGGGTCGATGGACGATGGATAAAGATGTCTCACGTGTTCTTTAGTGACGACGGTGGTACCTCGTGGCAGTTGGGCGGCACGGTCGCACCGCATACGGATGAATGTCAAGTCGTGGAACTGCCTGACGGCGAATTGCTGATCAATATGCGAAATTACTGGCAGCGAGAGGGTAATCATCCAGAGCGTGGAGGTAAGCGGGCTGTCAGCCGCAGCTCTGATGGAGGTCAAACATGGAGTGAATTGCAGTTCGACGAAACACTGATCGAACCAGTATGTCAGGCAGGACTCATTCGCTATTCGATCCCCAACGGCAACGATTGGCTGGTTTTTACTAATCCCGCCAGCACCACCCGGCGTGCCCGACTGACGCTGCGACTAAGCGACGACGAAGGAAAACATTGGCCGTATCAACGGCTGATCTATGAGGGTCCGTCGGCATACTCATGTCCGGCCGTTATGCCCAATGGAGAGATTGGGATTTTGTACGAACGCAATGGAAGCGAGAGAATTACTTTCACACGGCTGTCGCTCACTGACATTGTCTCAAGCCCCTAAAAGCCGCTGCCGGGCATTCTGGGTGCGGATACTACCGCATGCACTGCGGCGCGTGATGGGTCAACCGGGAAAATGAGCAACGGCCGGAGCGAGACATGCCGTCGCTCAAGCCGCGCTACGCGAAAAAAGGAAAAACCCGTCGATCGTGATTGTCGCCGACGTGAATTCGATCCGCGCGACGGTCATCGACTTTCGTACGGGTTTTCTTCGACATTTTGATACCGCTCGCCCCTGGGGTCGGATCGAGGTGTCGGCAGGGACCGGGGCGAAGCGGTAACGGTTACTTCTTTTTCGGAGCCGGCTGTTGAGACGGGGCAGGCTTGCTGGCAGGCTTTGCAGCCGGCGCTGGGGCCTTCTTGTCCGAACCTTGAGCGGCGAGAGGCTTCTTGACATGTTCCATATTCGATTCTCCTTAACCAGACCGAGCGGTCCGCGGCGCGTCGACATTGGGTCGACACCAATACCGCCTCCGTAGCGCGACGGCTTAATGCATTTTTCGTGCCAGGGGCACGTTGCGAAATCGACGTCGAATTCCTGGGCGTCAGGAACATGTCGACTCACCTCGCGCAAACGTGGTGAATAGCAAGTGGACGCGCCTCGCGCACAATTTGTTCAACCCGAACAATCCATAGGTCGCACTCGGTGCGACACTTTGCTGAGCCTGTGATCCCGTCGGCCGGACGGTATCTACCGATTGCCTACGGCGCGGAGAATGGCACCACCATTTTCACGCGGAGACTACGAAACCCGGGCTTGCGTTGGGCGCCCTGGCTCATTCGCCGCGCCGTCGTCAATAGTTGCCGCCGCCCATGAGACGCCTGAATAATGGCCTTTGCCCAAGACACGAGGAATCCTGATGAGTCGAAGTATCTCTCGCCGCAAGTTTTGTCAGTATAGTGCTTGGTCGCTGGCGGGATTGGGACTAGCATCGTCCTCGAATAGTCGACTCCTGGCCGCCGATGCCGGCCTGCCGCTTGCCTCATTCGAAGTCGCGGCAATCGAGCGCACGACCGTTCGTGTCCCGTTTCGAGAAGTCCCGCAGCGGGCGATGGATCGAGAGCTCCCGCACTGGCGTTACTCGGAAATCTTTGAGGTTGAATTAGGCAGCGGGGCGCGCGGTTTGGGTGAGACGTTAATCTTTTACACGTGGGGTAGAACGACGGACGAGGACATTCAACGTGCCCAGGGTCGAAATGCGATTGACCTGATGTGGGACGATTCCCTGGGCGCGGGACTCCAGATGGCTTTGTTCGACGCGGTCGCGCGCACGATCGATGTCCCGGTGCACTCGCTGTTAGGTAATCAGGTCCATGAACGAACTCCGCTGTCGTGGTGGAACATCGACATGTCACCGGAGGATATGGCCAGCGAATGTCAGGAGGCGCATCGACAGGGATATACATCGTATAAAACGAAAGGCCGTCCTTGGTTCGATCTTTGGGCTCAGGTGGACGCAGTCAGCCGCGTCGTGCCCGAAACATTCAAGCTGGATATGGACTTCAACGATACATTGCTCGATGCTCAACGTGCGATTCCCATCCTAACCGAATTGGAATCCAACCCTCGTCTGGACATCTACGAGACGCCGATACCTCAAAAAGACGTCTTGGGTAACCAACAAATCACGGCCGCGACACGTGTCAACATTGCTCTGCACTATGGCACACCCAGTCCGCGTGTTGTCGTTGAGCAAAATGTCTGCGACGGCTTCGTCGTCGGTGGAGGTGCAACGCGAGTCATGCAGCAGGGCTCTTTCGCCGGCCAAGTCGGCATGCCCTTCTGGCTACAGTTGGTAGGAACGGGGATTACGGCCGCCTATTCCCTGCACTTTGGCGCTGTATTGAGTCATGCAACGTGGCCAGCGGTCAATTGCCATCAATTGTACAAGGTCCATTTGCTGAATCGACCGATCGAAGTCCGCGATGGCTTCGCGGAAGTCCCGCGCGGTCCGGGTCTGGGTTTCGAGCTGAATCGTGACGCGGTTGCCGAGTTGCGTGTGGATATGCCCGAAGAGCGTCCCGAGCCCCCACGTCTGGTCGAAACGACGTGGTCCGATGGCCGACGCCTATATGTTGCTCAGCGATGGACAGGTGAATTTCATGCTTCGGAATGCAATGCAGGGACGCTACCCGTACTTCGAAAAGGGTGTCAATTCACGCCTCGTTCCAAGTGACGGTACAGCGCAATGGCAGCAGCTCTACGAGCGGGCAAGACAGGCGCCCGTTATGATTCGAGGCGACCGCTGACGGTTTCGGTGTATCGCCATCTCGCCAACCATTGCTGCAGCCCAGCAAAAGCGGTGTGCATTCCGCAAAGGTCAGAGAGCCTGACGCCAGGCTGACAAGGCCCGACGCCCACACCTACTTCGTGCACGCGTCGATGGCGTCGTCAACCTGCTGCCGATATTCGAACAGCGATCGTTTGTTTTAACGACGATCGTGCCGTTCGCGACTTCGCGACTCGACCTGCCCACAGTTTAGCGTCGACTTGTGACGACGTGGCGATTGTGACGGCCGGAAGGCGACGTCCGCAAGTCGAAAGTTGGATCACGCGCCGTACCAATGGCGGACGATTTGCCCGACGATATCCCCGTCTCGACCGGTTGTTGAAAACGTGTCGACACCTGGTCCCTCGAGGGCAAAACTGCCTAATTCCTCCTCGGCGTTTACCGCCCTCCCCCTCTCGCGAGCCGTGGCCTTCACTATTTTTTCATAATTAATTAACTTAACTAAGGGGTTCTGGATGGGCTGAGCCATCGATACCTAAGCACCACCTTCTGTTTCGCAAGGCGGACCAAAACCGATGCTGGGCACTGCCAATACTCAACGGCGATTTTACCGCGTCGCCGCACGTCTTATGTGTTACGTCGGTCTGGTGGGTCTCGTCGGAGGAAACTTCGTCGTCGATATCGCGGTAGCCGCAGCCGACCCGAGTGGCCCAATTCAAACGACGGAAGGGAGGGACGGACCGAATCTCCTCGCAACGCAAAAGCGACGCATTCTCTCGAAGAACATTCCCGACATCAAGATTCTTTCGGGTTCGCCGCCCATGACGATCACACTGGAGTCGCTGGCCGGCAAAAAGGACGCACCGACAAATGAGGGCCCTGTAATGTCGGTGCTGCTCAACAAGAAATCGTCGGTAACGCAGGCCGAGATCAAGAACGGGCGTGAGCTGATCCTGACGCCAGGCAAGGTGGGCAAAACGGAGATCATCATCGAAGAGGCACAGGAAGACGGAGTTCCTGTTCATGCGAAGTTTCAGGTTACCGTTTGGGAGCCGGACTATTGGCAGCTAGGTCTGACGGTCTTTGGAGGCCTGGGGTTGTTCTTGCTGGGCATGCAGAACTTGTCGGATGGATTACAGGCTGTCGCCGGCAATCGTCTTCGTGCATTAATTGCTGCGGTGACAAACAATCTCCTGATGGCGACCGGTGTCGGCATGTTGGTGACGATGATCCTACAATCAAGCTCGATTACTACGGTCATGGTCGTTGGTTTCGTGAACAGCGGGTTCATGACATTAGCGCAAGCCATCGGCGTAATTTTTGGTGCGAATATCGGGACGACAATCACGGGATGGATCCTGGTCCTTAAGATCGGCGTCTACGGTTTACCGATCGCCGGACTGGGAGCGGTGGGCTATTTGTTCATACGCCGCGACCGCGTGCGATACATGTTCATGGCAACGCTCGGCCTGGGACTCGTGTTCCTGGGCTTGGAATTGATGAAGGACGGCTTTTCATTAATTAAGGACTTGCCCTCTTTCGAGCTGTGGTTTGACCGCTTTCGCGCCGACAGCTATTTCGGCGTGTTGAAGTGTGCCGCCGTGGGATGTTTGCTGACGTTCATCGTACAATCGTCCTCGGCGACACTGGGGATTACGATCGGACTGGCGCAAATCGGCGTAATACCCTTTGAAACCGGTGCGGCATTGGTATTGGGCGAGAACATCGGCACGACGATAACGGCCTGGTTGGCGTCACTCAACTCGACGACCAACGCACGCCGCGCCGCCTACGCACACATTCTGTTTAATGTATTTGGCGTGGCTTGGGTGACGGCGCTCTTTCCGTGGTACATGATGTTGATCCGTTACATCGTCATGGGCAGCACGACCGCTGATATTTCTTCGCACGTAACGGAAGCCATCGCCGCCACTCACACGGGATTCAACGTAACTAACACGCTGGTTTGCCTGCCATTGGCCGGGGTCTTGGCTTCCTTACTTCAATGGTTGTTGCCGGAGCCGGCTGCCAAGGAGGTGGGCCGTCTGACAAACCTGGACGTGCGTATTCTCGAGTCACCTGTACTTGCTTTGCAGCAGTCACGCAACGAACTGCTGAGAATGGCCGAAAGCTGTCATTCCATGATGGGTTGGTTGCGAGAAGTATTGGAGTCGGACACTTCCAATCCTGCACTGATCAAACGTACGCAGGACGAAGAGAAGCGAGTCGATGCCTTGCAGGATGAACTCGTCGAATTCATTTCCCAATTGCTGGCGAGCAACGTCCCTGAAAACCTCATTGGCGAAGCTCGACAACAACTGCGGATGGTCGATGAGTACGAGTCGATCAGCGATTACATAGGACGCATCCTCAAGTACCAAGCGAATCTATTTGAGTCCGGCGACAAATACGACGACGTAGAAAAGCGAAGTCTGCTGCAACTTCATTCGCTGGTCGCATCCTATTTGGACTACATCGAATCGGCCTATCGCGCCGTACCGGGCGAACCCGGCGTGCCGGAAATTGCGCGTGGCAACGAAATCGCCCAAGAAGTGCGACAATCTGCATCGCGCGATCCTCGACCGCATGAGCGAAAACGTCGTTGCCCCCAATCTCAGCATTGCCTACAATCGCCAGCTGAACGCATATCGTCGTATTCGCGACCACGCGGTGAATATAGCCGAGGCCATGGCTGGCGAAAAATAGTGCCTAAGTCGCGAAGATTGGCGAATCGGTTTCTGCTTGAGAGTACCATGAACCCAATCCATGCTTTGACCCGTGACAAGGATTGGCCGCCGACACGCAAACTTGGGTGTCTGTCTTGTTACGGATATCTACTGCTGCTTCTCTGTTTGTTAATTGCGATCTACCCCACGAGGCTGCTGGCACAGAGCACCTCGCCTGCGCTGGTCGCACGACTGCCAGCCGGATTGCAGCCGCCATTTCAATGGAAGGGCTCCGAACCAATCCTGGGTCCGCCCTCGGACGGCCGCGACAAGTACTACTCGCTCAAAGATCCCTCCATCGTCTATTACCAAGAACACTATCACCTTTTTTGTACAGTGCGCGGACGTGACCGAAGTCATCAGATCGAATACATACGGCTAACCGATCTGGACGAACCTCAAGTGGATCAGCGACGATTCATGTCGATGCACACCGGCTTCTATTGTGCACCGCAAGTCTTTTATTTTCGACCTCAACAGAAGTGGTATTTGATTTGCCAGGCCAGTGACGAAAAGTGGACACCTCACTACGGCCCGGCTTTCTCGACGACGTCGAATATCGAGGATGTCGACTCGTGGAGTCCCCTAACGCCGCTGGGACACCGCAAGTCGACGGCCAATGCAGAGTTGGATTTTTGGATCATTTGCGATGCTGAAAAGGCTCATCTGTTTTTCACGTCGCTGGATGGACGCATGTGGCGTGAGGAAACCAGTCTAGCCGACTTTCCGCACGGTTGGTCGGACCCCGTCATTGTGCTGCAAGCGGATGTGTTCGAGGCCAGTCACACGTATCGAGTTGGCGAAACTGGACTCTATTTGACGGTCATCGAAGCCCAACACTCGCGCGGTGGTCGATACTATAAGGCCTACGTTGCCGATCGTCTCGATGGAGAATGGAAAGCCGTCGCGGATGATGAGTCTCAGAGCTTTGCCGATCGCACCAACGTTCACTTCGCCGGGCCCGATTGGACCGATTCGATTAGTCATGGGGAATTGCTACGACACGGATTTGACGAACAGCTGGAAATCTCGTCGACATCGCTGCGCTCATCTTCCAGGGCGTCGCACGCGAAGAATCGATCGGCAAACCATACGGCCAGTTGCCCTGGCGGCTTGGTGTACTGACGGCGGTGGAGTCGACTGAGCGATAGACAATTCGTAGCAGAGAAGTTCTGTGCGCGGTGCCATGCCCACACCGTTTCTTGGGAGAAGCCAAGACCTATGTTGCGAAGACTGCGTGCCAATCGACGCTGGCAACTTGCGCTGCTTTTTACCTGGAACACATTACTGTTCACCTCTGCCAGCCTCGCAGCGCCGGCACAGGTTATCCGCCACGTGGCAGTTTACTCCGCAGCAGGACGCTTTGGCGGTTGGCCGGCAAATCATGGAATTTGGTCCTGGGGCGACGAAATCCTAGTCGGCTTTAGTGCCGGCTACTATAAGGACCTCGGTGCAGATCGACATGCCATAGACCGCGAACGTCCCGAAGAGCACCTATTGGCCGCAGCCTTGACGGTGGACTGACTTGGCAAATCGAAAACCCAGCCGCTCATGGGGTCTTGCTGGGAAGCCGCGAAATGCGCCATGGCACGGTACCGCCCGGCTATCATGAAGCCGCTCCCGTCCCGTGTCCTGGGGGCATTCATTTCGATCATCCGGACTTCGCGATGACGCTGCGAATGTCCAGTGTCGATACCGGCGTATCGCGATTTTATTACTCTTACGACCGAGGACACACGTGGCGAGGACCGTTTCAGCTCCCCTTGTTCGGACAGCCAGGGATCGCCGCCAGGACCGACTATATCGTCAACAGTGATCAGGAATGCCTGGTGTTTCTCACTAGCTCGAAAGCGAACAACCGCGAAGGACGCGTTATTTGCGGACGCACGACGGACGGAGGACGAACTTGGCAACACGTCGGAGATGTCGGTGAAGAGCCGAAAGGTTTCGCCATTATGCCAGCCACGCTCCGCATTGGCCCCACAAGCCTCTTGTGCCTACGGCGTCGGCGTGAAGGGGACGGCGAGCCGAAGCACCGCTGGATCGACGCCTTCGTCTCGAGGGATGAGGGCAAGACCTGGCACTTTCTGAATGATCCTGTGACCGATTTGGGCGAGGGCAACCCTCCGAGTCTCACTCGGCTAGCTGACGGTCGGATATGCCTGACCTACGGTTTTCGCGCCGAGCCCTATTCGATTCTCGCGCGGCTTAGCGGCGATAACGGAACAACTTGGGAGGAGCCCTTAATCCTGCGTGACGACGGCGCCAGCCGCGACATAGGTTACACGCGAACCGTCCAACGTCCCGATGGAATACTGGTGACGATTTACTATTTTCACGGACGCAACGACACCGACCGCAAAGTGATGGCCACGCTCTGGAATCCTGGGCATCACCCGACCTCTGGCACAAACCGGACGACCACGGTTCCCGAGCGTTAGCCGCCGGCTGCGTCATTCGGCTTTGTCCCGACGATCGCGTGGCAGTGGATCAAGGTAGCGACCGGCGGTGCCGGCTGCAGTCCCGCTTGCTGTAGCCACTCACGATATTCGTGCCCGCTGTACGCGCAGACCTTCCGTCAGCGTAAATAGAGCGGCTGAATAGAGCGCGATAGGCAACGGTCCGTCTAGTGCGTCATTCAACAGGACGTCGTGAATAATCAGCCGCCCGGACGATGTCAGGGCATCACGACAGCGCCGCACCAAGTCACGGCAGGCATCTACACCCCAGTCGTGCAGCACATTCGAAAGCAATACGGCGTCTGCGGTCGGCAGCGGACCTTCGAACATATCCGCGGCCACAAATTCCATCCTCGCCTCGACACGATATTCTCTGGCGAATTCGCGGGCAATCTTCACGACTTCCGGTCGATCCAAAACAATCGTGCGCAGCTCCGGTTGTTGGCGGAGGTAGGCGATGCTGTAGATGCCGGTGCCGGCGCCGACATCCAGAAGCGTCATCGCGCCGTCCAGCGGAACGTGGCGGGCCAAAACGGGCGCTACGTTCTTCGCCCGTCCCGCCAGGGCCAGCGTGAAGTGATGGGCGAGTTCCTGTTGCTCCATGGCCGAGGCGACACCTGCGCGATAAATGAACGCCGTTCCGGCGCCATCCTGGTCTAGGCCGGCTGGCCGATCGGTCCGCAGCCGTTCCACCATTTCCAGCACTCCAGGCGACGATGCGGCAAGACCAATGTAGTCACCGACGTCAAACGGTGCGTCCGGAGAGAGATGTTCGCGAGCCAGCGGCGTCATTTGCAGCAGGTCGTTCGCTGCGATCTCCACCAGCCCCATGGCTCGCAAAGCGGTCAACAAAACCAGCATGGCACGGTCGGCCAACTGTAAATCGTTCTGCAACTGCACGAAGGCGAGTGGGCCACGGGCTAGGCGGGCAAACACACCTAAATGAGCGATCGCCGCGGTCAAGAGCTCCGATCCGTAACTGCCCCGGTACAGCTCAAAGATTGGCGTGGGGTCCGTCTGCGGTCCGTGCAAGGTCGTCGAAACTGGCTTCATCCGAGCCCTCTCCTTACGCCGCATCCGGATGGCTCAACGCGACTCGTGCTTGGCCGGTATCTTGCTGCAAACGCACTTCGATGGGTGCAATCGAATCCAGATGCACGTCGCGCTGCGGAAACGCGATCGAAATCTCTGCCATGCCAAACAGTTCGTCGATCCGATGGCGCACGTTGCTGGCAATCTTTTCGGCTTGCATCATGGTTTCCATGTGGACCCAGAAATGGACCTCAAACAACAGCGAGTTGTCCGCAAAATCTTTGAACAGAACAATCGGCTCGGGTGTCTTCAACACGTCGGAATTCTCAGCCACTGCTTGGCGCAATATCTGATCCACTTGATGCGTAGGCGAGCCATAGGCAACGCCAATCGCGATTTTGGTTCGCGTGCGAGTATCGGACAGGGTCCAGTTCGTTACGTTGTTTTCTAGAAAACTACTGTTCGGAACAATAATCTCCAGATTGGCGCCAGTCTTCACTCGCGTGCTTCGTGCGCAATGTGTGCAATCGTTCCGGTCAGCCCACTGATCTCGACCAGGTCGCCGACACGAATGGGACGTTCGGCCAATACGATCAGACCGCTGATAAAATTGTTCAGAATATTCTGGCTGCCGAAACCCACGCCAATAGCGATGGCACCCCCCATAAAGGCGAAGACCGTCAAGGGTATATTGATCATTTCCAACGACACGACGCCGAAGCAGGTAAGCATGAGATAAAACGCCATGCTTTGAAATGCCTGCGCGCCTTGGGTCAGTCCAAACTTCGGTAGCACACGTCGTCCCAGAGCACGACTCAAGAGACGTGCGGTAACAAACCCTGCCAGGGACAGCAACAAGCCGTAGCAGATTTTTCCGACCGTAATGGCCCGATCATCCACCGACGTGATTTCATAGTTCCACGCGGTCTGCATCAGTTGGCCTGCATAAACGACGGCCTGACGTGCCGATGTCGGTTCAATTTCCCTTCGCAGATCTTCGACAAATCGTTTCAATAAACGATCAGCGGATTTCAGCATCACCATCAATGTCGTGTATTGCTCGATGGTATTGTCCAATTCAGTGGCCTGATGCTGTACCCATTGAATGACTTCGTCTTGCTCACGAGTTCCGCCGAGCAAGCGTTTTTTAAAGGCTGCGGCATCGCCAAGATGTTCGTTCGCCCGAATCGACAATAGCCGCTGAAAACGTGAAAGTTCGTCACGATGAACCTCCACGTCGTCGAGCCACTCGACAAAATCGTCCCGCGTCGCGGCGTGATTCGCCAGCTGATGTCGTTGCCTCCAGACATTGCAGACGTGCCCCACATAGGCACCCGCTTGCTTCAAGAACGACAGGCGTTCTTGCCGCAAATCCCGAGCATGTCGCCACGCGGAAAGTTGTTCGGCGGCAAGTTGTCCGGCTTCACTATCCTGTCCGTCGCTCTGTTTCGCTTCCATCCAAGCACGATCTGCAGCCTGTAAATCGGCTTGGACCTGATCGATAATCCCTGCAAGTTCGGCTCCCGTACGGTTCACTTGTTCGATCTTGGCGTCCAAATCTGCCGTGGAAAACGGAGAGTCGTTGATCGCTATCTCGACAAGGTGACGGTACGAATCCGCGCGTTTGCCTGTGATCTGGCGCTCCAGTTCCTTGATTTTCAGTTCCAGCTGCAGTTGTTCGGCGGTCAGTGCGTAGGCACGACTGGTCAATTGTTGTAGTTCGACTTCGCGCCGTGCTTGCTCAAGTTTCTCCGGGTTGCGCACCTTTTCCATGGAATCTCGCGTCAATCGGCGACGAGCATCATTTTCATTTTTGTTGCGGCGGGCGATCTCTAAAGCGGCCCTCGCCGCATCGATTTCCAACTGGATCGATTCCTGCCGTTCGTCTTCCAGGATCAGGCGATCTCGTAATTCATCTAACTGCACGAAGGACAAATCCTGCTGCGGCAAAGCATTGGTCCGCAGCTCCTCGTCCAATTGATCGGCTTCTTGCCTTAGTTCTTCGTATCGCTCGAACGACGTCTGACAATTCGAAAAGATCAGATCGATCCACTTCAGCAGTTCAACTTCGCGAACGAGATAGTCATCTGCGACTTGATCGCCAAGCTGCTGCAGGCGGGCTTCGGCACGCGCCAGCCGCTGTTGTATCTTGTGGCGTTGGTCTGCAAAGTTGGCGGATTGGGCGCATCGCTTGCCGTCGCCGTCTTGACCCGCACGCCGCGAAGTTTCATCAATGGATCGGTCGCCGCCACGGCGGCGAGACGTTGCCGAACAGCAAAAAAGCAGAAAAACAATCAGACGAATGGGCGTACCACTCAACGTCGTCACCTAGTTCCTCAAGGGATATTACTGATGTCTGGACGGCCAAGGGGCCGGGACGACTAACGGGAGTCCGCGAAATCTCGGCTTCGCGCTGCTCGCCGAGCACCATTAGCAGCGCCGACGTGAATAAGAGGACAAAGCCGTTTCGAAACCATCTTGGTCGAAGTGTCCCGCACGTTAAGAGACGCAATCTAGCGAATCGCCGGTGCGAACTGCTGCGGCGGTGGCGGTAACGCAAGATCAGCGGCATCTTCCTTGCCCAGGAGACTGACATACTCCCGCAGCAAATTGTGCGTTGTGGTAAACTCAGGACGTTGCGTCAACGTGCGGTATCGAGGATCGGCCGCCACTTCCTCGTAACGTTGCAACAAGACCAACATGGCTTGTTCATTGGGAGCTCCACCATTCAGCACGTCACCCGGGAGTTGAAGGTAGCCCTGCCAAGTGGCATCTAACAGTGTCGCCAATCGCTGCCAAGAGGCGGTCAGTTGCTGCCGAGTCACCGCAGCGCCTTGCTGAGAAAACGTCGCGGGCCCCGTCGCCGGAGGAGCCAATTCGGGGGCACCGGAATAGCGTGCCAAGCGATTAACAAGGGCGATCGCAGACGGCGGTACTCTTGCCGCACCCGCCCATGCATTCGGTCCGCCCCCAGCGCCGTTGTTGTGATAGAAGCTGGCCCCCGCCAAGTTGTCGATCTGAATACTCGCCCCGTCCAAGGCGAATCCGGCAAACAGACCTCGGCTGCGCGAGTAAGAAAGGATCTCTGCGGATAACGTCGTATCCGTCGCCGCTGTCGCTTGTCGCCCCACCGGACCGGCCGCCGCAGCGGCATCTACTCCCACCGTCATACGCCCATTCATCAGCGAATTGACGCTCTTGCGTGTCTGAAACACCATCACCAAATCGGTCGATTGGATACCGGCCTGCCATCCGATACTGCCACTGGTCAAGGAGACAAATAATGGTGCCTGCCAATTACCGGCATCGTCACGGATCAGGACGACGCCGCGCCCGTGACGAATTCCCACCACAAATCCCCCTTTGACCACATTCGGGATGATGGCCACCGCCCGTGCTTTGGCCAGCAGCGCCTGTGGAATGGCGTTGGCCGGAATGACCATCACTTCGTCCAGTACCGTCGTCGCGTTCTGCACGATCTGTTCCTCGCGCGTCACCTCCGGTTGCTGCATCACGCCTGGTTGCTGCGGCACACCAAATTGTTGAGGGAAGCCTGGTTGCGCGTGGACAGAAAAGGTACTAACGAAGACCCATACGCCAGTCACAATGCACAGCGATCCGTTCGCAAATCTCATGGTCATCCAGCCGGTTCAAAGGAGAGCGTTGACGTGATACAGAGTTGCCTCGTGCTCGACTCGTACCTGGCCGATGAGTCAGATAACGAGCTCGGCTGAGTCACACTCCATCGCGACGCGGCAGATTGTAATTCACACTCTCCCTTGGTACCAAGAGTGATCCCGGTATTTGCTGCGCGCAACCCGCTCGTGTCAGCAGGCCCCTGATTCAGGTTACACGTTGTCTGGCGTCGGATGCTGCCATGTACCTCGGTAGTGACGCGCCAGATGGTGATTGGCATCGTCATCACCCACCACCCGGCCGGCTGCGCCATCCCACGCGAGACTTCGTCCCAAATCCATCGAAACGTTCGCCAAGATACAGCATGTCGACGAAATGTATCCCTGTTCGATATCCGAAACTGGCAGCGTCTTATTCTGTCGAGCTTCTAAGAAGTTCTTCATGTGCTGCCGAGTTGCGGGAGCGGCAAAGATCTCCGTTTCCTTGTGTTGGAGATCTTCGGGGTACTGGTCTCGTTCATCGAGAAAATCACCATGTTCCGGCGTGCCCTGTCCACGCGGAATAAAGTCGTAGGACCACACGCTGACTTTCAAGGTTCCTTTGTCGCCGTAGAGAGTCGCTCCCCACGGATAATCAGGTTCGGGATTCTCACCCCAGTTGCGTTGATTCCAAACGACTTGCGTGTCACCGTAATCGAATAGTGCCGTCTGTGTGTCGTGCGTATTTACCGGTGAACTCGGGATCGCGCATTAAGATACCGCCGGAAGCGGAAATGTGGTGGGGCCATTTCAAGTCGAGGAAAAACCGCACGATATCAAACATGTGGACGCAAAGGTCCCCCGTCTGTCCATTGCTGAACTCGCGAAATGTGCGCCAGCAGCGCGGATGAATTCCGCGGATTGTAGTTGCGCCATGTCGCCGGTCCGACATACATTTCCCAGTCCAAATAGTCGGGTGGAGCTTCAGCGGCTGGAAAGCCACCGCCGCTGCCGTAATAGCTATGGATATCTACGTATGCGACTTTGCCCAATTTGCCGGAGCGAACAAAGCGATCGCGGGCGGCCAGCAGATGGGCGGTACTGCGGCGCTGCATTCCGACCTGCACAGTGCGGTTGTATTTGCGTGCCGCGGCCAGCATTGCCTGCCCTTCGATCACGTCGTAGCTGATCGGCTTCTGCACGTACACATCCGCTCCCGACTTGCAGGCCTCGACCATCGGCAAACAGTGCCAATGATCCGGCGTTCCAATTAATGCAATTTCTGGCTGCTGGTCGGCGAGCAGCTTTCGGTAGTCTCCATAACAGGGAGGCCGTTTCTTGGAGGCTTGCCGCTGCGAGACGAGCTCCGCTGCTTGTTCACGCATCCTGGTATCGACGTCGCAAAGGGCCACAACCTCCACGGGAGCAACCTGTATCAAGTGGAACAGATCCGTCTTGCCGTACCAACCGCATCCGATCAAGGCGACGTGCAGAGGCGTCTCCGCCTGCGCGGCAAAGGCACCGCGTTGCAGCGTCGACAAACTCGCCGCCGCCGTCACTCCCATTTGTATGAACTTACGACGATCCATAACCCATTTCCTTTCCAACCTAGCGGAGCCGATCACCTCGGCCACCGAAACTGCCGCGGCGTGAAACATCCAGACACAGCCGAGAAATTCGACGTCTCGGTCAGCTTAACCATCCCAGCTTACTATGGCAACGATTCGTTGCGACAAGTCGGAGGAATTCGCGGCTACAGCCACCCTTAGAGAAAGCGGAATCGAACCCAGCAGGGAACGCGCGTTTTTTTGTTTTCTCGATTCAGTCGGGAGCCTAGACGACGAGTGAACGAAAGCTGACATGCGATCGCAAGACACGCTATCGAACTCGTCGCTCTGTGTGCGACATATAGTTCGTGTCGCCTTTCCTTTGAGAACTCGCATGGTTCTTCAAGGCAACACTTGATTTCCGACATAGTGGCGAGTGATAATCGGTCGACGAGCTTCGCCGAAATACAAATACGTGAGGTCTTACTGCGGGGTCATTCATGTCGACTGAGCAACCGGCCAATCAGCAGCTAGGCGATCTTCTCCCACAACATCAAACTGCGCTTTCCGCGTTGTCGGGCAATCCGCCAGCGGATGACGCGACACGTGTGTTGCTGGAACGCATCCGGCAGGGCGACGAAGAGGCACGCAACGATCTCTTCCGACGCTATTTGCTGCCCGTATTATTTCTGGTTCGCATTAACCTGGGACGCGGTCTGCGCATAAAAGTCGAATCGTGGGATATTGTGCAAGAGGTCTTCATCAAGTGTCTCCGAGGGTTGGATAGTTTTCACTACGAACACGACGGGGCGTTTCGTCTGCTCCAGCGTCTCACCACGTAACTTGAGCGTTCCTACACCAATATCTTGTTGTTCAACCTTGAGCCCCCATTTAGAATTGTCCGTCGCCACGATCATGGCGATGTCCGCGATCAAATCACCGTCATCCGTTTCTTCAAGCTGTACGCCGTCGTCCAAGTTGCCGCTCGTCCAGATATTTCGCATCGTTGCGAATAACGAACCGTCGTCCCGCGAGAAGCGAGCGACGGTCAGCGCGCGGTATTGGCCACGGGCCAGTTTGCGAAACGATCCGTCGAAAACGGCGGCATTGTCGATACGGCCAATCAGCGTTTGGCCATACTTTTGTTCCCGTATGTCGATTCTCAATCGCGACGAAAGAAAACGTCGATCAGCCCGCTGTAAGGCAGTTTCTACAGCAAGGGACTCATCAACCGCAGGCCATCTTCCAAGAATCGTTCGCGAAAGGAGGCAGGGACCACTGCTGGGGATTAAGACGGTCCGAACCGGCCAGGTACGACTGCTGTAGTGTACGCAGGTCCTGGGCAAAATCCTGATCATAAACAAACATCGCGACTTCGTAATTCAGCCACAGGCTGCGCATGTCCAGATTCACGGTGCCAAACATTGACATCTTGCCGTCGACCATAATCGATTTCGTGTGGAGCAAGCCGCCGCGATACAGAAAGATCTCGACGCCAATATCCAATAGATCATCGTAGTACGACCGGCTTGCATATCGCGTCAGCATCGAATCGACTTTTTCGGGCACAATCAACGAGACCTTGACTCCACTGGCGGCGGCACCACGCAGGGCCCTCAGCAACGAATCGTCCGGTACCAAATAGGGCGTCGTCAAGATCAACTCGGAGCGTGCCGCATGGACCAGCCCGAGAATCATTTGCAGCAAACTATCTCCCGATTCTCCGGGTCCGGAAGCGATGACTTGAATATCGGCCGAGCCGTTCTTATTGACCGAATGAATCCCTGCCTCAGTAACCAATTCACCGAAAGAGTTACCACTTTCGAGGACCCAATCGCTCAGCATTGTCACGGTCAGGGGTACGACGACGGCCTTCAAGGCGAGTCATGGCGTCGACCCACTCACCAACCCCGGCGCCCTGTTTGAAAAACCGTGGATCCACCAGATTCATACTGCCTGTCCAAGCGACGCGGCCATCAACCACCACGATCTTGCGATGCAGTCTCAGATCTGTGCGCCCCACAAAGGTTCGGAACAAACCGACCGGCAAAGCCTGTCGCAGTTCAACTCCGGCGTCACGTAGCTGCTGCGGTTGTTTTCCCTTCCACCAAGGTCTTCCACCCAGCGCATCGACCAGCAGTCGACACACAACTCCACGCCGCGCAGCCCTCATGACAGCTGCCAACACTTCGTCGGCTTCGCCTCCCTCGTTCCAGATGTAAAATTCCATGAAAACAGTTGTTTGGGCGGCGTCGACATCCCGTGCGATCGCCCTGAGGATCTCCTGGGTATTGGACATCAATTCCAGATGACTGCCGTGTACGGTGGGACTGCCCACCATATGGCGTCCCAACTGATCCATGCCGCGAGCTGCTGATTCGTGACGATCCCAGTCAACGTCGAACAATCCCTGTTGGGTGGCTGCCGCAACAATCGGCTGAAAATCGGACTTTAGGAGACCGAATACACGCGTTCGTCCCCGTCCCACGCGCCTCTCGCCTACCAGCAAGTACAAGAGGGCGCCAAAGAAGGGCACAGCGGCAATCAGGACCAGCCACGCGAGCGCAACACCCGTCGCCGGTCGCTTCATGATAACTCGGACGGCCAAGACAGTCACGATCAGCAAATGCGCAGCCGCCATGATCGTGGCAGGGTGCAGCAGAAAATCGAGCAAACGCATTACTTCTTGCTTTCGTTTGCAAGAGAAAAAAGATGCCCAATAACATATCAGGCCCATAGTGTACCAAGTCGTCGCTACGGTTCTATCCCTGCGCCCTGCCCAAGAAGACGAAGACGGGGACGAGGCGGAGGAGCCATTCCTTCGCCCAAATAAAATCCGGGGTGTGGAGGCTTATTGTAGACGACGTTTTGCCACGCGATACTTAGCCGGTATTGAGGATCGTGCATCAGCGTGTAGAGTCGGTGTTGGGTTGGGATCGTCGTCGTGTAGATGCGCAGCGATTGTCCATCGGGAGACGTCATCAACAACTCTTCACGCCAGTCGCCGATCAGGTCGGCGACCAGGTTCGGCCCGCGTGGTCCTCCGCGGCCTTCGATCGCCATCAGCTGCTCCTCCTTGCCCGACTCCCAGTTCCATTTATTAACGCCACTTCGCGCGACCAATTCGCGTAGTAGGTCTCCATCCCACCAAACGGCAAAGCCTGTTGAGCGCGGCTTGGGGCCGATTTCCTCACCTCGTGCCGTGCGCAATCCTCCAGGACCTCCCCATGCCTCGTAGCCGCGATGACGTGGGTCCACGTCGGCAGCTAGACCTGCTCCCACATCCACACCAGGACTGTGACTCCACAAAATTTTACCCGTGGCGGCGTCACGCATCGCGACGCCCGGCGTGCCAAACCGCACGGTTTCATTTTCATTCTCCTGGACGGTAAACACCTCCAATCCCGGCCGGTCCGGATCCATGTCGGTCACGTGCATGGCATCGCCGTGGCGAAGGCCGCTCGAGTAAAGCCCTTGACCATTGTCGTCGATAACCATCGCTTGATAGACGATCTCGTCCCTACCATCCGCATCGACATCCGCGACAGATAGCGAATGTCCACCCATTCCCGAATAGGGTGAGGCGTCGTCAAAAGGCGGATAGCTAGTCCCCGAATCGAAGACCCAGCGGCTGGTCAGCTTACCTGGCTGCCAGTCCCACGCGGCTAAGACCGTACGACCATAAACGCCGCGACACATAACCACGCTGGGATGCTCACCGTCCAGATACGCCACACAGGCTAGGAAACGATCACATCGATTGCCATAGCTGTCGTTTCCGCCATTACCGCCGATTCCACCCCATCCGTCGATGGGATCTCGACTTGGAATATAGTCGACACTCTGAAGTGCCGCGCCCGTCCGCCCATCGAACACGGTCAGGAATTCGGGCCCGTCCAGAACTCTTCCGAATCGGCGGTCACCCATTGTCTGATTCCGCCAATCCTTTTCGCCATCGCCAATCACGTGACCAACGCCATCAATCGTTCCATCAGCCGTCTTACACACCAACTCGGCACAACCGTCCCCGTCCAGATCGTAGACCATGAATTGCGTGTAATGTTCGCCTTCACGGATGTTGATCCCCAAATCGATTCGCCAACGATGAGTTCCATCAAACTCATACGCGTCCAACACTGGACGGCCGGTAATGCCGGGAAAGGAATTGTCGCGTGCCCTGGATACCTGATGCAATACAACCTCGTATTCTCCATCGCCGTCCAGATCAGCCACCGATGCATCTCCAGGACGATAGCCCGCCAGCGCAGCGATCGGGATTTCACCATAACCGCGTTCCCATACCTCGACGGGACGCGATGCCATGAGCTCACGCCCGTTGACAACGGGTGTCACGACGTAGTGCCATTCGGACGACGCGTCGGCGTGAGCATCAACCACACAAGTAGTGTCCGACACGAGTCCTTGATTAACTTTCTCGCGAGCTTCTGACGAGCGTTGGCGATAAACGTTGAATGCAATGTCTTCGGGATCTGTGGCAAACATTCGCCAACTGATAAACACGTGCCCCTCGTGGCTGCGGACCGCGACGACACCCCGCGAAAGATTTTCCATTTGCCGGTCTGCCCGAGACCATGCGTTGCCTAACACCACAAACAATAGACAAACACTTGCGATGCTCGGTCGCTTTGTTGCACTCACGCGTCTTGCCTCCCAAGATATCACGACGCCCTGACAATGGAACACGCGCCCTGCCAAACCGCAGCAAAACTATTCACTTCTACGCCGCTAATGGTTCTCGGCCAGCAGCGCGAAGCCGAGACTTCGCGGACTCCCGTTGGTCGTCCTGGCCCTTTGGCCGCGCAGACATCAATCGTAACTTATCGACTTTGCTTCGATTAAACACGAAGCGGACAGAGGCGGCTCTGGGTCAGCGATGTTGTTAGACTCCTGGTCAGTTACACGGATAAAGATATCCAGTTGCTGTCCGACATAGAGTCCTTCTGTCGACGAATCGATCTCGTAGATTACCTGCAACACTCGCGTGTCGATCCGCTCTGTGTTTTCCCCAGTCAAGGATCGCTTGGGAATCACGTAGGGTTCGACTCGAACAAATCGCAAAGCGTATTTCACGTTAGGATTCCCTTTCAGCATCGCAACGGCTTCGCCCTGTGGCTTAAACCTGGGAATGTCCTGTTCGTCGATATCCACGCGCACTCGCAGCTGATCCGTTCTCCCCAACACAATCACGGGCTCCTGCGACGGCGCGAACAAACTCGCCGGGGCGAAGATTGACTTGGAGGATTTCGCCATCCAGCAATGCGCGGTACCGTTAGCCGATCAAGATCGACAAGGATCGCGTCAACCTCGGATTGAGCCCGCAAGACAGCCGTACGGGCGATTTCCAGTTCTGGTGCCCAGGCACCGGCCTTCAGCAGCGCCAATTCCGCCTTGGCTCGTTGCACGTCGGCGTCGGCGGCTTCCATGGCATGTAGGGCTGTATCAATTTCTTGCTCACTCACCGCTCGACCCGCCTTGAGCTTGGTCAGCCGTTCGTAGATGCTTCGTTTTTCACGTGCCGTCGCTTCCGCTTCGGCCAGCGTGGCTTCGGTAACCGGAACTTGCTCGGCGCGTGGAAGGCTCTCCAGGCGACTCACGTCCGCCTGCGCCGACCGCAGCGCCGCTGGTTTGACCTCTAACTGCGACCGCAATTCTCGATCATCCAATCGAAACAGTGGAGTACCACGCTGGACGTCTTGTCCAACTTGCACGAACACCTCTATGACAATGCCGGGTAACGGCTCCGATCGCGACGTTCTCGGTGCTGGCTTCCACCAATCCCGCTCCGGCAACGGCGTTATCAAACGGCGAAATCGGCGGGTGGGCGATCGGCGCTGGTGGCTTGGGGCTCTCCCGACCTGTGACGGCAACGTGGTAGACAGCTGTAGCAAACAGGCAACCCGCCAATATCGGCAGTGCAATCTTGATGAGTTTAGACAACATCAAAGGCCGCTCCCTGGCTCACCTGTCGCGTCTTCAGGTTGGTTTTCGACTCGCGTAACGCGCCCATCTTCCATCGTGGCAATCCTGTCGCCAAACGGGAACACGCGTGGATCGTGAGTTACGACGATGACGGCCCGTCCGACCTCCACGGCCACTACTTTAAGTAATTCCATGGTGGCGTGACCGGTCTTGGCGTCCAACGCCGATGTTGGCTCATCACACACAAGCATTTTGGGATCGTTAACCAATGCGCGTGCAATGGCGACGCGCCGCTGCTGACCGCCGGACAGTTGTCGAGGATAGGCCTCACTGCGATCCGCTAGATCCAACTCCTGCAACAGTTCCCTACTCCGTTGAACGGCTTTTGATTTCGACCAACCCGCAATCACCAACGGAACCGCCGCATTTTCGACGGCTGTCAGCGCTGGCAATAAGTTGAATTGTTGAAAAACAAATCCGACGTATTGGCGACGGAACAACGTTTTCTGCCGCATGCTCAGCTTGGGCAGGTTTCGCCCCAGGACCTGGATTTCACCTGATGTCGGCTCAAGAATTCCAGCCATCACCGACAACAGTGTCGTTTTACCACATCCGCTGGGGCCAACCAGCAGGGTAAGTTCGCCACCACGGATCTCTAGATCGACGCCCCGCAACGCTCGCACCGTAATCGGGCCCTGATGAAAATCCTTAGTCGTACCGCGACATTTGACGATGAAATCGTCGTTGCTTTCCGCCGCGATCATGCTCATTCTCCTTTAAACACAACCGCCGGTTCCAACACTAACACGCGAACAAGGCATACGAGGCTTGATAACGCCACGATCAGCAGCACGGCAATTCCCGTGCCCGCCAGTACTTGCCATGGCATGAAGAATGCCAGTCGCGAAACGCCTTTCGTAAGTTCACCAAACAGACCCGCTCCGCCGGCTCCTATCGCATAACCCATCACACCGACAACAAACGCTTGAAAGAGGATCATGCGCACGATTTGAAGATTGCTGGCACCAAGTGCTTTAAGCGTACCGAATTGCCTCAGATTCTCGACGGTGAACAGATAGAACGTCTGGCCTGCGACCGCCACACCGACAATGAACCCCAGGGCGACGGTAATGCCAAAATTCATGGGGATTCCCGTACGCCGTAAATAGTAGCGAATCGTGGTCCATCGAAATTCGTCCGACGTCAATGCCTTGAGACCGGTCTGTGCCTCGATTCGGCGACATGCCTCGTCCGTGGTGACGCCGGGTTGAGGTTCGGCCAGAATGAATGACAATACTTTGCGTTCGCGAGGCACGAATTCCAGTGCCTGCGAGTATCGTGTGTACACCACCGGAAACGTCTGAAACGTACGCGATACCTTACAGATTCCGACCAACACCGCACGCTGATCATTCATCTCGAACGTGCGACCCAAACGATACGGGTCTTCCGGCCACAATTGCCGCGCTCCGCGCTCATCCATGAAGACGGCTTCCGGAGCGCGCAAGTTTGTCAGCTTGCCGGCGACGATCTCCGTAGGGGCTCCCACCAAAGTCGCGTCGTCCAATCCCAGCAGGATCACTTGTTGAAAAGCACCATCCGCCAATTTCGCTCGACTAAGTCCCTTGTAAAGCCGCACGGCCCAAGCCAAGCCGGGCACGCCACGCACGCGCAACAGGTGGTTTTCCGTCATGGGCTTGATATCGTCGACGAATTGGACATTCGGATCCATCACCCATATGCTGGCGCCTCGAATATCGCGTATCTGGCTGGCGGTTAATCGCATGAGACCGCAAAAGATGGACGCCTGCTGAGCGATCAACAGCGAAGAAAAGGCAATTCCCAATACGATACTGACGTATTTGCCCAGATTCCCCGTCAGCATCTTCAGTGCAATCCAGCCCATGCGTTGATCCGCGTCTCCCGAGCGACTTCCGCCGATTGCCGACGGGAATGACCCTCAAAGCCCTCCCCCGCCGGTCGCACCGTCGCCAGATCACGATATTGGGCGTCCCTCAACTCACCACATGTTGCCAACCGTCCGCGACGTGCGATCATTCGGCCGCTGTAAAACATAGGGACGCATGACGATATTCTGAGCGGGATTCGACAGAATGCCTAGAGGTCTTGCAGCGATCGTATTGGCCGGAGCGACCGAGTACCACCTACAATCGCAGCAGCTTGCGGGCATTGACGCGCAGGATTTTCTCTTCCATCTCCTCCGGCAGCGCGATTTGCTGCTCAAATAATTCGAATTGGGGAACGTGTTGTCCTGGAGACAGAAAATCGGTGCCAAATAGGACACGGCCAGGTTTTCCCCAGCCACGGCCAATGCGGCGAATCGGGCTGGCGAACGCAAGCGGGTGGCGGAGCGGGAAAGAACGCTGCCTCAGGCTGCGGGTTGTCGAGTAATCATGAATCTTTCAAATGCCGTGTCGCACTGGATCGCGAATTGGCACTTCCTCTCTATGTTGGTGGCGTCGGCGACCAACCGGATGGCCAATCGCCGGCGAGAAAACCGGACATGGGCACGAATCCCCCCCCCTTTCCGCAGGCACTTGTGCCACGCCTGGGACCGGAATTGCACGTTCAAATGAGGCATTGCATGAACACAAGTAGGTTAACAAGATACGTAACGCGGCCGATTGTCGTCGTGTCCATGGCTACGGCGTCGGTGGTATTTTCAGGGTCCACCGTGCCGGCATCGACCGTTGGCTCGTTAAGTAATTTCGACGCCGTGAATGATACCGGCGCGGAGACCGTAGGCTTTGAAATCGAACTGGAAGGCGTCCACAGCTCGGATGTGTATGGCACGTTTGGCGCACCCTACAATCGCTATGGTGATCCAATTCGCGAGGACACGCCGACCGGCGTTATCATTCGTTGGACGGCCAAATGGGACCCCGTCAATTTGGTCTTCGATACGGCCACTCCGGCGGCGTTGCCCAACATCAATCCTGGCGGGCACGATTGCTACAACGGTGGTCCCATCGGCAACTACTTGACAAGCGGTTGTGAGCATTTTGGTGTCAGCTTGCGTAACGCTCAGTCGGCCACGGGGTATCGTTGGCTGGTCGCCGATCCGAATCAACCGGGACATTTGACCGGAGGAAGCAGCGTGCATATCCCGGCTCCCACCTTCTCGGTCGTCCTAAACCCGATGGCCGGAAATCCAGTCGCCATCCAGGCGGTACTGGAGGCGCCACGCGAGGACAGTGAGCATCGCGAGTACGCCGATGCCTATTGGGCCAAGTTGATCAAAACCGAAATCCACGCGCCTGAGAATCTTCACTTAGAGGATCTTTTGTTGGGAGGTGGGCCAGGCGCAAACAATATGGGATTGTTCGATATCGAAGACGAAGATCAAGAAACGGAAATCGAATGGGTCATCGTTCAAAATCGCCTCAATGGAAACCCCGGCGAAAACGAGTTGGCACAGGAGATGAAAGCTGGCGGCAACGATAAGGCCGTTGCTTTTCGTTTCGAATTCTTTGAATACACAGGGCAGTACGACCCGGAAAACCACGAAGTGATGTGTGGTGGCGACGGCGGCTGTGACCGTCCACTCGATAGCGAACTGGGACAATACCTGGGTGCTCAGATGGCTGGAATCAACTTGAACCCCGATGTCCCCCTGCCCGGTGACTTCGATCAGAACGGCAGTTTGGACATTGGTGACATTGACCTATTGACACAGCAAGTTCAGTCACAAGGCAACGATGCCGCTTTCGATCTAAACGCAGACGGCGTTGTCGACGAAGCAGACCGCACGGTTTGGGTCAAAGACCTCATGAACACCTGGATCGGCGACACCAACCTGGACCTGGAGTTCAATAGTAACGACTTAATCGACACGTTTCAGCAAGGTGAATACGAGGATCCGTTGATCGGTAATTCCTCTTGGGCCAGTGGCGACTGGGATGGGGACGGTGACTTTACTTCGTCCGATCTGGTCGCTGCCTTCGCGGACGGTGGTTATGAGTTCGGGCCACGTGCCGCCGCGGCACTAGCCGTTCCCGAACCCACGTCCGCAGCCTGCGTGCTGTTCGCCCTTGTGATCCTTGCATTCGAGCAGCGCAATCGGCTGCAGCATCGCCTTGACACAAGGAATATCCTCGGACAATTGCGCTCGAGGTGCACAATAGTCCCTTCTCGCTACGAACGAAGGTGGCTGCAGACGGAGTGGGCGCCAAAAAGTGCACAACAGCGATAGGTACAGGCTGAATGAACATTGTGGGACAAACGAACGTCGCCTCGTCTCGGTTTGGCTCCGGTGCCGCGGTCGGCGTGGGAGACTGGGCTGGCGATTTTGTGGTCACCACGATGGAGCTACCTTGGAAACTGACCAAGCCCTTGCTGGGGGGACAACCGCGCACCGTACATATCGTCAATTCGATGGAATTCGACGACGTGGAATCGCAAATCGCCGAGTTACCCGCGTGCGATACTGTGGTTGCCATAGGGGGAGGACGGGCCATTGACTTCGGTAAATACATGGCCTTCAAACGAAGTTGTCGTTTGATTTCCATTCCCACCATACTGAGCGTCGACGCGTTTGTGACACCGCAAGCTGGCCTGCGGAGACATCACCGAGTCGAATATGTTGGACAGGCGAGTCCAGACCCCCTGGTGATCGACTACGACCTTCTGCGTACTGCGCCGCCGGAGCTGAACATTGCCGGCGCGGGCGACCTGCTCTCGATTCACACCGCGACATTCGATTGGGAACTAGCTCAGTCGGCTGGCAAGAGTGAGTTTCCATTTTCGGAAGCCGACATCGCGGAGGCTCGACAAATCCTTCAACGCGTATGCGATGGCGCCGACGACATCCGACAATGTTCCGACGAAGGCCTGGCGACAATTGTCGAAGGCTACATGCGTGTGAATACCATTTGTTTGCCGGCGAGTCACTACCGAGTGGAGGAGGGAAGCGAGCATTTTCTCTTTTATGAACTAGAAGAGCGCCTAAAACGTCCTTTTATTCACGGACAAATTGTAGCGTTGGGAATCTATGTTATGAGCCATCTGCAGGAAAACCAACCACAGATGATCGTTCAAACGATGGACTCGCTGGGATTGGACTACCGCCCTCGTGCCTTACAGATTGCGCGGCGCGACCTGATGGACTCACTGTTAGTGCTGCGAGGCTTCGTTCGGAAGTCGGCGTTATGGTACTCCGTGATCGACGAACGTGAAATCACACGGTCTTGGGCGCGCGAGATCTGCGCTTCGCTGTACGATTGAAGCGACGATTGGCACACCGGTGCGCGGCAATAGCCCCAGCTTGCCAACACGAATTGGCTGGATGTCAATCGTTGAGTCGCATCCCCATATAGATTGAGCCCGCTTCTCCGACTCCTTGGCGGCAGAGCTCCGCAAAGCCCAGCTTGCGATAAAACGTGTGGGCACGATCGTTAATGGCGCTCATACCCAGGTGAAGTCCTGGCGATCCCTGTGACGCCAGTCTTACTAGCATCGCTTCGATCATCCGACGTCCGTACCCTTGTCCTTGAGCTCGCGGCAAGAGATCAATGTGCAAGTGAGATGGATAGTCCGCGTAGGGCTCCGGACAAAAGAAATCCGGATGATGGTACAGATGGTGCACTTGCTGGACACGTGACCAGCACTCGGGAGGTCCGCTGGGGTCGGAGAATTCCTCACACAGTCGAGGCCGCCATTCTCGATCGTACCATTGGTAAAACGATCGAGAATCTCTGGCTGCGAGCGTATAACCCGCGACGCCATGTTCATCCTCAAGGATCAACGCCAATTGCGGTTCAAATCGCAGATACGGTCCGACGTAGATCCGACCTAGCGCATCGGGGTCGGACCCAAAAAACGGCTCGCCGTCATCACCGAAATTGCCAGTCTTCATGCAGACGTGGTAGGCAGCTTGTTCGTCACCGGGTTGAAAATTGCGAATACGTGAGCGATCTGACATGCGGATATCCTGACAGGCCTAAGACATTCTGATCAGAGCGGAAGTTGGGCGCGAAGCAGCCATCGTGATCCATGCATAACAGCCGTTGCAATCTTGCGACGAACCCTCCTCGATACGTATCAGGCAAATGTGTCTCGATACGGGGATGAAGATCGCCGGCCTTCTTGCGGGCCAAGAACGCGTCGAACAATTGAAGTTCTTCCTTCAGGTCCCAAGCACGACGGCTCCAGGCGTAGAAGAGCTCCCGGTCCGTCAGCTGTGTCAATTTATCGAACATGGTCTGTATCTGGGAATTCAACTGTTTGAATGTCGTTTCCGTCGCGCCCCATTCCGCAGTGGGAAGTCGAAGGCAAGTGCGGAGAACTTCATACAATCGTTGCGCGGACTCGCCGTCCTCGTAGGGCAAGTAGAAACAGTCCGCCAACAGGATCAGCTCATCCATGGAAAACGTGTCCCCGCAGGTCGCGTAGGCCGGTAACCAGTCGGCGATCGCTGCAAGGAAGGCATCGCGTGGTTTCCAATCGACGTCGGCATGCAAGTATGCGGCGAAAGTTTTCAAAGGTACGTAGTTGACTACAAATTCGTTGTTCGGATTAACCAAGATCCCTGCGACGTGCTGCTTCAATTCCGGAGATCGGCCGGTGTAAGGGCCCGTGTATAGTCGTCGCCCGTCGTAATCGTTCGCGTGTAAGTTATCCCAGATCAATGGCTGACGACCGATGCGAGCCGCCACGCCTTGCACCGATTCAATGGGGATTTCGCGAGACACTATCTCAGGTCCCGTCCATAGCACGTCGATCGCCATGTTGAGCGTGTGGCCGATCGTTTCCAGATAGCCTTCACCTCCCAACCGCCAATTGTCCATGCGACCGCAATACGGCGTTGGGCAAAAAAGGAACCGACCGTTTGAAGATCGTGTCTTCAGCCAGGAGTAGATGTCGTTGGTTACATCCGCTTGAGCCGCCGCGACGGATGCAAAGGCACGTCGATCGCCTTCGGTCAATTGGCCCGGTAAGTCGTCAAACAATAGGGCAAAATGCTCACATCCGATCTCGAATAGCTGATCTATGCGCAGTCGAAGATATTCACGGTCCTGAGCGTTGGTGAACTGGATATCCAACCCCGGACTGAGTCCATAGATGAAGTGCAAGCCGTGCTTGCGGCAGGCGGCCAATAAGGCCCGTAGTGTAGTGAGTTCCGTGTCGGTATACGGTTGTCGCCACAGTGCCCGATGTTTCAGATCGTCCTTAGGTGCATAGAAATACGTGTCGAGTCCCCAAACCGACATCAACTCGAACAGCTGCATTCGCTGAAGCGGCGTCCAAGGACGTCCGTAAAAGCCCTCAACAATACCACCGAGGAATTGCTCACGTTGCATGGCTTGATACTCGCACGTGTTTTCAACTCGATTTCTTCTGCAACAGAACCTCGTTCCGACGGTATACCTAGATAGCCACCGTTTGACGGCAATTAATCACCCCACTTCCAATACGGAGCGCAATGGTTCGGCGAAGGCAACTACTTTGCGGATCGCTCGAGCCACGCTCTCGATACCAGCCAGATCGGTCAGCAGTACTTGATGAGGAATCCAGATGGCATCTTCGCAAACTTGTTCGCAAACAGGGCACGACGTATCGCGATAGTCGACTCCTTTGTTTGCCAATGGGGCAAGGATCCCGTGGAGAGCGCCTTCGTGAGCTCGCTGAAACAGCCCGTTGCGGTAGAGCGGACGATACCAGCCTTCCGATGCCGGTACACCTTCGGCATTCAGTGCCCTCAGGAATTGGTTCCGAGACAGTCGGACTTGATCTTCATCAACACGAAAAATATACATGTGGTAACTGCGCCGTGACATCTGAGGCGTGGCAGCCAGGTGAATTAGCCCCGGCACCTCGCGAAGACACTCGGTCAGTCGCCTAGCGTTCTGCTCGCGCCGTTGTACCTGGGATTCCAATCGGCTCAGTTGTGCGAGGAGCACGGCAGCTTGAAATTCGGTCATCCGCAGATTGCTGCCCAACAAATCGTGGTCGTACCATTGCGAGTCCTTCGCACGCCCGCAGTGAGTGAAACTGCGACAGAGGTCGGCTAGTTGCTCGTCGTCGGTAACCAGAATCCCGCCTTCGCCCGCTGTTATATTCTTCGTGACCTGAAAACTGAAGGTGCCACAGCGGCCCCACGTACCGGCACCGCGACCCTTGAGTTGACTTCCCCAGGCATGGGCGGCATCTTCCAGCAGAGCGAGTGGATGTTCCGAGGCGATCCGAGTGAATGCCTCCATGTCCGCCATGAGGCCTGACACATGCACGGGAATAACCGTGGCGTGCGCCGTGTAATCTTGCGCACGACATCGTGTGGATCGAGGCAAAGGGTGTCCGGCTGGATATCCGCAAAAACGGGGATTGCGCCTACCGTAATCACCGCGCTGGCCGTCGCAATGAATGAGTACGGGGGCACAATCACCTCGTCCCCTTCCGTCACTCCTATCGTGCGCAGGCCCATTTCGAGGGCGGTCGTACCGTTGGTGCAGGTGACCGCAAACTTGGCCCCTTGAAACGCCGCATAAGCGATCTCGAATTGCCGCACGTTGTCGCCAAACCACCACTTGCCAGATCGTAGGACCTCCAATAGCCGACTCTCTTCTTCGGGGCCGTGAATGGGCCAATTTGTCCATGTGCTGGTACATGCGGGCTGGCCGCCGAGTAACACGGGACGATCAAGAGCAGCAGAGGGTGTCGAGGACATATCGAGCCGAACTAGAGTAATAGGAGCCGACGGTGCAGCACAATGTCGTGGGTCGCCAAGCTGCGATTCACGGACGGGCACACATTGCCTTGCGGCATCACGCGAACCGTATCGAATCAGCAACCGGCGGCACGCGGCCGCGCTCGTCGCTGGTCGCGTCCCTCAGCATTATCGATCGCTGCTTCGGATGCAAGTGATGAGGCAACTGTCGCCAACTCCTACTTGGCAAGGCAGCTCGTCAAAGTCTGCTTCCGCCCGTGTACCGATCCTGGTAGGCTAACGGCCTATGAACGCTCGACATCCCGAATTGCTTTTTGTGCATAGAGCGGGCGATGAGCAGACGATGAGGGATTGTCTGCACGTCAAGCGTCGCGCGATATTCCTCACCCTTTCCGCAGCTTGGCGCCATGAACCAACTTGCCGAGGGCTTGGCCAATATCGACTACGTAATTATCGCCGTCTATATGGTGGGCGTCTTATCGGTCGGTTTCTATTTTTCGAAGTACGTGCATTCGGCAGGCGACCTCTTTCTGGCAGGTCGATCATTGCCTTTCTGGGCAATCGGTATGTCGGTGGTCGTAAGCGATATTGGGGCAATTGACTTAATTACAGTGCCGACGCTGCGTATCAACGGGGAATTGCACAAGCCAATTTCGATTGGATTGGATCAATGCCTGCCTTGGTTTTGGCGGCATTCATTTTTGTGCCCTACTACTGGCGCGCTGGCGTCTACACGTTGCCCGAGTTCTTGGGCCGTCGGTACAATCCCGCCACGCGCTGGATTCACGCGCTCGTCCTGCTCGTGTTCATGCTGACGACCTTGTCCATCGTACTCTGGACAGCGGCCGTGTTTCTAAACAACGTTCTGGGCTGGGATTATTACGTGGGAGTGTGGGCGACAGCGGTCGTGGTCGGCATCTATACGGGAAGCGGTGGATTAGCAGCGGTCGTCATGACCGACGTGATGCAATTGGTCGTGATGTTCGTTGGCACGTCCGCATTGTTGGTACTGGGACTGTGGGAAGTCGGTGGCGTGTCCGGGATGGTCGACAAGATTTTGGCGCAACCGGAAGTCAACGAAGATTACTTTCGGCTGTTGCTCGAGCATCGTCCAGGCACCGAGTATCCTTGGCCCGGTATGGTCTTCAGCCTGGGCATCATCATGTCCACCGCCTATTTTGTCGGGAACCAAGCCGTCATGCAGCGGGCGCTGGGGGCTCGCTCCGAATGGGATGCCAAGGCGGGAATGCTAACGGCAGGAATCTTCAAGCTGATGATCCCCGTACTCGTATTTCTGCCGGGGATGGCGGCACGTGCCATTGTCCCCGATTTGGCGCCGGAAGCGGCTTCCGTACCCACCTTGATCAATGCCTTGCTACCCGCCGGACTCAAGGGACTGATGTTCGCGGCTTTCTTCGCCGCGCTGATGTCAACCGTCGATTCATATCTCAATTCCTGTGTCACGATCTTTACAGGCGATGTTTACCGGCCGATCCATCAGGCGGTTACGGGACGCGTGATGTCCGATGGTTTTGGCCTGGCGCTCGGACGCACACTGACCGCAGGGATCTTGGTAGGAGCCGCCTACTGTGCTCCATACTTTCAGAAATCATCAACGCTCTATGATGTCATTCAGACGCTGCTGTCGTTGTTTCAGGGGCCAACCTTGGCAATCCTGCTGACGGGGATATTCTGGCGCCGTGCCACCGGTTGGGGCGGCTTGGCGGGATTGACGGTCGGGTTCTGTTTGACATTTGGCCTGAACGTCCTGGGCGACTCGGTGTTTCTATCGGATGCCGCCTATTTGTACGTGTCATTTTGGTCGTTCTGGATATCATTGACGGTGACCGTGATTGTCAGCCTGATGACTCCACAGGAGCCTGCCGAAAAGCTCCGTGGCTTGGTCTATGGACTAGTCATTGCGGACGAGAATGCGCCGTCCGCCTAAGAACAGCTACAGGGTGAGTTAGGAGCTTTGGATGCCAAGCTGGATGCAACGACTGTTCAGCATGCGCAGCGACATATTTGACTCCGCATTGGGCTGGTGCGGTGGAGTATCCGCCTGGGAACGGTTTCAGGCGACCTTGCGAGCCAGCCTCGGGCCACCGCTAAAACACCTGCAAGAACCGGTCGACGCTTGGCTGGGAAGATTGCCGATGTGGGTCGCCATGACCTGCGCTGTGGGACTCTACGTGGTCGCTCTCATTTGGACGTGGCTCTTGCCGCGTGAGTTCATTTTCCGTGGCGCGCCGGATCAAGCGCGTGGCGCGGATCTACGGATTTGGGCCACTGTCGTCATCTTGCCGTATATCGCGGTCTACTTGTGGCTGGGAAGATAGGTACCTTGAACCATGAACGACAAACAAATCAGCGATCACGCGCGGGACGCGGCATCGTTGCGAGTCCTGGGAATCTTCTTCGCAATCTTAGGCGGAACCGTGCTCGTGGCGACGTTGTGGGAGTTGGATTCGCCTCGTGCAGCCATCGTTAACGCGGTCAGTGGCATTGTGTTGTCGAGTGTGGCGATGGGCATGCTGGCCATCTCGCGCCGACTCGCGGCACGTTATCGCGCAAGCTTCGCAATCCCCCCCACATTCAGCGAAAGCAAGTGACACCCAGCCGGGCTACGGGATGCTGCGGTGCGTTGTGCAATTTGTATTCCATTTCCGTGGCGACCTGAGAACGCGCTTTCCGCGGTAGCCACAAACGCCGCACGTTGTACACCGTTTCGACGGCTACCGGAGTACCGATCGTACCATACCGAATCGGCGGCATCAGCCTACGAGCGCGCCCGCACCAACACAACGTAATTGGCCCGCATCCTTGCACGTTTGATCTTTGGGTCGATCGAGGATTAGAATGGACAATCGTCATCCCGCCTTTTTCCCTCCCCCATTTTTGCGTCGCAGTGGGTGTGTAAACATGACCCGGCCCGCCTCGCTTCTGATTGCCTTTTTCATTGTCTGGTCGCTGGGCCTATCGACCGACGGATACGGTGAGGATCCAACCGGCATTGAGTATTTCGAAACGCACGTACGGCCTCTGTTGGTCAAACATTGCTATGAGTGCCACGGTCCCGAGACGCAGGAACGAGAGCTACGACTCGACCGGACGGCCGATCTTCGAAAAGGCGGTGCGAGTGGCGAGGTCATCTCGCCAGGACGGCCGCAGGCGAGTCTGTTGATTACGGCGGTTCGTTATGTGGATGACGAGTTGCAGATGCCCCCGGGTGGAAAACTAAACGAGGATCAGATCGCCGCCTTGGTCCACTGGGTCCAGTTGGGGGCGCCCTTGCCCGACGAAGGCGCCCACGCTGCATTAACGGAAAACGAAGAGCCGCCAACGTCAGAAGTAGTCACCGAGCATTGGGCGTTTCGAACACCGGTCAAGCCTCCGCTGCCGCGTGTGAATTATCGTTCCTGGGCCCGATCTCCAATCGATCTATTTGTGTTAGCTCGACTGGAGAGCGAAGGCATCGCGCCCGCTCCGCCAGCGTCGCCTCGCGAATTGATTCGCCGCGCTTCGTTCGACGTAACGGGCTTACCGCCAACACCGGAGGAGGTTCACGAATTTGTCCGTGACACAGCGCCATCCAGCTACGCTCGGCTGATCGACCGACTGCTCGCATCGCCGCGATATGGTGAACGGTGGGGACGGCATTGGCTGGACGTTGCTCGGTATGCGGATTCCAACGGGCTAGACGAGAACGTGGCTTACGGAAATGCGTGGCGTTATCGCGACTATGTGATCGGCGCGATGAATCGAGACAAACCGTACGACCAATTTGTGCGCGAGCAGCTGGCAGGCGACTTGCTGCCAACAGACGACCTGCAACTTCGCAATGAGCGTTTGACCGCTACGGGTTTCCTCGCCTTAGGTCCCAAGGTGCTGGCCGAAGTGGACGAGCGCAAGATGGAAATGGATATTGTTGACGAACAGATCGATACATTCGGTCGTTCATTAATCGGTTTAACGCTCGGCTGCGCACGTTGCCACGACCATAAATTCGATCCGATTCGGACCGAAGACTATTATTCGTTGGCGGGAATCTTCAAGAGTACGCGTACGATGGATTCGTTCACGAAGATAGCCCGCTGGCACGAAAACCCTTTGTCGTCTCGTGACTACGAGGAGGCACGTGCGATATATGAGCGGAATCTTGCATCCGCCAAATCTGCGCTCGCCGCATGGCTCGCAACCGCGACCGCCTCGCTTCAACAATCACTCGGCCCCGACGCGACCTTACCAAAGGACATCGAGAAGACGCTGTCGCAAGAACAACAAGCGGAATTGCAGCGACGCAGGCAACAAATTGCCGATTTGGAAGAGGATGCCCCTGTCGCTCCGACGGCGATGGGCGTTGCGGACGGCGAACCTACCGATGTGCCGGTCCATATACGTGGAAGCCACCTGACGCTGGGTGATCCTGCTCCCCGCGGCGTGCTGCCGATGCTTCCAGTCGGCCACATGCACGCCGCCGTTCCGGCCGACCACAGTGGGCGGTTGGAGTTGGCGAACTGGTTGACGCATCCCGACCATCCCTTACTGGCGCACGTGATGGTCAACAGGATTTGGCGATGGCACTTCGGGCGGGGTCTGGTGGAGACCACGGATAATTTCGGGCGGCTCGGTGCGCGTCCCGATTACCCGGAATTGCTCGATTGGCTGTCCGTGGAGTTTATCGAAAGCGGATGGTCGATCAAGCATCTTCACCGATTGCTCATGCACTCGGCGACGTATCAGATGCGCAGCCACACTGACGGCGCGGTGGCCCAACGGGATCAGGAGAACCGTTGGTTAGGCCATGCCAATTTGCGACGACTGGAGGCTGAGGAGTTGCGCGATTCCCTGCTGTTCGTTGCCGGCGAATTGGACATGAATATGGGAGGGTCGTTGCTGACCACGGCCAATCGTAGCCATATATTTGATCACACATCCAAGGATGATACCGTCTATGCCAGCCGTCGTCGTAGTGTCTATTTGCCAGTGGTCCGCAATCACTTACATGATGCGTTTACCTTGTTCGACTATACGGACGCCAGCGTACCGAATGGGAATCGTCAGGTGAGCACCGTGCCATCGCAGGCACTCTATTTGATGAACAGCGACTTCCTGGCCGAAATTGGCAAGAGACTCGCAGAAGAGCTATACGATCCCACGGCGGCCAATGTCGATCTGAAGATTGTCCGGCTGTACAACATTGCGTTGGGGCGTGAACCGCAAATGAGCGAGATCCAGCAAGCCCACACGTACCTCAAACGGTTTGATATGGAATTGGGCACGGCTGCGACACCCACTGATCGCTGTGAGCCGTCCGCCGAGGCATGGCAGTTGTTGTGCCAAGCGCTTTTGATGTCCCATGACTTCTGCTACGTACGGTGAAATATGGATCCGCGATTTCCCACTGACGCGATAATTGATCGTGATTCTAGCTGGACTCGTCGTGAACTGCTGCGAAACTGCGCCCTCGGATTTGGCTCGCTGGCCGCCGCTTCAATGTTGGCCAAAACCGCCTCGGGCGACGAGTTCGCTCCCCATTTTTTCCCACGAGCTAAGCGGATCATCTTTTTGTTCATGAAGGGCGGTCCTTCACAAGTGGATACGTTTGACGAGAAGCCGCTGTTGCGCCGTGATGACGGCAAGCCGCTGCCATTTGCCAAGCCGCGCGTACAATTCGCCCCCACGGGGAATCTGCTCCGATCTCCGTGGAAGTTTCACCGTCACGGGGAGAGTGGATCATCTATAAGTGAGTTGTTTCCCGAGTTAGCGCGTCACGCGGACGACCTTTGTTTTGTACATTCGCTGCATGGCACGAACGCGGCACACGGTGGAGCCTCATTAAAGCTACACACGGGAAGCGATACAGCCGTGCGGCCCAGTATGGGCGCATGGGTGACCTACGGATTAGGCCATGAGAATGCCAACTTGCCAGCCTTCATAACCATCTGCCCCACATTGGCGCATGGAGGAGTCAAGAACTGGGGAAGCGCGTTCTTGCCCGCGTGGTGCCAGGGAACCCCGTTGGGTGTTGCCAGTCAGCCATCGACACAGGCCAGAATGAAATACGCCGAGAACTCGCGACTGAATTCACGTATCCAGCGAGTGCAGCTCGATCTACTAGCGGACATGAATCGTCGCTTTGCCAGCCAAGCCGGGCCACGTGATCAACTTGACGCTCGTCTCGAGTCCTTCGAATTGGCATTCCGAATGCAGAGCACGATGCCCGATGCTCAGGATCTATCCGGTGAGTCGGCTGCCACTTTGAAACTCTATGGTCTCGATGACAGAACAACCGAAGACTTCGGACGTCAGTGCTTGTTGGCCCGCCGCTTTGCAGAACGAGGCGTTCGGTTCATTCAAGTTACGCATAGCGACACGAACGTTCAGTGGGACCAACATAGCAACCTGAAAGCGGGACACGAAAAAAATGCGCTCGAAGTCGATCGGCCAATCGCCGCATTGCTGACGGATCTCAAGTGTCGCGGGCTGCTCCAAGATACGCTCGTATTCTGGGCCGGTGAATTTGGACGCACACCGACCGCGGAAGGAAAGGACGGTCGCGACCACAATCCGCATGGTTTCACGGTTTGGCTGGCCGGTGGAGGCGTGCGAGGAGGTTACCATTTTGGACAGACGGATGACTACGGCTACTTTGCGGCAGTCGATAAAGTGCATCTCCATGATCTACATGCAACGTTGCTCTACGCTCTGGGGATCGATCACCAACGACTCACGTATCGATACAGTGGTCGCGATTTCCGTTTGACGGACGTGAGCGGCAATGTAGTTCACGAAGTTTTCGTGTGAGCCGATGACTGCGAGGGACAGGCCATGTTTCATGAGAAATTGTCGCGTGCTGAGTTCGAGATGGATCGTAGAACTTGGATAGCCGGCGCGATGGGCAATGGTCGCCATGGCGAGTGGCTTGCCGTGTCAGGCCGAAGAGGCGCGAGCGCAGCCTGGATCGACGCACACAGCCATATCTGGACTCGGGACGTCGATCATTTCCCTTTGGCCAAAGGAACGCGATTAGAAGATCTGTCACCACCAAGTTTTACGGTGGAGGAATTGCTGCATGTCGCCAGAGCAAATGACGTGGGGCGCATCGTGCTGATTCAGCACCATCCGTTTCACGGCTGGGACAATTCGTATGTATTGGATGCGGCCGATCGTTATCCGGATACATTTCGTGTCGTCGCCATGGTTGACAGTTTCTCGAACGAACCCGGCCAGCAGATGATCGGCTTGTTGAAACAACACGTAACCGGTTTTCGCATCAACCCTCAGATCTATGGCCGGCGCTGGCTTGAGGGCGGAATGCCCGAAATGTGGTCGACGGCTGCTAAAACGGGCCAAAAATATCTGCTGCTTGATCAATCCAACCGACTTGCCAGCCATTGATCAGATGTGTGCGGAGTATCCGGCGACGCCTGTCGTTATCGACCATTTTGCTCGCATCGGCATCGATGGCCAAATCCGCAAGTCAGACTTGGAGGTGCTGGCGCGTTTGTCGCGACACCCTCGCACGTATGTCAAGGTGTCGGCATTTTACGCGCTAGGTAAGAAACAACCGCCTTACACGGATCTGGTACCAATGATTCGCCGAATGATCGACGCATTCGGCGTGGAGCGGCTGATGTGGGCTAGTGACTCGCCTTATCAACTGCAGGGCGATCATACCTACCGAGCGTCAATTGACCTGGTACGCCACGGACTTGACTTCCTGTCTGCGGGAGACCGTGAATGGTTGTTGCGTCGGACGGCCGCACAAGTTTTCTTTACAATCTAGCGCGCCTTCCACCGTGCTTTGCCGCCAAACCCCGAAGCATCGCGCTTCAAATGCGATATCACCTAAGCTTTCGTTTGCAGGCTCGCGGGGACGAAGTATGGGTGCAAACGGCCCAGTCTGGCCGTGGCGTGAAGTCAGGGGGAACCATGCGAGTTTGGTCGTACACGACTTACGGACTGCTGGATACCCGTGACGATCGCCCACTCGATCTGGTCGAATGACGCACTGCCGGTTGGCTATGTGGTAAGACCCACCTGCATATTTCCTCCGGAGATTAGCAGAGCGACCCGACGGCGTCGAAAGCGTGAAACGTTGGCCAGAACGGCCGCAAGCGGGACAGCTCCCGAGGGTTCGACCACTAACTTCCCGACGTTCATCAATCGTTCCGTTGCTGTGGCAATCTCGGTTTCGCTGCATAAGAGAATGTCATCCACAAGTCGCTGAATAATGGGGAATGTTAATTCGCCCAACGACGTGCGCAGCCCGTCGGCCATGGTGTCGAACCGAGTAGGTTGTTGGATACACCCGGCCTTCCAGCTGCGATAGCCGTCATCGGCCCACACGGGCTCGACGCCAATTACTTCCACGGTCGGCGCTAGCGACTTTACCGCCAATAGCGTACCCGCCAACAATCCGCCACCACCCAAGGGAACCAGCAAAACGTCGGGGAGTTCGATTTCCTCGAGCAATTCAACCGCCGCAGTCGCCTGTCCCGCGATCACACGATAGTCGTCGTAAGGATGAATCAGATTGGCTCCGGTTCGCTCCATGACCTGCTCGATAGCCGCTTGGCGTTCCGCCGGCGAAGGTCCGGAAAGGATGGGTTCGATTCCTAGATCGCGAACGGCCTGGAGTTTATTGGAGCGTGAATTGTGCGGCATGACAATATGTGCCGGAATGTCCCTCCGTCGAGCAGCACGGGCGAGTGCGGCCGCATGATTACCCGATGAATGGGCACAAACGCCTGATGCCGCCTGGGCATCGGACAGCGAAAACACGGCGTTGCATGCGCCACGCGATTTAAAGGCCCCCATGCGCTGCATGTTTTCACATTTCAGCCGCAACTCCACTTGTAACGGGTCGCTCAATTCCGCGACGCATATTACCGGAGTCCTTACGATGTGGCTGCGAATGCGTTCGTGCGCTTCGCGAATTGTCGATAGCGTCGGTTCAAGATCGTTCATCGGATGAGGATCCGTGCGTATCGTGGTGAGCTATGTGAAATTGCGTAAGTAGCGTGTGTCGCCCTCGGGCCCATTTTCCCACAGGAAGCAGGTAGTCGCAGGCCGGGATGTGGGCAAGGCCGCGCAGGACCGACAATCCGACACACAAACCGGGCATTGTACCTGATTGAACCGGAAGGTCCGACCGAGCTTCTTGGCGGGTGCGTGTTTGCGTGAAGATCCAGGACCTTTGCTCGGCGGTCTAACTCTGGCTACGGCCGGCAGGGAGTACCCGTTGTTGAGTATGTCTATGGTCTTTCCAATCGCGATGTGCTGTTCTGCATCAATGCGTCGACGGGAGAAACGGCTTGGACCGCACCGCTGGGAGTTGAACAAGCTGAAAACGAGCAGTCGTCCGGCGGGCGCCGCGGACGAGGAGGCGGAGGCTATGGATCGATTGTCGACGCCGGTTCCGTGTTGTTCGTTTTGACACCAACCGGCAAGTTGACCGTCCTGGAACCCAACTCAGAGAAGTTCCAGCAGCTAGCCGAATACAAGGTTGCGGACTCGCCTACCTATGCGTATCCCGTGATCGCGGGGAAACGCGTATTCGTAAAGGATGAAAAAGCGTCATTCTGTGGACTTTCGAATGACAACACACACGACACGAGGCAAAACATACTCGGTACGGGGCCAACCGCATTCGCGTCCATCGCTCAAATCCGCCCTTTGCTGTCGCGCGTGGCGACTCGCTGCGGACCAACGTGACTACGGGGCGTCGTCGTGAAGCGGGTCATCGAGCGCAGCGTCGACCGCATTGGCAATAAAGGATGCGTTGGGAGGCACAAAACGATTGATTTCAAAGGCGAGCACCAGGTCGCGAGTTGTGAAGTCGCCGTCACCATCCCAATCGCCTTCCTCCCAGGATGAATTGCCGCTGACTTGATCTTCAAACTCAGACGCCTGTAGTGCAAGTACGAGGTCAGCCGAGTCAAAAACACCGTCGCGGTTCGCGTCGCCCGGCAGATAACCTCCGTCACGCCCAGGCGTTCCGCCAGACAGGGCACTAGGACGCCATGCGGCAGCGCTCGCCCACAGGTCCAAATCGGCGGCGGTCGGATCGATTCGCTCCAGCGATGGGCCATTGCCGTCCGTGACTGGGAACCAAGCGTCACTATACGCAAACTGGTGAATTGTCTCACCACCGGCGGTCAACAAGACGGTTTCCGATGCGTTACTGAGCCCGCCCACCCATTGCCCGGCAATCGGCAGCTCGCTCCCATAACGTGCTTCAAAAGCTTCCTGGTTTTCGACCACGACAACATGCTGTCCCGGTGCAAGCTCGCGCCATTGGCTCGTTGCGAAATCAAAGCTGACGCCCTGGAGTTCTCCATTAATCTCGACTTGCCGCAGCCTGACATCGCTGAGGTCTACTGGCTGGTCGCTGATGTTAACCAGTTCCAAAAACTCGAATTCGTCGCCATCCGAAAATCCCGCTTGGGTTTCCGCCGGAGATGGATCTGCGGGGTGGTAATGGATTTCGCTGATCCGGAGGTTATTGCTGTCGGCGGGCACAGCCAATGAGAAACTCGCCTCCGTGACGGCGGACCACACATCGCCGACGACCACGCGCGCTTTCACTTGGGATGTTTCTGTAACCTGAAAACTACTCTGCTTCGGGTACGCAACCAGTTCCGGGGCCAACAGAAAATCCGCGTCGCTGCGATCACGGTTTAGGGCCTGAAACGCCAAGACGTTCGGACCGTCGTGCAGCAAATCTGACGCATTGGCGATGTCAAACGTCTGCTTGCTGATCACCAACACATCCCCACGTGTCGTGGTGGACGTGGCATCATACGCAAGCGTGTCGGGGGCCGCGGCGCAGGGCTACTTCGACTCCATTTAAGTAAGCGACGAATCCATCATCGTAGTTCATTCGCAACTGGAGCCGATCGATTGCAGCGGTCTGCTGGACGGAAAAGGGAATGCGCACGTAGGCAGAAGCATTATGATCCAACATTTCGTCCCGCAGATCAGACAGGATCAAATCGTTCAGAGGGCGATTTTGATGGTCACCAACCAGCAGGAATTCGTCATCGAACTCCGTCTTCGTCCCTGGGGCATAATAGAATTCGAGGGCAGCCGAACTGAGCCGCTGGAACATAATTAATTTGACATCGTGTTCACCGGCCGGCAGATCGATGCTACCAAAGGCATCACGCGTTGAATGACGGTCTTCGTCGCCAAAGAGGACGTTTCCGTCGATAAGCAGTTTTGCACCGTCGTTGCTGGTGATCCCGAACGTATACGTACCGGTCTGGTTGACAAGTATCTTGGCATCGATATCGAGTACGTAATTGCTGCCATTGACGGGGAACGGCAGACTATCGCCGAAATGAGCTTCGCGCCCCAAATCGTGGTAGTTGATGACCGGTACATCGTTCTCCGTCACCGTGCGGATCTGGTTTGCGCCGGCCAGCACTGCTTCGGCTTCTGTCATGGTATTGAGTCGTTCACTGGAGAGGACTTCGCTCACGGAGAACCCTTGGGGTGCCATGATCGGGTCTTCGGCGACACCTGTGTCGTATCCCAGGGCTGCTTTGCCTGTCAGCCAACCGCTATCGTCAAAACCCAATGCCTGCCAATTCGCTTCGCCGACTCCACCCGTCGGGACTAACAGCTGCGCGTCGCTCTCCGATGTCACCAAGTCATACGAATTGAGCCGGATTGCGGATTCGCTGACAGTCCTTTCCGGCGTCAGCGGATCGGTTCCATCGATGGTGTAATAGATATCACCGGCCGGCGCCGTTAGCTGAATGGCCGTATCGAGGGTAACATGCCCACCCCAAGGATCGTATTGCGGTGGGTCCAGATCGGGATAAAAGCTCGCGTCACGAAATTGCTGCAGCATTCGTTCGTTACGAGCGGGAAAATAGCTATCGGCGATGTTGTCGATGCGCGGGATCCAACTTCGGTCGCGCGTGGCCGGACGCCCGGAATTGTCCTTCCCGTCTCCCCAGCGGGCCGATTCTCCGACGATTGCTCGATCGATCTGTGCCGCGATTTCTCGCAGCCGTACGGCGTTGGCCTCGGGCGTCAAGGCACCATCGCCATACAGATGCTTGTAGATACGATCTGCGTAGAGTCGTTGAAATTCCGGTACCTCCATCAGGGCCAGGTACAAATTGCTCGGCCCGACAGCAGCCGTAATATCGCCTTTCACCCGGTTGATGGTCGTGCCATTTTGAAATGCTGCCTCCGCATCCCACGAGTGGAATTGCCATTTGGCCCCTTCAACGCGGCGTCGCGACGCGTACCAGTTATTGTGAGGCCAGTCCCAGTTGCCGACATATTGATTGACGATCATATAGTCGATGAAGCTTTCGATATCGACCATGTCCTTGATGGTGTCATAATCAAAACGGCTGGGTGCCAGTGCGCGACTTAGTTCGTTCCAGGCTGTGGAATCTCCGTCAACGACATTCCCTCCCGTGTTGATCACATCGTATTCGTCAGCTTGCCCTCCTTGGTAGTTCGCGGCCCACAAGCCATTGGGACGCTCCGTGGGACTATAAAGGCCCCAATAGAGACCATTTAAGTACAAGTGGACGTAGGTATGATGGGGCGCTAAACCTCCCATTTCGTTCTGGGTGATACGCGTCCATTGATCCTGCATGTACGTGTTATTGCTTTCGCTTACTCGCCACGAGTCATTGAATCCGCCCCGCAGAACGATTTCCGAAAACTCATCCGCCGCATCGGGGCCAAACATCGGATACTGTAAACTGGAAGGACCGTATTGACCTTGGAACACGACTCGAAAGGAGAGTTTCGCGGTCTGTGAAAACCGCCGTGCCCAGCCTCCGTGAATCTTGATGCCCGCTTGGACGGCGAATTCCGTGTCGCCATTGGTATCCATCCATTCCAACGACACAGGACGTTCCCACTCTGCGCCGGTGCGTTCGGGATTCATGTACAGCCCCGTGTCGAAATTCCACAGGTCCTCTGGGTCCAGCACCACGGACAACGTGGGAATCGAACGTAGGTCATCCTTGATCGTGTCGCGATAAGCGGGGTCGTTTACAACTTCGGGGTCCACCTCATAGTTGGCTTTCATCCGCGCCGGCCGCGGCGGTCCCTGGTCATCGAAGTATCCCCATTGTTCTGGCAAGCCAGCGCCATCCTGCTTTAATACATCATCCAAAAAAATGTAGGTCTGGGTCGTGGCATGGCTGGATCCCAGGCCGTCTGCGAAGGCCGCCGCCCGCAAGGTCGTCGTCGTATCGATCGTTATCGGGTCGGTGTAGCGCTGGCCATTGTCAGGTGCAGGCGCACTGCCGTCCGTGGTGTAATAGATTTGGCCGAACGCGGTGCTGGTAACCAGCGAAACGTCAAAGGGCGCATCAAAAAAGCCACGCGGTACGCTGAAACTCACGTCCGTGGCAAATCCCGTGACGCCTGGCCCATTCGTCGCGCCCGGCGTGGGCGCGGGGAAATATTGAAACTCAGTCGGCCGCGGACCTTGCTCGTCGAATACGACCCCGTAGGAAACGTCGCCACGTTGGTCCGCGTATTCCGGGCCGTACTCGTGAGCCACGGTTCCGTCAGGACGCACCAGCGCCAGGTATTCGCCTTCGGGTGCCAACTTGAAGTTCGTATGGAATTGGGATGAGGTCGAGCGTCCGCGACCACTGGCGAATACCAGCAGTGTCTCATGGGCTGCCACGGACGCCTCAGGGAATTCCCACTTATCCAACAGGTCCGGATCATCGGTCAAGGACCAACCTTCCAAGGCCACATCTTGGTCGGTCGGGTTGTAAATCTCAATCCAGTCACTGTATTCACGATAACGGTCGGTTATTACCGAAACGTTGGCGGCCATGAACTCACTGATAATTAGCGGCTCACCTGCCAATACACGCCGCGATTCCAACATTTCAAAGTGTGGTGAGGAACTGTCACAATTGCGCCACGCCATGGTCTTCCGCCGCAGACTAGATCGCATACGTCCGACTTTCGCTGAATGGCTGAGGACTCGAGACTGGCGAGCAATTTCGTTCTACTCGTTGCAGGGCCTCATCGGTGATGGGTTGGTAACGAGTATTGGATCGTTTTTCTAGGCAAAGTCAACCTTTTGCTCGTGACGATCTGCTCCGGATCTGCACCGTGCTTTGCCCCAAGCTAACTGCCGAACAAATCGTCGGACGTACATCGTCCCGAATATGTATACCAGCAATGCCCACCGTCGCCGGGGCGTTGCGGACAGGTGTGCGCCGACCCGCAGCCAGGCGCGTTCATCATGCTTTGCGTCGAGCCGCTAGGCGGACGCAAACTGCCCGTCTTAAGGTAGATCAAGCACCTGCCCATCCTGCAGTAAACGCTCCCGCAGCAGTTGGTATGGTACCTCTTGGATGGTGTTGTCCTGATCGATGGCCAAACTCGCCAGCGTGGCGGCCGATTGTCCCAGGATCATGAACACGGGTTCCATACGAATTGAGCCAAACGCAATATGGCTGCTGGAAACGCAGACCGGCACGAGCAGATTCGTGCAATCCGCGGGCTTTGGCAAGATCGCGCCCAGAGCGATCTGATACGGACCGTGCGTCGAAACACCGATATCTCCTTCGTTTTGGACGTACCCAGCGGGTGTCACGTATCGCTGCACGTTGTGCGAATCCATGGTGTACGATCCCATGCCAATGGGTTCAGGCGTGGGGCGGCGTTTCAACAATTCGTGCTCAGTCATCACGAATACTCCTCGCATTCGCCGAGCTTCGCGGACGTAAATCTGATGTGGCCAATTCCCGTTGTCGGTGAATTCGTCTTTGGCCAGGCCCCACTGGCTAACCTGAGATTGGATCTCCGCGGGCATTCGCGGATCGTGCGACATGAAATACATGAGGCCCTTCTGGTAACGCTCGTGTTCCTGGACGATGTCCTTTCGGCGTGCATAACTCGCGTCCGGATAGTCGTAGTTGTAGCCGATGTTGTCCGTGCTAAAGGGCCCGTGATTGTTGGTGTCGGTTTTCCAGTTGGGGATCGGATCGAATTTGTCAAATTGTTCGCGCCAGCCGGCGTTGAATATACGCAAGAGCAATTCGTATTGGGCGGGATCGTAGCCATCGGGCCGAGGAAAAGGAACGCGGTTTTCAGGCACTTTCGTCAAACACATGCGAAAGCAATACGCCTGAATGCGATCATCGGCGGCACCGAATTCGCCGGGCGGGTCCGCACTAATCCGAGGCAATAAACCGCTAGTCGTGTCACCGGGAATCCGATAAGGATCTATCGGCTGCGACAGAACGCCAAAGTGGTGGCGGTGATGCAGCACGCCCGTCTGCACACCGTTCCATAGCTCTTCGTATGTCGACCGGCCCTCACGACCGACCGCAAAGTCGACCTCCGCGGCCGCCAACAGATCGCCTTCGTAGGTGGCGTCAATGAACATTTTGCCGCGGTAGACGCGACCGTCCGTCATGGTGATCGTACGGATGCGACCCTCGTACTTTTCGACGCCAGACTCACGATTGAGCCACACTTCCCGAACCACGGGGATCTGATAATCGTCGATGTAGCCTTCAAATACTACCTCGGCCGCGTGTGGTTCAAAAATCCACATCGTGCGTTGCGCCCGTCGACCGCTGCTGTGCCTTGCCCGCGATTTCCATACTCGTCCTGTCGCTGCCATTTCCAGGCAGTGTCCTGTTGATAGTACACCCAAATGCGATGGTAGAAATCGCGAGACAATCCCCCGATCACCGACTTGTCACCCGTATCGGTCCAACCCAACCCGCCTGACGTCAAACCTCCCAGGTGCTTGTCGGGACAAACCAGTATCACAGACTTGCCCATGCGCTTTGCTTGCACGGCGGCAATCACCGCGGCCGACGTTCCTCCATACACAACAACATCCCACTCCCGTGCTGCCTGGTTTGGGTCCGTTTGCGGTGCCGGCTCAGCTGCCAGCGGCCCGCACAACCGAGACACAACGAGCGGAATCAAGACAAGCCAGTGTGGCAGGATCGATTTGCGAAGGAATAAGGAACAATTCATGATGGTCGACCGTCGTACCTAGAACTTCGATGGAGGACTTTTCTTTGTGGGCCGATTGAACGGCGAGGCATATTCTATCGCAACCGGCCGGGCTCGTGGGCAACGGACCATTCCGCGAATCGACTCACGTGAAATCGCCGCCCCTGACCGTACCAGGCAGTTGCTGACGGGCGACGCATCGCCTATCCTCGAACGCATCGACTGGTCCACACAAAAAGTTGTGCGTCGTCGGACTTTGGAGATGGTCCGTTGCGCTAGCGCTCGCTGTCATTCGCGTCTTTTCTGGCCAGTAAATAGGTGTTCATGAACGTCGACGGTTCAGCGAATAGTCCCAAGTCGGAGCGACTTGCCGCGGCTATTGTGGACTATCTGCAGGCGCGAAACCGAGGAGAGAAACCTGATGTCGACGCAATCATTTCGGCACATCCCGAATTGACAGAGTCGCTACAAGCATTCTTTAGTGCACATCAGCGACTAGAACAGTTCTCGCCTTGGCAAGCCGCGGCGGCAACGGGTGGCGCACCGACGCTACCTCCACTGAGCCAACCGCCTTTCGACTCCGCCAAAGCGTCCGACTTGCCCTACGACCGCGCTGCACATCGTGCCATCGACACAGACACCCCGTCGTCCTCCACCCCGGCAGGCGGGCGATTCGGTGATTACGAAATCTTGGAAGAGATCAACCGAGGCGGCATGGGCGTCGTCTTCCGAGCCAGACAGCGGTCGCTGAATCGCATTGTCGCCATCAAGATTATCCGAGCGGGACAATTTGCCGGAGTCGATGATGTGCAGCGGTTTCGAGCGGAAGCAGCAGCCGCGGCGCAATTAGATCATCCGAGTATCGTGCCAATCTACGAAGTAGGGCGAATTGAAGATGTGGACTATTTCTCAATGGCGTTCGTCGGAGGTGGCAGTCTGACGGAACAGATCGCGAACGGCCCGTTGCCACCACGTGTGGCCTCCGAATACGTGATGAAGGTTGCCGATGCCGTCGCATATGCCCACCAGCAGGGGATTATCCATATTGTCCTCCAGGTGCTTGACCGCGATCCGGATCCCATCACCTCGCACAACCGCAATATTCCCGCTGTATTGGAGAAAATCTGTCGTCGCGCGATGGAAAAATGTCCCAAGGACCGCTACCCATCTGCGACCACCCTGGCCGAAGACCTGCGGCAGTACTTGAAGGACGAGCCGATTCTGTGGCCCCACGATTCGCTCTCCAGCCGATTGAAGCGTTGGTGGCGCCGCGAACCTAGTTTGATCACCCATTGGGTGGCGATTCTCGCCGTACTGGTAATCTCCTGGACGAATAAATGGCTCATGAATACGGACTTTGCCTATCTAATGGGCCATACGGTGACATTGACAACATGGGCCGCCCTGAGTTGGCTCCCTCCTGCAACGATTCATGAATCTGCCACGTTGGCGCGATGCTGCCTGTGTCACGTGGGGAATCGTGGATGTCGCGCTGTTCACCTACGTGCTCAATAGTGTTACGCCGCCAAGGGACGTACTGTTGGTCGGCTATCCTGTACTAATTGCGAGCTCGGGTCTCTTCCTGCGCGTGCGGTATGTGAACATGATGACCGTCGCGTGTTTGTTAGGATACGGAATTCTGGTATTTAATCATGTTGACGATATGCTGTTGGCTCCTCCCTACAGCTGTATCTTCGTCGCCTGTTTGGGAGTGCTCGGATCGCTGATTGGTGTGTTAGTCAAGCGTGTGCGCGTGCTTCGAGAATACTACGAAGGTGACCCTCAACCGCCTGCCACCTAAAACTCGCGGAGTTCGCTGCATGAAGCCGTTGGGCGATGAAGGATCGGGCCGCGTCAAAAAAGCAACGCCGGCAGACGGTTGAGGATCCGTCGCCGGCGTTGAGTCGATCGGTGTCAGTGAGGATCTGAGAATGGGACCCGATCGACGGATGAGGTCGTTTTGATTCGGGCGAAGCCTACGGCTTAAGCACCACAAACCGCGAGCCCTGTTGAGTCTTGACCCGCAACAGCAGCTCGGCACCCTTATCGTGGTCTTTCAGGACTGCCTTGCAATCGTCGACATTGGTGATCGGTTTCCGATCGATCTCGACAACCACCATTCCGGCCTCTAATCCTGCCGTCTCCGCAATGCTGCCGCTTTCCACATCCGTGATCACGACACCCGATTCGTCTTTCATGCCCAGCTTGCGAGCGACATCGGCCGTCAGGTTGCTGACCTCGGCGCCGTAGGCTCCGAGCCCTGAATCACCTGGAACCGTATGCATCTGGCCCGAACGTTCCATGCGTTCACCAAAGTCTGCGGGTTGGGCTTCCGGCACGAATCCAAGCGTTGTCATTTCGCCATCACGCACGACCTTCAGTTCATGACGATGTCCCAGTTTGGACCGCTCGACGATGACCTGCAGATCCTGAGGATTGTTTACCGCGATCCCCGCGTACTCGACAATCACATCACCAGCTTTCAAGCCGGCCTTGGCTGCCGGAGTATCCGGATACACTTCCGTGACCAACACGCCTTGGCGCGGCTTAACGCCAAACTGTTCAGCCAGTTTTGCGTCAACCGACTGAATGCCGACCCCCAGGTAGGCACGATGCACAGTACCGCCGTTGGCCAACTGGTCGGCGACCCACTTGGCGAGATTGATCGGAATGGCGAATCCCACGCCGTCATTTCCGCCACCCCGTGAAGAGATGGCCGTGTTGATACCGACCACTTGACCATCCAAGTTCACCAGCGGACCACCGCTGTTCCCCGGATTGATCGCGGCGTCAGTCTGCAAGAACGTTTCGCGAGCGTTAATTCCAACACCACGGTGGGTCGCACTGATGATTCCGGCTGTAACCGTACTCTCCAGTCCGAATGGCTGGCCCAGGGCCAACACCCAATCCCCAACGGCGACCTGATCACTATCGGCCAACTGTGCAGGAACCAGGTCCTTGGCGCCCGAAATCTTCACTACAGCGATGTCCGTTTTGGGGTCCGTCCAGACGCCGTCGGCCACGAATTCGCGACCGTCGGAAAGACGAACCAGCACGCTCACATCCTTGCCGCCGGCAACGACGTGATTATTTGTCATGATCAAGCCCGCGGCGTCGAAAATCACGCCCGATCCAAGACCGTGCTGCGGTTGACGCGGATGCTGCGGAGCCTCAAAACGAAATCCCTTGCCTAACGGTCCATCGGGGAACATGTCCTCGAACGGTGTGCCCTGGAAGGGGTTGCGACCTTCGAACGGAGATGCCGGGGCGTCGTCGTCGACGGTCGCCTCGTTACTTTGCGTCGTTTCGATCGTTACCAGCGAAGGCAACACGCGATCGGCAGCTACACGAAAGGCTGTCGACAGGTCCTTGGCCGACGAAACGGCACGGTTGGCGTCGGCTTGACTAATTGGCGGCGCCGATTTGGTCGTGTACACGATCGGGGTCGCCTGGGCGGCCTGTTCGCGGGCGATGACAGTTGTGTACTGGGCTGCCGCCACGCTGACGGCCACCAAGGCCGCTGCGGCAGCGCCGGTCCACCAGCGGTTCGTTCGCAGTTTGTTACTCATTTGTGGTTGTCCTTTCCAAGAATAGATTGAAGCGATGTCCTAATTGTCCGATCATTGAATCGATAGTCGAACGGCCGTGGGCCTTGTCCCCCCGACGCGTTTCTTCGTGAGATGCCAGTAATGCAGTCCACGTGCCGAAGGCATAAAATTCGCACCGAACTGCCGAATAGGCCTGCCACGGCCTCTTCACGCAGTAGCAGCGCGTGACGAGGCTGGGGCAGGTCTCCCCAATGAGGCAAAATGCCCCATCGGAAATCCGTGAGCGCGAAACCCTTCGAGATACGAGGACTTGCGATGAAATTAACCGCGAAGATCATGTCCGTGCTATTGATCACGGTGGTCATCTTCACGGCCGTAGCCAGCTATTTCTCGGTACGCTCTGCATACGAGGAATTCCGCGCGAATCAGCAGCAACTGGCCCGTCAATTTGGCCGCCAGTTGCACGATCGTCTGGCGACAGCGATGCAAACCGAGGGTCCGGCGGGAGTGGTTCGGCTATTAGACCAATTGGCGGCGGCGCGAGATCGTGGCGTCACCGTGCGATGGGTCTGGTTTGAACGAAGTGCGCCGGCCGAGTTGTTGCCACACGGACGACCTGAATACTGGACGACGATTCGCATCGGACAGGTGGTCTCGGTAATCTCTCAGGATGCCATTGGCAGACGTCAATTGCATACCTACTTGCCCCTGCAGACCGGTTCAGGTCGACTCGGCGGTCTCGAAATCACCGATTCTTTGGCGGAAGTCGAGCGTCAGGCGCGGCAAACCGCCTGGAACGCCCTCATCACGATCGGCGCACTGGGAATGGTCTGTATTGGAATCACCTACCTGGCCGGTTTGCACTGGGTCGCTCATCCTCTGAAGGCCTTGATCGACAAGACCAAGCGAATTGGCGAGGGAGATTTCTCGAAGCCGTTGCAATTGGGTAGCAACGATGAACTCTCACAGTTGGGCGAAGCATTGAATCAAATGTGTGAAAAACTGGTGAGCCAGCAACAACGCATTGCGTCAGAATCGACGCAACGCCTGGCTGTGGTGGAACAACTACGGCACGCCGATCGACTCAAGACCGTCGGTCGTCTGGCAGCCGGACTGGCGCACGAACTGGGCACGCCGTTGAACGTCGTCGCCGGCCGCGCCAGTCTGATTGCATCGGGAAAACTCTCCGACAGCGAAGTGACGGAAAGTGCGCGGACGATCAAATCCGAGGCGGACCGAATCACCGGCATCGTTCGCCAACTGTTGGATTTTGCCCGCCAACGCCCGCCTCACCGACAACGTGTTGAAGTCTGCGACCTGGTAAAAAGAACACTCCATATGCTGCAGCCGTTGGCAGACAAAAAGCAGATCGTTCTCGCAACCCACTTGCCCGACGAACCCGTTATTGCCGACGTCGACGACGGTCAACTACAACAGGTGGTGACAAACATCGTAATGAACGCCATTCAAGTGATGACGCAGCCGGGCGAAGTCCAAGTGCACGTCGATAGGCGCGAACGATCATCACCCGCGGGATTGCCGACAACCCATTGGGCGCGGATCGGCATTGTCGACCAAGGTCCAGGTATCGCGGCCGACGTCCGAGAACAAATGTTCGAGCCGTTTTTTACCACCAAGGACGTGGGTGAAGGCACGGGACTGGGACTATCCATTGCCTACGGGATCGTACAAGAACATGGCGGTTGGATTGATGTACACAGTGAGTCAGGCCGTGGTGCTCGATTCGACATCTATGTGCCCCAGGAGGACCTATCGTGTCAGGAAGAATCCTAATTGTCGATGACGAACGGTCGATGTGCGAGCTGTTGGACGTCGACCTGCGGCTGCGCAGGCTTTTCGACTCAATCCTTTACGAACGCTCTTGACGCGTTGAAAACGCTCGTTGCGGACGACTGCGATGCGGTTTTGACCGATGTCCGCATGCCGGGCACCAATGGAATTGATTTGTGTCGTCAGATTGGTGAAGAGCGCCCGGATATTCCCGTGGTTGTAATGACCGCATTCGGCAACATGGATACGGCTGTTGCCGCGCTGCGTGCGGGAGCATATGACTTTATTACCAAACCGGTAGAAATGGATTTGCTGGCCGTTTCATTGGAACGAGCCGTCAAGCACCATCGCCTGCAACAACAGGTCCGGCGATTGACCGAGACGGTGGATCGAGCCGCACAATTCGGGGACGTGTTGGGGGAAAGTCCGGCCATGCAATCGGTTTATCGGCAACTTCTGCAGATCGCTCCCACGGAGACCAGCGTGTTGTTGACCGGCGAAAGTGGCACAGGCAAGGAATTGGTCGCCCGCTGGCTGCATCGCAAATCGCGCCGCGCGACCGGCCCGTTTGTTGCTGTGAATTGCGGCGCTTTGCCGGAAACGCTCTTAGAAAGCGAACTGTTCGGGCATGCGAAGGGCGCCTTTACGGACGCCCGCGAAGCGCGCAAAGGGCTATTCGTCCAGGCCGAAGGCGGAACCCTGTTTTTGGACGAGATCGGCGAACTGCCACAAGCGATGCAGGTCAAGTTGTTGCGAGCGTTGGAGGAACGGAAGGTGCCGCGCCCGTGGGAGGCAGTCAGGAAGTACCATTCGACGCTCGGCTGATTTCCGCAACGAATCGTGATTTGGAAGATGCCGTGCAGGAAAACTTGTTTCGTGAGGATCTGTTCTATCGCATCAATGTCATTTCGATCGAATTGCCGCCGCTACGGGCGCACGGTGCCGATATTCTGTTGCTGGCTCGACATTTTTTGACGGGTTATGCAGAAGCAATGGATCGCCCCGTGACCGGCATTAGTCGACCGGCCGCCGAGCGACTGTTGGCTTACAATTGGCCCGGCAATGTCCGGGAGCTGAGAAATGCGATTGAACGAGCCGTGGCGCTGACTTCGCACGACCATCTCGTGCCCGAGGATTTGCCCGAAAAGATCCGATCCTATCGAGGTCGGCAAGTTGTCATTGATGGCCTGGATCCCAGCCAACTGATTTCCCTGCAGGAACTGGAACGCAATTATATCCAGCACGTTTTGGAAGCCGCCGGAGGCAATCGATCTCAAGCCGCCCGAATTCTGGGCCTCGATCGCAAGACGCTCTATCGCAAGTTGAAGGACTCCGACGACGCGTAAACGGCGTTGAACGGCCCGGCGTCCGTTTCCATAGCGGCTTTTACCGTTGCAGCCCACTGGTACGTTCCCCGCCACCAACCAACGTACCTACCCAAACTCGGGTGGACTACGGTAGGATGGGGCCTTTTTACCCGATCGCCTCAGGCAACTGCCCCGATGAAGAACTATCTGCGGATTCTGGTCGGTCCCGTCTTGGTACTGGCCGTGGTCGTGGGCTCGCTTTGGCTGCTACGTTACGAGTTGCGCGAATACGAACTGCGCGACTTCCTGGAAAGTCTGGCCCGTATTCCGACGTCGGTGCTATGGTCGGCCGTTGGATTGACTTTTCTCAACTACCTGATCTTAATCGGCTATGACATGCTTGGCGTGGCCTATTTGGGCCAAAAGATGCACTGGCTCAGGGTCGCCTTCGGCTCCTTTTTAGGCTGCGCTGTGGGCAACAATTTGGGCAATTTGTTGGGTGGATCCACCGTACGCTACCGCCTGTATTCCGCGTGGGGACTGACAGCCGTCGACATCGTGCGGATGGTGTTGATCCTGAGCGTGACGTTCTGGATAGGCTTGTTCGCCATCTCCGGCGTCATGTTCATTTGGCGACCTGTATCGATCCCTCGCGCACTGCACCTTCCCTTCGTGTCGACACAACCGATTGGGATACTGGCGTTGAGCTTGGCCCTAGGTTACCTGGCTCTGTGTTGGTTTGAGCCTCGAGGCGTGCGGTTGGGTAAATGGGAGTTTTCACCGCCCCCGCTCGGGCTCTCTATCCTGCAATACCTGGTGGCCACAATGGATTTGATGGTTGCGGCCGGTGTCCTGTACGTGTTGCTCCCTCCCACGGTAGAAGTGGACTATTTTTCATTTCTGACCGTCTACTTGTTGGGGCTGATCGCCACATTAATCACGCAAGTCCCCGGCGGCTTGGGCGTTTTAGAGTTACTGATTGTCGTGTTACTGAATCCTACCGATCATCCCAGCGTCATGGGAGCACTGTTGGCATTTCGTGCGATTTACTTCCTGTTCCCACTCGCAATCGGCCTGTTGATGCTCGGACTACATGAAGTGGCGGTGCATCAAGATCGCGCTCGAGGTGTCGTCTCCGAGTTGGGACGCTGGGCCCCGGTCGTCGCACCTCGTTTACTTACCCTCGTTGTGTTTTTTGCCGGAGTCGTCTTGCTATTTGTCGGGGCGACACCGGCGGAACCCGAACGCTTGCTGGGCGTGCTGCAAGTCGTGCCTCTGGCCGTCGTCGAAGTCGCACATATCTTGAGTAGCGTCACGGGCGTGCTCATGTTGCTTTGGACACGGGGGCTACAGCGCCGCACCGAACAGGCCTACTTGGTGGTGTGTGGGTTGCTTGCGATCGGTACCCTGCTGCTCATCTTCCAAGGGGCTCATCCCTCGCTCACCGTCGGGATGGGTGTCGTACTGGTGGTCTTTGTCCCGGCGCACCCGTACTTCTTCCGGCGAGGCGTTCAATTAACGGACTGGGTCTCGGTCAGTTGGTTGGTTGCGGTCATCGGAGCATTAGGCTGCACGCTTTGGCTGTTTTTCTTTGCGTTCAAATACACAGAGTACCAGCACGAGCTGTGGTGGCAATTCGCCTTCGATGCTACGGCGGCTCGCTCACTGCGGGCTACGTTTGCCGCGGTCGTCATCTGTCTGATGCTGCTCGTCGTGCGCATCCTGCGAGTTCACGAGCCGATACCCGGGGTCGCCACGGCTCAGGACCTCCAGGACGCCGAACGGATTATCGTTCGCTCTCCTCGCGCCGCAAGCCACCTGGCAATGGTTGGCGACAAACGCCTGTTGTTCAATCGCCAGCGAGATGGTTTTGTCATGTTTGACCTGCATGGCAACAGCTGTGTAGCCATGGGCGATCCCGTTGGGCCTCAAACCGCGATCCGGGAGCTTGCCTGGGAGTTTTGGGAATTGTGTGACGTCACCGGACGCCGGATGGTGTTCTACCAAGTTGACGAAGAACACCTGCCGCTATACATCGAGCTGGGATTGGCACTCGTGAAGATCGGGGAAGAGGCACGCGTCTTGTTGCCCACGTTCGATGCCACACAACGAGACAAAGGTCAACTGCCGGGGGGAATGGACCATTTTCCGGACGGCAATTTTCGCTTCGAAATCGTCGAAGCGAATTCCATCACGCAAATCCTTCCTGAATTGCGTGAAATCTCCGACGAGTGGCTCATGGTCAAAGGCCAGCAGGAAAATGCCTTTTCAGCCGGCTATTTTCAGGATGACTATCTACGGCGTTTTCCCATCGCCGTCGTCCGCGATCCACAACGTATCCTGGGTTTTGCCAATTTATGGCAGAGCGCCGGTCGTGAAGAGGTATCGGTCGACCTCCTGCGGTACTTACCTCACCTGTCGAATGAAATCATGCCTTTCTTCATGTCGGAATTGTTGCAGTGGGCAAAGCATCAAGGCTACCACTCGTTCAATTTGGGGATGGCGCCGCTCGCAGACTTTGAAAGCCAGCCACATGCGCCATTGTGGAACGATCTGGCCGATGTCGTGTTTCGGCACGGAATCCATTTCGACGATCTCACTGAACTACGCTCTTTCAAAGAGACATTCCATCCGGTGTGGAATTCCAAGTATTTGGCGTGCCCAGGTGGTCTGTCGTTGGCAGTCGTCTTAGCAGACGTAGCAAAACTGATCTCGGGCGAACATGCACGCCGCAAAGCTGCGGCGCGGGAGGCTGAGCCGGAAGAACTGGGACCGGCGCACTTGGAAGATGTTTTGTAATCCTGGGCGACAGGCGTCTAACGATACGATATCGGCAGCAGAACAAGCAACCTCGCGTTCTCCGCATACCAGCAGCATGCTTTCGCTAGCCGTCAAAAGCGAGTTGCAGCATAACAAGCCGTAGCAAGGTGAGGGGGCGTGCCCGCGATTATCTCACTGATCAGGCGACCCGTCGCCGGGGCCATGCTGAGGCCTAACATGTTGTGTCCCGTCGCCAAAAAGACGTTTGCAAACCCTGGACAAGGCCCAATGACCGGAGTGCTGTCGTACGTCATCGGGCACCAGCCGTACCAGGATTCAGAATACTCGCTCGGCAGTTCGCAGCGCAGGTAGTTCTTCGCCCCGTCCGTTAGTAGGCGCAAGCGGGCAGCGTGGATCGAAGAATCGTATCCGACAAACTCCATCATGGAACCCAACCGAAGATCTTGCGTTAACGGCGTCACCGCCACTCGGTGTTCGGGAAAAATCATCGGAACGCTGGGACAGTTGTCGGGACGCGGCATCGTCACCGAATAGCCCTTGCCCGGTTCAATGGGGATACGATAGCCAAGGATCTCGGCCAGCTGAGGCGTCCATGCGCGAGTTGCCACCAAGAACACGTCGCCCGCCAGGTTCGTCCCATTCAATTGAGCCGCAGTGGCACGTCCGTCTGTGTGTTCCAGGCCGCTGAGGGGCTGTTGTTCGATAATGCGGACCCCGCGACGTTTCAACAATTGCCGCCACGATGCGATCAGTCGATCCGGTCGCAAGTGCGCGTTGTGCTCAAAATACCACCCACCTGCAAGCCCTGACTTCAAAGCGGGCTCGAAGTCACACAATTCGCGACTGTCCATAAGACCGGCCGGTTCCTGAAATTGCGCGGTCAACAGTTCGTTCACCGGCGCATAAGCGTCCAATGGACGTGCATGCTGATATACGAACAACAACCCTCGCTTCTGCCATTCACAATCCAGCCCTTCGTCGCAGACAAGCTGCTTATATAGCTCCAGCGACGATGAGAGCAACGGTTGAATCGCCGCTGCCGATTGCAGCATGTCTTGTCGGTTGCAACGCTGACTGAACTTCCACAACCAGCGCCAAATCCACGGGTCAAGACGAGGTCGAATACGAAAAGCCCTGTGGGGTTTCAGCAGCGATCTTAGCGTCGCCCGAATCGCCCCCGGTTCAGCCATTGGCAAAACGTGGCTGGGGCAAACCAAGCCACAATTACCGTGCGAACACGCGCCGCCGATCGTCGACTTTTCCACAATCGTGACGTGAAAACCGGCGCGGTTTAGGAAGTAGGCCGACGCGATTCCAATGACTCCACCCCCGACAATGACTACTCGCCGACTTTCACTCATCGTCGAATGCCCATCGCGAACGGATCACTTTCGTCCAGCAGCAATGTCGCTTCCGCGGTTACCCACGCAGCTCCCGTAACGCGGGGAATCACGCCGCCCCTGCTCGTCTGTTCGGTATGTCGCGTCGAAAAACGTGCCGATGACGCTCTCCTGTCGCCAGACATCGCCTGGCTTCAGGCGGCCCTCGGCTGCAAGGCAAGCCACCTTGGCACTCGTTCCCGTCCCACAGGGCGAACGGTCCCAGGCTCCTCCGGGACAGAGGACAAAGTTGCGCCCGTTGGCCGAATCGCTCGGTGCCATGAGTTCGACGTGATCGATAGCCGCGCTCCCGCGCCGGTAATTCCTTGGCGAGCTAACTCCGCACGAACGGCCACACTAAAGTGGGTTAGCTGAGCGATCTGGGACGGCAATATTGGCTGCTTGTGCTCGTTGACCAAAAAGAACCAGTTGCCCCCCCATGCCACGTCACCACTCACCCTGCCATAGGACGGCACATCGATGGCGACACCCTGTGCGTGTCGATAGCTCGGCACGTTTTCCAGTGTCACGTGATGCAGGTCTTCGTGTAACTGAATCGCCACCTGGCCCACCGGCGTGTCGATGCGATGTTCACCCGGCTTGATCCGTCCCAAGTAGGCCAAGGTAACGGCCAAGCCGATCGTCCCGTGGCCGCACATGTTGAGCACGCCGACGTTATTAAAAAAAATCACGCCCGCCATGCAACTGGGATCGAAATTATCACAGAGCAGAGCACCAACCCATACGTCGGAACCACGCGGTTCGTTGATCACGGCGGAACGAAACTGATCGAATTCCGTCGCAAAAGTCTGTCGCTGATCCGCGAGCGGTCCTCCGCCTACATCCGGCCCACCAGCCAACACAACCCGCGTCGGCTCGCCAGCCGTATGCGAATCGACCACGTGTACTCGAGTAATTCTACCGGAGGCCGCAACTTTTTTCATCTTGGGACTACTTGATTCGTGCGGGGTAACTGCCGACGGTTAACCTCGCGATGAGCGTCCGTTCGGCAATACGCGTCATTGCGATTGCGCGTGAAAGCAGTATATTCGCAGATCGAATCGAAGAACAAGCATCTGCCAGGCGTTTCAGCAGAGCAACAACTACCGTGCATCCCGCTTACTACGTTGGGCCAATCGCGCTGTGCGACGGCGAACATGACCGATTGGACGCCAATCGGTTGCCGAAGCACCGTGACCGACGACATCCATCAATCGTGTAGACGAGCTGAAGTTGTATGAATAAAAGTCGATTGCGGACGAAACTGAACCGAAATGAGCCTGTACTTGTGACAACGCTGCACTATATGGACGAGTCACTCTACGAAATGGTGAGCCTTATGGGCTTCGATGCCATTTGGATTGACCTGGAGCATCATGGCCATAGTGTTGAAACGGCAGCCCGGATGATGCGTGCCGCGAGAATCGGTTCGTCGGACATTGTTGCTCGACCGGGCAAGGGAGAGTTCATGCGAATGGCAAGGCTGCTGGAAGCCGGCGCCCACGCGATCATGTATCCGCAGTGTGATGATGCCAAGGAAGCAGCAGAGGTCGTGCAGTGGGCCAAGTTTCCACCGCTGGGGCACCGCGGCTTTGATGGAGCCAATCCCGATGCACCCTACTTGGCAGCGCCATTCGAGGCATACACGCGCGTCGCCAATGAACAGACGCTGATTGTCATCCAGATTGAAACTGCCCGCGCTGGAAAACGTCGATCAGATTGCGCGAGTGGAAGGAGTCGACGTGCTGATGATGGGCCCGGCCGACTTGAGTTTGCAGTTAGGCGTCCCGGGTAATTTCGACCATCCGGTGATGGAAGAGGCGATGCAGCGAATCGCGAATGCGGCACGCCAACATGGAAAGCACTGGGGCCGCACCGCCAGCTCTGCGGCCAACGTAAAAAAGTTTCTCGCCCTCGACGCACGTTTTCTCTGCTTCGGCGCGGACATCGTGCTTATGAAGGCAGGATTTGAGGCCATGCAGCGCGAAGTTACGCCATTGGGATTCAACTTCGATAACCGACTTACGGATTCCTAAAACAAAAGCCTTTCCAAAGAGATATTTAGCAATTCAAATCGACGTGGCACCTCCGCAACGCGACGCTACGTCCCTCGCCATTTGCGATTTGGTGCCACGACCCTTTTCCTCCTTTCCGCAGGCAAAATAACATGACGCGACGTGCGACACGGATACGAATGGTCGCCATCCTATGCCTAGCTTTCGCGGGAGCTGCACTAGAAAATCGAGCTCCGGCGGCAGGGGACACACCGGACTCGGTGATCGACGTAGCGCAACAAGCGGGCTCGTCGACCAAGGCAGCGTCGCCCCGCACCAGTCCGCAGCGAACTTTTCGAGTGATCGTCGACACGGACTTAGGAGGAGATCCTGACGACATTCAGTCGCTATTTCGCTTGATCCACTATTCGGACATATTGAAGGTCGAGGCCATCGTGTCGTCACCCGGGCCCGGTTCCGAACCGCGGACGTCGTTGATCAAACACTGGATCCAGCGAGTTGATGTGGACCATCTCCGTTCCCGGGGTTTCCCCGAGCTGATGACGGAAGAGCAGCTTGTTCAAGCCGTTGTGCCGGGGTCGCGGGACAGCGGCGCCCCAACATCGGACCGGCAGTCGGAGGGCTCGCGGCAAATCATTCGATGCGCTCAGCGTGATCTCGACGAGCCCGTTTGGGTCTTGGTTTGGGGATCCATGACATCCTTGGCTCAGGCGACTTCACGACGATCCTTCCATCGCGTCTCGATTGCGAATCTACAGCATCGGTTCGTCCAACACCGTCGCCGACCCTGCCAGTCGCGACTTCGTATTCAACTTCATGAAAGACGCTTATCCTTCGTTGTGGTGGATCGAAAACGGCATCCTCCCGCGTGGCTCTACGGATACGTTTCGCGGGGTTTACCAAGGGGGAAACCAAGACGGACCATGGGGCAATCAGGAATTCATTCGGACACATATTCGAGGACACGGCTCGAACCATCAGGGCTTGTTTGCCGAACGAGCCGGTGACGCCTTTCCTGTTGCCACGTCGCCTGCCAATACGCTGAAGGAAGGTGATTCGCCATCCATGTTGTATTTGCTTTCTCCGGTGCTGGGCGGTGTTGGCCATGTAGACGATCCGACGCAGCCAAGTTGGGGCGGACAATTCCGTGCCTGGGACAAGTCCCGGTTCGCCAACTATTTCGTCGACCGCTTTGATGAACCTTCCGCATGCCAGGCGACGATATCTCGCTGGCGTCGCGATTTTCTATCCGATTGGCAGCGCCGCTGGGACCGCTACGAGTGAAAGCGATACAAGTAACGGAGTTGTAATGTCCATAGACGACGTTACGACGCCGAATCACTATACTATGGCTCGACACGATATTTCGAAAAGTTGGGTTCGCCAACCGGGCAACGCGGGCGAGCGAGTTCGATTTGGTTTGAGATATGATCTTTCTTAAGGAGTCTACCGTGCGCTCATTGTCGATCTTTCTGTTTCCCCTCCTAATCGCCGCAACGTGTACCGCTCAAGATAACGGACCGTTCAATTCGCCATGGAAACCTCTATTCAACGGCTCGGACCTGAGTGGCTGGCAGAAGATCGGTAATGAAAGATGGATCGTGGAAGATGGAGCCATCTACGGCGAAGGGGTGACAAAGGAATACGGATATCTGGCAACGGAAAACACTTATCGAGATTTTCACCTGTCTCTTCGCTTCAAGTGCGAAGCAAGTGGCAATAGTGGCGTGTACATTCACACTACTTTTGCGCCGGGCACCGCGACCGTAACTGCGGGCCGGCAAGTCGAAATCGATCGTGCCATCGGGCATCACACGGGAGGCATCTATGGTGACGGAAAAGGATGGGTTGCTTGGCCAGCGCCGAACTGGAAACGGTGATCAAGCCCCATGACTGGAATGACTTATTGATCAAAGTCGAGGGCAATCGATACGTAACCGTTCTCAATGGTGTCCAACTACTCGACTTCACTTACCCTTCGCCGGGTGCGAGCGAAGGGCTGATTGCACTGCAACTTCACTCGGGCGGCGAAGGACGCATGCGTTTCAAAGACATTTGGATTCGCGATCTGTCGCAATAGCAGGTAAGTACAAGGCCTTATCACTAGTGCATCTACCACGAATCGGAGTGCGAAACATCTAGTATTGTCGCCGCTTTATGACTTCGACAACCGCGACAGCGCTACGCTTTATCGAATCGCCAAGCAGATCATCCCTGGTGGTACGCAACTGCTAAGCAAACGTCCGGAACTGCACGCGCCGGACGTCTGGCCGGCCTATTATCAGCGGGCAACCGGGTGTGAAATCGTCGACCTCGATGGGCGAATCCTGTTGGACATGAGCACCAACGGCGTCGGCTCCTGTTTGTTGGGGTATGCGGATCCCGATGTGACGCAAGCTGTGACGCAGCGTATCGCCGGTGGTTCCATGTGCAGCCTGAACTCGCCGGATGAAGTGCGGCTTGCTCAGCAACTCCTTTCCATTCATAACTGGGCCGACCAGGTACGCTACGCGCGTACGGGCGGAGAGGCCATGGCCATCGCGATTCGCATCGCCCGCGGGCCACGGGACGCGACCGGATTGCGTTCTGCGGCTATCATGGCTGGAGTGATTGGTATCTCGCCGCCGATCTTTCCGCCCCTGACGCGTTGGCGAATCACCTGCTGGCGGGATTGGAACCCCACGGTGTGCCTAGGTCCTTAGCGGACACAGCACTGCCCTTTCGCTACAACGAATTGACCGAGTTACATTCAATCGTGCGCTCCCACAGCCGTCAGCTGAGCCGCCGTGGTGATCGAGCCCACTCGCAACTACGAACCGCTGCCGGGATTTCTGGAGGGTGTTCGACTGGCTTGTGACAAATGTGGAGCCGCCTTGATTTGTGATGAGATCAGCACCGGATGGCGGCTAGTCCATGGGGGCGCTCATCTCCGTTTCGGACTACAACCGGATATTGCCGTGTTTGCCAAAGCCCTAGGGAATGGACACCCCATCGCCGCCATTCTGGGCTCGGCACGCTACATGAGCGCCGCGCAAGACACGTTTATTTCTAGCACATACTGGACCGAATCCGTGGGACCCGTCGCCGCCCTAGCGACGATTGCCAAACTCAAGCAGTATGATGTCGCTGCGCATGTCGCAGAAATCGGCGACCGAGTCATGCGAGGCTGGCGAGATTTAGGAGCCCGCCACGGCATCCCCACCGTGGCAACCGGTCACCCGGCCATGGCACATCTCGACTTTGCACATCCCCAAGCGGCAGCCCTAGGAACTTTGTACACCATCCGTATGCTCGATCACCACATCTTGGCAGGCCCGCGGTATTATCCAACCCTGGCACATTCCTCGACACATGTTGATCGATTCTTTCACGCAGTGGAAAACGTGTTTCCCGAAATCGCTGCAGCTATCGCAAGCAACGATGTGGACTCTCGCCTGCGGACATCGGTTCGACAAAGTGGATTTCAGCGACTGACCTAAATCACAACGTCAGATCACGAACAACAGCTACTAACGGAGTGCGACGATGAAATGGCCCGATGATGCGGTGGCAATCCGTGCTGCCTACATTGACGACGGCTTTGTCGTTGTGAAGTCGCTGTTCGAACCGTCCCGCGTCCGTAACATCCAGTCCAACTTGCAACGTTATATTGCCGAAGTCGCCCCGAATGTCCCAGCGATGGATGTGTTTTACGAAGACACAAACACTCAACGAGATGTCCGGATGCTCTCTCGCATCAATCAGCATGATAGCTATTTCCGATCGTTGTTTACCTCGGACGTACTTGTGTGCTTAGGCGAGACAATCTGGGAATGCCCCGTCGTCCCTTTAGATGCCGCGTTTTTTAACAAGCCGGCGGTCATTGGCGACTCTACGCCGCCTCATCAAGACGGCTACTACTTTCATCTTCGTCCCTGCGAAGCGACAACGTTTTGGTTGGCTTTGGATAACATCGATGAACGTAATGGCTGTTTAAGGTATGTGCAGGGTTCGCACCGGCGCGGCATGCGTTGTCATGGAAGAACACACGTGCTCGGTTTCAGCCAGGCGATTGTCGACTACGGCCTTGACGATGTTTCACGGGAAGTCGCCGTCTGCGTCAATCCGGGCGATGTGATCGTGCACGACGCATTGACAATCCATCGTGCGGATCCCAACCTGTCCGCTCGGAATCGTCGGGCATTGGGTTTTGTCTATTTGTCGTCTCGCGCGCATGTCGATACGGCGGCTCGAGACGAGTATCAGCGACAATTGGCTCACGATTTATCGGTTGATGGCAAGATCTAGGAAAACTGACATTGCGCTCGACCCACTAGCCCGGTCAAATCTAGCTTGGCTACTGATTTGCGTCGGGTTGATCGGCGCGAATGGCTGTCGCGCACGCTCCGCAACGACGTCATCTGCCATTACGCCGGTGGTCCGCGACGCTTGCCTACGACAGATGCGTAATACACTGCGGGGCGAAAGCGGTTGGCCCAAAGTACACGCAGCCGAGTTTTTGACGGCGCTCGACTACCGTCAGAACGTGCGTGCCGAGTTCGAGTTGGAAATGGAGCGTCACGGCGACGAATCTCCATATCGCATTGGTATTTGGCGCGTCTTAGCTCAGTTAGATCGTCACAATCCGCCGGCATACGCGAGATCGATTCGGCGCATTGTTACCGCCTTCTCCGAACCGACAAGTCCCGATCGAATTCATGCTGTCGAGTCGCTCGCCAAGCTTGGCTATGCTTTCCCGCGCTCGGTAACGTCATTGTCGGATGTCGACAGCCAGGTCACGGAGATTGCGGATATGGCAGAATTCGCACGCGACGGTCCCCCAGCCGGCCGAGCTTACGCGCTGTGGGTGTTCCTGAACAACGGCGCTAGCGACGCCGAGCAGCAATTACAGGAACTCCTAAGGTCGGAGGCGGAAAGTTGTCGCCGCACGGCGGCCTATGTATTAAGGCACCGACGCGCAGTCACGCCATCAACAATGGAACAGCTCGAAGCCGCCTTGTCCAAGGAACCTCGTGAATCACCGGCACGCGTGTACTTGCTGTCCGCTGTCTTGAAACACGATATCGCGGGGGACGTTACCGACTCAAAAGAGCCACTCCAGCGCGAACTGACTTCGTTTCTTGAACACGGCACGCCGGGAGAACAATTCGAAGCCAGCCGGTTGTTGGCCGACATTGGCGACTCCTATGCATCTAACCTAATTGCGACACTTCGGCAAGCTGACGTCGCTACGGATGTTAAGTCAAGCGTCGCTCACGCGCTGTGTCGAATCGGCCGGCGACACGAAGCCCACATGTCGGTCGTCGATTGGGGCGTCGTAGGCTGTTATGCAATTGGGATGTTGGTGGTGGGAGTCTACTACGCTCGACGGATGAAGACGACGGCAGATTATGTGCTTGGTGGTCGCAACATGCGTCCTTGGGCGGTCGGCCTGTCACTGTTTGCGACTTTACTGAGCACGCTCTCGTATTTGGCCTGGCCAGGTGAAATGATTAAGAACGGCCCCATTATTTTGATGGGCTACGCCGCACATCCTCTCATATTTCTGGTCGTCGGTTGGTTCTTAATTCCCCGCATTATGCAGATGCAAGTAACGAGCGCTTATGAGATTCTGGAAACCCGTTTCGGCCTGAGCATCCGCCTGCTGGGCTCGTTCCTTTTTCTATCCTTGCGATTGTTGTGGATGGCATCGATCATCTATTGGACAACCACCATCGTTCTGTTGCCAGCAGCGGGCCTAAAGCCGCAATACGCCGGCTACGTCGCTTTGATCTTGGGAATCGTAACCGTTGTCTACACTTCCCTGGGTGGCCTGCGCGCCGTCGTAATGACGGATGTGATTCAAACGTTCATCTTATTTGCCGGCGCGATCGCCGGATTGGTGATAATCTCATATTCTCTGGGAGGTGTGCGGGAGTGGCTCCCTGATCATTGGGCGCCCCACTGGAACGCTCCTCGTCTGTGGTTTGATTTTGACCCCCAAGCACGCTCGACGTTGGCGAACGCGATGCTAGGAACATTTTGCTGGTACGTGTGTACGGCAGGTTCGGATCAGATGGCCATTCAACGCTATTTGGCCACTCGCGATATCAAGGCCGCTCGACGAACCCTGGCCGTGTCACTCTCCACGGACCTGCTGGTCGTCGCGTTTCTCGGCCTGATGGGCCTCGCCTTGCTGGCATTCTTCTCTGCATCCCGAGCAGATGGCGGACGGCCAGTCGATTTATGCTAACGCCGATAAGCTCTTTCCCCGGTTTGTCATCGTTGGCTTGCCCATTGGTGCCAGCGGATTGGTGACGGCGGGCCTGTTGGCGGCGGCCATGTCGAGCCTTTCGTCGGGCGTCAATTCCTCCGCAGCTGTCATCAGCGAAGATATCGTGTGCCGATTGTTTCGGTCGTCGGATAGCGAATTGCAGCACATCCGCCTGATTCGATGGGTGTCGGTATTAGTGGGGATCGCTGTCGTCTCGCTCAGCTCGTGGATCGGACACGTCGAAGGCAATATGCTGGAGGTGATTTACAAAGTTGTGAACCTGTTTGTCGCACCCTTGTTTTTCTTGTTCTTTATGGCGATCTTTGTTCCCTGGGCGAACCCTTGCGGCACTTGGATCGGCGCCATAACGGGAATCACCACGGCGATTCTGATCGCCTTTTGGAAGGATCTGTTCGGGTACCAAGGGATGAGTTTCTTGTGGATCATGCCCACCTCGTGGTCCACGGCAGTCATTGCCGGTTGCCTCACTAGCCTGCTGACGCGTTCACGGCGTCCAGTAGTCGAGCATTCGGAGAGATAAAAATGACAAGTGATTTGGCCGATGCCAAGAATGACAAGTCCGAACTCTGCACCCCAGCGCTTTGTCTTGATCTGGACAAATTCCAAAGTAATGTGCGGACCATGGTCGACATCTGCACACGTCACGATCTGCAATGGCGACCGCATGCAAAATGTCATAAGTCGCCCACCATCGCGAGCTGGCTTGTCGAGGCAGGGGCCGTCGGCGTGACCTGCGCGACGATCAGCGAAGCGGAGATCATGGCAGGCCAAGGAATCCGCAATATTTTGATTGCGAATATGATCGTCGGTCCCATGAAGCTTTCGCGCCTTGTCGCCCTCACTTACCGGGCCGATCCCATCGTGTGTGTTGACCAATTCTCGCAGGCGCAGGCGATCTCGGCTGCAATGGTCGCTGGCGGCTCGACGATTAGGGTCGTGATCGAGTTGGAGATCGGAATGAACCGAGTTGGAGTGTTGGTGGGCGAGAAGGCAATAGCATTGGCCCGACAAATAGCCGAGCTGCCGGGCATTGCATTCGCCGGCTTGATGGCCTACGAGGGACACTTGCTGACCATCGCCGATCCGCAACAGAAGGGCCAGGCAATACACGAAGCCTTGGAGCCTGTAGCAAAGTGTCGCGACGAGCTGGAATCCGGTGGACTGCCCTGCCCTATCGTTTCGTGCGGCGGAACAGGATCGTATCCCATCACGGTTAACGTCCCTGGCATCACGGAGATTCAGGCTGGTGGTGCCATCTTCATGGATGCCTTTTATCGACACGCCTGTCAGATAGTAACACTTGATTTCGCTCTGACGATCTTGGCCACGGTCGTCAGTCGTCCCACACGCGACCGTGCAGTCATCGATGCCGGTCGCAAAGCAATGAACATCGAAATCCACCGCCCACAGGTCGTCGATCGCCCGGGAGTCGAAGTTGAATGGTTGTCCGCGGAACACGGGATCCTGAAACTGTCCGACGACGCCAGTGACCTCAAGGTAGGCGATTTAATCGAGTTGATTCCCGGCTATGCCGACTTGACCACCATGCTGCATCCGTGCTTTTGGGCATTTCGGCAAAACAGCCTCGAACAAGTCATACCGATCGTCAGGTAGCCAACGGATGTCGACGACGCGACTTTGCCTGGGAACCGCACAGATTGGGCTGGACTATGGTGTCGCCAATCTTCGTGGAAAGCCGAGTGATCGCGACTGCGAAAGATTGCTATCATGTGCCATCGAGCGAGGCATTCTGCATTGGGACACCGCGCCAGCCTATGGCGACGCCGAGCACCGCATCGGACGCTTTCTGGCTGACTGCCAATATCGCCACCAAGTCCGAATTGTGTCGAAGCTACCGAGGCCTCCCGACGGCATTTCGACTGCGGCATTACCGAGATGGGTTTCGCGACAGACCGAACTGAGCTTGCGTGCACTCGGAGTCGACCGACTTGCCGGCTGGTTGGTTCATGCACCCGGGATGTTACAACACTATGGAACCGCCCTTTGTGACGCCATGTCGGCACAGGTCGCACGGGGGCGGCGTGGAGCAAATCGGAGTAAGCGTCTACGACGTTAGCGAAGCGCGACGGGTCCTTCAGTATCCCTCTTACGCGTTGCTTCAATTGCCATTCAATTTGCTCGATTCGCGGTGGCGCGACGCTCACGTCTTGGAAGCCTGCCGCGCTAAGAACATCGTCGTACTCGCCCGCAGTGTTTTCCTACAGGGACTATTCTCTCTGAATCCCGCCGAGCTACCGAGTCAGTTCGACTTCCTTCGCCGCCCGTTAGCCGATTTACATCGAATCGCCGACGAGTACGGATCGTCACCCATGCGTATCGCCTTGCCTTTTGCACTGGCGCAACCCGAGATTCAATATGTCATCATCGGGGTGGACACTGCCGAGCAGCTGGACCAGAATCTGACGATGATAGATCTTCCGTTGCCGCCAGGTCTGAGCGAGCGATTACAGGCGAGCTTTCATGAACTGGATGCGTTCGTCGTAGAACCGCGCCAATGGCCAACATCCAACTAGCACATAGGGTGACGCTGGCGGTGAGCCGCGTAGCAAGGCGTTCAACTTTACGCCCGTCACGAAACACGCCACAGGGGGCGGTTCGGACCGGGCAGCCTGTTTCGTTCGGACCTTCGGAACCTAGCAAATGTCTTCAGATTCCCTACCATCATTGTTCAATCTAACCGGCCGCACCGCACTAGTCACGGGCGGAGCCAGCTGGCTGGGAATTGCCATCTCGCAAGCTTAGCCGAAATGAATGCGACCGTGGTTATTGCCAGTCGTGAAAAGCAGCGAGCCGTACAGGCCGCCGCGACACTCCCTACGCCGTGTCAACAGGTTCATCACGGCGTTGCAATTGATCACTTGACGGCCGCGACTCTTCGCCGCGGATTCCAGGACACGATCGACGCATCGGGTTCGGTCGATATTTTAGTGAACAACGGCCTGGCGGGCGACAGTCACGACTTAACAAATATCGACTTCGAGTCGTTTCTGCGTCATCAAGGCAACAACGTCGGTTATTTTGAACTCGTGCACGCTAGTCCGTGATCACGCCGTCAGCAGGAATTCGCCCGCAAGTATTATCAATATTGGCTCGATCTACGGCGAAGTGGCTTCGTATCCGGATGCTTACGAAGGCGTGTGCCCGGCAAGTTCCGTGGCGTATCACACATTGAAAGGCGGCACGATCCACATGTCGCGACATCTGGCGGTTTATTGGGCTAACGATAATGTCCGCGTCAACTGCTTAAGTCCCGGCGCATTTCCAAATCCCGCCACAGCTCCCCCTGCGATGATGGAGCGACTAAGGTGCAAGATTCCACTACAACGGCTGGGTGAACCCGCCGAACTCAAGGGCGCCGTCGTGTTTCTGGCAAGTGATGCATCCCGCTACGTGACCGGCCACAATCTGGTTGTCGACGGCGGCTGGACCGCTTGGTAAAACGGTGGCGTACAACATATCCGCGATGCGCAGTCTTCTGATACCAAAACTCACTACGACCGGAGCAACGCCGCGATGTCTGACAAACGCCTGGCAAACAAAATTGCGCTGATCACGGGTTCCACTCAGGGTATCGGTCGTGCGACTGCGTTGGCAATGGCTGAAGCCGGCGCCGACATCGTGATCAACGGACGTCCTTGCGAGCATGCGACCGAACCGGAGGCAGCCGAGCGCGTGGCGGCCGAAGTGGAGTCGCTGGGGCAACGCGTCTTGATCTGTCGTGCCGACGTCGCCGACCGAGACCAAGTGGCGCAGATGTTTCAGCAGTCGATTGCGCATTTTGGCGCCATCGACATCGCAGTCGCTAATGCGGCCGTTAATGTAAAGGTACCGATTGCAAAACAGAGTTGGGAAGACGTGCAGCGAATTGTCGATGTTTGTTTGTATGGAGTGTTTAATACTTGCCAATTGGCCGCCCAACAGATGATCCAACAAACCCAAGCGGGTCGCGCCGGTGGCAAGATTTTGATCAATGGCAGCGTACATGCAGACATTGCCGTCAAATGCCACGGCGTCTATTCAATGTGCAAAGCCGCCTGCAAACAATTGTGTCGCGTGTTGGCGGTTGAGTTGGCGACACATCGTATTAATGTGAACTCCGTGAACCCTGGATGGATAGATACTCCCAACGAACGGACCTTTATTAGCGAGGACGACCTAAGGGCCGCTGCCCGCCGCTTGCCGTGGAAAAGACTCGGAACACCCCGAGAGATTGCAGCAGCGTTTGTGTATTTGGCAAGCCCAGATGCCGATTACATTAGCGGTCACACGCTGGTTGTCGACGGAGCGCTAGAATTGGATTTCGGCCCCTTAGTTTCCGGCCTCGAAACGTAGCGCATCCGATTGCCGCGGGGCAAGCGTTCACGATCCCGCGTCGCTGTCCCGCTGCCAGAATTCAGCGAGATCAGGCGAGTTCAGATAGGCCATTAACTTGTCCGCATAAACTCGCTGCGCCACAGCGCTTGGGTGCGCATCGTAAGGTTCATTCGTCATTCCGGGGCGTGTCAGATCAACGGAGATGTCGACCGTACGAATACCGCATCTGGCGCAATATGCCAACATTTCCTCCGTCATCGCATCCTTGGTGATACCGGCGATAACCAGCGCGATACCATGACGGTCGCACAACGACTTAAACTCGCGCAATACTGCTTTCGTAACGCGATGACTGTGTTTTCTGCCGCGTCCCAAACACTGTATCGGCGTTCCAGCTCATTCATGAGGACCGAATATCGCATCAGCGGAAACTCACGGTACTTGAGCGGCGAATGCTCTATCACCAACTTGTCGTTTTGTAGCACGGCGTGCGGCGGCACCATAGGGCCAAGCCCTTTCCAGGCGCGTATCTGTTTCGCCCGAGATCGCAAGAAGACATTGCGCTCGTCATGGAACGACGCATACGTCACCACAACCAAGCTCGGATTGTGATCACATTCGGCCAACGCTTCCCGCAGCTGAAGTAAGCTCTGTACACTACTATAGCCCTCCACGCCAAAATTCTTTACATCGACATCCCTGAGAGATTCCTGGACTAGCCACGGGTAGCTCTGTTCGTCGTTCACCGACCAACCGTGTGTGAAGGAACAGCCAAAAATCCACAAGGTGCTGTGGCCGTTGTATTCAGCCGCACTTCGTGTCACTCGGAGTCCGTCCGGCAAATGCGAGAACATGGAACGTGTATTCGCCGCGCAGCATAACCTCAAACTCACCCGGCAGCTGGGCAAATCCCAATATCGGGTCGCTGCGAAAAAAGCGACCGCCCGGACGCACCGTGATCTGCGCGGCGTGGGGACGATACAATGGATATCCCATCAATCGCATGGCAATTTCACAACCGATGAGACCAGCGCACGTCACCACACTGACGATAATCGTGCAAAACGCCAGCTTCTTCTTGAACGAAAGCGTGGCGGACGGACGCTTGGAATTGCCACCGACCCCACTCGATGGTTGTTCGTCGCCGCTCGTCTGAGAATCCGACAACATCTCTCGGTTTCCATTATCGTTGCGAGGGTCTGAGGGTCTCGGCGCGCCGAGTTGTGCACCCGGAATTCGTATAAATCGCCTAGCGCTACCGTAAGGCATGGTCGTCAGCTCTGTCAATCTTAGCGACCGATCGCCGCTGCAAATGGATCCGGCCAGGTACACAACGGTCTAGCATTTCGTCATAATCGGGTCTCAAATACCTCACGCCCGGCTTCGCGCCATACCAGGCTCTTGGAGAACAACATCATGCGCCACTCGATCCTTCGGCTTTCCGCAATACGATTGCCCCACTTCGCTCACAACTTCGACCGTCAATGGCGGCGATTTGTTCGCTTGTGCGCAGCGATCGTCGTTTCAAGCTTGTGGATTGCAAGTCTCGACATTGGTGTGCAGGCCGCCTCCCCGCTACAGGAACCTGGTAACGCGCCTGCCGATATGATCAGCCTATTTAACGGCAGCGACCTCACCGGATGGGACGGCGATCCACGGCTATGGTCGGTTAAGGACGGTGCGATCCACGGTGAAACAACAGCAGACAATGCTGCCCAAGGCAACACATTTATTATCTGGAAGGACGGAGTCACTCGTGATTTCGAGTTGCGTCTTTCGTTCCGCTGTAACGCGTCTAATAATTCAGGAATACAATATCGTTCGCGACACATCACGGAAGGCAATCCTCGCAACGCCTGGGTGGTACGGGGCTATCAACACGAGATCCGCAATGAAGTCGACTTGCCCAACGTCGCCGGCTTTATCTACGACGAAGGCGGCAAGCGAGGTCGCATCTGCCTAGTGGGCGAAAAGGCAACGTGGGAAACCGACGGCAAACACGTCACGGCGAAATTGATTGATGCGGCAGAGTTCAAGGAGTTGTTTCGATTAGACGATTGGAATGATGTCGTGATCCGAGCCAAGGGCAACCACATTCAACATTTCTTGAATAACCGTCTGGTTGTCGATTTCACCGACAACGATCCCGAATTGGCACTTCACGAGGGCATCCTCGCACTCCAGCTTCATGCCGGTCGCCCCATGTGGGTCGAATTCAAGAACATACGCCTGAAGAGCTTCGAATAGGCGTTGACCACAAGTCAAAGCGACGGGTGAGGGTTAACGAGTCGCGATGTGGTTGACGGCAGCCCTCGTCCGGCCCGGGGCCACCGTTTCCCAGAGGGAGCAGAAACTTCCCGTTGGCCATCTTCTTCGCCAAAAACGAGACGTGACTTGCGATGGCCCCCTTCTTTTTTCCGAGCGAGAAGTTGCCTCACGTACGTCCAGGTGCGAGGATATCCTGCGACGGCATCAGTAGCGCCAGCCAAATCCCACATTGGAAAAGAAGTTCCCCGACTGATCGGTGAGTCCCCAACCAACGCGCACGCCGACTTCCAAATCGGGCGTTACCAAATAGTGCATGCCAGGCGAAACGTACTGCACAACACTTTCCTGTTGACGCCCATCAGAAAAAATGCCGAAATACTCTGCGTGAGCAGTCCAACGTTCACCAACGGGAATCTTCAATACACTGGAAGGCGCCCAGCGATTGTAATGGTCACCAAGCGAATGCCCGGTTCCGTAACGGACCGCGGAGTCCCAAACCCAACCATTGGTTAATGTCCATCCGGTCACGTAAGTGCTAATCACGTCCGTCGCCGTCTCCGACCCACTTGTGGGTGTCCCAGCTTGGAAGATGAGGGCACTCTGCGGAACCCAGCGATCTTGTTCGGTCAACAGGGCCTTAAAGCCGTAGCTCAAATGCGCCGCAGTTTCTAATTCGGGTTCTCCCTCGCCTGACGATTCCCATCCTCCGCTAGACACATCGGCCGGCGCACCGCCCACTTCGTAATTCGCACCAAACCGAAATTCCAACCAATCGTTCACACCGTAGCGCGTGACGAGCTCGGGAAAACTGTGAGTTTCCGGCACATTTCGATTGTCGATGAAAGACCAAGCCGATTCGACAATAAAGCGGGACCGAGCGACGGTAGAGGTCGCCGGTGTAAATGAATCTCGGTCCGTTTCAATATGCTCCGCCTCAGCCTCTTGTCCACGTACCACCGCGTTGGAGGTGCGACCGGACTCGTCGCCGGTTGAAAAGTATCGCGACAGCAGCCCCTAAGCGCAGACGGACTGCTCGATGACTGGTACGAGAAGGCAGCTTGCCGCAACCATCAAACGTAATGCCACCGGGCAGAAACGTGCCACCTGCGTTGTCTCCATACGGTATTCCTTCGCGCCCAAGACGGATGGTGCGGCAGTTATTTCCGCCTCACAATGCTCTTCGCGGTTTCCGTCCTACCCGTCGGAATAGGAGAATTGAGTATCCAGCTTTTGCAATCATGTGGTGTTTCGGTTGTTGGGCGCGATCGACTTGACTCCGCACCCCTCGGACGGCGTAAGCGGCACCAGCAGTATCAACGCCTTTCTGCGGCCGGCGCAGACTTTCGCTCGTTGCGCCGTTCCGCAGAACCCTCCATCTCGAGATGCTCATTCGCCGAGCGAGTGTATTCAACGCAGAAACGGGGAATCGTCGAGTGCCCCAGGTGCCCGATTGAGATTCAAAGACACCCGCGCATTCTTGTATTGCACCTCGGGCATTGAGCGCTCGGTGTCAAATCCCAAGCTCGATTGTCGTAATCGGCTCGTTTGATGAGTACTTGCTGACAGACGTGACAGTAAGTCGTCTGCCCAACCGGCGCCGACACCTCCTGTTGCGACGGTTTACCCTTTGTCGTACCAACCTCCCGGAAGATATTCGCTGCCGTGCTGTACGTTTAAGTGGGCAATTGGTGTTCCAAAACGAACAGGGACGCGCTCAGAAGCCGCAGTTCGGAGGGAGCGATGCCCCAGTTGACTCACCCCGCGCCTGTCAGTTCCTCCACGTTTCCGCGATAGTTTGGATGGCTTGGCGCGTTGCTGGCCTTCAGACGACGGCACATACGACCACCGTTCTTTCATCGTGCTGATACGCACACACACATGCGTACGCTCTCTACGTACGACCGAGATCCGCCGAAGTTCACGGCTGTCTGACACCGCCAGGGGCTCCATCAACTCGATCTTGCATATGCATGGCCGCATCGCCGTCGCTCGTTGTACGGTTTACACGTCGTGCGAAGTTGAGTTCAATATGCCTTAGCGCCCCGCCAGGTCTGCCCCACGACACGGCAAGCGGCGTTCGCCGAAGCCATTAAGGCGTCCACCTGCAACGCAACCACGCGAGGATGTATTCGGATGAATCTGATCCGGTGGGATCCGTGGAACGAACTGAAACAACTACGGACCGAAATCGACCGATTGTGGGACGAATTCCTCGTCAAGCTTTCCGATAGCGATTCGCCGACTGAGCGAATTGCGTTTATGCCGGATGTCGACGTCGTGGAAACCGTCAGTGCCTATCGTCTGTACGTTTCGGCGCCTGGATTGATTGAGGAAGACATCGACCTTGAGTTGAGTGATCAGTCCTTGATCATACGTGGCGTACGGCAACCACCCTACGATCCGACACAATCTCAGCAGACTGTCCACGAATGGCGATACGGCTATTTCGAACGCCGCGTTCAGTTCCCACATCGGATCCGCGTCCATGAAGTTCTCGCGGAATATGACGCGGGGGTCCTAACGGTAATCGCACCGAAAAGCACCGGCAACGCAGAGTGAATTCGGCCCCGCACGCGACACAAGGAAATTTTACGTGAAGTCGCCTCTTCATTCCGATGACCCGTACGAACTCTTGGGCGTGAGCAAAGAAGCCAGCGAAGCCGAAATCCAGAAGGCGTATCGGAAGCTAGCGCTGAAATATCATCCGGACAAGAATCCCGATGATCCGAAAGCGGCGGAGAACTTCAAGAAGGTCGCCGAAGCCTACGAAATCCTATCCGATCCGGACAAACGGAAGGCATACGACCAAGGCGGCATGGAGGCCACTGGCTTCCAAGGTTTTGATTCCAACGAGGAGGTGTTTTCGCACTTTGGTGACGTCTTCAGTGACTTGTTCACCAGCCGCGTGCAGCCACGACGCCCGACAGTTCCCCAGCGTGGTCGTGACTTGCGGTTTGTGCTGCCGATCGGATTTACGGAAGCCGCCCTTGGCGGTCAACGAGAGATTGATGTGCCGTCGTTGGATATTTGCCCCGACTGCAACGGCCAGGGATCGGCAAGTGGAGTAGCGCCGCAGCCATGTCCGGACTGTGGAGGAACCGGTCAAGTCATGCGGCCGGGACGTCAACAGGGAGGCTTTTTTTCAGTCAGTTCGTCCTGTCCCACCTGCGGCGGCACCGGTCGCCAATTGGGTTCCCCGTGCCCACATTGCGGCGGCGACGGGCGTATTGAAAAACAAAGACGAATCAAAATCACAATTCCAGCAGGCATAAGCGACGGACAAACCCTGCGCCTTACCCGCCAGGGCGAAGCAGGCCGAGCGGGTGGTCCGCCGGGGGACCTCTTGATCGAAGCGCAGATCCAACCGCATCCCCTCTTTCAACGCGATGGCAAGAACATCAAAAGTGACGTCAAGGTCCCCGTCGGAACCGCGTTACTGGGAGGTAAAGTCGATGTGCCGACACTACGCGGCACGGTTACCCTCACAATTCCCGCCGGCACATCATCGGATCAAGTATTACGAATCCGCGGCCAGGGAATCCCGTCCAAAGATGCCCCGGGCGACCATTTGTGCGCGGATCGTGATTACCGTCCCCAAAACGCTCACCGAGGAAGCCCAGGATGCGGTTCGCAAACACCTGACGTAACCGTCCGCTGCGCGATGGCGACGCACCGGCAAATGGTGGCATACATACTCGCGAACAAGGCCCCAAACTGCCTTCATCCGCCGCCAACCCACGCGCGGGTGGCTGGTAGGTCAGATGTGGGCCGTCTGCGGGAATGCCTCTGGGAGTCCACGACTATCCCAGTGAAGTGCCCATGTGTTGTCCCAGATTCTCGATCAGTTCAATTTGAGCGGGATTGATTTTCCGTTTGGCGACCTCCAAGTCAAAGAACTCAGCGCGGTCGATTTCTGGGAACTCAACCCACTCACCCGAGTTCGGAGGCCACTCCAGCACAAACGTATTGCTGACAAGCGTCGTAGGGTCGCAGTCTTGCTCAATAGCCCAAGCGTGAACGATTTTACCCCCTTTCTGCTGCACGCATCCCAACGCGAGAAATGGCCCTGCCGGCGTGAGCCCCGTTTCCTCCTGAAACTCTCGCCGAACCGCGTCTAGCAAATCTTCGCCCGAGTCAATCTCGCCCTTTGGAATCGTCCACGCACCTTCGTCCTTATTGCGAAAATAGGGACCGCCGGGATGGACGAGCAATACCTGCACGTCCGCCTGATGTTTCCGGTACATCAACAGTCCGGCACTGATACGCGTCATCGCCCGCGGCCGCCTCGACAAAATGGAAAGAACGATTTGAAATAAACGTCTTGACTTATTTCAATAGTCAACAATCACGACTTCATAAATATTATCGATCACTACTTCGATCCGCTTTCCGTCAGACTTGATTTGGGTCTGCGGATTGAGCGAAGTGACATTTTTGGGCAGATCTTGGAGTGTCAGCGTGGCTCGAAACATCGGCACATCTTCAATCAGTCCCGGAAGTACGAAAGGGCGATTGTGTGCCGGAGTCGACCTAGGTGTGGGGTTATACGCCACCAAATGGACTCTCAGTTTGCGGGCCTGCGGGTCGTCGGTAACCACGGCCTCGACATTCGAGGGCGCAATGATTTCGACGCGACGCGGCGGCAATACGGGGCGCATCGCATTGCACAGCAGCCTGCGTGCCTCGACAATCGCGTAGTTGCTGCTGGTTGCATAGTCAGGCGACGCTGCGATGGTCACGACGATCCCCTTGCCGATCCGATTGACTAGCAAGGCCGGCCCTGCCGGTTCACCTGCATTCAGCGGCGACTGCGTATTCATCCGTCCCGCACGCTGGGCACTAGTGCGAAATGGCCGAAACAACTGTCCATATGGGTCCGCCGACGTTGGCCGGTAAACTGTCGCTGGCCCCAGCACAAGAAACGGCGCATCGGTTGGAAGTTCATTCGATAGCATTGCTATTTCTGGTGCTTCCTGGCCCACCGGCGGCGTAAGTTGTATCCAATTGTCGAGCGATTTAAGCCGCTGCACCACCTGAGCTCCCACCAAATCCGCCAAAGCCGACTCCCCCGCCTCAATGCCATAGCGATCGCGCTGGGCGGTCTGCCCTGTGATGATGAGTCGGCCACCCTGGCTCACGTAGTTCCGCAACCGTTCCACCTCCGTTGTCGAGAGTATCGTGACGTTTGGTAGGCAGACCACAGGGAATCGTTGAAGCGATTCGAGCGTCGCGTTTTCGTCGAGCAACACGCCAAACTGAAGATGCTCCATGACGCAAGTCTGATGAGCACCTTGAAAGCTCTGAAAGTACGTTTCGGGCTGCTCACGTCCCATCCAGTCCCGCGTGCGGCTGCTGAAATAGAGCCCTACATCGTACACGGGTTCGTGGCCAAAATGCGCAGCCTTCTCCTGGGCCTCGCTAAGCAGTTGACCGATCCGACGATAGGCGACGGGATCCAACCATCCGTCGAAACCCGTTTTGTCCACCATGGTCACAAACGCACCGTGTGCCAGCAAGGTAAACAGCTCCCAGCGCATGTCGTTCAAAGGGCGCGTTGTTTGATCATGGTATCCCCGCACGCCACGCTGGATAGCCACTTGATATCGGCGTCCGGGAGTTGCCGCGCGATAGAACTGAGCATTTAGACCGACGCCCAAAACGCTAAAGGCCCACATACCGGTTTCGCCAGTGACAAAATCAGCATTATTTGCGTGCTGCACGGGCCGCTGGCCGACTTCAAAGGAAAATGGGGGATTCCCGTGATAATTGTAGTCAACTGTCACCTCGGGGTTGATTGACTTGATGTACTCGGCTAGATCTTGTTCGAACTGTTCCGTCGATTGATAACGGAACTCAAGCATCTCGTCCCAAGCAGCATCCCAAGTTGCTCCCTGCGGCATCGGATGACCGTACTGGTCTTCGAATCGTGCCTTACAGGTCGGACACCAGCAGCCGTAGGGCGGCGAGAAACCCTGATCGAGCATATCGATATGGAATCCATCAATTCCGTAGGCCAGCTGCTCGGCGACGATCTGCTTCATCGCGGCGAGGTAACCTGAATTGAAGCAAAACCGGCCAATCGGTTGACCATCCGCAGTGCGCATTTGCCACTGTGGATGTGCGTCAAGGAAGTGCCCGCCTTGTTGTACTACGCAATACGAAATCAACGGCAGATCACACTGTCTTGCTTCCCTTACGGCATCACGCAACGGATTGCGACCTTGCAGTCCCGGTGCCTTTTTCAGTAGTGCGGAATCGTAGTACGCATAGTCTCCGTCACGCAACCACAACACCAAATACTGAGCATGCGCGGCCACTGCGTGGCGAACAATCTCGGCACCATCCCAATCGGCACAGTACTTTGTGTCGTCCGGATCGCTGTGCCCGTATTGAGCCCCTGTCGGTCCAATCTCCATACCGACCAAGGCGCGTTCGTACCACGGCCCAGTGGTCGGCGTTTGCGCCGCTAGTGGCACGGAGTCGAGCGACAGCAACCTGCACAGTATCGTCAGGCAAATCGTACGGCAGAAGAGTGCGAAAATCTTATCACTTGGAGCTACTTTCTCTGACTACTCGCAGTCGTTTTGATCGAGAATCGCCGAGGGCTTATAAATCCCGTGTACGATTGACCATCGCAAGCACATCTTGAATTGATCGGATCATCAAGTTGATGTCGGCGCCGATTCCAATCATCCGAAACCCTTGTTCTCGACGAGTCAAAAGTTCTTGGCCATCGCGTGCCAAGATGCCGCTGGAAATGCCCAACGTTGCGGCCTTTGCCTGCATCAACAACAGTTTATCCTCGATGCCCGGTCCTTCCCATTGCCCAAGGTAGCCGTAGCTGGCCGACAGGTCCGCCGGACCAAAGAAGACGGTTTTGAGTCCGTCAACCGTCAGAATATGGTCAATGTTTTCGAACGCGTTACGGGATTCGAGTAACGGGATGATAAGTGTTTCGTCGTTCGCCGTGGGCAGATACTCCGCCGCTTGCAAGCCCCATTGGACACAGCGTTCTCCGCCAACCCCTCGGACACCACGGGGTGGATACGAGCCAAATGAGATTGCCCGTTCCAGGTCGTCCACGCTGCCGATCATCGGCACGACGATACCTTGGGCGCCGATATCGAGCGCCCGTTTGATTGTGCCCTGCCCGCATTCCGTGACGCGCACTAGTGCGGTGGTCGCCGTTCCCTTCGTGACCCGTAGATGACCGACAACATCGCGCCAATCCAAATGGCCATGCTCCATCTCGACGACGATCCAGTCGAGCCCCAGCGCGACGGCAACTTCCGTCACGTTGGGACTCTCCAAGGTCACCCACATGCCAAATGTCGTTTCACCCGCCTGCAATTTTCTCAGGAGCCGATTCGAAATCATGCGTCTTCCCTAACTCGCACTCCTACCGAACGGCGTCATCACCTGGTGCATGAACGGTACGCAGCCATATCGGTCATTGGGTCGGCAGGATAACTTCGCGGTATCCGATCGTCACCTATCTTGCCGGACATAAGTCGTGCGCAGTGCCCCGCCCCCCGATGCGCACGACTCGTGCTCATGTCCCGAGATGTCACTCCGCGGCGCGGGTTAATTCGGCTTACCTGCGGCGGTTGCGACGAATTCCCGCTGCCATGACAACGGCCAGCGGAAGCGCGAGGCATTGCGTCGGTTCCGGTACGGCCGCGACGGCAGCGCGTGGCCCCAACTCATAGCCACCGGAAGTTAAGGCCGTAACAAAATCCGTAGTCGTGAACTCTCCATCACCATTCCAATCGCCCGTCGCCCAGCCCGAATTCCCCTGTATAGCATCTTCGTATTCGCCGGACGTGAGCACGGTTACCAGGTCCGCCGTATTGAATTGACCATCCAGATTCGCGTCGCCAAAATAGGTGAATTTTAGGACTTCCACCCATTGCGCCCGATCGGCTTCGTCAACCGCACCATCACCCGTGACGTCAAAGAAGGGATCATTGCTACCGTTGCGGACTTCCCCGGTCAGCTGGTCAATATCCTGCGCCGTCAATTGACCATCGCCGTCGAAATCACCAGCCACACTGGGGCCGGCAGTGCCGGGACTGCCAAACAGTGAAATCTTGGCCATCAGAAAATCGGAACTATCGAAAGCACGATTAATGCCCTGTATTGCCAATACGTTGTTTGCGCCTTCATTCAACAGACCTGGGAAATCGGCTAAATGCACCGTGAATTCCGTAGGTAGTGCGGTGCTATTGTTCGTTGATTCATGATCGAAACCAGCAGCCGCTCCGTCCAAATCAAACGGAATGGACAAGGTCGGGTCACCCATGGGATGCGTAGCTTCCGAGCTGAATACAAGTTGTCCATTGATGTAGGCAAAGAATGCGTCGTCGTAGTCAATTGCCAATGACAATTCGCTTAGATCCTCGAACTGACTTGCATCAAAGGCGCGACGGATGTAAAGCGTCGTGAAACTACCCTGCATATCCAAAAGTGTCGCTGGATCGACCATGTCGAACACACCATTCGGATCGCCCGCTGCGGATTCCTCGTAACCAAAAGGTTCCGGGCCTGTTGACCAAGAACCATCGTCGAACTGCGGCTGCGTCCAATCGAGCGTTCCATTCGACGGCTCATCAAATCCCTCGTAATACTGCCAGTCCTGACCCGCATTCACAAAATCGACGATCCCTTCGTTTAGTCGCAAGCTAAAGGCCAGGTCGCTGTCCGTAGCGGTCCGGTTGTGAACGGCGACCGCAAGCGTGTGATCGCCGGCGGGAAGTGACGTTCCCTGCAGGATACGATACGTCGAGTAATCACGTTCATTTCCCACCGTGATTGCCGTGTCGTCATAGCTGGCGGGTGTCCCAGGTGCAGCCGTGCTGCAGCAATTTAGCGCAAAGATTTCATTCCCATCTAAATAGATCTTGGCGCCATCGTCGATCACCAGGTCGAGCGAAAGCCCGGTGGCCTCTGCCGCGGTCGTAAAGTCGCGTCGGAAATAAGTCGTAAGACGGTTTCCCGAGTCAAGCTCGGGGAGCAGCGTCTTAGCTTCCCTTACAAATCGGGAGCTGCCCGGGTCAAAGACGCTGATGCTTCCCCGACTAAACGGCTCGGCTGCCGGCCCGCTCCAGGCCGTCGGATTCGCGGTATCGTAATTGCGGTTGAACCAAGTGGTGTCAAAATTGCGATTTGCACCCGCCGGGTCTTCAGCCGTCCCGTTGGGTTGCAGATACAGCCATTCCGATCCAAAGGGGATCAGCTCCTCTGCAATGGACGGAACCGGCGCCGTAAGGAGCGCCAGCGAAAGCACAAGCCAATTGAGAAACCTACTAGTCGTTGGGGTCGCCATTTTTACCACCTCATCGTTAGACATCGCCTCGTACGCCGCCAAACCGGACGTTCGACTAGCGTTTCAAGCGGTAAACGTAACGCCCTCACCTTACCTAGTCAAGAAACTTCGACGATCTCCGAGCATTTCCTAGGTATTGAAGTCGCTGAGCCGCCTTATCCACGGATGTCTTTAGTTCCTTCCACGCGTTTTCGAAGCCTTGGCGTAGTTCACTCCATGACTCATCCCCTTGGTTCGACAACTGGTCGAGCTTCTGACGTAGCTGCTGACGCTTGGCAGATAGATCCTCGATCGACTCGTTCCATTTCTTTTTCGCGTCCGCGGACAAATGGTCAGCCTGTTGGTTCAATTTGTCGAGCGATTCATCCAGTCGCTCAATTCGCACCTTGAGATCAGCAATGTACTGATCTTTCTGATCCTCAGAGTAGCGTTTGGCGGAGTCCAGGGCATCGCTGATCTCGCGACGCACTTGGTCAAAGTCCGGCGAATTCTGATGCGCCGTCGACATTTCCTTACGTTCAGCGGACGGCGTTGACGTGGACCGCGATTCGATCGTCTCAGCCCTGTTGTTAGCGTCATTTGAATTCGCGGTCGGCGATGTCGTCTGCTGGGTACATCCCAACACGCCAAGCGAGCCCAGTCCCACGACCACTAAATAGATTGTGCTTCGCATAATAACGTCTCCTTTGTCATTGTCGATCTCGGGAAGGTCGGGGATTACGCGACACGAATCCCCCCTCAAGCAAATCTTCACTCAGGTTTGCTTGGTCGAAAGCCTCAACGCGGTGAACAACAAGAGCAAAAGCGATGCCAAGCCGTGGGAACCACAACCACAAAAGGGAACTAATGAGGAAACAACGTCTGCCTTCAACTCAGCTAACAAGGTAGCGCTGTCACTGGTGTAGGGAGCCAGCCGAGTCGACAGGCAGACGCCGGATCGCAGGACGCTGGGTGAGCCAGATGAGTCGTGATTTTAAGGCCGACGATTAAGATTGTGCGTTCATCCGGTTTATGTTGCGTTCGAGATGGCAAGGCACCGAAATCGGGTCAACTCGTCGTTCCTTTTTCGCCGTGCTCCCACGACTTCAGTTTTCGTTGCAATGTCCGAACGGAGATGTTTAAGGACTTTGCCGCATGAGTACGGTTTCCAGAATGACGCTCCAATGACTGCTTGACCGCCTCTCGCTCCAAATCATCCAGCGTCGTACCGTCGGGGATTTGAACCTTTCGCGACGCGGACGTGCCGAGGTCAACCATGGAGGGCAGGTCGTCGAGTATCAGAGCATCACCTCTGGCCAGGACAACCATGCTTTCCAGACAATTTCGCAGCTGGCGTACATTTCCCGGCCAATCGTACTGTTCCAGATACTCGCGCAGTTCCGGCGACATGGTCGGCACCTCGACGTTCATGGTCTCTGATAGCCGTTTGAGAAAATGTGCGATGAGCAGCGGGATATCTTCCCGGCGTTTGCGCAGGGGAGGCAAATGCACGCTCACAACGTTCAAGCGATAATAGAGGTCCGCACGAAACTCCTCGTTCTCCACCATTTTTTCTAAATTGCAGCTGGTGGCCGCCACAACTCGGACATCGACTTCACGATCGTGGTTGCCTCCCACAGGCGTGACCTTATGGTTTTCGAGGACCCGCAGCAGCTTGGCCTGCGATTCCAGGGCGAAGTCCCCGATTTCGTCAATAAAAATTGTCCCTTGGTCGGCCGTTTCAAAGCGACCTTCGCGAGCTGCGGTAGCGCCGGTAAACGCGCCTTTCGTATGACCGAACAGTTCGCTCTCCACCAGATGCTCGGGCACAGCCGCCATATTTACGGTGACAAAAGAGCCATTCTTGCGAGGACTATTCTGATGGATCGCCTCGGCGATCAGTTCCTTGCCTGTACCCGATTCACCCGTGATGAGCACCGTGCTGTCAACTTTGGCAGCGCGACGTGCATTTTCGAACACGTCGAGAATGGCTTTGGATTGGCCAATGAATCGCTCGAACCCTAACCGTTTATCGAGGCGATGCTGGAGTTCCTCGATTGTTTCGTCTTTGCGACGCGACTCGAGGCATTTCTTGACCAGCATCAGCAGTTCATCAGGATTGACAGGCTTGTTCAGATAGTCTTCGGCCCCCAGTTTCATCGCGTGTACCGCTGAATCAACATCGCCATGCGCCGTCACCATAATAAAGGGTATGTCAGGTCGCCGATCTTTCCAGAAACGCAACAGATCGATGCCGTTGACACGCCCCATGCGCAGATCACTTATAACCATGTCGATAGAATTGCCAAGATACTCGTTCGCTCGTTCTGCGCTTTCCGCAGACACGACATCGTAGTTTTCTAACCGCAATAGCCGCGTCAACGCTTCGCGTTCACTATCTTTGTCTTCCACGACAAGTATCTTGGCGGTAGCGTTCATAGAATTACCCTTATGTGGCGCACATCACGCGCGGTAGTTCGATTTTGAAAACGGCCCCGGTCGGCAGGTTGCGATCGCATTTGATCGTGCCATCGGCTTCGGAAACAAACCGACTTACCAATGCCAATCCGAGTCCCGAACCATCCTTCTTGGTGGAAAAAAATGGTTCGAAAATGCGCAGTCGATCGGCGTCCGAGATCCCCGGTCCGTCGTCGGCGACTGCCAGTGAAACTCGCTCGGCCGTTTGACTGATGGACACGTTAATCTCTCCCGGTCCGTTCAGGGCTTGTTCGGCATTTTGCAACAAATTCAATAGCAGCTGGCGCAGTCGACCTGGGTCGATGCGAACCAAGGCGGATTGAGGTGGAAAGTGGGATTGGACCGTAATGTCATGACGAAGCATTTCCTGATTGATAAACTGCAATGTCGACTGCACTTCCGAATTCAGGTCGATGACGTCATTGCTCGGTGTTTCCGGGCTGGCGAAACTCACGAGCTCCTGCATAAGTTTTTCGACTCGCTGAATCTTCTCGATTCGATTCATCCAGCAACTTGCGATGCTCGTCCGGTGACAACTTCAACCGTCCCTCGTCGTCGATTTTGGCCAACGCATAGAGGTTCAAGCGGATGGCATGCATTGGATTGCGAATCTCGTGCACTATTCCCGCCGCAAGCTGCACCATTTCTGTGGCACGAATCAATTCGGCTTCGGTAATCGCCTTCCTAAGGCCCACGTTGTGCGTCGCGATGTAGAACAGCGATGTCGTCGCAAGCAACACAATTAGCAGGATGCCGCCAATGAAATGGGCTCGCTGCCACAAAAACTCTTGGGACTTCCCGTCAACCCATTTGTCGAATGGAGCCGCGAGCAGGCCGACATGATAATCTCCGAGATCCTGTCCATTGAGCGTAAATGGGCACATGAAAATCGTACGCCGGGTCGCCGCCGGACAACGCCTGGCTATGGGTGAGCACGACGCGACTGCCCCGCATCCGGTACGACTTGGTCATACCATCCTCGCTCTAGCGTCGCGCCTTCGCGAGTTGAGTTGGTGTGCAACATGACGGTCCCTTGAGCATCACCAGGGCGGCGTAACTCTGACCGGGATCGTGCACCACAGCTTCTTGCCAGTGATTTTCCAGCCAGTGCTTCAAGTCGAGGTTGTTCAGACCGTCGGGATCGTCGTCTTCCAAATCCCGCTCGATGCGGCCCGCCGTTCGCTCAGCGTGCGAGCGCAATCCCTGGATTTCGGACTGTAACAGCGTCTTCTGTAGATAATCCACATCGCGATAGGCCCCCCAAATGCTAAGTGCCAAGGGGAGCAGTAAAGCGACACAAATACAGAGATAAGCCGAGAACGCCGATCGATTCAGCCGATTCTTCGACACGGGCCACATTGCGTTGCGTTACCACTACATAAGGAAACTCGGTTCTAGCCGTCTAGCGTCGCAAAGCCTGTGCCAGCCATCAGCACGGGAAACCTCTGCCGTTTATCGCGTTTTTCTCCGTTCCTCGCCAACAAGCACGACACATCGACGCAGAAGCTGCGGCACTTTGGCATATCTATCAGTGTATACAGAACGTCTGTGGTTGGCCAATCGGCCAACCGGTTACGCCGAGATGCTTTGCTACCTGGCCTGCACACGTTCCACGGCAGAGTGACATGGTCAGTGCGGCAGCGTGATGCGGGAAGCGTCGCCTGAAAAAACAGGCGCCGGTGGCCTCGGCACAGGGGACGAGGCACGCGGCTTGCTGTTAAGGGAAAAATTTGTCCGTCCGGCCTTTCAGCTTTCACGTTGAAGCCGGGGGCATCCAGCCGACTCACAATTTCCTGCAACAAAGTGCACTCCTCCATGAGCCTATTACCCGGCGACCTTGACTGCCAAAGCACTCGCTTCATCGAACAGGTGCTGGAGCAGTATTCCCGTGACCCGACTTCGGTCGCGACCGAATGGCGCACCTACTTCCGGCAGCAGCACCTGGAACCAACGACGTCAGCAACTCCGAACGCACAGCATGACGGTCACCGCTCGTCAATCCCCAGGATTTGTGCCGTCCATTCGCCACGGGCCCGTGACGCGCCGGAAGCCTTGCCCGACTCCTCGCCATTCTCCCACACTCAAGCGCGTATCGACCAACTCGTACATGCGTATCGCGTTCGTGGCCACTTGGCCGCCGAGGTCGATCCACTCGGCTTACGGCGCAATATTCCCGAGGAACTCTGCACCGCCACCTACGGCATCCAGGAGCAGGAGTTGGATCGTCCTTGCTCCTCAATCATGGTCGGCGGCCCCGATGATCAGACACTGCGGGCCGTTATCAAGCGGCTCGAAAACACGTATTGTCGCTATATCGGGGCTCAATTCATGCACATCGACGATGCCGAAACACGTCGTTGGCTATGGGAACGCATGGAGGTCTCAGAAAATCACTTGGAGCTATCTCGCGACGAACAGCTCCACGTGCTCAAGCGATTGACGGACGCGGTGACGTTCGAATCTTTCGTTCGCAAAAAGTATGTCGGTGCCAAAACGTTCTCCCTCGAGGGTGCCGAGACCCTGATTCCGTTGCTCGACTTGGTGATTCACAAGGCCGCCAGCCAGGGGGTCGCGAGTATCGTCCTGGGAATGGCGAACCGCGGTCGTCTGAACGTCCTCGCGAACGTAATCGGAAAACGTCCATACGAGATTTTCTATGAATTCGAGGATGTGGATGCGGAACGATTACGTGGTCGCGGGGACGTCAAATACCATCTGGGTTACCGTGGCACGTTTACAACGCGTGATCGCCGCCAGGTCGACTTGTCGCTATGCTTCAATCCCAGTCATCTAGAATTCGTGAACCCTGTAGCACTCGGTCGCACGCGCCGACAAGATCGTACTCAAGACACTGAGCGGCGTCACCATCTATCGTTGTTGATTCACGGTGACGCCAGTTTCGCCGCCGAGGGAATCGTACAAGAAATGTTGAATCTCAGTCAGTTGGCGGCCTATCGCACGGGAGGCACATTGCACGTGATCGTCAACAACCAGTTGGGTTTCACCACGCCCACATCGGAGGCGCACTCGACGACTTACGCTACAGACGTTGCAAAAATGCTCCAGATACCTATTTTTCACGTCAATGGCGAGCATCCCGAGGCGGTTGCCCAGGTTATCGAGTTGGCGATGGACTTTCGAAACAAGTATCAGCGCGACGCGGTGATCGATATGTACTGTTATCGCCGTTGGGGCCACAATGAAGCGGACGAGCCGAGCTTCACACAACCGATCATGTATCGTGCCATTGAGCATCGCGAGTCCATTCGCGACAGCTATCTTGAACACTTGCTCGATCTGGGCGGCATCACGCGTGGCGAAGCCAACGAGATCGCCAGTGAAAGCTATCAGCGACTTAGTACAGAGTTTGATCGCGCCCATCAGCATTCGCAGCATGCGGGACAGCGACGCGCAGACGGGGATCTGGACCAATTTTCTTGGAGGTCCGGAACCCGCCGACGATGAGCCGGATACGGGTGTAGAAGAGGGATTGCTCCGCGAGTTGCTCATCACGCTGACGCGTACTCCTGCAGAATTCCATCTGCATCGAAAGCTTCGTCGCACGGTAGAACGTCGTCGCGAAATGGCCGAGGGTCGCCACCCTCTGGACTGGTCTACGGCGGAAGCACTGGCGTTGGCCACCTTGGCCGTGGAGGGCCACCCGATTCGCTTTACTGGTGAAGATTCCGTGCGTGGAACCTTTAGTCAACGTCATGCGGTATTGTACGACCAGGTTGACGGGCACACGTATAGCCCGTTTCAGCAGCTCGTACCAAACCAGGCGCACGTTGAGATTCTCAACAGCCCACTTTGCGAGGCGGGGACATTAGGATTTGAGTACGGATACAGTATGGATCGTCCTAACTCGCTGGTCATTTGGGAAGCACAGTACGGCGACTTTTGGAACGCGGCTCAAACCGTCGTTGATCAGTTCCTGGTCAGCGTGAAGACAAATGGCAGCGACTAAGTGGACTCGTGCTTTTGCTGCCTCACGGTTTCGAAGGCCAGGGCCCGGAACACTCCAGCACACACGTAGAACGACTGCTGGCATTGGCGGCGGAAGACAACATCCAAATTGTATTCCCCACGACACCAGCTCAGTATTTTCACTGCCTGCGTCGCCAAGCGAAAAGGCGTTGGCGAAAGCCTTTGGTAATCCTGACACATAAAGGCCTGCTGCGTCATCGCCAAATGGTTTCGCCAATGCAGGATCTCGTGACTGCAGCATTTCAACGTATGTTGCCCGACGAAGCCAAAGGATCCGACCGTGCGCCTGCGCGCATCCTGCTGTGCAGCGGCAAGGTTTATTTTGACCTGGTGAAGGCCCGCTCGCAACGAAACCGAAACGACGTCGCGATCGTTCGCGTCGAACAGCTCTATCCCCTCAGCGACCGTGTTTTGCACGTGACACTTGACACTTATGATGCGGATACTCCGCTGTACTGGGTCCAGGAAGAGCCGAGGAATATGGGAGCCTATCCGTATTGGCGACTGCGATTTGGAGACCGTTTCCTTGACCGCTTCAAGTTCAATGCGGTCACGCGTCCGGAATCTGCCAGTCCCGCCACAGGTTCCAAAGCAGCACATCGGTTTGAACAGGATGATTTAATGCGACGAGCATTTGAGGACGTTGGCAACAGAGTACAAAAAGGCCAGTCATGAGCACGGAATTGAAAATCCCGGATGTTGGCGAGTCAATCCAAGAAGTACAGATCGGCCGCTGGTTAAAACATGTAGGCGATCAGGTCCGACTCGATGAAATCGTGGTGGAACTGGAAACCGATAAAGCATCGATGGAGCTGCCAGCACCGATTACTGGTACGCTTTCGAAAATCCTCAAGCAAGACGGCGAAACGGTTCTCGTCGGTGAGACCATCGCGCATTTTGAAGAAGCCGCTGTGGCCGCCGCGACTGACGATGACGCGACTGACGATGACGCGACTGACGATGACGCGACTGACGATGTTTTGGAGGCAAGCGAGGAACGCGCGGGTGGCCGATCGCAGCAACGTTCGACCGTCCCGGTGACTCCTTCCGGACGCCGGGCGGTTCCGGAGTATGGGCTGAAGGCAGAGGATGTCACCGCCCGCGGCAAACGTATTCGTCGCGAGGACGTAGAACGCTTCGCGGCCCAGCATGATGCAATTGACCGCAACAAGGACAACTCGGAAGCGACCGCTCGGACCACAGATACCGCTCGGGCAACGCGACAGTCGAGCGAGTCCCCCAGTCGCGCAGGACCTGGAAGAGCTGGTACCGATGAGCCTCATCAGGCGTCGAATTGCGGAGCGACTGGTGGAGGCCCAACAACGGGCGGCATTGCTCACAACGTTCAATGAAATCGACATGTCCCAGGTTATGACGATTCGCGAGCGTTACCAGGATTCATTCCAATCACGATTTCACGTGAAGCTCGGGTACATGTCATTTTTTGTCAAAGCAGCAGTCGATGCATACGGCAGTTCCCCGAGATCAATGCAGAGATCCGTGGCAAAAACATTCTCTATCGCAACTACTTTCACATTGGGATCGCAATTGGAAGTACAAAAGGTCTCGTGGTCCCCGTATTGCGGAACGCAGAGCGGATGAGTTTTGCCGAAATTGAGCAGGCAATCGACGAAATGGCCGCTCGCACCGCAAACAACAAGATCCGCCCCGACGAACTGCAGGGGGGCACCTTTACGATCAGCAACGGAGGGATCTACGGATCGCTGTTGTCGACACCTATTGTCAATCCACCTCAAAGTGGCGTTTTAGGAATGCATACGATTGAAGACCGTCCTGTCGCCCGCCACGGGCAGGTGGTGATTCGCCCGATGATGTACATCGCCTTGACGTACGATCATCGCCTCGTTGATGGGGCAGCGGCCGTCAGCTTCCTAAAGCGTATAAAAGAAGCAATCGAAGATCCCGCGAGGATGCTAATTGAGGTTTGATTCGCTCACATCCACGGCGGACGAACCAACACCCATGATGGCGCCCGCCGAAACACGCCTGGGACAGGTCCATGACAATTTGTCTCCAACGCCGACAGAATGGTTGCGGCAGTACGGTACCTAGGGAAAATCTCGTCCTAGTTCGCGTCGGCCTTCGATCGGCTGAAGCTATTGGCACTCGATGTGCTGTTACGTCTTGCGAGCACACCACGGCTTCGGTACAAGGAACTAAGCATGCCCATCTTGAACCGCGAAGACCTGACCGAGTTGATCAAGCAAGACGCGACGGTCTGCATATCTCTATTGATGCCCACACATAGGACGGGACGTGAACAGCAGCAGGACTTAATTCGCTTTAAAAATCTGTGCGCTGAAACGCGTGAGCAACTCGAGGCATTGGGAACACCGACAGATGCTATCCGGGAATTGTTGGCACCTGTTGAGGCGATAAAACAAGATAGCGACTTCTGGCGGCAGCGTCAGGATGGTCTGGCCATTTTTCGCGCACAGGATTTCATCCGTCCCTACCAGCTGCCACTAAGGTTAGAAACGTCGGTCAATATCGGCAGCCGTTTCTACGTTCGGCCTCTCATTCAATTGCTCCACGGCAATTCACGATTCTTCGTGTTGTCGTTGACTCAGGAAGGTGCCCAATTGTACGAGTCCAATCGCTTCAGCATCCGCGAGCTCGACTTGGGAGTGGCTCCGTCGAAAGAGTCGCGACGCGAGCGCGAGCATGGTCATCCCGACACACCGACGTTGCAGTTCCACACGCAGAGTAGTCCGTCCCAGCGAGGCAAGCGTACCGTTTTGTATCACGGTCAAGCCAGCGACGCGGATGTCACGAAGCAAGCGATCATCAAGCATTTCCAGGCAGTGGACCGCGCCGTTTCCAAGATCCTGCAGGACGAACGCGCAGCCTCTGGTACTGGCTTGTGTTGGCTATTTGGCTTCACTGTACGAGACCGTCAATTCGTACCCTCATCTGATTGCGGGAAAGATACCGGGAAATCCTGCTATGTGGAATAGCGACGAACTCCGGGATCGAGCGTGGGAGTTGGCATCGCCAGTCCTGCACCAGCACCTTGATAATGCGCTGCAACGTTACGAAAGCGCATTGGGGACCGACAAAATCGCCGACGATATCCGGAACGTCGTCCTGGCAGCCAGCGACGGACGCGTTGACACATTGTTCTTGGAAAAGTCGCGACGAGTGTGGGGACGAGTCGATGTGGATTTACGGGCAGTTCACCTCACTCCAAACGACATCCCGCAAGCAGAAGAGTTAATGGATTTTGCGGCCGCCCACACACTGATTCACGGCGGCAACGTTTATGCACTCGATCATGACAGATTACCCTCTGGGGAATCTTCCTTAGCCGCGCTGCTACGATACGCGAGTTAGGGATGTCCGGCACGTAACGGACCGATTTGTGCACCACTGGAGGGTTATTCGCGAACCATCTGCGGCCACGGCACGACGTTGGGCGATACTGACCTGGGTTATTCCGACCTAGGAAAGTCGAAATCCGCCTTCGCGAATGAAGTCCTCAATCGGATGTCGCCCGGACGGAGATTCTCGCTGCCGCAGCTCATCAGGTAATTTGTCAGGGTCACCGGGCCGGCCAACGGCAACCATCGCCTCGACTTCAAAGTCGTCCGGGACCTGCAAATTGGCTCGCGCTTGGTCACGACTAAAACCAGCCATACCGTGCACGACAAGATTCATCGCCGTACCCTGCAAAGCCAGGTTCTGAAATGCCGCTCCCGCGTCAAACGTATGAACCGGATTGGGTTTCCCATTGCGTTGAAAAACCTTATGTGAAAGAACCACAATCAGTACTCCAGCGCGTTCGCACCAGACCTGGTTCGGCTGCGCCAGGAGATCGAGAAACGTGGCCCAATGCTGCGAATCACGATGTGCATAGAGAAAACGCCACTCCTGTTCGTTATAGGTGGAGGGAGCCCACCTCGCTGCCTCGAACAATCGATTGAGCTCCTCGACAGTAACTTTTTCACCACTCATGGCGCGAGGCGACCAACGTCGTAGTATCAGCGATTCAATCGGATGGTTGGCCTGACGATGCTGAAGAGGATCGGGCAGCTGCGACATTGTAGGTTCCTTAGTCGTTAGAATTCGAGCCTATCGAGATACCGCCGGCCGGACCGGTCCACAATCGATCGGCCGTTGACACGGACCACTTTTCCCCAAAATGCACCATACACGCGGTCGAATGCCAGCGGCTCCAATGCGTGCAGGATTCGACGAACTTCCAAGCCGGACAACGGAATGAGATTCGGGTACGAGTACATGACGCTGACCCAAGATCGGTCTTGGACAATATCGCCGCTCAGTAGCGCACACCGGCCATCGGCACCCTGTGGCCAATGAAGCACCGTGCCTCCGGCAAAATGGCCACGGCAGCGGACGAGTGTAAGACCTCCCTCGAGGACTTGCGCGTCACCATCCCAAAAGCGTATCGCATTGTCGGTCAAGCGTCGTCCATTGCTGCCCGTTCCATCCCACGGCGTCGCGACTATCCGAACAAATGGGGCAGCTGGACGGGGGATCCGATGATTCGGTAAACTGGGTCCCGCAAGCAACGCAAATGTAATTTGGCATGGTCCGACTGTCGATCGCTGGACAATGAGATCCGCGGGCTTTGTGATCAAACGTACGAGAGTCCACCGAGTGCCGGTACTTGAGAGGCGCCATCGTCGGGAGCTGGCGCTGGACGTTCGGACCTTGGACGGGCTGGGTTCTCCTCAAGTCCTTCGGCGGGCGGCGCCTGAAAATCGTCCGACGCGGCCGTGTCGGGAACGCCCGTTTCAGACACATCTGGTTGTTGGGTACAACCGGCAAGTGCGCGCACGAGCCCCACTAACAGCAGCCCTCGCAGACTATTCTTCATCGATACCGCTCCTTACAGTTAGGAAGTAGTGCAAGCCGTGCGGAGATACGAGCCGCGCCGCCTGGTCGAGTTGTGTGTCGATGCGAAGTACGCGTTGGCGTTCTTCCTGCCGCTGACCGACATGATCCGAATCGACTGCCAGATATTCTACTCCTTCCTCGAAGGCAACCAATAGCCATCGTAAGAAGGTCCGGCAACTATGCCGATTTGTCGCACAGATGGGCCAGATTGTCGCGAGAAACGCAAGACCTGCGATTCGAAGAAGCGTCCCAGCGACTCATCACCCCGGCACGCGATCTGCTCCATCTACGGTTTAATGTCGTCGCGAAGATTCTAATGGTGGAGCCTACAATGGTCACATCGCGATCGCAACTAGAAAAAGACTTCGGCATTGACTCGCTCGACAAAATTGAAATAGCCATCGAAATCGAACGCAGTTTCGGCATCGCAATTTCCGACGACGATGTGTTGCGAGCTCACACGATTCATGACCTGGAAACGCTCGTCGAACGCCGAATGAAGCAGCACGAGAACCAAAAGAACCAGTTCGAGATGAATCGCGGGCGATAGGAGTCTGCAAAGCCGGCGTATGACCTGTGAACCAGGAACGCGTTGCCATAGCCCAGCCGGGATGTTTACCGGGATGTTTACGCAGCGGACCGGAACTAGCGATTGGACGAGTTCCAAATGTCTTCCGGTCGTACTGCGCCCAGGAATATGCAGCGCGGCGGGACCGCTGGAACCGTATCCAATTCATACAGTGCGATCGTTGTGGGCGGCTGCCGAGGTTCACTGAGGTACGCCGGCCGACCGCTGAGGGCCGCCAGCCGCCCCGGACTCACGGGAATCGCCACCATCACCGACAATTCGTCTGAGGTCACCGACAGGCCCTGCACATGCCCGTCGAGCGGACCACCGATGAATTCGACCTGGCAACCGGGCAAATTCGCTTGCGAACGCATCCTCAATGAGCTCAAGGGACTGCTGCTCTGGCTCATCTCATCTGTCCCGAACGGGGCCCCTTTTCATCCGACAGCACCGGGGTTTTCCAAATCATCGTCTATCGGTCTTGCTCGCCCTCGGAACACAGAACACAATGCTCGAACCGCACGTTGCAGAATGGACATTTTTCACCTCCCCGTCCTCGCCGCCATCTGCCGGCGACTTACCCCACCCCTAGCACGTCTCATACCGTCGCCTGCGTTTTTGGGGACATCTTTTTTGCAGATATCTGCTGTACATCGACATCCTGAGATGCGCCCCACCGCGCGACCAACGAGCGACTTCAGCGCCAGCTTCGTCTGTTCGATGCGCCGCCACCGTGGAATTGACCGCTTGCAGATATCACGTCTGCCAGGAAATGGCACAGCCCTTGCGTGTGCGGAGATCGCTGTCGTGGACCGGCCGCCGCGAGGGCGACAACGAGCTCCGCGAGTTTGGGAAGGAAGCACATGGATCCTAGTTATCCCGACAATCGTGATTGCTGGCGTACTTTGGTCGGCCGACGTTCCCCTTGATCACCTTCGATACAGCCTCGTCCATCGCGTGGGCCGCGCTGACGGATGCTGCGGCGAGCTGCCACGTTCGATGCGAGACGAGCGCGAGGTACCGCTAGGAACGCGGTGTCTCTGCTCGTCAAACCGCTCCCATTGGCCTGCCCCGGATGGCGATCACGCGAACGGGGCCATCCCTTCCATGGCAGATTGTCATTTTGTTTTGGTTTTTTGTATGCGTGCCTTTACGAAACGTTTTTGCCACGAGTCCGCGTCCTCGTGTCACAAAGTGAGTCACAGCATCACACCCCTCGCTCCATCACGCACACATTCCACCGCCCACGCCGAGGGTGTGGCATTTGAATACCGAGGAAAACAATCCGTGAACCGTCATCACCTGCCATCACCTACGATACTCGCTTTTACGTGCGCGACGCTATTGTTACTCGCGGTTGCACCCAAGGTTCAGGCACAACCTCCGGCTACACCCGAACAGCCGCCTCAGCAAGCGGCCGCTGAAGGAACACCGGGCGAACCGCAGAAAGTCGATGTCGTGCCGGTGGCGGAAGACACCGAAATTGAGCACCGACTAACGCGAATCTTAGAAGCAACGGAGTGGTTTCGCGATCCGCGGGTGTCCGTCGACCAGGGAGTTGTGTTCTTGGAGGGGCGCACGAACCAAACGGAATACAAGGATTGGGCGACTAAGCTGGCGGGCAAAACTCAGGATGTGGTCGCTGTGGTCAATCGGATGGAAGTCGTGGAACGACCGCTTTGGGATTTATCACCGGCCCTTCATGAGCTTCAAGGAATGGGAAAACAACTAGTTCAGGGCTTACCCTTGTTTGCCATGGGCTTGTTGATGCTGGTTGTTGCCTGGGTGGCGGCGAAGGCCGTGACATTCGTCGCCCGACGCATACTCAAGCGGCGTGTGCAGAATGAGCTTTTGCTTGGAGTAGGTACAAAAGCCATGGCGATTCCCGTATTCCTGGTGGGACTCTATCTGGCACTTCGCGTTTCCGGACTGTCCAATTTGGCCATGACGGTACTCGGCGGTACGGGCCTGATCGGGTTGGCCGTCGGGATCGCGTTTCGTGACATCGCCGAAAACTTTCTTGCGAGCCTACTGATCAGCGTGCAACGCCCTTTCCGATCTGGCGACTTTATCGAAGTCGCAGGAAATCGTGGCTTTGTGCAGAGCGTAACGACGCGAGGTACGCTGCTCATGACGCTGGAAGGCAATCACGTTCAGATTCCCAACGCCACGATCTATAAAGAAACCATTACGAACTTCACGGCCAATCCCAATGTCCGGTTGGACTTCGTCGTGGGGGTCGGCTACAACAGTTCGATCGCCAAGGCAAGGAGATCGCCCATGCGGTATTGCGTCAACACCCCGCAGTCCTGGATCAACCCGAACCGTTGATTTTGGTTGAAGCCCTGGGCGCAGCCACGGTATCGTTGCGGATTCATGGCTGGGTAGACGGGCACCAGCACAGCGTACTGAAGGTCCGGTCGGCCCTCATTCGCTTGACGAAGCGCCGGTTCGAAAACGAAGATATTTCGATGCCGGACGAGGCACGTGAAGTGGTCTTTCCCGAAGTGGTACGCATCCGGCTGGTGCGAAATCCGGGCGAGAGGGAAGAAACACGCCGCCCGCCCGGCCTTCTCGAGCGTGTCCCCGAGGAAACGTTGGCCAATATCGCCGAGGGTAATTTGGCGAGTGAAGCAACCGAAATCGAACGTCAGGCACAGCGTAGCCGTCATCCGGATGGCGGTACGAACTTGCTAGACAAACGGCCCGATGACGACCGGCAAACGGCTCCCCTTCCGGTCACGTCGCCAGCCCCAGCGGATGAAAGAACCCATTTATGAAGGCGCGGTTACTGAACCTATGGGATTCTTTTCGGTCCAGCTTTTGGTTTGTCCCCGTGCTGATGACCAGCGCGGCGTTCGCGCTGGCAATTACGATGCCTCAATTGGATATCGAGCTGCGATGGATCTTTGGCGAGCAGGGGCGTTGGATCAGGATGACACCCTCGTCGGCTCAAGCGACCCTATCCTCGATTGCTGGTGCGATGGTCACGTCAGGAGGCGTCGTTTTCTCGATTACGATTGCCGCCCTGTCGGTCGCGACGTCGCAGTTCGGCTCGCGACTAATCCGCAATTTTCGCAATGATTCCATGACCCACGTTACTTTGGGTGCCTTCGTCGCGACCAGCCTTTACTGCTTGATTGTATTGGCGACAATCCGTGACACCGACGATTTCCAGGTCCCACAACTATCCGTCTACCTGGGCATCCTCTTCGCCATCATCTGCCTGTCCATGCTGATTTTCTTTGTCCACAACACCGCAGTCTCGATACAGGCCTCCAGCGTGATCGGTATATCCGCCTCCGAACTAAATCAAGCGATCGATCGCATCTTTCCGGAACGAATTGGCGATGATGCGCCACCGCAGCAGCAGTCGCCCGATACGATCCAGGAACAAATCGAAATGCTGGGCTCCAATTCCCAAGTCGTCGAGGCAAGATCTGAAGGTTTTTTGCAGGCTATCGATGCCGAGGGACTCATGCAATTGGCCGTTGTGCACGAATTGACGCTCGAAGTGCTCTGCCAGCCCGGTGAGTTCTTGACACTGGATTTGCCCATCGTCAAGGCTTGGCCCGGAGATGAGCTATCGTCCGCCATCGCGCACGAGATCGCGGCAGCTTTTATTACGGGTGCGTACCGCACACCTCGGCAGGATGTGATCTACGCGATCGACGAACTGGTCGAGGTCGGCGTGCGGGCCCTTTCGCCCGGAATCAACGATCCGTTCACTGCCATGAGTTGCGTCGAGCGATTAGCTGCAGCCTTGGGTCGCCTCGCGGGTCGTGAAATGCCCGCACCATTTCGATACGACGATGAGAAACAACTGCGAGTCATTGCCCGCCCCATGACATTTGCACAAGCCATGCACACTGCCTTCGATCAAATCCGACAACACGCCGCGAGGGGATTTTGCCGTGTTGCTCAAGATGCTTCAGAAGATGGAGGCGATTGCCGTGCAAACGCGGCGTGAAGCCGACCGACAGAGCGTGCGATTGCATGCCGAAATGATCAACAATTCGGCCCAAAAATCACTCCACGAAAATCATGATCAAGAACGTATCCAGGCCGCGTTCGAACGCGTCAAGCAGATACTCGACCTACAACTAGATAAAGACGAGGCGACGGAAGAAGAAAAGCTCGCCGCCGAAGAACAGACTATCTGATCCGGCCGCGCATCCGCCAGTGAGGGCGGACTGGCATGCGATGTGGTTGACTATCGTCATCCTGCACAGCTTCTCTCAGCGGGAAAGGTCGCCCGGGGCGATGGCTTGCAGGTCGGCGGGTGAGGGACCGTTTGGAGTGATGTGCGACTATTGCCCCATCCGACTTGGAACGTTACGGCCTTTTCGGCATATTGGCACACACATTGCTGCAATAATAGCCCGTCTTGGCAGGCGACAGGCGCTGGTGTGCGGAGCCCAATTTAATCCGCAGTTCCTTTTTTTTACGCCGAGTGACTCCGATGTTCAGCAAGGGAATTGAGCTCTTTAAGATTTTTGGTTTCTCCATTCGGATCGACTGGAGTTGGCTAATCATCGCCACGTTGGTGACCTGGTCTTTAGCAACCGGCATCTTTCCCCATTATTTTCCTGATCAGTCGACATCAACCTACTGGTGGATGGGCGCACGGAGGAGCGATAGGGCTTTTTCTGTCGATTGTCCTTCATGAGCTTGGACATGCGCTGGCCGCACGTCGCTACGGCGTCGAAATGCAAGGAATCACTCTGTTTATTTTCGGTGGCGTCGCAGAGATGAAAGACGAGCCCCCCAGCGCGAGCGGAACTCGTGATCGCGATTGCCGGTCCGCTCGTCAGTATCATGATTGCGGGAACCTGCTTTGCTTTGGGGATTGCCGGCACGGCGATGAATCTGCCCAAAGCTATTCCCATCGTGGTCTCTTATTTGGCCTCGATCAACGGCCTGCTTGTGGCATTTAACCTCATTCCGGCCTTTCCCCTCGACGGAGGTCGCGTGCTCCGCGCCGTACTGTGGAGTCTCAAGGGTAGCTTGAAATGGGCGACCCGAATCACCTGTGCAATCGGTTCCGCATTTGGTTTTTTGCTGATCATGCTGGGCGTATTGAGCGTCGTTGCGGGCAACTTCATCGGCGGAATGTGGTGGTTCCTCATAGGGATGTTCCTACGGGGCGCCGCGCAGATGTCTTATCAGCAATTGCTCGTGCGACGAGCTCTGGAAGGCGAACCTGTCAGTCGATTCATGCAGCCGCAGGTTCATACCGTACCACCAAATGTGTCAGTTGAAGACTTCGTCGACAACTACGTTTACCGATATCACCACAAGATGTTCCCTGTGGCCGATGACGGAACGCTCGTCGGCTGCATGACCACGCGGAAGATCCGCGATTTGCCGCAATCAGAATGGTCGGAGCACACGGTTCAGGAAGTCGCCGAAGTCTGTTCCGACGAGAACACGATCGACGCGGACGCGGACGCGACCGAGGCCTTGGCGAAAATGAGCCAGAACGGTCACTCGCGATTGATCGTAGTCCATAACGGAGAACTACGTGGCGTCATTGGCCTGAAGGACATGATGAAATTCATCTCATTAAAAGTTGAACTCGAGGGAACCTAGTAGCATGAGAAAGTAGGGGGAGGAACGTGGTTGTTCACGATATCGACAAAACGACATTGCATCTAATCCGTCGCTTGGTCGCAATCAACTACGCCGGGCGAGATAACCTATACTCGGCCGCAGCGTTGCTTGAGGACGATGCCTATCGCGGCGTTTGTCGTCACTTGGCAGAGTGCTTGGGCGCTCATGCCGCCGAATTGCAGCAGACTCTACTTGCCTGTCGGGCCCACCCGGTCGCGATTGAACGAGTCTCTCGCGACACACATTCCCTGCGTTTAGACACCCGCGATGTGCCTCAGGGTGCCTTGGAGGTGATCACCGCGGCCGAACACAGCGAACAGGCCGTCTGTGAAGAATACACGTGGGCGGTCAAGCACACTTCGAATCACGAAGCCCGATACCTGCTTGAGCGTCAACGGCAAAACGTGGAATTTGGCGACCAAGTGCTACAGTGTATTTTGCGCGTCTGGCCCTGAAAGCTCAGAAAACTCAACCTCTGGATCGCCCTAGGCAAGCTCGAATCGGGATGGCCACCTGCGCCGTCGATTGCTGACAGGTTGACGCAAAAACGGACCAAGGTTCGCCACGACACTACGCGCTAACCACACTAACATACGCGAAGTACCAATTTCCCACGCACATGACCTTCCTCACTGCGCCGATGCGCCTCGGCCACTTTGGCCATTGGAAAGGCCTGGTCAATCACCGGCCGTAATTTGCCCTGTTCGATCAGTTCCCGAACCTGGTGCAAGTCGGCTCCTCGACGATGAACCATGATAATACGACACCGCTTGCGGGAAAGGACCCGAGTTATACACTGACAGGCAAAGCTCGACACACTTGGTATCGTCGTAATGTAAGTCCCTTCCTGCTTCAGGACGGCGCGACATTGACGGAAGCTGCTTTTCGCGACGGCATCGAAAACGATGTCATACTGTTTCGGCTGCTGGGTAAAATCGTCTCGTGTATAGTCGATCACATGGTCGGCCCCCAGCTCAGCGACCAAGTCGACATTCGCGCTGCTGCAAACGGCCGTTACGCGACCGCCCAGGGCCTTCGCGATTTGAACGGCAAAGGTGCCCACTCCGCCTGACGCTCCGTTGATCAACACGTCGTTCGCAGGCGTCAGCCGCCCATGGTCCCGAAGTGCCTGCAGAGCCGTCGAAGCAGCCAGCGGCACCGCCGCGGCTGCTTCGTACGATAGGTTCGCCGGTTTCCGCACCACAACATCAGCCGACGCCACAGCAAACTCGGCGTAGCCACCACCATGCCGATTCGCATCCAAGAAGCAAAAGACGTCGTCGTTAGGGCGAAACTCGCGAACCTCACTCCCCACATCCACCACGACGCCGGACACATCGTAGCCAAGGACCAAGGGGAAACGCGCCGGAAGAATGAAACGCAATGAACCATTGCGGATTCGCCAATCGATCGGATTGACCGATGCCGCGCTCACACGAATCAGCAGTTGATGTGGCAGAAGAGGTGGACGAGAAATGTCGTCCAATTCAAATACGTCCGGCGGTCCGTATTGTTGAATCACGGCGGCCCGCATTAGAGATGACTTTGCTGGGAAGCCGCCCTCCGGCAGCACGAGATGCTGTGGCCATTGAATTGTTCATTGGAATCTCACTTTCCTCAGCCGTCGCTACGGGACTCGACGATAGACACACGCCGCTGCCACTCCTCCATACCTTTGAACTCACAACGTGCAATCGGTATGCCAGCCGACAACGTCGAACCGCATCTCACCCGCCACCCTCAGAAAACAAATCTCTTTCTTCTTTCCTATGAGAACGTGACCACGGGCCGGATGAACAGACTCTGGAGACGCGCCACCGCGCAACTCGCTACGAGGATCGTCCTGTTCGCAGCTCAGATGACGCAGGCAACCACGACAAACTGTCGCAGTCGTGAGCCGCCTATCGAGCCGGACAACGACTGCAGGGCAGCTTTTCATACGGATCATATCCTCTAGCGGCATGCTGATTGCTGTGTTTGGTAGCAGTTGGCCGTATGGCCGTGGCCCACGTCGCGCGACCGAGGACTTCACTTGACGTGTCGCGGCGCATGCCACACGTTAAGAGGGACCTCCAAACTCTGACAACGGTACACGCGGAACGGGAGATGCTATGAACCAAGCGATTGTAAATCGAATTCGCCCCATGTCGTGGAAAATCTGTGTCCAAGGAAAAAACCAAGCGGAATATGTACGGAGCAAATTGAGCGAGCTGCAAATGGAGGCGACCGCTTGTGAGCAAGAACGGGACTTGGCCGACCCACCCGTCTACTCCTTTATTGTCGTACCCGCGGTCGACTCGTGCGCTGACATCGGCTGAGTTGACTTCGATCCTAGAACACTCCGATGGCATCGAAGTGTCGTACGGCGCGGTCGGGCGAAGTTAAACTTCACATGCCGCGTACCTTTCGTCTGCGTACAGATACGCACAACAATCACGGAATCCATGCCACCACGAACAGGAACAGGATATACGTAGCATGCAGGCCATTAATCGTGCCACCGAAGAGGTCATTCGCGAATATGCAGAGCACACCGATGATGATATCGGAAGCGAACTGCATGCGGCAAACCGCGATTTCACGCGTGGTGACACGCGTCGATCGAAGCACGCGCCTAATTCATCCTGCGCGTCAGCGAGCTTCTCGGCCAACGACGGGAGGCATTAGCTTGTCTGATGACCGAGGAAATGGGCAAACCGATCACGCAAGCACGCTCGGAGATCGACAAGTGCGCATGGGTCTGCAGTACTACGCAGAAAACTCCACCGAATTCCTTGCTCCACGACCGGTAGCGACTCAGGCCACAGAAAGCTGGATTCGTTTCGATCCATTGGTCGGCTCGAAGAAGGTTGCCGATTTGATCGCTCGGCTCGAAATTCGAGCGGTATCATTAACAATCGGTACAACTGGCCTGACGTGAGAGAACGGCCGCGGCACCGAAGGGGCGGATCCTGACCAAGTCGGTCGCTGTGTCACAATGTCGCGGACGGCATTTTTTTCTCGATTCCGGGGAAAAAGGGGATCCTCGCCGTGAAATCACTGTTTCATCGAGCGGCGATGCATGTTACGAAGAAATATACAGTGACACCCCAGATTTATGGTGAGACCTGTGGCCTCTGTCGTTGTCCGAATCGAACTCGCCTATCGGCAGTTGGTCCCCGCCAGGCACTAGGTAATCTACGTCGATTGCCATCTACAAGGAGGGAAGAACGATGCTCGTACTAACCAGGAAACCCAAGGAAGAAATCGTTATCGACGGCTGCATTCGATTGACGGTGGTTCACGTCCAGGGTCAGACGGTCCGAATTGGAATAGAAGCCCCGCCGGAGGTCCCGATTCACCGCCGCGAAGTCGCAGAACGTCTGGAGCGTGAAGCAGTTGCGCACGGGTGCTGGACGATATAGCCTCGTTTCCCAGGCTAATATCCGCCCCATCGAGCGTCGCGACGTCGCTGTGCACAGCCAGGCCTTAAGGGTCGGCCTAGGGCAGCTTAGGCCGGTCCTTCGTCCCGAGCACTCGCTTTTCCACAAAGCCAATGCCCCATAACACGACGAGCGCCATCAGTCCAGATGTTACGGCCAAGCGATACAGGCCCATGCCGCAACTGGCCCCAATCGCGGCCGAGACCCAAATGCTGGCCGCCGTCGTAATGCCATGGACTGCTCCTCGCGATTGAATGATCGACCCAGCCCCCAAGAAGCCCACGCCGCCGATGACTCCGGCCAGCGCTCGCATGGGGTCAATGCGAATGGCGGCGCCGGCATCCCCCATTGCGGCAGCAAACTCCATGGAGCCAATCATGAACGAGGCCGCCCCCAAGGACACCAACATATGGGTCCGCAACCCAGCCGGCTTGTCGTGTTTCTCGCGTTCCAATCCCAATGCGCCGCCAGCGACAATGGCGACGGACAAGCGTAACAGCGTTTCGACAGGTAGGGCATGCGTCAAAGCTTCCAACCAGGGCATCATTTGAATCGCACCGCTCTCCGGTCAGCTGCCTGAGAGACGCCCTTGCAACTCCGTCTAGCAGCGAGTTTTGCGCTAGTCCGCAACGCCACGATCGCGTTCGAAGGCTTCGCCAAACCAGGTGTTAATTGCCGCCTCTTGTTTGCGAATGCGGATCACTAACGCCAGCCCCTCGTCGACCATTTTCTGAACGGCTTGGTCAGCTCGACCTTCATCTGGCTCCCAAAGATCGCTGTGTTGGGAAACCGAAGTTGCAATCTTCAGTTGTCGCTCGAGCTCGGCTACGATCTGCTGGTCCTCTCCCTTGAGATGTTCCACTCGCGTCAGCAAGCCCGGATCCTGATCCGCAATCAATTCGATCACAGAGCGATGGCGATCCGCGATATAGGATTGCAAGGCAGGCAACAATGCGGCGAAGGTTTGCTGCGCCACTTCCAACCAACCGCGCAGTTCGCCCGGAACAACGGGCGTTTCAAGCTGAGTCTCCAAATCGTTGAGCTCCGCAGGTAGAGACGGTTGCATTTTTTCGGCCCTCATTGGTGGACCTCCTGTGATCCCCACATTCGCTTATGAGCAAATCATATACCAAATCCCGTTGCCAGTGGTACCCGTCACCCGCGCGTCACAAAGTCGCTCGTCGTCAGGGAGATCAGAATGGCCAGCCAAAGAAGACGGTCAAGATTAATACAACCAACCCACCAGCGCTGCGCAATCGACGACTGCGTGGACGACGCGGTCCTGTCAAGCGTCGCGACCACCCCAGCAGCACGGCAAGAATGCTCCAAACAACAAAATAAAAGGTTGCGCGAGCGAGGAAAAACGGTCGGTTCAGGCAGGCCGATTGAGGAGGTAGCGCTAGCTCGAGAATTTCCGGCGAAGTCTGAGATTGCGTATTCGCCAGCGCAAGGGCTACATACTCTCGATCGTGCCCGGCGTATGTCTCGATGTTGCGCTTCTTGTTGAGCTGCCGATCGACTCGGTATTGAATTGCCAGATTAAGCAAGAAGTGGTACGAAATTCGCTTGCCGTCCCACCATTTATCTCATGTGCCTTTGCGGGGAAACCACAATCAAGGGAGCCTACACCATGGTTTCTGCAAATCGTATCTTTTATCCGCTCGCGATCCTCAATTTGCTGTTGACGCTGATCTTGGCCGGCGTTTTATACTGGCAACCGGCGTCCGTTCCGACAGCCACCAAACAGACCAGTTTAACCGTCTCGCGTCCTGACATCACTCCACACGGTGTACTTGCGGATTTCGAGCACACGACGATCGACATCTTTCAGCGGGAATCGCCGTCGGTCGTGCACATCACAACGTTAGTCAATGTGCGCCGTGATTTTTTTAGCTACGATATCGAACAAGTCAAGGAAGGCACGGGATCAGGATTCATCTGGGATGACCAGGGACACATTATTACGAACTTCCATGTCATTCAAGGTGCCGACGCGGCACAAATCACGTTAGCGAACCATTCTTCCTGGAAGGGAAAGTTGGTTGGAGCCTACGCCGACAAAGACATTGCCGTCCTCTCCATCGATGCTCCTTCCTCGGAACTTGTCCCCATCCAGATCGGCACCTCGCGGGACCTCCAGGTGGGTCAAGCGGTATTTGCGATCGGCAATCCCTTCGGCCTGGATCAAACGCTGACCACCGGAATCGTGAGCGCGTTGGGAAGACAGATACAATCGATTAATGGCCGTTCCATTCACGATGTCATCCAAACAGATGCGGCCATTAATCCCGGCAATTCCGGTGGTCCACTGCTGGATAGCTCTGGACGGTTGATTGGGGTCAATTCGTCGATTATCAGTCCATCGGGGGCGTTTGCTGGGATAGGCTTTGCTATTCCCGTCAACGAAGTGCAACGCGTCGTGACCCAATTGATCGAGCATGGCAAGGTCACTCGCCCGACAATTGGCGTTGAGTTGGCGCCGGATCAATGGTCGGAATACCTGCAGCTACCCGGCGTCTTGGTACTTCACGTCCAGCCAGGAAGTCCAGCTGATCAACTTGGACTCCGTCCGCTACGCAGAAACAATGCCGGGCGGATCATCCTCGGAGACGTCATTGTGTCCATCGATGGCGACGCCACACACACGCACGACGATTATCTGACCGCTCTGGAGAAGCGTCACGCCGGTGACCAGGTCGCACTCGTTGTTCTCCGCGATGGCAAGAACATGACGATGCAAGTCACACTGGTGGAGGGCGAGTAGTCGGCGCTGAGTCGATTTCGATTTTCGACATGGATGTTTATACGACCAGAGGCCGGCAGTCGCTAAGACTGCGGCCCCTGGGTACCGTGTTAATTACAGGAACGACGATTCTAAAAATCGATCGGGAAGGAATTCCAATTCAGCCACATGTCACCCTGCCCGCTGCCGAAATCGGGCGACAGCATAACGTGTTGTGGGTATTCAATCGCGGTCAACAAATGATCCCGTTCACTGGCAGGAAGATCCCGTTCCGACTTGATCGCCTTTTCGATCTCCTCCCGTGTTCCCTTGAATACCTGTTGCTCTGCCTTACCATCTTCGTTCAAGTATCGGATTTCCGCTTGGAACTGCCCGTTGTCCAAACGTTTGAGTGTCATAGAGTCGAAGCTTTGCCAACTCGAATCCGTCATGTCATTGTTACGGCGGGCATGAAGCGTCCGAGCCGGACTATATAGCGGAAATGCGAAATCTCGCCACCAGGGTCGTCCGGCTTGCAATATCGCATCTGTTCGAGTTTCCTCGCCAAGGGTTACATGAACCGTTTCCAGCTTCCCACTCCGAACAAGTTTCAATGAGACTTCGCTACCCGTTTTGTCGGCCAACACAAGTTTGGCGAGTTGCTCGGCCGAAAAAAGTTTCTGATCGCCATATTGCACTAGGATGTCATCTTGTTTGATCCCTGCCTTGGCGGCGGGGGAATCGGCAAAGACGTCGTTAACCAATACACCCTGCCCTCGTATCAATACATTGGGAAGGTGGCTGGCAAAGCCCGGATGCAACGGCTCAATGGCAACACCTAAATACGGTTGCATTTCACCGGTGGATTGGGGGGCGGAGGCGGAGTTCTCTGGGTTGGCATTTTCGGCGTCCTTTGAATCCGCGCGCACGATCTGTCCTGATCCCACAAGCGCCCATGTCATCAGCGCGAGGGGAACTGTCAAATAATACATGTTGACTTTCATCGCTCTCTCCTTTCCGTTCAGTAAGTTGTCAACGATCTTTGCAACAAGTCGCGAGCTCGCATGCTACAACAACAAAGCAACGATCATGCCGAATCGCGATTGTTGTTGTGTGCGAGTTGGCGGTTGTCAATCGCGGCAGTATTTCAATGTCGTCGTTTCCTCTTTCCACGCGTGAGCGCCACGTAACCTGTCCAGCTCGTGACGAACATGGTGATCATTTTCTGTGCGACGCGACACTTGACGACAATTTCCACCCAGCCTCCTCGTGAGAGCCACACCCAGTGTCGCTCGACCTAAGGTAAGGCATTGCTGACTCTGGCCATCTCGAGTCAGACGCTGCGACGTGGATTAGGGTGTTTCAGGTGGCCGGGCAGCAAGAGAGAGCAAGAGAGAACGCTCCGTATCGGTGGCCGCAGCCGCGGCATTTGGCTTCACAGCAGACTGGAAGCACCGCGAGAACGAACATCGTCTCATAATCGATGATGGCATCGCGCCGATTAACCCAGCAGAAGCATGAAGGGAACCCTAGTCGACTCGACACATCACGCACATGGCTCTGTACGTTTTGCCGGATCCAGCTTGTCCATAAGCTGACTCATAAGTCGAGCCCGCTCTTTCAACTGATCGGTGAACGTGGAGATCCGCGAATGGTGAATCTCTTGCTTTAGCTCACCCAGTCGGCTTTTGAGTAATTCAAAGACCATTTGCTGTTCAACGGGTGTCAATTCCAGATTCATGGCTCGATTCCTTAAGCTCGTGGACTTCGAGAAACATGTCAAAAACTTGACGAGCAATTTTTGACGCTTCTTCTTCACTGATGGACTCAAGTTCGGCGCTAACCGTACCACAATCGCCAGCCACAACGTCCGTCGTCAGCGTAAAACGTAGGGCATCGAATATCGGCACAATATGATCGGGCAACTCATGGTCCGGATCAATCCGTGACAGCTGACTGACGTACGCCACCATCAGACGCTGTTTAATGCGGCCCTTTTCATCCACCAAAATTCCAACCGCGTCTCGTAGTCGTACGCGGGCGTTTTCCGTCGTCATCATCGTATCTCCCAGGTTCGATCCAAGGTTTTTGTTTCCGCGCAAATCTTACTACGCACCCGTTGTCGGGGCATGACGGTCCTTGGCACGTCTATCGACAGCGACGTGACGGATGCGCTAAGCATGCGTTAATCATCACGGCAGCTCCACATCACGTCGGCTGTTGGGCTGGTCCGCGAGTTCTATTCATGGGCTCATCGCTCGATGTGGCGTAATGATGGACTTCCAGCGCGTCTGACTCAACTAACATTCGTCGAGCCTTTTCGATATCGTCCGGGTTTCCGTCAACAATGACGAGGGCGCGGCCCTGTTGCACCAGTGACTCGTATCTGCGAATCTGCGCCGATGAATTCCCCAGCCTTCCATGGCACCCAGGAATGCGCCCACGATCGCCATCGCCCCAACCAACGGGCCGGACACGACGACAGCCCCCACGCCCGCGATCAGGTAGATCGCGGCGTCACCCAACACACCCAACACACCGCCCAACGTCGCGCCGATCGCTGCGTCCCTAAGCGAATCGTCACTTAGATTCAATTCCTTTCCCACATCGCTCGACGTGTCGATATGACGGGTAACCACCGAGATATGGTCGGCTGCAAAGCCCGCTCGATCCAGAATGTGGACCGCTGCTTTCGCGTGTTCGATAGTTTCAAATACTCCGACAGCGCACTCGTTGCTCATCGTCGCACCTGCTTTCTAATCTGTTTGGTCTTTGCTTTCGCTATACCTTCACCGACGATGGCTTCATCTGGCGGACCGCCAGCACTGGGCATTTGGCCTCGCGGATCACTCTTTCTGCCACGCTACCGGCCAGCAGATGCGAAAGACCCTGCCGCCCGTGCGTACCCACCACGATCATGTCGGCGTGCTCTTTATCGGCCGTGTCGACAATCGTCTCGGCCTCGTACGAGCCGTCACAGTGCACCCATTTGTATTCGCAGTTGACATTCTTAATACGTCGCACGATAGCCTTAAGCTGTTTGATTTCGTCCTCTGGTGGTTGCGGATCTTCGTCCACGGATTCGCCGACAGGATAGTCTTCCGTCTGCGAAACATGGAGTACCAGCAGCGTGGCCTGGTTGTCGCGGGCTATCGAAGCTGCCGCCCCCAAGGCGGTCTCGCTTGCCTCCGAAAAGTCCGTTGCAAAAAGTATTCGCTTGATATCCACTGCACACGCTCCTTTCCCATTCGGTCAACGCTCGCGGCGTCTTTGATTCCTCACTTAGCGAAATACAGAACGACGCAATTTCTGTGCCACGGAGATCGCTTTGCGCAACAAGGCGAGAATTCAAGCCGGCGATATGGGGTTGCGAATCGAGGCGATTCGTGTGGGCGTGCGGGAGTCGACCAGTTCAGCGCGCTACTTCGCGTGCCGCCCCTCGCCGAATTTCGGTGGAATACCGCCGGTTGCAATTTCCGATCAATGCACGGCGACACGTTTCCTCGGTTGTCGAGGATTTGCGCTGGCACGTTTGCCACTAAATAGGTGCTGCGTGTCGTAGCTATCCGCACCAAACGAGGATGTGAATGACCAATTTCTGATCACCCGCTGTACGCGTGTCCCTGTCCACGGTCGTGAGTAACTGCAGAGGCCCGACAGCGCGACCGGAGGTTTTTCAAGTATCTCTCTACCTCGGCAGCCGTCGTATCATCACTCCAAATCATCGTTCCGTTTCGACGGACGCAACTTTTGCTAAACGGCGGAGGTGCCGAAATTCCGCCGTGAAGTGAGCGTGAAGAAACGCATCAACCAATTCCATGGCGAGCGCCGAACCAATCACTCGGGAGCCAAGTACCAGAATGTTCATATTGTCGTGTTCGACCCCTTGATGAGCCGAATACGTATCGTGGCAAAGTCCAGCCCGTGCGCCGTTGACCTTATTGGCGGCGATGCTCGCCCCGACACCACTGCCACAAATCGCCAGTCCACGTTCAACCTCACCTGTGCTGACCGCTTTGGCCAGCGGCACGACGAAATCGGGGTAGTCGTCGCCGGGAGTGAATTCTGATGGGCCGAAGTCAACCACGTCGTAGCCCTGCCCACTCAACGTCGTGAACAGCGTCGATTTAAGATCAAAACCTGCATGGTCTGCCGCGATCCCAATCCGCATGACGCCCTCTTCACCTACGCTGCCTCGAAAGCACGGTACTCACGCTCTGCGGCCCCAAGCCTCGGCTGGCGATATCCGGCTGATCGAAATATGACCGACCCGCCATTGCGCGTCAAATGGTCGTACTTCAACCACCGTGCCCCAACGACGACGACGGGCGGTACGGCGTTTGCACAAAGAATTTGTTATTTACCGAATTCTTCTAAATAGGTGCGCGGTGGCGAAGTTCCGACAGCCAGGGACAACGCATACGGTTCGCGGGATATCCTCAAAGTGGACGTTCCCGAAGGAAGATGGCAGATGAGATACGAAGTTGTATCGATCAAGGACGCGGGAACGGACACCAGCGACCAAATCATGACCGTTCGACGAATTCCCTCACGACTGCAGCGCTGGTGTGGGGCACACGCAAGGAACGCAACGTTTTACGGACATGACACGCATTGGCACTCGATCTTCGGCGACCGTGTGAAGGGGTCCACCTGTGCGATCCTCGGCCAACTGTGGCGCGAGTCGCGCCCTCGCGACATCGATGCTCTCACGCCCCGCCCGGACCAGGCATCGCGACGACCTTCCCGGGAACCGATTCGACACATCGATATCGTGCAGGAGGCGTCCGAGGAATCTTTCCCTGCCAGTGACCCGCCCGCCTGGACGTCGGGTCGAGCGAACTGACCTTACGATCTGCTAGGCGAGTCACAGCGGGTGAAGAGCCCAGTTCTTTTTAAACCTCACCCGCTCGCATTAGATCTCCCTCCACTGCAACCGAAACGCAAAAGGGAATAGTGGATAACTCGCGGCGGCTGTCTCATTCGTTGCAGGATGAGACTGGGGGCCCTTCCAAGCCCGGACATCTTGTGACGGGAGTGCGACAGAATGGCGATGTCACCAGGCAATCGGCAGATTGAATTGCATTGATTCGTGCCGAGCAGCTGACTTCGTTGTGCTTTCGCGACGGGCAAGGAACAAGAGTTGCAACCGCCCTTTCGGAACGTTAGGCCGTCGTCGTCCGAACGGCAAAACAGTTGTATCGGAAACCGGCAGAAGAACTCAGAAAAAGAAAGAGGCAAAAAATGGTCATCAGGCGAAACACGATTATTGTGGGACTGTTGGTCGTTCCATTCAGCTTGGCGGGATTGTCTGCTCGTCGCGCACTCGGGCAAGACAACGCGCAAGCAACCTCGGAAGCCGACAATGCGCGCATCAGTTGTGGAGGACAATACGAACTCAAATTCCAATGATGCGGCCGTATCCAACGAACATCCCGACAGCTCGCCGCAAGGCGACCGCTCCAATGACACTCCAGGACAACAGGAAGCTGAACCGACAGCCCAACAGGGAACGCAATGGTTAGGAATTGTTGTCGGTAAACAACTGGATGGCGAATTCGCGGAAGTTACGCGCGTCATGCCTGGAAGTCCTGCCGAGAAAGCGGGATTGAAACCTGGCGATCGCCTCGAATCGATCGCTGGCGAAAAGGTCAATTCGCCAGAAGCAGTACGAGCAGCCGTGTTAGCGCATGAGCCGGGTGATCGGATAGAGATTGGCATTGTTCGTGACGGCACATCGCAAACGATCGAAGCGAAACTGGCCCGTCTCGAACCTGATGCGGGGCTCGCCATCGAGTCCGATTCGTCTCGCGCACTGCCGGCTTGGTTAGGTGTGCAGCTGGCTCCAGGCAGGTCCGCTATTGGTCGCGGTGTGATCATTACCAAAGTATTTCCGGGCAGTCCCGCCGATCAGGTTGGTCTTCAAGCGGGTGACGCAATTCTTCAAGTCAACGAGTCGCGCGTTGAAGCCGCTGCCGATCTGCAAGTGGAAATTGCGGGCCGACGACCGGGCGAATTGGTGACCCTCACCGTGCGCCGCGATGGTCAACGTCGGACGTTTCGACCTCAACTGGGGGCCTTTGCGCTGCGAGGTGAGGATGTGTCACTCTTGACACGAGGCGAGGCACGTCAGCTGCTACGCGAGCTGTTGGCAGGGCCGTTCGGGTTAGCAGATGAAGTCGACCACCGAGTCCCCCAGCAAGACGGGACGGCGCCATCATGGACGGACGAAGTGAGCTTGCCGACGTTTGGCAAGGCCGAGTTGGTCGCGACGCAAGGCCATGACGTAACCGGCGAAATCACGCTTCAACAACGCAATGATGGGCTTCATTTGACGGGTGAAATCCACAATCTGCAACCTGGCTTACATGGGTTCCATATTCATCAATATGGTGACTTGAGTGACCCAACCGGCAAGGCCGCAGGTGGTCATTTTAACCCCACTGGAGTCGATCACGGTGGTCCCGACGCTGCCACTCATCATGCCGGCGACCTCGGTAATGTCGAAGCCGACGACAACGGCGTTGCCCATGTCGACATCATTGCGCCCTGGTTGAAGCTGCATTACGTAATCGGCAGATCGTTTGTTGTCCATGGCGGCGAAGATGACTTGACGAGCCAACCGTCCGGCGACGCTGGCCCGCGAGTCGCCGTGGGCGTCATCGGTATTGCTAACCCAATGTAAGCCGTTGCCGCGCCAACAACGGAGTCCATCGCGCAAGTAATCCGTCACGACGGCAAAGAGTGGCCTTCGCGCGGCTTCGCAGATGGCAGCCAAAGGTACCGTTGAATCAGAAAACCAACAAGCGTCAGGACGATCAACAACAATAGCTGCATGCTTGCTGATGCTTCCAAAGCACTCACAATCGCTCCCGCTCCGGCTAGGGATGTGAGTGCAATGATGGCGTAATCCATAATAATCGCCGCGATCACCGCTCCCAGAATGCCACCAATCACAAACCACAACAATGTCCAGTTCGTCTGCGCAGCGGGCACATCGATCACGGCGTCCGTGATCGCCATTGCCAGGTAGCCACCCGCCAGAAAACCGCCGACGGCAAACGCTAGTCGGCGAAAGACGACGGTGACGGCAGCACCCAGCAAGCCTGCTGCCACGGCCGCGAACAATTGCAGCCGATCTGGTTGGCCGATCAACAGTTCGCTCGCCAGTTGCATGCCGACCAAGAACCCCAAAATGGCGATGGTCAGCCAAAAGAGCGGACGCCCCAGAAAAAGCAAAAGCGCGCCAAGAATCAGTGTTAGTAAGGAGCCTTCCGCGATCATGACATTCGCTTCAAATGAAGAACAGTGTCGGTAGAAAAAGGCGGTGTGAACTCGCGGTGCGCTCCGCCTTCGACCGCTGAGGAAGAAACGGATTGTCCGGTAGTGCAGTCGGTCCATTCGACCGCCAATTCCGTTTGCGTGTCGCTCACATCGACGCTAATGGCGTTACCCTGAGGCGCATAAACCAGATACTCCCGCCCCAGATCGGCCAGGCAGTACTGAGACGATGCCAGCGAACCGTGTGGTGCAAGGGACGCCAAATCAACTCGTTGAGCCAAACTGCGTGCGTAACCCATGCTACGCCGAATAGGTTCCCACTGTGGATCAAAACGGTTTCCCAGAACTCGCCCGTCGTACGGATCCATAAAAATGGGGTTGTGTCCGCGCAAGAAGCTCTTCCACACCCACGCCGAGTTACCGCCAACGCCCCAAACGTGATCGGTGTCCAACAGGCTCACTTTCTTACCATCCCATGCCGGCGGGTCATCGGCAAACCCATCGCGACGTCCGGGCGAAATCCAATCCGCCGGACTGCGCAGCATACTGGAAATCGGCTCCGCTCCATGCCCTGTTATGCCGACGGGGTGTTGCCTAGGTTTGTTGCGCTCGTGGGCCTTCAGCGTTTCGACAACCCACCAATCCCACTCGGGCTCGCCCCCTTCATTGATAACTTCATACAAGACGTTATCCAGATCATTGACGGTATCCACGACTTTGCGGATATATGCGGCCTGCAATTCGTTGGCCCGGGGATGGCGAAGGCTATGGACTTGCCCCCGGTTGGTATCTCCTGCAACGCCCACACCAATCTCGTTCGTGTTGTTTTCGCGATGAAATGGGTGTCCCCGCCAAGCCCACCCGGCCGGGGCGGCCCGACCAACGTTTCCGTGCATTAGGCCCCAACCTTCGAACAACATCACCGACACATAGATCCCACGCCGGCCAGCATCACGAACACGATCGCGTAGCCGGGTGAAATATGCGGCGTCGAATTGTGTCAAGTCGAACTTGGGTTTTCCATCCAGTGCGACACCAGGCCCGGTTCGCGCCCAGGGCAACGGTGCCACGTGATGGACGAAATCTTTTCCCAATCGTCCATTTGCCCGAGTGTCCCATGTGACGGAGTCCCAGGTCCACAACCGAATAAAGTTGTGACCATAGCGGTGTAGAAAGTCCAAGTAAGCCGCAAAGTCAAATGCTTCGGGCGGATCACCCCGTCCCATGTCCACCAGGTTGTTCCAAGTATGAGTTCCGACCAACAGAAGTGGCCGGCCCTCGCGATCGCAAAAATAGCGAGGATTGCTCAGGTGAACCCGCAGTGGCCCCATCGCCGATCGCGGCAGCGCGGGCCCGTCCTCTTCTGCCACAGCCAACCCCACGCTGGCAGCCATTGCCGCTATCTGAACGCCGGTGGTCATAAACTCGCGTCGACGCATCACAATTACTCCCCAATCCCCAGAAACGGTAGCTCGCCCCGATTATAGCTGCTCTTCCCGGCAACCGCAGTCACCATCACCGTGGCAGGACGAGTGCCAGATTACGTTCGGATTCTTGATTCTTCAAAAAACAGGGGCGAGTGGAGTCGATTTCGTTGGTCCTTGATCGACTGGTTTTTGGGAGCTGCCATGCCTTCGCTAGTCAACGACGGTCGGACGTAGTATCACACGCAATATTTGGCTCGCAGTCCCTTGGCCTGGACTTGTGGCACGAACCAACGCATCGGCGAGGAGGGTATAAATGAGTACGGTACGTGTATTGGTGGGAACGCGCAAGGGCGCATTTATTTTGACGGCTGACGGGCAGCGCAAGCAATGGAATATCGATGGCCCGCATTTCGGCGGTTGGGAAATCTTCCACCTGAAGGCCTCTCTAGCGGATCCCAAGCGGCTGTATGCCTCGCAAGCCAGTAGCTGGATTGGCCAAGTCGTCAGGACGGTGGCCAATCCTGGCAGGAAGTGAGCGGCGATCTGCCGAGCGATTTCGGGTTTCCGATTGAGGTGCATGCTCATGAACCTGAAACCGTCTATGTCGTGCCGATCAAGAGTGATTCGGAACACTACCCACCAGAAGGGAAACTGCGCGTGTATCGCAGTCGATCCGGTGGCCACGAATGGGAACCGCTGGTCAAGGGGCTGCCACAGAGTGACGGCTACGTCAACATCTTGCGAGATGCCATGACCACCGATTCACTCGATCCATGTGGCGTCTATTTCGGCACCACGGGTGGGCAAGTCTACGCGTCGGCCGATGCCGGAGACTCATGGACACCGATCGCCCAACATTTGCCTCCGGTGTTGTCGGTGGAAGCTCAAACGCTGCCTTAGTCCGCCGCTTTGCGAGGTGCGCGCGTACTTCAGCAACGTCAACCGATGTCCGTCTGTTGGGACAACTCAGAACGCGATGATCCGTATCATACTTCCATACCACCTCCGGAACCTGGCACAGATCACCGGAGAATCGACCGTGACGGTGGACGGTGCTGTTACACAACGATCGGTCCTGGACGCAATCGAATCTCGCTACCCCATGCTGCGCGGGACGATTCGTGATCGACAGACGCACGAGAGGCGGCCGTTCATCCGCCTCTACGCGTGCGAACAGGACCTTTCCAACCGGGCCCCGCCCGATGCCCTGCTACCCGACGCGGTGACCAACGGTTCTGAGCCCTTGATGGTCATCGGAGCCCTCGCCGGTGGATAGAGTTCGTACGGCGCGGTCGCTGACCAAAATGGCAACGAGCCGCCAATCGGTATGCAGCGAATCAATGTAGCGAGTTCCCCATAAAGCGCGCACTTACCATCGCACCTCATCCGGCTGCGGCCGGCTTCTCCCCAAAGCAGAAGAAACTATTCGCCGCCAAACTCTGCAAATACGGCCACGCCAAGGGCCAGTCCACATATGGTTAGAGACGCGCCAACGGCCCACAACAATCGTTGCCTCGTGCTTCGCTCGTCGTCGATACCCCAACGTGAGGCCCCAAACGCCAGAGGCTGCTAGCGGTAGCATGACATAGCTGACTGTTGGGATGTTGCTAAACGAGTTGACCTGCCCCGTAAGCATCATGCCGCAGATCAGAAATGAATAAACCAACCCCAAACTATCCAGAGCGGCACGAAGCCGGTACAGCCATAACGTCGTGATCAGCCCCGCAAATGCCGCCGTACCCGCTCCAGCGGTTTGGGCAAATCGCAAACTCCCGCTCAGCATCAACAGGAGTACTGCCGTGGCCAAGGCCGTGGTCATCGTTGCCACCCACAGCGGGCCGCCGCGTTCGGGAGGCGCGCTCGAGGCGGCGTCTTCGGTGTCGTAGGGCAAGGTGCTGCCTGACACGGAGTGGGTGCGGGCAACGAACAGCATTCCCGTCGAGAGGGCGAAAGTGTAGACCGACCATATGACGATGTGGATCAATCGCGACGGCTCCAAGTTGGGCCAAGTCGGCACCAGCTTCCAGGCGGCCAATGAAATACAGCAAATCAAGAGGACGAACTGTAGGTACCGCCAAAGCCGCCGCTGATTGGGAATCATCGCGGGCAGCAAGGCAATACCTGTCGTATAGGGAACCCAGTCGCGATCTAGCCGAGGAATTGTCGGTCCGAGTTCCAATAACCGATATCCCAACAGGAAACCGCCCATCACGCTCAGTGAACAGGCAATCCCGAACAAGTGTCGGCTTCGGATCCAACTCCACGCTAACCGCGTAGCGATCAATGTCGTGGCAAATGGGACCACAAGCCCCAGTAGCACGTCCCGTACGGAAAACGGCATGGCATCAGCCACCGATGGTGATCGTGATGGGGACTTGCTTCTCAATCTGATCCGGGCCGTAGTTCATTCCCCATTGAGTGCGGTCGATCTCAAATTCTGCTTGAAATTTCAGACCCTGATCCGTGTCCACTGTCGCAGGAAAGGTCAGACTGTGCGTATTGTCTAGCAGCGTCAACTCGCCCGTAATCTCTACCGATCCATTACCCTGATCCTTGATTTCGGTCGACTCGAAAGTCGCGCTAGGGAATTGATTCACGTCAAAAAAATCGGCATTCTTCAAGTGGTTTGTCAGCTTCTCGATCTCGGCAATCAACGATGCGGTTTCAATCTCCACCGTCACCGACTTCAACGTCCCATCAATGACCGCTGCGCCATTGAATTGCTCAAAGCGGCAATGTCGCGGACGAGGATCATCGCCCTTATGCAGTCCAACGAATTCGATTGACGTGTTGTCGGGCGTTAGCTCAATCACCGTTGCCGTATTGTCAATCTCGGCTGGAACGTCCTCCACTTCGCTGGCAATCGCGGATACGTCAGTCGCGGTGGCAGCAAGATCCGGCGCCGTTGTGGATTGACCACAACCAGCGCCGCAGTAACGAATCCCGTGCCGAATACGAAGAGCCAATGTTTCATCATGCGAAATCCTTGTCAGAAGATTGGGGTGTTTACGACGGAACTCACCCGATTATGATACTTGGGCTCCATTACTCAAGAGGGAATCATGCATGGCGATTGAGCAGCTAACCGAAGAACAAGTCCGGACGATGACCGCGCAGAAAAGGACCGCTGGTGGTTGGACAACGTGTGGAAGGGCGATATGCCCCAACTGACATTTCGCTCGGGCCTGACCGGTATGATGCTGGGCGGAATACTCTCGCTGACCAACCTTTATATTGGTGCCAAGACGGGCTGGACGTTGGGCGTAGGAATTACGTCTGTCATTATGGCTTTTGCCATGTTTCGTGTCCTGCAGGCCGTGTTTCACGTCAGTGAGTTTACAATATTAGAAAACAATTGCATGCAGTCAATCGCTACCGCGGCCGGATATATGACGGCGCCAATGATCTCGTCGCTCACCGCGTACATGATGGTCACGAATTCCATCATCCCCATGTGGCACACGATGATTTGGGTGACCGTATTGGCCATCCTGGGCGTGCTTTTTGCGTTTCCGCTGAAGCGCCGCTTTATTAATGACGAACAACATCCGTTTCCAGAAGGTCGCGCTGCGGGCATCGTGATGGACGCTCTGCACAACAGCGATGCGACGGAAGGTGTCTTTAAAGCCAAGCTATTGATGATTTGTGGAATCAGCTCCGCAGCACTGGAGTTCTTCAAGCAACCCGACTTGATGGGTCGAATCGGTCTAGGCGCACTCACGGTGCCGCAGGCGCTGGACCAAAAGCTATTCAATTGGCTGAACTGGAATCCAAAGATCTTCAATACCCCGCTGCATCAGTTGACGGTCTCATTGGAGCCCGACCATGTGATGATAGCGGCCGGTGGCCTGATGGGGATCCGTACGGGCGTCTCCTTGTTAGTCGGTGCGTGCCTGAACTACATGGTGTTGGCACCCTTAATCATCCAAGACGGTGGGATCGTTGCAAATGCGGACGGCGCATACGGATTTCGCGAGATCACGAAATGGTCGTTGTGGCCAGGAGTTGCCATCATGACGACTGCCAGCCTGTTTGCCTTTTTCTCGAAGCCCAAGGTGATCTTCACCGCGTTCTCCGGCCTGTTCGGTCGCCGCAAATCAAGCGATGATTGCTTGCGAGATATCGAACTACCCGTATCTGTGTTCTTCTTCGGAATTCCCCTGATCGGCGGTCTGACCGTTTACCTGGCGTGGCGATTCTTTGACGTCTCGCCCTTAATGGGAACCATTGCCGTACCGTTGGTGTTCGTCTTCACGCTCATCGGCGCCAACTCCACGGCGTTGACAGCCATCACGCCCACTGGCGCGCTTGGCAAACTTACTCAATTGACCTATGGCCTCCTGGCACCTGGAAACATCAAAACGAATTTGATGACGGCCGGTATCACGGGCGAAGTCGCCAGCCACTCGTCAAATCTATTGATGGATATTAAACCGGGCTACATGCTCGGTGGCAAACCTCGCCATCAAGCCATAGGACATGTGCTGGGAATTTTTGCGGGTGCCGCCTCCGCGGTTCCGGTATTCTACTATGCGTTTCTAAAAAACGACGTCAGCAATTTGGCAACCGATACTTACCCCATGCCGGCGGCGCAAATCTGGCGGGCCGTTGCTGAATTGCTCACGCAGGGAATCGAAAACCTTCCCAGGACTGCCGTTTGGGCCGCGGTCATCGGGGCGTTGCTGGGGATTGTCTTTGAAGCCATCAATGTCAGTATCAAAGGTCGCTTTCCCCTGTCTCCGGTCGGCATCGGCCTCGCATTTGTGATTCCCTGGTCAACATGTTTTGCCATGTTCCTGGGTTCGTTCATTTTTTGGTTAGGCAGCCGCGTGAGTTCCAAAGACGGCTGGATCGATCGCGTGATCGTGCGCAACCAGGAACCAATCTGCGCGGGAGTCATTGCGGGAGGCGCATTGATGGGGATCGCCGTAGCCCTCTTCGCTGCCTTCACCAGTTCCGGTTAAAAGCGAAAAGCAACTCCACCCGAGTCCCTTCTTTCCGCAGGTGATGGAGGTCGGATATGCGAGTCGACTCCGGATGCGAGCGGTAAATCACACGAATTGGTCGCACTGAGCCGTCTTCCGTGTCTCAGGCCACGTCGTACTCACTCTGCCGCGTCGCGATTCTTGCGAGCGCGCTCGACGCGCGCCTTCTGCTCGTCAATCGTTCGCTCCAATTCGTCTAGTTCCTTTTGCAGTGCCGCGAGCTGCTCTTCGTCGACCGCGTCTTTGGGTGTCGAGGACTGCATGGCCGCGTCCACGGCCTGCGATGCGAGCTTCCTAGCTTGATCCGTGTTCTCCAATGTCCGATCCAGCAGTTCATTGGGATCGGCTGGCACGTTGTCCTCGTTTTGATCCTCGTTTTGCTTTCGCAAGTCGTCGGCGGCGGCCAAGATACCCTTCAGTACGTCCGCGGCGTCATCATTCTGCGGAGGGTGTACGATCGCTTCAATTTTGGCCAACAGCTCCTCACGTTTTTTCTCTAGTCGGTCCAGCTCCTGCGCCTCCGCGTTGTAGATCACGACAAGATCCGCATACGACGGCTTGGCAGGTGGCGAACCGCAGCCCAGTGTACTGCCGATGATTGCGCAGCAAACAATCAGACGGATCGGCCAACCATCCATTTTTTACTCCAATCAAAAAATCTGGCATGCTAGTCCCGCCACCTAGGTTAGCGCAAGCATCCCATCCGGTCAACGCGTCCACGTTCTCATTACGGACAGCCAGGCCACTCAGGGTATCTACTGGGCGACACGATCATCCGTACAAAATACAGTATATTCGTCGCTCTGATGAATTCGTCGTACCCGACTTTCGGTTTTCTTGGCTAAATGGTATGTCGTTTGCGAAATGCGCATCACGACTTAACGCTCGGCCTTGCCTTTCACAAGAAAAACGGTGATCACTGTGAGCCATCGTCATTCCGACGCCCTGGTTTTTTTCGGCGCCACGGGGGACTTAGCCTACAAGAAAATCTTTCCCGCTTTGCAAGCCATGGTCGCGCGGGGCAACCTGAATGTGCCGGTCATCGGCGTGGCAAAATCAGGCTGGAACCTTGAGCAATTAAAGCAACGGGCTCGCGACAGCGTGCAAACGCATGGAGGCATCGTTGCCAAGGCGTTTGCACGGCTTTGTGAACTTCTGCACTATGTGGATGGCGACTATCGCGAAATATCGACGTTTCAGGCGTTGCGCAAGGAACTGGGAAACGCTCAGCGTCCCACGCACTACCTTGCCATCCCGCCCAAAATGTTCGAAACCGTAGTCACTCAATTGGGAAAATCGGGCTGTAGTCAGGGTGCCCGCGTGATTGTGGAAAAACCGTTTGGGCGTGACTTAAACTCCGCGCAGGACCTGAACACGACACTACGACAGCTTTTTGACGAATACGACATCTTTCGTATTGATCACTATTTGGGCAAGACTGCCGTGCAGAACCTGCAATTTTTCCGCTTTGCCAACTCGTTTCTGGAACCGATCTGGAATCGCAATCAAATACAAGAAGTCCAGATCACAATGGCGGAAAGCTTTGGTGTTCAGGGTCGTGGTGCATTTTACGAAGAAGCCGGAGCGATTCGCGATGTCGTGCAGAACCACCTGTTGCAGGTGCTGGCAAACTTGGCCATGGAACCGCCGCCGGCTAACGACTGCGAGTCGGTTCGAGACGAGCGAGTGAAGGTCCTCAAGGCCGTTGCGCCGCTGGACTCAGAATCCGTAGTCCGAGGTCAGTTTCAAGGTTATCGCGATGAAGAAGGCGTCGCTGCTGATTCCAACGTCGAAACGTTTGCCGCCGTAAAACTCCTCATCAATTCTTGGCGCTGGGAGGGCGTCCCGTTTTATATCCGGGCCGGAAAATGCCTACCGGTCGACTGCACTGAGGTCGTTGTTCGCTTACGTCGTCCCCCGGTCATGTTTATGGGAGTTCGTCGATTGCCCAACTATTTCCGCTTTCGACTAACCCCGGAATTGACCATCGCCTTGGGAGCCATGGTGCGTTCGCCGGGAGAACAACTGTCGGGCGAAGCTGTGGAATTGCAGTTAAGTCATTTTCCACACGGTGGCGAGCTGGGAGCCTACGAACGACTGCTGGGTGAAGCGATGAAGGGCAATCCCGCTTTGTTTGCTCGCGAAGATTATGTCGAAGCAGCTTGGCAGATCGTCGAGCCCGCCCTTGGCGACGCAACACCGCTATTCCCGTACGAACAGGGAACTTGGGGGCCGAAAGAAGTGGCGGAGATCGTTGCGCCGCGTGACGGTTGGCACGACCCGCAGGTCATGGATCCAACCGAAGCGAACGAGGCGTGATTCGATGATGATTCAGGCAGGTGATGTGCCGACGCTTTTTTCGGCGTTTGCCAGCAAGAGACGGATGAAACCCATTCTGGATCAAGTACCGGCAACCGCGTCTGGGGACGCAGTGACGCGACGATGGCCGGCCCCAGCGAAAGATTTGGTGGAACAAGACGGCCGTCCATCACGTCAACATGCAGACAATCAGCCCCAGCCGACTCGGCAGCTATCGCTTGGCTGCCGAGGTTCCAGTAATCGGCAGCCATACGATCAACACGGCGTTTGCCATTGCTACACCTGCCGCATGATGTCCGTCGCTTGATCAATGATCTTTGCCAAATGTTCTTCGCTGACAAAGCTCTCGGCATACAGTTTGCAAATATCTTCAGTCCCCGATGGACGCATCGCACACCAGCCGTTCGCCGTCACGACCTTCAGACCACCGACCGGAGCTCCATTTCCCGGCGCATGCGTTAGCACGGCAGTGATCGGATCCCCAGCCAACTCCTTAATTCTGATTTGATCGACCGCCAGTTCCTTCAGTCGCTGCTTCTGCTCAGGGGTCGCCGGCGAATCGATCCGTCGATAATGGGGTTCACCGAACACTGCCGTCATTTCGCGATAGTGCTCACTTGGATCTTTGCCCGTGCGGGCAGTAATCTCCGCGGCCAGTAAGTCCAATAACAAGCCGTCTTTGTCTGTTGTCCACACGCTGCCGTCCTTTCGCAGGAAGCTGGCTCCCGCACTTTCCTCACCTCCAAAGCACAACGACCCATCAAACAGGCCAGCGGAAAACCACTTGAAGCCCACCGGCACTTCGTACAGCTGCCAATTCATCTGGGCAACAACGCGATCGATTAGGCTGCTACTGACGAGAGTCTTGCCAACCCGCGCCGTCCGCGCCCACTCGGGCCGATGAGTCAGCAGATAACGAATGGCGACGGCTAGGTAGTGATTCGGATTCATCAGTCCCGCCGACGGTGTCACGATGCCGTGTCGATCGGCGTCAGGATCGTTGCCGAAGGCCACGCGAAAACGATCCTTAAGTGCGACCAGATTCGCCATTGCATAAGGACTCGAGCAATCCATGCGAATTTGACCGTCGTGGTCAAGTGGCATGAAGCGAAATGTAGGATCGATGGCCGAGTTTACGACTGTGATATCGAGATGGTAAACCGCATCCATCGGCTCCCAATAATTCACGGACGCACCACCGAGCGGATCGACACCCAAATTCAATTGGCTGCCGCGAATCGCTTCCATATCAATTACGGAAGATAGATCTTTGACATACGGCATGACAAAATCGTGCTCATGCGTTGTGGATCCTTTCATCGCGTGTTCCCACGGTGTCCGTCGCACTCGGTGGATTCCGTCGCGAAGGATCTCGTTGGCCCGCTGAGTGATGGCAGTCGTAACATCCGTGTCCGCAGGCCCGCCGTGTGTGGCATTGTATTTGAAACCGCCGTCTGCGGGCGGATTGTGTGAAGGCGTAATCACGATACCGTCAGCCAATGCTTCCGTACGACCGCGGTTGTACGCCAGGATGGCGTGCGAGATCACGGGAGTGGGCGTGACTCCTTCGTGTAGTTGGATGAAAGTCTCGACGCCGTTGGCGGCGAGCACTTCAAGGGCCGTGCGTTGGGCCGCCGTGGAAACAGCGTGCGTATCTTTGCCCATATACAGCGGTCCCGTAATTCCCTGACGGCGGCGAAAATCACAGATCGCCTGAGTGATTGCCAGAATATGTGCAGCCGTAAATGAACCATCCAACGGCGTACCGCGATGGCCGCTCGTGCCGAAACTCACTGCCTGTCCAGGATCTTCCGGATCGGGTTGCTTGTCCTCATAGGCTCGTTCCAATTCCGCTACATCGATCAATTCGTCTGCGGTCGCAGACTTACCTGCCCTAGGATCAACTTTCATCGCATTTCCTTCACATTACCAGCGACTAATTCCTTGTGAACTGCAACTTGTGCCTTACGAGCTAAGCATCAGCACCTAGGCGCAATCAATGGTGTGGCGTTTTTCAACGCACGAGCACCTGACAAATCGGCTCGAACACGCCAGGCTCCTCACGGCTAAATGCGTTCGAGAATCGCGCTAAGTGCGCGGCGAGTTTCGGGACAATTGTGATAGTGCCAATGGGGATTATACCACGGCCGACACGTTGTTATCAGTTTTGATGATCAGCTTTGCGAATCGATACGCCGCGGCCACTTTGCCGGCGAAGAATACGGTCCGCGGAGTGTAGTCGCGATGCGGATCATCCTGACGTCGATGGTACCGGATGATCACCCGTCGCACGTTCAATAATTGCCGCTTGTTTTCGTGAATCCACTTGACGTGGCTATCGAGGAGGCCGTCAGGATCAACACGGATGCCTAGGTCGCGTACCAGGTTCTCTGCTCGCAGATTCACAACATTGTTCCACAGAGAACGCCCGATCAGAAACGCCATGGAAAGGTAATAGACGCGTTTCGGATTCGCTCGATGGCAAGCCGAATTTGGCTGCGACCCACTGTTCCGCAATTAGATCGCGAACCACCCGGGCAATCGCTTCGAACGAATTACAAGCACCTTCACTTGCAGTCGCCCACCATCAAGGATTCTTTCATTGTCCATTTTTTAATTCACTAGCCACATGACCACAATCGTTCCACAGTCGCACGACAGGTTCATCCAGATTGTGCTCAAATCCCAAGACACTCAGTGCCGCGGTACTCAATAGAAACCGTCGTGCCTTGTGGCCAGGAAGTTGAATCCAACGTGCGGTCAGAAATCGCATAAAGTGCATGTGGCTGAATAGTAACACCGCTCCTTCCTCGCACGATCGCAATTGACGGATGACGCGATCGGCGCGTGCGGAGATTTCAGCAACAGTTTCGCCTCCTGGGCAGCCGTCGGTAAACAGATTCCAGTCTGGATTCTCGCGGTGGATTTCATCCGATGTCCGACCTTCATAGTCGCCATAGTCAACCTCCATCAGATCGGCTTCCCGGGTGGCTTGTGCCGCGAACCCTGCCGCCTCACACGTCTGCCAAGCCCGCTTGAGTGGACTGCTGATCACGAACTGAAATGGAGTATCACGCAGTCGTTCCCCAAGACGTCGCGCGTTTTGAAAACCTTGTGTAGTCAGCGAGATATCTGCGTGCCCGGAGTGCCGACCGGTGATCGTCCATTCCGTTTCGCCGTGTCGTGCCAGATAAATGCGGGACCATATGTGCTCATTCTCTATCTCCTAATCCGCCTCGATGCTCTCGCCGTTGTTTGACCCCGATGATTGGCGACGCCGCAGTCGCCGAGGATTTTCGGCAGCTCCGTGGTTGCGCCGCCTCGTCCGACACACGGCCCACCCCCGTATGCCAAACGCCGTAGCCCGGTCCGCTGGCGTTCCACGCGACACTGTCCAGCCTGCGGCCCACCTTCACTGGTAGGGAGAACGGATTCATGAATCCCACTCTCGAACCTGGAAGCTCGCAGGCCTCCGCCGGACAGGCCAGACGCAAGCTGCGTTCCAATCAAAGAGATTTTGGCGGCGCGGGCTTTGCAAAGCTTGCCTCCGTTGACTGCCGCTCGGTCGAAGGGCACGCACCCCCAGCCCGCGTGCCTGGCTGGCGTGTAGACGGAGACGATAATCGATGAACGACACAGTCTCGAACGACACAGTCTCGAACGACTCCTTAATCAAGTTGATCGCCTATTAGCGCGGCCAAAGGGCCAGGACGACCAACGGGAGTCCGCGAAATCTCAGCTTCGCGCTGCTCGCCGAGGTCCATTAGCAGCGCAGAAGTGAATAAGATCCAATGCTCGGCGCAACATGGGCTGTTGTCAAACCCGTCGGTGCGCGGGCAGAGGGCCTTCCCCGGCGGGGCGGCCGTCACCTGGATACGACAAATTGGTGACTATCAAATGGACATTCTGGAAGGTGTCGAAGCCACCTTATGTGGCAAACCTGCACAGTTCGTTGACAAACTGTATAACTATGGTTCGCCAACGCGCGAGATCGATTTTGACAAAATGCCACACCGCTACGTCAGGATTGCGCGATTTGGCTGGAGTGCGGCCCGACGCCCGTTATCCGGCCTTTGGCCACTTGCCCCCCAGGGAATAGGCCATCATGGGTCACCTGTACCGGCGGGAGAGATCGCCGCGCGGTACGGAAATTGCTTTGCCAACACGACGGCGGGCGCCCGATGACGGGCGATATCGTGTCGTCATTCGACAGAGGGATGTGGACGGGATTGAGCACGACACGATGAAGCAGTTGCCCCACCGCACCACACCAATTCCCTTTCCCCCAGCTTATCGCGCGGCGGGGATCCTGCTACATGTCTCGTCGTTGCCTTCCCGTTACGGCATCGGCGACTTTGGCCCATCAGCTCACCGATGGATCGACCAGCTCGTAGCCGCGGATCAGACGTGGTGGCAGATCCTGCCGTTGGGACCGACAGACATCGATAACTCGCCCTATCAACCAACGTCGGTCTTCGCAGGCAATCCCCTATTTGTCAGCCCCGACCGGATGATTGAGGAGGGATTGTTATCGTCGACGGACGGCGTGGGCGGTGCTTCGTCCGACGATCACGTGAACTTCCAGTCGGTCACTCGATTGAAGCAGAATATCATTCAAGCAGGCTGGCAGCGATTTCGCGGGCGTCGGGATCACGGGCTGCGAGCCGCATTCGATGAGTTTTGCAGCGATCACGCTGATTGGCTCGACGATTTTGCATTGTTCTGCGCTGAAACGTAAGTACGCGGGGGCACATTTTCGCAGTTGGCCTAGCCGTTTCGTGCATCGTGATCCCAAGGCGTTGGCGTTGGCGCGCGCGGAGTTGGCGGATCAGATCGACGTTTGTCGTTTTGCACAGTTCGTTTGCTACCGCCATTCCGAGGCCTTGAAACATTACGCAAATCGTCGGGGTGTCTACTTGCTGGGCGATTTGCCTTTTTTTGCTGGCGATGATTCCGCCGACGTATGGACCCATCCAGAAATCTTCCTGCTGGACACGGACCGGCGGCCACGTTTTGTCGCGGGCGTACCGCCGGATTATTTCTCGGAGGACGGGCAACTCTGGGGCAGCCCGCTGTACGACTGGCAGGCGTTCGACGCTCCGGTTATCGCTGGTGGATCGATCGTTTGCGCAGATTGCTAACGCACGTCGACGTAATACGCCTGGATCACTTCCGCGTTTCTGGCGGCTTGGCACATTCCTGCCAATGCCCCGAACGCGCAGTTCCGGCGAGTGGCTACCAGGACCTGGTGGAGACTTCTTTCGTTCTCTGGCAGGTGAACTCGGCCATCTGCCGTTCTTAGCGGAAGATCTGGGAATGATTACGGACGATGTGCGCACTTCGTGATGAACTTCAGCTTCCCGGAATGCGAGTCCTGCAGTTCGCGTTTGACGGCGATCCCAACAACCCGTTTCTCCCGGAGAACTATGATCACAACACCGTCGCGTACAGTGGCACGCAGGACAACGACACGACTCGCGGTTGGTACACTTCGCTGCCGCCATCAGCACGTCAAGTGGTCAACCACGTGTTGCACCGCGCCGACATCGACGCCGACCATATTGCCTGGGAACTGATCCGCCTGGCGTGGGCTTCCCGAGCGGCCGTGACCATCGTTCCATTACAGGACGTCCTGAACTTGGGTACAGAAGCGCGCATGAACATTCCTGGCCAGGCCCAGGGGAATTGGGACTGGCGCTGCCCTCCAGGAGTGATGACCGCTTCGACTTTTTGTCGACTACGAGAACTAACGGAGCGAGGGGAACGAAGCCCCAAGTTCAACCCAGTAGACAGCGTCGGACAATAGGGTACCAGGGACGTTTGGGCGAGGAGTTATTTCCAATGACAGTTCTAGGACTACTGTCAACACTACAGACGGACGGTCAAGGTCCATCGATCTTTCATCCCGCATCCCCCCCAGCAGAATCAATCCGCGATCTGTCACTTTTGATCCTCGCGATTGCGGCCTTCATCTTTATCGTTGTCGAAGGCGTCCTGGTGTATTGTCTGATTCGCTTTCGTCGCCGTGGCAATTCAACAACGAGTGAGCCACCTCAGGTCTATGGCAGCAACCCCATTGAGATCGCCTGGACCGTAGCGCCAACGTTGGTCGTTTTCATCGTCGTGCTGGTCACGACGCGTACGTTGTGGGAAGTCAAGTCGAATCCGTTAGCACCACAGACAAACGACCATGCATTGTTCGTAACCGTGGTCGGGCATCAGTGGTGGTGGGAATATCGATATATGTATTACGACGGCCAGGAACTTAACTTTGTGACGGCCAATGAATTGCACGTGCCGACAAGTGACTCTGATACCGATCGGCCAATCTATCTGACTCTACAGTCGGCCGATGTAATTCACAGCTTCTGGGTACCTCAACTCGCGGGAAAAACAGACTTGATACCCGGTCATACGAATCACATGTGGTTTCAAACTGACCAGCAGCGTCTGTTTGTGGGGCAATGCGCTGAATATTGTGGTACGCAGCATGGCAATATGCTGATACGCGTCGTCGCTCAGTCACCAATCGATTTCAAACAATGGCTTCACCACCAACAACAACCGGCCGCCGAGGATGCGTCGGTGTCCGACGAGAAAGCATTCTTTCTCGCGCAAGGATGTGTGAATTGCCATCGAGTCGGTGGAACTAGCGCTCAAGGTAGGCTCGCGCCCGATCTGACTCATTTGATCAGCCGCGAGACTTTGGCTTCCGGGATGGTGGCAAACAACGAACAGAACCTCCTGCAGTGGGTGCAAGACCCTCATAGCATTAAACCCGGATCGAGGATGCCAGCATTTCGGCTAAATGCCCAGGAAAATGCTGCAATTGTGCGGTATCTACTCACGCTCAAGTGAGACGACGGAGACGTCTGAAATAATATGACTATCGTCGATCACGAACACGACTGCACGAGCAGTGCGACGACGCCACCGTGGACTGCCGTAGTGCACGATTGGATCACCACAGTCGACCACAAGCAGATCGGTATCATGTATGTCGCGACAGCGATCTTTTTCCTGATTGTCGGCGGCATTGAAGTGCTTTTGATCCGGTGTCAGCTGTTCTTTGCCCGGAACGACTTCATCGCTCCCGACACGTTTAATCAGCTGTTCACGATGCATGGCACGACCATGGTCTTCTTCATGGGTATGCCAATTCTGATTGGTATTGGCAATTACATCGTTCCGTTAATGATCGGCGCCCGCGACATGGCTTTCCCTCGCCTCAATGCGCTGGGCTTCTGGGTCACGTTCTTCGGCGGGCTGCTCGTGTATAGCAGTTTTGCCACGGGAAGCGCACCGGCCATCGGCTGGTTTGCGTACGCACCTCTTACGGAAAACGCGTTTTCTCGCGGACCCGCCACCGATCTTTGGGCTTTAGGGCTGATCATCAGTGGCCTGGGCACGACAGCCGCTGGGGTGAATTTTATTGCCACGATACTGGGAATGCGGGCCCCCGGTATGACGATGGGCAAGATACCATTCTTCGCGTGGACGATGCTCTGGACGTCCGTACAAATCCTGCTGGCCATTCCCCCTCTGACAGCGGCACTCATTATGTTGCTCTTTGACCGCCAGCTCGGCGCCCATTTTTTTCGACACGCCAAATGGCGGTTCGGCGATCCTATGGCAGCA
>CAWAVP010000010.1:0-267016 GCA_963785495.1 uncultured Planctomycetales bacterium | reverse complement strand
ATCGATTGGCTGTTGATGCTCGTCCAGAACGCGCATTTGACCATCAATCGCTGCGCCGCCTTCGGTGGTCGTAAAATACGCCTTCACGGGACCCAGAAGGACGCAGCGTCCATTAGGAAACTCGCGTCGCGGCGGTGGGCAATCCTCTACGTGCAAAGTGAGCTGCGCCGGCAGTTGACGTTTCCGCGACAACTGGCTCCAGGAGTCGGCTTCGACGGCCACATCGCGCCGCAATTTCAGATAGTCGTCTGTGTAAGCATAGGCGATTTCGGGAGCCGTCGAAATAAAGTGCGGCCACTGCCGGTACCGATCGGCCAGTTGTTGATCCAACAAGATGTAGCCCATCTTATGCGGTTGATTCGCGACCGCGATTTCACGACTGGGGCTGTTCGTTTCGTCGCAGAATCGTCGCGCGTCTTGATTGATTAGAATCGCGCCGTCGTCAAACAACGCGTCTTCTGGGTGCTGCCAAGTCACGAGTAGTCGTTTCATTGTGGCAACGACCCAGGACTTAGGTAACCATGGCAGCACTTGGGCCATCGCTCGCGCCGCCAAGCCATGGGCGGGCAACAGCTGGGCAAACGGCGCCCGTGGTGGGGGAATGAAACGCAATTCCGGGCCATAAGCGACATCCATATTAAGCAAGCTTCCGCCCACCGAGGCTACCAGTTGCTGGCCTTCGCCCGTGGCGAAAGGATTGATGCCCTCGATGGCCGAGAACTGGGCGCCCTTATGCGCCGCGATCATCTCCGGATTGTTTGCGTAGTCGCCAGCGGACAACACGACACCGTACGCCGCCGAGAATTGGACCTGCGTTCCCTGGATGGCGGCCGCGACTCCGACGACACGGCGACCTTCCCGCAGCAGCGAGCGAACCCGCGCGTTAACTTGGATGTCGCCTCCCAATTTGATCACCCGATGCTGCAGCGCGGCAATATATGCTTTGGCGTTAGGGATTACGTTGTGCATGCGGGCCACGCGATTGGGCGGTTCTGGGCTGGGGCCATGGAAACGCAGTCCCAGGCTCAGCAACCAGTCGAACGTCTCGGCGCTGTGCGCGAGGAAAAAACCGCGGAGCTCGAAATTCCCCTGAGCTTCAATCGGTGGCGGCGCAAAGCCTGCGGCGTCTTGATTGTGCTGCCGCGGATCATCGTCAATGGCCTGCTGATGCTGCAAGCTTGTACGACTAGCGGTGAACGAGCCGATTGCGATACCGGTTGTGCCGCCCAGTTGGGGCTGCTTCTCCAGCACCAGAACGCGCAGACCACACTCGGCGGCTCGAGCGGCAGCGGCTAAACCACTACCTCCACCGCCCACGACGATTACATCGTAGCCCGACCGATTTTCGATCATTGCTCGGGACGCGCTGGATTTCCACAACGTTGCCGACGAATTGCGAACACATCGGGACCCGTCGCGCCGCAACGTCCGTGAAGTTGCTTATCGTCGCGAGCGACGATATTTCTGCCGCCAATAGTCTGCGTCGACCTGGCCAACGCGTTCGTCTTCTGCATTCCGTACGTTGATGATCTGAGTCGTCTGATCGATATCGTTCAACTGCCGCAGAGCGACTTCGGCACTCGTCGCATCAACGTGCTGTTCTGCAACGACGCTGCCATCACTATCAATTTGCTGAAGTAAATACGAATTCATAATAGGCGTTTCCTGAGTTGAGAATTCTAGTTTTATTGATCGCTCACTTCCGCAGCATGGCTGGTCGCCGTGAGCAAGCGATCAAGCACCTCTCGGCTGTGCAAGCCACCGATCCGGATGAAAACGTCACGTACCGGTTGGCTGGCACGCTGGAACACCTCGCGCTCCTGAGGCGAAAGTGGAGGTGTTAAATGCAGGTCCGGATTACCGTCGATTAATTCGTGTCGTTCAGCTGCCGTGAGCGACTCGATGAATCGATTCAAGTCACCGCAGATATAGAGCTCAGACTGCCTGCGTTTCTTATCTCGCAGAATGGTCTTCAGTCGCTCAGTCTGAAAACGCGTTTGCACGTCGAATATGTAAGGGTCTAAATCGTGGATGATGTTTCTCACCATTTCTCGCTCGTCGGACGTCAACGCCGCAAAAAAATCTCGATTAGCCGCGCAGGTCGTGATGAAGGGCGGCGTGACCGGGGAAGATCAGCCAGGACGTAACTTCGTGAAACTTCTGACGCTCGATAGCGAAGACGGGATTGACCTGTCCGTCGATCATATTCAGTTGCAGGCTACTGTAAACCTCTGAGTATGGCATGGGTGTCGGACTAGCTCCATAGGTACTGTATGCCGCCAGCAGAATGGGAGAAGTCATGACGCGCATCTTGACACCGCGGAAATCCTCTGGTCTGCGGATTTCCTGCTTCATCGTCCAGACCATTGCTCCTTCCGAGAAAACGGAGAGCAACTTCAGCCCTTTGGGGGCGTAAAGTTCGTCAAAATAAGCGATGAGCTCGGGATTACTGAGGATCCGTTGGTTTTCTCGGTCGTCGGCCGAGAGTACGAAATGCAGCAGAAACACCTGAAGTTCTGGGATGAATTTTCCCAGGCTTCCGGGAGACGCCATGGCAAATTCGACGACTCCCATGTTGAGAAGCTCGGTGATCTGCGTCGACGTGCCAAGCGTTCCGTAGGGGTAGACAACTACTTCAACCTGGCCGTCGGTCAGTGCTTCGACACGATGTTTGAATTCCCTGGCATATTCGTACTGGACACTGCCTTCGGCTTCCTCGATGGCAAAACGCCAGACGCGATTCGCCGGTGGCGAACTCTTTTCGGATCGCTCGCAACTGGTGGTGACGGACATAACAGCCACCAACATCATTGAGGACCAGGTTTTTCGTAAGCGATCGGCAATCACAGATGTCATCCTGTTGCGTCTCAGTTTCGCTCGGCGAGCCACATATCGACGCCTTTGAGAATCATTTCGACGGCGATCGTCCCAACAATCAGGGCCGAGGCGCGGCCGATGATCTCCGCATATCGCTGAACGAGGCGTTCATTGCGCCGTTGTAAGGCGTCAAATAACCATTTCATGGCGGCCAAGAAGAGGCAACTCAGGAGCAGGGCCAGTCCAATCGCCAAACCTGCGGACCAAATCGGCAAGCGGGCCCCAATCAGCACACTTGCGCTGATTGTGCCGGGCCCAATCATGAACGGCATGGCAATCGCACCGGCCAAGTGCTCTGCCTCCCCACGTAGCGTGCCGACCATCTCCGTGCCGTACACGATGTAACGCAGTGCGATCATCAGGAAAACGACCCCTCCAAAAATCAAAAATGCGGCGAAACGCACCTGCAGGATCCGAGAAAACAGCGCATCGCCGGCCCAAGCAAAGAGAACAAAGATCACACCGCTGATCAGGAACGCACGCGATATGACACGCACGAACACCTGTCCCGATAGCGTATGCATCACGTCGTGCAGATACGCGGACATGAGTAGCGGGTTGAAGAGCACCATCATCAGAAGAACAGCGTCTAAGAATCGATAAGATGTCACGGGGCAAGTCTCGTTGTTTATCCAGGAAATGCGAGGTCTGCGCAGAAATAATGTGATGGGGGGAAATGCGATCAGCATGATGGATACGGCCAATAGGATGATGATGAACGGAGGCGTTCCACGAATGACCTCGAAATAAGGACGGCGAAAAATGGCGATGGCGGTGAAAATGTCACATCCGAACGGTGGCGTTGCGGAACCAATGGCGACCTGCAGTGTCACGGCCACGCCAACCAGGACAGGATCGATGCCAGCGCCGACGGCGATCGGATGAAAGATGGGCGTCAAGATTAAGATGACGACAATCGGATCAACGAACATACAGCCAATGAAGTAGGCCGTACAGATCGACAGCATGATCGTCCAATAGCCCGCGTCCGCGGTCAATCCCAATGTATCGCTGAGCAAAGTTTGGGGTATCTGCGGAAGGAGATCACCCAGGAGAAGGCGGCTCCAGCGCCGACAAGGACAAATACGACGGCGGTCACGAGTCCGGTGGCGAGGGCTGTTTTGTGGAGATCTCGCCACGACATCTCCCGAAAGACCATTATTTCCAGGAACGCAGCATACAGCACGCAGACGGCCGCGGCCTCGGTTGGGCTGAAGATGCCGGAATAGATGCCCCCCATGATGATCACGGGAAATCCCAGCGGCAGGATCGCCCGTCGAAGTGCCCGCCAACGTTCCGACCAATTGGCCGAATCTTGCTTGGGGATTTGCATCTGCACCGCGGCGAAATAGCAATAGCCGCAGAATAACGCCAAAATCAGCAATCCGGGTCCGATGCCGGCAATGAATAATTCTCCAACCGATGTGCCGGAAACAACCCCGTAAACAATCATGCCAATGCTGGGTGGGATCAACAGCGCGATGTCGCTCAGCATTGATGATCAAGGCGGTGGCAAAGGCATCGGGGTAGCCTGCCTGCAGCAAGCGAGGCCGTAGCGGTCCGCCGATGGCGACAACCGTGGCTTGTGTCGAACCTGACATGGCCCCGAACAATGTGCAGCTGACGGCCGTGGTCATCGGTAATCCGCCACGGACGTGCCCCACGAATTTAGCAACCATGTCCAATAATCGATCTGCGGCTTGGCCGCGCGTCATGATCTCCGCCGCGAGGATAAACATGGGCACGGCCACCAAGGCGGCCGGTGTGATGCCGCCGATCCATTGTTGAATAATAATGGCTGGGCTGACGTCCCCAGGAAAAAAAACGAGCAGCACGGCGAGCGTAGCCGCCGTCAAAGGGACCTTCATCGGAAACCCCAGCAGCAGCAGGAGCACCATGATGCCGATAATGAGTGCCGCCATCCATAACATCGCTTAGATCTCCTGCGTCACAGGATCCTCGTAGTCATCGGTCCTCTCGAACGACACATAGATCTGCGGATGAGTTAGATTCTTGATCGTAGCTAGTGCGTATTGCACTCCCGCAGAAAACAAACCGATCGGTGCTATGGCGTAGACGACGTAAAACGGAATTCGTAGCGCGGGATAGATGCCACCGAGTTCATACACCGTTTGTACGTAGGAGAACGCGTACCAGGAGAGCAGGAACATGATCCCGGCTGTCGAAGCGGAAATCATGATCATGAACACCTTGCACACGCGCGAGCCCAATTGGTCATAAAGTGCGGTCATGCGAATGTGACGCCCTTTGCTCGCCGCATAGCTCAGGCCGACAAAGCAGACAACAATCATGCAAAACTGCGAGACTTCGCCCGTGAAGGCGAGACTAAATCCGAAGATGGAACGGCATATGACATTCAGGATGGTCAGGGCAGCAATTACGAGAATGGCCGCGGAAAGTAGCCATTCCTCTAGCTGTTGCAAGCGTCGGCCGAGTTGAGTAGGGAACTGTTTGAGCATGTGCGCAAACCTGCATGTTTTCTCGCCATGTCTAGTGGCGGTACCCGGTTGTTGGCCAGATTGACTCGCGATACGGTAAAGGTTTTGCTGCCGACGGAGCCTGACAATGACTGACAAAGTCCACGACGATTCGCACAGCGACTACCACGAAATTAAATCGGCTGCTGCCAAAGCCACACGGCGAGGAATCTGGACGGAACGCTTTGAAGAGCGTTTTGTCCCGTTTTCGTCGCGAGAAATGCGCTGCGACCTGTCGCGCGACGCGATCAATTGCATCAGCGAAGGTAAGCACTACATCAGCTATCGTGGTTTGCCCATGGCAAAAGACCCTTTTGATTTGGTGCTCTACGAAATGCTGTTTTACGAGGTACAGCCGGCCACGATCGTCGAACTGGGAGCGTACACCGGGGCGAGTGCGTGTGGATGGCCGATACGCTGAAAACCTTCGGAATCGAGGCGCAAGTGCTGGCGGTCGATATCGATTTGTCTTTGGTGGACGATTTGGCCCGCACCAGCGACCGAGTGAGATTCATCGAAGGTGATTGCCAGCAAATCGAAGATCTGTTCAGTCCCTCGTTCTTGAATACATTGCCGCATCCTCTGATCTTGATCGACGATGCACATGTGAACATTGGCGGTGTCTACAGTCATTTTCATCAATTTGCACTAAGAAGCGGTGATTATCTGATCATCGAAGACACGATTCCCTGGATTCCAGGGACGTTTGGCAAGGCGGCCTCGGAAACAGAGTGGGGCGATTGGAAGTGGCAGGAAATTCGAAAATTCTTCGCCGAGCACGAAGCCGCCTATCATATCGACCGCTATTACACAGATTTCTTTGGTTACAACGTGACCTGGAATTGGAACGGTTTTGCCAAACGCCGTTAGGGGACCGACTCGCGCAGGGCACCGTCATCGCGGTTGAAGCCGGACACGGCGTCTGTTAAACTGAGGCCTCGTCAATTAGTTGCATGTGTAACTATTTGACGTGCAATCGTTTCTAGCGAAACCATCTCGGCAGATCAATAGAGAGGCCATAAGTAGGCGGAAAGTTGGCGGACGTGGTGTCTTTGCCGCGCTAGCTATCTGTTTGCTTGCAGCGAACTTGTGCCGGTATTCCGTCGTACTCAAACAGATGCACTGGACTCTACGGCGATCCGGTTCCGTTGCGCCTCGCTCGCCGACGCTGCTGGGATGCGGAAGCTGGTTGTTGGCACAGGCGTTTTGGAGGCGAATTCCTGCTACTGCTACTTGTTGTTGTGTCGGGATTTTGCCGAGACGTGCATTGTGGCCACGTGCCACCACGAGATCGTGGGCTTTGTGGCGGCTTATCGGCCGCCCACTCGTCTCGATACGGTTTTTGTCTGGCAGATCGGCGTTGCTTGGACGGCACGTCGACAAGGGCTAGCCAAACGACTGTTGCAGACGTTGATTTCGTCCCCGGCGTGTCGTGACATCCGTTATCTGGAAGCCACCGTTGCGCCGTCCAATGCGGCTTCACGACAGCTGTTTCGTTCTCTTGCCAAGGACAGGGATGTTCCTTGTTATTTCGAGTCTGGGTTTGCTGCCGAACTGTTTGGTGGCGAAGACCATGAAGAAGAAGAATTGCTCCGAATTGGCCCATTCAGCTGATTCGTCCAAGGAGAGCCACGTACGATGATGGAAGTTTTTGAACGATTTGAGTCGGAAGTTCGCAGCTATTGCCGCATGTTTCCCACGGTCTTTACCGCGGCACGAGGTCATTGCCTGTGGGATGAACGTGGTCGTAAGTACATCGATTTCTTCGCCGGTGCCGGAGCGCTCAACTACGGACATAATCCACCTCAGTTGAAGTCGCCTTTGCTTGACTACCTAGCTCAGGATGGCATTACGCATGGTCTGGACATGGCGACGGCCGCCAAACGCGCATTTCTGGAGAGTCTTCAGCGGCGTGTCCTGGCGCCGCGGGGAATGGATTACAGAGTCATGTTTCCGGGGCCGACTGGTACGAATTCCGTCGAGGCGGCATTGAAGATCGCTCGCACGGTGACCGGTCGTTCCAATGTTGTCGCGTTCACCAACGCCTTTCATGGCATGACGCTGGGGTCGCTGGCGTTGACGGGCAATAGCAGCAAGCGGGAAGGTGCCGGTGTTGCCCTGACGGACGTGACCCGGATGCCGTACTGCGGCTACATGGGCTCGGGTCTCGATACGATCGATTTGCTGGAGCAACATTTTCAAGATGCGAGCAGTGGGATCGATTTGCCCGCCGCCTTGATTTTGGAAACCGTGCAGGCCGAGGGTGGCATCAATGACGCGTCCAATCCCTGGTTGCGCCGCCTCCAGAAACTACTTAAGACCTTCGATATCCTGTTGATTATCGATGACATTCAGGTCGGTTGCGGCCGGACAGGGCCGTTCTTTAGCTTTGAAGCGGCGGACCTGGATCCCGACATCATTTGTCTATCTAAGTCGCTCTCGGGGTACGGTCTACCCCTTTCTGTGACGTTACTGCGACCGGGTCTGGACCAGTGGGAACCGGGAAAGCACAACGGCACGTTTCGCGGACATAACCTGGCGTTCGTGACCGCCACGGCGGCGCTTGAACACTATTGGTCGGATGATCAATTGTCTAGAGATGTAAAACGTCGAGGAAAGATCGTCCGCGATTTTCTCCAGCAACTCGCCGTCACCTATGGCGGCACGGTGCGTGGACGCGGGTTGATTCAGGGAATTGAATTTGACGACAAACATGCCGCGACCGAAGTTTCGCGAGCTGCCTTTGAGCGAGGATTGGTGATCGAAACAGCCGGGCCGCGGGACGAAGTCCTCAAGGTGCTTCCACCGCTGGTTATTCCAGATGCTGCCTTGCAGCAAGGATTGGAAATGATCGCTGATAGTGTCGAGGAAGTCCTGGCGGCAGTATCCGCGCCAGCCTCTAACCCCTTAGGAGAAACTACATGATCGTTCGCTCGCTGAATAATGTGGCGGGAACCGACCGCGAAGTGACGGCGCAGAATTGGACAAGTCGCCGACTCCTACTGCACGGTGACCGGATGGGCTTTTCCCTACACGACACGGTCATCCATGCGGGGACCGCGACGGAGATGCACTACCAGAATCACCTAGAAGCCGTGTATTGTATCGAAGGCCAGGGCACGGTCACGTTGGTCGAATCGGGCCAGGTATTTCCGATCGCCGCCGGCTCCGTCTACGCCCTCGATCAACACGATAAGCACGTACTGAAGGCCGAAACGACGATGCGGATGGTGTGCGTATTTAATCCTGCCTTGGTCGGTCCCGAGTCACACGATCAGCAGGGAGTCTACCCCTTGCTCGAAATCGCGGAAAACGCCGCGGCCGGTCCGCAGTGATAAGCATCAATGGAGGTGAGCAGATGCAACCGCGAGCAATTGCCGATCCTTACCGATCGCGCACGCAAAGTGAGGCGGAAATGGTCCGCCGTCACGACCCTGTGGTGTGGAGCGAGAAACCTCAGGTCGCCGATCAGCGCGCCTTGAGTCAGGATGCGTTGGGCCATTACGAACGCCAAGGCTTTCATCATGCGTCTGGACTCTTTTCGGAGCTTGAAGCCCTCGAACTACTTGCGGAGGCCGAGCGAATCGCCACAGCGGCCGACGAAGGCACGACGGGAGTCGTTCGTGAGCCGGGTAGCCGCGCCGTGCGGTCGTTGTTCCGTATCCATCGCAGCAATGCCTGTTTTCGCCGAGTGGCCAAGGATCCTCGGCTGGTGGACGTCGCCCGTCAGTTGCTCGGAAGCGATGTTTATGTTCATCAGTCGCGGATCAATTTTAAACCCGCGTTTGATGGCAAGGAATTCTTTTGGCATTCCGACTTTGAAACCTGGCACATTGAAGATGGCATGCCCCGCATGCGAGCCGTCAGCGTCTCGATTAGCCTGACGGGCAATACCGAGTTCAATGGTCCATTGATGGTCGTCCCCGGCTCTCACTTGCAGTATGTTCGCTGTGTCGGCGCCACGCCCGACAATCATTTTGAACTTTCGCTGAAGAAACAGGAGTACGGAGTGCCGTCGCGTGACGTGATGTGCCAATTGGTCGATCGCGGCGGAATTGTCGCCCCGAAGGGCCCCCCGGGATCGACACTGTTCTTCGAATGCAACCTGATGCATGGTTCCGCGGGCAACCTGAGCCCTTATCCGCGGACGAACTTGTTCCTGGTCTACAACAGTGTCGAAAACGTGGTCCAGCCGCCGTTCGGCGGAATGCCACCTCGACCAGCATTCTTGAGTGAACGTGACGTGGTCCCCGTGGGCGACTTGTGACGTGACGGGCCACGGGAGTCGTGTCGCGACATCGCGTGGCGAAATCTGAGCGGCTTGCGGTCGATGTTGCGGTCGTGTGACGAGCGTTGAGGGATTCAGGGGCGCGTGGCGGCTTTGACATCCGTTTCGGGCGTCAACATCGGTGCTACATTCAAGTTCGAAGCTCCCATCATGTCGACGATTTTTTCCAGCGACGCTAACAACGCCCGTTGTTCGCTGGCCCTCAATTTGGTTAACCGAGAGAGAAATGCTTCGTGCAGCGGCATCGGTAAACGCTTAATACGACGTCTACCTTTGGGCGTTAACCATAGCAGTACTTTCCGGCGATCTGCCTTGCTACGCTCGCGGTGGATTAACTCGGCCGATTCCAGGCGATCCAGTATCCGCGATACTGTCGCGTTAGTTAGCTGAACGGCAGACGCCACTTCGGCCGCGGTGATTGGTTCCAGCTTCGTGGACTCCGCGATTTTGCGAAGACAGAGCAGCCCTGAGACGGAGAGGTTACCGTCGCGGGCGACCTGTCGAGAGTCTTCGGCCGTTTTGCGGAGGATGCGACGAATGGCCCGCAAAATATCGTCGGCCAAGGGAGGTTGTTTTGCCCCCGGCGTCGAGGGCTTTGTTCTCGAGCTATTAATGATCGTCGCCACACGACTGCTCACTACGAATCGTTGGGGAGGGGGGGGCCGAAGTCCACTGCGTTTCGGCGCCGCCCAACGACCATGATATGCAAAATCAACGCCGACCGGTAACCCGTCGCGCAGAGATCTCGATCGGCTTTCCGACGCCCCCCGATGAATATCTCTCTACGAAAATGCTCGATTTTGGCGTTTGCCGGTGATAGACTGCTCGTCGCCCTGGTGGCAGTCCGTTCGGCTGTCCCCCTCGACCGTTTCACCGCGAAGGCTTTTTTACTATGAAGAGCATGCAACTTGCGTTCTGCGTGATCGTCGGCCTGGTTTTGAGTGGATCGACTGCTCGCGGGCAAAACGAGTATCAGGCGCCCAAGGTCGCCGGCAATTTGAACGTGACCGATGATGGCACGATTGACGATTGGGCTGCGCTGGATGCTGACCCGCTCACACTTTCCTGGCAAGGAGATGGCAGTGGACAGCCCGTGAATGTCCAGATTCAGTGGGCTTGGGATGAACAATATCTGTATACGCTGGTGCAGGAAACCACACCGGATGACGACCCCGTTGCGGGCGACGACAAGTTTGACTGGTTGTCGGGCCCAGAAGGTGACGATTCGGCGGCTCAACCCTGGGCGTCGGATAGCGTGGGTTTTTATGATGCCGGCAGCAACGGGTTCTGTTGCGGCGAGTTGGGTGGCAATGAAAAGGTTGGACCCTGGACACAGTGGTGGGTTGGCCTGACTCCGACCGATCTGATTGGACAGGAAAACCAAGTGCGCATGCAAGCTCGCGGCCGCACGGATGGCAGTCAATTGGACGATTTTCTGATCGATCAAGACAGCCCACCGACGCTAGTGGACGATGCGGATGGGACGCTGACCGGAACACCTGATCGGCAAATCGGCGAAGACCTTACGTTCCCCTATGAGGACAGCGATTTCTCGCGCGAGCCACATACGGCAGCCGGTCAAAATGTGGATCTCGGTAATACCATGCGCGCCATTGAACTCCGCGTTCCCTGGGATCGATTGCGGTATCAAGCAGGTGAGAACCCTTCAGGCAATGATATCGTTGACTCCGAAGGCAATTCCCATACGCTCAGTGACATCGGCGCCGGTTATAAATTCCGCAACGATCCATTGTTGGTCGACGGTGTGACCGGTGCATCGTGGCAGGGACAGACGTTTCCAGGCGGCTCGGGCGATCCGCGGCAAGTCGCAATTGAGGACATGACGATCGTCCATTTAGTCGAGTCGGCACTGCCCGGCGACTTCAACGGAGACGGTGTACTGGACGCGGCCGACATTGACGAGTTAACACGTCAATCGGCCAGCGGCATGAACGTGTTAGCGTACGACGTGAACGGCGATCTTGCCGTTGATGGAGACGACGTCGGCGTCTGGGTCAAGGAGTTATTCAATAGCTGGATAGGGGACGCGAATCTGGACGGCGAGTTCAATTCGAGTGACTTAGTGAACGTGCTCGCTTCGGGAACTTATGAAGCAGAAGTGGATGCGATTTGGTCATCCGGCGATTTCAACGGAGACGGGCGCACGAACTCTACTGACTTGGTGACGGCTTTGTCGGATGGCGGATACGAACTAGGACTACGTGCCGTCCCCGCCGTCCCCGAGCCACACGGCATGTATTGGTTGGCTTCGGCGAGCATCGCGATTTGGGTTTGCTGTCGTCCGCTGCGGCCCGTCCGCTGGCTGGCGGAACGTCGTTGAACGATGGCTGCGTTTGAACTGCACTCGATGCGTCCATACCTGGCGATCTTGCTGCTGTTCGGCAGCCTCGCCTGCCGCCCGTCGGAGTCACCGTCACCGTCCTCGGCCAATTCGCCGCCCGATATGAAATCGGCTGCCCGACCGGTCACGGATGCATCGCCGACGCCGTTGGCAACGCTTACGCCTCAAGAGCGGGCGGTTTCCAGGCTCCAACTTACACCGATCGATCGGCCGCTGCGCCGCGTCGATCGACTAACGCAGCTCAGCGACGCGACCGGTGACGATTGGACATCGGAAGTCATAACCGATCAGTTGAATGAGACGCTAACCGCGTTCGCGCAGGTTGTCGAAACCGCTCCCGAGGCGATCGGTGGCGTCGATTTGGTTTGGGTCGCTGACGACTTCACGTACGCCCCCTTATGTCCTCAACGGTTGGTTCGTGTCTTCAACGGGAACGGCCTCCGAGTACAAAGATGGGACCGCCGGCCGGAGTCGCGCGACGAGGCCGCGCGGTCGCGCGGGGCCACCGCGATGCGGCGAATTCTAACCGAATTGCGCGACCGAGTGGCGGCCGACGGCGAACGGCATGTGAAGCTGAAGTTAATCCGAATCGACGTTGACGAATCGATTGTCAACACAGACGTACTCTACGAAGCGACGGGGCACGCGGCGGATGTCTTGCGTCAACAAACGGCCGTTTGGCAGTGCCGTTGGATCAAAATGCAACCCAACTCGCGACCGCAGTTGCAACAGATCGCACTCAGATCGTTCGAACAGGTAGAGCAGTCGGGGACAGCTACACTTTTTCGCGACGATACGGCTTCCATCCTGAACGGAAACGCATCCTATCGACAGCAAATGGTGCCCGGGATTCACCATTGGTTGCAGCGTGTCACCCGGGAGTTCCTGGGGCAATTCGGCCATCACGGACTCGCGATCGGCGACGTCAACGAGGACGGGCGAGACGATGTATACGTCTGCGATGCCGGAGGACTACCCAACCGATTATACGTGCAACAGCCCGACGGCAGCGCCCTGGACATGTCCGCGTCCGCTGGAGTCGATCTCCTGGACGATTCCACGAGTGCGTTGCTGGTTGACTTGGATAACGACGACGATCAAGACCTTATTGTAATTGCCGAATCGACTGTCAACATCGCGGAAAACCTTGGCAATACGCAATTCAAGTGGCGCAGTTCAGCACCAGGCCGATGCGGGGCTCATGTCGCTTGCGTCGGCGGACTACGATAGCGATGGCGATTTGGACATATACGTCTGCGGATACTATCCGACTCAGTTGGGATTCTCCAACCGCGACCTGCCGTTTCCCTGGCCTTATCAGGATGCAAACAATGGGGGACGCAACCTATTGCTACGCAATGATGGCGACTGGTCGTTTAGCGATGTTACGGAGCAAACGGGGCTGGACGCCAACAATCATCGTTTTAGCTTTGCCGCTGGCTGGGAGGATTTTGATAACGACGGTGATGTGGATCTGTACGTGGCTAACGATTTTGGACGCAATTGTCTTTATCGTAATTCGAAAGGAGTTTTTCAGGACATTGCTCCAAGTCTGCGCGTGGAGGATCAGGCATCAGGCATGTCGGTCAGTTGGGGAGATTTTAACCGCGATGGATGGATGGATTTGTACATCGGCAACATGTTTTCGGCGGCAGGTAGTCGGATCACGCACCAAGCGCGTTTCGCTGACGGAGTGGCTCCGAGCACTGTCTCGTTGCTTCAACGCATGGCACGGGGTAACTCGCTATATGCCAATCAACTCGGCACGTCTTTTCAGGACGTGACGGAGTCAACGAACACTTTTCTTGGGCGGTGGGCGTGGGCATCTCGAATTGTGGATTTCAACAATGACGGGTGGCAAGATATTCTCGTTACGAACGGATATCTGACGAACGAAATCAACGACGATTTGTGAAGTTTCTTCTGGCGACAGGTCGTGTCGCGATCACCTCGCCTGAAACGAGATTCGTCGTCTCAGGCAGAGTATCTTGACAGTTGGAATGCGACGAACCAATTACTGCGAGAAGGCAAATCGTTCAGTGGCCATGAGCGCAACTGCGCATTCTTGAATTGCGGTTCGGGGCCGTTCGCCAACGTGTCGGCCATCTGCGGTTTCGATTTCGACGATGACGGACGGGCGCTGGGAGTCGTTGATTGGGACCACGACGGCGATTTGGATATATGGCTTCGGAATCGCACCAATCCTCGCTTGCGATTTCTGCGGAATCGCGTCAACGGCCCGGAAGCCACGGAAACGTCGAACTATATCGCCCTGCGACTAAAGGGGCAGAAAAGCAATCACGATGCCATAGGCGCGGGTCGAAATCGTACGAGTCGATACAGCGGCCAAGCCGTTAGTGCAGACGGTCTATGCGGGCGATGCCTTCCTGTCGCAATCCAGCAAGTGGCTTACATTCGGATTGGGCGACGACATGGAGGTCCATTCGGTTCGGGTTCACTGGCCGGGAGGGGACGCCGAGGAATTCGTGGGACTCCAAGCCAACGGGCATTTTCAACTTCGAGAAGGGACAGGGCAGGCCGAGGAGTGGACGTCGGCCGGCGATCAACAGTCATCGCCGCCGTCGCCTGCAAACACCACGCTCGATCCGACCGACCGGGTTGTGCTGGCGGCACGATTGCCTTTGCCTATTTTGAATTGGGTACCAGCTGGACGTTCCACCTCCCAGCTCCTGTCACCCAATGGACGTCCAATGTTGATCTGTTTTTGGGCGACTTGGTGTACTCCGTGCCTTAACGAGCTGCAGCAACTCAGCGGGCATGCTGAGCAACTCGCCGAACTAGGAATCGATGTTCGGCTATTGGGCGTCGACGGTTTGGATCTGGCTCAGTCGAGCACGGCAAGTGATGGCCTGGCGATGCTCCGACGGCTCTCCGTTCCTTTTACCGCAGGTAGCGCGACTCGCGAGACGTTGGATAAGCTGGCGCTGATCGAGCAGATCGTACTGAGTCGTCAATCGCCGATTGCTGTACCTTACAGCTTGTTGATTGACAGCGAAGGACTGGTTGCAAGTTTGTATCGCGGACCGCTGGACGTTGCAACGTTGATGCGGGACATGCAACAGCTGGATGTGGGCACGTCGGCACGTCGTGATCAGGCCGTTCCATTCGCCGGCCGCTGGGTAACGCCGCCGAAAATGATGCTGCTTCGGCCGGTCGCCAACGTATTTTATCAGCGGGGTTACTCCGCCGATGCGCAGCAATATCGCGAACTGGAACTTACGATATTACAGCGACGTCGGCAGCAGGCGAGATCCGCGGATGAAGTGGCGGCGATTGACCGCCAATACGCCCAAGCATGCGGGGAGCTTGGTCGGCTGGCACATTCCCAGGGATTGCACGACGAGGCGTTGGAATACTTCCGCGCCGCGCTCGAAGGCAACCCTCAGTCAATAGATCTGCGCTTTTGGCTCGGTAGTACATTGCGGAAGTTGGGGAAGCACTCTGAAGCGATTGATCAATTGCACCAAGTCGTTAGCAGCGACGATCACCATGCCGCGGCACAGCTTGAGTTGAGCAAGGCATTGTTGTCTGACGGTCAACCTGCCGCGGCGGTGACGTCCGCAGCAATCGCCGCGGAGCTAACGCCTTACCGTGTGGACGCCCAATTCCAGTTGGGTGTGGCCTTGCTCGCATCTCAGGAATCCGACCGGGCTTTCGCTGCATTCCAACGCGCCTTGGCGGCGAATCCGGACCACGTCGATTCCTTGATCAACCTAGGCGCGATCCTGGCTTCGCACGGTAAGCCCGGGCAAGCGGCTGAATACCTAGAGCGCGCCGTAGCTCTGCGCCTGATAATGTTGACGCCCTCATGAATCTCGGGGGAGTTCAGGGGGCAACGGGACAATTCGAAGCTGCCGCCGATTGCTTCGGCAAGGTGATTCACATCAATCCGATGTCGGCACCCGCGCAAGCTCGTCTGGCACAGGCTCTGTTGGCCCTGGGCCGGACCAATGATGCCATTCCCCATTTTGAGCGAGCGTTGGAACTGAACGCCCGCGATTCGGCTTCAATCGTCCGTCTGGCATGGGTACGCGCGACTTCCAAAGATGCGGATTTGCGCAATGGCCGGCAGGCTCTGGAGTTGATTCAATCACTCGATTCGGCAAACGGCCAAAATAATCCGCGAGTACTCGACACCTTGGCGGCGGCTTGGGCGGAAGTCGGGGAATTCGATCTTGCTGTGACAGCGGCGGAACGGGGCTTGCGCTGCTACCAACTCAACACCCGCTGCATCCGGCAATTGAGGCTCGAAGAAAAGCATATCTTCGGCATGAACCCCACCGTGAATAGTGACCAGGGGCGCGATCAGTCGGGCTCCTCGCCGGTTGAGTTACCGTCGCTCTGTTGGCAAGCTTGGGAGTAAGCGGCCAGCACGGCGTCTTCGATCATCTGCCGGCACTCCGGGTTGATCGGGTGGGCGATGTCGAAGTGCACCTTCGTTTCACGCTGCAATCGTTTGATTGCGGCTTCATCTCGCAGCCGAGCCCCGCATGTCCCGCAGAAAGAATTGTCTACGGCGTTCTTGGAGTGACAACTGGGGCATTTTGACGTCAGCTTGCGGCTAGGCATTGCCACCAACAGCCCGTCAGCTTTTTCAATGACTCGGACGTTATGGACCACGAAACAGTTGTCAAAGACAACGGCACAATAAGCGCGGAGCCGATCCTCACCGCCCCCACACAGGTTGACTTGAACATCGGTGATTTCCACGCAGTTGGCTCCCGTCGCTGTGCGACACTTCCCCATTCTACGTGAGAGCTCCCGAATCGAGAATATTCTTTGTACAGTAAGTCGCGTCCATTTAATTTGGCACCAGCGCGGCGAGCGGAGGTGCCTCCGGTCGCAACCGGATTGAGCTGCTGAGTGGAAGATGGGGAGGAAAACGATGACGCGAATTGTGGTTTTGGACGGAGCGACCCTCAATCCGGGGGATAATCCTTGGAGCAAACTGGAAGAGTTGGGTAACGTTCAGGTTTATGACCGCACCGCGGCGGCGGAGGTGCTTGCGCGGGCCGCCGGGGCGAAGGTCCTAGTGATTAACAAGGTCAAGTTGCCGCGGGAGCAGCTGAAAGGTTTGCCGGACCTGCGTTTCGTGGCGGTCACAGCCACCGGATACGATTGCATTGACACGTGCGCGGCGCGCGACCAAGGCGTCCTGGTCGCGAATGTACCGGTTTATGGGACCGATTCGGTGGCCCAGCATGTTTTCGCATTGTTGCTACACATGATTCACCGTGTGGAGGTGCACGACAGCGCGATTCGAGCTGGAGAGTGGGCGGAGCGAGGGGACTTTTGTTTTTGGAAGAGTGACTTGAGGGAGCTGGCCGGCAAGACGTTTGGCGTCATTGGATTCGGCCGGATCGGTCGACGAATCGGCGAATTGGCTCACGCCTTTGGTATGCGCGTGGTCGCTCATACTCGCTCGCCTGAAGAGCCGCCGGCATATGCGTCATTCGAATGGGTGGATCTACCGAAATTGCTGCAGGAGGCGGACGTCATCAGTCTGAATTGCCCGTTGACGGACGAAACGCGCGGAATGGTGGACGCGAGTTTTCTCGCCCATTGCAAAGCGAACGCCATGTTGATCAATGCGAGTCGGGGGCAGTTAGTCGTGGAGCCGGACCTAGCCGATGCACTGAACCAAGGGCGGCTGGCCGCGGCGTCGCTGGATGTGGTCGCGACCGAGCCGATACGATCGGATAATCCGCTCTTGCAGGCTCGGCACTGTTTCTTTACTCCGCATCAAGCGTGGGCAACCTTGGAAGCCCGGCAGCGTTTGATGCAGGTCACGGTAGATAATGTTGCGAGCTTTCTGCGTGGCGAACCTCAAAACGTGGTGAACTGAATTAAGCCGAGCTCCAGTTTGTTTTCCGCCGGAAGCATCCAGTCCAATCCCACATCCAGACATGGAGCCGAGTGGGTCAGTGCTCCGACGCTGATCCGATCGACTCCCGTCTGAGCGATGTCGCGAACCGTCTCCAGCGTGACACCCCCAGAGGCTTCGAGTTGAATGCTGCTGCCCGCGCTGTTGCGGAGCGCAACGGCGTGCCGCAAGTCGGATAGCGTCATGTTGTCAAGCAATACGATATCCGGTTCCACTTCGAGCACCTGTTGAAACTGATCCAGCGTATCGACTTCGATCTCGATGATCATCGTTTTAACTTGTTCGTCTGGCAACGTGTCGTGTAGGAATTGTCGAGCGACACGCACGGCCTGCGCCGGCGTAAATCGATGGGGACCGCTGCAGCCGAATGCGAGGTGGTTGTCCTTTATCAGGATGGCGTCGAAGAGGCCCATGCGATGATTATGCCCCCCCCCACATTGGACTGCGTATTTGTCAAGTCGCCGATATCCCGGACACGTCTTGCGCGTGTCGTAAATGCGGGCTTGAGTGCCATCGATTTGGACAACATAGCGTCGCGTCATCCAAGCAATTCCACACAGGCGGCCCACCAGGTTCAAGATCAGTCGCTCAGTCGTTAACAGGTCGCGTGCCGGGCCGAGCAGCGCACCGAGACGTTGCCCGGATTGCAGCGTGGCACCATCGCAGCACGCGGGATGCCAGTGGATTGGCACGTCCATCTCCTGCAACAATACCGGGATGGCGGCCAGACCAGCGGCAACGCCCGTTTGCCGCGCACGAGCTGGGCTGCCGCCTGGCTCGTCTCGGGAACGAGAGCGACTGTGGTCCAGTCGTAGCCCTGATCCAGATCCTCGCGCACAGCCAAACGGACAAGCTGCCGACAGTCATCTTCAAGCTCCGGGCACCACCGCAGCTGCTTGAATTCCTTGTTCATGTTCACGCTTCGGCTCTCAATGGCGAATCGATATAAGATGGGGGAATCGGGGCAAGACGGATGGCTGACGACAACGTGCCCTAGGGCTCCGGGGTAGACGCAAATCTGCTAAACTCGAGCCCCAACGACGACGGCTGCCACGTGCCATGGCAACGGGTTGATTCGATCGATCATTCGCTCTCATAGGGTGCTGGTTTGAGTCTAGCGAAAGTATGGCGGAAACGTTAATCCATTCCAATCGTTGTGCCGCTGCGTTTTTATGTTTAGCGGCGGCTGTGCCGGCTGGGCTAGGCGGAGCGTTGCTAATCTGGGGCCGGCGCATTGACGAGCCAATTATATCGTGGACCGGGTGGGGGTTGGTGGCCATCGGTCTGTTGTGTGTTTGGCGACAATTAACGCTGTTCGTCCTTCCGCGGCTCGTGCTGGGCCGCAACCATTTGTTCGTTTTTGTGCGAGGGATTTGGCCGTGGAGGATCCCGCTGGACGATGTGGAGTGTTTCTTTATTGGTCAGGCGCCCAGCGCGTTGCGAGTTGCCCATCCTACGGGTGGCCGTGTGGAGAGTGTCACGGTTGTCATTCGATTGTCCGAGCGAGCGACAGATTGCCACAAACGGCGCACGAATCTGCTGCTTGCAAAATGGAGCGACGGCTACGTAACCTTGTTTGGGACTTGGTGTGAGCCGCTGGATGGGGACTTCGTGAACCACATGAATCGTCGACTGGCGGAAGTAAAGCGAAGCCGCAAGCAGCGACTGAAGGATTCACCAACGTGATGACTCGACTGTTAGTGAGTGTACGTTCGCCGGATGAATGCCGTACGGCGCTGCGATCGATGGCGGATGTAATCGATATTAAAGAGCCAACCCGAGGCTCCTTAGGAGCGGCCGATCTGCAAACAATTAATCGTATTGTTGAGGCGGCGGCAGGACAGCGTCCGGTCAGTGTGGCGTTGGGAGAACTGGTAGACTTCGATGCCGACCGTTGGATCGGTATGCCTGAGGTCGCCTACGTTAAACTTGGACTCTCCCAATGCGCAGATCGACCTCAATGGACAACATGGTGGGAGGCGGCGTGGCAACAACTCCCGCAGGGAGGTAGGCGTGTTGCTGTAGCCTACGCTGATGCGACACTCGCGAACTCGCCGCCGTGGTCGGATGTCTTGCAGGCCGCTCATGCGTGCCATTGTTCCATACTCTTGCTCGATACTTTTGACAAAACCGCCGGCGGTTTGCTCGATTGGCTCGACCTTGACGACCTGCGGCTGGTCCGCCGCGCAACACGTCACTACGGAATCGAATTGGCACTAGCCGGGTCGTTGACGTGTTCGCAAATAGTGCAAGTTCATGCTGCTCGCCCCGATTTTGTGGCCGTCCGTACGGCGGTTTGCCGAGGAACACGCGAGACAAGTTTATGCGGCGAACTCGTTACGCAAATCGGCGCAGTACTGGCCGGATTAGAAGCGCAAAAAATTAGCCATTGTCAAGGCTTGCGCCGCCAAAATCGGGCTCAAAATCTTTAACGTGCAGGTGGTGTTTTTCTCTGCGCTGAAAGATTGTTGACTTTGTCGATTTTGGTTTCAATACTGGTGCCCTAGTCGCTGAGCGACACATGCGTTGAACTGTTTCTCTTCTCATGTTTTGACATCCGCATGTGTGGACGACGCGAGAGTATGTTGACATGGAGTTAGCAGGCTTTGAGAGGGCGAATTCTGATGCGGCACTATTGTACGCAACTGCCAATCAACCTTACGGCAGTGCGTACGTAAGCGGCAGAAGGATGAGCTCAGGTTGAATTCGACCGACGTCAATGAGGATATCACGCTCGAGTTGCAGCTGAGAGGAGACAAGCTTGTGGGGAAGTCCGTGATTGACGCCATGCGGGACCCCGGAGAGAGTTATGCGGCGGAGAAACTGGAGGTGGGGGGGTTTTGCGCGACCGACGCTGAACCGGGGAGTCGGGAAAAATTGGCCATTCTAGCCCATCGTATCCAACTTGGTTTGCCGTTGTGGCACCCCAACGATCGCCATGTCGAAGATGGACCGATGACGCATGAGGCCCAATTGACTGCGGAGTAGATCGTCCGCCTTGTGCGAATTCGATCGGCGGAGATGCCGGCGGGACAATCCCGTGGGACGTTTGGAGTAGACCACGCGTTTGAGGTGAAACCGCGCGTTTGAGGTGAAACCGCGCGTTTGAGGTGCATTGGTTGCGGTCTCCCTTGGCCCGCCACTTCGTCTCTGGAAGTATGTGGTGATGACGCTCTGACGTGTCGATAGGCATCGATCGTGTCGGTTGCAGATGCTATACATTAAGCAGCTGCGCCGATGCTAGCGACAGGAATACACGCGTTATCAAATGCGTTTCCGTGGCCCGCCTTGATGGCGAGCTTTCATTTTCGTGTTCGGGCGCGGTTTGGCGTCGCGATCCCGAGAGGTCAGGCGATTGGCTGCCCCCACGCGTCCATAAGGAGAATTACGCATGCCCGCATTTACCGCTGAGGTCCCCCATAGTTTGGGTCAGCAAGCTGCCCGCGAACGACTTGAAAGCTTTCTGCAGAAGATTAGCGAGAAATACAAGGGACAGATCGGCGATCTGACGGGAGCGTGGAATGACGATGTGCTGAACTTTGCGTTCTCGACATATGGAATCAAGATTTCGGGTAACCTCGCGGTGCAGGAGGATAAGGTCGTCATGAACGGTGAGTTGCCATTTTCCGCGATGATGTTCAAAGGCAAAATCGTGGGCGGAATCCAGGACGCGCTTGAAAACGCATTGGCCTAAGAGGCCACGTAGGCTACTGAGGGGCAGTTTTCGCGGCAACATCCGTGGTCACGATCAACTCATTGGTCTCGATGCGAAACGTCGCCGGTTGTCCCTCCAGAATCGTTTGGAGGAGTTTGCCAAGCGAAACGTCTTGGACCGCTAAACTTATGCGTGTCGGGCGAACTGACGAAGTCGCAGGTTCCCAGATCACGGTCAGGTCGACTTGTCGGGCGACGGCCTCAAGGATGGCCTCAATGGATTGATTCTCAACGGTCAGCGTGAACCGTTTTTGCGCCCGTGGGATTCCGCGGGGACGGGTAGCCGGACGGCGGGATCCTCCTGCCAGCCATTCTCGCACTTGACGATGGTCCTCGGCACGGCCAACCACGTGGAGTCTCTGGCCGCTCCGGCTGAGTGCGGCCGACGGCAGTGCCGCTTGGAGTTCCGCGAGGTCAGCCGCGCTTTCGGCGGCAGCCGATAGTCTTTTGTCAACGTCAGTTGAGTCGGCAGCGCGACAATTTGCACACTGCCATCCGCTTCGATTTGCGGGGCCAGTTGGAATCCTGCCAAGGCGAGCGTTAGACGGTGTAGCAAGTCCAGCCGGGGTGCTTCCTGAGCGGGCCACAGATCGTGTGGGATGCGTTCTAAGCCAAGTGCGGGAACATCTGCTGCCCGCAGCCAGGCCTCGATCAGCCGGCGAGGCTCGGTCAGTGCGGGCCACCCGGCGTCCGCGGGGCGGCGCCAGCGCTGCTGAATGGCCCGTGGCAGTTGGGCCAGCGTGCCTTCTTGTTGGGCGTACCACGTCGCCAATGACGTTGTGGCGGAAGAGGGGCCGATGTAGATCACCGGTGACAACACACTGACACCCCAATCTAGCGGTTGTCCGACCGAACTTAGGAGTTCGAGCAGGTTTGCTGCCGATTGCGACGCCGTGATCGGCTTGTCCGGATCAAGACGTCGATCCAGCAAAATGCACACGCGTTGAGCGCGTGCTAGTCGTTGCACGGCATCTCGCAAGGGCGTTTGTTGCCAGTGAATTTCGCTGGGCAATTCGAGTTGTCGTGCAAAAGTCTCTCCGGTCGCCCAATCGGCAAACGCGCCGCATGCAACTCTCGCTGAACACCAAATCGCCATGCCAAGAGTCGTCAGCACCGCGAGTCGCAGGATTACCCGAGTTGCCTCATCAAGCAGACTGAACCTCACTTGCACCATCGGTATGGATCTCCCAATCAATCATGCCTCAGCCTGCAAATTCGCAGCGGCTGCCAGTGGGCGTGTTGTCCTGCCGACCCCGGCCAATTAAACTCGAACGAAGTTCTCGTGCCCGCGTCCCATTTTCGTCCGTCCGGAGCGGTTTGTCATCCCGTGAAGCGAAGCTCCCCACGATTGCCGCTCATCTCTCGCTTTTACCACCGCTTCTTGGACGGTGGTAACGCGGCGGATTTCATTCGTTCCGTTTCGGAACATTACACGTTGGACACGCTGCATCGCCTCACCGTCGATGGAGGACGGATGGCACGCCGCGGCCGTATTGGCCGTGACCTTGTGGGGTCGGGCGGAGTCGATCCCGTTTGTGGGAAATGCACTTCACGATTCGGACCTCGCCGTGCGATTGATCGCTGAGGACGGTCTTCAGTCGATGTGGGGGGCGCGGCTTCCTTTGAACAACGGCAGCGGCTGCAGATGGTGATGCGATTGAACGCTGCGGGCAAGATCGATGAAGCTTTGACGCTGGCCGACGAGATTTTGGACGAGCACCCGGGGTTTGGGGAGGCTTGGTTCCAGCGTGCCGAAGCCATGTTAGCTGCCGGAGCATATTTTGAGGCCATCGCGGATTGTCAGCGTACGTTGGAATGTGAAACGCAACATTTTCCGGCCACGTTGAATATGGCACACTGCTATCTGGAACTGGGTGATCTGCCGATGGCGATCGAGTGTCTGCAGCGGACGTTGAAGATCCATCCGCATCTCGAATTCGCGCGGGCCCAAATGTTACGGCTGGAACGAGAATTACGAGAACAGACGGATCGCTAGGTGAATTCAACGCGAGGGGCGGCACCTCTTAGCTTTCGCTCTCTCTCGGTTGATCGTCATCTACCGTGTCCCATCACGGCGCTGGTCATCCCGTTCACGGCGCTCGCTTGCCCCGGAATCTTGGCGGCCAGCTTTCTGTTAGTGCGTGCCTGTTTCCCACGCGCAAATGGTGAGCAAATGATTTAGAATTCCGGCCGGGAGGTGATCGGAATGAATAAATATGTCTTGGCTTTAGATCAGGGTACGACGTCAAGCCGGGCGATTGTGTTTGATCGACGGGGTCAGATCGTCGCAATGTCCCAACAGGAGTTTCCTCAAATCCTGCCACGGCCCGGCGTCGTTGAGCATGATCCAGAGGCCATCTGGAAATCCCAGTTGGACGTTGCCCGTCAAGCCCTCACACGTGGCGGTCTGACCGCGGCGGAGATCGCGACGATTGGCGTTACAAATCAGCGCGAAACAACAATCCTTTGGGAACGCGACAGTGGCCGTCCGGTCCACAACGCACTGGTTTGGCAAAGTCGTGTCTCCTCGCCGATTTGTGAGCGATTGCGACAGGAGGGCCATGACGCCGATTTTCGGCAGACGACCGGGTTGTTGATTGACCCTTACTTTTCCGCCACCAAGATCGTCTATTTGTTCGAACAAATTCCCAGCCCTCCGAGCGCGTGCCGAACGCGGCGAGATTCTATTCGGTACGGTCGACAGCTTCTTGATTTGGCGATTAACCCAGGGGCGGCGCCACGTGACCGACGTCAGCAATGCGAGCCGCACATTGATGATGAATTTGCGAACCCTGGATTGGGACGACCGCTTGCTCGCGATATTGGGAATCCCTCGAGCGATGTTGCCGGAGATTGTCGAATCCAGCGGTGTCTTGGGTGAGACAGATGCATTGGGACCGACGCTGCCAATTACCGGTTGTGCCGGCGACCAGCAGGCAGCCACGTTCGGGCAGGCGTGTTTCGAACCGGGATCGGCAAAGAACACTTACGGGACAGGATGTTTCTTACTCCTGAATACGGGCTCCGAGCCCGTGGGGATTGCATCGGATTTGCTGGCGACGGTCGGTTGGAAAATCGCGGACGAAGTGACGTATTGCCTCGAAGGAGCGGTCTTTGTTGGAGGCGCCGTAGTGCAGTGGCTCCGTGATGGTTTGGGCCTATTCCAGGACTCATCCCAGATCGAGGAACTGGTCCGCAATACGCCAGACTCGGATGGGGTTTACTTTGTGCCCGCTTTTGTCGGCCTTGGGGCGCCACTGGGATCCTTACGCCCGAGGGACGATTCTTGGGCTGACACGCGGAACGACGGCCGCTCATGTGGCACTGGCAGCGCTCGAGTCGATGGCGTTTCAATCTCGGGACGTTCTGCGGGCCATGGAAAGCGTGTCCGGCGTCCATCTGGAACGCCTAAAGGTTGACGGGGGCGCCAGCGTGAACGATCGTGTGATGCAATTTCAGGCCGATATTCTGGGTGTCCCTGTCGTGCGCTCGGCAATCGCCGAAACGACAGCCCTCGGTGCCGCATACCTGGCTGGGTTGGAAGTCGGCTATTGGGACGGCTTGTCCGATATCGCGGGGAACTGGCAGTGCGAGCGAGAATTCTTGCCGCAGATGGAAGCTGGCGAACGGCGAGAGCGTTGCCAGCGTTGGGAGATGGCGATCCAGCGGGCCGTTCGTTGGGATGTGCCCGCTGGCGAATGAATTGGCGTTTACTATCCGGTGAGTTACCGGCGGTTGTCAACGAAACAAGCGATTCACGTCGCCGGTTTCCATCGCCTGTCGGATCGGTGAAGCATAGCGTTCCGGTTCCTCCCAGAACTGTTGGAGGTTTGCTTCGCTGGAGAACAAGTAGACTCGCTTGCGATAAACCACGCCGTTCGCCCGTTCGCCGATGATTGCTTCGCCGGATTGCGATAACTGTACCGGATCGACTCCTGCCAACACCGGACTGTATTCGTCAGGATCGGCAAAGAACAGTTCCTTCTCTTCGGGGCCTGCGAATAGATACGTGCGGCCTCGATGAATCACCCCGTACCGCGAATCTCCTTTGGTCCAACTGTTTTTGCGAATCAACGAAACGGGGCAATAGCCGTCGAGACCGAGTGGCGGATTGCCTTCCTCACGACGCACACTCGGTGCACCTCGATCCGGTGGCTGGTTTGTCGAACGAGTGGTGAGCGACGGATCGATGCCAGCATTCGCCGCGTACTGATTGTCCATCCTCCGGCCCTCGTTCATCGGCTCATCGCCGCCATCGCGGGGCAGCGTCTGAGCGTTACGGGCCCCGGAATCTCCCGAGGTCTGCTGCGGCCAGCTTCCCCAACGTGATCCGGACTTTGCTTCGTCGTTTGTCGCGGCGGCGGTGTCGTCGGCAGCGGGAGTCCGGGAATTCTCGTCGGTCGAACGGCGAGCGAACCGATTAATGACTTCGCGAGGTTGCTCTTCCGGGGGCTCCGAGCGATGCGTGTCGGATTGATAGTGATTCTCGCCGTCATAGCTCACCGAGTCGGTGGTGCCGCGGCGGCTGTAAAACGAGTCGGTGCTATAACGGTCGTCCTGCGCGGCACGCGGATCCCGGTCTTGGGGCGGCCAGCGATTAGCGGTTTCCAGATTGCCGGGCGAGGGATAATCCGGGCGTCCCGTGACGTGTCGCGCCGTCTTTGTCGAGCTGGCGCGAAAGGCGACTGCGCTCAATTGGGCGACATACTGGTTGGCGTCGGGAGGCGTCTGCATGCGGTGCAGTTCCTGGTCGTCCGGGCTAACGATCACGTCCGTGGGCACGCGAGTGACGCCGTATCGGGCTGCCAGTTTGGGAAATTGATCTGCATCGACTTTGACGGGGATGAAGAAGTCCTGCATGGCATCGGCGACTTCCGGCTGATTGAACACCGTGTGCTCCAGCCGTTTGCAGGGCAGGCAATCGGTTGTCCAAAAATGTAGCAATAAAGGCCGATTCGTCGCCTGCGCCTGCCGAAAAGCCGCCGGGACGTCGGTCTCCCAATGGATGATTTCCGCGCCATAGCTTCGCACCGCCACAGAACTGATGACGACGGCGACAGCAAGGTTTCGAATCAAACAACGCATTGCGATTCACCTTCCTTGGTATTGATGAGTTCCCTGAGACACTGGTCCCGTGGGGATATCGGTAGGTCGCGAAGCGAGAAAATATAGAAAATGCCGTTTAGGGCAAGATTGACGGGAAAAGAATTTTCGCCGCCGTGCTGTCATGAACGTCTGACGAGGCCCCGATGGGCCGCGTCGGTTGTCGTTTTCGAGCGGGCGGTGGGCGATTCGTGGTGATGCTTTGTCGGGGACCGGCCAAGCGGGAGGCGACTCGTCGATGTCGCATCGCTCCCCCACCGACGGCGGTGTGGTGGTCGACAATTCAGCCACCAATTGGCACAAAGCCCAAATGATAGCTTGACACGCGGCTCAACATGAGTAATATGCCCGTAGTTGATGAATATCTGCCCTGTGTGTAGGCGCTGTGCCCGCCTCTCGGTGCGCCCGGTAAGCCTGGCCATAATTGGCCCTCTGCTTTTGGGCAAACGGCGCTTCTCGAGCTTCAGAGTTCTGCTTGAGCCAAGTGTACAGCTGTTAGGGCAGCGACACGGCGGACGGATTCTTCGCACCGGCGGGCCTTTGTGCCTAGCGGACGCGTGCGGTGAGTGAGGGCAGTAAGAGCTGGAAAAGACACGGCTTTGGATGGCAGCCCTGAAGGGGCGAGGCGAATCGTCTCAATTAGGAAGGTGAGTAAGTGTCAGCTCTGTTCGGGCCAGCCCTGCGAAATGGCAGGCTGTCCTGAGGATGTGACTGAAATTGTCGACTCTTTTGAATGGCGTGTACTTCTGAATTTCGTGGTGGTTGAGCGTGGAATTGAGGATCATTGGATCCCGAGCTCGATTTGCTGCGATGGCTAATCTGCTGACCTGGCGCTTTAGGTAGGGCAGCGTTCATTCGTCCAGGTGAGGAAATGGGGAAGAAAAGGAAGCCGAGAGGGCCCAAGGCCAATACGCGTGGAACACAAGGGCGAAGTCGGCGCCGTCGTCGACCTAGTGATCAGGGGGTGCGACCGGCCCCCGCCTCCGACGTTGAACCGGTGGAAAACGGGGATGCCGAGGCCTTACAGCCGGGCCGGGGGATGTTGGAATTGCATCCCAACGGTTACGGTTTCTTGCGGAGTCCCGATAACAATTACGATCGCGTGCGGTCTGATCCGTTTGTGCCCGGCACGATGATCGAAAAGTATCGTTTGCGAGAGGGATTGATGATTAGTGGGCTCGTCCAACGCGCCCGCAAGCAGCAAGGACCTCGGCTCCGCGAAATCACGGACGTCGACGGAATGCCGCCGGACGAATACGTCAACGTCAAGACGTTTGACGAATTGACGCCGATCAACCCGCGCAGCTGGTTGCGATTGGAAACTGGCCCGGAGCCCCTGAGTACTCGCGTGATGGATCTATTGACGCCGTTGGGCAAGGGGCAGCGTGCACTGGTCGTCGCGCCGCGCGCACCGGCAAGACGATCTTGCTGCAGCATATCGCCCAGGGTGTGGCGAAGAATTATCCCGGTGTCCATCTGATTGTCTTGCTGATCGATGAACGTCCCGAGGAAGTGACGGATATGCGCCGCAATGTGAACGGCGAAGTGGTAGCGAGCAGCTTGGATCAGGACGTCGAAAGCCACGTGCGGATATCTCAACTTGTGATTGAACGCTGTCGGCGCTTAGCAGAAATGGGAAAGGATGTGTTTCTGCTGATGGATTCGATCACTCGCTTGGCTCGGGCCTTCAATAAATGGGTGGGTAACACAGGCCGCACCATGTCAGGCGGCGTCGACATCAAGGCAATGGACATCCCGAAAAAGCTATTCGCAACTGCGGAGTTTTCGAAGAAGGAGGTTCGCTGACAATTGTCGGGACGGCGCTGATCGATACGGGAAGCCGTATGGACGAGCTGATTTTTCAGGAGTTCAAAGGGACGGGCAACATGGAGTTGGTATTAGACCGCAAGTTGTCCGATCGGAGAGTTTGGCCAGCGATTGACATTACGCAGTCCGGGACGCGGCGAGAAGAGTTGCTGCATGACCCCGATACGCTACATGCGGTCACGATGTTGCGCCGGACGCTAACAACCATGCATCATGTCGATGCCATGGAACAACTGACGCGACAATTGGCGAAGTTTAAGAGCAATGCGGAGTTCATTAAGTTGATCAGCGGAGCGAAGGTCTTGGACTAGGCGAGGCAGCTGTAGTCATGAGACAGTTCAATCGTTCCCTGTCGCCCACATCGGATGCGTGCCGCATGGATGCGGGATCGAACGCATCGTTTGGTGACTATCCCTCGCAGGTACTTTTCATGCGTAGCCGCGACCAGCGGACGCTGCTGCCCGTCTGGGCCTTGTTCTGCATTGTACTGGGGCTAGTGGCGCAGGTTAGGAATTCGTATCCACCGGCCGAACGCGACGTCACGGCGCCGTCCTACAATCCGCGGATCGCGATCAACAATTGTGATTGGCCGGAGCTCTGTTTGTTGCCAGGCATCAGCGAGACACGTGCGCGCAACATTGTCGCGGACCGTCGCGCTCGCGGCCCATTCCGCCAGGCGAATGATCTGCAACGCGTGTCGGGGATCGGACCGAGAACGCAAGACCGTGTGGCGCCCTGGTTGGATTTCTCGTGTCCTGGATTCCGGGCGACGGTAGGCGACACCAAGCGGTCCCCTTCGTTAAACTGAGGAATGCCGACGCGTGAGCTTCGGCCTTTTGGTGAAAGGCGTCGGCATACTCTGTATGCGGACGTGGTCGCGAAATGAAATTCCAACTGGAAAGCTCGTTCCAGCCCGCCGGGGATCAGCCGCAGGCGATCGGTGCGCTCACGCAGGGACTTCAGGCAGGGCGAAAGTTCCAGGTTCTGAAAGGCGTGACCGGCTCCGGCAAAACGTTCACGATGGCCAATGTCATTCAGCGGCTACAGTGCCCGACGCTCGTGATTTCCCATAACAAGACGCTGGCGGCACAGTTGTATTCGGAGTTCAAAGAGTTCTTTCCGCACAACGCCGTGCATTATTTCGTCAGTTACTATGACTATTATCAGCCAGAGGCTTACATCCCTCAGCGGGATATCTACATCGAGAAAGATGCGTCGATTAATTCGGAAATCGACCGACTCCGGCTGGCGTCCACCAGCGCACTGGTCAGTCGTCGTGATGTGATTATCGTCGCCAGCGTGTCCTGCATCTACGGTTTGGGATCTCCAGATGATTATCGTGACATGATGGTTGGACTGGCGGTTGGTGACATCGTGGACCGCGAGGAGATCCTGAGGAAGTTAATTGATATCCAATACCAACGGAACGACGTGGCGTTCGAGCGTGGGCGATTTCGTGTGCGCGGTGACTGCATCGAACTGTGGCCATCGTACGAAGAATTTGCCGTCCGTATCGAACTATGGGGTGACGAAGTCGAACGGCTTTCGTTGATCGATCCCACCAGCGGGACCGTTATCCAATCGCAAACTCAGTTGTTCATTTATCCAGCGAAGCACTTCGTGTTACCGGAAGACCGCATTGGCGCGGCAGTCGAAGAGATTCGTCGTGAACTCGACGAACAGCTAGAACGCTTTCGTCAGCACGGGAAGCTTCTCGAGGCCCAACGCCTTAATGCACGGACTCGCTTCGATATCGAAATGATGATGGAAGTTGGCTATTGCCCGGGCATCGAGAATTACAGCCGTCCGCTTTCGGGGCGACCGCCGGGCTCGGTTCCCGACACGTTGTTTAGTTTCTTTCCTAAGGATTTCTTGCTGTTCGTCGACGAATCTCACGTCACGGTTCCGCAGGTCCGTGCCATGTATGCTGGTGACCGAAGTCGAAAAGAGACGTTGGTCGAGCATGGATTCCGATTGCCTTGCGCTGGACAATCGGCCGTTGCGTTTCGAAGAATGGGAAACAAGGATCAATCAGGCCGTTTTGGTGTCCGCAACGCCCGGAGACTACGAACTCAAGCAGACAGCCGGCGAGATCGTCGAACAGATCATTCGTCCTACCGGGTTGCTCGATCCGGTGATCGAAGTCTCGCCTGCTCGTGGCCAAGTACCGCATTTGCTGGAGCAGATCCGAGAGCGGGCTGCCGTCGGGGAACGGGTCCTCGTGACCGCGTTGACAAAACGCTTGGCCGAGGATTTATCGGCGTATCTCTGCGACAACGGCGTGAAATGTAAGTGGCTGCACAGTGAGCTCGACGCTTTCGAACGCGTCGAATTGTTGCGGGACTTGAGGACGGGCCATTTTGAGACGTTGGTGGGTGTCAATCTATTGCGCGAAGGCCTGGATTTGCCCGAAGTCTCGATGGTGGCCATTTTGGATGCCGATAAAGAAGGCTTCTTGCGGAGCGAGACATCCCTCATCCAGACCATTGGCCGGGCGGCTCGAAACGTCAACGCGAAAGTCATTCTTTACGCCGATAAAATGACCGAATCGATGCGACGGGCGATCGACGAGACACGCCGCCGTAGGGACCTTCAGGAAGCCTACAATCGTCAACATGGGATCACGCCGGAAACGATTCGGAAAAACATCCGCCATGGAATTGAATCCGAAGCATCCGCACATCGGCAGGCCAATGCGGCGGTGGGAAGGAACGACGAAGTCGTTTACGTAACCGAAGAGTTCATCAAGGAACTTGAAGAAGAGATGCAGGCCGCGGCGGAAGCCTTGGAGTTCGAGCGCGCGGCTTCCCTGCGTGACCGAATCGCAACGTTGCAAGAGTCGATTGGGATGAAGCTGGCTGACGTCTCCGCTTCCCACTCGTCAGTAGGTGCGAAGAGGCGTCGCCGGGGGGGGCAGGCATCCGGTCGTGTGCCGCGTCCCAAGAAACGTGAGCCGTCGCCGAATGGCACATAGGACGGCGAGGATTAGTGAATGTCTAGGTTTTCGGGAATACGGACCTCGCCTGGTGACTCTTTTTACCAGGAGAGATGTCGATGAGCGGAAGCGTTCGTCCCGACCTCGGGACCTCGCCGGGCGACCGGTTGCCCATTGACCAGCACATCGAGCCGTTGTTCGCTTACGCGTATCGCCTCACCGGATCGTTTGATCTAGCCGAAGAGCTTACCCAGCAGACGTTCTTGGTGGCTCATCAGCATGTTCATCAATTGCGCGATCCGGCCAATTTGAGAGCTTGGTTGATGCGGATCCTGCGGAATACATTCCTCAAGAACCGTCGACGGCCCCAGCCGATCCCTGCGAGTCAGGTGGATCTAGCGGTGGATCAGGTTGCCTGTGACGACGAGCGCGAAGTCGCCTATGACGAAGAGATGTTGAGAGCGGCATTGTCGCGTTTGCCCGATGAATTCCGGGTTGTGGTATTGATGTTTTATTTCGAAGAGCTTTCCTATCGCGAGATGGCTCTGGAGTTGGATGTACCCGTGGGTACGGTAATGAGTCGGTTGTCGCGTGCTAAGGGGCATTTACGCCGTATGTTGCTGACGCCGGAGAAACTCACCTCGTAGCCGTCCCCCGCATTGTTGCCGCCCGGTCTCAATCGCGGAGGTCGGGACGTCGGGTGCAGCGTGAAATGTTGATCGAAAGGTCTGCAGCATGAGAGAGCCGAACTTGGACGAGGCCATGGACGCTTGTCGTTCGAATTCCGATGATCTGCAGTTACCTGAGCTTTATCAGTTGGCCGAGCGTGTGAACAATGACGCGAATGTCCGGAGCGCGTTGGAGCAACGACAGCAGTTAGACCGTCGAATTGCCGCGGCGCTTCGAAAAGTGGATCTGTCAACATCGTGCCGCGTCCGCTTACTGGCGGCCGCGAATTCCGTTGCCGATGCGCACTCGACGGTTTCACTTCATTTGTCCAAGCGGCAGTACGTCCCCGATCGACGGCGACGCTGGATGACAATGGCAGCTGCCGGGCTCGTTGTTGCCAGTCTCCTGCTGCTGCTGGCGTTGAGCTGGAATTGGCTCAACCCGTGGCGGATGGTGGGGCCTCAGTACCTGGCACGCTCGGCCATGCAGGAGTGGCGAGTGGATCCGCGACGCTGGCAGTCCATGGGAAAGCTCACTGCCGGGCAGCGCAGTGCCGTGTCTCGATTCCTACGGAACCGTCCCGCTCGGTGGCAGGTCGTCTCGACCCCTTTAGACTCCGAGGCGCTCGTGTTTGATTTGCCCGGCGATCGGACCCCGGCGCGGCTATACGTGCTGCAAGCGGGACGACGCGTAACGCAGCTGCCCACGCGTCCACCGCAGCAACCGCAAACGAGTTACGAAGGACGGTTGTTCGCAGCGTGGCAGGAGACAACGCGCGTTTATCTTTTGGCGGTCGCAGGTTCGCCGGCGCGTTATCGTGATGTGGTCCGCACACCAGGACCCTCGCTCGCCAAGACCACCGACGGCGGTGTTTCGGTCCCTTAACGTAGCGGCCGCCCGCGTCGTTCTGTTGTTTCATTGTGATCGACGGAAGGTGTTGCAACGTTCCCCCACGTGACGTTCCGAGGGAACGTGCAGAACGACAGCGAGTCGGTCAGGCCGCCGACAGCACTTGCAACGACGGCCAATGAGGATGGAGTGATTGGGTATGCGCGGTGTGCGCCCAGCGATCTCGCGGGGCGCGAGCATGGTAGCCGAATAAGCGTTAAAGTCGTGGTCATATTGAGCAGCAGCAAGTCCAGTGCTGCTAATCTCGTGCTGTTTCGTTAGCCGAATCCAAGGGTAAGGAGCAAAACCACATCGGGAGGACACGATATGCAACGGCTACCCTGGTTCATGCTGACCGCTACCGCAGTCGCACTGACGGCGATAGGGGCATCAACAGAGAGTGCTTCGGCTCAGAAGCTTTCACCCGGTCGCGGCGCCATCGGACGGAGCTCCGAACATCGGACTGCCTAGCAGCGGAGATGTGACACCGGAAATGTGGTTTTACATGCAGGAATACCAACGCTACCAGCAGCCGAAGGAAGCGGTTCGGCGGAAGGCGGAGTTGCGGGCGGCCCAACGGCAACACCGCTTGGAAGCCCAACGCTGGTTTGGGTTCAGCAATCTTCGTCCGGTTGCCAATCCCATACCCTACTACGGTTCCTACTCTCCCGCATGGGTAGGTAACTCCTTGAATCCATACGCTTGGCAGGGATATGGTCAGCCGTTCGTGACTTATCACACGGCGAGCCGCAACCGCTAAAACGGAAGCGAAAAAACAAGTACGCCGGCCGAGCCACGCAAATCAAAGCGGCGCAAAACGCGATGATGCAGGGAGAGCTTGAGGTACCGCGAGAGGGTTTTTCCAATTGGCAGATAGCGTCTAGCCCACCAGAGTCGTCCGACGTGCGCGTCGCTCGGCCCGCAGACGAGCGCGACGTTTGGTTTCGCTGGGTTTTTCGTAATGCTCACGCCGGCGCATTTCCTTCTTGATGCCACTGCGCTCGACCAGCTTGCGAAAGCGGCGAACCGCTTCTTGAATACTTTCGCGATCTCGTAAGACCAGTTTGACCACGTTGACTCCTCGCTCTTTACTCCCATGAAACCCGTGCGACCCATCGCGGACGGTCGCGTGATCGATTGTGGACCGTCCCGACCACCGGACTATCCCCGGCGTCCTCGTCAGAACGATACACGCAACCCAGAGAAGCCCCTAAGTGTAGCCTCACCCTGCCACGGTGTCTACCCGCGTTGACTTCTAGCGGGCTCTAAAAACAAGGAAGGAAAACCACCCGGTGACTCCAACAGCGCCTGATGAGTATTGGCCGACGGGCAACTCGGAGACGTGTGACGCAGATTCGCGGGATTCCGACGCCGACGCGGACTCAGAAGTGGAAGCTGCCTCGGACGTCGCGGAGCTGACGTCCGAGGACGCGGCCTTAAGCCTCCTGGAACGACTGGATCGTCGTCAGAACCAAGTGCTTCAAGATATTGACCGTCTTAATCTTAAGATCGAGAAATTGGTTATGGAGTGCCATCGAGATCGCCAACGGCAGGCGGCGGCTTGAGTCGATCTACCGGTCTGTGCGTGGCGCGACACAGCTTACTCGTTCGATCGCGCCTCCTCTCTCGTGGGAGAATGGCGGAAGCGTCATTGGCGGCGATCCAGATGCCCGGATTTGCCGATCGCTCGCAGCAATCGCATGCCCAACAACAGGCTGAGCGTGCAGCCGCCGAGGCCCAAAATGGAAACTTCGTGCAGGCCCAGGTAGGTCGGCGTGGGGAACAGAGTGGGGGGGACGCGGCGGCTGAGCATCAGGGCCGATCCCATGAAGAGGGCACTCGCGAGCATCCCGAGGACCAAACGATTTACCGAAGGCTCAAGCCCTCGATGATCCAGATGGACATCAAATTTTCCCGCCTGGATCTGTTCCATGATCTCCATCGTTCGCCGCGGTAACGACTCGACCAGGTGTTCGAGTTCCGCATACATCCGCCGCAGTTTTCGCAAACGTCGCGTGGGCGATAAGCGGCGGAGTATGGCTTTCCGCTGGTAGCGTTGCATGACTTGCATCAAACTAAAACGCGGCGAGAGCAGGTGGGCGGTTCCCTCAAGTGTGATGAAGACCTTCAGAATCATCGCGACTTGGGCCGGGAGGATGATGTGGTAGCGAAACACCATCTCGATCATTTCCTCCAAGGCATCCGCGAGGACGAAACGATCGAGGGGCTGGTTGCCATAAATGGCGGCGTAGTCCGCCAAGTCATTCTGGAGTGCCGAACGGTCCAGGTTGGTCGGTATCGAGCCGATTCGAGTGATCAACGAAGTTAACAAGGTGGCGTCCTGATTGACCAGGGCGAGCAACAGATCTTCGATGTCTTCACGAAGGCGTTCGTCCACGCGGCCGACCATCCCGAAGTCCAGCAGGCCAATCCGATTACCCGGCAAGATCATGACGTTGCCTGGATGTGGGTCGGCATGGAAAAAACCATCGGCAAAGATCATTTCCAGGTACAGGTCGGCGCCACATCTGGCAATCTCATCTAGGTCAAATCGCTCGCCGGCAAGCCGATCAAGTTCCGAGAGTTTGATGCCATCGATCAATTCCATGGTCAGTACCCGCGGTGTACACAGTTCCGAAACGGGCTGCGGGATTTCAATCTTGGGGTTGTCGCGGAAGCGGGCGTGGAATTGCTGCAAGTTGCGTTCTTCTCGGCCGAAATCCAGTTCGCGACGGAGTGTCCGTTGAAATTCGGCAATTGTCTGCACCGGACGATATTGTGCAAATTCAGGCAGTCGTTCAACGAGTTGGGTCAGCCCTGACAATACGTCCAGGTCCTTGCGAACGATCTCTTGAATCCCCGCATGCTGCACTTTGACCACGACTTGTTGTCCTGACCTGAGGCGTGCCCGATGGACCTGGCCAATCGAGGCGGAAGCGATGGGTTCGGCCTCGAAATCTAGGAACAGGTCCTCAATCGGTTGTCCCAACTCGTTGACGACAATCTCGCGAACGACTTCCGGTGGGTCTCGAGGCGCCTCGTCCAACAAGGTTTTTAATTCGCCCGCCAAACGGCTGCCGACCAGATCCGGACGGGTGCTGAGGATTTGGCCCAGCTTGATGAATGTTGGTCCCAGCTCCTCAATCGCCATGCGAATTCTGCGCTCGCGAGTGTGTCGCGCGAGGGCCTCTCCTTCGCGGTTTTTGATCAGTCCTTTGGCAAAATCCAAGTTCAGGCGGCTGATCCCGTCCGCAAGGCCGTACTTGCTAAGCACCGACACAATTTCGGTCAGCCGGTTGACGTTGCGGTAGATTTGCGGAATTGACGAGATCTTCACGGACCGTGAATCCAAGATGGGATCGACGCGGAGCGTCCGGCGGTGGGGACCGCCCTCGAGGTCCCTCCCCCTATAATAGTTCAAACTGGCGGTCGGCAGAATCATGGGGAATCTCGTCCGACGCGGTCTGCCAGTCGGTCCAGGCACGCGTCGCGTACACGCAGTTGACGTTTCGCAGGCCAGCAAGACGTGGTAGATTGCAGGATTACGCGATCCCGATTTGGGACAGCAGGCGCGGCGGTCGGCCCGCGTCACCGAGTGAGAGGCTATTTGAGGGTACGGCAGTGAGGAAGCGGCGAGACGATCTGCGGAACATCGTGATTATTGCCCACGTAGACCACGGCAAGACCTCTCTGGTCGATTGCCTGTTAAGGCAGAGCGGACAGTTTCGGGCAGGCCAATTGCAGGGAGAGCGGATTCTGGACTCCAATGATCTGGAACGTGAACGTGGGATCACCATCCTGGCGAAAAACATTGCGATTCCCTACAAAGGGATCAAGATCAACGTAATTGACACGCCAGGCCACGCTGACTTCGGAGGCGAAGTTGAACGCGTTCTCAGGATGGCGGACGGAGCGCTTGTGCTGATTGATGCTGCCGAAGGGCCCATGCCTCAAACTCGCTTTGTGCTCGCCAAGGCACTCGAGTGCCACCTCAAGCCGATCATCGTTGTCAACAAGATTGACCGGCCGGATGCTCGTCCGCACGAAGTTATTGACGAAACCCTCGATTTGTTGATCGATTTGGGAGCAGACGATGACATCGCCGATTTTCCGCATCTCTTCGCCAGCGCCAGGGAAGGTTATGCCACTCACGATCCGACCGTCCGAACCTCGTCCATGCAAGCGCTGTTGGAGATGGTCGTAAAAGAGGTTCAAGGGCCATTGGTGGAACAAGACGAGCCCCTGCAAATGCTGGTGACGACACTCGATTGGTCCGAATATGTGGGACGGATTGCCGTGGGCAGAATACGAGCGGGGTCGATCCAGCCGGGGCAGGCCGTGGCATTGATGCAAGCGAACCAAGTTGTGCGCACAAAGGTTGCCAAGGTGTATGTCTTTGAAAACCTGGGACGCACAGAAGTCGCTCGCGCCGAAGCGGGAGATGTCGTGGCACTCGTCGGTTTAGAGCAGGTTGAGATCGGAGATACGGTTTGCGATGCCGACCAGTTGCGATCTTTACCGCGATTGACGGTCGACGAACCGACGCTGGAAATGGTGTTTTCGATTAATAGTTCGCCTTTTGCAGGGCGCGACGGCAAGTACGTGACCACGCGCGAAGTGCGTGAACGTTTGATACGTGAATTGGAACGTAATGTTGCCCTCCAAGTTTCGCCAATATCCGGGAGTGACGCCTTTGCCGTGCGAGGGCGCGGAGTTTTGCACCTGGCGATTCTGATTGAAACGATGCGTCGCGAAGGCTATGAATTGTCCGTCGGAAAGCCGCGGGTCATCGTGCGAGAAAACCACGGCCATAAGGAAGAGCCATTTGAATCTCTGGTAGTCGAGGTGCCAACGGAAAAGATGGGACCTGTGATGGAAATGGTGGGGGAGCGACGCGGGGAGTTGACCGAAATGAGTGGCCGTGGCGAATACACGCAACTCATCTTCTCGATGCCGGCCCGCGGGCTCATTGGCTTACGCACGAAACTCCTCAACGCCACGCAAGGTACCGCGATCATCCACCATCGTTTCCAGGGCTACCAGCCATTGGAAGGAGATATCCCGCGGTGCGCCAATGGGGTTCTGGTGTCAATGATTACGGGGAAGGCAGTTGCCTACGGGTTGGATGGTCTTCAGGAACGATCGGAACTGTTCGTTTCTCCGGGCGAGAATATCTACGAAGGAATGATTGTCGGCGAAAACAGCCGGTCCGGTGATATGCTGGTCAATCCATCGAAGGAAAAGAAATTGACGAATATTCGCGCGGCAGGGAGTGACGATAACGTCTTGTTAAAACCTGCTCGTCGGATGTCCTTGGAAGCGGCGTTGGAATACATCGAGGACGACGAACTAGTTGAGGTCACGCCGTCATCGATCCGTTTGCGAAAAATCTTACTCAAAGAGGCGGATCGCCGTCGTCAGGCTCGTCGCGGCGCCTGACAATCGGCCCCGGCAGGCGTACGAGGGCTACGTGGCGGACGCATCCAGCATCGTAAGAAATCTGCCCTGTTCATCCGCCGAAAACAAATACACGTTTTCTCGCTCGCAGCGCAGTTCTAATTCCCGGCCCGTGCAATACCTGATCGTGCTGGGCAGGCGCGCAATCCACGCATAGCCTTTTTGCCTTAGGTTGACCAGTTGTTCGCCTCCCAAGTATTCGATCGATTCGACAACGCCCTTCAAACAAATCGGGCCAGCCTGCGACAGTCTCAATTCCTCAGGACGAATTCCGGCGATGATCGGACCGTCCGGCCATTTCGTATTGGCTAAAACCTGGCTGCCCAGATAAAGGTTGTTCGCATCGACTCGAGCGGAGAACAAGTTCATCGGTGGCGAGCCGATGAACTGAGCCACGAACGTATTGGCGGGGCGTCGATAGATTTCCTGCGGCGTGCCGACTTGTTGAAGTAGCCCGCGGTGTAGGATAGCCATTCGGTCTCCGAGCGTCATGGCCTCAAGCTGATCATGCGTCACGTGGAGTAAGGTGGCATTCTTTTGTTGATGCAATGTACGAATGGCCGCTCGCAATTCGCCGCGCTGACTCGGATCGACATTCGATAGTGGTTCGTCCAACAGGTAGATTGGTGCTTGTCCCGTGAGCGCGCGACCGAGCGCGACGCGCTGTTGCTCACCTCCCGAAAGTGATTCGGGCCAGCGATCCAAGTAGGATTCGAGTCCAAGCAACTGCGCGGTTGCACTCACTCGCCGCTCTCGCTCCACACACGACATGCCGCGCAGTCGAAGACCGATGGCGAGATTCTCGCGGACATCGAGGTGAGCAAAGAGGTTTTCGCCTTGAAAGACCATGCCAATCCGTCGCTGCGCCGCTGCCCAGTGGGTCACATTCTGATCGTCAAAAAAGATCGAGCCCTGGGTTGGCCGGTCGAGTCCAGCGATTAGACGGAGCGTTGTCGATTTACCGCTGCCCGACGGACCGACCAGCACTAGCAGCTCACGGTCACGGATCGTCAGATCGATGTCGCGCACTGCCAAGCTATCGGGTTGAAAGCTCTTGGTGAGATTTGAGAGGCGAATTCTGGGCACTCGGCGACCTCTACACGCATAGAATGGGAGCCGGTCAGGCCACACAGGGAAACCTAACCTCGGTCTACTTGGGACATGCTAGGGCGCCGCGTCGGTGCTGCGGTGGATTGTCTCAGATGCGGGGACGGTCGCTTCGGTCGTTGATTTCGCCTTCGTAGAATTGTGCGCCGCTTCGAACTGTTCCTTTAACGAGCTTATCTCCTGCTTTAGCTCGTCACTCTGTTTGCGCAACTCGCTGAGCTGCTTGCGCAATTCGACGACTTCTTGCGGCGCAAGTGAAGTGGTCTTTTGCAGTTGATCAAGGGCCCGCTCGGCGGCTTTCACAACACGCTCATCTCGTTCGGTCCGAGTTACGCTCTCCAGAACGGCGGCAGAGGCGGGCGCTTTCAATTGGCCTAAGGCATTGATCGCTCCCTGTCGAACGCGTGAACGCGGGTCGCCCAGATGCGCGGTGATCATTTCAAGTACACGATCGTGTGTCTGGCTATCCTGGCTTTCCGAACTAATCTGCGCAAGGGTCCCGAGTGCATTTGCCAAGCCGTGTGACGTAAACTCGCTGCCGCGCCGGCGCAATGTTTTCAGCAGGGGCGCGACAAACTGCGGGTCTCGCTGTGCCTCAATCGCATTCACCGCGGCATCGGCCAAGGCGTTTCGAAACGATCGTTTCTTGAGGGATTTTTTGATCAGGTCCTGAGCTCGCTTGTCGTGAAACTTACCCAAGGCCCGGATGGCCGTCGCCTGGATCTCCGGTACCTGTTCATCTTCCAGAAGACGCTCGATTTGATCAAGTGTCTCCGCACGGTAAAACGAGCAAAGATCTTCCGTCACCTGGCTGCGACAGCGCGCGTCACTTTGCTCCCGTGAGTCCACCAGAGCTCGATACGCTTCGTCCGTGCCGATCTTCCGCAGGGATTCCGAGGCTGTCACGCGTACACCAAAAAACGGATCCTCGTTTAGTACGCGACGAAGGTGTTCGACGCTGTCATGCGTCTTTCTTTCCGCGAGTGCCTCGACGGCCAGCAGGCGGCCGATGACGTCGTCCATCTCCTGCAATTGTGCAAACAGCATCGGATCCGGTTTCTTGAAAGCAACCTTTGCCAATAGCGTATATTGCGAATCAAACCTGACAACCGATGGTTGAGCCGGCAGGGGAACATAAAAGTCGTGCTCTTGCTCCATGATCAGAATATCATGATTGATTGTCTTGTCGCCGACGCGAAACCGCAATTGTGTCGGTAGCTCGAACAGCAAAGTGTCGTCATTGGTCTCCTGACTCTGGCGTACGGTCACTTTCGCCAGACCGCTTTGTCCCTGCCATTCGTAATGGACATCGAGTTCAGGGCTGCCACCATGATAGACCCATTGATCGAAGAAGCGGTCAAAGGAGCGACCGCTCAATTCTTCGACTGCCTGACGCAGGTCTTCGCTGACGACACTTTGTAGAGCATGTTTTTGCAAGTAATGCCGAATGCAGTCACGATATAATTCGGGGCCCAATTGGGATCGCAGCATGTGCAATACCCAGCTACCTTTTGGATACGCGCGATAATCGAATTGCTCTGCGGCATTCTTGTAGCCGCGGTAAACAATCGGGCGCGGATCTTTGCTTTGTCGTAAAACACGATTCTGAGCATCTTTGTACAAACCAAAAAGCATCGCGTCGCGTCCGAACTTGTGCCCTTCGTACAGATGCGTGTAATAGGTGGCAAAACCCTCATTCAGCCAGAGATGACTCCAGTCTTTACACGTTACGTAGTCGCCGAACCATTGATGGGCCAGTTCGTGGGCATCCAGTTGTCGCGAACTCCGCAGGTTCTCGGATTGACAACTGAAGATCGTATTCTCGGTCAGCGTTGTGAGCGTCGTGTTCTCCATGCCTCCCGCGATGAAGTCCAAAATGGTGGCCTGGTCGTATTTCTCCCAAGGGAAAGGAATGCCGATCTCTGATTCGTAGAAGGCCATGATCTGGTCGGTATCCGCAAAGGCGTTTGCCGCGTGCTCAGCCAGCGACGGCTGCGCGTAAAACCCCAGAGGGATGTTGCCATGCTGCTTTTCCAGTTTGACGAATTTCCCGGCAACCAAGCATAACAGGTAGTTGGCATGAGGCTGCTCTTGGATCCATTGCACGCGTTTCAGCCCATGGTCATCCGTCGATTCTGAGACCTTGCGTCCATTGGATAACACAATCATGTCGGATGGTACGTGACAGATCACCTCGGTCGACGATCGTTCGTTGGGGTAATCGAAGCAGGGGTACCAGAACCTCGCCTCATGCGATTCACCTTGGGTCCAGACTTGAGTGTCACTCTCGGCATATCCCATTTCCGGTGTACGAAAGTAGAGGCCTCGTACGGGCTCTGCAGAATGGTCGATTTCGACATATACGCGTTCACCCACCGAAAGCGGCTCAGCGAAACGGACGATCAACTGTTTGCCGGTATTCGTAAAATCCGCGATCTGGCGATCTGAACGGACATCGTCGATTGTCAGGTCGATGGCATCTAACCGTAGTTCGTCGCACGGTCGCGAAATTGGCTGGAACTCGAGACGCGTCGTGCCCGTTACGGTTCTCCTCGCGAAATCGGGCGTGACATCCAGACGCAAGTGGAGAATGTCGACGGCACGGTCGGGTGCGTAGCGGCGACCGTCTCCCTCCAGGTCGATGCCAAATAGTCCTCCATGTTGGTGATCTCGACAAATCAGAATCTGCTCCTCGGCACACGTCGAACCGACACACAGTAAGAGAAGGTAAGGCACGAAGCGAGCGAACGACGTGGGTAGGCGGCAGGTCATCGGCGAGGTCTCTCGTGGCGGGTCGCAGGTGAACGAAAGGAGGAGCCAGCCGAACACGCGTGTTGCGAGCCGGGAAGCGCATGACCGTGATCGCTGTGGCGGCCTGGGTACGATGGCCGTTCGCGACAGCACCTATCTTACCACAAGTGCCACTGCCCGAACTTGACGACATAGAGCCCCAGTAGCAGATTCGTGATGGCGTGCGCGACAACACAGTCCCAGATGCTGCCGGTTCGCTTGTAAAGCCATGAAACCATGGAGAACCAGACGAGGGCCGCAAGGGGCTCGGTCATGTGGGCGATGACACCATAGATCGTCGGCGATAGCCAGCCAGCTAACTTCGCTTTGCCCAGCGGCTGTTCATCCCAGTCGGGATCGTCGACGTAACGGATAAGGAATCCTCGCACAAAGAATTCCTCAACGATGGGCACCACGGCCACCAGACCGAAGAAGCGAATCGCCATGAATTGCCACATCCACGAAGGGGTGTCTTTTAACTGCTCAAACGGATTGAAGCTTGGCCTCCCGCTGGAGAGCTTTTCGCCCAAACCAATGAACTCCCGATCCAAATACGAGAGCCCAATCCAGACGACGATTCCGACCACGCCGACGACGATGCTTAGCGGGCTAATACGAAACGGTGCCCGAAAGTATCCCCAGCCGAAGAGCAGCATCAGCGCGGTTGTCGCGGCGATTGTGAAGGTATAAGTGTAAGGATATGAGTTCTTGCCGAGCGGTAGTAGACCGAATAAGAACGTCGCATTCGGGTCGACGTCGATTTCTGAAATGTCAATCTCTTCTTTGGGGGGGCGATTTCCTTCCTCATGATGAGGCTTCTCGAGTTCCCCTTTCAAATCCATTATCCGCAGGTCCTCGATGTAGCCCCCAACCATCGTGCCCACGAGATAAAAGATGAAAGGAAAAACGACGATCCAGAACGCCCATTTTCCGAATACTCGCTGCCGTGGTTCTGGCGTCGAGGGGGATGCAGCGATTGACGCGCCGTCGCTCATGCTCTGGTCATTTGACGCCGGGGCGTCTGCAGGTGGTTGAGGACCCGAACCGTCCTCGCGTGCAGAAGAATCGTCGATCATGATCTATACGTTTCGTAGTTAAATGGCTGCGATTCTGACTTTTCGAATTGTAGCCCGCATTCCCGGCACGTGGTCTGTCGGGTCGTATGTCACATTTACGGTATCAGACCATCGATATAGCCGAAAAACTCACCCCGAACGCTGCCCGGCTAGAGTCCCGGGGCGAAGCGGACGACCTTTCCTGGATGCGGTTGATCCTCGCGGGCATCTGCTCCCTGCAGCGTAACGAACAGCGAACCATCGGGGCTCAATACGATGGCAGTTGGCCTGTCTAGGGCGGCAATTTTCACGGGGGCAATTGCCACATGATGATCGCGTTGTTGGGCGTCGAGTCGATATAGTCCTGCGGCGTCCGGAACGTGGGTCGCAAAGTCCAAGGCATACAATTGCTGGACGTTGGAGGGTGGCTGTGGTGCCCCGTAGGCGAGCCCCGTCATGTCGTATAGTCCTGTCGCTAAACTCAATAAAACCTTGCCATCCTCTAGACGGTAAAAGGTCAGGCGGCTATCGGCAACGTCGCTCGATTCTCCCCGTTCGCCCACGAGCAGTTCACTCCGAGGACGAAGGACAAGTCCCGTCAGTGAACCGCTGCTGGATTGTGCCGTGACGGGGAAGTAGAGTGTGAGTCGTCCATATCCTTTAGACGAGTTCAACGCATCAATTGCGCGAATCGGAATGGCCGCGATACCAGCTTGGTCGCTGCCGCCGTTACCGGTCGCCAAAATCGCCTCGGTTGTCGCTACAACCGAGCAAAAGTTGCCTATGCCCGGCAAGGGACCAAATCGCAAGGCGCCATCTGCTCACGGCGGGGGTCCCCACGGCGGGCACGGACACGACGTAAACGACGTCCTGGCCATCCGGCTGACCTCCACCGCCGATCACCAGAATGTCCTTGTTCAGAAACGCCAATCCCAGCGGACCGATTCGCTCGCCAGGGTCCTGGCCGATCGTTTCTAGCGGAAATCCCACCACGACATCCTGCGGTTGGCCGTCCACAATTCGAATCACACGCCCGCGACCGCTCTCTGAGACAAACACATGGCCCGTTTCGGGTTGGATGGCGATGCCCCGGGGATTATCCAATCCGGCGACGACAACTTCAGGCACCGCCGCGTTACTTGCTTGGCAGAATAACAGTAAAACGGAAACGAGGTGAAGGTGAAAGAGCGGGTTGTCCATCGACGTAAGTCCTCCAGGCAAGCGGGCCATGCGGCCGCGGCGGCATCGTCACCTCAACCCTGTGACGCTGTCGAAACGATTCCATGTTGTAGTTCGTACGTCCGGATTCTATCCTCGTGTTGTAATGTCATCGCGATATCGTCCAGCCCGTGCAGTAGACGTTCGCGACGCGCGGGCTCGACGGAAAACGGAGCGCGAAGACCATGATCGTCGGTGACCTGTTGTTGTTCCAGGTCAACCGTCAGCGTATAGCGTGCTGTATCGGCCGCTCGGTTGAAGATCACGTCAATGGTGGCTTCGTCCAAGACCACAGGCAGCACGCCGTTCTTGAAACAATTGTTGTAAAAGATGTCGGCAAAACTGGGGGCCAGGACGGCACGGAATCCGTAATCCTCCAGCGCCCAGACCGCGTGCTCGCGGCTGGAACCGGAGCCGAAATTTCGGCGGGCCACCAGAACACTGGCGTCCTTCACTTCTTCTTGGTTCAATTCGAACTCGGAATTGTCTCGACCATCTTCTAAGAACCGCCAGTCGAAGAATAAGTACCGTCCGAAACCCGTACGCTCAATGCGTTTGAGAAACTGCTTGGGAATGATTTGATCCGTGTCCACGTTGGCTTTGTCCATCGTCACGACAATGCCGGTATGCTTGCGAAAAGGTTCCATGGTCTGTCCGTGTAAGGCGATTCAAAGGTCGATAGGAATCGGCGCCGGTGTTGAGAATCACTCCGGCGATCGACTACGAGTGTTTCCATTGACGAATATCGACAAAATGGCCGGCAACCGCCGCCGCCGCCGCCATGGCCGGTGAGCAGAGATGCGTCCGTCCCCCTTTGCCTTGGCGACCTTCGAAGTTGCGATTGCTGGTTGACGCGCAACGTTCTCCGGGCGCCAGCTGGTCGGGGTTCATTCCCAGGCACATGCTGCATCCGGCCTCACGCCAATCAAATCCCGCGTTACGAAAGATCTTGTCCAATCCCTCAGCTTCCGCTTGCTGTTTGACCTGTCCACTGCCGGGAACGACCATCGCGGATACGCTGGATGCTACCTGGGCACCGTCGATCACGCGTGCCGCAGCACGCAAGTCCTCGATGCGTGCATTGGTACATGAGCCGATGAATACTCGGTCGATGGGGAATGCTGTGAGCGGCCTACCCGGTTCGAGGCCCATGTATTCGATCGCCCGAGCGGCCGATTTTCGATCGACGTCGTCCGCGAAACTCGCTGGATCCGGCACGGGAGTATTCACCGAAATCACTTGACCTGGATTGGTCCCCCACGTGATCTGGGGCTCAATGTCGATGCCTTGGACTGTTAACGAACGATCGTAGCGGGCGCCCGGGTCTGACGGCAATTGCTCCCATCGTGCGACAGCTTGCTCAAACGCCGTTCCGCGGGGAGCGAACTCGCGGCCCTCGAGGTAGGCGAACGTGTGGGCGTCGGGTGCGATCATCCCCGCCCGTGCACCCGCCTCGATTGACATGTTGCAGACGGTCATCCGCTCTTCCATGCTCAGCGCACGGATGACGTCGCCGGTGTATTCGAGCACGTACCCTGTGCCACCGTCGGTCGTAATCTGGCCGATCAAATAGAGAATCAGATCCTTTGCCGTGATGCCCGGAGGCAGTTGTCCGTCGACCCGTAGTTCGAAGGTCTTGGGTTCCGATTGGAGTAAGGTTTGAGTCGCCAGGACGTGTTCTACTTCGCTGGTGCCGATGCCAAACGCCAGGGCACCAAACGCACCGTGCGTGGCCGTGTGACTGTCACCGCAAACAATCGTCATGCCGGGCTGAGTCAATCCCAACTCGGGCCCAATAATGTGGACAATGCCCTGTTTGATGTTGTCCAAGTCGTACAGTTGAATCCCGAATTCCCGGCAGTTTTGACGCAGTGTGTCCACCTGTTGACGTGAGACGGGATCGGCAATCGGCAATAACCGGTCGGATGTGGGGATGTTGTGATCTGGCGTGGCGACGGTCCGCTCCGGACGACGCACCGGGCGTTGTGCGAGCCGCAGACCTTCGAATGCCTGAGGACTTGTCACTTCGTGGACGAGCTGCAGGTCGATGTACAAAATCGTCTGCTGCCCGGCTTCAGCGTGGACAACGTGATGATCCCACACCTTTTTAAACATCGTACGCGGCTGCGTGCTCATGGCTCCCGTAAGAACCTCCTTCCCCTAGACTCAACCAAACCCCTCATTATATCGATGGGACGCGAAACAGCGAGCGGGGACGGGGGGCTGTTCAGTGGGTCGGCGGTTGCGACAGGCCGATCGGACGCCAACGCCCCTGCGATTCCTGGCCGGCTGCGGTCCGGTCAACGGATGCGAGGTCCGAAAATCTGTCTTTCCCTGCTCTGACCCCATTCCATTCACAGCGCTGGAACCAGCGACGCGTCAACGGAGTTGGGCTGGCCCCGACGCTGCCACCAATGCTGAGCGTCTTCGCGCCGCCAGGTGTCAGCATCCTCGCATGCGTCCAATGCCTCGGCCAATTCCTCAATCGTTTGGAACCGATCTTCGGGCCGTTTGGCCAGGCAACGCAATATAACCCGCTCAAAATCTTCCGCTAAGTCGGACGCGTAATGCGACGGCAAGTCAACGGACTGATGTGCATGCGCCAAAATCACTTTCAGCGGCTTCTCGCCATCAAAGGGTGGGCGGCCACTAACCAGGAAATACGCGACGCAGCCTAATGAATAAATGTCACTACGCCGGTCGGGCTCGGCATCGCCTAACGCCTGTTCCGGCGACATGTACAAGGGAGATCCGCTAATCACACCGTCCAACGAAACCTGCACATCGTCATCCGCCGCATCCGTTTCCAATACGGGCTTGGCCAGTCCAAAATCCAACAGCTTGGCGACATCGAATTGGCCACCTCGCTCGGCAGCGAAGATGTTGGCGGGTTTAATGTCCCGATGCACGAGACCGGCCCGATGGGCTTCGGACAAGGCATCGCAGACTTGTCGGAGCAAATAAATCGCGCGTCCCGCCGAAATGGCCCCATGCTGCTCAACCAACTGCTGCAGGCTAAGACCCGGCAGAAACTCCATGACATAGTAGAACATGCCGTCCGCTGTCCGTCCGTAGTCGAAAATATCAACACTATTCCAATGGGACAAACGCGCGATCGCGCGGACTTCCCGCTCAAAACGCGCCAAAGCCCGTGGATCGCCGACACGATCCGCCTGGATCACTTTGATTGCGCAGGGCCGTCGCATCAAACGATGCTCCGCCAAATAGACTTCTCCCATCCCTCCTCGTCCAATCAATTTGCGGAGGTGATACTGGCCCAGTTGTCGCGCTTCAAACGCCTCGAATCGCAGGATTCGCATCGTCCGCACCCCCACGATGGCAACTAAGGCTCCCACCGCTAGGGACAACGCTTGCGTGGAAACGTAGGGAAAGCCTCCATTCATCGCCGCTCCGCAGTATTCATTCGTCGCCATCAACCAAAGCGCCAACCCGACCGGCGCTATGCACATGCTGCCAATAACTACCGCTGCACGCTGCCATTGATTTGGAATCAGAAACGCATAGGTGAACATCAGGACCAACCAACTACTGGAGATAGATGGGAGGTAGCCCCGTTCGGCGCAGTTCGTCATGTCGAATCGCTGAATCGCCAGAAAAAACAACGCCGGCAGCCCGAAAACGGCGACTTCTTGGATTCGCAGGCGAGTCGTCGAATAGGCACAGCGGCGGCATAGGGAAAAGCCAGATACGCCGAGGACCGCGGTTAGCAAAATGTGCATGCCAAACAACCACGGTGACGGAAAACGAGCGTCTTGCCAGATGAGATTCCGGATCAAGAAGGCCGCGAAGCCGAAGAACATGACCAAGGAGGCCAGCCGAAGCCGGCACTGCAACAATTTCCGCGTCTCTGCGGTCATCTCTGGGCCGCTGCCCTGCACCAACTCCATGGGGCGAAATGCGTCTCGCGAGTCCTCCGCTCCGGAACTCGACATTTCGAGTGTGACGTCCGTGGCGATCGAATCGCCTGAAGCGGAACCGTGAGAAGTCATTTAACCTAAGCTCCCTCATCGTCCAAGAATCTGAGTCACCTTACGATTCTATCTGCTTGAGTGTTTGCCGACAGGGGCATTCTTTTTTCAGAATCCCGCATTCGTAGACTGAGACTGCCCGACTCGCGTCGTGTCACTGCGCCGACCGGATTCCGCCGGAGACCGTCGTAGAAAAGAGGTTGAGCGCACCACCGTCTACCACGTTCGCGCAATTTCTCAGCAACGGCCCGGACTCCATCTGAGGTGATGTGGCCCGCCATCATCTTTCGAGACACCGACTTACGCCCCGAGGTTCGTTGGGACGTCGCTCAGCAATGCGCCGTATCGTCGGTCCGGCTTCACGTGGAAAGCATACGCAATTCGATGTACGCACGCTCGAATAACACCCCAAGTGAGGGGTAGAGTTGGGGGCGCCACAGCCCGCGTTGTCACTCACGACCGCCAATATCCGGGCTAGGCCACTCGTCGTTGGCGAATCACCGTTTGAGCGCGACTGGACTTCGTTGAGCGGCAAACGGTGGAACGTGAGTTCGCCGGCGTCGCGTGTCGCCTGCAGCACGATGGCGCTATTGCTGAGCATCCGGGGTACGTACATCCAGGCCTGTGCTAGGGCTTGAGGGTCTTGCTCAGGAGAGATCAACAACAATTCTGTGCCTTGCAGTTGATTCGCACATCGCGCCAGGCCGCTCAGCGCGTCGCCGGGAACCAGCCGTATGCTGGCGCCGCTGCTAGATAGCACTTGATGTGTTTGCTTGAGTGTCAGCTTCGGCTGCTGGTCTGGCCTAGCATCAAAAAGATCGATGCCGCAGTAGGAGACTTCTTTGCTCGGCGAAAACCGTTTGGCCAGCCGAATCATGCGTCGGCATCGATCGTGGTCTTCCAGGCCAAGTTCCACGATAGCGCTAATCCGATGCTGCTTGACGAACCGGTACAGCTCCCGTTCGGCTTTGGGTTTGCTCAGCCAACACAGGAACATCGTGTCCAGAGTCTCTTTGATCGCCACTGGTATGCCTTTCGGGGTAAATCATCGCCGTGACTACCCAAGAGATTTCGGCAAGGCGGCAGCGGGGAATCGAGAGGAAGCGATGCGACCGGCGTATCTTACCTCACTTCTCGCTTCACTCACGCCACACAGCTTGCGATTGATGCGTGCTGATCCAGACAGAGTGGCCAAAGGCTCGGCAGCTCTTCGTCCGGCTCTTCTCCTGTCTGGCTGGTGTACATGGCGTAAAGTCCGTGTTCGCGTCGGATCCGCAGCGTCGCCCAGCCAAGGCGTCGAGGGGCGCGAAAATCTTTCAATGGATTGTCCGCCAGATAAATACATTCTCCCGCCGAGGCGCCCGCCATTCGCTGGACGTAACGAAACGACCGTGGGTGCGGCTTCCCGTAGTGGGATCCCCACTGGGCAGTGAAAACCACCTCGGCCCATATGACGGGACAATTGTAGGGCTTCTATTTTTGCTTGCTGGCTCATGAGTGGACCGTCGGTGACGACCCATAGGTTGGGATGCGTTCGTAGCTCCCTGAGTAGAGTTCGGGCGTCCGGTAGCAGACGGAGGCGAGGGCGGTGTTGACGGTACGCTTCGACCAACTCCTCGACCTTCGGACGCGGTTGGGTATGAGGTAGACGATCCAGTGCGGAATTGAACACATCGCCGCGACGTCCCGCGCAAAACAGCCTCCAACACAGCTTGACGAATTCGTTGGCGAGCCAGCGGCCAGCGGCATTGTGATGCTGTGTAGGCGCCGACGGCGTCGAAGCCGCTGCGAACGTAGTCACGCTCCAAGTAGAGCGTGTCGTCCAAGTCGAAGACGACCACGGCGTAATCCGTCAGGCGCATCGTTGCAGTTCCTGCGGTTGCGTGCTCCAGAAGACCGCGTCGTCCCAGCGAGTCATTGCCAAACCATCGATCCACGGCGTTGGACGCAGTGGCCGTCCGTGAAGTTCGTCAATCAACATCTGCACAAAGTTCGCGCGCAGCTTGGTGCGCAATGGGGTACCCACCTCCCAGTCGCGCGTTGACTTCAATGATCTGAACCTGCTGGTCGTGGTCAATGAATGCTTGAAAGCAAAGGGGCCCGTAGGCATCGGGCAGTGCGTTGGCCAATTGATTTGCCGTGCGCAGCAGTTCAGGTTGCCGGACCGTTACGCACTTCGACACCTCGCCGCCGCGCGTTTCCACACGCCAATGGGGCACCGCAATTCGGCAGATTCCCGTTTTGCTTACAAGGAAGTTGATCGTGAATTCGCGACCTTGCGCTTGCCGCTGAACGATCGGAAACTGAGTTCGCTTCAGGTAAAACGACAGTTCCTCAAAATCATGAGCCACGCGGACCCCGACGGAGCAGCTGCCGTGTCGCGGCTTGACGATCAGCGGGTACGGTAGTTTTGGGTCCGGATTCTGTGCGTCCACCAACGCGATCTGCAGGGGGGCTGGGAGGCCGTTAGCACTTAGGAACTGAGCGGTCTGAAGTTTGTCGGTCGCAATTTCGATGGTACGCGGTCCGGAGCAGGCTACGTGAATCCCCAATTCCGCAAACATGGGCCGCAATCGTGCATAGACGGGCAGCTCACGATCATGAGTGGGAATGATCAGCTGAATGTGATGTTCGCGACAATAGTCGGCGACTGCATCGAAAAATCCTTCGTCGTCGAATCGCGGTACGAGCTGCCAATCATCGGCCAGACGGCAAGCGGCCGACCAGGGAGCGGCATCGATCGCATACACTCGCCCGTACGAAGGGCGAAATGTTTCGCGAATCAACTGGATTAAGGAACCGCGACGGCCTGCACTGGATACCAAAACGTTCATGATTCCTCCGACACATTGACACGCCGTAAAATCGCCTCTATTCCGCCGACATGGATTCCGGTTGATCGATGCAAAGCGTTCGTCATGATGAATGCCATTTCTTTCGACCACCGCTGCCATCGACAACCGGCGAGGAATGGTCGGCCTACATCCAGGCGGACCATCTCAAAACCAGCTTGTCGCAACAGTTGCGCTAAGGAACTAGGCGTGAAATGGAACAGATGCTCCTGGGGTGCCAAACAGCTCCAACCGCGGCGCCGCACCCAGGCCAACAAGCCGGTATCCTTCAGTCGCAAGTAGCGAAAATTGGGGACGTAGATGGCCAGCACCCCTTGAGGTTTCAGCAGCCGGTGGGCGAACTGCAGAGTCGCTAGGGGATCATGCAGGTGTTCGAGAACGCCCAAAAGTGTAATGACATCGAAGTGATGTAGTGGAAACGCTGCTTGTTGCAGTGTGGTCTCCAACACGGGTACGGGTACTGCGCAATGCGCTTGCTCAGCCGCAGAATGGCAAGGTTCGATACCGGTTAGTCGCCACTGCCCGTGATCATGGGCTGCTTTGAGGAAATTACCGGAGCCACAGCCGACATCCAGGAGATGCCCACGGGCAACCAACGTCTTCAGTCGTTTCAGCAATGGCCCGAACCGCTCATCGCTCGTCTGTCCGGCCCAGCAGTAGTTGTGACTGATGGTATGCTGACGGTCGAGGCGGTAGACGAGGTCGGTGGATTCACGGTCCAATCGGGGAGAAACGTAAACCTGTCCACATTCAGCGCATCGATTGATCACCAAACGAACTTGGTGTTCGCCGAGCCGGTATTGTTCGCTGAAAAGTTTCCGAGGACGAGCCTTTCCGCAGGCACCGCAGTTTACGACTTCGGTGGTGAGCTCCGGGGGACAGGACGTGTCCGGCGGAACGTTAACGGCCTGAATCATAAATGTCCTCGATCGCTTGTCGCGAAAAGACAACGTGAGTTTGACCGCGTCCTTTACGCGAAACCGCTTCTGGACGTCCAGGGCAATTGCCGGATGCGATAAGCCGACGCGTGCACTTCCAACGACACGGTTTGCGTCGCGGTGATGTTATTTGACAGCAATGATAGCGAGCCGTTTTCGACGGTTGCAGGTGATTGCACTCCGGCACACGTCGGACATCGTGGTGTCCTATGGTTTGTCAGCAGACGGGAGAAGCGGCTCGCAGCACGAACCTGCCGAACTCGTCAAGTACTCCATGAGAACACAGCGCACATCACTCCCATGTGATGGAGAAAGTCGGACGCTACTCGTTGACTTCACTCCGTCGTGATCGACTGATTGCGGCGTGCATCGACGACACACCTTTGATTGACAACTGTGAGAATCGCATGGTTGGTCCACGCCGGGATCGACCGCGCGCTCGTGCTTTGAGCAATATGAGTCGCGAGTCACTCCATCCGCTCAGCCGTTAGCGCAGGCCGTATCCGAACAGCCGCAAGATAACAGCCTTGAGCTGGATTTGCAGGCCGCGCTCCGCCATTTGCACGAGCAATTCCAGTTGACTGGTGCTGACCAGACGGTTGTGGTGATTGATAGCGGCATTGCCTACGATCATCCGGCCCTTGGACAAGGTTTGGGTTCAGGGTATCACGTGGTTGGTGGATGGGACTTCACTGCCGAGAATGACGCCGATCCCTACGACGACGGCCCTGCCGGTTTTCACGGCACGCACGTCGCGGGGATTATCGGTAGCCTTGATCCACATCACATCGGAGTCGCCCCAGACGCCGACCTGATCGGACTACGCGTCTTTGACGATACCGGTCATAGTGATTTTCAGTGGATCGAACAGGCGCTTCAGTGGGTCCACCAGCATCGCAACGACTTCGCTCATCCGATCACGACCGTGAATCTGTCGATTGGCACGTTGCCGCAAAAACAACTACGCGAGGTCGACCGACTTCTTGACGACGAATTCGCCCAATTGGTCGAGGATGGCATCTTTATCTCAGTTGCAGCGGGCAATGGATACGATGTCAATCCGTTGCCGGGCCTGAGTTATCCCGCCGATAGTCCCTGGGTTGTTCCGGTGGGTAGCGTAGGTGACACAGGGCAGTTGAGCAGTTTCACGCGTCGTGATGAAAGAATGTTGGCTGCCCCCGGGGAGAACATCAACAGCACCATTACGGATTTCCTCTTCGATTTTGACGGCGTCACGGACGACTGGTATGCGTTTTCTGGAACGAGCCAAGCTGCGCCGTTTGTGGCGGGAGCAGCCGTCTTGGTGCGTCAGGCACTTCTGCGGGCCGGTCACGAGCAAATCGATCAGGCCACCATTTACCAAGTCCTACGCGACACGGCCGATTGGATTTCCGATGCCAATAGCTCGACTCCGTACGCCCGTGTCGATCTTCAGGCCGCGGTAGAATCGATTTTGGGTGATGTGGCCGTCGCCAGTGTACCAATCGATGCACCTTCCGAGTCCAATTTTCGCGCACTCACCGCCCAAGCGCAAAACGTAGGGCCCGTCGGGTTCTTGCGGCTCTCTGAAATCGAATTCGTGGGGGGCGAGCGATGGTATCAGCTGGAAACGACCGAGGCGGGTTGGTTGACGATTGAGACAAGATTTGGCCGCGGCGTCGATGTCAACATTGACCTATTTGACGCAGTCGGACGCCCGTTGGATCGCAGTGCCGGTCCGGCAGGTTACGAACGGATTGATTGGGCAACCGAAGCCCGACAGACGTACTTCGTGCGTCTCCAGGGAAGTCGGGCAATAGGGCAGATGACCCTTGCCAATGTCTCCTCTCACACGACCGCTGACCACACCTTCATTCAGATTCCGGAGGCGATATCGAAGGTAGAATTTCACCGCGGATCCGGACTGACGATCGTGATGGATGATCTTGAATTTGCACTGGACGAATCCATTTCGTCCCAATTCGACGTCCGCGCCGGCGAGGACGATACGATCGTCCTGCGAACATCGGAGACGGCGCCGCAAGTCTATGTTCACCCAGGACGTCTCGATATCCAGGGAACGGATAGCCTGCTCAGCGTCGAAGGTGGAACGCAGATCGAAGTTCAGGCGACGGCAGAAAACCAAGGCGAAATCCGATTGTATGGTACGCCCGGCAATGATTACTTCTCCAGTGAAACGAGTGGGGCGAGTCTACGAGGGCTGGGATACCATATTGCGGCAGACGGCTTCTCGCGAGTCTACGTGTTTGCCGGTGAAGGGCAGGATGTCGCCGAACTCCGTGGCTCCACTGCTGACGAGCTCCTTGTCGCGCGCGACGACTATACCCGACTGAGTAGCGACAAGCATCTCGACTACGTCGAAGCCTTCGAACGCGTCTACGTCTTTGGTGAGGGGGGGCTTGATCGCGCATTCTTGTACGGCTCCGCCGATAACGATTCGCTGTCGGCATCTCCTACTGCGACTCGGTTGGCCAGCGGTAACAAGCTGATATATGCGGAAGCTTTTGATCGCGTCTACGCGACGGCCGGACCAGGGGGCTTGGATCGCGCCTACCTGCACGGCTCACCAGGAACCGACCGTTTCTGGGGTATGCCCGAAGTAAGTACGCTCGGCGGCACTCGCTACCTGCAGCAGGCAACAGGTTTCGATCGTGTGTATGCGTACGCGACACCTGGTGAAGGAGATACTGCTTTCGTATTCGGTTCGCCCGGCGACGATCTGCTGACGGCCCGCACGGATGAAGTAGGACTGGGTGGCGAAGGATACCACAACGGTCTGTTTGGCTTTGACTACGTAAACGCAAAAGCTGGCATCGGGGGTAGGGACACGGCGCGGCTCTTTGGCAGCAAGGGCAACGATCGATTAGATGTGATGGATGGTAGTGTCCGTTTGGCGACCAACACTCAGACGTGGTCCGTTGAGGCTTTTGCTTTGGTGGAAGCCAACGCGGGTGCCGGAGGGGTTGACTATGCCGTGGCGCCTGGGCAATTGGATATCCGTATGTCCACTCAAGAATACGCCTACCAACGGTGGCACGTCCGCACACGCGCGTTCACATGGTTGTTGGCCACCGCGCGAGCCTGAACTCGACCGCCAACATTCGGCGCAACAAACCGGTGGGACAATCGCTACAACGAGCCTGGAGGTGTGCTGGCCTATTCTCTTCCAACCTGATCTGACGTCCCATCGCAGACTCACCCGCGACATCGCGTCGTTCCCTCGCCTAATCTACATTCAACTGCTAGACATTGGTTTAGAGAAGTTGGAGGAAGTGTTGTGCGTAGGATCGCGATAGATCAGGGACATCCCGCTGTAAGCGGCGGCTGAGTTGTCCTGGCGGAGCGTGTCGATTGATATCCGCCAGATAGTCGAGGAATTCCCGTCGTATGGGGGCCGGTCCGTGGAGCAGAAAATGGACCCAAGACCAAGCATCGCGATAGGCATCGCGGGTCATTTGCTCCAGCGTTTCCGTCGACTCGAGTTTGATCAACGAGGCAGGGCGATGCCAACGCACATTGCGCTGAATTTGTTTTAAATAGGGATTGCCCAAGAACCGGTCTTCATTGGCCAGTTCGAAGTACTCAGCCAATCCTTCATCCAGCCAAAGCGGAACCATAGGCAGCAATGTATGCAACACAGCATGGGTCGATTCATGGCGCAGGTCCACGACAAGTTCATCGCTGTCGTAGGCAAACACCATGCCGATGTCTTGCTGCTTGATAAACATCGCTCGTCGATAGGGAACACCAGGGAAGTACTGTCGTAGATAATTCTGGTACGTGCGTCGATTTGAAAACAGAAAGGCGTAGATTACGTCGTCACTTGGCTCGAGAGACAGAATCTGTGGCAGCGATCGATGTAAATCCAACATCTCCCGAACGTAACGTGCGTCGGAGTTCAGCGGGAAATCGGCGTGGAAGCGAATTGCCCCCAGTTGCCAGCGCGAAGGCCACTCATCTGCGTGCCCCGCAACGCCTAGCATTGCACAGCCGAATCCACCCATCAGGCTTTGCAGCATCTGACGGCGATGACAACGGACGCGGCGCTGGAAGGAGAACGACGGGAGCATGCGATCGTCTGAAGTGCCTGATCAGCTAAGCCGAACGTTTGAATGCGAACCAGCGCCGCGGTACGCGAGCGGGGCGTCGGCGTTTAACGGGAATTTCCATACCTTGGCATATGCGAGTGGGAAAGCGACAGCAGAGGTCTTGCGCGGTTTCCGCGTCCGTCAATTCCACGACTCGCTGATAGGCCGCTTGCAGCTTCGGACGACGGCGTTCCGTACTGTGGCCGTCGCTCGCCACGAAGTGCACCAGCCCCTGCTCCAGCATCGATTCGGCCAAAAGTTGACTCGGTTTACCGAAGCCGCCGAGCAAACTGCTGGCGGTGATCTGCATGAGACAGCCACGGTCGACCAACGCACCCAGGGATGACGGGTCGGAAAGCAATCCCAGATTTCGTTCGGGGTGCGAAAGTATGCCGGTTAACCCGATCGTACCTAATTGACTCAGAACGGGCTCCAACGGAAAGTACAACTCGTGCGGCAGTTCCAACAGCACGTGCCGATGGTGATCGGCCAGAGTCAACACCTCGTCCGCCTCCAGGCGTGTCACTAGATCTGGTTCTACGCGGACGTCGGCACCGGCGAGTACCGTGAGCGGGATTTGCGCGTCGGATGAGGTGCTGCCGAAAATCGTCCAGGCAGGCACGAATCCGGGATGCATGGATGCTGCGATTGCTGCCGAGTTGGTGAGGAGTGGCGATAATTGCCTGCGTCCCGTCGGAAACGGCCATTCGAGCCATCGCCAACGCCTGTTCCAATGAGGTGGGGCCGTCGTCCAAGCAAGGCAGTATGTGGCAATGGATGTCGATCATCTTTTGGGGGTTGCCGAGATTTAGGCAGGCCATCGGGGCGGCGGGCAGACGTGATGGACGGCTGGCCCTCTTGCCGCGCGAGGCGAGTTTCGATGTAATACAAAAGGTGGCGGAGTCTAGCGAGACGTTTGGCCGTAGGTCAAGAGTATGTTGCGGGCTCGGACGATCTCGCACGCGCGTTCCGCGGGAATCGCACCGTCCCCTGAGCGAGACAGCGTTGCTGGCGTCGCGACGTTGCGAGCATCTCGTGTGATGATAGGTCGTAGTAATCTGGGTCGGGTTTTTGTCGAAGGGGCGAATTGAACGTGCCGTACGCAGCTCTGGGCCCCATTTCCGTTCATTTTCCGGCCACCGTGGAGACGAATCGGCAGCTCGCTGAGGAATTCCCAGACTGGAATGTGCCCCTCATCTACTCCAAAACGGGGATCGCCCAACGTTACGTGGCCGCGCCCGGTGAGTGCGCTTCCGATTTGGGATATCACGCCGCGCGGAAACTATTCGTTGAGCATGACATCGACCCAGGCTCGATCGATTTTCTGCTGCTGTGCACACAGACCCCCGATTACCCGTTGCCGACGACGGCGTGCCTCCTGCAGGATCGACTTGGTTTACCGACCGGCTGTGGGGCGTTGGACTTTAATCTCGGCTGCTCCGGCTTCGTCTATGGTTTGGCGATGGCGGATGGATTGATCCGCACGGGAGCGGTCCGCCGAGTCCTATTAATTACGGCGGAAACCTACACCAAATACATCGACCGAGACGATCGTAGTTTGCGGACGATCTTCAGTGATGCCGCCGCTGCAACGCTGATTGAGGCGGCGGACGAGCCGACCTTGTCGGGATTCCGGTTTGGTACGGATGGAAGCGGTGCCGATACGCTGTTGGTGACCGAAGGAGGTAATCGGCCGGCTGCGGATGCCTTGCGTCCTCGACATCGTAAACGTTGGAACAGTCCGCTGTACATGGACGGGCCCAGCCTGATGGGCTTTACCGTGGGAGCCGTCCCCCAGGTGATCAGCGAAATCCTCGCATCGGCAGGGCTGGGTCGGGATGACATCGAACTGTACTTAATGCACCAGGCGACGCTAAAAATGCTGCAACAATTGCAGCAACGATTGGAGTTGACGGATGCTGAGCTTCCCATTTGTTTGAAGGATTGCGGAAATACTGTCAGTTCGACCATTCCGATCCTGATTGCCAACTTACGTGAGCAAGGGCGGCTCAGCCGCCCAGCGGCACTATTTGTTGATCGGTTTTGGCGTAGGCTGGTCATGGGCCGGTTGCGTTTGGACTCCTCGCCATTAGTTCCGAGGCGCGGCAAGCGCTTGTTGACGCCGACGTTCCGCGGTCCTTGTCGCGCGGGTCGGGCCGCGTCAATTATCCCGGGGGTCGGTAGGCTGATGTCGGATCTTCAACGCCCGATTCGTAATCTCGGCGCCAATCGCGTGCGTGATTTGCTGCCAGAGGTCGCGATGGTCGGCGAAGATGTGCTGGCGATTGGCTGAGGTCGTGAGCCAACCGCCGGCAAGCAATTCGCCATCCAATTGGCCAGTGCCCCAACCGGCATAGCCCGAAAAGATGCGAAAGGGCTTTTCACGCTGAGCAACGAGCGCTTCCAGCGTGGATTTCTCGGACGAAAAGTAAACGTCGGGGATCACTTCGACGCCGTCGAGTTCACTGTCTGGATGCAGCGCCATCAATGGTCCTTCGACAGGACCGCCGATGTGCAGATGGCGTTTGCTGCGGCAAATTGAATCGGGGATGTTTTCCCAAACGCGCCGCAAACTGGTGTCGCTCTCCCGGTTCAAGATGACGCCCAAGGCGCCCTGCTCGCTGTGCTCGACGATGAATACGACACTCCGATAGAAGTTCGGGTCGGGCAATTTAGGAGAGGCGATGAGAAGAGATCCGGTTAGGTTGTTCATCAAGTTCGTGCTCCGCTCGGCCGAGTAACCCGTGCGCCACGTCCTGGGGAGATTGATCGCACACCGTGGCCGCGCATTTCCTAAGCGTGGCGTCCTCAGTACGCGACGTCAAGCGTTCTATCGCTTCAGTTCGCTGGCAAACGTCGTCAAACACTGGACTCCTTCCGAGGTTACTAAGTAATCGTTCTCAACGCGTATGCCGGCACGGAGTTCAGGCGCATAAATCCCCGGTTCCGCTGTGAATACGTCGCCCACCTGGAATGTGTCATCCCAATGCGGATTGAGGTGTGGCGCTTCGTGGGGAAAAAGACCGATACCGTGCCCTAGGTGGTGGTTGAACACTCCGTGCGGGCAGCGGTCCAGGTGCGCTTGAGCCAGCTGAAACAGCCGGTGAGCACTGACGCCCGGTTTGACTTCCGCTTCGACGAGGTCGAAGACTTCGACGACATAGTTCCACGCCTCCAATTGGGCGTCAGTTGGGTCGCCGACGGCAAGCGTCCGGGCATTGTCGGCAAAGTAGCCGCGGTAGGCCGGGCCGAGATCAAGGATGTACAGCTCACCGTCTTCCACGAAACGATGGCGTGGAGGACCTCCGCGCGAACCACATTGGTAATCATTGCCGGTGGCGGTCAAGGGCTCACCCAAGAATTGTACGGCAACAGACTGTAATTCATTGAAGACTTCCAGCTCGCTAACGCCGGGGCGCAGTATTGCCCGAGCCGCTTCGTACATACGCTCTGTGGCAGCAATCGCGGCATGCAGCATCCGCAGTTCGTCATCGTCTTTGCGACGTCGCAAACGATAGAGGTCAGGCTCGATGTCCTCGATTGCGTGGTCTCCGACGGCATATTGTGCTAGGCAACTGAATTCTGCACCCATCGGTGGCCCTGTCCATGGGCTTGGATCACGGAAATCAGCTGTCGACTGGCTTCTTCGCATTGGTCATTTCGCAGCGTGGAATGCCAACGAGCCGCGTAACCCAGAACTTCATCAGCGGCATGTCGCTCCGGTTGCCGATGTTCGGGAGTGACTAACACGGCGAATCCATCGCCACGGAGTGCTGCTAATGACTGCAAAGTCCAGTGGAGTCGAGGTCCGAATAGATACTGAATGTGCTCCGGTTGACGGATGATAGTCCAATCGAGCTGTTTCTGCTGCATGATTTCCAGCAGCCGCTGTTGTCGGCGCCGGCAAGTGGCAGGATCGAGCTGCACGGGAATCATGGCGGCGATCCTTATGAAAAAGCAACGGAACCTTGCTTAATGGCCTGGGCCGGTCGGTTCTTCAGCGGCGCGGTGTGTCGACGGGAATTGCCAGCGTGGCGACGGATGATAGGCGTCATTCATCAGTGCCGTCAACTCCTGGACGAGTTGAGGGTGAGCCGCCGCGACGTCGTGGTTTTCGCCGATGTCTTGGGTCAGATTGTAAAGACGCACGTGTTGTTGGGTCGGCTGCTGGATGGCCTTCCAGGGGCCACGACGAAGGGCCCGGCCGCCTCCACCTTCGTAAAACGCCCAATAAAGATAGTCGTGGTCGGCCTGCTCTCCCCGCGCCAACAGCGTCGGCACAAACGAGAGGCCATCCAGACCGTTGGGCACGGCGTCACGGGCGCCGGCCAGTTCTGCCAGCGTGGGCAATACATCTTGAAAACCCCCGATCCAGTCGCTGGTCGAGCCCGGGGAAATATGTCCGGGCCAACGCACGATCAATGGCACGCGGATGCCGCCGTCGTGCAGCGATCTTTTGATGCCTCGCAGTGGGCCGTTCGAATTGGCGAAGGACGGATCGTTGCCACCCTCGCGGTGAGGTCCGTTGTCGGACGTGAAGAACACAACAGTCCGCTCATCGAGTTTCAATTCACGTAACAAATCCATCAATCGGCCCACGTCCCGGTCCATCCGCGAAATCATGGCGGCATGTGCCTTTTGCGGTTCGGGCCAATCACGATCGGCGTAGCCGTCCAGGTCCGGAACTTCCATGCCTTGACGGCCGGCCTCGTTGTTGGCATGAGGCAGCGTGAGCGGCCAATAGAGAAAAAATGGTTGATCGGCCGCGCACCGGACGAAGGCCAAAGCTTCCTCCACGATCAGGTCGTGACTGTATTGGCGTTTGTGAGTCGCCACCCCTTGGCCGAATTCACCTTCGCCCGGTACGTCGTTATCCAGCGGAACCCGATGTTCGCCTCGAACCAGGAAGCTCGGGTAATAATTATGTGCGTGGTGCTGATCGAGGTAGCCGAAGAAGAAGTCGAACCCCTGACGCGTCGGTAGTCCTGTGGACCCCTCATGACCTAATCCCCATTTGCCGGCCATGCCTGTCGCATAGCCGGCCGTCCTGAGGATCTCGGCGACCGTCACGTCCTCCGGGCGCAGGTTGTCTTTGCCGTTGCCTCGGATGAAGCAATGCCCGGTGTGGAGACCTGTCAATAGCACGCAGCGCAACGGTGCGCAGACCGTCGAACCGGCGTAAAACTGAGTGAAACGTAGGCCATTGGCGGCAAGTTGATCCAGACGCGGAGTGTGGATCAGAGGCTGGCCGTAGGATCCCAGGTCACCATAGCCCAGATCATCGGCCATGATAAACACAATATTGGGAGGCGGAGCGGCGCCGGTTACGACTGCGGATAGCCAGGGGGCAGCTACGAGCAGAGCGAACGTTAGGCAGGCAAATGTTGGCTTCATCAGTTCTCTCGAAGGGGATGGAACGCAGCAGGACAACCGGAAGATTTCAACTGAGTATTTCGTGTACGACGTGGCCATGCACGTCGGTCAAACGCATGTCACGACCTCCAAACCGAAACGTACTCCGCTCGTGGTTGAGACCTAGCAAATGCAACATCGTCGCGTGCAGGTCATGAATTTCTAGTTTGCCGTCGACGGTCTTGTAACCCCATTCGTCGGTCTCGCCGTAGCTTGCACCGCCGCGAATTCCGGCACCTGCCAGCCACAGCGAAAAGCCGAATGGATTGTGATCTCGGCCGTCTCGCCCCTGAGCAAAAGGTGTACGACCGAATTCGCCTGTCCAGACCACCAGTGTTGATTCGAATAGGCCTCGCTGCTTCAAATCTTCCAGCAACGCAGCGATGGGTTGATCAACCGTGTGACAGTTCTTCTGATGACCGTCACGAAGATTGCTGTGTTGATCCCATCGGTCGCCGTTGCCACCGGGACATGTTAGTTCGATGAAGCGAACGCCGCGTTCAATGAGGCGCCGTGCGAGCAGGCACTGGCGTGCGAACGTGCGCGTTCCCTGCCAGGAATCATCCAATCCGTATCGTTTTAACGTCTGGGGCGTCTCTCGGGAAATGTCCATCAGTTCTGGCACGGAACGCTGCATTCGATATGCCGTCTCATAGTTCGCAATGGCCGATTCGAGCTCGTCGGTGCGACCGAGGTGGTCGATTGACGCCATGTCCAGATCACGAATCAAATCCAGTTTGCTTTGCTGCAGGGGCGCCGAGGCGTCACGCGGCACGATGTTCGCAACGGGGTGGTCGCCAGGCTGAAAGATGGACCCTTGGAAACTGGCCGGCAGGAAACCGGAATTAAAATTGTCTAACCCACCGGGCGGAATCAGACCACCATTGAGCACGACGAACCCCGGCAGTTCGTCGTTTTCGCTGCCGAGGGCGTAACTGATCCATGCCCCCATGCTGGGGCGCCCTGAAGTCCAGAACCTGTATGCAGGAAATAGTTGCCGGACGTGTGTTCCGAAAACTTCGACGTCATGCCTTTCAGGAATGCCAGATCATCCACATGAGCCTGCAGACAGGGGAACAAATCACTGACCCAGTTGCCACTCTCGCCGTATTGCCGAAATTGCCAGGGCGACTGCATGACGCGGCCGATGTTATTAAACTGAGTCGGCTCAAGCTTCCCCATCGCTTCCCTGGGATCCTGGCCGTCGAATTTGCGTAACAGAGGCTTGTAATCAAAGGTGTCGACCTGCGAAGGTCCGCCATCCATATATAAAAAGATCACGTTCTTCGCCCGTGCCGTGAAATGCGGCAGACGAGGAGCCAATGGAGAAGTGGCCATGTCGCCACCGAGTCCCCATTGGTGCAGCAGGGCCGATAGGGCGACTGACCCAAAACCGCTCGCACACGTCCGCAGCATATCTCGACGTGACCAAGGTTGAGGGGCAAACCGTCGACAATGCATCGTCAATGTCTCCGAGGCGAACGTCGTTCGCACCGTCGCTTGAACGGTCTAAAACAGGTATATGAACTCTTTGGTATTCCACAACGCATGACAGACGTCCGTCCACACGCGAAGGTCGCTCGTCGCTGCGCCGTACAAGGCGGATTGTTGTGCGATGAAACTTGCCACTCGCTGCCGTTCGTCATCGCGCGGCAAACGAGCAAATGCTTGTAAGTAGAGGCGATCGATCCGCGTTTGCTGCGAGTTCGCCTCGCATAGCAGACGCTGTGCCCATTGGTTCGCTTGTTGCCAGACGAACTCGTCGTTCATCAGAATTAAAGATTGTGCCGGGACATTGGAAACACTGCGTCCCCCCATCGTGCTGAACGGAGATGGCATGTCGAACGTCAACATCATGGGCGATAAAAAGTTGCGCTGTATTCTGATGTAAATGCTCCGCCGGCCTGCGCCATCGAGAGGACCGCTTGCGGGCCGTCCCCGACCCGTCATAAATGACGTGAGATGAACAGGAACGCTGGGGCCGAAGATGGTGGCGTCCAGCCGACCCGAATTCGCCAACATCGCGTCGCGGATCGCTTCGCCAGTGAGTCGCTTGACCTGACTTCGGTGCCACCAGCGATTGTCCGGATCTCGCTCCGCCGCCTGTGCATTCAACGGTTGTGACGATCGCTGGTAGACCTGCGACGTTACAATTTGGCGTATGGTGTGTTTCAGCGACCAACCGTGATCGATGAAATCACGGGCAAGCCAATCGAGCAGTTCCGGATGCGTTGGGGGTTTTCCCATCGCGCCAAAATCGTCGACCGTAGGCACGATGCCGCGACCCAGCAGATGATGCCATAGTCGATTGACGATAACCCGCGCTAGCAGCGAATTTTCGTCGCGAGTTAGTTGCTGGGCGAATTGAGCACGTCCCGAACCCGTCTCAATCGACATTGGGATATCGCCGGCCAGTACAAAGGGCAACCGTCTTGCGGCGACTGCCCCCAGATTTCGATGGTTGCCACGGATATGCACCCGTTCGTCTTCGCCCGTTCCGTCGGCCATCGCCGTGACACGCAAGGGCGCCGGCAGCGACTTCTGCAACGCATCGACTTCGCCAGCCAGCGCCGGCCAACCCTGAGGCGGATCGATAAGCTTCCATTTGAGCAGCCAATTCCACAATTCAAGGGAATGGTTGTCACATTCGCCCGTGGCTGCGGACGTGCCGCGGAGTTGACGAGCGTAAGCGGCCGCTAAATCGGCGGGATTCTGCAGAGATGCATCACTGGCCAGCTGGAGGTTCAACGGGTGTGGCGGCTCCGTTGGTGCCTCGGTATCTGAAAAGTAGATGCCCTCGACGGCTGCATAACCGTCTCCGTCATCGATGATTTCCAGATGTGCCCGGTGCCCCTGATAGTGGTCGAGATCGCGATGCTGGCTCACCCACCGGTAGTGTCCTTCAGTGTTGATATTCTGCAGCGTTGCGTCGGCAAATAACAGCGAGCTGTAAACGTCCATGACGTAACCGTCGATGATCAGTCGTACTTTTACGTTCTCACCCAGCATGCGATAGTGAATGTACTGATGCGCGTAACGTAAAGGTCTGCGAACGCAGTACGCCGGCAAGCCGGCGTCCGAATCGGCCAGAATGTGCGACGGCCGGACGCGTGAATTGAGGAAGTATCGCGGGACCGTCCCATTGGACCTGCGCAGTGGGTTGCTGGCCGAATGCCCAACCCGTGACAAACCAGTCGCGATAGTCCTGATCGCGAAACTCGGCAAAAGGAAACAACTCGGTTAGGGCGGTTTGATAACTTTGCTGCTGCTGCTGCAGCCGTGCGTTCAATTCGACGCGTCGGTCGATAAACGTCTCATTTCCACTGGCGCGAGTGAGCTCGTGCCAGGTGAACAAGGGGTGGTCGACAGAACGCAGGGCCGGATCCTGAAGTGCCGCTACAAACCGGTCCAGCAACTGAGGGTCGAGTGCGCCGTTGAGCGCCGACGGCTCCGAGTCAAGCTGATCGATCACTCGGTTCTGTGCGGCCATCAAGAAGTCAGCGAAGCGATCAATCGCAGGACGATCTGTCGCCGAAAACACGCTGGATAAAAGTCGGTCGCCTTCACGGCGACGAGTCGCAATCTGGTCGGTTTGCTGTGCGATCGCCTCGTGTGGGTCCAACAACGCCTCTTGGCGCCGACTGCTTTGCAGAAAACCTGCGAGTGCGTAATAGTCCGTCGTCGGAATGGGATCGAATTTGTGGTCGTGGCAGCGTGCACACGCGAGGGTCATCGCCAGGAACGCTTTGCCGAAGACGTCAATCTGATTATTGATGCGATCGGCTTCATCCCCTCGCACATCCGTGGGCGCGTGGACTGCCTCGCCCAAAAACCAAAAACCCGTCCCAACAATGGATTCGTTCGCGCCGCTTCGAGGCTCGCGTCTAGGAGGTGACAGCAAGTCACCGGCGATGTGTTCTCGCACCAACTGGTCGTACGGCACATCCGCATTTAATGCGCGAATCACGTAGTCGCGGTAACGGTACGCGTGCGGAATTGGATAGTCGAATTCGTGACCGCAGGTTTCGGCGTAGCGGACTAGGTCCAGCCAGTGTCGCGTCCATTTTTCGCCAAAATGTGGGGAAGCCAACAGGCCATCGACCAGCTGCGCGTAGGCCCTCGGCGACGGCTGACTAACAAACGCTTGCACTTGCTCCGGTGTCGGCGGCAAACCGATTAAATCAAAGTACAACCGACGTACCAGGTGATTTGACGGAGCAGGGGGAGCGGGCTGCAGATCGGCCGCCCGCATTCGAGCGACGATAAACCGATCGATCGGCGATCTCCCTGCCTCGCCGTCCGTTGCGGAAGGCGGACGGAAAGTCGCCAGTGGCTGCCAAGCCCAATGGCCCTCCTTGCGAGCGTTCCAGTCCACCGCATGTGCCTGTTCTGCGGCTATCTTGTCTTTGTCTTCCGGCGGCCACCACGCTCCCTGTTGGATCCATCTTTGAAGCGTCGCAATCTGGCTGTCGCCGAGTTTTCCGCGTGGCGGCATTTCAAAGGAGTCATACCGTACGGCCGACATCAACAGGCTGTCGGCCGGCTGCCCGGGGACTATCGCCGGACCAGAGTCGCCGCCGGCCAGCAACCCCTCGCGACTATCCAGGCGAAGCCCGGCTTTGAGCTTTTCCGCCTGCGCACTGTGACACTTGAAGCACTCCGTCGTCAACAACGGCCGTACTTGATTCTCGAAGAATTCACGCTGCGCCACCTCTGTCACGGTCGTTTCCGCCAGCGATGGGGCGTGAACCCACAGCCCCAGCATCAATGTGCTGATCAATCTGATCGTCAGCCGAGACATCGACGGTATGTTCATGAAAGAGGACCTGTGGATACCCATTGAGTTAGGCTAGGTATTCGGTAGGGCAATGGCATCGTCAGGTGAGTCCGTTGCGGGGTCCGAATTATAACATGGTTGAACTCGGTAGTGCATCAAGGTCGTTCGGCGACCGCTCGCCAGCGATCGGCGTGAACGCGGGCAACGTCGCCCATGTAGTGCGAAATACGGTGTTTTTCCGCTGCCTTCGTGATGTGCTCTCGGGCTCGATCTTCGTCGCCGCTCATCTCGTAGAAGAGGCCGATGTACAGATTCGCATAAAAGTTCGCGGCGAGACGTTGATCTCGCTCCAGTTCCGCTTGCTCTACCGCCTGGAGTACGTCGGGCGGCGTGCTCTGGCCTTTGAACATCTTGTAGATCGTCATCATGGGGATGCGAGGATCCTGACGTACATTCAACATTTGGCGCCGCGCTGCCTCCGTTCCCACGATTCGACTTAGGCACAGCACGTGCCAGACTGCGTTCTCGACGTCGCTGTCGTCGAAATCTTGGTACGCGGAAAACTGGTCAGCGCCCGCCCGAAATCGTCCCGCGTAATAGCACGCGATACCACGCTCCCACAGCCGTGGTCGTTGATCGGGCCGCAGCTCCGCGTAACAGTCGAAGTCGTCGGCGGCAGTGGCGAATTCGGCCACGCAAAATCGCTCTCGCCCCCGCAAGTAAAAGGCTTCCGCTAGCGACGGATCCTGGGCAATCGCTTTGCTGGCCCACTCAATCGCCTGGCGACGCTGGTGCGCAATGGAGGCTTGCTGGGCCCGGTCCAACATCTGCCGTGCGTCGATCGGCTGAGCGTGGCTGGTCGGTAGGGCTGTGCCAATTGCGAAACACGCCATCGCCAGCGTCCTGCCAATCTGCGTCCTACCAAACATGGTCATGACATGCTCCTGATGAATTGGTCGTGGGATGGATTTGGATGTCGGGGCACCCTTCCGTTCCCCAGCCATCGGACCGAGCCGCCTTAATTGTCTCAAATCGGGACCGTTGCTGCAGTTATTCGCTGCACTTTTCGGTAATGACGTCCTAGCATCGCATTGGTTGCATCAAGAAAATAGGGAGAATTTACCGATATTTGCGGCATTTTGAAATTCTGAATTGAATTGACCAAACGTGGCATTCGGTTTGCGAAAAAGAAGAGCAGGGAGGTGACGAGGCACGCCGTATCGGCGACCCGGCCCACCCGTGGCTTGTCTACGCAAATCTCTTTTCATTTCTCCGTCCTGGAGATTCAAGGAGGAGGCGAATCGATGTTGGTGCTAAGTCGAAAAGTTGGGCAGGAATTAGTGATTGGTGATAACGTGCGGATCACGGTGAACCGAATCAGCGGTAGCCGCGTGACGTTGGGTATCTCGGCGCCGGCCGACGTTCGGATCGTGAGGGGAGAGTTAGAGCCGATCGTGCGGTCGTTTGAGCTGGACGTCGAGTCGACGTCCGAATCGTCTGGCGAGGGGCGGGAAGCGTGTGACGAAGTCGAAGGAATTCCTTATTCGGCGGCGTGGCACGTTCATTCCCAGATGCCGTTGATCGACATAAGCCGTCACGTGCCCTAGTCGATACGCTGGCTGACGTATTCGCGTGTCACAGTGCCGATTCGACGCGCAAATTGCGCGTGATGTCGCAGATGCGTTTGGCCAACTGGACGACGTGGCTGGGATTGCGCAGCAGGGCGTGATGGTGAAGTATCACGCATGCTTCTGCGGCGCGGCGACTGTTGGCCAGGTCGGCGGCGCGACGACATCGACGTGCCGATCTGAGCGTAAAACCGGGAAATCCTTCGTCCATCGGAATTCCGGACGCCCGTAGCCCACGTACGTATTCGGAGCGACTTACATTCGTCCCGGAGTACCACCACGCTACCTTGGTGTAGGCCGGCAGATCAAGCGATGAGTCGAGGTTCAGGGGTTGAAGGCAAGCTACCTCCCGTAGTTCGTGCAACAGCCTCTCGACGCTGGCGGACGTCGCTGAGAGTGTTCGTCCAGCAGCGCAAGTTGAGGGCGAACGACCGCCGCCTGCAACTCGCTCAGGGCAAATGCGTCGTTTCCCCGCTCGCTGAAGACACGGATTCGTTGCATTACTTGGCGATCTTTGCTCATCACCGCGCCACCGCGGCCCGCAGTGAGCAACTTGCTGCCACCAAAGCTCACGACGCTTACATCGCCCCAATCGCCCAGACGACGCTGGTTAATTCGGCCCCCCGGAGCTTGACAGGCATCTTCCACAACCGCCAGATCACGCGATTTCGCCCACCGGCATAATTCAGCCAGCGGCGCGATATCTCCGTGCAAGTGAGAAACGATCACCGCAGCCGACTTGGGACTCCAGACGTCCGCCAGCTGCTCTACCCCGATGCTCAAACGGTCGAGTCGTAGATCGGCGATTACGGGGAATGCGCCCACCGCCTCAATCGCGCGGAAGTTGCCAGGGTAATCGTAGCCGGCCAAGATTACCTCGTCCTCCGCGCCGATTTTCAGCCCACGCAGGGCGAGTTCGACGGCCAGCGTGCCCGACGCACAAAGATAAATCTCTCGCCCTCCAAAATATGCCCCTAGTTCGCAGCGCAGGTGTTCGCTTTCGGCGCCGTGATAACGTCCCCAATCGCCAGAACGAAAGACGCGCTGGAGTGCTTCTTGTACCGATGCATGGGGTGGCGGCCACGAGGAGCCTTGATCGGTAGGTGGCGGGTTGGAATTCGTGTCAACCATGCTCGCATTCTCGTCGCGGGATCATGCCGAAATCGCGGGTTTTCGGGTGCTAAACGCGGGAAGTGTTCAAGGACTGGCCGTTAGACGTGGTTGGTGACTCACGCCGTGTTCTCCCGCGAATCTAGCTTACACGCCACTGCTGCCGTCGGCGATGCGCTGGCAGATGGCCCCCTGTGCATTTTCGCCGGCTGGACTGATCTGGTCGGAATGGGCAGCCTTTGGTAGATTCCGCGCCCCGCGGAGGGCGATGTCACGCTACGCACGCTCGGTGCCGCCGTTTGCTTGCTTGAGGGAAAACGGAAGATCGCATGAAAAACATTCATCGCCTGCCCCAAGAATCCCCCCTTCGTGCACGGGGTGTACGCCGCGTGGCAATGTGTAGTCTCGTGCTCGGATGCTCGTTGACCATCCTGACGGTGGGATGTGCCCATTCACGTTGGAATTGGCGCGAAACGTTTGCGATGGGATCGACGGGAGCCGACGAGCCGCAGCTGACGGCCGACTCGGTCGCTGGACGGGTTGCGGGCGTAGAAGCCATCCACAAGCGAGCGTCGTCGTTCGACGAGGTCGAAGCCAAGCGGTACGCGGATTCGTTTGGGCACGATTTGGCGTCCGAGATGGCAACCCCTGTTAAAGTCGCGATAGTGCGATGTCTGGGTGATCTGCCCACGCCGTCGGCGGTTGACAGCCTGGGCGTCGTCCTGCGTGATTCTGATGTGGCGGTCCGCGTTGAAGCGTGTCATGCGGCTTGCCCAGATTGACTCGCCCCGAGCAATGACGCTGCTGAGCGAGGTGGTGGCACAGGAACAGGAAGTCGACGTACGCCTGGCGGCCGTCCGTGGATTGGGCAAATACCACGACCCTCGGGCGGTCCAGGCACTCGGCTCGGCGCTGGACGACCGCGACCCAGCGGTGCAGTATGTCGCCATGCAGTCACTGGAAAAAGCTACCGGTCGGGATATGGGTGAAGACGTTCGCCGCTGGAAAGAAGTTACCGACAATCCGTCGGCCGTTTTCGCCGCACGCCCAGACGCAGCGCCTCGGTGATGTCGTAATGTCGCAATGCGACTTCGCCTGCGAGGATTCAAGATGATCCTCGGCGGGGGTTTCCAAGGCCGCCGGTGCGTCTCCACGATTGCCGATCTCACGTGCCGCAACCTCTGGGGTAATCGGTCGGGGGCCACAAGGAGGTGCGGTTTTCCACTGCTCGCTCCCTTAAGATGCGCAAGCTGCAGGGGGGATTCGCGGTGCGTTCCATCTACGGGCGTTGTAGGTGGGACAACACGATCAGGCCAACTTCTGATTGTTAATTCAAGTCGTGAAGGGCCAAAACCGTGTCAACGGAGAAAAATCGACCTACCGATACCACTTCAACACGCGGCTGTTGTCAGTCCCCCGCTCTTCATTTGAAGTCAGCACTCTGAGCAAAGTTGTGGTGGAATTCCATGCGACGATTACGACCGCTCGATTATCTTCACCCGGGGCTTCGCCTGGGAGTCGGTATAGTTACTTTGGCGCTTCTCGAGGTCACGGGATTTGGAGTTGCGCAAGCCCAAACACTTGCGCCTCCTTCCAATGCCTCCCAGCCTTCCTGGAGTGAAATCAGTCTGGAGGGTCTGGACGAACGAGTTCAGTCTCTGGTGGATCGACCTGTCCCCGCGACACTTCCGGGCGACGCGACCGCTCGATCTGAGGTGAACTCATCGGTTTCGGCAGCGCTGCCAACGTCGGCCGAAGTGGTCTTTCCTGAGATCACGGGCCCGGTTCCGTCTGCGGCGTCCACGGCGCCCCGCGAGGCACCGGAGGGGGACGATGGCAATAGCAGGTCTTCGGCGGAGTGGATCGCCGAATCGTCTCCACCTGTGATCGAGTCCAAACCGCGAGTGATACCGCGTCATGTCGTGGCGCTCCGACAGCCGATCGAGAGGTGTCTGGAAGCACATGCGCAGATGCGTTTGGATAGCGGTCATGACAGCTGCTGGTCGATGATGCATGCGTTTTTGGGTTGGGGGCCGAGCTGTGAGATTCACATCGGCGGCCCGCGCGGTCCGCGAACCAATGCGATTGCTTGGGTCGGGCAGAACCAACCTTGCGGCGGGCGTCGTCTGTTTTATCTGGACGGGGATCGGATTCGGGGGCGCGAAGGCCCCGGTTATCAAGGACACCCTGCCCAGTTTCTCGCAATGCTGGCTCAATGCAATATCGATCCCAGCTACATGTTGCGGGTAAATGACCGTCCCGTCAGCGTGGCTCAACTGGTTGAAGAAGAAAAGCGGACCTGTAGTTCACAATCCGAGCTCACGTTCAAGCTAATTGGTTTGGTGCACTATTTGGGCACGGAAGCGCAGTGGACGAACGACCAAGGCGAATCGTGGGACATCCCCAAGTTGTTAGCGCTCGAGCTGACTCAACCGATCAACGGAGCGGCATGTGGAGGGACGCATCGCATCATGGCGATCAGTTACGCCGTTGCCAAACGTCGGCAGGAAGGCGGCACGGCGGACGGCCACTGGTGGCGAGCAGAAAAGTACATTGCCGATTACCATCGCTACGCGATGTCACTCCAGAACAGCGATGGCAGTTTTAGCAGCGACTGGTTTCGACAACGCGCCGATTGGGGGGATTTGGACCGTCGCGTGCAAACGACGGGGCATATTCTGGAGTGGCTGGTGTTCTCTTTGCCGGAAGAGGCATTGCAGGATCCGCCTATTGTGCGAGCCGTTTCCTATTTGACGCAGGCCATGAGCCAACATCGCAATCATGACTGGGAGATCGGTCCCAAGGGGCATGCCATTCGGGCATTACGTCTGTATCATCAGCGGGTGTTCGAGCGAGCCGAGATCGCGGTTGCTCCGTTGGCACAGCGTCCCCAGAACGCGGCGCAGGACCGTTAAGCGCGAGCTGAAGGGTGGTCGTCGCGCCGAGCTCACGCGGTGAGCGAATGGGCGGAGGATTTGGTAGGAACGCTGCCAGTCTCCGGTTGCGGTCCTTGAGCAAACCGTCTACGATTCGGACGAAACCGCGTTATTCTCTGGCATTGCCTCTGCCGGCCGGTTCTGATCGAGCGGGGGCGACGGTGCGGGCGCCGTCATCGTCTCCAGGGGCCCGCGGTGCTGCCGCCGACCTTCGCATGGCCTCTTTGACAGGCGCTGTCGAGCATGAACTGCGCTCAAGTCCTCGGAACAATTCGACACGCTGTGTGCCCTGGCAGCGCGGCTCTACCAGTCGGTTCAGGCGGAAGCCTTATTGGTTCTCGTGGACCGACCTGTGGATTGGGAGCAACTAAAGAAGACAGCCGGATCTTCGATCAAGATTCTGGTGGTGAGTGATTCCGAAGACCAGTTGCGTGGGGCGGGCGATGCGGACCTTGATACGGTCGTGCTCAGCATGCCTGACGTGCCGATCTACGACAAGCTGACTCAAGCGTTGTTAGGGGCGGTGGCCAACGAGCAGCTGCCACCTGGGGCGGAAGTCGTCGCGATCTACAGCGGTTTTGAGGCGGGTCGTGTTGACTCCCTGAGCTACATACGGCTGGACGAACACCTGGGCCGCTTGACCGCTCGGGACCTCCGCAAGCTCGAGACGAAGGTACCCTTGGACACGCTCAAGGCCGTCGTCGATCTGGCGGTCGACATCGGTCGTGAAGGCCGAGAAGGGAAGCCCGTGGGGACGGTCTTCGTCGTTGGCGACAGCCGCAATGTGCTTCGAAGCAGTGAGCCGTTGGGATTTGATCCCGTGAAGGGATACAGTCGTGCGGAACGCAACATTCAAGACAATCGCGTGCGCGAGGCGATCAAGGAAATCGCACCACTGGATGGCGCGATCATTGTGGCGTCGGATGGAACGGTCCAGGCCGCCTGCCGATATCTGAACGCGACCGCCGCAAATGTCACGTTGTCCAAAGGGCTGGGAGCTCGTCATTGGGCCGCCGCGGCGATCACCAAGAAGACGAAGGCCGTCGCCGTGACGGTCAGCGAATCGAACGGTACGGTACGGCTGTTTCATCGTGGCGAGGTCATGCTGCGAATAGAGCCTTTCCGACGTGCGATGAAATGGAAGGATTTCGAATACGAGTCGCCGGCAGGTAGCGATGGTTAACGCGGCGAGGCATGAAGCCCGAAGCGTTGCAGGATGCCGCGCGGAACACCGATGTCGACAATCTCCAATTGCCCCACAAACGGTGCCGCAACCGTCTGGACCAAACCAGGTTTGGCGGCGACAAACGTTCCCGTCAGATCTGCGCGGAACGTCGACTCCACAGCTTCCCCCGTGTCGGCATTGAGTCCACTCGGGATATCAACGGCCAAACGCCGGGCGGGAAGCTGATTCAATTCCCGAATGAATTCGTCCATTGGGGCGCGGGGGGACCCTTTCACGCCCGTCCCCAACAAGGCGTCGACGACCCAGGTGAATACCATGTCGCCTTGCCGCAAGCGAGGCCACTGTGCCAGCGAATGCACATGTACGTGTGTCGCTGCGAGCCATCGAAGGTTATCCCCCGCCGCCCCGCGCACGCGATCCCTGTCGGTCGCCAGCACGATATGCACTTCAATGCCCCGCAAGTCCAAGTGGCGCGATCACGTAGCCGTCACCGCCGTTGTTGCCAGGCCCGCAGGCAATCAGCACAGGGCCAGACAGCGGCTCGCGCTGCATCAAATCGGAGATGCCACGGCCGGCATTTTCCATTAGCACCACTGCCGGCATTTGCAACTCTTCGATGGCAAGGCGGTCAATTTCGCGGACCTGGTCGCAGCTAAGAACCGCAGGTTGAGGCACGAAGCAGGCTCCTGGCGGGGTGCGGGGGTCGATCCAGTCTCGCCTCTTGAGGCGATCCAGCTTCATTCCATGATAGCGTTTCGACTTGGGGCTGCTAGCGGGTGCGGTCACTGGCGGATTCGACGTTGACGTACGCGCCTACTCACCGTATCGTCGCCTGCCAATTTTCTTGACCGATTTTGCCGCTCTGTCCATTCGACCGATGAGCCCGATGCGCAGAAACACTCACTCGCAAGCCGATGATCACGCAGCTGAGGCTGAGGTGTTGGCTGACGTTGTGGCTCTGCCTCGGCACCACCGGTTGCATCAGCACGGGATGGATTCGCGAGCGTCATCGCCCCGCGCTGCCGCTGGCCACGGACCTCGACCTGTTTTCCTGGCGGGGGCCACGGGCCACGCCGCGGACGGCGCAACTGCTTCGGCGGTATGATCTATCGAGGCGTTTTGATTCTCAGCCCGAAAGCGTCCTACCCGAGTTGATGGACAGCCCGCTCGTTCATTCGTCGCCGGAGCACGTGTTTTCGATCGCCGAGGTTGCCTTCATCGCCGGGCGCATTGCCGATACGAAACGACGACTGGGCGATGCGCTCGACCTGTACAGTATCTCGGTTGCTCACGCTTATGCTTACTTGATGAACGAGGAGTTCGATGCGATTCGCAATCCTTATGATCCTCAGTTTCGACAAGCTTCGGATTTGTACAACGCGGCGTTGGAAAGCACCATGCGAGTTGTCGCACGACAGGGCGAGTTGAGGCCGGGCACGACGCACGTGATCCGAACTCGTACTCAGGAATACGAACTGCACATCGTAAGTCGTGGCACGTGTCCACCCGAGGACATTGCCGACTTGAAGTTTGTCTCGGACTACGACCTCCAAGGCCTGAAGAACCACTACCGAACCTACGGGCTGGGAGTGCCGTTGATCGCGATCTATCGTCAACATGGCGGCCGTCAGGCAGTCGAATCATACTATGCGCCGGGAATGAGTGTACCCATGACAGCCTTCTTGCGGGTGTTGCCCGACGCTCAAGAGGAGCCAGGGGCGAACTGCGTGCGACATGTTTGCGTGTTGGAACTGCACGATTCGCTCCGTTCGACGGATGTCACGGCGAACGGACGATTGGTTCCTTTAGAGACGGACCTGAGCACTCCGTTGGCCTATAGCTTGAATGCCCCGGCCTTTCAGCAGACCAACACGGCTACGCGCGGACTCCTCAACCCGGCAAAATCTCAAGAGCATCAGGGGCTGTATCTGTTGGAACCGTTCGACCCTGACAAGATTCCGGTCTTAATGATTCACGGACTTTGGTCGGATTTGGTCACGTGGATGGAAATGTTCAACGATTTGCGCAGGCGTCGAAGAGATTCGAGACCAATACCAATTCTGGTTTTATCTCTACCCCAGTGGGCAGCCACTGCTGATCACTGCCACACAACTGCGTCGCGAGTTGGAGCAGGCGCGGCGACTGTTGGATCCACAGGGGACCAATCCGATGTTGGACCAAATGATCCTTGTTGGCCACAGTATGGGCGGCTTGGTTGCGCACCTACAGACGATGGAAAGTGGCGAGGACTATTGGAACATGCTTTCCGACATTCCCCTGTCGAAGCTCGATGCGCCGGAATCGACGAAAGACGACCTGAAACGCTCGCTCTTCTTTCACGCCAATCCTGCCATCAAACGCGTCATCACGATTGCTTCGCCACATCGCGGCAGCGCGTTTTCCAACAGCGCCACGCAGTGGCTGGGTCGTAAGCTGATCACGCTGCCCGAAATGGTCGTGCGGACGCGCGAACAATTTTTGTTGGCCAACCACGAAGCGGTGCGCGACCAAGGCGTGCTTGAAATCGAAACGAGCATTGACTCCCTGTCACCGACGTCTCCGGTGCTGGAGGTCATGCAACGTTCACAACCGGCACCGTGGGTGCAGTACCACAATATCATCGGTGTCGTGGCCGAAGGGGGCGTGCTTTCGAAAGTCGCTGGTGAGAGTGACGGCGTCGTTACCGTCGAGAGCCAAGATTACCCGAAGCGGCGAGTGAACTCGTTGTCGAGGCCGACCATATCAATGTTCATCGTCATCCACGAGCGGTTTTGGAGGTGCAACGCATCCTGCTGGAGCACCTCGACCAGACGAGTCGTTTGGCGATGCAGAGATTGCCGGAGCCATCCGACGACTCTCTGCCTCAGAAATCAGAACAAGCCACAGAATTGCAGTACTAGATCTTCGCGGCCCGTCTCATGATAGGACGAAACCGTAGGCATTACAGCGACGATTCCGCCTCGATTGCTCGAGGCGACGTCGTGGGTTGAATGCGCTCACGCATCGTGGCGACAGTCCAACGCTGCGGATGTCCCGGTTGAGTGCGGCGCTGGCATTGAGGTGACGTCTTGCCCGTTTGGCGATCGTTGCCGTTTGATGCGCCGCGGTTGAGGCTTAGCGTTCGTTGAGCGTGAGCGTGAGCTGAGCGGATCGCTCAGGTTTTCCGCGCTGTCGTCGTTGGTCAGACGGGGTGGCAATTCGGCACGAATAACGCGGACCTCACGCGGTGCCTCGATGCCCACTCGCACGGTTTGGCCTTGTGTCTTGACGATCGTCAGCGTGATCTGGTCACCAATGCGGATCTGTTGTCCGATTTTACGAGACAGTACTAACATGACAGACTCCTTTGTCTAGCGATTGCCATCAAGAGGGGATTGAAACGTCCGCCGCGTGCCGCAGTGACGTTCAGGCCGGCAAGCCATCCTTGCCGCGTGTTAGAGAGTCATTGCAGAGGTCGTGCCAATTCGCCGCGAAACGTGCGAGCGTGCAAAATCGGGCGGATTTGTCGGTCGTCTTTCGCTGCGCGACGTTGTTCCGCTGGACACTTGGCGGAGGGAATTACAAAACCTTTGAAAGGTTGACTCGTCCAACTTGAGGAAAATGGCGAAAAACTTTAGCGGAGTCGGCACTGCATCGCTTCGACATTGCGTTACCGACGACATTCACACCAGTTGGTTGCCGCAGTTCGTGCTTCGCCGTGCGAGCTGCTAGCGATTGTGGCGGTCAGCCAATTGATCTCGCAACCGCGCGGCCAATTCATACTGCTCCGATGCGATGGCATCGCCCAATTGTTCGCGCAGCGTCCGGCCGACCTCGAATTTCTCACGGACGGATTCCCGTAACTCCACCAGACGGGCCACGAGTTCGTTGTCTTCGTAATCGTCCAGCAGGGCTCGCAAACGCTGCAAGCCGATATTCACGGCCTCGATTGCGGTTTCCGCATCGTCGACCTCCAGCGCCCATAACGTTGCGGACTGCGTGCGATGAAAGAGCACAAAGGGTCGATACTGTTCGTGCGTCTGGGTCCACGTTTCGTCCGGCGAATGATCGCGACAAAAATCCATCAGGCCCAAGGTATGGTCGGCGTCGTCGATGGCCTTGGCGAATTCCCGGAGTGCCAGCCAGCAGATACGCCGGTGATAGAATTGAACGAACTCACGATCCGCTTCCGCACACTGATCCTCGGTCATGGTCAGGCCGATTTCGCCCTCGGCTTCGTGACGCAGATACTCGTAGTATGTTTCGTATCCGCCCGGACGATCGCCGTCAGGACGGCCTCGCACTTCCAATTGCAACAACCCCATTTCAATCCGCATTTGAATCAAGTCCCGTCCGTCTTGTCCTTTGACGAAACGAACGCTTACGGACTGCGGTTCATAGGGCCAATCACGTAGGATCTTATCGATGTTGGGTTGTCGTGGCATATCGGCGAAGCTTGGCTGAATTGGCGATTTCTCACCTGGCAATTATACCCAATGCATCACGATGGGTGAGCCCACAGCCAGACAAAAGCGGTGAGCCAGCGCGCTGATCTGGCCGCATTATGTCGCTCAATTGAAAAAGATGCTAGTGACTGTTTTGACTACCCGTCGAGATTTGGTGACGAGCGTTGTTTTTTCTTGATGGATGTCAATTGTTTCTGATGTCGACGACGTTGAACACTGGCGCGTGTTGGTTTAGTTGGTCTGCGAGGCCTCGGTGGGGTTGCCGCGTCAAGAATCATGGCCTTCAGCTTTCGTAAACAGTCTTCGCGATTGATTTGACGGTGACGACTGCGCTGACTCGTGACCGTTAAGTATCCCGACTTCGCAATGTATCGTTGCGCTTGCATACGGAGTCGTTCGCGTACGGTCTCAGGCAGCGAAGTTGATGTCGCGAACCGCCACTGCAGTAAGACTTTGCTGCTGACTTTGTTGACATTCTGGCCGCCAGGACCTTGGCTACGTACCGCCGTAAACGTGAATTCGTCATAGGGGATCTGGATCGTTGCGTTGATAATGAGCTTTGACATAGGTTATGATCGTTCGCTTGTTGCGGAGTAAACGTCGGTCTTTCCCAAGACCAAGAAATATGGATGCAAGCGAGGTATACCCCGTGGATCAACCCTTGTTGTTGTATCACGATTTTGCTCACACCGGGCGGGTTTTGCGGTCGAGTGTCCGGGGCCGTTGTCGGCGCCGTATGGTACGGCCCAAGACGCTGGGAATCGTGGTGCTGCTGGTCATTGGCGCGTTGAGCCATTCCATGGCGGTTGCAGGTGAGGCAATCGTCGATTTAGGGACTCGGTCACAAGGGGAAGATTGGCCCACGTTCCTCGGACCTCGCCGCGACAATAAGTCCACGGAAACACAACTTCACCTTAACTGGACGACCGCCCCGCCGCGGCTCGTTTGGTCGCTACCGCTGGGCGAAAGTTACGGTATCGGCAGCGTAAGTCGTGGGCGGTATTTTCAGTTTGATTATCAGCAAGGCCATTCCGTTTTGTTGTGCCTCAACAGTCAGACAGGTGAACTCCTGTGGCAGTTTGCGTATGAATCAGACTACGTTGATCTATATAACTACAGTCCTGGTCCTCGTACCACACCTGTCGTGGACGACGATCGCGTGTACATTTTCGGCGTGGAAGGGATCTTGCACTGCCTGAAGGTCGAGGACGGAAGTCTGTTGTGGAAGGTTGACACGCAAAAGGAGTTTGGCGTGCTCCAAAACTTCTTTGGCGTCGGCAGCTCGCCCGTGATCTACCAAGACGCGCTGATCGCCGTGATCGGAGGCAGTCCCGATGAAGACCAACAGATTGCCCCGGGGCGACTAGACCGTGTCCGTGGAAACGGATCGGGCGTCGTCGCCTTTGATAAGCGCACCGGTAAAGTCCGGTTTCAGCTATCGAACGACTTGGCCAGCTACGCTTCGCCATTAATTGTACAGCGTCCCGAACGCGATTGGTGTTTTGTGTTCTTGCGAGGTGGCTTACTGGCGTTTGATCCGGCGACGGGAAACCAGGATTTCTATTTTCCTTGGCGAGCGTCGATACTGGAGAGCGTGAATGCGAGCACTCCGGTCGTCTGGGGCGAACACGTGTTCATTTCTGAAACGTATGGTCCAGGAGCGGCTCTGTTACGTTTTCGACCGGGACGTTTCGACGTTGTCTGGGATGACTCTTCTCGGGGCCGCGACAAGGCCATGCAAACGCATTGGAACACGTCGATTTACCACAACGGCTTCTTGTATGGTTCCAGCGGTCGGCACACGCAGAACGCTGAGCTCCGTTGCATCGAAGCCGCCACCGGTAAAGTAATGTGGAGTCAGCCGGATTTAACCCGAAGTTCGCTGCTGTACGTTGACGACCACTTCATCTGCCTGAGTGAATACGGCACGTTGCGCGTGTTCCGCGCGACGCCTGAACGCTACGATGTGGTCAGTGAGTTCCTACCGACAGACGCGCGCGACTCCGTTGGCCGCGACATACCCTTACTGAAATACCCTGCGTGGGCAGCGCCGTTCATCTCGCATGGATTCCTTTATGTGCGAGGTCGTGACCGCCTGCTCTGCTACGACCTGATGGCGGCGCACTGAGGCCGCGGGCCGGTGCTAGACGCCGATGAGCTGACTTAGCGCAGCGCGTGAATGTTCCAGCACCTGCTCGTAGGGCACCATTTCCAGATCCTCTCCGAAGAGTTTTACGTCGCAGTAACCTCGAAAGCCACCTTCGACCAGTGCTGCGACGATGTCCCCAATAGGTACGCGGCCTTCCCCCAAGAGGCAACGGTTTTGTTCGCCCTGAGGTAAATGATGTGCATCACCCAAATGCACGACGGCAACTCGCGAGCCGATGGCCTCGATCTGTCGCAGGTCGACGTGGGATTGACCGAGATGATAGGTGTCGAACGCCAGTTTGACGGTTGGCGCGTTCAGCTCATCCAGGAATTCGTTCGCCGTCTCCAAGTCATGCAGGAATGTCCATTCGCCATCGCACTGGCTGGCCACCGGCTCAATCGCCAGCGTTACTCCACAAGCCTCGGCAATCGGTGCCAGCTCGAGTAGAGCATTTCGGCTCATCCGTCGTGCGTGGTTATACGTGTGTCCCAAGCGGGATCCGGTATACACGACAAGGCACTCCGCCCCTATTTCATCCGCCAGGTGGATCGCCTCGATTGCGTCTTCAATACTCTCACGGTAACGGCGACCATCACTGCCGGTGAAACCGCCAGCCCACAACAGGTTGGAGACTTGCAGTTGCTGGTCCCGAATGAGCTCGGCTCCCTTTTCTTCGCCAAAGTCCGTCAATTTCGAACGCCACACCCCAATGGCCTCATAGCCGGCCTCTGCGTAACGCAGTACGTCCTCGTCAAACGTCCATGAGTACGTGGACAATTCGTTCATTGACATTCTTACCATCCGCTACTCCGCCAACGCGAGTTACCTATGGCCTCGACGCGATCGTCGATTCGAAGGACGACCAGTATGGGGTATCATCGCCAATATGTAAAGAAAGACATGTGATGCGATTTACCCGCCGAGAAAACGGCGTGACTCAGTGGGCTGAGTCCTCCATATCCCACGCTTTCATCCAGCGGGTCGAGGCGTATTTAAGTTCGAATTCATGCTGCAATCGTTCGGCCATATCCGACATGTGACCCGCACCGTAGAAGATGCCGATCTTTTTTTGGCCTTGCTGTTGCTGCCGCCGCAATACTTGGAGCACTCGTTTGTTGCGTTGGCTGATCAGCGTCGAGCCGTCCGGTCCCTCGAAGATATTCAGCTGTCCTTCTAGGTCTTCAAATTGAGCGGCCAGGATGCGCTTCAATCGTAGTGCTCGATCCGGCGCGAACAAGGCCATGATCAAATCTCGATCACTCGGACCGTCGGCTTTACCAGCCTGTGCGGCTGCTTGTCCCATCATGCGAAATAGAATCTGTAGAAAACTTTCACCTCGTTCCTCCATGCTACTGGCAAACTCCTGCGGTGACATGTCGGCATGGACCAATTGCTTGGCGGTGTAATCGATTTCGTCCAATTGAAAGGACAAGTCGAGTAGGGATTTAATACCGCGTTGCATGCGGCCGACCGGATGATCGGTGGTCTGCCCGCCGCGTGGGATACGGGTCCCTTCTGGAGCGATCAATTCGTACAATACGGCGTCGTACTCGCGGAACAAGCGATTGAGTTCACGGTAATAGGTCCGGTCGCCAACGTGAATTGCCGCAATCAAATCGACCGTCTGTTGGCCATCGGCCGAACGGAAGGAGACCACGGCGGTCTCCAGCGCCTGGGGCATCCCGTCCGCGTCTCGCATCACGCGGACGAACGGCAACGACTGCGGTGACGTTCCCGACAGAGCCTGCTCGAGCTCGGCCAAATCCAGTTTGCCGTCGGCATCCGTGTCGTAGGTCTGAATCAACTCACGGGCACGGCCCAGCTCGTCAGCCGTCGCCAGGACCGACCAGCTGCTTAGTTGGAAGATTGTCAGCACGAGAAACGTTGAACGAAACATGGCAAGCTCCCGCGGGACGAACGGCAATGGACGCAGTGCGACGCTACGGACGGCGACTGCTCTAACTATAGAGTCACATTCGGGTTGGGACAATCAGTCGGCTCTCCGGCCTCGGACGGCCAACGTGCAGTGCCACGGTGCGACGAGCGGCGGCCTACGCCATGTTATTCGCGTACGGCACGCGACACCTTGTGCCAGCAATGCTGCCGGTCAGGCATTTATTCCAACTTTTCCGTAAGGCTTACCGTTGTTTCTCAACTTGCGCGACAGCGCGTCCGATAAAACCGACAACCGCAACGGATTGGGCAAATCCTCCGTTAGCCCAACACCCTAATGTGAGGTCTGGGAAAAATGTCGAAAGTATTTCGAACTCTTGGATGTTTGGCTGTGCTGCTTGGGATCAGCATGGTCCGGGAGGCCAGCGGGGACGGACATCCGCCGTTGTTCCCCAATTTTTGTGAACTCGATGTGGACTACGACTGGTTCGAGCCGTTCTATTGCGACTGCCCGGATGGTCCACAGCGGAATGAAGGACTTTTCTTCAGTTACGAGCGGGTCTCGTGGAACGTCCTGTCCGCACCTCGCTACCCTCTGGGTGCGGGCGGATTGCAGGTTGCTTCCTCGACATTCATCTACAATGACCCGGTCGTCTATCCGGGGGGCAGCGAGCCACCCCAAGCGACTCCGGTGACGAATGCAATCGATGTTTCCCAGCCCGACTCAACGTGGGGATGGGGCAATCGAATTGAATTCGGTTATATGTGGGATGACGCGGGGTGGAACGTGAGCTGGATCGAGAACTTCAACTCTGCCGAGCGTGCCAATACGGGCGGTACTCCGGTCTACGGCGTTGATGATGCGAATCGACTGCCGTTCACCGGGAGCGTTGCTGTCATGTTTGAAGTTCCCTTTGGTTTGCTCCACGGAGCGGTTGATGTCGACGGTGATGGAACGGCAGACGACGTCGACTCCGACGGCAATACCATTCCGGGGTTGCCCAGCGACTTTGGCGGTGCCCTGATGGTGACTTGGTGGTGTTCGTGCCGAGTTTCGATACGCTGACGGTTGACACCCGCACGAATGCCAATGGTGTGGAATTGATGCGGACGCTCCGTCGCGATGATTTCTTTGTGCAGGACATGACCGTCGATTTTCTCTACGGATTGCGGTTCTTACGCGTGGACTCGGAGCTGCGTGCTTTAGGGCAGGGTGGCTTCCTCGCAGACAGCAACTGGCATTCCGAAGTGGAAAACAAGCTGTTCGGCCCTCAGGTTGGACTGCGGTTGGCTCACACAACTGGGCGTTGGTCGCTGCGAAGCCAAGGCCGCTTCATGGCAGCCATGAACGTTCGCGATGCTTCGTTGGTAGGGACGATGGGCTCGACGCTCAACCCGCCCCTGGTTAACAGCTCGCTCTATTTTAATCCAACGTCGTTTGCCCAGTACGACAGTGACCTTCAATTCAGCCCCCTCGCTGAAGCTCGTCTGGACGCGGTGTACAAGCTGACACAGAAGGTGAATCTGACCGTTGGCTATACGGGGACGTACGCCGCGAATCTAGGCTACGGGAGCAATATGGTGCGGTACACCCTGCCTGAGCTCACGCTTCGTTCGTTGGACGATCTAGACACCCAGCACTTCTTTTCGAATGGCTGGAACGTTGGCTTCGAGATCAATCGCTAAGGAAGCGGGGCCATCCGAGACGTGATTCCCTTGACGCCGAGCGTCCGATCCGAAGCGGTGCAGTAAGACATCTGAGCTTCGTCGGCCTCAAGCTCAGACAGGTATCTGTCGCTTGGCCATCAACGAACCGACCCGCCAATGCCAACGCACCGGCGGGTCGGTTGTTTTTGTTTGGGTTTCTCCAGTGCCGTTCGCATCCTCAGTTCGTGGCGAGGCCCAACCCCCGAATCCCCTCTCCCGAGAATCTGTTCACTGGGCCATTGCCGCGATGTTCCTGGGCCCTCGTGACCCACTCCCCAACTTCTGGGCCTGAACGGGAAGCCCGCAGCGTGTTGAATACAGCCGGGCTGCTAACGGCGGGCGAACCGAATGTCAGCAGCCGACTTCTGTTTTATTCCACGCAGCAAGCTGGGCTGATCTCTCCCGAGCTCGCCGGGGAAGCGAACGCGTCCACAACGTTAACTGTTGTCAGCCAAACAGATCTTTCGCAGCTCCTCCAGCTCTTCGGAAAGCCGGTGACGCAGTGGACTTTCCAGCCGCAGCTGGTCGATCAGGGCCTCGGCCTTTTCGATCGAGTCATTGCTGACTTCGGTACTGCGAAAGAGGCCGCGAAAGCTACGTTGCACTTGTTCTTCTGTGAGCACGGTGAGTCCCTCACAACAACTTGATACATCCAATACATGACCACGTAAATTCTATTGTGATGGCTTCAGCGGTAAATCGCAACACCCGTTTGTTACGCTCTTGGCGTGCCTAGGTAGGGGGGAAACTTAGCCCACCGACGAGACAGCCGACTGAGGAGGCGAACGGAAATAGCTGGGCTGGATGGCGGCCAGTTCGTCCGCTACGGCGCGGACCGTTTCCCGGATTTGGTTGGGGGTATGCGTCGATGTGATAAAGAATCTCAGCCGTGCTCCGCTCTCTTCGACCGCCGGGTAGAGGATCGGCTGGACGTTTATTCCCCGCTCAAACAGCTGTCGAGAAAGTCGCAGGGCATGTGCGGAATTCCCCACAATCACCGGGACGACGGGCGTATTTTCGCTTAAACCGGTACATAAGCCGCATGCCCGAGCCTCGGTCAGGAAAAGTTGTGCCATTTCAATGCAGCGCCGGGCTCGCTGCGGTTCACGCTGGAGCACCCGCAGGGACGTCAATGCGGCGGCGGCGTTGGCCGGCGTCAACCCGACACTGTACACAAAGCCCGGAGCGGTGTACTTCAGATACTCCACCACCTCCTGACAGCCCGCGATATAGCCGCCGCAACTGCCAAAGCGACTTGCTGAGTGTTCCCATCCAGAGGTCCACGTCGCGCGGCGTCCACGCCGAAATGCTCGCCGATGCCGCGTCCGGTTCTGCCCATCGTACCGATCGAGTGGGCCTCGTCGACCATCAAGAACGCCTTGTGCGTTTTCTTGACGTCGATGAACTGCGGCAGGTCGGGATAGTCGCCGTCCATGCTGTACACGCCCTTCGATCACGATCAGTACGCGTCGGTAGTCGTGTCGTAGTTCGGTCAGCAGCTGATCCAGAGCTTCCCAGTCGTTATGTGGGAAGGGGCGTCGTCGGGCGCCGGAGAGAATCGAGCCCTGAATGATGCTGTTATGTGCCAGCGCGTCGTGCAAGATCAAGTCGCCGGGCCCGAACAAGTGGCCGATCGTCGACTCGTTCGTCGAATGGCCGCCGACGTAGCACGATTGCCGCTTCGAGCCCACGAACTCGCGCGATTTCCCGTTCCAGCTCGCGAGTGGATCGGCTTTTGACCCGATACCAACCGGCTGGCCGAGACGCTGGTACCATAGCGATCGATTGCCTCCTTGGCCGCCTGACTGACCACCGGGTCGCCCGACATGCCCAGGTAGTTGTAACTGGAGAAGTTGATGAAGTGCCGGCCGTCGATCACCGTAGTGTCTCGCGTGACCGTTTCATGTTCCTGAAAAAAGGGATTGGGCAACCCCGTTTCCTGCAGCAAGGCCATGTTGCGCTGCAGCTGCAGATACTCGGTGGTCTGCGAGAAACTGTAAAACTCCGCCGGAATCGTTTCGTAGCGACGGCGTCCCCGCTTGTCGGCCGTCCGAGTCCCTAAATACTTGATGATGGCATCTGCCACCTCCTGACAGGTCTCGATCTGTGGCAGGACTTCTTCGGGCAATTGGCCGCCAAAGGTCTCCTCCAAGGCGTTGATGATTTCCATCCGTTCCAGCGAATCCAGCCCCAGCTCGACAATGTTCGTGTTCGGCTTCAGCTCCGTGACACGTTCTTTCCCAATCGCTTTGACTTGCTGCATCACGATCCGCAAAACCTGGGCGTCGGCGGCCGGGGTCAGGGCGGGCCCGTCCAGCTCGACGGATACCTGGGCCAGTTCCGCCGCGGCGCCTTCCTCCCAGAAGCAGCGCCGGGCGATGGTAATTAAGGAGTTTTCTAGGAAGCTTTGTCGACAGGCGTGCCGTTGGATCTTGCCGCTGGAGGTCTTGGGGATAGAACCGGATCGGACCAGGATCACGGCGTCCGGCGGCAGTTCATGTTCGGCCGTGACTTCGCGACGGATTGCGTCGATAATCTCCTGCCAGTCACTGTCCTCCCTGCGTTCCACTTCGCAGACGATGACCAGCCGTTCGCGGCCTTTAATGTCAACGGCAAAGGCGGCCGTTGCGCCGCTGCGGACGCGGGCATCGGCCCGTTCGGCTGTCATTTCGATGTCTTGGGGATAACGATTGACGCCGCGGACGATGATCAGGTCTTTGATCCGTCCCGTGACAAACAGTTCACCCTGGTGAAAGAATCCTAAATCGCCACTGCGGAGGTAATCCTTGTTTGGGTCTTCCGCCAGCTTTGCTCGAAACGTCGCCTCGGTGGCGTCTGGCTTGTTCCAGTACCCTTGGCCAACACTGCGACTGCGGATCCAGATTTCGCCGACTCGACCTTCGGAGGCCCGCGTGGCGGTATCCGGCTGGACGATCACCACGTCCTCGTCCTGCAAAGCGCGGCCGCAGCCGATGGCGAATCGACCTCGGTCTCCATCCGGCGCGGCCGGAACCACGCGTCCTTCATCCAGGGCTGTGCCGTCAAAGCAGCGGACAACCGGTGTCTTTCGGCGAGCTCCACCGGTCACGATCAAGGTCGTCTCCGCCATCCCATAGCAGGGGTAGAACGTTTGACGCCGAAAACCGTAGGGTGCAAACCGTCGATAAAACCGCTCCAGTGTCTCTCGACGAACGGGCTCGGCACCATTGAACGCGAGCGTCCAGCGAGTTAGATCAATGTCCTGCAGCTGGTCATCAGTAATCTTGTTGGTACACAGGTCATACGCGAAGTTAGGGCCGCCGCTGATGGTGACCCCGTATTTGGAGATCGTCCTCAGCCAGCGAATCGGCTTCTGTAAAAAGAGCATGGGTGACATGAGCAGGCTGGGGCGACCGCAGAAAATAGGGTTCAGCACGCCGCCAACCAGGCCCATGTCGTGATAGGTCGGCAGCCAGGAAGCTCCAACCGCGTCACGGTCCGCCTCGAACGCGGTCGTGATCAGCGCGCAGTTGTGCATGATATTCCCGTGCGAGAGCATCACACCCTTGGGACTGCCCGTCGAGCCGGACGTGTACTGCAGAAAGGCGATTTGGTCGCTTTGAATCGGTGGCATCTGCCACGCATCCGCCTCGGCGCTGGGGATCAAATCGGTCGCCAACCAATCCAATTCCAAGAGGCTCGATCCGGGTTCCAATAAAGCCAGCGTCCGTTCTTCCACGTCGGCCACGGTCAACGCCGCCGCGGCCGTGGCGTCTGCCGAGATGGCCTGAATCCGTTCCATGTTGCGGTTGCGTCGCGGTGGGTAGGCGGGAACCGCAATCACCCCGGCATAGAGGCAGCCCAGAAAGCCGGCCACGAACTCCAGTCCTGGCGGGTAGAGCAAGAGTGCCCGTTGCCCCTGCAGCTTTTTGGACTGTAAGCGATGCGCGATCGCTCGTGCCCGCTGGTCCAGTTCACGGTATGTCCACTGGGAATCAATGTTTTCCCCGTCCGACAAGTACGCGAACGCCAACGACTGACCTTGGGCCTCGATCCAATAGCGCAGGCGATGGACCAGACTCGTGTTGGGCGGCTTGAACGGGGCAAGAAGCGTTTCGAGGCTCACCGTCGTGATCGTCTCCAGCACATGGCCGTGGCATGGTTCTGAGAACTGCTCGTGTCGAAGCGGCGTTCCGATGCCGGGCAGTTGTGTGAGTTTCTGAATTCGTCGAATTCGGCCGCAGCAATGTCTGTGGTTCGGACCGTTACCCTGGCCGTGAGGAACTGGTGCCAGCGGGCAGCGACGAACGCCTCCGCGGCTGGACGCCACGTTTTTGTGTTATCGGTTTACCAGCGGACCCGAAATGTTCCAAAATGCCCCGTCAGCCTAACATGTGAAGGGTTGTTGATCAAACGGGCTGCAACGGTTGCGGTCTTCAAGCGATCCAGAGGGATCGGGGCCCCGTCGACCAGGGTGGTGGGGCCAGTCGCGAGACCGGTGCATCGGGACGCGGCGCCGGCATGACAGGCCAGGACAGGAAATGGCGGAAGTGCATGGGAATCGAACCCACCGACCGTCTGCTTGACAGACGGTCCAACGATTTTGAAGACCGCGCCGAGCACCAGCTCTGGAAGCACTTCCCTAGGTTGAGTGTTCGCATCGAAATCCGGGGGATGACGGCGTAGTGTGATCAGAAAACTGGACCGCCGTGGCACCGGTCGCCCTCCGTCCGAATCTGCCGCCAATATTACACGGGTGCGTTTCGGAACCAAGGCCCTTGTCTTCATCGGTTGTGCGCTGCGTCAGAGTTGCGAAGGACTCAAGATCAGTTTGCCGGTGCCTGTAGGAAGCGGATAGCGTCATTGATGCAATCCGTCAGAAAGGGTGGGTTGTAAACTCCCAAAATCACGGTGATCGCCATACAGGCGATGATCGGGAGCACCATCGCGAGGCTGTCTTTGTACGGGGTTCTTTCGCTGGCCACCGGCGCCGGACCGAGGGAACAATTGATCAACGTGTTTCCCATGCCAAAGAACACGAGCAGGAGGAGGAGCAAAAAGGCCAGCCCGGGCAGCACACGACCGGCCGCAAACGCTCCGCTGATCATTTGGTATTCGCTCACAAAAGGACCAAATAGCGGTGATCCGGTGATTGCGAAGAAACCCAACAACAGCATCGCACCTGTCACCGGCAAACGTCGCAAGACCCCCTGGACTTCATCCGTCGATTTGCTGCCGTAGGCGCGATGAATGTTGCCGGCTGCCATGAACAAACCCGCCTTGCAGATTCCATTGTGAACGACGTGCAGCAGGGAACCCGCGACCGCTGTTCCTCCAATTCCAATACCGAAAGCAAGCATGCCCATGTGTTCGACGCTGGAATACGCCAGGCATCGTTTGATGTCTTTTTGCCGTGCCATGAACACAGCTGCCGTACCCATCGAGAACAGGCCAAAAAACAGCAGGATTCGCTCGGCATAGAGGTCGTCGTGCGCAATATGAGCGATATGAAAGAAGCGCAGAACGCACAAAAACGCACAGGTCGTCAGCCCGCCTGCCAGCAGGGCGCCGATTACTCCCGGCGCCTCGCCGTACGCGTCGGGTTTCCATGAGTGCATTGGCGCAAGTCCCATCTTCGTGCCATAACCAACAATCAATAGTACAAAGGACGCATGCATCCAAGGGATCGAAAGATTATGAGAGTGATCGACCAATTCGTCGAACAGTAGTGTCGATTCCGAGCCCGCTTCGATCATGGAGTAGGCCAGGAAAAAAGAGCCGAGCAGGGCCAGGGCGATCCCGACCGAGCCGATGAGCAGATACTTCCATGTCGCCTCGAGCGATCTTGGATTGTGGTTGAAATAAATGCACGGTGCCGTGATGAGCGTGGTGGTCTCCATGGCGACCCACATCAAACCCAGATGATGCGACAGCGTCACCAAACTCATGATTCCCAGGGCCAGTAGCAAACAGGAGCAGAGCACACGATTGGAACGTTCCTGCCGGATACGCAAGTAGGCCGGTGCAGTACATCGAGCAGAGGAAAAACACGACGCTGATCACACCGATGAACAGGCGACTTAGTGGATCAATTGCGCAGCCAACGTCCGAACATCCACTGATTACCGCGCGGCAGCAGCCAGGTCAGCAGCCCCAGATGAATCGTGGCGGTCAATGGCAGCAACCAGGGGCGGAGCCTGTTGTTCGGAGTCGCGACCGCGAGCGCGGCGGCGAGTAGCGGTACGACGATCAGTAAGAGCAACATATTGCACGATTCCCGTCTAACGTTGAATTCCCGGGCGGTGCCGCGCGGACCTGTATGGCCCACCGCTGCCATGACGACCGTTCGCCACGCGCCGAAGGTGGCGCATTCGCCTCTATTCTCGTAGTATTCGCAAGTGTTCGGTGCTGGCTTCCGGAAAAGCTCGGCTGACATGATTGACAATGATTCCCATGACGAACACCCCGACAAACATGTCCAGTACGACGCCAAACTCCACGAGCAGTGGAACGGCTTCGATCAGCAGTAGGCCAAAGATAAAGATCCCATTCTCCATCACGATGTATCCCAGCACCTGTCCCAGCGCCTCACGTCGCGTGACCAGCATCAGGAAACCGGCCAAGACCGTGGCCAACGCGGCCGGAATCAACAAATGGTGTTGATGCCCCTCGGGCATCGGCAAACGTTGAGCGAAAATGAGTGCCGCGGCGGTGCCAATTCCTCCCAGCAACAGCGAAGGAACAAATCCGACTACGGAGCTGATGGTGGTGCGAATATCGGCCAACACGACCGCTTTGAATAAGAGCTTGGGTATCAAGATCCCCTTGATGCCCACGATGCCCAACGTTAGCAATCCAAGCCGTAGCAAACTGGCGGAACTCATGCTGGTCAGTCCGCCGCCGAGCGGCAAGAAACCTTGGTGGACAATCGGGTAGAGCGCCTAGCAAGACCCCTTGCAAGGCGACGACGATGATCAACATGCGCAATCGTGACACGCCAAGGATGTAGAGGTTCAGCATCAGAACCACGACCATACATGGATCGACGATGTTTGAGATCATAACCGTACCAGTACCAGTATCATGCCAAACAATGACAGAACGCCTGCACCAACCAGCAATGTTGCGATCGAGGAGAGCCTTAGGCGCGCCATGACCGATTCCACAACACCAATCAGGGCGGCCACGAGGATCGTACCAAGCAGGAACACACCCCAGTCAACTACCGCAAACCCCGTCTGCACGGGCAGGGCCAGCCGAACGATCAGTGCCGAGAATACAAACAGCTTGATAGCGGCACCGTAGAGAATCAGGCCGAAGGCAGGTCCGCTGTGATCCAACACCATCACTTCGTGAATCATGGTCAATTCCAAATGCGTATTGGGATCATCAAAAGGGATGCGACATGTTTCGGCCAACAGCACCACGAACCAACTGATCAGGACCAACAGCAGCGCAGAGGCTGCGCCGCTCCATCCAGCGACGAGTTCCGTGCCGAACAGGCCGTTCATCGATAGGGTGCCGTGATCCGAGCCAACACCAGCAGACCTAGGAACAATACGGGCTCTGCAAGACAGGCGAATGTCGCTTCGCGGGCGGCTCCCATGCCCTCAAAGGCAGAACCGGTGTCCAGCGCGGCGATCATCGTAAAAAATCGTCCCAGTCCCAAAACGTATGCAAACAGAATCATGTCACCGGCGAACGACAGCGGCGCGCTCGAATGTCCTAAGGGGACGATCAGGGCGGCGACCCAGGCCGCCGTCCAGCCGATAACCGGTCCCATGCGAAACACCCAAGTTGTCGTTTCGCTGAAAACGCTTTCTTTGCTGAACAGTTTGCGGAGATCGGAATACGTCTGGAGCAAGGGTTGCCCTCGCCGCCCCGCAAACACGGCCTTAACACGATTGATGACTCCCAATAGAAACGGTGGAAAGGCGATCGCAATTAAGATGTGAATCGCCGTGTGGATCGAGAGAGGGGCGAACATGGCTCAGTTTATCCTGCGATCGGCGGACACGTCGGCGACCTGCCGGACGCTCAACCTGGTCTATTTCCACAATAACAAGAACACGACGACGACTAAGATGTACATCAGATACGCCTGCAGGCTGCCGCTCTGCAGGTACCGTCCCCACGAGAACAACCAAGTGACCGCCCGCGCCGCAGGCCATACGGCACGCTGCAATACCGTATCGTCAACGTGACTCTCAAAATGTCCATCCCGGGGAAACGGCGTCGTTAGTCGAGGACGACTTGTCGTTGGCTGCAGGGCCCAGCCAAACAACTTAATGAGCATTTCGGCGAAGGACGATGACGTGTATTGCATTCGCGCCGAGGCGCGGCATAGCCACAGTCCCAGGTCAGCCCGCTCGGGGCGCGACGGATACCCCGTAGCCAAAGTACGCCCAGTCCCGCGCAGCCGAGTGCGACGAGGATACCGGCCAGGATACTGATTTGCGGTAGCGGGGCGGATGTGGCGATTGGCAAGTCGGCGACGGCTTCTCCCGCCCAAGTTGTGGCCATACGGTCGAGCAGGGGCGCTGCGATCATCGGGGCCACGCCAATCAGCACGCAACAAGCGGCCAACACCAGCATCGGGGCGAGCATTGCCAACGGCGCTTCGTGAGCTCGTGCTGCCTTCTCACTTCGGGCCGTCCCGAGAAATACAATTCCATAGACCTTGACGAAGCAGGCGACGGCCAGAGCACCAACCAACGCGAGGCCGGGAGCGGCAAACACCGCGGCACTGGCCGAACTCGCGTCGGCGACCGTGGCAACTCGAAAAATGCCGAGATAAATCAGTAATTCTGAAACAAAACCGTTCAACGGAGGTAAGCCGCAAATGGCGACCGCGCCAATCAGGAAACAGTTGGACGTGATCGGTTGCCGCTTTGCTAGTCCCCCCATCATGTCGATCTCACGTGTGCCGACGCCATGGATGACCGACCCGGCACCTAAGAACAACAAGGACTTGAATAGCGCATGGTTCCATACGTGGAGCATCCCACCACAGATTCCCAGTAAAACCCAGAGCGGTTGATCCATCGCCTGTCCAATCAAGGCCAAGCCCAGTCCCATAATGATGATGCCGATGTTCTCGATACTGTGATAAGCCAACAGTCGCTTGATGTCGTGTTGGCCAATCGCGAACGCAACACCCAAAATGGCCGAAATGGTGCCCATCGCAAGCACGAACAAACCCCAGGACAGCGGCATCGATGGGAAAAATGTGCAGACGCGGACGATTCCGTAGACGCCCATCTTGATCATTACGCCGGACATCACGGCCGAGATATGGCTGGGGGATTGGGCATGGGCCGACGGTAACCAGATGTGCATCGGCATCAGACCCGCCTTCGTACCAAAACCAAAGAACGCCAGGGCTGCCAGGATCAACGCCAAGGGAGAGCCGGTATCCTTGAGTGGTGCGAAGTCCCAAGATCCATTGATCGCGTACAACAGCGCGAACACGCCAAATGCGCATAATGTTGCGAAATGGCTGGCCGCGATATACAACCAGGCGGCTTGACGCGTGGCCGTGATGTCATCCTCGGCTCCCACCAGGAACAGAGCCGAAACCGCCATCGCTTCCCAGGCGGCCAAAAACATCAGACCGTCCTGAGCCACCACCAGCAACGTCATGGCGCCGGTCATGATCCCGAGAAACAGGGAAACGCGTCGGCCACTTTCCGGATGGTCTGACTGTTGCCAGTAACGCAACCCATAAATCGACGCCAGGGCCGTGATCAGCAGAATGGGCAGGAGGAAGAAGGCGGCCAGCCCGTCGAGAGCGATGCTAATCGAATACCCGGCGATCGGCGACGGGCACCGCCAAGGCGCAAGCGGTCCATCGCTCCACCATCGGTATACCGCGCAAAGCCCCACGACGTTGGCGGCCACCAAGATGCATGTCGTCAGCGCCTGGGCCGCGTTCGACCGCTTGCTCGACACGGCGGCCGGTAATCCACTGAAGGCTGCGGATAGACCGCTAATGAGGATGAGTTGATGGCTTGTCATAGCTAAGTTTGGCTAAACGCAAGGAGTTGATGGTTGGGGCGGAATGGGCATTTCGAGCGTCGCAGGAATTGGGTTAAATCGTGGGTCTTAATGAGGCATGCGAAGCCACTGGCTGTGATTCTGGAACCCGACTTCGGGGCAAATGTACGGTAAAGCAGGTGCCCGCCCCGGGTTGGCTTTGGACATCAATGTTGCCATCGTGCGCACGCACGATGGCGTGGCAAATGCTCAGTCCTAGTCCCGTCCCGCGCTTCTCCACGTTCCCAGTTCGCGGGCGATGACCTTGGAAAAAACGATCAAAGACATGTGGCAAATCTTCCGGAGGGATTCCCGGCCCAGTATCGCGAACGACAAAGATGAGGGACTCCTGGGCGGCTTCCAGCTTCAAATGCACACGCACACGCCCTCCTGCGGGCGTGAATTTAAGCGCATTGTCCAGCAGGTTATAGATGACCTGACGCAAATGCTGGCGGTTGCCTTGTACTTCCACGGGCGGCAGAGCAGGGCAGTCGAGACGAATGTCACGGTATTCGGCAACTCCCCCAAACATGTCCATCGCCTTTTCTACCAGCTCATCGAATCGGACCCATTGTTTGTCGACCTTCAGCCGTTCCGTCTCCGTCTCCGATAGCAACAATAACTGGTTTACCAGGAGCTCTAGACTTGCCGATTCTTCGATGATCTCCGTCAGTAGCTCTTCGAATTCCTCGTTCGTTCGGCCGCCTGCGAGAGCCACTTCGATGCTACTGCGGATCGACGCCAGCGGTGTGCGCAGTTCATGGGCGGAATTCGCTAGGAAGTCACGGCGCTCTTGAAGATAGCTGCCAATGCGGTCAAGCAATCGGTTAAAGGTTTCCGACAAGCGATCGAGCTCGTCACCCGTACCACGAATCTCGAGTCGTTCATTGAGTTGCGAAGGCCGGAGTCGTGCCGTGGTCGTGATGATCTTGGCCAATGGCCGCGTCGCTCGACCGGCCAGCCAGTAGCCGCAGAGCGGGGCGACGATCAGTACCCCCAAGGCCGCTAGGGCCACAAAGCGATCCAAACGTGCGACATCCGCGTGGATCATATCCAACGAGGCACCCACGCGGACGCGTACCTTCATATCGGACAGGGACGACGACAGTACGCGCCAGCTGCCGACGGTCTGTGCATAACGCTCACCGCTCGGTTCTCCTACTCCCGTCGGAGGTGCGTGCTTTGACCGATACCGTAGGCTGCCGTCGGTGCTGACCAATTCAGCGAACCAATTGTGCTGAGCGTGGCCGGCATCTTTGCGATCGAGTTGCTCATACAATGTCCGCGCATCTTCGTGCTCGCTCAAAGCAAGCTCGATTTCCCGCAGATCCTCACGCAGCACCTGGTCCAATTCGCGAATGAGCGTCAACCGGACGCCTTCGCGCAAGACCACCAGCGTCACGCAGGCCGTGACCAAAACGACGACCGCGTTCCAGATCATTAGACGGAATCGCAGCGTCTGCATCACAGATTTCTTACGTCGTGCGGAAGGCATAGCCAATACCTCGCACGGTGTGAATCACTCGTTCTTCAAATCCTCGATCGACCTTTGCGCGTAGTCGATTGATATGTACTTCGATCACATTTGTCACGCCGACCCAATTGGCGTCCCACAGGTGCTCACAGAGCATCCGTCGGGTCACGGTTTGATTGGCATTTCGCATCAGGAATTCTAACAAGCTGAACTCCGTGGGCGTCAACTCGATATCTTTTCCGTCTCGAGTCGCTCTTCGTGTGCGCAGGTCGAGCGTGATCGGCCCATCCACCAACTCCGTGCGGCCCCCTTTGTGTGCGCGACGTGCTAGGGCTCCGAGTCGAGCCGCCAATTCGGCAAAGGCAAACGGTTTGACCAGATAGTCGTCGGCACCAGAATTCAGTCCTGCGACGCGTTCGTCGACCGACCCTAGGGCGGTGAGCACCAGAACTGGGGTGTCGTTCTGCTGCGTCCTCATTTGTTGTAGGACTTCGAGTCCCGAGATGCCGGGTAGCATCAGATCCAGCACGACGACGTCGAACGCCTTGGTTTCAACCTGTTCGATCGCCGCTTCCCCGGCGGTAACCCAAATGCAGGCGTGACCGGCGTCCGTCAGGCCACGATGCACCGACTTGCCGAGCAGCGGGTCGTCTTCGACCAGCAGCAGCTTCATGGTTGTCGTAGAGGAGGATTCGACGTGCACCGTTCTGGCTCGCAGCGAGCTTACCGCCGCTTCTCCCCGCGAGAAGACTTCGGCGAAAGGCGAAATATGACCTGAACGCGGGGAAAGCACTCGTTGTTCGAGTTTCGGTCAACTACACCGTCAGTTATGGCCTATGCCGCCGATAATTTCGAGAGCGTTTTCGCAATTCCTTACGAAAATGTAATTCCGCTTCCCATCCATCGCCAACCTTACGGATTTGTAATTAAGACCCGCCTTCCAGCAACCGCTCAGAAACGCTACTTGTAAAAGAAGAACAAGAGTCAATGTCGCCCGAGGTGCGTGGTCGTGGCGGCAGATCCAGATTCTGTCACGCGGAGGTTGCGCTGTGTAGAATCTTCGCGGTGCCAGGCGAAACGACGTGCTCCTGTTGTGGGATTGACGATGCAATTAAACCTATCGCAAGTCGCTCGATTGTTCTCGGTGTCGGAGAATACGGTGACGCTGTGGGTGCGGCAGCGTAACTTGCCGGCACATGAGGTGAACTCCCAGTATCGATTTGATCGAGCGGAGTTGTTGGAATGGGCTGCCACCAATGATCAACGTTTTTCCCCGGGTATTCTCCAGGAAATCAACGGCGACCATGTGGCCGAGATTAGCCTTGCTAACGCGTTGCAACGCGGTGGCGTGTCACTCCGAGTGAGCGGCAATGACCGTTACGAAGTGTTTCGTGAGGCGATTGACGATCTGCCGATTGCCGGCCCGTTTGATCGCGAAGGTCTCCTGGATTTACTCATGGCACGTGAAAAATCGGGTGGTACAGCGATTGGAAACGGCATTGCCATACCGCACCCCCGGTATCCGGTCGTGCTGCCGGGCAATCTCTCGCTAGTACGGATTTGCTATTTGGAGCACGTACTGGACTATCACGCGGCGGACGGCAAGCCGGTGGATACCCTGTTCTTGATGGTGTGTCCCACCGTGCATGAGCATCTATTGTTGTTGGCTCGGCTGGCCTGCGTGTTGCAATCCGCTGACTTCCGCAACCTGTTGGGTACACATCCCGATCAAACGCGACTGATTTCGGCGGTCCGAGCAGAGGAAGCTGCCTTTGCAGAAGGCACGGAGTTACCGCAGATATGATCTCCATGGCCGAATGCGCTCGCACGTTCAACGGCAGACCGGTCACATTGGGCCAGGTCCCTGTGTTGCCTATGGATGTTTTTCGTCGCGTGCTGCAAGATCTGCTGGTGGACGAGGGAACGGAACTGTCTGCGTTGTTCGGATTGCCCAATACCGCGCACGATGTGCGTCTTTATGCTGTGCTGAGCGATGCGGTTACAAGTGAAATTGCCATCTGTGCTACCGATGTAGGGTCTAGGTATCCGTCGCTCTCGACGACCGTCACGCAGGCGCATTGGTTTGAGCGGGAAATTGCCGAGCAATGGGGGGTCGTTCCCGAGGGACATCCGTGGCTCAAGCCGATTCGCTTTCATCGCTCGTATCATCCCGATTGGGATGCCTGGGGCAGGTTGGCTACTGACGAAGTATTGCCCTGCGTCCAGCCGGCCGGAACGGACTACTTTAAAGTCCAGGGGGACGAGATTCATGAGGTCGCGGTAGGACCTGTTCACGCGGGGGTCATCGAACCTGGGCATTTTCGTTTTCAGTGTCACGGCGAGCACGTTTTCAGTCTCGAGATCGAGCTTGGCTATCAGCACCGGGGTGTCGAGCGGCGGTTGGTCGGAGGTCCTAACAAACGCAGTTTGCACTATTTCGAAACATTGGCGGGAGACACGTCGATAGGTCACGCGACAGCCTACTGTCAAGCGGTCGAAGGGCTGGCAGGGAGCGAGGCCTCGATGCGCGCACATGCCATTCGCGCGATGGCACTGGAACTGGAACGTCTGGCGAATCACACGGGGGATCTTGGCGCGCTGGCTGGAGATGTCGGGTATCAGCCGACGTTGTCATTTTGTGGACGGATTCGCGGTGACTTTCTCAATGCCACGGCCTTGATTTGTGGGAGTCGTTTTGGTCGTGGTTTACTCCGGCCTGGTGGCGTTGCGTTTGACCTGGATGCGCAGATGGTCACTGAATTGCTCAAGCGAATTACGGCCGCGCATCGCGATGTCGTTTCTGCCGCCAATTTGCTTTGGTCCTCGGCATCTGTGATGGCCCGCTTTGAGAACACCGGCGAGGTCTCGAGCGAAACCGCCAAAGCTTTGGGAGTTATAGGCGTCGCCGGTCGGGCATCGGGCAAAGATCGCGATGTACGCCGCGACGTGCCGTCAGGCTATTATCGCTTTGCGCAGATTCCTGTTTCCACATGGCATACGGGCGATGCGTTTGCGCGGGCTTACGTGCGGTACTTGGAAGTCCAGCGGTCGTGTGAATACTTGTTGGAACAATTGCCGCAACTGCCGGCGGGTGATCCTCAATCGAACGTCGGCGCCCTGCAGGGTGATGCTATGGTGGTCTCTCTGGTCGAAGGCTGGCGAGGCGAGATTTGTCACGTGGCGCTGACCAATCCGGATGGAAGCTTCAAGCACTATAAGGTCGTGGATCCCAGTTTTCATAATTGGATTGCCCTGGCGATGTCGCTTCGCGATCAACAGATTTCGGATTTTCCGCTGTGTAACAAGAGCTTCAACTTGAGCTACTGCGGTCACGATTTGTGATACGCACCAAACATGTCTGGACGGACGACGTATGCTAAGAGTCATTAACGAACGCATTCGCCAAGGCTTTCGGACAATCCCGTTTCCGCGGGGTGAGTTGCCCGTTTTGCCCGATCGGTATCGAGGGTTGCCGGTGATCGATTCATCGAAATGCCCTGAGGGATGTGCCCAATGTGCCGAAGTCTGTCCAACCGACGCGATCAAGGTCAATGGTGAAGTCAAGATTGACTTGGGCCGCTGCCTATTCTGCACGGATTGTACGGATGCGTGTCCTGAGGGTGCCATTCGCTACACGCAAGATTTTCGACTCGCTTCCCGAACCCGTACCGGATTGGTTACCGATGGCAACGCCTTTGAATTGGCGCAGGCGGTCGACGACAAGAGCCGGCGCATTTTTGGTCATTCGCTTCAATTACGCGAAGTTTGCGCAGGAGGCTGCAACGGTTGCGAGGCGGACGTCAATGTACTGTCGACCGTTGTATTTGATCTCGGCCGTTTCGGCATTCGTATCGTCGCATCACCTCGCCATGCCGACGGTCTGATTGTGACCGGTCCCGTAACTCAGAATATGAAGTTGGCATTGCGGAAGACGTTCGACGCAACGCCGGCCCCCAAGTTTGTGATTGCCGTCGGTGCCTGTGCGATTAGCGGCGGGCCGTTCGTGGATCACGAAGAACAGAACAACGGCTGCGACGAAATCGTTCCTGTTGATATGTACATTCCGGGATGTCCTCCACATCCCCTCACCATCTTGGACGGTTTGCTGAGACTACTGGGGCGGATCGAGTCTGGTTAAAACGATTGAGCCCTGATGCGATTGCACTCGCGCACGATCCGCCGGTTGTGGGTCCGCGAGCGTGTGGCGCGGGGCATGTCGTCCCGCCTTGCCGACTCGATAGGTGGTAATACGACCGCCGTTGGGTTTCCAATGCGACATCACACCGACAGCTGCTATTGTTCCCCTCGTAGATGAAGAGGCACGATTGTGAATTCAACCACCGCTACGGAACCTGAACAAAAATTGCGAATCCGAAAGGACGGTGCCTGCCAAGAACTGCATCGAGCCTTGGATCACGCAGCCCATTTTTTGCCTTGCCAGGGACCAATCGAGATCTTTGTTCATCACAACACCCTGCATGCCTTCGAACAATTGCCTTTCCATGAGGCACTCCGTGCCGGGCAAAAAATGTATGGTGCGAATCCGTATCTGCTGGAATCCGAATATCGAGCGATGATCGAAACGGGCAGGATCACGGTCGGCGATCTGGAGGCCGTCCTGGAGGCCGATTTGGGTGAGGCGGCGGACGAACCGATTGCGGGTTTGGGCACTCGCGGGCAGCTGCGGCTATCGATGTTCCGCCACCCGATCGCCGCCGGGCCGGACGCGGAATTGCGTTGGATTGTCGCCGAAACGGACGCACTGGAGCGATTTCGCGACGAAGTCCCATTTCGCGTTCGGGAGGAATTAATTGAGGCGACACAGCGTTGGTTCGCTCGACCACATACCGGCGCGGAATCGGAGATGCACCAAGGGCTGGTTAACAAATTTGGACGTCATCCGGACGCGTGGAAAGAGTCGACGTGGGAGACTCTTGTGCTCCATTTTCTCTGGCGCACCTGCTTGCAGGGAGTCTCTGGAGTTCCAATATTCGAGAAACATGGCGGTGAATGGATTCGTCCTCGTGACGTTCTGTTGCATGCGACGGGCGAGGATACGGATCGATATGTGCATGAGTTGCTGATTCGTTTTTGTTCGACGTTTCTTGACCAAGGGTACGCGGACTGGAATCTACCCGATCGAGATAAGGGGCTGTATCAATCGTTCATTTCCGTTTATCGACGCCGCAAGGGACCTCCAGATCGCTGGATGCGGGGGCGCGTCCGAACTCGTGGCGCTTCGCCAATCGCAAATCGGTCCCGAGCAGTCGATCCTCGATTCGCTGGAGTTGTTGGGGATTCCGCCGGAAAACCAACAGGAATTCATCACGCAAACACTGCTAGCGCTCGGCGGATGGGCGGGCATGCTTTGGCAGATGGAGACCGCTGCCGATTGGACGGTGAGACCGGCTCCCCGGGGATCGCTGCTGGAGTTTCTTGCAGTGCGTCTAATCCTGGAGCACCAGGCGATCCTCTACGTGGGTGAGCAAAATTTTCGCTGTAACACATCGGCGCGTGAAGTATTGCAGCGGGCCGAGCAGCGAATCGTTTCGCGGGAACCCATCAGCGATGATCGTCGCGCTTTTCAGATCTTTCAGATCGCTCAAGTTCAAGGCTGGCATCCGGATCAATTATTGAAGCTCTCCAAACTAGATTGGGCCATGCTGATTCGCGAAGTGGAATCGTTCAACGGATTCGAGCGTCGCCGCGTGTTGCACGAAGCCTACGAACGACGATATCGTGTACAAGCGTTGGACGCCTTCGCCGTTCATTCCAAACGTCGAAAGCGTCTTGCCGCGAAGCCCGCCTCGTCAACTGGCACCGAGACCGGGAAAGCCGGACACGACAACGGTTCCGGCAATCGGCTCGCTACCAGTGGATCGGCAGCCTCGGAACAGGTTCCGCCGGCGAAGCGGCGGCCAGCGTATCAAATCGTCTGTTGCATTGACGATCGTGAGGAGTCATTCCGGCGGCATCTGGAGGAGATTGACGGCGATGTGGAAACCTTTGGGGCGGCAGGATTCTTCGCCGTCGTGATGTATTACCGAGGTGCCGCGGATGCGTACTTCAAACCTTTGTGCCCGGTCATCGTCACGCCGCAACACTATGTGACCGAAGATGTCGGATACACGTTTGAAGGCGTCAACCGGCAACGGGCGTCATCGCGCGAACGTCTGGGGCGATTTACGCATCAAGTCCATACACGCAGTCGATCATTTGTGGGCGGGATTTTCACGGGAGTCTTCGGGTCCTTGGCCACGTTTCCGCTGGTCGCTCGAGTACTTTTTCCTAGGCTAACTGCGCAGATCCGCCGACGATTCGGCCAATTGCTGCAACCGCCTCCGGTAACGCAGTTGCAGCTGGAACGGTACGAACCGGACCCTGGCGATTCGAATGGCCACGTGGGCTATACGTTGGATGAGATGACGGGGATCGTGCAACGCTTGCTCCAGGATATCGGACTCACGAAATCGGAAGATTTTTCACGGCTGTTTATTGTCTGCGGACATGGCTCGGCCAGCCTCAATAATCCTCACGAGTCCGCCTACTGCTGTGGTGCGTGTGCGGGCAAGCGAGGAGGTCCGAATGCGCGCAGCTTTCGCGCAGATGGCCAACGATTGGCGAATCCGTTCTCTGCTGTCTCAACGAGGTTTGATAATTCCCAACGACACCGTGTTTATCGGTTGCTATCACGATACAACCAACGATAGCGTCGTGTGGTACGACTTGGACCGGATGCCCGCATCGCATCGCGCTGATTTTGAACGAGCCCAGCTGGCCATAGAAGAAGCATGTCGGCGCAATGCCCACGAGCGATGTCGCCGCTTTGGTTCGGCCGATCTGAAGATAACGGCCGAGGAAGCACTGCGGCATGTCGAGACGCGTGGCGAGGATTTATCGCAGGTGCGGCCTGAGTATAATCACGCCACAAATGCCATGTGTCTGGTCGGTCGACGGGCTTGGTCGCGTGGACTATTTCTGGATCGTCGGGCATTCTTGACGTCCTACGATCCTCGACAAGACGACGACGAAACGTCCATTTTGTTACGTATTTTGGCGGCGGCGATTCCCGTTTGCGCTGGGATTAATCTCGAATACTACTTCTCGTGCGTCGACAATACGCACTTTGGCTCAGGTTCAAAACTTCCTCACAACTTGGTGTCCATGTTGGGCGTGATGGAGGGAGCGAATAGCGATCTGCGGACAGGTTTGTACCAGCAGATGATCGAAATCCACGAACCGATGCGTCTGTTGTTTGTGATTGAAAGCACGCCGGAGGCGATGTTGAGCATCATGGAGCGACACGAAGGAATTGATCGTCTTTGTCGCGGTGGCTGGGTGCAAATCGCTGTGATCGATGCCGAGACGTCACGGATTCAGGTGTTTCGTAATGGAAGATTTGAAGCGTATGAACCGAGTAGTGATGTACTTCCGATCGTGAAATCGTCGCTCGAATGGTACGGCGGATCCCGTGATCATCTGGGCTTTGCCACGATTGAAGAACGCTAGGGACGCGACACCGGAGAGCGAAAGTCAGATAGACGTCCAAATGTTTGTCGATGCACGAGTTCGAATTCCTTTGCAGAGATCCCTTTCATGCTTGTTTCGCAAATACTCTACATATTAGGCGTCGTGGTCGTTGCGAGCCCCGTGGTACTGCTGGCGATTTTTGGCGTCATGCCGCTGATCGGCTGGCCCCTAAGTGAACGATCGATGGCGCGGCTAACCCAAGTTTCTGTGGTGGTGGGTTTGCTTTCTGCCGTGGCGATTTTGGCGGAGATGATCGTGATAGGGACCCGGCACGTGCCCATTGAGCTTGGCAATTGGGTGGTGATTCCGCAAGAACATTTTCATTTTCACCTGAAGTTTTTGTTCGATCGGCTGTCCGTTCCGTTCACGATTTTGTGTTTCGTGTTGTGCGGAACCGTCGGGGCCTTTGCAAAGGTTTACCTTCATCGAGATCCCGGCTACCGTCGCTTTTTCTTGCTGTACGCCGTATTCTTGTTGGGTATGATCGTCTCGTCACTAGCCGGTACCATTGAGACGTTGTTCCTAGGTTGGGAGCTCGTCGGGCTGTCGTCGGCCTTGTTGGTCGCCTTTTTTCAAGAACGCCCAGCGCCGGTTCGCAACGGTCAACATGTGTGGGTCGTGTATCGAATTGCGGATGCGGCTTTTCTGTTGGCGGCGCTGGCGCTGCACCACTTGACCGGTGCGGGTGATTTTGACGCGCTGATGGGATCCGGAGAGTGGCCGGGGGGTGTGGCGAACATCTCGGCCAACCACGCCTTGATTGTGGGGCTGTTATTGTTGGTGGCGGCAGCGGGCAAGTCTGGTATGGTGCCTTTCTCCGGTTGGTTACCACGGGCTATGGAGGGCCCGACCCCTTCGAGTGCGATTTTTTATGGCGCGCTTTCGGTCCACCTCGGCGCGTATTTACTCTTGCGAGTCAGCCCGCTACTGAATGTTTCGCTGCCACTGCAAATCGCCGTGATCCTGATGGGGATTGTTTCGGCTGTGTTTGGTGCAATGGCCTCGCGCGTGCAAACGGATATTAAGAGTGCGTTGGCGTTCGCGTCGCTGACGCAAGTAGGAATCATCGTGGTCGAGATTGGATGCGGCCTCCACTACATTCCGCTGATCCATATGATCGGGCACGCCTGCTTGCGGACGCTGCAGTTGCTGCGAGCCCCTTCCCTGTTGAAAGACTACCAAACGCTGGAAAACGCCATCGGCGCTCGGTTGCCGAAGAATGCGACGATCTGGGAAACCCTAATCCATGAGCATCAACGAGCGTGGCTCTATCGGTTTTCCCTGGAACGAGGTTACTTGGACGGAATGTTGCGTGAGCTATTCGTGCGCCCTTTTGTTGAGCTATTTCGTTGGTCGGATGGAATGGAGCGACGTTGGACCGATTTTCTTTCCGGTGGAGAATCACGCGAATCCGATCACGTTGCGGCCTATGGGGACTCGCTAGAAGAGGTCGCATAACCCGAGCAATGGGGCTCGGCTTTTCTTGGTTTTTCAAAGTGAGACTGTCATCCATGCCAGAATTGCGTTTTCCATGGCTTGAGTTTTCCGTGCTAATACCGCTGTTCGGCGCGGTATGGATGGGCATGCTGTACGATCGCGATCGGGCTCGTAGACATGCGATTTTAATTTGCTTGTTGACGTTCATTTGCGCCACCGGCGAATGGTTCAACTTCGCCAATCTACGTGCCTTTGAGGCGCACGACCATTGGGATTTTCTGCATGTCGTGTTTCAAAAAGACGTTTTCGTAGTCGATGAACTTAGTGCCCCACTGCTGCCGCTAGGGGCGCTGCTCTACCTAATGACCGTGCTGTCGACAACCAGAACGAAGGTCAATCGGTTTTCGTTCGGGTGGACGTTGACGTCAGAAGCAATCTTGTTGGCGACGTTGAGTTGTCGAGATCCGTGGATCATTATTGGCTTGCTTTCCGTCGCAACGATTCCCCCTTGGCTGGAGTTGCGGTCCCGAAAACGTTCGACACGCGTCTATTCACTGCACATGGGATTGTTTGTGGTGTTGCTCGTGCTGGGACAATCGCTCGTGCCGCGGCCGCCTCGTCAACGGATGCACCCATCCTGGCCGGCATGTTGTTGACGTTGGCCTGCCTAATGAGGAGTGGCGTTATTCCGCTGCATTGTTGGATTACCGACCTCTTCGAAAAAGCAACATTCGGGACGGCATTGCTGTTCGTAACTCCCATGACCGGAGCGTACGCAGTGATGCGGCTCGTTTGGCCGATCGCGCCCAATTGGGCGTTACAGAGCATCGCCATCGTCTCGCTGACTACTGCCGTCTATGCGGCCGGCATGGCGCTGGTGCAACATGAATCGCGGCGGTTCTTTTGTTACGTCTTCCTAAGCCATTCGTCACTCGTGCTGGTCGGACTGGAAACCGTTACGCCCATCGGTCTGACCGGTGCACTGTGCGTTTGGTTGTCTGTGGGGATCTCACTGCATGGCTTTGGGCTCACGCTGCGTAGCGTGGAAGCCCGAGCGGGCCGCTTGTCGCTGGACAGCTTTCACGGTTTATACGAACACATGCCGATGTTGGCGGCCCTGTTCCTGTTGACAGGACTATCCTCCATCGGCTTTCCTGGTACGGTGGGATTCGTGGGGTCGGAACTGTTGGTCGAAGGGGCGGTTGACGCCTACCCGTATGTGGGTGTCATGGTCGTGCTTGCGGCGGCCATCAATGGAATCGCCGTGCTGTACGCCTATTTTCGCTTGTTTACCGGAAGCGTGCACCACGGCTCGGCGTCGCTCAGGAGTCGTCCCGCCGAGCGGATTGCGATCGTAACGTTGAGCGTTTTAATCATTGGGGGCGGATTGGGGCCGCAACCCGGGGTCTCATCGCGGTATCACGCCGCAACGGAACTCATCGCTCGGCGCGCTCCGCAGTTGGACCGGGTGGCCGAGGCAACGCTTCCTTGAGACGCGACTGTGCGCGTATCGACGGGCCGCGGCAGGCAACCGATTCGCGCCATGCTGCTCACCAGTGGAAAGGTCGGCAGGTTCGCCGGAAAGTGAACCGGCGGATTAGACCCATTGCATGCCGGTTTCCTGGTGAATCCGGTTGCGGAAGTCGCCCAGCAGACCTCCGATCACGTCCCAGCCTTCGGGGCGTCGCAGCTCGATATCACCTTGCTCGTTGATACGCACCACGCTGTCCTCCGTGACCCCGGCCTTCACCAGCTCGCTGGTCGGCATCTCGTCATCTCTTACCAACTGGGTAAGTACGCCCCGGTCAATTCGACAAACTTCATCGCAACCCCAATTCGCTAGACGCAGAGCCTGTCCACGATCCTGTAAGTGTGACGGATGTCGGGCCCAATGTACCACAGTTGGGAATACCTGCAAATTGCGAACTTCGTTCGCGATGTCGCTTAAGTTGCGACCTCACTTGTACTTGATATGCTGCGCCATCTGGCCTCATTTAAGATGCGGTGTCGCCGGTGGATGTCACGCGACCGACGGCAGCGGAAAGTTGCTGAATTTGTTCCACCGTGAGTTCCTCCGCACGGGTTTCCGGGCCGAAGTTCAACTCCCGCATCACCGCATCGACATTCGGCTTTGTCAGCGTTTTGAAGGATCCCAGCAGCGCACTTCGCAGGAACTTTCGCCGATGCAGAAATACACCTCGGATGAACTGATGGAACCAGGCCAGGTCGTCAATGGCCTCGCGGCGAGCCGGGTCGAGGAGGATCTGCACAATGGCAGAAGTGACTTTCGGACGTGGCCAAAACACGCTCGGCGCCAATTCTCGCACGATCGTCGCCGAACACTGACTCTGTACCCAGATACTGAGGCTGCCGTAATCTTTGGTACGTGGGAAGGCCACGATCCGCTCCGCCAACTCCTTCTGGATCGTGACCGTCATCGAAGTCGGTGGTAGATCGCTGCTGAGCAAATTCGAGATAACCGGAGTGGCGACCGCGTACGGCAAATTCGCGACCAGTTTGAATCGAGCATCCGGGATCTTTGCCAATTCGGTGCGGACGGTTTCCAAGACGTTGTCATGCAAATGATTTTTATTGCGCAAAGCATCCTGTTGCAGCAGGACAATGTTGGCCGACGGATCGAATTGTTCTTGGGCCATCTGCGCCAAATGGGGGTCGATCTCGACAGTCACGACCGCTCCCGCATGCTCGGCCAGACGAACCGTCAGTGATCCGGTCCCCGTCCCGACTTCCAGCACGACATCGGTCGCCTGGACGTCGGCGGCTCGAACGAGCAGGTCGAGCAGATTCAGATCAATGAGGAAATTTTGACCATGTCGGGCATAGGGCTGAAACCCGATCTCTTGGAACTTGCGGCGGAGGAACGAGACGGTTTGTTTGTTGGCAGTCATGCTGGTGATGATCGCAGCCAGGCGACTCGGACGCTAGGCCTGAGGGGAACCTTCTAGTTGTCGCCGCACGTACTTGGCCAATAGGTCCGTTTCCAAGTTGACGGTGGCCCCGGGAGCTTTTTGGCCGAGTGTCGTGACCTGCAACGTATGCGGGATCAGGGCAACGCTAAATCCCTCCTCGCCAACCTCCACGAGGGTCAGACTGATGCCATCCACGGCAATCGACCCTTTGCTGGCCATTTCACGCACTAAGCCGCCCGGGCAGCGGAACCAAAACGTCGACCACTCGCGCTCGTCGTGCCGCTGGTGAACCCAACCGATTGCATCGACGTGCCCCGTCACGAAATGTCCTCCTAGTCGGTCCCCAATTTCGAGTGAGCGTTCCAGGTTGACGCGATGGCCGGGAGCCAATTCCCCCAGGTTGGTTCGTCGCAGCGTTTCTGGACCCGCATCAAACGCCAGGCGGTTTTCGGCACACTCGACAACCGTGAGGCAGCAGCCGTTGACGGCGATACTGTCACCGATCTTGGCGTCCGTCGCGACCCGGCGACCTGCAACCACCAGCCGTCGGCCCGGTGGCATGTCGTCGACCGCTACGATCTCGCCTAGCTCTTCAATGATTCCTGCAAACATCTCTTCGCTAATCTCGCCTGGGTACAAACCAGCGACCTTCATCCAACTCGCTGCCCATCGCAACCACCCCACTTGGGCTTATTTTGGGTGGCGATTTACTTTTTCGCAACAACGCCTCAGGCATCACCTGGAAAATTCGGCAGGGTTGCGGCACAATGAGGCGTCTTTCGTCGCGTCGCAGGCGGTGTAATGTGGCGCGAGCCGAGTGGCAGCCGTAGCGCGGCCGCTGCTCGGTCCCGTAGCGATTCCTTGCTGAGATTGGGTGAGAACTTCCATGAGTACGATTGTTGATGTACACGGTCGCCAGATTCTGGACAGTCGGGGTAACCCGACGGTGGAAGTCGACGTGGTGCTGGACGACGGGTCATTTGGCCGTGCAGCGGTACCTAGCGGCGCCAGCACCGGCGCGCACGAAGCATGGGAACTCCGTGACGGTGACGGGGCCGTGTACCAAGGCAAGGGAGTGCAGAAGGCGATCGAGAGTGTGAATACGAAAATCGCCGAAGCGTTGCTGGGGTTGGACGCGACTGATCAAATCGCCATCGATCGGCTAATGATCGAACTGGACGGTACACCCAACAAACAGAATCTGGGTGCGAATGCGATTTTGGGCGTGTCCATGGCGGTCGCTAAGGCGGCGGCCCAGGCAACTGAACAGCCGCTGTATCGCTATCTGGGAGGTGTCAGTGCGCGTTTGTTGCCTGCGCCGATGATGAACATCGTCAACGGTGGAGAACATGCGGACAATTCGGTCGACGTCCAGGAATTCATGGTGATGCCGCTGGGATTCGACCGCTTTCGTGACGCACTGCGTTGCGGTGTAGAGATCTTTCATCACTTGAAAAAAGTGCTGCAAAGTAAGCGTCTTAATACGGCCGTCGGGGACGAAGGTGGCTTTGCCCCGGATTTGGGAAGCAATGAGGAGGCGTTGGATCTTATTCTCGAGGCGATCGAGAAGGCCGGATACCGACCGGGAGAACAAGTCCACATCGCCTTGGATGTGGCAGCCACGGAGCTTTACGATGCCAAGACGGGACGTTACACGATTGACGGTCAAGCAATCGACTCTGGCCAAATGGTCGACTTTTTGGCCCAGTGGGTCGAGAAATACCCGATCTGCTCGATCGAAGACGGATGCAGCGAAGACGATTGGTCCGGTTGGAAATTGATGACGCAGCGTTTGGGTGACAAGGTCCAACTGGTGGGAGATGACGTGTTCGTGACGAACACCGAACGTCTGCAGAAAGGGATCGACGAAGGCGTTGCGAACAGCATCCTGATTAAAGTTAACCAGATCGGCACGCTGACCGAAACGATCGATGCCATCAAACTGGCCGCCCGCCACGGGTACAGCAGTGTCACGAGTCATCGGAGCGGAGAAACTGAAGATACCACGATCGCGGACTTGGCGGTTGCGATGTCAACCGGCCAAATCAAAACAGGCTCTGCTTCGCGGACGGACCGGATGGCGAAGTACAATCAGCTATTAAGACTAGAGGAGAGCTTGGGTGACGACGCGCTGTACGGCGGCGCCTGGTTTCCCAAGGGATAGGCGGGCGTCGCGCGTTTCGGTGGAACGTACTACGCGTGACCCAACGTGCAATCGACACCGGTTACGCTGAGCGTTGCAGCACAAGCGTAGCGTAGCTTAGGCGTGGTGGTCCCGTCGGATTGGCGAGGAAGCATGGTCGACAATACGCCACGCTTGGATCACCCGGCGTCTCCATTAACCGATTCGCCATGGTTTTGGGGGTATGTGTTTGCGACGGCCGCGCTGATCGCTCTTTTTCTGGCCGGACCCCGGTATCTTGATCGACAGGGGCAGTTGGAACGCCAGTTTTCGGCGCGGCAAGCGTCCGGTCAGGTGGTTGTTGGGCGGCAGGGGCCTGTGCCGCCTTCCTCCGGCGAGCACATGATTATTTCTCTCCGTCCGCTGTATGCGATCTTGGCTCTACTGCTGACATTCGCCTGGGGCGGACTCTGGTACTACCGTTTTCGCCATCGGCCAATGTCGTCCTCGAAGCCATCCCATCAAACCCAGCGCAGATAATGTAATCGAGGGAGACCGGTTTGGCGTTGTTCGAACAACCTCTGCTGATCTTGTTCTTCGGCACGTTGTTGGTCGCCGTGACGGCGGTGATCTGGGTCCAGACCCGCCATCGACGCGCTCTGATTGGTCTGGGTGTAGCCACGCTGATGGTGCTCGGACTGCTGGGCCTGGAACGATGGGTCGTCACGCCCGCAGAGCAGGTTAAATCCACGTTGCGGACGATTGCCCGGCGGTTGGAGGCGAACGACGTCGCCGGTGTGATGGAATACATTTCTCCGCAATCGGAGGCGCTGCGACACGAAGTCCAAGCACGCATGCGACAGATCAAAGTCAAAAAGATTTCGATCAAGCGAAACCTGAAAGTCACGGTCAGATCGGGGCAGGGAGGGGCGTCGGCCGAGGCGAGATTCAATGCCGTGGCGACAGTCGATGGCCCTCGTAGTTTTGGCGGAACATTTACAGTGCCACGTTTCGTCGTCGTGCGTTTTCGGCGCGAAGGGGAACGATGGCGGGTGAAGGATTACGAATCCTTTGATCCTCGCGGCGAATCCGCGAACTGAGGTGTAACGAACTGAGGGGACGACGCACTGCGAGCTCGAGATGAGCTTGGCATCGCGGTCTCCAAGCGGTTGGCCTTTGTCGAACGCACGGAAAATCGGTGCATCGGTATGCGATGCGAAAGAAACGAGTACCACGAGCTGAGGACGAGAGATGACGCTGAGCAAGGTGATCATTACCGATTACATCAACGACGATTTGCAACCGGAACGCGAGGTGTTAGAGGGCGTGGCGGAGGTCGAGGCATTGGATGCTTGGGGCGAGGAACAGTTGCAGGGCAAGCTGGAGCACGCCGATGCGTTAATGGTCTATCACAACGTGGCGCTCTCGCAGCAGACGTTGGCGACCTTGCGTCACTGCAAGGTGATCGCGCGGGTCGGAGTTGGATTCGATAATGTCGACGGACCGGCGGCACGAGCCTTGGGAATTCCAATGGTCAATGTACCCGACTACGGGACTGAAGAAGTCGCCGATTCGGCAATTGGTTTGACGTTGGCACTGACACGAGGGTTATGGCAATACAATATCCGCTGTAAGGAACCCGCGACGTCCTGGAACTACCTGCCTGGCGCACCGCTAAGACGGCTTCGCGACCGTTGCTTCGCAATCGTAGGGTTGGGCAGGATTGGCACCGCGACAGCGATGCGCGCCAAATCGTTGGGTATGGACGTCACGTTTTTTGATCCCTATCGTGACGATGGCTACGACAAGGCGTTGGGTATTCGTCGCGTGGCGACTCTCGAAGACCTATATCGGCAAGCGTACGTCTTGAGTTTTCATTGTCCCCTGACCGATGAGACGCGCCATATGCTGAACGCACGCACGTTGCAATGGCTGAGCCCCGGCACTTACATCATCAATACCGCGCGAGGGCCAATTGTCGATACGCACGTGCTTCCCGAGGCGATCAAGCAAGGACATTTGGCCGGAGTAGGGCTGGACGTTTTGCCAATCGAGCCGCCCGCGACCGATGACCCCTTGGTGCGCGCTTGGCGCGATCCGACGCATCCCGCGTACGATCGTGCGATCATCAATCCGCATGCCGCATTCTATTGCGAGGAGGGGCTGCGAGAAATGCGTGTGAAGGCCGCCAGATCCTGCCGCTGGGCCTTGCAGGACCAGCCACTGCGCAACGTGGTCAACTAGCGATCGCAGATGGTCGCCGACGGAAGTGCACGTTAGTCGGCTCAGCGGCATGCGGAGTGACCACTGCGCCATTTTGTCCAACAGCACGGGATGAGTCAGGTTGAAACGTAGCGGCGTGAGACTTACATAGCCTTGGGCTAAGGCACTCAGGTCGGTGGGATGACCTTCGTCAGCCGGCGGAGGATCGCCCGTCGCCCAGTAATAGTTGCGGCCCTTAGGATCCTGTCGTTTGATGAAGTGTTCCCCGTAGCGGGCGACCCCCATGGGCACGACCTTGAGGCCCTTGGGCTGATGCATGGCGGCCGTGGGGAAATTCAAGTTATATAGCTGTTGTCGTGAATCTTCCTGCTGCAGGAGCTGTTCGATGATTTCACGAGCCATATAGGCCGCCTTGTCGAATTGCGCGTGCTCGTCATATTCCAATGAAACGGCGATGCTTGTGATGCCGAAAAATGCTCCTTCGATCGCGGCGGCTACCGTTCCAGAGTAAAGAACATTGATACCGGCATTGAGTCCGCCATTGATGCCGCTGACCACCAAATCGGGGCGGCGGGGACAGAATTCGAATACGCCAATTTTGACACAATCGGCTGGGCTCCCTTCCACCGCCCACGCACGGTGCCGCTCTCCCTCGAAGACTTCCTTGGCTATCAAAGGACTTAGGAACGTGATCGAGTGGCCCACACCACTCTGTTCCGTGGCCGGGGCCACGACGCTCACATCGCCAATCTTGCGGAGTTCGCGCTCCATGGCCGCTAAACCGGGGCAAAAACTCCATCGTCGTTAGTGAGCAAGATTTGCATGATGAGCGATCCTCTGTGTCCTGAGGCGACACACGGGGCTAGTGGGTCGTCTAACGTGGCGGCGGGGTGGTGCCTAGCTGTCAGACTATACGCAGTCCCGAAAAACCATCAAGCCGACCCACCGACCTGCGGGCAGACCCTGGCGGACAACTCGGGCCAATCTTATAATCCTCGGTTTGGCAACCGAGGCGAGGCCGACGGCGACGGCCGCAGTCAACAGAGGACGGCAAATCGTGGTGAATTCCGTATCCACGTCCAATGATTCGGTCATGGCCAATATCGCGGATGAACGCGTCCTGGTGCTCGACTTCGGTTCACAATATGCCCAGTTGATCGCCCGACGCGTACGCGAACAGAATGTATACTGCGAAATCGTGCGCCACGATATTTCCGTCGAGCGAATTCGAGAGCATGCGCCGCGCGGCCTCATTCTTTCGGGAGGTCCCTCAAGTGTCTACGCCGATGGGTGCCACGTTGTAATCCCGAAATCTTTGCGATGGACCTGCCGATTCTGGGGATTTGCTACGGCATGCAGCTCGCCTGCGACGCCTTGGGAGGCAAAGTGCAGAGTGTAACGGCCCGTGAATACGGTCGGGCCCGTTGCCTGATTACTGCCGACGACCCTTTGTTTCTGGAAGTTCCCACGGAAACGGATGTCTGGATGAGCCACGGCGACCAAGTTGCCCAGGTGTCTGACGACTTTGTGCCGCTTGCCCAGACAGAAACCTGCCCGATCGCGGCTGTGAAACATCGTTCCCGTCCCGTGTTTGGCCTGCAGTTCCATCCAGAAGTTACCCATACGCCCGCGGGGCAAACGATCCTCCGCAATTTCTTGATGCAGATCTGTGGTTGCCAAGGTACCTGGAAATTGGGGGATTTTGCCCGGCAGGCGGTTGAGTCGATACGGCAGCGTGTCGGGATGCGCCGCGTGATTTGTGGACTTTCTGGAGGGGTCGATTCCGCGGTGACCGCGGCGCTGTTGTACCAGGCCATCGGGAATCAGCTCTCTTGCATTCTCGTGGACAATGGCCTGTTGCGATTGAATGAGGCGCAGGCCGTCATTGACGAATTCACCGGCCACTTCCGCACCGATTTGCACGTTGTGGATGCAGAACAGCAGTTCTTAGCCGACCTGGCGGACGTTGTCGATCCTCAGGAGAAGCGGCGACGTATTGGGCATGCTTTCATCGCCTGCTTCCGCGAAGAAGCGCGACAAATCGAACAAGCCCACTTTCTTGCCCAAGGCACGCTGTATCCCGACGTCATTGAAAGTGGCGCGGCGCCGGATGGACCGGCCGCCACCATCAAGACGCATCACAATGTGGGTGGCCTGCCGGAGGAACTTGGTTTTGAATTGATCGAGCCGCTGCGGGACCTATTTAAGGATGAAGTACGGCGGTTAGGGACGGAATTGGGCTTGCCCAACGACATCGTTTGGCGGCATCCTTTTCCCGGCCCCGGGCTGGCCGTGCGCTGCCTCGGTGTGGTCACCAAAGAACGCCTTGATACGCTACGCCAAGCCGATGATATCGTGGTTCACGAGATCAAGAAAGCAGGACTCTATAGATCCACCGCCCAGGCCTTTGCCGTCCTGCTCCCGGTACAAAGTGTGGGTGTCATGGGCGACGCGCGTACGTACGAAAACGCGGTCGTAGTCCGTTGCGTGGATACGGACGATTTCATGACGGCTGACTGGTCACGCTTGCCTTACGACTTGTTGGGGCGCATCTCAACACGCATTATCAATGAGGTGAAAGGCGTCAATCGGGTGGCATATGATGTGAGCAGCAAGCCGCCTGCCACGATTGAATGGGAATAATTCCCGGGAAGAAGCGGGGATCCCGTCGGCGACGCAGCGCAACTAGGAAGGCAGAATTACATCGGCGTGCCAAAAATGCTTGAGTTGGCGGACGAGGGCGACAAATTCGGCAACATGTAATGGTTTGACCAAGTAGCCGTCGACTTGCAGTAATTCACTCCGCACAACGTCTTCGTGGGCCTTGGATGCCGTCAGGATCACTACGGGGATTGCCTTGAGGTCCTCTTCGCCCCGGACGGCCGAGAGCACATCGCGACCATCGAGCTTGGGGAGCTGTAAGTCCAACAAGATCAAATCCGGACGGGGAGCCCGGGCAAACATCCCACGACGTTCCAAAAACGCCATTGCCTCAGGCGCCGTCACGCACCAAGGTCAAGCGGTGTTTGATCTCGCCATGCTTCAAGGCCTCGATTGCCAATCGAGCATCCGTCAGACTATCCTCGATCAAAAGGATCTCCATAGGGCGGCCGACGGTTTCTAGATTCATCAAATGTTTTCCTCAACGGCGGGCCTCGAGACCGATGGCGATTATGACTTGGCTACGACGCGATCGGTCATTCTCGCCAACAATTGGGACCTGTGTATGATTCTATGTAGCATGACAGGATTCAGCAAAACCGATTCGCTGCGAAAACCAGCTTTGCTCCTCAAAATGGCGGCACGCGCGAACACAAAACGTGGTGTGCGTGATTTGCACGCCTGCGAGTTGAACATCCCACCGTCGACCGCGAGTCGACGTCGTGGCGAATTGAGCAACGAAGGGCTAACAGGACGCACCGGCACCGTAATCGTGCGGGGGATAGCTCGCAGCTGCTCAGCAAATCCAACAGGGAAAAAAAAGACGTACAGCCGAGGGGAGCAGCTGTACGTCTTGGCGGGTGGGGAGAAACTCAGGGTAACCGGCCCGATGGCGGGGCGAGCGAGAGGGAGGAGGGGGTATGGTCTTGCTCGAAGGCCGGTCACCGTTGAGTTTCGGGGTGGAAATCAGGTGAGCTTTCACCCGTGAGATCGTCATCGTACGATTGGCAGGAACAAGAATTTCGCTTCCCGCGGCATACGACGTACATTTCGTACTTCGGGAATAACCGACAAAGTCTTCCAAGCCTCCGTTGTCCACGGGGGACACGACAGAGGGTGGCTATTGATCTATGGGTGAAAAGTACATCTACACGATTGCGAATTTGACCAAGAAACACGGGCAGTGCGCCGTGCTGTCGGACATCTGGCTGGCCTTTTATCCCGGCGCCAAAATCGGCGTGTTGGGACGAAATGGTGCGGGCAAGAGCAGCCTGTTGCGCATCATGGCGGGTGTTGACGAGGAGTTTGAGGGAGAGGCGCGGTTGACCGGCGGCTACCGAGTGGGATTTCTGTCTCAGGAACCCCAGCTGGACGCTGCAACGGATGTGGCCGGTAACGTTGAGCAGGCGGTCAAAGCCAAACGTGCTCTACTGGACCGATTTAACCAGATCAACGAGCAATTGGCCGAGCCGATGGACTCGGACCAAATGGATAAATTGTGTGACGAATTGGCAAAAGTCCAGGACCAAATCGATGCGCAAAACCTGTGGGATCTAGATCGCCAATTGGAAGTTGCCATGGCGGCCATGAATTTGCCCGCGGGCGATGCGGTGGTAGCCCACCTCTCGGGCGGCGAGCGGCGCCGCGTCGCGCTGTGCAAAATCTTGCTCGAACAACCCGAACTTTTGTTGCTCGATGAACCAACCAATCACTTGGACGCCGAATCGGTCGCCTGGCTGGAACGTCATTTGGCAGATTACCCCGGGACGGTTGTTGCCGTAACGCACGATCGGTATTTTCTGGACAATGTCGCGCAGTGGATCCTCGAATTGGATCGGGGACGCGGGATTCCCTGGGAGGGCAACTATTCGTCATGGTTGGAGCAGAAAGAAACGCGTTTGGCCCAAGAGGAAAAGTCGTCGTTGGCACGTCGTAAGTCATTGCAGCGGGAGCTGGAATGGGTTCGGATGGCCCCCCGTGCGCGTCAGGCGAAAAACAAGGCGCGGATCAAGGCCTACGACGAAATGTCGCGTCAGGCGTTCGAAGAGCGGCCCGACGACCTCGAAGTACAGATCCCGCCGGGCAAGCCCTTAGGTGACTTGGTGATCGAAGCGCAGGGAGTCAGCATGGCGCTCGGTGACCGACAACTGATTGAGGACTTGAATTTCCGCTTGCCGGCGGGCGGCATTGTGGGAGTGATTGGCCCGAACGGTGCCGGCAAAACGACCCTCTTTCGTATGATTACCGGACAACTGCAGCCGGATCGTGGCCAATTGCGTATCGGCGAGACGGTCGAGCTGGGGTATGTCGATCAGTCGCGCGATAGTTTAGGCGATGAGCTGACGGTATATGAGGAGATCTCGGGTGGTCACGATACTCTCGAGATGGGCGGCCGCAAAGTCAATACGCGGGCCTATGTCTCACGCTTCAATTTCCGAGGGCCCGACCAAGAAAAGAAGGTGGGCGCTCTATCTGGAGGTGAACGCAACCGAGTTCACCTCGCCAAGTTACTCCGCCGCGGCTGTAACGTCCTGTTGTTGGACGAACCGACGAATGATTTGGATGTCGATACGCTCCGCGCCCTGGAGGAAGCGATCCTGAACTTCGCTGGTTGCGTCGTTGTCGTCAGCCACGACCGGTGGTTCCTGGATCGCATTGCAACGCATATCCTGGCGTTCGAAGGCGATGCATATGTTCATTGGTGCGAGGGGAATTTTGAGACATACGAACAGCAACGCGCCGAACGTTTGGGGAAAGACGCGAACGAACCGCACCGATTTCGGTACAAAAAGCTCCAGGTCTGAATAGCTCGTTTTCCCTCTCACCGACACTAGACTATCGACACTCGACTGGGCAATGGAGGACTGCGAACCGGCGGGTCCCCTGATCTTGTCGCGGCCTGGGGGGGTGAGTCGGCCTGAGCCCACTTGGCGGTATGGGGAGGTCGTGCCGTGGGACGGCGGGTAAGCAGCGCGATCCTTGCGGGGTGCGACTCGGTTTGTGCCGTCGATCTGAAGATGTCCCGAGTTGCGACGTGGCTTGACCATCGGCGGTCGGTGCGTTACCACAGAGGGTTTGGTGGCCGCAATTGTTCGACGAATGTGGGTCTTCCCGCGCGGGCGATAACCGATAGCAAATCGCCTTCAGGCTCTGCTGGCCCGTGGTGACGCTTGATTCGGCGCACTCACGCGACAGGGCCGGCCATGTTGCCGTGAACGCAAGTGGCGGAAGGAACTCAGGTTGTGTCATGGGCCACTCTGAAGTGGGTCAGATTTATTGCATCTGTTTTGTGTGAGGTGTGTTCGAATGACGATTGTCCGAGTCGGTTCCACGGAAAAGTACGCCGAGGGATGGGATAAGGCATTCAGTCGGGGCCGTAGCGCAAAAGCTACGGTACCGACGAAGTCGGCGAAGAAGGCGGCACCGAAGAAGGCCGCTGCCAAGAAAGCGTCGCCCAAGAAAGCGAAGAAGAAGGGCTGATGGCGTCCTCGCCGCTACGCGACAGCTGCTCGCCCCGAAGCGGACAGGAAGTGGTGCCGCGATTGATCGTTGCTCGATGTGGGCACGTGTGCGTCCATGGTGATCGCGCCGACTAGCGTTTCAACCAGTGCCCGACCTACGGACGTTTCAAAGTGATCTTTTGCCAAAGGAAAAGATAAGATGAAGATTCACTTACGGTATTGCTCGGTGTGAAACTACGAACCACGGGCCGTCAGTTTGGCGGAACGCTTGTTGAAGGCGTACAAGCAAGAGATTACCAGCTTTGAGTTAGAGCCCTCAGGCGGAGGCTGTTTTGAAGTCACGATTGACGGAGATTTGGTGTACTCAAAGTTGCAGACGGGTGAATTCCCAAACGAAGAGAAGATCATGACGGAAGCGGCCGGACACATTTCGGCCTAGCTGCCTGCGGGTGCCCGCAGTCGTCAGCTGATTCCTTTGCTGTTTCGGCTGCCGGGTATCCCCACGTCACACACGCGTCGTGACGGCCGACGGGACATATATCCGATACCGTTGGCGACGCCCATCATGCTCGGGACCCATCATGCTCGGGACCCATCATGCTCGGGAGATGAATTGCCCTGTCCGCGAATCAACTTTAATCCGTTCCCCTTGGGCTAGATACTCGGGGACCTGGACGATTAGGCCCGTTTCTAGCTTGGCGGGTTTGGCACGCTTCGTGGCTGAGTCCCCTTTAATGCCGGGGTCACACTCGGTGACGAGCAATTCGATGGTGGTCGGTAGCTGCAGTCCCACACATTCGTTGTTATAGATCAGCGCCAGCATGCCTTCGAGCACTTCCGTGATGTACAAGCGTTCCTCTTCGACGTCGGCTAGCGGAATCGAGTACTGATTGTAATCGGTCTGATCCAGCACATGCAGGCATTCGTTGTCGGCATACATCAGCTTGACCGGCCGTCGCTCGAAATCGGCTTCCTCCAGTGACTCAGTTCCTTTGAGCGTAATGTCAACTTTTTGTTTGTTGACTAGATCCCGACCTCGAAACTTGTATAACGTCGCGGCGCCGCGTGCCGAGGGAGTTTGCACGGTGATCCCGTTGATCAGCACCGGAGCACCGTTGTAAGCCACGACGGTTCCCGTCTTGATTTCTTTGGCGAGCATAGGGGCGAAGTCTTTCCTGCTCTTGAGACGATGGCATGGATCAGAACGGCTGACAGTCCGCTCTAAATGAGCGTGTAAGCCTGTGGGTCAACAATGACGCCGTCGCATAGTTCAGCGATTTCTTGCATCACGGTCAAGACGGCGCCAGGATCCATGAAATCATCTCCGTCCTCGTCCTGCTCGTCTCGGCCAACGAAGACCAGTTGTTCGAAATGGTAGATGTCATATCGGCAGCGGTGTTTGTTTAAATGTCGGATACGTTGCTTTTGCTGTGCCGACGCGGCGTTTTGCAGCAATTCCTTCATCAGCTCGTTGGTTTGCTCCACGACTTCCTCCCCACGGACCAGGGAGATATCCATGGCGGAATAGTCGTCAGGAGCCTCCAGCGTCAGTGACTCAAAACGGGCTTCATCGTCAGCCCGCACATCACGAACGACGTACCTGGGATCGAGACGACGGAGAGCCCGTTCGAGTTTTTGCGCCGAAGGTTGGTTGGCTTCGTCGAACAGTATGAAATACGTTTCGCGCCATTGATATTGGTCGTTTTCAAACAGTGACATACCTTGTCCCATCGGATTGAAGTGCGAACGATCGTCGAAGGCGGTCGCGCTGGCGGCCTTTTACTCAAACTCAGGCGGACCCCCGAGTCCCCCTTGCCAGGCCTCGAGTGCGGCGAGCATGTTGTCCCGTTCCTCCCGGTTTGCCCAAACCGACTCGTCCTGTTCCAAGCGGACTTCGTATCGTCCCTCGTACAAGCAGTCGTCGTGTCCACAAAAATGAGGAATCGCCGAGACCCAGATCACTCGGTACAGGGGGATGAATTTGTCATCGACTGTACAAAGAATCGAAGACACGTATCAGCTCCTCTCGTCTCACTACGACGGCCGTGCGTCGGCCAAAAGTGGCTCGGCCACACCGTATTCTGCGTGAGCGCCTCCTTTTCAGGGCTCACGTTGATCCATCAGTGTAGTCAGTCCAGGCGATTTCTGCAGCGGTGCGTTTTCCGGTGCGTCATGACGTAGGTACGCCGTTCATGAGCCCAGTTGCCTTGAGCGTTCGCTGGCCACCTGGACGGCGGACATCACGGTCCCGCGCAGGCCTGCCAATTCCAGCACGTGCAAACCGGCAATGGTCGTCCCACCCGGACTAGCGACTTGGTCCTTTAATACGGCGGGGTGCTCGCCCGTGTCCAGCACCAACTGAGCGGCGCCGAGGACGGTCTGGACGGCGAGCTGCAGGGCGACATGACGTGGCAGGCCCATCTTTACGCCTCCGTCACTGAGTGCTTCGATGAATTGAAACACGAATGCAGGTCCCGAACCAGAAAGTCCCGTGACAGCGTCCAGTTGAGATTCCGGCAATTCCCAGCAGCGGCCAACCGTTTCCAGCAGGCTCGTGACAGTCGCCGCATCGTCGTCTGTCGTCCCTGTGCCACGACAAAAGGCCGAAGCTCCCGCACCCACGAGTGCCGGTGTGTTCGGCATTACGCGTACCACGCGGTCCGTCTGAAGTCCTTCGCAGAGTCGGTCTAACGTGACACCCGCGACGATGGAAACGACCAAACGCTCGGGATCAATCGGGCACAATTCGCTTAGGACGGAGGCGACATGCTGGGGCTTAACGGCCAATACGACCACGTCTGCCGCCGCCACCGCCTCACCATTCTTTCTTGTCACCGATGCACCTGGCAATTGGGCTTGAAATGCATCAAGAGCATCTGCGACACGGTCGGCGGCCGTGATTTCACTGGCCGGAACACGTTGCTGACTGACGAATCCGTGCGCCAGAGCGCGGGCCATCTGACCCGCTCCAATAAAACCGATGTGCATCGAATTGGCATCTCACTAGGTTATCGTGGGATCGATTTGCGAAAAGTCCCGGCTGCCGGGGTATCGCGCATCCGCCCCGGCAAACGACACCCAAACCCCGTCGGAACCATTTTAATCGTCGAATTTCGCCCTGGACAGCCGGGCGCAAATCTGGCAGACTTCGCCGCCCTGCGAGGGCGACCCGTTCACGAAAGCATGGCATCCTGATCGCAGGACGCCGCAGTTACCGAACGGGTCTCAAGTACTCAGACTGTTCTTAGGAGACGAGTCGTGAGGTTTGCACGTCTTGCCATGGTGATTTTGGCCATGTCCCTGATTTCTGCCGACCTGGCGTCGGCGGAGTCCAAGTGGTCATTCAAAAAGTTGATGCCGTCTTTTGGTAAGAAAGACGAGGCACCACGTGGTCTGTATCCGGAACGAAAGGAACCGTCCGTGTGGCGAAAAATGAACAACGGTACGAAGGCGTTTTTCGTTAAGACCAAGGACATGATGCCATCCTGGCTGATGCCTCGAACGCAGGACCGGGTCCATCGTTCGGCACTGAGTCTAAAGAAATCGGACGACGATATTCGCGGTGAAGTACGAACGGCGCGGCGCAACTTCCTGGCGCCCTGGGCCGAACCGGACGAGCCGAAGCGTCCCGAGACCGTGCCCGACTTCTTGGCCCTGCCCAAACCAGAATAGCGCTCGGTCGCACGTATTCGGACGCCGACGTTCGTGAAAGCCGAGGCGACGATTTGGTCGGCGTATCGTCGCCCTTGCCGGGGCGCGGTGAGCTCAATTCGATGCCCGCCTAGGCGGCGTCACGCATCGCGGAATTGCGGTCGTTTCCACCTGAAAACGCGGATTTCGCGGCATTCATCACCGTCCGCGGGCCTTGGCGCTTCCTTGCCGGCGTGTCCGTGCGCGATTCAAGCAACGTTTCGTACTCCTGCCGCAGCGCCTGCCAAATCCGCTCCGGGGCAAATTGCCGCTCCACCCACTGACGACCGGCCCGACCATGATGCCGTCGTTTACGAGCGTCTCCTATGTAGCTGGACACGGCCGCCGCAAGCGCCTGCGCATCGCGCGGTGGGACCAGCGTGCCGGAATGACCATTCACGAGTGCATCCACGCAGCCCGTCACTCGGCAGCTCACAACGGGCAGTTCCATCGCGGCCGCCTCCAACAGCACGTGCCCTAGCCCTTCGCGATGACTGGGTAAGGCGAAAATATCCATGGCAGAGTAGTAACCACGCGTCCGCCAATCCAGGCCGGTTAGGTGCACCCGAGGATCATTACGAAAATCAGTTTGGATGGACTGCGGAATCGGATCTTGGGCTTCGAACGGCCCGACTAACAACAGATGAAGGTCACGAAACTCAGTGCGAGCTGGCGCCATGCGGCATGCAGTTCCATGATTCCTTTGTCGCGCACCAACCGTCCGACGAAACCTAGACAACACGCCGACGCAGGTATCGCTGAGCTGACGTCGGGTTTGTTGTCGCAGCTGCATCAAATCGTCGTGACCTCGAAATTGGTGGACATCCAATCCATTGACGCTACCGTGGGCCAGCACGGTCGCGCGATGTGACGCAAACAGACCTTCCTCCAATCCTCTTCGCCGTAGCGAGGGGCTAACGCAGAGAATACGATCTGCTAGGTGACACGTCACGCGTTCGGCGGTTTTGAGTAACTGCCGTCGCCATCCTACGGCCGTTTCAAATCGCAGGCCATGGAGCTGGTAGATTCTGACGGGAACTCCCGTCAGCGTGGCGGCCATCATGCCGACGAGGCCTGCCTTGGGGGTGTGCGCTTGGACAATATGTGGCCTAATCTGGCGAAGTACACCCGCTGAGCTGGAAAGTCGCCTGCAGGTCGTGATACGGTGAGATCGCACGCTGCATTTCAACGGCTTTCCACTGAACTCCCTCCTGTCGCGCGAATTCGGCTAATTGAGCTCCCGGAGAAGAAATGACGGTGATTTCGAGTCCACTGCGGCGCAGCCAGGCCAGTTGCCCATGAAGAAACGAGGCGGCGGTCTGCGGTAATGTCGTGATATGAACCAGACGCATGACGCTATGCCGCTTTCACTTTGCTGCGTGGAGACAGGGTTATGCTGGCGGTTAGCACCTGCCGATAGAAAGACTCCCGCCGCTGTTGCAGAATCGGACTCGCATAGCGGCGGGAACGCTCCAGATTCTCTCGTGATAGGCGATGTCAGTCGGTGCGGGTCGTCCAACAGCGACATCAATGCCGTAGCCAACTTAAACGGTTGCCCAGACGGTACGCATTCCCAGAGCCCCAAGAGTTCTGGCACGCCACCCACTTGAGTTGCCAAGCAGGGCAGCCCGCGCCTGTGCCTCAATTAAGACACGTGGTAGTCCTTCAGTCAGCGAAGGTAGCACGAAGAGGTCGGCTTGATCGAGGGCTTGCCGGATCACGGTTCCGGCCGGTAATCGTCCCAAAAAGCGGATCTGGTCGGTCAGCCGGGCACGGTGTACCTGAGCTTCTAGGGCGGCTCGAAAGCGGCCGTCGCCCACCAGCGCCAATTGCACGGGTCGTCCCGAGCGGACACATATCGAAATGGCTTGGATCAGATCTTGCTGCCCTTTGTATCGCTGGCTCATGGTAGCGACATTGATCAATTGCAGCGGGTAGGGACGTTGGAGATAGTCTCGTGGCAGGTCGACAAAGGCTTTTCGAGGCAGCTCGATGCTGGAATAGTGTGTCGTAAACGCATGCTCATTGGGTGGATATTGAGTTTGCAGATGTTTGGCGGTGACATACGACGCGGCGATAGCCGATTGGCACAGTTGACGCATGGAACGTTGAAAGCACAGGCGAATTCCCGGACGCAACGGGTGGCGATAGATTCCCGGTGCAAAGACCGCGGCTGGATCCCCGACTGCCTCGACACCAAACGGTAATTGGCGACGCCGCAGAAGCTGGCCAAGATTCGAGCCAATTTGACCGGGCAGCCGCAAGATGAACGCCTGCGGCCGATCCGTCAATGACTGTAACTGACGCTGCCAATGTGACCACCGGCGTATCGCGCCCCAGATGCCGCGCATCACGGAGGGGCCACAGGCGGACGCCTGGGCCTTCGACACGCGGCCCGACAAAGTTTCCTTCCGTAGAACACCGGGCGATCACCGTGACATGATCAAAGACGTCTAGGTAACGCTGCCAAAACGCATAACTGTATGTGCCATCGGGACAGATCCAATGCCCGTCCGCAGCAGCATGAAATCGACTTTCAGTAGTCACGACAACGTCCATGGGAATGGGACTCTCTCTTCGTCTCAAGTCATTTGAGTTTGCGGTGCTTTCATCGCGTGGCCAACGGCAAAAGGCGATACAGGAACGACGACGCGTTTTTCGAAGGACGTAGCCGACCGCCGTGAGAGGCAACCTTTTTCCCACCACGCTGTGACAACCGGTATCAGCATTATGCTAAATCCATTGCGTGAGAATACGTACATGACTTTGACGTCAATCAACATCACCAACAGGACCGCCAGAGCACAGACCCCTGCGACTTCCGGATGATGACGATGGACGGCGGTACCGCTGAGGATCATCCACAGTAGTGAGCCATAAATGATTAAGAAGCAGCCGATGCCCAGGTTGTGCAGGTTCAACACCAAACCATTGTCGGCCGGTACGTAGTCTCCCGGATCACGTCCGGATCCTCCCGTGCCCCACAGGAGCGTCTGCCATGTTGGGGGCAGAAAATAATGCTCGGCTAAGATGGCGGTAAACGTATCGCCAAGTCGCTCTCGTTGATGGCGCGACGTGCTGTAATCCAGCCCGAACATCGCTACGGTACGTCCCAACGATGTATCTTCCAACGCACGGATACACACGCTTCGAAACGGCCCTACGACAAGCGCGGTGCCAACCGCTGTAACTGTGATCCCGACCAGCGTAGCTCGGTGGACTTTACGAAAGTCTGTGTATCGTATTGCGACAGGTAGTAAAATCGCCAACGTGATAAAACCTGTCCGACCTGAAATGGCGATGGAGAACAGCAATAGAGGCGTCGCCAGCAGCGCGTAGCCGTATGAAAGGGCAGCGCGTCGTGTCAACAGGATAGGTAGCATTAGCAAGCCGAGGCTTTGAAGTCCAGAGAGTGCGTCCCACGAATCGGTTAGACCCGCGATTCGATAACCTGTGGCCTTGGCTAAATAGTTTCGCGAGTCAGGATCGGCTTGCACGATTTGGTTAACCACCAGATCGCGAAAACTGGAAGATGCGAACATGCCGACCATGATGACCGCATGGATAACGAGGCAATGAAAAAGGTGCCGCACGATAACTCGACTTGCCGATTCCCCAAACGCTCGGAAATAGAAACTGATTAACGCCAGCGTGCCCAGAAAATTGATGCAAACTCGGCCAAAACGCAGTACTTGATACGCGTTGGGTTCCGTCTGCATCAAGTAGTGCCCCGTTGCATAGCCCAACAAAAGGCAGAATGCGCATCCCAGCGTGACCATGCGATATTTGGTACCCGCAGGAATATGCGACGTATTGAGGCAAAGGAAATGAGCGAATATGACCAGCACGGACGTTATCGAAACGACGTCAATCCAACCGTTGGTTTTCGGTCCGAAGATGAGCAGGAACATCGGAATGAGCAGCATGTTTCGTTGGTTCATGCGGGCAGACTCCCGGAAATCCATGTCCCAAAGTGCGCAAGATTGCTCGGAATCGACCATTGTACGAGTACTTGTGTTGGGCATCGTGCCGGGCTCGGTCGGCAATTCGTCTGGCGAGTTCCGGTTGAGTGCGCAATCGATCAATAGCCGTCACCCAAGCATTTGGTTCGTCGGGTGGCACTAGCAGACAATTCACACCATCGGTCAGAACCTCACGCAGCACGGGCAGGTCCGAGGCGATGATCGCTCTTCCAGCTGCCATGTATTCGAAAAGTTTCATCGGTGACGTGAACCGGCCAATATCGTCGCCGTTGGGTAGTCGGACGGACGGTTGATTTGGCAATAGGGCAATGCCGAACTTCGCAAGACAGTTGGGTACGTGTATGGGAGCGACGTGCCCCCACAGCTTCAGATTCTGAAGTCCGCTGACCGCCGGCTTCCACCGCTTCATGTCGTCCACATTCCCGCCAAATACATGAAATGTTAGCTGGGGTCGCAGCGTTGCGATCTGCGCGATTTGTTCCATTCCTTTGCCAGGAAATAGTCCTCCCACGTAACCCAGTTGTTGGAGATCGAGCGCCCAGGGACGTGGGCGAAACGCTGCCAGCTGACAGCGTCTGGCGCGACGAACAAACGGTCGGCAAAGGGCGAAAGGTCGGGCTGCCGCAATAGATGGTCTCGCAAGGCTGCCGTAATGACGACCACTCCCATCAAGCGACCTCTGGCGAGAGCCGCGACGATCTGGCGACATTCACGCGACGAGACTTGCGAATGGATCTCCAACAATGCCGGCACACCGCCGGCCAAGCGGTGGGCCAACAGGCGTGGATACCGCAGGTACAATAGGGCTCCCTGTCGTTTCGCAAGTCGCCAGATCGATCCGTCGAACCCCCAGCCGAGCCGTGGTATTTCCCAGATCCGTGTGACATCAAATCGAGGTCGAAAGCCATAGTACTGTGACCAATCGATATTCACGACGGATCTCCGCCAAAATTTACGTCCGATGGCCAGAGTCACGCGGTGGTCGAGGTCGGCTAGACTCTCACACATCTGCACGGCATTAAGACTGGCGGCTGACGCATAGGGAATCGTCGCTCGCGTCGCATACACGATGTTCATAGGGAACTGATGAAGGCTGAAGGTAATGCTGTTGCCAGGCGAGGAACACCAATACGGGCCAGATGCGGGCGTGACCAGCACGCTGCGACATCAAATCCTCCCAATACCGCCGCACGGCGGCTGGCTGCAGTAGACCGCTGGCTGTCACGCAGCACGGCTCCAAAAGCGATTCGGCCCAATCGCGTAGCGGTCCTCGCAACCAATCGTCCAAAGGCGCTGAAACCTCGCTTAGGGCGATCGAACAGGGCCGGGGGTAGCGACCGCCGAAGTAACCTACGAAGCAGCAATTTGCCTTGCTTTGAATCGGCCTTCTGCTTGTCGGGGACCCGCCACGCATGTTCAAAGAAGCGATGGTCCAACATGGGAACGCGTACTTCCAAGCCGACGGCCATGCTGGCGATATCCACTTTGTGCAGAATGTCGTTTGGCAAGTAATTTCGACTGTCCCAGAGCTGCATGTTTTCCAAGAGACGCCAGTCCGCCTGCCAGTCGTCGTGAACGTCGGCATCGAATGCGTCGCGCGTTAAGCATGCCGTGGGAGCTACAAGTCCACTTGCGTTTGCATTGAAGGAGATCGATGCTAGGCACTCGTACAGTCTTCTGTCGTCGTCGGCTGCCAGCAATGATCGAGTCTTACGGACACTTTCGGCCAGCCCCTCTTGAACGTGGCCCGCCAGCAGACGTTGCAGAGGATGTAATCTGTCGTAGATCGCCGATGGCGGCACAGCGAGAAGTGCTCGCAAAAGACCGCGAACGGCACGTGGTACATTGCGCATTCGCTGCGAAATCGCAATCGTCTGTTGGTACCGTCGATAGCCGGCAAACAGCTCGTCACCACCGTCGCCCGTCAGCGCAACCGTTACGTGCTGTCGTGCCTCGCGACAGACGATCAGGCTAGGCAAGCTGGAAGTATCACTAAAAGGTTCACAATAGTACTCGGCCCAGTGAGGCACATACTCAGCAACTTCATGAGTCCCGACATAGTGTTCGTAGTGCTCGGTTCCTAGAGCCGCGGCCACGGCGCGGGCGTGGGGGGCTTCGTCGAAAGCCGGATCGTGGAATCCAATTGAGAAGGTTTTTATCGGTTGTGCCGAACCGGCTTGCGTCATGGCGACTATCAGCGACGAGTCGATGCCACCGGAGAGAAACGCTCCGAGAGGTACGTCGGCGGCTAGATGTTCACCTACAATCCGACCTAGCAGCTCACGTGTCTGCTCGACAACCTGTTCCTCGTCACCAAGCGAGGGCAAGTGTCGGGCCTGGATCGCGGCCTCGGCTGAGTCCCAATAAGTTTGCAACTGGGGTTTCAATTCCCCCGATAGATTGACTTCTAGCCAGCGACCTGGCAGAAGTTTCCACGTGCGACGCAAGATGCAATGAGGGGCAGGTACGTATCCAAATTGTAGGAACCGACGCAGCGCATCCGGATTGATTTCCGACCGATAGCTGGGATGAGCCAGTAGTGCCTTCAGTTCAGACGCCCAAAACATTTGACCGTCTTGGATGCTGTAATACAGGGGCTTGATTCCCAATCGGTCTCGTATCAGCGTTACGGTCTGTCGCGCTCGGTTCCACAAAGCGATCGCAAACATGCCCGCGGCGCGCGTCAGCGTGGTAGACAATCCCCAGCGAGCGATCGCCTGCAACAGGACCTCCGTGTCGCTTGTCCCGTGCCAGTGAACGTCATGACCCAATTGCCGACGTAGCTCGTCCGCATTGTAAATCTCGCCGTTGTAAGCTAGGCCCCATTGGCCGTCGTCGGTAAACATCGGTTGATGTCCCGCGACCGAGAGATCACGAATTGACAATCGGCGATGCCCTATGGCCAAGCCCGTATTTGCATCCAGCCAGATTCCTCGATCGTCCGGTCCCCGATGTGCGAGGGCCCTAAGCATTCGATCAAGCCCGGCGGTTAGCTGAGCCGGAGGGACGCCACGCTGAAGACAGCCGGCAATACCGCACATAGTTCCGCGAATGGCTCCGTCCACACTGTGTCACGCGCAGTTCGACGGACTCGCCAGCGCATCGGTTCGACGCGGTCCCGTCACGCTCCCGGACTAGGGAGGCGGACGATTGATAGACGATCGCCGGCTTCGGGTCAAGACAAGCCGCGATCCGTGGCAATGATCGCACTGAGCGTTTGGAACACAGGACCACGTTTGCCGCTACCAAGGAACGCCATGTCCAGCTCAGCTGCCGTCGTTGTCATTATTCGACACGACGATAGGAACGGCAATTCCCGCGGCCAGCAAGCCACTGAAGACCCACGGGTTTGACAGCGTTTTCATGACAGCGCCATCATAGACACCAGGATGGGGTGTGTTGGGGCGGGGGGGGTATTGGCCGCGCACGACGGGGCCTTGTACCAACAAGATGGCTTCCGCAGCCGCAGGCGGTGCAGCCGAGGGTTGCCAGAGTCTTGCAATGCAGCCCACGCCTGGTGCGATCACCTGATAGACGCCCGCTGGTAGGCCGCGAAAGACAAACCGACCGTCGCGGTCCGTTACCGCCCGTCCGGCAAGTTCGTCTTTTGTCCATATCGTGACTTGCGTTTCGCTCAACGCTTGGCCCTGGCTATTGACGAACTGCCCACCAAAATCTCCCTGATCGGTGAGTCGAACATCGAAAGCGCGTAAACCGCCCTGCCCGCGGTCCGAAGCGGATTCGTCGGCGACACCTGATCTCGGTACGACCAGCGCCACGCAAATCAAGCTGACGACCATACGGTTCCTAAGACGAGTTGCTTCCATTTCGTTTGTCCCCCCCTTGTCCATCGCGGGTCAGGCCGGTTGACGGCGGCAAAAAATGATTGCTTAGACCAATGCAACGGACATTTCGCGGATGAACTGATCGACACGATCATCGTCGTGAGCGTCCCGCACAGGAAAATCGCGACTCCGACGGCCGACAGCGTGGCGCTCGGTCATCTTTTTCATTGTACGTGGACATTTCCGATCGAACGGATGTTGTCACTTAGATATCGGTTAACACCGCGCGGAAACTGTAACGGGACGTGACAATGGGCCAATACTCTGGTTGTTGAGCAACCGTCAAATCGGCAGTGACGTCAGATAGCAACACCAGTTTCGAACATGGCTCTATGTCGTGAATCGGAGCCAATACGCACGTGCTGGGGTGGCGTCGAATGTCAAGGATTGACACGTCGACCTGCCGACGGGTATACGCCCATGTGGCATTCACGTTGATAGGTTGTCCAGGCCGAGGAGCGATTGTTGAGCGCGACTGAACGGACTTCGCTGCGGCGCGATACTGCTTGGGCCATGGCCGGAGCGCTGGCACAGACAGCTAGCCAGGCGGCTATCATGCTGGTGCTGGCTGACGTCGCGTCGACACAAATTGTGGGGCAATATGCGCTGGGACTGGCGATCGCGACTCCCCTGAATATCTTTGCCGACCGAGCAATCCGGATGTTGCAAGCGACGGCTTCGGACGTCGATTTTCCCCTGAGCGAATATCTAGCCGTTCGGACTCTGGTGGGGATCGGTAGCTTGATCGTTACGTTTCTGCTCGTTCTTGTCTGGAATCTCGAGTCGGCGACAGGCCAAATTGTCTTGTTGGTCGCTCTCGGTCGCTTTGTGGAAGGAATTGCACAGACGCTGTACGGCCGGCTGCAGCGAGGACACCAAATGCCGCAAATCGGACAGTCTCAAGTGTTACGTGGCGCGGCCACCGCTTTCGTGTCGCTGTTCTTCTTGTTCACGTGCCACCGACTTGATTGCGCCCTGGCGGCCAGTGTCGTGGCCAATGCGATGGTGCTGATCGCTCTGGATCGCGGTCGAGTTGCGTGTTGCGTCGCCAATGGCGCTTGTGAGACGCGACCCACGGAACTTTGCGTTTCGTTTCAACACGTAGGCTGGACCAAAATGCTGCGTTTGGCGATCCCACTCGCGTTTTCCACGTTCTTTGTTTCGTTAAGTGTCAATCTGCCACGTCTATTCCTATCGTGGTCGGCGAGTGAAAGTACATTAGGAGTCTTTGCTGTGTTGTGCTACTTCTCCTTCCCAGCCACGATGCTGGTGTCTGCCATCATGCAAGCAGCGACACCGCGACTCGCGGACTCTTATCGAGACGATCCTCAGGCTCATGACAGTCGACTTTCACGTCGTCTGCTGACGTGCTGTGCGGCGATTGGGATCGGGAATTGGTTTATTGTCCGCGCGTTTGGTCACATGCTGTTGCAATGGGGGCTTGGAGGGGAATACGCCGCCGCCGCTGGGCAATTGGACTGGCTGGCCGCCGCGGCCGGCGTCGGTTTCCTGGCGGCCGTGCCGGCGACCGCGATGAACGCTCAGCGATTGTTTCGATTGTCACTGGTTACCTGTGGGGTGTCGTGCGGCGTCACCTGCCTCGCGGGGACGGCACTGATCCCGCGTTACGGGATGTCAGGGGCGGCTACCACGATGATGCTTACGAGTGGCGCTCACCTCACGGTCTCCGTCGTCGCCCTGCGTACTGTGGCGTGGCGCCGCGGTATCACCTGGTCCGGGATGCCGACGTTTGCGACCGAGCGGCACGCTGCGTGAATCGCCGATGGGCGACGTCACTTATGGGATTGGTATTTTTTTTACTTGTCAGTTTCGCTAACATCCCGCCGCCTCCGCACTCTTGGGTGTTGTGCGGGTGGCAAACCCGAAGGGGGTGGTGCCGGTTTGACCACCTCGTGACGGACCGGATCGCTTGCCAAGAGGCGAGCGATCAAGACAGGAAAGGAATTATATGAATTGCCCGAATCTCGCGTGGTACGCGGCCATGGCGTCCCTTGTTGGAAGCCTGCTTGCGCCTACTTTGGCCGCGGAGGAACACCTCGCCTCGAGCAACGTCGTTACTGCCAAGGCGGTGGACGTGGCCTTGGACTGCGCAGCAGCGACTCTGCGGGCAAGTGGTCACACCGAGCGGTGAACCGGTGTCTGGAATCCAGGTGTCGCTGTTACAGCAGGGCGGGCAACGGGTCCGGGTTGAGGTGGATGATCAGGGGCGTTTTACCTGTCCGTTGCCTGCGCGGTGGAGTATACCAACTGGTTGCGGGTGATCATGTCACGTCCGTTCGAGTGTGGACCGCGCAGGCGGCACCACCTGGATGTCGCTCGGCAGGTGATTGTGGTTAGCGGAGATGTACTCCGAGGACAAAGCGGCCGTATCCCCTACACGCATGTCAATCCGTGGTTGGTTGCGGGCGTTGTGGCGGTCGCGGTGGCCATTCCCGTTGTCCTAAGTAATCACCGGTCTGACCGCGACGGAAGTTAGTTCACGATTCTGGCCAATCTCACGCGGGCTTCAAGGAGAGATGGATCATGTTGCGCGTAACCGAAATTGCAGGTTTATCGTCGCGATAGCGATGATGGGGGTACTCACACCCACGCCGCTCGTCCACGCCGAGACGCCGCCGTTGCGTCCAGCGGCGTCACAAATTCCCGATGTGAGGCTCGACGCGCAGCGTCGGTTTCATGGTGTCGTGGTTGACGGTCAGGGTCAGGTCTTGACCGGTGCCAAGGTTGTCCTGACGCGAACAGGCGAGCAAACGAAGCCCGCTTGGTCACACGAAACGGCAACGGATCGGCACGGCCGCTTTCAGTTTGAAAGTTGTTCTGGTGGTACCTATCGCCTAGAGACATCCGCGGGGGTGTACCTATGTCGCTTGTGGACGCCGAACGCTGCGCCTCCTGCCGCCGCTCCGTCGTTACTGGTTGTGAATGACAATCGCGTAGAGCGTGGTCAGCGGCCTATTGGTGAGATTTTTCATTCCGACCCATTGTTGATGGCGACGATCGTGGCAGCGGCGATTGCGATTCCAATTGCCGTACACAAAAGCCGCGACGATTCACCCGAGGGCAGTTAGAAGCGCGAAGGGCGTGCGGGTATCGAGGTGTTGGGTTCGGCGACAGGGATGGCAATGTTAGCGATTCGGCGAGATCTGTTGCTGGTCTGGATGGGTGTGCTGTTGTGCGGTTGCCGCTCAATGGTGGACTATCAGGCCGCGGAGCTGCCGGCGGAACTGCGTGCGCTCGCGGTACCTTCGCCCCAGCGAATTGACCTTTCGGCGATCGCCAGCCATTCGATCAACCAGAATATCATCTATGCCGGCGACGTGCTGGAGGTGACGTTGGGTACCGGACTAGAAGAGCGAGCGCCGCAAACCTGGCCTCTCCGCGTTTCGGACCTCGGCATCGTTCAGGTTCCCTTGGTAGGTGAAGTTCAAGTGGCAGGGTTGACGTTGACAGAGTCAGAATCGCAAATTCGTCAGGCTAGTATCGACCGCCAGATCTTTCGTCACCCGCATGTTTCGGTACTTATGATGCGGCGCAAGACGATTGAGGTCCGTGTGGTGGGGGCGGTGAAGACTCCGGGCGTATACCATTTGCCGGCGGCCGGCAGCGACCTCTTGGCGGCACTCGTCGCGTCCGGCGGACTGACGGAAGATGCCGGTAATTTAATTGAGATTCGGCATCCGAACTCGACATCCATGGCTGCGAGTCCTGCAGCGCCGCAAGGTGTGGCGTTGGCCGCGTTCATCGAGTCGCCGGAGGCGCCGGCGCGTGTGGTTCGAGTTGATTTGTCGGATATCACACCAGGATCGCAACTGACGGACTTGCATGTGGAAGACGGAACCGTCGTGATGGTAATGGAACGGGAAAACCGTTCGGTGAGCGTGATCGGCCTAGTCCGTCGGCCGGACAACTATGACCTGCCGACGGACGACAGCCTCCGACTGCTGGATGCCTTGGCGCTTGCCGGCGGGCCCACCGTTTCCGTGGCCGACAAGGTTCGCGTGATTCGTCGCCCGCTGGATCAGGAGGATCCCGTAACAATTGCCGTCTCGATCCGTGGTGCCAAGCATCGCGGTAAAGAGAATCTGATGTTGGCACCGGGTGACATCGTTGTTGTTGAAGAAACGCCGACAACGCTAGTTGTAGAAACGATCCGTGGATTTATTCGTTTTGGCTTCACGAGTGCAATTCCGGGCTTGTAGAAAACCGTCATGGACGCAACTTCTTCACATCTCGAGCCCAACGGAGCGGCAACCTCCGTTCAGGTATTGCACGCCATATTACGATTTGCCCGTCTGGTCCGATTTCGCTGGACGCTAATTGCTGGGGTCGCGATTGCCGTAACGTTGTTGGGCGGACTGTACTACGCGACGGTTGACCGAGTTTATCAGGCGAGAGCCCAGTTGCTTGTTCAGCAAACGGGCCCCATCGTGAGCTCTACCGGCACCACGGAAGGGCTGACGCAACAGGGGATGTTGCCAACCTACGAACGCTTGTTTTCCAGCACTGTTGTTTTGGAAGGTGCACTGGATCGCCTGTTAGAACTACCGCGAGACAGACGAATCGACCTATTGGACATGCCGCGGGAAAGTTGGGTTGCCACGCTCCGCGATCACGTGTCCGTCCGCAGCTTACGATTGACTAACGTCCTCGAGGTCGCCTATGGTTCAAAAAGTCCACAGGCGGCAGAGGCCGTGGTACAGGCGCTGCTTGAGTCCTATACGGAATTCATGCGATCAAATCATCAGACCGTTGCCGAGGAGCTGGTGACGATTCTGCGCAATGAACGTCTCGACGTAGAAGAACATCTCCGGAAAAAAGAACGAGAATTAGTCGAAGCGAAACGCCGGTTCGGGGATATTGGGCTACGTGACGCGACCAAGACACCTCATCCGCTCGTGCAACGCGTTATTCGCATTAACGAAAACTTGATCGAAGTTCAGCAAAACCGCCTCAAATTGGAAGCGACCTTGGCTGCGGTTACATCCGCTATCGAACAGGGTACGGATTTACGACAACATTTGTTCGCGATCGAGCCTGTCATTGGTCGTGAAGTGGTTTTGGCCGCCATGGGGCTGAGCGAGCAGGATGAAGAAACGGTTGCTCGGCTTGAGCAGAAACTAATCGACGAACAAGCCGAATTGGATGCCCTTCATGCCCACTACGGCGACAGGCATCCCAAGGTCCAGCAGCTAAATGATTCGATCCGTCAGACGCGGCTGTATTTGGCCAACTATCAACAGGCGGTCGACCGACGGTCGGCACGATTGCAGGATCCACAACTGGGTCAAATGTTGCGCACGCTAGTGGCGGAAGAGCTGCACAAAGCTCGCGAACAGGAACATGTGCTCGGTCAGCAATATGAACAGGCTCAGGCGGAGGCCGTTCAGCTACAAGGACAATTCGAAGAAATTGCCATCTTGCAGCGCGAAGTTGACCGACTGTTGAATCTTAACCATACTCTGCTAAATCATATTGATAACATCGATATCAATCAGAACCAGTCGGATGTGGCGCAGTCGAAGTCGTCAGCAGGCCTCAAGCCAGTGGGCACCCCGTTTCGCCAAACGCAATGGTTTTGGTCTGTGTCTGCATGTTTGTTAGTTTTGCGATCGGCGCTGGACTTGTATACATCGTCGATGTATTGGACGATCGTTTCCGGTCACTCGAGGAAATGAAGGCACAGCTGCAGGCGCCGGTTCTCGCAATGGTTCGGCAATTAAACCAACACGCACAGGCGGGACTGAACGCTCTGCAAGTTCACGTTGCGCCTGATGCCGTGGAGAGCGAGGCCTTCCGGACTTTACGGACCACGTTGGCATTTGCGTCCGACGAACTGGATTGCGTAGCGATTAGCAGTTCCGAACCTGGAGACGGCAAGACAACCGTGGTGGCGAATCTCGGTGCCGCATTCGCGCAATCCGGTCGGCGCACGTTGTTGATCGATGCAGATCTGAGACGTCCGGGCTTGACTCGACTATTTGAGATGAAGGGCGAGAACGGCTTGACGGAAGTTCTGCGCGGCACCGACCCGTGTGGTGACGAGGCCCTGGCCGTGATCAGCAGCAGCGGTCATGAAAACCTGGACATCTTACCGAGCGGCACGCGACCTCTGGATCCTACCGGCTTGTTGTCGTCGCCACGCTTCGCCGAAATGTTAGGTTGGGCGATTAGCCAATACGATCAGGTGCTAGTCGATAGTCCGCCACTGTTGGTCGCCAGTGACGCGGCCGTCGTGGGCCGGACCGCCGGCGGATTAATGCTGGTGGTGCAGCCTCAAAAGAATCATCGCCGACTGGTTGTGTGCGCCGTCGAAGAGGCACGAGCCGTTGGCCTGAACGTCATTGGTGTAATCGTCAATCGGTTGACGTCGGAGGCAGGCCAGTCGTACTACGGCGACGGCTACGGATATGGCTATGGTTATGGCACTGGATATCACGACGTCGGCGAACCACCGCATTCGGACGAGGCCAACGTCAGTGCCGTTGAAGAGGACGATGTCGAGGTCGACGACGAAGTGATTGTCGGCATGGATGTCATGGAAGAGGTTGCCGTCGAGGAATTGATTGCTCGCGTCGAGTCGATGAGGGAATCGCCGACGGGCTTGTTTCGTGCCCTAAGACGGAAGTCGGCGGCTTGATAGCTGCAACGATACAAAGCATCTTGCGTATGAATGGCAAGCATGGAAAATCGATCGGACGGCGACGCCTATGGCGAATGGCGGCTTACGTCGTATTGTCGCTGCCCGTTTTCTGGAGCATCCAGCTCGCCTCATATTGGCTGCGATTTGAAGGCGCTATCGATCAGGCGATGTTACAACAGATCGGGCGAGCGGCTCCGTGGGTAGCGTTGATTAAGGCTTTGATGTTTGCTTGGCTGGGTGTCTATCAAGGATGGAATCGCTTCGTTACGTTTTATGATTTGATTGTGTTAGCCCAAGCCTCGGTTGGCAGCTCGCTGGTGATGGTGCTCAGTGCGTATTTCTTTGCTCCCACGCTGGTCATTCCCCGCAGTGTGTTTCTGCTGGATTGTCTTGGCACCATTGGCGTCTTCGGCGCACTTCGATCGGCCTGGCGACTGGTGCACGAGTTGCGAGGTTCGTTGCGGCATCAGAACGGTCGTACCCGGGCTTTAATTGTCGGGGCGAACGATGCCGGTGAGGCATTGCTGCGCGCGATCCGGCGGAATCCCAATCTGTCCTATCAGATCGTAGGATTTATCCGTGGCAGCGATCTGAATACGCCGGTTCGTATTGCCGGTATCCCGGTGCTGGGTTCGCTCAACGACCTGGTGCGAATCGCCAGTCTGCGCCGCGTAAATGAAATCCTGATGATGGCCGATGAGTTCTCAGGGCGTGAAGTTCGGCAGATCATGCAGTCAGGCAATACCGTAGGTGCGGACGTTAAGGTATTGCCCAGCTACGAGCAGTTGTTGCACAGGCGAGTCGATTTGCGTCCGCGCACCGTGTCCATCGAAGATCTGCTGCGACGTGAACCTGTCAAAATTGACATGCGGGGTCTGCATCGCTGGATTGATGGCCGAGTCTTAATGGTGACGGGCTCGGCCGGCAGCATCGGCTCTGAGATCTGTCGGCAACTTCTTCAGTTCGAACCTCGCAGATTGATTGTTATCGACCGCAGCGAGAACGGCCAATTCTTTCTGCAACGCGAACTACGAGAGTTGGCACCGCAAGTTGATCTGCACGTTTACGTGGCGGACGTGGGCGATCGTTGCCGCATGGAGCAGTTGCTCCGGGAACATCGTCCCGACATCGTCTTCCATGCGGCGGCTTACAAACATGTGCCATTGATGGAGATGAATCCAGGAGAAGCGATCAAGAACATCGTAACCGCAACTCGCTGTCTGGCAGATCTGGCCGAAGAATACCAAGTTGCTTCGTTCGTGATGATCTCGACGGATAAAGCCGTGAATCCCACCAGCGTGATGGGCGCCTGCAAGCGAGTTGCAGAAATGTATGTCCAAGCGTTGGCGGCAACAGCCAATTGCCAGTTTGTCACCGTGCGATTCGGCAACGTCTTGGATTCGGCAGGAAGCGTTGTACCGATTTTCCGCGAACAGATCGCCAAGGGTGGTCCCGTAACCGTGACTCATCCCGAGATGAAGCGGTTTTTTATGATGATTCCCGAGGCGTCGCAGCTCGTTATTCAGGCGGGAGCGATGGGACACGGTGGCGAGATCTTTGTGCTCGACATGGGACAACCTGTGAGGATTCTGGATTTGGCACGCGAAATGATTCAACTGTCCGGTCTGGAAGTTGGGCGGGATATCGAAATTCGATTTACGGGACTACGCCCTGGTGAAAAGATGTTCGAGGAACTGCACAATCCTGGCGAAATCCATTTGCCGACGGTGCATCCCAAAATCCTCGTCGCTGATTCGACGCAGCTCGACCCTGTCCGTGCTCAAGCTGCCGTAGAGTGGTTACATCAGTTGGCGGACGGATCGCAAGACCGAATTCGATTGGCTCTTCATAAGATCGTGCCCCAGTACCAGGGTGTTCATGTGTCCGCGGCACTGGCATCACGACGAGCTGCCTAGGATCGGTTGTAAGAATGCGCACACCAAGGATTCTGAATTGCTGCCATGCGTCCGCCTGATCGCGCGATGAGTCCGAATTCCCTACATCAGCCAAGGTCAATGACCTCGGTACGATGGAAACTAGCGAATAGCGGCCTTGGGCTGTTCGACGGCTTCATCGCCTGCGTACTTGGCGTGGTTCCACTCTTGATGGGGGGCGCGCAACCAATTCGGCGCCTGGTCTATGTCGTACTGGTCGGGTGCCTTGCCATTGTCTGGTTGTGGCAAGGGAAGCGCAGCGGAAAACTGCGATATCGTCCAACGGGACTAGAATCCATTATTCTGCTTGGGACCGTCATCGTCATATGTCAGCTCCTTCCCCTTCCGCATTTTGCGCTGGCATGGCTGTCGCCGCGACTGAGTCACTTCTTGCCGCTGTGGGCCGGCGGGGACCATCCGGCCGTACTGGGTCAGTGGCGGACGGTGTCGGTGACTCCTCAGGATACACGGATCGGTCTGCTGGTTTGGGCAGCGCATGCCGCCTTGCTGACACTTTTGGTGCAACGACTGGAGACGAGTCATGACAGCCGTCGACTGTTGCGTTGGATTGCCGCCGCTGGGATTTGGCTGGCGCTGATCGGTCTATTGCAATACTTGTTCTGTAATGGCAAGTTCCTTTGGATCTATCAAAACCCGTTCCGCGATACACGAGATGTTGTCCGCGGACCGTTTTACAATGAAAACCATTTTGCCCACTTCCTTGCCTTAACGCTGGCACCGTTGTGGGTTTGGCTGCGCAGCCGTAAGGAGACCGGCAAGGTTGAGCGGCAGGAATTCCTGTTGCACAGGGAGCGTACGGCAGATCTGGCTACGTGGTTGCTGGTATTTGCGCTGGCAGGCGTGCTATTCGCAATACTTCTAACGCGATCGCGCGGCGGTATGGTAATGGCCGTGTTGGTAGCCGTATTGAGCGGAGCCGCGGTGTTCAGACGACGAGGGGCCGCGCAGCGTGGCTTGGCGTTGGGGCTTATCGGAATAATCTTGGTGGCGTTGTCGATTCATGGACTGGAGAAGGTCGGCCACGAATTCCAGACGATGGCCACGACGTCACTCGAACAATGGGATCAACGGGCAGGTCGACGCAATCTCTGGCGAGCTGCGTCCGAAGTGTTGGGCCAATTTACGCTGAGCGGAGCGGGAGTCGGGAGTTTTCGTGAGACGTTTCCGCTATTCTATGCAGTGCCACGAAGCTTCGATTATTCCTACGCGGAAAGCGGCTTTCTGCAGGTCGCGGTCGAGACCGGACTATTGGGGTTGGCCGTGCTGGCCGCCGGACTGTATCGCGTGGGATGTTGGCTTTGGCAGTTCTGGCGAAGTCAGGCCAACGAGGATTGGGAGTGGGTACTCGCAGCGGCTGTCGGGCTGTGTATAAGCGGGTTGCATTCGATTTTTGATTTCGTGTGGTATATCCCAGCATGCATGTCAATCAGTTTAGCGCTTCTCGCCGTGCTGATTCGCTGGACTCAGATTCATCGCCCGCGTGGCGAGCCGCTTGTCTATGAGCTTCCCATTGGGGGAGGGGCGATTGTGGCAATGACGGTCCTGGGGATCTGTGGCATGCTGTTGATCGCACGACCTCTTTGGCCAACGGTACGCGGAAGCGCGGCGTGGCACAACTATCTATTGTCCGTTTCAGAAATGCAGTCGCCGGACAGTGACGTGCCGGTTGAGCCAGACCTGGATACCCTCCTATTGCTGCGACAGCATTTGACAAGCGCCGTGGACCGGTGTCCTGGCCACGCGCGCGCCCACCTGCGGCTGGCGTCACTGGACCTGCGTCTCTTTGAATTCAAACAGCGCGAGAGCGAAAACCCCATGTCGCTTTCCCAGATTCGCGACGCCGCGCTCGCTTCGAAGTTTCCTGACCGAGCCTCGCAAGATCGTTGGTTGCAGGCTGCCTTGGGTACGAACCGCCGGCTGCTGGACGAGGCGCTACTGCATGCCACGCGGGCTGTGTCACTGTCCCCTTTTCAGGGTGTCGGATACATATACCTGGCCGAACTGCAGTTTTTGCACGCTGTGGGCGAAGCGACACATCCCGACCTAATTCGACAAGCCTTGAGAGTGCGACCGTTTGATCCCCAGGTATTATTTGCGGCGGGAAGAGAAGCTATTTTCGCAGGCGATTTGTCGCGGGCCATCCGGCTATGGCGGCGTGCTTACCACCAAGATGACGAACTCCGTCAGCTGATTACAGCGCAATTGGCGCCGAGACTCCCAGCGAACGTGTTTATCGAGCAGTTCGCACTGTCGCCGTCTCAATTGATCGATCTACACGACTTCTACTGCCAGCAACAACTCCACGAGCGAGCCGAATCGGCGGGACGGCAATTGCTGGACTTGCTTACTGCCAGGTTCCCGCCGGTCAACGAAGATGCCGTCGTCTGGCGACAAGCTTACGCCATCGCGTCGCAACTGCGCGACCGGCGCGCCATCGTGGTGTGCCGACGAGCCGTCCAACTGGCGCCCGACGACTATGCCATGCGCCGACGACTCGCGTTCGAGTTGCTCGACCACCAGGATTGGTCGGGTGCCATTCGGCAATTGGACTGGTGTCGCGACAAGAATCGCGCGGACCGAGGAGTCGCGGTGAAGCTGGATTGGGCCCGGCAACAACTCAAGTCGAACGCTCAATCGCGTGTCGCTCGCCGCCAAAACTAGGCCGACACACTTCGCCCTCGTCGTCGTGATTTCGCGGATGGCGGCATGTCGACGGCGAACTTATTGTCCAATTTCTTCAATCGCCCGATCGAAGAATTCTCGCAATCGCCCTTCAGACTGATCACGTTGTTCTTGCAACAAGGGCAGGGCAGTCTTAGCCGCCGGCCCCACTTTGCGCAGCAGATGGATCGCGTAGTATCGGTGCCGTCGATTGGCGTTCGGATCCTTCAGGATGTCGATCAAGATGCTTAATGCCTCGGGCGGTGCCGCATCAATGCGTCGCAACGCGGCAGCGGCCGGTTCTCCGTCTTGCGGATCGTTCATGCGCTGTAGCAACTGAGGCACCGCCACAGTTGCTCGGTCTCCGAGATCTCCCAATGCTTCCATTGCCGAGTGACGGACGACCCAATCGGCGTCATCTAGCCCAGACATTAGCACGTCGATGCGTTGATCGTCCTCTTCCGCCAAGGTGGCCAACGTGCGCAGGGAGGCGAGTCGGATGTCTGCTGAGGGATCGGTACGGAATTCCTGCAACCGATTCTGCGCTCGACTTGCCGCCGACCCGCTGGATGCGAGTGCCGCGATGGCAGCGCCTCGCAGAGGGATGGATGACCTGTCCAACAATTGAATCAGGGCATCGACTGTCGATGGGGGTAGCTCACCGGCCTGCGCAACGCTTGGGCCGCCTTCAGCACCACGGTCTCATCGCCGTCGTGCAGTGCCGTGGTCAGCGCGGGAATCGCCGCAACTGCCGTTTTCGCGTCGCGGCCGAGTGTCTGAGCGGCGCTTTGCCTGACTTGGGCGGTATCGTCCTCCAGGGCCTTGGCGAGTGCCGTGATTGCTTCAGGGGAAACGGTATCCAAATTGCCCAGGGCCAAGGCGGCCTGATGACGCACCGACGGTAAGGCATCTCGCAGGCCATCCAGTAGAGCCGGAGTAATCTCGTCTTCAGACGCCCCTAATGCAACGAGGCGCCGAGGCAACGAGCTCGAACGTTCGCGTCAGGATCTTGCATCAGACGTCGCAGGCCCGGTTGCGCCGTTTGCGCGAGTGTCCCCAGCTGAGCCAGACCGTTGACTGCGGCCGCTCGAACCAAGGCCGATTCATCGTCGAGCAAATCGACCAATTGAGCTGCGGTTTCGGTGGAGCGGCGAACGCGTCCTAGTGCTTCGGCCGCTACGGCACGACCCGTTGTCGCGGATCGCTTCAGCTCAGGGAGAAGCGACGAGGCGGCCTGCGGGCCCATTCGACCAATGATCTCGGCCGCCTGCGCGATCGTCAAGTGCTCCTCTTCCGCGGCCTCCAGAATGGCCGGGATGGCGGCCGGTCCAATGCCACTGATGGTGTTGACAATGGCAGCCTGATTGGCCGGCGTGATCTTCCTTAAGACGTCGGGGACAGCCGGCAGTCGCGACGGCTCCCAGGCGTCCCAATGCGACGGCAGCCATGTTGGCGACTTCCGGATCTGCATTGATTTTGTTGACTAATTGAGGAATTGTAGAACTTGCGTCTCTTCCAAAGCGGATGACGGACGTCATGGCGGCCATGACCACCGAGCTGTCGCCGTCGTTCAACGCGGCAGCGACGGCCGCCTGAGCTGCGTGATCGTCGGCTGCGACTTTCCCAAGTGCAGCAACGGCTGCAGCGCGGACCGCAGGATCGCTGCTCTGACTGAGTCGAACAAGTTGCGGCGCCGTGGAGGCCGCAGCAGCCCCGATCCGCGTCAATGCTTCCGCCGCACGGACCTGTCGGACGATAGCTTCTGACTGTAATGAACGGGACAGAGCGGGGATTGCGGCCTGCCCCAGCCGTTGCAGGGCGCCGACGGCGGCAGTCACTACCTCCGGATCGTCATCCTCCAAGAGTGCGCCGACGCGGTCCATCAAGGACTCGGATGGTGTCGTCGTCCAACCGACGGCTTCGGCCGTCGCGGCTCGGAGATTGGCGGATCGATCACGCAAGCCTTCTTCATAGAGCGGGTTGTCCGCGGCGGCGCAGCGGCCGAATGCAAACGCGGCCCGGTAGCGACGCTGCGCATCGCGATTGGATAGCTGCGCAAAGATTTCAGGTAACGCAGCCTCTGCCGCGGGACCAATGCGTCCCAGTGCCTGCAGCGCACCGTTGCTGACCTGGGGATCGCGATCCGCCGTGGCTACGGCAAGTGCCCCGACGGCCTCCGCCGCGGCTTCGCCATATTCGGCAAGTCCCCATGCGGCGTCCCGCCGATCCTGGAGCTGCCCGTTTTCGAGTTTTTGGGAAAGTTCGCGTACCGAATCGATCGCCTCGGCACGCTGCGTCTCTTGGCCCCAGAGGGAGCCGGTCAGCAGCACCAAGGACAGCAACCCACCCCACATCAGCCTGTGTACACTCATCGACGTTATCCTAATCCAGACAGGCGACCCGTACTGTCTCCCATGCCGGGAACCGACGCGCCGATACGATCGAGCATGGCGAGGAACAGGTTGGTCATGGGAGTTTCTTCTGGGTAGCGGATATGCCGCCCCGCCTCAACGGAACCACCACCTCGACCCGCCAACAGGACGGGCAGGTTCTCGTTGTTGTGGCGATTACCGTCACTTAGTCCACTGCCGTAGACAACCATGCATTGGTCGAGCAGCGAACCATCGCCTTCCGGGATCGACTTGAGGCGCTCTAAAAAGTAGGCGAATTGCTTTACGTGGTACTGGTTGATTTTGCGAATCTTTTCCAGTTTTTCCTTGTCGCCACCGTGGTGTGATAAGTCATGGTGCCCGTCGGGCACTTCGATCTCACCGTAGCTGCGATTACTTCCTGCGCGAGCAAACATGCAAGTACTGATCCGTGTCTGATCGGTTTGGAAGGCGAGGACGATCATGTCCATCATGAGACGGACGTGCTCGGCGTAATCTTGAGGAATACCTTCGGGAAGGTCCTGGGCATTGACCGCCATGGAAGATTGCAAGCGATCGCTCTGTTCAACGCGTCGTTCGATCTGCCGCACCGCATCTAAGTATTCTTCGAGCTTACGTCGATCGGTTCGACCTACGCGATCGCGGAGACGCTGGGCGTCGTGGAGTACATAGTCCAAGACGCTCTTGCGGCGACCGCGGCGCTCCTCGTTCGCTGTCCGTCCTGCTTCATTTGTTTGGCCGCCGAATAGACGTTCGAAAACGAGCCGCGGCTCAATTTCTTTGGCGACGGGCGTTTCGGATGACGACCAGGAGATGTTATGAGAGTATGCGCAGCTATAGCCCGAATCACAGTTACCCGTATCGCGTGTTTGGTCGCATCCTAATTCCAGTGAGGCGAAACGAGTCGATTGCCCGACTTGTCTGGCGGCGAGTTGATCGACCGATACGCCGACATGGATGTTGCCAGCGGCGGTCTTTCGCGGCTGACATCCTGTTAAGAAGACGGACGCAGAACGCGCATGGTCCCCCGCCCCATCACCGTTGGCGCGTCCCTTGTCATGCGTCAATCCGCTGAGAACGCAGACCTCGTCTCTTACGCGTTCGAGTGGCTGGAGAATGGACGGCAAATCGTAACCGTAGCCTTCGCTTTGAGGCGTCCAATGCGCTAAGTTAACCCCATTGGGAACGAAGAAAAACGCCATTCGGCGAGGTGGCACGTTGGCTGCGCTGCCTGCCGTTGCGGCCCATAAAGACGTCGGCTGCATTGCGTCCAACAGCGGCAACGTAACTGCGGCACCCAAGCCGCGCAGAACCGTACGTCGTGAGATTTGCCACGTTCTCGTCATTGCGTTACTCCTCGAATTCCTCGCTTGCAGAATGGCTCGCTGGCAACAATTCCTTTGACGAGGCTGTGAAATCGGTAGTCGTCTTCCTTTAGCTGTTTCGTGATCGCATCGATGGCACAACGGTCGAAGGCTTTTAGTTCTCGACCCAGCGCGTAGGTCAGCATTTTTTCGCACAAGCAGCGTAGGAATTGATCCCGACGCTCGTTCATCAGAATCTTGCGCAGCTCCGCTGGACCCTCAAACACCTGATTTCCAGGCAATGTTCCTGAAGGATCAATTTGGAATCCTCCGTCGTGGTCTCGCCAGGCCCCGATGGCATCGAAGTTTTCAAAACCAAATCCCAGCGCGTCCATCTTCTTGTGGCAGACGGAACACGAGGGGTCCGTGCGATGTTGCGCCATGCGCTCACGCAGCGAGCCCAACAATTCCGTTTCACCTTCTTCTTGCAAGGCGCGTACACCAGGTGGAGGTGGTGGGGGCGGGGTGCCCAAGATGTTTTCCAGGATCCATTTGCCTCGCTTAACGGGTGACGTTCTGGTGGGGTTCGATGTCAAAGTCAGGATGCTGGCTTGTGTCAGAATGCCACCTCGCCGTGCATCCGATAGACTCACCCGGCGAAACTCATCACCCTCAATTCCGTCCACGCCATAGTGTTTGGCGAGCCGTTCATTGAGATAAGTAAAATCGGCGTCCAGGAATTCTAAAACACTAAGGTTCTCGCTTACAATTGCCTGGGCAAATCGCTGTGTTTCCTGCAGCATCGCTGCCCGCAACTCGCCGTCAAACGTCGGAAAACGTTCCGGATCGGGCTGGATCTGATTGAGACTTCGCAGCTGCAGCCATTGAGCGACGAAATTAGTGAGCAGTGCTTGGGACTTGTCGTCCTTCAGCATCCGCTCCACTTCGGCCGCCAGGACTTGTGGTTCCGTCAAATGCCCGCCCGCGGCCATTTCGAAGAGTCGTTCATCGGGCATGCTGCTCCATAGGAAGTACGACAGTCGCGATGCCAATTCATACGGGTTCAGGGCACGCACTGCCTCGGGATCCTCCGTCGGAGAGTCCAACTCGATGCGAAATAAGAAATTGGGTGACGTCAAGATGCCGATTAAGGGCAGCGCGACGCTTTGCGGGTAGTCGACACCCGCATCTCGCTCACCCTCGTAAAGCGTCCACAAGGCCGCAAGTTCGGCTTCATCCACCGGTCGGCGGAAGGCACGTGAGGCAAACCGTGTCAACGTCTGTCGGGCCGCCTCATCGACACCCTCGGTCGCGACGGGCACGACGAGGCTTGCTTGGAGCTCAGGGGCTGACATGGCGCGATCGACGATTTGCTCCGCTGCTGCCAAGTACTTTTCCATCAACAGCGGCGGTAAGGATAAGACATCCGCGATATTATCGAAACCGTTGCCGACATCATCCGCGGGAAAATCGGCGGCTGGCTGGAAGTCAATGCCGACTAAATCGCGCACCGTATTGTTGTATTCCGTGCGATTCAACCGGTGGATGGTCACTCGACCCGGTTGGCTCAGCTGCCGGCAATCAACTTGAGCAACGGCCAAGTCGACCCATTCGAGCATCGTGTGTCGTTCCTGGTCGGTCGGCTGCAGTTCGTCTTCCGGCGGCATTTCGCCGGTGCGGAGTTTTTCCTGGACGTGACTCCACAGCTCGTGCTGAGCGGTAAAATCGAGGTCGTCGGCCGTCATTTCCAGTCGTAAGTCGGCCTCAGGGGCGTCACTGCCGTGGCAGCCCGTGCAATACGTTTCCAACAATGGCTGAATCTGCTGCGTGAAATTGGTGGCGGGTATGGGCTCGGAGCACGTCGCATGACCGAGCGGCCCACCGAAGATCAGACATCCGGCAAGGAAGTTCGCGAGGCGTCGCTTCCGATACTGTGCTCCGCAGAATTGCGCAAGCGCGTCCACGATCCTGGCCGGGCAGCCGTACATGCAAATTGTTCTCGTTATTTAGAGGTCGGGATGATAGTCGCGACTTGCGGACTTGCGGTCAACTGGAGCGGGATGCAGTTCTAGCCGGTGTCGCGGCGGGCAGCTGCATTATATCAATCGAAAGCGTTCCGAACACAGCGACTCGCTGGCATTGAAGGGAGCTTTAGTCCGAAAAATGAGTTGACTTTCCTTAGGAGGTCCCCTCTGAGGAGTGGTCTATTGCTCGCGGTTTGATAGGGGCGAGAGGGGGTGGGGGATTTCGCGACCCTGACCGAAATACGGTGATCCCGTGGGAGCGGCCCAGCGGACACCGTTGGCAAGGATCTTCAGGACCGTCGGATGGTGATAGAGGGGAAAGGTTTCATGGCCAGGGCGAAAATAAAAAATGCGGCCCTTTCCTCGACGGAAGGTGCACGCGGACCGAAATACTTCGCCCCCTTCGAACCAGCTAATACAAATCAGTTCGTCCGGGGCGGGGATGTCGAAGAACTCGCCGTACATCTCGGTGGCAGGCAACTCGAAGTATTCATCGTCCAGGCCACTGACAATGGGATGGGAAGGATTAACGATCCATAGTCGTTCACGCTCACCGGCTTCACGCCAACGCAGCATACAACTGGTGCCCATCAGTTGCGTGAAGGGCCGCGAGAGGTGGGCCGAATGCAGCGCCAAGAAGCCCATTCCCTGCCACACACGCTGCTGGACTCGCTGAACGATCTCGTCGGCGACTTGGTCATGGGCCAGGTGGCCCCACCACAGCAGCACATCGGTTTCGTTGAGGCGCTGCTGTGTCAGGCCGTGTTCGGGCTGGTCCAACGTGGCAGTGTGAACCACAACCGTGTCTGCCAACTCACGCTGCAAGCCCGTGGCAATGGCCTGATGTATCCCATCCGGGTAAATCTGTTGCACGTGGGGATTCTGCCGCTCATGGACGAATTCGTTCCAGACAGTGACGCGAAGGGTCGGAGTGGGCATGATAGGGCCTTTCCCGTGAGGTCGACGTGACTTGGCCGATCGGACCCAACGCAGGTTCCGCGGCCGCCTTTTGTGATATCACTTTCCGGGAGAGCTACAAGCACGGATCCGTGGGGCGCCTTGTCGAGCCTTCGCCGGTTGGACGCGCGCCGCCTCAGGACCAGCGATCGCCCAATACCGGCCGTCGACGCCGTAGTGATCGCACCCGGACGATACGGTAAACTGTGGAAATGAGTATCGATCTGATTTTGGGTACAGCGGGACACATCGACCACGGCAAGACGACATTGATCAAGTGTCTCACTGGGGTCGATACGGACCGTCTGCCCGAGGAAAAGAAACGCGGTATCACCATCGAGCTGGGCTTTGCTGAGTTAGCGTTGGACGGCTTTCGATTGGGAATTGTCGATGTTCCAGGGCACGAGCGTTTTGTGCGACAGATGCTGGCCGGCGCAACTGGTATGGATTTGGCACTATTGGTGGTCGCCGCCGACGATTCCGTCAAGCCACAGACGCGAGAACATCTGGACGTATTGCGCTTGCTGGATTTGCAGTCGGGTGTTATTGCGTTGACGAAAGTCGATGTTGCGGACCCCGACTGGATTTCGCTGGTTGAAGAGGAAGTGCGCGAGTTGGTGCGGGACACGTTTCTCGCATCCGCCCCGATCGTGCGAACAAGCGCTGTTACGGGCGCGGGCATGGGCGAGCTCAAAGCGGCACTTCGGCAAGCGGCCGCTTTGGCCGCACCGTTGGCGATCGTGCGCGAACAAGCGCCATTCCGGATGGCGATTGATCGCGCGTTTACCGTGGCGGGACATGGCACTGTCGTCACGGGCAGCGTGTCGACAGGACAAACATCGATTGGTGACAGATTGGTAGTCGAGCCGGGGGGATTCGATGTACGCGTCCGGGGATTACACAATCACGATCGTGAGGTGCCGCGCGTGTCGCGCGGCCAACGCGCGGCGATCAACTTAGCCGGCATCCATCATGACCAAGTACGACGCGGGCAGGAATTGGCAGCCCCGGGGCATTTGATTCCCAGTCGCTTAGTCACGTGTCAGGTTGCCATGCTACCGTCGGCTCCACGACCTTTGAAGGTTCGCGACCGAGTGCGGTTTCACGTCGGCACGGCCGAAGTTTTGGCATCGGCTGTGCCATTGACAACGGGGCCGTTGCACAGCCACCAGCAAGGCTTCGTGCAGCTGTTTCTGAGTGAGCCGGTGGTGACCACGTGGAATCAACCGTTTGTGTTGCGCAGTGAATCTCCGGTGATGACGATCGCCGGCGGACGCGTGCTGGTGCCCGCCGCTGCCAAGTTGCGTCGGCCGTCGCCGCGAGTGATGGAACTGCTGCAGCAATCGACTTCAGCTGAACCCTTGGTACGAGCGTCAGCAGCGCTGTATTTCGCGGACCGTGGCACTTACGGTGCCGACGTTCTGGCTCGTATCGCCGGTATCGACGATTATGATCGGGTCTTCGCGCAGCTGATCGAACAAAAAGATCTCGTCGCACTGCCGCTAAGCGGCCACCGCCAATTGTACCTGCACACGTTACGGTTAGAAGAATATGCGGAACGCGTGGCGACCGTATTGGAACATTGGCATGAGCAACATCCGTTGCGACGTCATTGTGAGCGGGCGAGCTTGATACAGAAATTCGAATACCTCGGTGAGGCGGCCATCGTAAATGCCGTGCTCGCGCGCATGCAACATGATGGGCGAGTGCGGTTAGACGAGCGATCGGTTGGTTTGGCTGACCGTGGCCCGAAGTTGAGTCGAGGCGAGCAGGAAATACTACGTCAGCTCATCGAACAGTACCGCGTCGCGGGTTGTCAGCCTCCGTCACTGAAGGAATGCGAGCAGGCGGTGACAAAGAACCAGAAGTCCGTGCGGTCGCTGATTGCCCTGGCAGCCAGTGACGGGGATCTGGTTGAGATTGCTGACGGTCTGTACTTGCACGCCGACGTGGAGCAGGACCTGCGCCGCCGGCTGGTGGAAGTCTTTCGAGAGCGTCCGGAACTGACGATGAGTGAAATCCGTGAGGTGCTGGGGACGACGCGTAAATACGGCGTTCCCATTGGCGAGTACTTGGATCGCGTCGGCTTTACCGAACGGCAGGGGGATTTGCGTCGTTTGAGTTCGGCCCCTAGTCAAGCTACCGTATAGTCGATCGGAGTGGCGGTTGGGCTCCGATGGGATCCCCCCGAATTTACCGGAAACGTAGTCCGGCGAGCGTCGATCAACGACCAAGAAGGATTTCATGCATGGCCAATAATCCCTTGCGACACATTCCCTCGGTTCACGAACTGTTAGAAAGTCCTCCGCTCCGTCGAGTGGTGGATAAAGTGAGTCATCATGTGGTTGTGTCAGAGGTTCGCTCGTTTTTGGATCATCTGAGAGGCGAAATTCAACAAAAGGCGGCCGACGTAAGGATTCCCGCCGCGGGAGAATTGGCCGATCGCATTCCTCGCAATGGATCATGGCCGACCAGCGTTCCCGACTTCGACCCGTCATCAATGCGACGGGCGTCATTCTCCACACCGGCTTAGGCCGGGCACCCCTCGCGGAAGTCGCGATTCAGGAAGTTTCTCGCGGTGGCAGCCGGATACGCGAGCGTGGAAGTTGATTTGGAAACGGGCACACGGTCGCAACGCATCCGGGCTGTGGACCGATATCTGATCGAATTAACCGGGGCCGAAGCGGCTCTAGTGGTGAACAATAACGCCGGAGCCACGTTGCTTGCGCTGGCCGGATTGGCCAAAGATCGGGAAGTCGTCGTGTCCCGCGGTCACTTGGTGGAAATCGGCGGAAGCTACCGATTGCCGGACGTAATGACACTCAGTGGGGCCTCGTTGCGCGAGGTCGGGACCACGAACAAAACACGCATCCAGGATTATGCTGCGGCGTTGGGGCCCACCACCGGAGCGCTGTTGCGTGTCCATCCGAGCAACTTCGTGATTCGCGGGTTTACCGAACAGGCTTCGTTGGAAGAATTGGTTGAATTGGGGCACCGTTACGATATGCCGGTGATTGACGACATAGGGTCTGGCGCGTTGATCGACTTCGGCCAATTCGGTTTGCCGGGCGAGCCGCTGGCGGTTGACAGCGTCGCCGCAGGCGCGGACCTCGTACTGTTCAGTGGCGACAAGCTGCTGGGTGGGCCGCAATGTGGGATCCTGGTCGGACGTCGCAAGTACATCGATTCGCTGGCGCGTCATCCGTTAACGCGGGCGCTGCGTGTCGACAAGATGACGTTGGCTGCGCTGGCAGCGACGCTTCATCTGTATCGGGACCCGGTGAAGGCCAAGGAACAGATCCCCCTGCTGATGTTGTTGAGTACCTCCGCGGAGAACCTGGCGAATCGAGCGCAACGGCTCGCTCCTCAATTGCAGGAGTGTCCGGCAATCCGCATTGCTGAGGCGGTGGCGGGGAGGACATTTCTGGGTGGTGGCTCGGTGCCGACCCAAGAACTGCCCACATGGTGTGTTTCGCTGGAGCCGACGGAGGGAAGCGTCGACTCACTGGCGCGCCGCCTACGGGTGGGCCCTTTTGCTGTGTTCGGGCGGATCCAGCAGGATCGCTTGCTGCTCGATTTGCGGGCCGTCCTCCCATCGCAGGATGGGCAATTGGTTCAAGCGATGCAGACCCTCGACGATGCGTCGGCACCGGAATGAAGCGGGCAAGTTGCCAACTCGGCCGACCGGCGTCATAATGCCGGACTTCGACGAGACCATCCGCTTCACTCAAGGAGTCGCCGCGATGCAGGATAAGATCTCAATCGAGGGGATTACGTTTGACGACGTGCTGCTCTTGCCCGGCTATAGCGAGGTCGTTCCCTCGGACGTCGATGTACGCTCTCGGCTTACGGCCCGCATCACGCTGAACGTGCCGCTGCTTAGCTCTCCCATGGACACGGTCACCGAAAGTGCCATGGCGATCGCCTTGGCCCAACAAGGCGGACTGGGAGTAATCCATAAGAATATGTCGATCGATCGTCAGACCAAAGAGGTTGACTTGGTCAAGCGGAGTGCCAATGGCATCATTAGCGATCCTGTCACGCTGCCACCGACAGCAACCGTATGCAGGCTCAGGAGGTTATGGAGAAGCACAACGTCTCCGGCGTCCCAATCACGCAGGCCAACGGTCGCTTGAAAGGAATACTGACGCGACGTGACCTCCGTTTTCTGGAGCGCACTGAGCTACCTGTTTCCGAGGTGATGACTGCCAGCAATCTGGTGACAGCAACCGGTAGAGTAACGCTTGAGGAAGCTGAGAAGATTTTAACGGCTAAAAAGGTGGAGAAACTTTTACTGGTTGACGAAGATTACACACTGACGGGACTGATCACCATCAAAGACATCGACATGCTCAAACGGTATCCGAGTGCGTGTCGCGATGAGCAGGGAAGATTACGGGTTGGTGCGGCGATTGGCGTCTTTGACTTCGAACGCGCCGAGAGCCTGATCAGCAAGGATGTGGACGTACTGATCGTAGACAGTGCTCACGGTCATTCCCGGAATGTAATTGAAACGGTACGGGAAACGAAGAAGCAATGGGACATTGAGGTGGTTGCCGGAAATGTCGCCACGCGGCAGGGAGCACAGGATCTGATCGACGCGGGTTGTGACGCGGTCAAAGTGGGCATTGGCCCAGGTTCGATCTGCACGACGCGCGTGATTTCCGGTGTGGGAGTGCCTCAGATCACGGCCGTCTACGAGGCGGCCCAGGCGGCTAAAGCAACCAACACGCCAATTATTGCGGATGGAGGCATTCGGTTTTCAGGAGATCTGACCAAGGCCATTGCTGCCGGGGCAAGTGTCGCCATGATCGGTGGCTTGTTTGCGGGTTTGGCCGAGAGTCCTGGACACCAGATCCTGTATCAAGGACGAACATTCAAAGTTTATCGCGGTATGGGATCGCTGGGTGCCATGGTCAAAGGGTCCAGCGAACGCTACCGCCAAGCGGATGCAGTGAGCTCCCATCCCGGCAAACTTGTGCCGGAGGGAGTTGAGGGTCGAGTTCCTTTTAAGGGACCTCTTGGCCCGTTTGTATACCAGCTCGTAGGGGGGCTTCGAGCGGGGATGGGATACTGCGGTGCCAGAACGATTGAGGAATTGCGCACGGACTGCGCGATTCATACGAGTGTCGCCGGCGAGTGTGAGAGAAAGCCATCCCCATGACATCGCCATCACGCAAGAAGCTCCCAATTACAGTCCCGAATACCCCAGCGGCGATAAGCCGTAGGCGTCGCTGGAGCGCGACGTGCCGGAACAGGCTTGCTAGTCAAGCTATGTGTTGTGTAGCACGCGTCAGCATCCTCGTCGGCATATTCACGGCCGTGCTCAACGGCCAAGACGGCATGCATCAGGACGTCGATCGGGCCACAGGCTCCATTCGACGTTCTGCGCAGAAGACCGCCGCACGACGCGAGGCGGATCGGGAATGGACACGGCCGAGGTCACTACCTGATTCCAATGACCATCTGCGCTGGGTCAAACCGCAGGCCGAGCTACCATTGACAGCGCTACGGCGCCACCCGAGTTATCTGTCGGGGTTAAGGACGGCTCCCAACCGGACGCCCGGCCCACGCCCAACCGACTCATCGACGATTTCCAAGGTTTCGCACATTGTTCCGCGTGTCGATGCCGTTGCAACGCCTCACGAGACGGTCACGCGACCGCCAGCGGCCTTGCCAACGCGAGCGTTGCGGAACGCAACACCCCTCTCGGCCACTCGGCCGGTTACGCGAGAGCTCCATCTGGTCGCGGCGCAGCAAGCTGCAGACGATTCGGCTCCCAGTGACGTATTCGACGACGTTTTAGACGAACTGCTACCCGGAGGCACACCGAGCGATGCGCCAACCGACGTACCAGAGTTAGATCGTCCGGCGGACGAATTGCCCGACGCGCTCGTTCCGGAGATGGACGCAACGGAGTTGCCACAGCAAGGCTTTGCGGAACCGGCCTTCCCGAGCGAAGCATCAGAGGACGCATCAATTCCATTTGACGCGGAGTTACCGGACGAGCTGACCAATTCTCTCGATGAGGGCACTCTGGATGATGTGTTCGGTGATCAGCCTCAGACGACCACCTCACCGCCACCCACTCGGGTGCAACCGAACGAAGTCGAACTTCCGTCGGAGCCGTTCGACGACGGACTCGAAGATCTGTTGCCGCACGTACGGGAGCAGGATTCAACAGAGGAAATGGAGTCACCGCCGGCCGTGCCGGACATCGAACCCGTACCGCGCGAAGACAATCCGCTGCGACCGGAACGTCGAGTTCCGCAGCCTGCACGAGAGCAGGCAGCACCCCTGCGGCAGCCGGGAGACGAAATCGTTGATTTCAATGGCCGTAATTGCCCGGAGGAGCTTGCCGATTTACAGGACGCCTGGGACCGTTTACGACGCACTCCGATTCGGTCGATCACTTTGGATATTACTCCGTCGATTGAACCTGACGAAAGTACGGACCAGGGGGATGAGCCACCCCGCGAAACAATCAAACGGTCTCCGGTCAGAACGTGGCGGAGTCGTCGTGGCGCGGTCCTGGCCCAGGGAAAGATCGAAGATTTTCGAAACGGCCAAGTCTTTGTGCGTGTTGCCGACGGACAACTCCGTACGCTGTCATGGTACGACTTGAGCAACGAGGATTTGTGTTTCGTGAGTGCTTGGTGGGGAATCCCGAGCGAATTCAACCCGGAAGTACGGCCTTATGAAGTTCGCAATTGGACGATGACAACGTTCACTTGGACGGCGTCAGCATTGTGTCACAAGCCGTTGTATTTTGAAGAAGTCCAATTGGAACGGTACGGCCATACCGCGGGGCCCATGAAGCAAGCGGTGTTGTCGGGGGCTCACTTCTTCGGCAACATTTTCTTCCTGCCCTACCATATTGGTTTGAATACGCCGAACGAATGTCAGTATGCCTTGGGCTACTACCGGCCTGGAAGCTGCGCTCCATGGATGGTACCGGCCGTCCCATTGAGCTCTCGAGCGTTTCGCTATCAAGTTGGAGCTTTGGTTTCGGGATTAACGCTGTTGCCCTGAGATTTCTGCTGCTGGGAGCGATTGGTGAAACGGCCGGGTCGGCAGCGACCCTGGCCGTTTTCGATTGCGCCCTCCGCAGACATCGTGAGGCAACGTGGTCGACGTCGCTGGGCATTCCCGCTAGAAGCCTTGACAACCTCCCTCGCCGCAGGCAGGTCGACCACAATGGCCGGCTGAGGGTGGGCAAAGAGGCAGTTCGCCGCTGCCCACACTGGGCGCCGCTGGCACACTTATTAGTTTCTCTAGCTGCTCGGCTCCGCAACTTGGGCACGATGGCGCCTCATTGTTGCGGACCAACAACTCAAATTCGCTGTTGCACTTGCCGCAATGGTATTCATAGATGGGCATAATGTTGTCCTCGATTCGTGAAGCGTCGTTGACCGTGGCGCGTAATGTACGAAACGCCTCGTCGCAGGTGTTCCCAGCTTCCGCTTCGATACGCGAATCACGCTAAACCTGTTCCGCGTTCGAAAGATTCTTTTGTATCTTTTTTTTAATCTCGACTTTCAAATGATCAAGTACCGATTGCCGATCGGTTTCGTCGAGAATCCGACGTATCACGGCTTTGGGCTGGTCGGGCCCCCATGATGCGCCGTGCTCCAAATAGTACTTCGTGGCCTTGCCGACGATGAAGGACCCGTATCCCGCCGCCGCTCCCTGAGGAATTGCTGTCAGCACGGTGCCGGTGCCCAGGGTCAGCCCTTTGAAAACACCAACGACCAAATGCGTGGCGATTTCGGTCGCCGTGACCCAACCGGCGGCGGCGAGAATCGACCGCGCCAAGCTGCGAGCGTTGGCCCAAGACATTTCCAATCCGTAGACGTGTGCGAGTGCGATCACCATCGTGATATCCACGGCACTACCCCCCACCACATCGGCGATCGGTGCGGGATTGAGCGCGACGGCCAACGCTTTGGCTGCGGCAAAACTCCAGATCGTCTGATTCGCCTTCTGATCGCGCAGTTGGATCCTGAGCTTCGCAATACGGTCTGTTTTGTCGGCAGCGTACATAGCGGCATTCAGCGCAATCAAGGCACGGCCATCCTTGGCCAGAATCTCTAGAATGCGGGCCTTCAGCCGAGTCACATCGGGCGGCGGCTTCTCCCAATGGCTGGTTTCTCGTCCGGAGCTGTCTTCGGTCACGATCTCAACTTCTCGGGGATCCGCCGCGACCGTCACAAAGTTTTCCGGCGGGACCACATGCCGCAATCTGCGATCACGAATGGATTCGGTCAGTGCCTGCAATTCTTGCTCATCGTACAAGTCAATCTTGTTGAGGACCAACAGGATTGGCTTGGAAACGGCGGTCAGGGCTAGGATCGCGGAATACTCAACCTCATTCAAATCGGAATCGGTGACGAACAGGATCAGGTCGCCGCGGCGGGCGGCGGCCCGAGAAATCGTTTCATGATCACTATCTCCAACTTCATTGATTCCGGGTGTATCGACCAGAACGAGCTGCGAGCCTTCAAGTCCAGGAAGTACGTAGTCAGTTTCTTCCCAGCGGACGCCGCGAGCTTCCTTCGTCCAACCGCCTTGCACATCGACCTCGGCGACAGGTCTACCCACGAGGGCATTAATCAATGCCGACTTGCCCGTGCTGATTTCACCGAATAGAACGATTTCGACGCGTCCATGCGTCAACTTTTCCTCAACGTCTTGTAGTTGGGACAGGTCTTGACGCAGACGCTCTTTTTCTTCGGGCGTGCAGCCGCGATACTTGTCGACCGCTTGCTTGATCGATGCCAGCGCCGCCTCAAAGGCTGGTTTGACCGTGTCGGTGGGATTCATGCGTCATCCTTGCGGTCCGGCAACAGCGGACTGTGATCCTGGAAGCGTGTTCGTGCTGACTGTACCAATTTGCGAAGTTCCGCGACACTGGTAACTCGCTCCCATTCCCTGCGAGCCAGTGCGGCCAGTCCCCCCGGCGGTTCTTGCATTTCGTGCTTGAAATACGTAACGAAGATGCCACCGATCCAGCGCGTGATCACCGCCTGGACGATGCCCTGCAGCAGTCCACCGGCGATCGTCCCCACACCCGGTACGCCCTTAATCATGGATGCGATACCGGCGGTGACCAGGGGGGTGGCGGCTGTGGTGCCGAGGACACCGAGCAGGTTTTTTCCTTGTTGGCCGAGCAGATTAACGGCAACGTCAACGTCGATATCTTGATGGTAGACGCGCGCCAGATCCATCACCATCTTTGTAGAAATCGCTGCCCCCGCTGCCAAGTCCACGACTGGCAGAGGACTCAAAGCTGCGGCACCCGCCGAACCCCAGGTGTATTTGTCAACAATTTCCCAAGCGCGTTGATCGAGTGCGTCGCGAACCCGCTCCTTGGCTTCGTCGACCAAGCCCCGCGATTGCAAAAGTAAGTTGGCGGCCAGCAGGTCTCGTCCGTCGTGCCGGACTATCTGCAGCATCCTCTCGGCGAGTGGTCGAATATCGGGCGGTACCGTGACGGTTTCCGGCACTTCCTGGCCGTCGGCTAGGACGCGAATTCGTTCGCGCTCCGTCGGCCGCGAACGCACGGCGACAATATCGTCCGGTAGCACGAATTCGTGGACCTGACGACGAATTTGGCCTAACAAGGCGTCCCGGTCCTTGGGGGTGTACCAGTCCTCTTTATTGAGGCAGATGACGACGCGCTTTTCCATTGCGGCCAATTGGTCCAGCAACTGGAATTCGGAGTCCCGTAGCGGCCCATCCACGACCAGCAGGACCAGATCGGCATCCTTGGCCGCTTCGGCGGCTGTATGTTGCCGATGGCTTCCGTCGATCTCGCCCAATCCCGGAGTGTCCACCAGACGTACTTCGTCCATACCCGGCCAGGGGATTTCGTTGCGTTCTACCGTCGTTCCGCCGCGCAAGTCCGTGGCGAACACGTCGCGGCCGGCCAGTGCATTGAGCAAGGACGATTTTCCACTCGAGATAGTGCCAAACGCCACGATTTCTAATCGACGTTGCTCCTGCTTTTCTTCGATCCAGCGAATCAGCGGGCTCAATTCCTGGCGGAGTTCTGCCGATACCGACGGATCGTTACGGAGGCTGGTGACGGCCGCCAGGTTCTCCTCCACTTCTCGCTCCCGATCGGAGACGCTCATTTGGCTGGGGTTTCGCGCCTGCTTCGACTTCCGCTGCCGCTTGCGCCAGGTGTTGGCCGTAATCCGCCAGACGATCCATCCACTAACGCCTGCCAATAGGCTGCCACCGACTCCAACCGTGACCAGATAAAGGATGCCCCACAACGGCCCCAAATCCCGCGCGGCCCGGTACTGATTGATGACGGTTGAGGGGAGATACACCAGCAGGAAGCCGACGAACGCCAATCCAGCTAGCAGTAGAAGTCGATGCGAAAGAAATGGTAGCTTGGACATATTTAGTGCTCCCCCGTGGGCGGATCAGATGGCCGTAGCCTAGCCAGGGCATCTGAATGGCGCGGTCGGAAAAATAGCCGGATCCGCTCGTTTCCGCCCTCCTTCTCCGATACCGAGACGCTGAACCGCCATGGCGACTTCACATTGTATCGGCCGCAGAAAAGTTTGTGTCGAGTCAGGGGCAAAACCGTCCCCGCGAGCGGTCGATCGATTGGGAAATGGATTTTTCGCCTCAGGTGCTGTTTCGGAAACGTGTGACGCCTTTGACCGGCTCTCGTGAATCGCGAAGTCAACACCTCTCACGGCACGTCAGGACGCGAGGTCCTTTAGGTGGTCGATTCACCGTGTGCGACTAAATTTTTTTAACGCCGACGAAATAAATCCGAGATAAGGTTCGAGTAGGACAGAATTCTCTGTCGAATTGCGCATGCAAGTCAACCTGTCGCCAGCTTCCATACTTTTCCGAATGCCTATTCTTGGCTGGTACGGGTGGAATTAACATCATTAGAACAATGTTCAGTTTCGGGAGCTGAGAGATGCAACTTCGATTTCGACTGGTATTGGCAAGCGGTTTATGCTGTGTAGGTCTGATGGCGACGTCGAGTGCGCTTGGGCAAACTTTCGTTGACGAGCACATTGCCCCAACGACGCTTCAAGTCGTCCGCGTCGAAGAAGACTGGCGATTAGATGTTGGTGAACCAGATCCCAACGTTACTGCGCCACAGATAACAACGGCCATCTCACCACGTAGTGATCTAAGTGGCGTGCATGCCATCTTCAATGTTAACTACCAAGCACTCGAACAATTCGCGCCAGGTGGGATGCAATTGCAGGTTTGGAATGGCGATACACCTGTCTCGTACTACCGCTTGCGTCCCGATGATGAGTTTGACAACGTCAGTGAACGTGTCACATGGACCCAAGTGATGTCGCTTGACAATGGTGGTCTGACGTTCCGTATCGAGAATGGGCAGTCGACAACCTGGGGCACGTTCGGTGGGACGCATCTGCTGACAGAAAGCGTTTCGACCAGCCTCACAAATCTGAACCTCTACGATCCGCTCACTTCGGTCGATAGCTCGGGCGTGACGTTCGCTGCAAATCGCGTTGATGCGCTCGTACTGGAACGCATTCGCATCTACACCAGCGATGGGCAGGTTTTCCATGTGAACGTGGACATGCACGTCGACAACGACTGATTGTTTTGGATTACTGGTTTCGTTCAGGCAAGCTGCATTCCAAGGCGAATTTTAACCCAGCACTCGGTGTTTATATGAAGCTCTCACGTGTTTCTCCACGATGCTCACGACGAGGAAATATCGTCGTCTTAACCATGTTCCTGCTAATCGGCCTGGTAGGCTGCGTCGCGTTTGCACTCGATCTGGGCTTCATTTATACTGCCCGCGCAGAGCTCCAACGCTCGGCCGATGCCGCGGCATTGGCGGCAACGTGGCGGCTGTTGGAGGACCAAATCGCGACCTTGGGCGAAATCAGTAAATCGGATGCGACCGTCAACGCTCGCACGGTGGCGGAAGAATTCGCCGAACTAAATGTCGTGGCCCAGGTCAATCCCGGGCTAGCCGAGGACGACGTCGTTGTTGGCCACTATACCGAGAGTGGCGGCACGGGCGTCGTCGATCCCAACTCCAGCTTGTACACGAACACCGTACGCGTTCGCGTTCAGCGGACAGACGCACAGAACGGGCAGCTGCGATTGTTTTTTGCTCGCGCCCTGGGTGTCGGGCAATTGGGTCTCGATTGTGATGCCACCGCGGCGTTTTGGTCAGGATTCATCGGTTTCAAGATGCCCGAAGACGGCAGCAATTTGGGGATGCTTCCCATTACGTTGGATCGAGAGACCTACGAGGACGGGATCTTGATGCGTAATGGCGACGACAATTATACGTACAATCCCGATACCGGCGAGATCACCGACGGTCCGGATGGTATTCCAGAGGTGAACCTGTATCCGCAGGGGACTGGGGCGCCCGGTAATCGTGGCACCGTTGATTTCGGCAATACAAATAACGCGACACCGGATTTGCAGCGACAAATACTGCACGGTTTGAGTGCCGAGGATTTAGCGTACCATGACGGGGCAATTACTTTTGATCAGAACGGAGAATTGATCCTCAACGGAGATACGGGGATCAGTGCCGCGATTAAGACTTCTTTGGAGGAAATCAAGGGAGAGCCTCGCATGATACCGATTTTTGATTCGGTAGCGGGCAATGGAAATAACGCCTACTATACGATCACATGTTTTACTGGTATCCGCATTCTAAACGTGAAATTATCGGGCGCAATGAAAACCAAGCAGGTTATCGTCCAACCTGCCGCGATGCAGACACGAGGAGGCATCCGTGATGACGATGGGGGAAATCGCACCACGTTGATCTTTTCGCCCGTCGTGTTGGTCGAGTAACCAAGATCGGAAGGCCCGCACATCTGACAAAGATCGAGAGCCTGCGTATAATGCTCATGGATGAGCTGCCGGCAGGATCTAAAGTCGAACGCAATTGGCGGTTGACCGGTTAGCCGACCGTAGCTCGTCGTGCCTTGTAACTGAGACATGATGGGGACCACACGTGACTGTCAAGACTGGACAGGACGCGCCCAACGAACCAACGACGGGTTTAACGCCGCCAAAATTTACGCTTCGCGGGCTGTTTTGGGGCATGGGCTTGGTAGCGGTTGGTCTCGCAGTCTGGAAAGCTGTGGGACCGGTTGTGGGCCTCGCTCTCATTTCATTTGCGCTCATTGTCGGCGCCATGTCGCGGGTAATGCGATCGGAAGTCGCTTGAGGCAGCGCGGCACGCAGCATTCGATCGCCGACTTGCGGGAGGGGCCGACCGGTGAAGGGCTAGGCCTTCCGTCCGGACGTCGGCGCATTCAACCGCATCAGTTTGCACCGGTGACTCGTCTGAGCCGTCGAACGTCCCTCGGCTGGTTTCCTGTTGTCGTAACGGTCCTGGGTGGAATTGCCGGCGCGATCGGTGGAGGCGTGACACTGCAGCGCACGAATCCTGCAGCAGCCACCGTGTCGACGATGTCTTTAGGTTGCCTTGCGAGTGGCGTTCTCGCGGCATTTTGGACCTTTTGGATGTTCAGCCTGCTGCAAGTGTTTCTGGGAGCTTGGTGGCAAGCCCACCGGCATGGGCAGCGACGTTGATTGCGCGCCAAGCGTGATCCGTGGGCGCGTCAATCGACCTGATGCACAACCAGTTGATTATGTGCCCCGGCGTGAACCTGAGTCCCTGCCACCACGACGACACGGTCGCCCGATTGGAGGATGCCTTGTTGGCGTCCCCATCGATCAATAAAGGAAATCAGTTCTGTATCTAAGTCTTGAGGGCCGCCTGAGAGGGGCGTAATACCCCAGAACAGGCACATCTGTTGCAATGTCGAAGCTCGATCACTGACGGCGACGGTCGGCACAAAATCTCGCCGCTTCGCCTTGGCCAGCGCCGTGTTGCCGCTGCGCGTGGCGATAACGACGATCCGAGCCCCCACCTGTTCGGCGATGTGTCCCGCGGCGGCCACGACCGCGGAGGTGATCGGATGGACGAGAACTCCGTCGGGTACTTCTTCGTCTCGACGGCGCGCTGTCATCCGTTGCATCGAACGCTCCGTGGACAACATGATGCGATTCATCATCTGTACCGACTCGATCGGATATTGGCCAATCGCCGTTTCTCCCGAGAGCATACAGGCGTCAGTGCCATCCAGTATTGCGTTAGCGACATCCGTGACCTCGGCCCGTGTTGGACGATTGTTTCGCTGCATGCTATCGAGCATCTGCGTGGCCACAATGACGGGCTTTTTCCACCGTTGGCAGACATCGATAATCAGCTTTTGTTTCACGGGCATTTCGGCTACATCGATTTCGACCCCCAGATCACCACGAGCGATCATGATGCCGCCCGATTCCTGGACGATGGCCTCCAAGTGGTCGAGTGCCTCGGGCTTTTCGATTTTGGCAATGGTCAGTGCGGTTGATCCAACACTCTGCAACAGCTCTTTCAATTGAATAATGTCCGCGGCCGAGCGGACAAAACTCAAACTGACAAAATCGACCTGTTGGGCCGCTGCCCAACGCGCGTTCTCTCGGTCCACGTCGCTCATCGCCGGAACGCTTAGCCTGACGCCGGGGAGGTTGATTCCCTGGCGACTACGCAGAGAACCTGGGTTCGTGACACGGCACGTTGCAACGTCGGTGGACTTGTGGATCACCACCATTTCGACGGTGCCGTCCGCCAGCAGGACGCGATCGTTAACATCCAACTCGTCAACCAGACGAGCGTAATTGCACGTCAGTTCGCGGTCGTCATTGCCTGCATTGCGGACAAAGCGAAACTCGGCGTCGCGAGGGCACTGTAATGGCTCGTGGATCAACTCGCCTAGGCGGATTTTGGGACCCGCCAAATCGACCAGGATTCCAAGCGGGCGGTGGCCGGCTCGGGCTGTCGCCCGGATATTCTGCACCGCCAACTCATGTTCTACCCTCTTGCCGTGAGCCATATTGAGCCGAAATACGTCGACGCCTGCCCCCACAAGCTCCCTCAGGACCTCCACATCCCAGCAGGCCGGACCTAGCGTAGCGACAATCTTGGTTCGCGCTCGGTTCCCATACGGTTCGATGGCAGACATCTATCGTCCTCTCGGCGGATTTGTCGTCGGGACCTTTGAACGGGTACTGCGCAACGATACCATGGGCCGGTTCTGGCCCGCAAGCGTCAATCAGCGAGCTCGTTGTACAATTGTGCGTATTGCGGAACGATGCCTTCTATGTCGAACTCGGTTTCGATGCGCCGCCGCGCCGCGAGGCCCATCGACGTCAACCGGTCCCGATCGCGCAACATCTCTAGTAGCACGCGCCGTACACGCGCGCGTCGTGTCCGGCGACCAGACGTCCCTCAACGCCATCGTCTATCAGATCGGTTGTGATCCCTTCCAGCTTCGAAGCCAAGACTGGCAGGCCGCTGGCCATTGCCTCAGCCATCGCATTTGGTAGCCCCTCACGACGTGTGGGAAAGAAAAAGAGGTCCGCCGCCAGCAAATAGTCGGCAACGTTCGACACCTGGCCGATCCAGTGAACTCGATCGGCGCAGTTGGCTTCATCAAGTTGGTCACGTAAGCTGTCGACTAGTCGTTGACGAGATGCGTCGTGCCGCGTCGTATCGTGAAAATCGCAGGGCCCAACCACCAGCAGGCCGACGTTGACGGTGGACTTGGCGACTTGGGCAAACGCCGGGATTACGACATCAATACCTTTACGATGGATTGCCGAGCCGACAAACACGATGTACTGACGCTGAGGATCCAATCCCAACATCTCGCGCCATTTCGGTTGGTCGTCACGACGAGGGGGGAATTGCTTCAGCTCGACGCCATTAGGAATCCGAAGTACACGCGCGGGAGTCACGCCGGCCCGCAGGCAGCTCGCCGTCAACGCTTGCGAGAGCCCAATGACGTAATCTGCCTGGCGGAAACAACGAAGTTTTAGAGCGGTCGAGAATCCGACAAAGCTGGCTCGGAAAGAACTCGGGTCGTCGGCTCCCACAAGCGAAATCTGAATGACATTCCTCCAGTCCCGTTGACGGGCCTGGCGGAACACCGACCACGTGAAATCTCCCACGATATACCACTGCAGAATATCTCCCGGCCGCGCTATTTCGCCAGCATCCGGCGCAATTGTCGATGAAAGGAGTGGTCGCGGATTAGGTCATTCATCGAGCGGGCCCAACGTTCCGCTGGCCCCACGAAATGAAGGGCAGACCAATCACGCCGTCTCCGTACGGGCAAGTAGTGAATCACGACTCCATCATCGCATCGCTGTTGTCCAGCAAGGTGTCGAGCGGCTTGATCTGCAGCGGTCAGCACGTGAACCGGGAATCCAAGTGCGACAAGGCGGCTCAGAATGCACTGCGCCTGGATCGCTGCCCCAGAAAAGTTCGGTTGGTAATACTCCGAGATCGCCCAGATCGTCGGCGTGGAGGATTTCCCGGCCGGATTTGACGCGTGGGTCATGCCAGTTGTTCGTGTGTGCTTGCCGTCACCCGGCTCGTTGCGGAGTTCATTCAATTCCAGTGGCTAATTGCGTCGCTCAGCTGCGGTGGACTACAATTGCCCTCTTCCGTCACCGGCCCGTCGTTACCGGTGGTGAGGATTAGGGTAGGGCGAATACGCAGATTTGGCGTTGTCGCTTCTAATCTAGCCATTCCATTATGGTTGTCTCGGCATCTTTGGGGCAACAAGTCGCGTTCGATCTTGGAATCGGATGATAATTGGGGGGCGCACGTATGAAGTCGATGATGAGTTGGGCGATTTTGGCCGTGATTATCGTCGCCCGTGGGACGGGGGCCGAATTGCCAACGGTTTACTTCCGTAGCGATGGTGGCCACGCATCCGAAGGTGCTACATTGCCTTCGGATTTGACAGCCGTCGCGAACCAACGATGGCGCCGCCCGGTCGAGCCTGGTCATTCCACTCCTTGTCTGTATGGCGACCGCTTATTCCTGACGACATTTCGCCGTGAGGAAGAGCGGCTATCGACGGTTGCCGTTGATCGCCACACAGGGCACGTGCTATGGGAGCAGACGGCGCCACGACGGGAAATCGAGCCACACCATCAAGTTGGTAGTCCCGCCGTTGCATCACCCGCATGCGACGGAGAGTGCGTCTATGTCTTTTTTGGCAGTTTCGGCTTGTTGGCATACGACCTGTCGGGACAACTGGTATGGTCACGTGCGCTGGGCCCTTTCCAGGACGAATTTGGGTCTGCTAGTTCCCCAATTGTGGTCGACGATCTCGTCGTTTTGAATGAGGACCACGACACGCACAACGCGTTATCTGCATTTAACACGCTTACGGGTGATTTGGTGTGGCAGGTGCCTCGCAACGAATTCACGCGCAGCTATGCGACGCCGATCGTTGTCAACGTTGACGACGGTCCCCAGATTGTCGTGGCCGGTGCCCTCACGTTGACGGGGTACGATCTGAAGACAGGTGATCGTCGGTGGTGGGTGCACGGATTAGCGCGGATCGTTAACACGACGCCAGCCGCCAATGGGGACACGCTGTATGTCGCCACCTGGTCGCCCGGGGGTGACGCAGGGGAGCGGATCACGATGGAGGATTGGGAGACGGCTCGACAGCGTTATGATGTGAATGCGGACGGTCGGATTCGCGGTGACGAACTATCGCCGGGTCCCGTGCTGGACCGCTTTTTTCGCATCGATCTGAACCAAGACGAAGGGATTGACGAATCGGAATGGCGCAAACAGGCGGAAGTCTTTCGCCTCGCTAGGAATTCCCTGTTCGCCGTCACACTCGGTGGAACAGGAGAACTGGCGGCCGATCGCATCAAATGGAAATACGCCAAGGGGGTGCCCTACGTGGCGAGTCCGTTGTACCACGAAGGCATCGTGTTCATGGTCAAGGACGGCGGGATTCTAACGTCACTTGATGCCGCGTCGGGGCAGGTCCTGAAGCAAGGACGTCTGAAAGGGCGGGGCAACTACTATGCCTCTCCGGTCGTCGGTGACGGCAAGTTGTATTTTGCGAGTGAACAAGGAGTTGTTACGGTCGTCTCGGCCGAGGGGAATTGGCAGATTCTGGGATCTCGCGATTTCGGTGAGACCATTTACGCGACGCCTGTACTGCAGGATGGGCACATCTACCTGCGAACATCGGCCGCACTGTATTGCTTTGAAGCACGCGGATCTTGACCTGATTCTGGGACCGGATCGAGCGTGAAGATGCCGCGCAGCGGAAGGGATCGCATGGTCAAATCGTTTGCCGGGCAGACGGCCGTGATCACGGGTGGTTCGTCGGGATTGGGGTTGGCGGTGGCTCGCACATTTCTAAAACAGGATGCCACAATTTGCCTGATGGCGCGAAACCATGCTACGTTGGCCGCCGTGGCCGATGAACTGCGACGGGAAATTGCAGTCTGCCGCCGAGGCACGCCGTCAATTGGTCGAGTGGAAACGGTTGCGGTTGATATTACGTGTGACGAGCAGGTGGAAGCGGCGTTTGCTGAAGTGCGTGCAACATGCGGTTCGATCGACATCTTGATTAATGCGGCAGGGATCTCACATCGAGCGGCTATCTTGGATACCACGCCCGAACAGTTTCAATCGCTGTGGGAGCTTAACTTTTTGGGTACCGTCCGCTGTATGCGCGCAGCTGCAGCGGATTTGCTACAGGCACGCGGGCACTTGGTTAACATTGGCTCCTTGGCCAGTAAGTTCGCCGCTGCGTATCTTGGCGCTATCCTGCCAGTAAGTTTGCAGTTGCCGCCTACACGCAACAGTTGCGTTTGGAGTTGGGGCCTCTGGGGTTGCACGTCTTGCTGGTGTGTCCGGGTCCGTTGCAACGGGACGACGCGGGACACCGCTACGACATTCAGGCGTCGGGACTGCCGCCAGCGGTGCGCCGCCCAGGCGGTGGGGCGCGTCTCAAGGCAATCGATCCGATGGTATTGGGGCGCCGCATCGTCAAGGCATGCTTGCGGCGACAAGCCGAGTTGGTGATGCCCGCGAAGGCTCGCTGGCTGGCAGCCCTGTCGCACTGCTCACCATGCTGGGCCGATTGGATCCTCCACCGACAGACACGACAGTGAGGCGTCGAGTGAGGCTTGCGTCGGCGTGCCGGTTGTGGCACGATGTCGCGATTATCTTAGCAATCTCAGCGGGATCAGCGTGGTTTTCGGGACGTGTCGCCCCGGTTTGGAAAACGTCGTTACGTTTCGTTCGGTTGACCTGACGCTGCAGTCGCCCATCAACTCAGGAGTTCACTCATGTCCGCATTTCCGCAAGTCGAAAAGATCTGCTACGAAGGGCCCACCAGCAGGGATCCGTTGGCGTTCAAGTGGTACAACGAGTCGGAATTGGTGGAAGGATTGACCATGAAGGACCACTTGCGGTTCAGTGTCGTGTACTGGCATACGTTTCGTGGTACCGGAAGCGATCCCTTCGGTGCCGGGACGATGGAGCGGCCGTGGGATGACGGTTCATCATCCGTAGAGAATGCGCAACATCGTGCGCGAGTAGCGTTTGAGTTCATCGAAAAACTTGGTGCGCCGTTCTACGCGTTCCACGATCGAGATGTTGCGCCGGAGGGAGCGACATTGGCGGAGTCCAATAGGAACCTGGACGCGGTAGTGAAGGTTTTGAAGGAGGAGCAAGCCAGAACGGGAATTAAGTTGCTTTGGGGCACCGCGAACATGTTTAGTCATCCGCGCTTTATGCACGGTGCCGCCACCAGCTGCAATGCGGATGTATTTGCGTTTGCGGCTGCTCAAGTGAAAAAATGTCTTGAAGTCACCAAGGAATTGAGTGGCGAGAATTACGTGTTTTGGGGCGGAAGGGAAGGGTATCAGTGCCTCTACAACACGAATCTCAAGCGGGAACTAGACAACCTCGGACGCTTTTTTCACATGGCAGTCGAGTACGCCGATCAGATCGGCTTCACGGGCACGTTTCTAATTGAGCCGAAACCAAAAGAACCGACAAAGCACCAATATGACTCCGACGCTGCGGCGTGCATCAATTTTCTGCGTGCGTACGATTTGACGGATCGATTTAAGTTGAACATCGAGACGAACCATGCGACGTTAGCCGGCCATACCATGATGCACGAGCTGGATTATGCGGGCATGCAGCATCTGCTTGGTTCGATCGACGCGAATACGGGCGACTTGCTGCTGGGGTGGGATACGGATCAGTTCCCCAGCGATCTGTATCTCACAACGGAGATCATGTTGACATTGCTGAAGTATGGTGGAATCGCGCCCGGCGGCGTGAACTTCGATGCGAAAGTACGCCGAGAGAGTTTTGAGCCGATTGATCTGTTTTACGCTCACATCGGTGGTATGGACGCATTTGCCCGCGGTTTGAAGATTGCTGCAGCCATTCGCGCCGAGGGGGAACTGGCCGATTTCGTCAAACAGCGCTACGCGTCCTGGGACTCGGGGCTCGGTCAAGAAATTGAAGCAGGCCGGCACTCATTTGAAACTCTCGAAGCCTACATGTTGGAGAAGGGGGAGGCGGCCCAGAACTCCAGTGGACGCCAAGAAATGCTCGAAAACCTGATCAATCGTTACCTTTAGAGGTTGGTCAGGACCCGTCGCATCCGCAGGTCGTGCAACAGAGGCTGGACTCCGCGAAACAGTGCCGCGTCCAGTCCGGCCAAGCAGGCTCCGGCGACGTTTTCCGATCGATCGTCAACAAAAAAGATGCGATCGGGTTCGACGTCGGCAGCTGTGATCGCCGTCTCATAGATTGTCGGGTATGGTTTCATCGCTTTGCACTCATAGCTTAGAACCTCGCGCTCGAATAACTCGTGCAGAATCGTGTAACGCCCTCGGCTGACGAATTCCCAGTGGGCTTGGCACGTATTTGATAGGACTCCCAATCGAAAGCCTGCTGTGCGTAGGTGAGCGACGATCGGCACGATCGGTGTGTTAAGCTCGAAGACGTCGCTGCACATTTCCAGGAAGTCAGACACGTCTACACTGCACCCGGTCGCGGTCACGAAAGCGGCGACGAATTCTTGACTGTCGATCTCGCCAGATTCATATCGTAATTGAAGTCCGCTCTCGAAAATTGTCGCGTGGATTTCGTGTTCAGCAAGCCCTGTGCTCGCTGCGACACGCCGACAGGCGATAGCATGATCAAATGTCAATAAGACGTTACCGAGATCGAAATAGATGAAATGAGGTGTTTTCACAATGAGAGAACGTCTTTGAAGTACAAGTTAGCGCGTGAATGGCCGAATCTGAATGTCTTTGTACCATGCTTCCGATGGCGGACCGCCGTGGATCTGCACGGCAATCACGCCCTCACGGTCAATATCCACATCGGCTTCTGAGTAGTCGACCGTTTGTGTTCCATTGAGCCACAGTTGAATGTGCGGACCCTGGCATCGGATGACATATTCGTTCCATTCGTCGGAACGAACGAGTTGCTGGGTGTTAATCGTCGCCGGGGGCTCCGCCAGCACGCGAGTGCGCCGCGATTCGTCGTAGAGTTTCCCCCACCAACCTGCGCCCATGTCTGCCTGGTAGCCGCTGACCTCATGATGGTTCGGAATGCGTTTAGTGCGAAATTGTACTCCTGCGTTGGCTCCATTACCTACCAACTTGACTTTGAGCCGGAGTTCGAAATCGCCGTACGTGTTCTTCGTGCAAAGAAACTCATTGCGTGTCACGGGTTGTGAAAGTGAGCCGCCTACGATAGCTCCATTTTCAATTCGGAATACGTCCAGATTGCCTTCCCATCCCGAGAATGTCTTGCCGTCAAACAGTGAGTTCCAGTCTTGTCCTTGCGTTGTCGTCGCGAAGACCGTGCACAGGAGGATCGCCAACATATCGCTTCGTACTCGCATCGTAAGTCTCCGATTCTGACTGGCCAAGCGGCGATCGTTGTAGTTCACGCCGCAAGGCGAGGTTCGTGTAGGCCGTGACGCGGCCTCGATCGGCGGTCTACTATCCAGCTTTGGTGGCCCCTTCTAAAATGAGGGTTTCCAAAATGTATCGCGTTCTGCGGAGAATCTCAATGAGCGACCCTCTGAACAAGTTCAGCCGTCGAATCACTCAGCAAAAACGGCAGGGCGCCTCGCAAGCCATGCTCTACGGCACGGGGCTTACCGAGGAGGACATGGACAAGCCGCAGGTGGGAATTGCCAGTGTCTGGTATGAGGGCAACACCTGCAATATGCACCTTCTCGGATTGGCCGAGGCCGTCAAGGAAGGTGTCGAGGCTGAGGGTATGGTCGGCCTGCGATTCAATACGATCGGTGTCAGCGACGGAATCTCCATGGGTACGGAGGGGATGAGCTATTCGCTGCAATCTCGCGATTTGATTGCCGATTCCATCGAAACGATCGTAGCAGCCCAATGGTACGATGCCTGTGTGACTCTGCCCGGCTGCGATAAGAATATGCCGGGCTGTGTCATGGCGCTGGCACGTTTGAATCGACCCGGTTTGATGATCTACGGCGGTACCATCCGCGCTGGCTCGCTGAACGGCGAGAAATTGGACATTGTTTCGGCATTTCAGTGCTATGGTGAGTTTCTGGCAGGAAAGATCGACGAGCGGAAACGTAAGGAGATTGTGAAGCGAGCCTGTCCCGGTGCGGGAGCCTGCGGGGGAATGTATACCGCCAACACGATGGCCAGTGCGATCGAAGCACTCGGAATGTCCCTCCCGTATAGCGCTTCCATTCCGGCCGAGGACCCAGACAAATTGCAGGAGTGTCGGCAAGCGGGCAAGGCCGTGCGGTTACTGCTTGAACGCGATCTTAAGCCTCGCGATATCATGACCCGCGAGGCGTTTGAGAATGCGATGGTGATCGTGATGGCGCTCGGTGGCTCGACCAACGCTGTGTTGCATCTGATCGCCATGGCGCGAGCGGTGGATGTCGAGTTGACGATTGACGACTTTCAGCGTGTGAGTGATCGTGTTCCTTTTTTGGCCGATCTGAAGCCGAGTGGGCAATTTGTACAAGAAGATCTGCATTCGGTCGGGGGAACGCCCGCGGTGATGAAATACTTGATGTCGGAAGGATTTCTGAATGGCGATTGCCTGACGGTCACTGGCAAGACGCTGGCGGAAAACTTGGAGCCGTTACCTGGACTGAAGTCCGGACAGACGATCGTGCGCCCGGTTAATCACCCAATAAAAGCGACCGGACACATCCAGATACTTAAGGGAAACCTTGCGCCGGATGGAGCAGTCGCCAAAATCACAGGCAAGGAAGGTTTGGTGTTCCAGGGTCGCGCGAACGTCTTCGATTCAGAAGAAGAAATGTTAGCCGCTTTGGAGAAGAAGCAAATCCACAAGGGAGACGTCGTGATAATTCGTTACGAAGGTCCCAAGGGAGGGCCCGGTATGCCGGAAATGTTAACCCCGACTTCGGCCATTATGGGGGCCGGTCTGGGGGCTGATGTTGCCTTGTTGACGGATGGTCGCTTTTCCGGCGGCTCGCACGGGTTTATTGTCGGGCACGTTACGCCTGAGGCCCAGGAAGGGGGGCCAATCGCCCTGGTACAAAGCGGCGACCGCGTCACGGTCGATGCCGAACAGCGACGAATTGATATGGAAGTGTCGGATGAGGAACTGGCCCGTCGCCGCCAGAATTGGGTCGCTCCGGCATTAAAAGCGACGCGAGGGACGCTGTACAAGTACATCAAGAACGTTAAGTCCGCGTCGGACGGTTGTGTCACGGACGAATAGAAGTCGATGCCTTGGCCTTTGTTGAGACGGCGCGATAATCGCGCTAAGCGAAGAGGCGTGCAGAGGAATCATCCCATGAACGACAACGGCGTCGTGATGAAACCGTCCAATTTGAAGCAACTGCAGGAGTCCGGTTGGCGGTCGAAGTCCGTAAAGCAAGAAATCTACGACAACTTCGTCCGCCAATTGTCCGCCAATGACTCGTTATTTCCGGGCATCATTGGCTACGATGACACCGTCATTCCCGAACTTTGCCTGGCACTGTTGGCCGGACACGATGTGCTGTTCTTGGGAGAGAAGGGACAGGGTAAGAGCCGCCTGATGAGGCACTTGGCTCAATTTCTGGATCCCGAAATCCCCTATCTGGACATTCCGAGTGCGCCGTTTCATGAGGATCCGTTCCGGCCGCTGAGCCAAGTTGCGCGACAATTTTGCGCGACCACGATGCCCAGGACGTGCCCATCGCCTGGTGGCCGCGGCAGCATCGCTACGGTGAACGTTTGCGCCCGGCACAAAGTTCGCTGACATCATTGGTGAAATTGATCCGGCAAAACTAGCGGGAGGTGTCAGCATGTCTGCCGAAGATGCGCTGCACTTCGGTTTGATTCCTCGGATGCACCGAGGGATTTTTGCCATTAATGAATTGCCTGAGCTCGACGAGTTAGTGCAGGTGGGCTTGTTCAACATCTTGGAGGAACGCGATGTTCAAATTCGCGGTTATCCCATCCGCTTTGATATCGATGTGCTGATTTTGTTTTCCGCCAATCCAGCGACTTACAATCGCAGTGGCAAGGTAATCCCGCAGTTGAAGGACCGTATTGGCTCAATCATTCACACTCATTATCCGCGGCAGCGGGACGTGGGTATTGCGATCATGGAGCAAGAGGCCAATGTCGATTTGGATGGCGACTTCCCGGTCGCGGTCCCTTACTTCATGAAAGAAATCATCGAACAAGTTACCGTCCAGGCTCGTCGGTCAAAGTATATTGACCAGCAATCTGGTGTCAGCGCTCGCTTCTCGTTGGCCAACTATCGTACCATGGTTGCCAGTGCCCGACGGCGGGCCATCATGCTCGGTGAAAAGCCGTCCGTTCCAAGAATCAGCGATTTAGGACACCTGGATTCTTCGTCGCTGGGGAAGCTGGAACTCGACTTAATGGGCAGTAGTCAAATGAGCGAGCGACAAGTGCTCGAATCGGTCGTTGCCGAAGCGATCGGTGTGATATTTGCAGAATACGTGGACGCGCATGGACTTGAAGAAATCACCGATGTGTTCGCCAAGGGGATGCGGATTGAAGTTAGTGATTTGATGCCGTCGGCAGCTTACGCCGAGATCCTTCACCATGTCCCGCCGGTTTGGGATAAGGCATTTGAGGTAAACGCGTCCAGTGATGCGGCCGTTCGCGCTTCTTGTGTGGAGTTTGTGTTGGCTGGGCTGTATGCCATGGATCGCATCTCGAGGGCTCAGCGACACGGGCGAATTGAATATGAAACATGAATCGCCATTATCTCCCCGCCCATCGCACTCCCAGGGTGGCATTGTCCAGACTTATCAGAAATACGATCCGCAACGTTTTCCGAGTCCGACACAGCCGCCGGCTGACCTCGTCTCGCCTGCTTTCGATCATTGGCTGGCCTACGGTAGTCGTCGTGAATTGACGGCGGAGGAATTGGCCCGGGCGATTCATTTGGATCCAAGCCAAATTCAGGGGCTAGGACATAGTATCGACGCGCTGTTGGCACTGTTGCGCGAACGCAAGGCCAAGATCCTGGCAACCTACGAGACACAGACGGTACAGGCCGAAGCGTTGGCTGCTTGGGAAAACGCACTTCGAACGATACGTGTGCCACGTCGTTTTCGAACGTCGTTCCAGCAGGCTGTCCGTCGATCTCAGCTGTACCAGTTAGAACGACTCTGGTATGCGATCGGCGATGATCAGTCGCCGTTTGGGCTGCAACTTTTGAATCTTATGGAGCGTTTGGGCGAACGGTACGAAGTCGAAGAATTGGCCGCCCGTTACGAATTCCACGGACGCACAGCGATGTCTGTCCCTCAAGCGATTGAGATCAAGGAGGAACTCCGTCGCATTGATGAATTGATCAAGCAGTTGGAAGAAGCTCGTGAGACGGCCCAAATCGGCATTATCGACCTGGAGTCCCTGGCTGAGTTTGCGGAACCGAGCGATCTACAGCAATTGGAATCGCTGCGCCGGCAAGTCGAAGATCTGTTGCGAGAGTTGGCGCAGCGGCAAGGGCTAGAATCGACGCCGGAAGGCTATCGGTTGACTCCACAAGCCTACCGAACTTTCCAGGGGCGGCTACTGGAACGCATCTTTAGCCAGTTGCAGGCATCACGCACCGGGCGCCACGAGGGCACCGTAAAGGGTGAGGGGGCGGTTGAGTTACCCGAGACGAAACCGTATGAGTTCGGTGACTCGCTCACGCAGATCGATATTCCGCAGACATTGATCAACGCGATGGTGCGCATGACACCGCCTCAGTTGCCCATCCGCATTCGCACCGATGATATCGAAGTGCATCGGACACGCAATCGACCTCGCTGCGCGACCGTAGTGATCATGGATATGAGCGGATCGATGCGTTACGAGGGACAGTACGTCAACGTCAAACGCATGGCCCTGGCTCTGGACGGCCTGATCCGCCGCGAATATCCGGGGGATTACCTTCAATTCATTGAAATGTTCACCTTCGCAAAGCAGTGCGCCCCCGGCGAAATCATCGAACTCACGCCCAAGCCCGTGACACTGTTCGACCCGGTCGTTCAGTTAAGAGCCGATATGGGCCGGCAGGACCTAACGGAATCCATGGTTCACCCTCACTTCACGAATATTCAGCACAGTCTGCGGTTGGCTCGGCGGTTGTTGGCGACACAGGATACGCCAAATCGTCAAGTCATTTTGATCACGGACGGCCTGCCGACGGCCCATTTTGAGGACGCCTGGCTCTATATGCTGTATCCACCCCACCCTCGTACCGAAGCCGCCACGATGCGCGAGGGGATGTTGTGTGGCGCGAGGGAATCACGTTGAACCTGTTCCTGGTTCCCAGTTGGTCACAGTCAGAGGAGGACATTCGTTTCGCGCATTGTTTGGCGGAGACGACGAAAGGACGAGTGTTTTTTACAGCGGGCCGCGATTTGGATCGCTATGTCGTTTGGGATTACGTGCAGCGAAAGCGAGAGATACTAGGATAGGCTTTTGTATCGCGCGACGGTTGCACGTCTTTTGACTATCACTGCGCAGGCATGTCGCCGGAAACGAATCGGTGTTCGATGGCGGAATATATACCGTAGCGTGTTGCCTAGTCTTTTTTCGGACGTTACGATAAAACGTGTTTCGTGACGAAACGTCGCGAGCAAGCCGTCTGCCTTGACTTGTCTGACCTATCGGGAGTCGTCGCACGCGCATGAGAGTACCGACGATCGACGAGCGGTTTTTGGAATTCACAGAAAAGCCTTCGTTAATGCGCTGGCTGGCAGTCCGCGAGCAGCTTTTGGGGCAGCCGGAGTTTCAGCCGTATGACTGGATCTGGCGGCAGCTGGAATCGGACTTTGCTGCCGACGCGTATCCGGAGGTTTTGGCACTCAGTCAACGCTTGGCACGGTTCGGTTGCTTAAGCCCTCGTTTTCATGTTCTAACAGGCATGGCGGCGGAAGCGCTTGGGGATAATTGCGTCGCGAATTGCGAAAAACGTCGCACTCATCTTTGTTTAGAGGCGATCCTGCAGACGGGGCAGGGGACTGAGCAGAGCCCCTACCTGAGTACGTATCCGGGTGATTGTCACGACGTCATGCGGTGCTGGGAGCGAGCGTGCGGGGCCAAAAGTTGGTCGATCACGATGGCCTTTGGTGCGATGTATTGATCGCTGATGACGGACTCGACTATTGGTTCGATGTTTCCGACCTGATCGGGCGTCGTCCTGCGTCGGATGGCGGCCAGGGTATGACGCACAAGCAGCTTTCGGCAGGTTGGCCCGCGTGAGGGCTCGTCCAGAGAATTGCTTTGGCGTGTCTCGCGTACGCTCGACCTATCATCATTCCCTGCCGTTACAACGCGTCACGAATTGTGCGACGTGGATTCGGCGTCTGTTGTGTCCGCCGGCGGGGGTAGTTGACTGATTTGGATGACTGCCAGCGCCGCCAGAAGAGCCAGGCTGTCGATCGTTAACACGATCTGCGCAACTCATGGCGATCCACCACAATACTTTCGCACCCCGAGTATCGCCGGCGGCCGCAGCGATTGCGTACCCCCCCATCAGCACCGCGAACGTTACGATCAGCAGGGCGAAAACGGCCAACAGGACGTATAGCACGACGTGACATGGCAATGGGCCCTAGGTTGCGATAACGATAGCTCCGATTGTGCGTGTGCAGGGCAGGGATGTCAACGATGCTTGCCACCGCCTGCATGGGCTTTGTTGACTTTTTGTGCGTAGCCTAATCAGAATACACTCACGGGGCCCGATCTCGCTTTCGTCGCCAATTTACTCCGCGATAACGATTTTGAGCGACGCCCGCGATTTGTTACTAGAAGAGGCGGTGGCACGCAGGGAGCGGAGAATGCGCGAGATCGAGAATTACAGGCGAGCATAACTGGGCACGACCGGGGAGCAGAGGGGCTGATCATGGTGTGTGGAGTGGTTGCGAGCGACGGCAAACAGCGAGGCCTTTGTTCTATGCCCGTCAGGACACTTTTGACCGGCATGTTGCTTGTCATCCTACTCGTCGGGTGCTCGGGCTGGGGCGCGGTATTGATTGCGAAAAATGGCATGTTGCTGGAGGGCAAGGCTGGCTATTTGTCCAGCGTTTCTGAGAATCCGTTGGTCGTGAATGTGCCGGCTGGTGGCGTTGACGTCCGCCAGATTGTGTTGCTCGACGATGGATTGCGTCGGACCTACCTGTCTTGGTTGCAGGTACAGGAATTGCGAGAAAGCGATCCAGCCGGCTTCGAACGGGTCCGCGTCCGTCAGAACGTGGCTTCGGGCAACCGTCAAATCGGCTCCGTCAGCGCCGTATTGGGTGTTGGGCCGTTCGATCAGTGGGGGCGACGAACTTTTTCGATTCTGACTCCGCGAGGCCCGGTGGATATCGTCCAAGGGATTACGGAAATCACCCCGCTTTATACAAAGGTCGAGGGCCTATCGGGGACACCGGCCGTTCGCTGGGACTGCCGCGTGGCTACCAGTTCCATCCCTCGGGAAACGCTCAGCCAGGTCTTACGACTTCAAGGGGTAGATCAAGGTGCGGACGCTCGTATGCAGGTCGTACGCCTCCTGTTTGCGGCCGAACGATACAACGACGCCCGAATTGAGCTGGAGGATGCAATGCGCGAGTACCCGGAGCTCGCCGCACTGAAGGAATTATTGGTGGAGCTGCAACAATACAGCGCAAAACGATTGGTCGACGAGATTGAGTTGCGTCAGAAGGCGGGCCAACACGTCCGTGTGCAGGGGCTGTTGAGCCACTTTCCGGCGGAAGGGGTCGCGACCGAAACTTTACTGCGGGTCAGCGAGATGCTGCGGGGCTACCAGCAGAATGATCGAAAACTCGAATCGCTACGTCAGTCCTTGCAGCGGTTAGTGCAGATAATTCAGGATCCTACCATCCGTCAACGGACGGAGCAAATCGGGCAGGAGATATCGGACGAACTGAATCTGAATTCGCTTGATCGGCTCGCCGACTTTCTCCGTTTGGCGGATGATGGACAGCTCTTAGAAGAAAGCAAATTGGCACTCTTGATAAGTGGCTGGATACTGGGTCCGGGAGCTGCTACACAGAACCTTGTCGAGGCCCTGAGTGTCGTCCGAGTTCGGGACTTGATCCTGCAATATCTGTCCGCAACGACCGAGGCGGATCGGGAATCAATTCTAACGCAAATGGGGCAAGAAGAAGGAGGAACTCCTCAACGGGTCGCCCAGATCCTGCGTCAGCTGAAGCCTCCTCAGTCGACCGATCCACAGCCGGAACGCCCTCCCGGCAACTATTTGATTCGCGTGCCGGGACTCACCGATGGCGAGTTCTTTGAGTACGAAGTGCAGTTGCCCGACGAGTACGATCCGTTCCGCCGTTACCCGGCCGTGTTGACCCTGCATCCTGGGGGACGCTCGGCGAGCGACCAAATTAATTGGTGGGCAGGACCTTACAATGCGGATGCGCACACCTCGCCTAGGCCAGGCAAGCCGACATGGGTACCTTGTAATTGCGCCTTGATGGTTGCGGCCGAATCAGACAAAGTATGAGTACACCGGCCAGGAACACGCGCTGATCTTGGCGTGCCTGCGGGATGCCTGCCGACGATTTGCGGTCGACACGGACTCCGTCTTTCTGACCGGGCATTCGATCGGAGGCGATGCTGCTTGGGACCTTGGACTGGCTCATCCCGACATGTGGGCTGGTGTGATCCCAATTGCCGCAGCTGCCGAATATGGACCGCAGTCCCCTAAATACGTGTCGCTTTATTGGGAAAACGCGCGTTACGTGCCATTGTACTTTGTCACCGGAGAGTTGGACGGTAACAAGCTGGAGATGAATCGGCGCGATTTTGATCGTTATCTTAAGCACTCAGGGTACGACACGATGGTAGTGGAATACATCGGTCGGGGGCACGAGCATTTCTACGATGAGATTCATCGACTTTTTGCATGGATGCATCTACATCGTCGAAATTTCTTTCCGGAGGAGTTCAGTTGCGCGACGATGTGCCCGTTTGACAATTTCTACTGGTATATGGAACTCGAAGGTCTACCATCTCGGTCGCTCGTGTCGCCCTTGGCCTGGCCGGCTCCCGCGTCAGCGCGTCCCGCCATGCAAGAATTCCGACGAACTGCGGCCAATACATTGCGTGTGGAAACAGAGCGCCGAAAACGCTCGATTGTGGCTGTCGCCCGAGGTTATTGATTTGAATGGAAGGGTGTCAATCACCGTAAATGGGCGAGTTGTACCTACGACGGCACGCCGTCGGTTCGTACCATACTGGATGATGTGCGGACACGGCGCAGATCGCCAGCATCCTTTCTGGGCCTGTGTTGAACTCATAACAGGCAAACGAGCAACTCGATAGCTTCGCCCCTAGGGACTATCGACCGCTAGCCAATCTTCGAGATGTGCGCAGGGAGCTCGGCGTCATGTAGTCCGACCAGCGATCGACCATATGTCCCAGCGCGTAGTCCATGTCAGCATTAAACCGAAGAAACGACTCGAGCTCAACGGATATGCGGTTTCCCGCAACACCGTGGCAAAGTACCAGTCGCAGGGAGTCCTTGGGTTCATCGATCATGGTTCTGTCTCCGCACGGCGTGTCGGCCTTCCCAAGTCGTTTACGTCGACGAATCCCTCGTTCGATCGCGCTTTGTGGATAATCGGCATTAGCCTTACTACGATGAGGCGTAGGAATCGTTCGAGGTTCACGCCCTGCGTCGTGGAATACCGCACTGTGGGGAAGTTTGACGCGGCCAAGCTCGCGGCGGTGCTAGAGGTGCTACTGCCAGCAGCCGATTGCTGACGTTGTGATGCGAGCGGCCCTTCGACTATACTCCCGAGCTGTTGGAAACTCAAAAACTCCGCCGTGCCGTGAATCTGATGCAGTCGTTGCATCAGGTCGGTTCGGATTGTGGGACCGCCATGAACCGCCCAGGTGTTGCCCACGTAGTAGCGAAAGTGGGCGGGAGGCTCCGCTCAAGTCAAGGAAGGCTGAAATCTCAAGGAGGGTCCATCGGCTTTGCGACGATCAGGATAGGCGGGAACTCGACCAGCAAAACGTGCCGAGCAGCAAGCCGTTACAGTTCGTACAGTTGCCGGGATATGTGGGAACGCTACAGGAGTCTGGGGCCAGATTTTCTCGAAGCGACGGGCTTCAACATCCGATACCGATTCCTGCTTTCATACACGGATCTCGCGACTGTCATCTCTAACGCATGGAACGCTTTCTCTCGACACGGACCGCGAACTGAATCGAAAGCGATCCTCTGTGAAGCCCAGGTCCGGCGCGAAGCCCGGGCCGGGACGCCGCAAGAGAGGTCGGTGAAAATCCCTCGGCCCTTGATCATGTAAGAACAAGAAAGCTGCGGCTTGGGTGCTGTTTTGTGTACCTGCCGAGAGATTCCCGAACTAAAATCAACACTGGGAAGGAGAGTCGCGTTATGGAAATCTATGGTCCTGGTCGTATTGACGGTCCTCAGTCCGTGAGAGCTCCACATCAAGCTCGCTCCATTGAGCCTCAATCGTCGTTGGATACCCTACAAGGGATGGATCAGATTGACCTATCGGCCGAGGCCGAGCTGGTTGGCCGCGTGGGAGATGTGCCAGATATCCGTGCTGACAGGATTGCGGAAATCCGCGCAGAAATCGAAGCGGGGGTATATGAGACCGACGAGAAGCTCGACGTTGCCGTTGGGAGGTTGCTGGACGAGATTGGCTAAGAATGCATGGCCAGCCGCGAGGTGGTTATCCGAGCAACGCTTGAAGCCCGGCCAAGGCACACTACAATCACACGTAGGGTGCTAGGTCGTGTCGGACGGCCCTGGCAGTGAACGTTATGTCTTGTCTAGGACCTGAAGTAGCTTGCGGATGTCAGATTTTTCGTTGGGATCGGTCGAAGTCTCCCTTTCGCCCCTGGAACGGTTCGAGGAGTACCTGCAGAGCCGAGGAAAGCGGATTACTCAGCAGCGTCGCCTGTTAGTTAATCACGTCTTTGAGCGACACGAGCATTTTGATGCGGAAGATCTGATTGCCGAACTGACGCGGCTGGGGGACGGGCGCCCGATCAGTCGGCCGACCGTTTACCGCACCTTGCGCGAACTCGTAGATTCGGGCTTGCTCCGGCAAATGAATCTGGGAGGACGCGCGGTCTATGAGCATGATTACGGATACCCCCAGCACGATCATTTGCATTGCCAGAAATGTAACAAGCTCATTGAGTTTCGCAGCGAAGAATTCCAGCAGATTCGGGATGCCGTCGCACGACAGCACAATTTTCGTGTGACGGGACATCGGCTGATCGTGGCAGGGATTTGTGAAGACTGTTCTCGTCGCGGTCGGCGCAAACGCCCGTTGGATTTGATCTGACGCATTACGGTAGCCGATGATCACCGCCACCTGCCGATGAGAGGCCGGATTTTGCCAGCGAGTGCAGGTAGCGATCGACAGTAGCGATCGGGAGGTCGAGACGGATGTCGACAGTAGGCGCTATGCTGCTGATCGTGATCGTCATCGGCATGTTGCTGGCATACTATTTGGGCTATGGCGTGGGGCGACGTGAAGGGATCGAGCAAGGCCGTGCCGAGGGCAAACGCGAGGCGGCGGTGCGTGCTTACGCGGTGGGCTATGATCGTGGTCGTCACGATCGTAAGACGAAGCTGTCGGAAGCAGAGGAAACTCCGGACAAATCTGAGGGCCGCGGCTGCATGCTGTGGCTCATACCCCTCCTGCTGTTGCTTCTAGCGGTCGTATGGGCTGCGTTGAACGCTACGCTCGAAAAGGGACCTTGAATCAAGCTTTCGAGCCGTGTGAGGGACCAAATCGGTGTAGGTTTTAATGGCAGGGATTGCCACGCGATGACTGTACCCAAGCAATCGACAATCCCCATTTCCCGGATGCACACCATGAAGAATTGGTTCGCTGAATTTATCCGCGAAGAACAGGCCGCCACGGCGGTCGAATACGCGGTACTTCTGGCTTTGATTCTCATGGCGGTCATCGGAGCCGTCGCAAGATTCGGCGCCGAAACGGGAGGGCTCTGGGGGGGCATCGACTCCTCGCTGGACGCTACTCGGTTCGGTGGTAATTGACCGCCAATTAATTCGGCAGAGTTTTAAGAGGCTCGTCTTCACTTCAAGACGGGCCTCTTTTTATTGAGGTTCAGGAAATCGCCTGGCTCGGTCAGACGCACATGGCGGCGAGGGAATGTCGCTCCCCTGACGGCGCTTCTAGGACGGCGTCGCCTCCAGGCGGTCGATGAGTCGCGGGTCGACGCATTCGCCCCGGTTGGCACTTGTCACCGCCGCAAAGCAAAGTTGCAGGCTACGAAGATTCTCGCGAGCCGAATTCACGGGGTCTCGATCTTCGTGGATCGCGGTCAATAACTCGGCCATCGTCCCTTGAAATCCGTTTTCAAACCAACAGCCTTTCAGGTTGGGCCGCGCGTTCCCGGCTGCGGTCCATAATTCGACTTGCTGTTCGTTCAGTCCTGGTCCCCACGCCTTGAATGTGCCGTCGCGGCCGATGACGACGGTGCGGTCTTCCTGGCCGAGGGACGTATGAGCGTTACACCCAAGGCGAATTTGTGCGTTGGGATAGTCGATGACCGCGTGCGCTAGAAATGGCGGTTTCGCAGCCTGATAGGATGCTCGACGAACCGATGCAAACACACTTTCGGCTGCGGTATTGCCCATGATGGCCGTTGCCAGATCAAACCAGTGGATACCGAAGTCGTACAAGATGAGGTGGTGGATTTCGTTGAAGGGTGTCTGAATCGTCCAAGTATGGTCCCATTGCAGACAAAAATCGATCGATGAAATCGGGCCGAGTAAATCGGCCGCGACTGCCTGGCGGAGATAGCTGAAGTGGGGCGCCCAGCGTCCATTCTGATTGACGGCGAGCTTGACGCGTCTCTGGTCGGCGAGTTGGACAAGGTGGCGGCCGCTGCACAAATCGGTTACCAGCGGCTTTTGACTTAGGACGTGCTTTCCCGCCTCAATTGCGTCGAGAATAATCTGCCATCTTTCTACTGGATGAGTCGCCACATCTACGACCGCAACATCGTCACGCCGCAATACTCGCCGATAATCAGATTCGACATCCGCGTCCGGATAGAACATGCGCCGTCGCTCGTCGGCTCGTTCCCGATCCAAATCGCAGATGGCGACCACATCGAGCCGCAGGGCACGATAGGCCTTCAAGTGATATTCACTAATGCCTCCGGCGCCGATGAGCGCAATCGGGACGCGAAATCCTTCAGGAATGTGGGGTAAGTAGTCGAGCTCTGGTGGGGCAATGGTCGTACTTGGTGCGAAATCACTCAGACCGTAGTTTGATGTCGCAGGACGGCTCATCGACGGTCGTTCCTTTTGACCTGATCGGACTAAGAAGTGCTTGGAAGAATGTGATGTGACATCAAAGGCTGGCTACGGCGGCAAGGGGACGAAGCATTTCTCTGTGGCACTACGCACTGCGGCATCCACAATTTGTTGCCCCACGCGACTGATACCCGGCGACAAAGGCCCATCAAGCGATTCCCCCGTGTCCAGACAGTGCAGGAAATACTCCAGCGGATCGCGTTGAGGAGGTTGAGCGATGTCGACAGGATGATCAAACCCAGCAAAGTTGTCGCGTGTCTGTAGGCGGACCGACGACGCGTAGTCATAGCTGCTGATCGTCCCGTCGGTACCGCGAATTTCAAAGCCACATTTCGGCTGGGGTTGGTGCGTCCACGGGTCGGTAAAAGTACCCCAACGGGTTTCGAATTTGGAAAGGCCCACGTCATACCGGACGATCGTGATACTTTGTTCGTCCACTTCGAGACCGTTGGGCTCATCTGCCATGCAACAGACCTCTAACGGGACTCGCCCTTGGTGGAACCATGTACCGAGAGTCGTGCCATAACCTAGGTAGTCCTGCAACGAACCTCCCCCCAAGGACCGTTTGTAGAACCAACTGGCATCCTTTTCCGCCGTCGTGGGCGCTCGCTCAATCTTGTCCGCTCCGTGCCACAGTGGGCCGCGATTTCCGTCGTAATAGTGCACTTCCAGTACGTCACCGATCGTACCTTCACGGATTAGTCGATGTGTTGTCGTGTGCGATGCGTACCATCGAAGCGGCCAGTTAATGGCCAGCTGCAGGCCCGCCGCCGAGACGGCGCGAATCATGCGATCTGCATCGGCCAGGGACGCAGCAAACGGCTTCTCGATGAGAACATGCGCACCGTAGTCAGCAATCCGCTCCGTCCAGTCGGCATGGCCGGCGGTCGCAGGACAGAGGATCACTACGTCCGGCTGCGACTGTTCCAGGCATTGCCGATAGTCCGTGAATACGCACGCTTCCGGCAGATTTAGATCACGAATTGCCTGTGCCATTCGAGCAGGTTGTTCGTCGCAGACTCCGACGATCTCCGCGTGCGTATGGTTCGCCGCCATGCGCAGAAGATCGCCCATATGGAAATGTTCGAAATTGATGCCCGCGATCCGCCAAGTTCGATTCATGACTTGATGATTGGCTAGTGATGTTGACGACTTGACACAACACACCACTTGGATGGCCGGTTTAGTGTGGCGTGCCGTTGGGACAGGAATCCTGAACGATTTCTCCGTAGGGATCCATCACTCCAATATGAGTTCCGGCGGTCAGCCGAAGGGCATCGCGGACGCCGTCTTTATTCGTAACCGCAACAAAGACGCGGCCTGGGAATTCGGCCAATCGCAAAACGGCTTCTGGCAAAGTTGCTGTGGTTTCCACCTCGATAAGCATGCCGTCGATCTGCAGATCGACGCCGTCACCCGAGTTGACTTCCGCCCCGTAACGTTCCGCGATGCGATTCGCAGTCGTCGCATGCGCCTTGTTCTCTTTCCGAAAAGCCGCCATCTCCGTATTCCTGTTCTCTGGGTATCGCGGTCTCACCAGTGTGTTGCCCCTGCGAGCCAACTAGTGTCGATTCTCAACGACGGGACGTCAAGCACGAAACGCCGACGGTGGGGGCAAGGGATTGGGCAGATTCGTGCAGTACGTTGGTTTTGCTCAGTGGCAGATCAAAGTGGCACACGGGGTTGTCGGAACGCAGCCTTTCCCGAAAGAATCAGCATCCACCCGCGAGTGAAATGGGACGACGTGGAGAGGAGCAAGCATTGAAGAAAACGCAGCGCCGGCCGGGTTTCACGTGTGCGCCGGCGGCCCTTTTGGCGGCCGTCGCGGTTTTAGGCGTTGTCGTCGATCGAGTTTGTTGTTTGCCTACACTCGTCTGGAGCTGCTCAGCGATATTGTTGATCCTGGCAGCCTGGGGTGTCGGTTACGGGCTTGCAGCGGCCGGGCCCATGGGACGTGTCCACGGTGAGAATTCCGTTGCCTCGCCCCGCTTAGGGCTGTCACGACTGCGAACCATGACTGGCATGTTGGCGACCGGCTGCTTAGCTGCAGGCTGGCACCATGTACATTGGCGCACGATCGCGTCGAATGACTTGGTGCATTTGTCGACCGGCGAGCAGAAAGTGGTGCCGGTGTTGCTCAATGGTATCGCGACAACCGCAGCCAACGCCGAACATCGTGGTGCCGAGATGGATACCGTAATGCCCACATTTGGTCAACGCACGCGATTCGGCCTTCAGGTCAATTGGTTATGGCGCAACTCACATTGGGAGTCGGCGTCAGGAAAGATTTGGGTTCATGTCTCGAAGGGGGCCTTGCGTTTTGAGCCCGGGGATCAGATCACAGTCTGCGGGAACTTGTCCCGCTATCGGCCGCCGATGAACCCTGGTGAACGTGATTTTCTCGCGATTCATCGATCACGTGGGGAGCACGTCTATCTGCGCGTTCCCGTATCAGACTGTGTCCGCGTGACATCGCGATCTGAAACGACATGGCGTTGGTGTCTTGCTCGCCTGCGCAGTCATTGGTTGGGCGTATTGCGTCAGGAATTGGCTCCTTCCGAATCGGCTCTCGCTGGAGCCCTTTTGCTTGGCGAACGAAGTGATGCGACCAGTGAGCTTCGAGAACATTTTGTTCGCACCGGTATGGCGCATTTGTTGGCAGTCTCCGGTTTGCATGTCGGCATTCTTGCCGCGCCCTGGCTGATGGCGGTGCGCGCCCGGTTGGTTCCCCTTCGACTCGGTCTCTGGGGCATCGTCATAATGACGGTCTTTTACTCCATACTGGCTGGTGGGCGGGCACCGGTCGTCCGCGCGTGCGTATTGATTCAGATCCTTTGCTTCAGCTGGATGACGCGACGCCGCGCGAGCTTTGCGAATTCACTGGGCTTGGCCGCGTTGTCGGTCCTGGTGCTTAATCCGACCGAGGTATTTAATGCGGGGACACAACTTTCATTCTTGGCGGTTGCGGCTCTTGTACGGGCGCATCGGTTGGGATTCGTGCCTGGCTGGTTGCGACGTCCCGAAGATCCGTTGGATCGGCTGGTTTGGCGGACTCGCCCATGGTGGCACCGAACACTTCGGTCCTCAGCTGGCCGAATGACGCAAGTCGGGACCGCGAGCTGCTGCGTTTGGCTCGTCACAGCTCCCTTGGTTGTCGAGACTTTCCACGTGCTTGCGCCAATTGCCGTGCCGCTGAACTTGCTACTATGTCTGCCGCTTACGTTGGGGCTACAGGCGGGGTTTGGCATGTTATTGCTCGTTGATATTTGTCCATGGCTGGCGCGGTCATTGGTCATAGTTTGTCAGTCGAGTCTGCAGATTCTCCAGCACGTCGTTCGCATGGCTGAATCGTGGCCGGCCAGCCACGTTTGGTTGGTGGGAGCCGGACCAGTCGCCGTGGGGAGCTGCTACCTTTTTGTGATCTGTGCTTGGGTCGTGGCGAATCAACCTCGAAAGCGGATACTCTTTTATGCGCTGGCTGGCCTTTGTTTGGTAGCGGGTTGGTCTGAGCACGCGTGGCAACGCCATCAACGCCGTGGACGATTGTCCTGTACGGTTCTATCCGTCGGTCATGGCACGTGTGTCGTTCTGCAGATGCCGGACGGCCAAGTGTGGCTCTACGATGCTGGTCGGCGTGGCAGCATCCGAGGAGGTGTAGACGCCGTCTCCCGCTTTTTGTGGCAGCAAGGGATCAGCGGCATCGACGTCGTGTTACTCTCTCATGCGGATGTGGATCACTATAGTCTTGTGCCAGGGCTCATCGAACGGTTTCCAGTGAAACGGTTCTTGATGGGGCAGCGTCCGCTGCGGATGGATCGGCCGGCAGAGGCGTGGTTGGCGGCACATCTACGGGCCGCGGGAATCCAACCGCAGGTGGCCTTCATGGGGCAGCGTTGGCAGTTCAGTCCCAGTTGTGCCATCAAGGTCCTTCATCCGCCGTCGGGAGCGTTTTTTCTCAGCGACAACGCCGAAAGTGTGGTACTCGGCGTCGAATATCACGATGTTTCGATCCTGCTCCCGGGCGACCTTGAGTCGGAGGGCATCGAGTCCTTGCTGGCACGGCGTTCCTGGACGACCGATGTAGTCATGGCACCACATCATGGCAGCCCCCACAGTGACCCGCGTCGCTTCCTGCAGTGGTGTCGTCCCGCTTACTGCGTTATCAGTGGTGGCGATGATCGAGGGCAAGTCACATCGGCGCAAAATCGGGAGGAGCTGAGAACTCGAATTCTTCACACAGGAATCAATGGGGCGATTGAAATCCGTTGCGATGCTCGCGGAATACAGATCATTCCCTTTCGAAGCTAGGCTCCGTACTGCGGCCAGCGATCTCGCACATCTTGGCTGATCCGCAAAACCGTGGTGTCGGCCAACAACTCTTCGTGAGAATTGGAAGCAGTCGACGAGCGAACACTTGCCAAGCCCAGCTCAGCTGCATTAGCCTGCACTGAGTCAAGCCTGTTTGTGATAGCGGCGGGGGATTTGACCTTCAAGGTGTGTACCGTTTGGATGAGGGAACCGCATTACCGGGTCGACGGTTTGCCTGTCGACGGCCGCCCGCCGCTTGCTGCGATGGACACGAAAAATGGACGTGTATGAGCTGCTCGCGATCCTGACCTGTTCGACCTCCATGGTCACGATGATCATCGTTGTCGTGGCGGTGCTTCCCCACGTAAAGCAAGGGATGGTTGTGATACGCGATGCGATCCTGTGGGTTGCCTTTGTACTGGTGGTCGTTGCCGCCGGCTGGATCGGGTGGCATCGTATCTCGCAAAGGTTTTCCGCGCCGTCGGCCTCGTCAGTTGACCACGCGGTCCTGACGCGGACTCGCACGGTGATCGTACAGCCGGCGCCGTCTGAGGCCTTTGGCGATCCCTACTATCGAGGGTCCCTCTCCGATTGATGGGGGTACGGTACACCTAGGCCGTTGGTGAGGTTCAGCTCGCACCGAGTTAGAAATGGGATGTTTGTTTGGGTGATATGGCGAAAATGGCAGCTTTGCGTATGGTTTGCTGCTTCGTTGGCTCAGTTCGCAGTGCGCACTGGTCGATAAATGATCTTGTCGCAGAGATGGACTCTGCGTGTCGGATTGGTCGATGAGGGAGCAGAGGGTGTGTTGCGCCGGTAGTCGTTGAGAGCTCAGATATGGATCCGATCTTGTCCGCGGACATCCAGGCATGGTTCGAACTGATTCTTCTATGGATTGGTTTTGGCACGTGTGTGGGGTTATTGGCCAAAGCGCTCATGCCAGGGCGCGACCCCGGTGGAGCCGTCGCAACGCTGCTGATGGGGATTACGGGCGTGGTGATCGGCTGTGGCGTGTACAGCCTAATTTACGACGAGAAGATTTCCCCGATTACCTCGGTGGGGCTTGTCTGTGGCACTTTAGGGGCGTTTTTGATTTTGCTGTTCTACCGGGTTTTGGGCGGATTCTTGCTCGACGAGGCCGGATCGATGCGGCCACATCACGCGCGTTGCCTAGCGCGGCCCCGCCGGCTAGAGGGAACCCGTCGCCGTCGTCGACGTCACTATGCTTCTTCTTACCTGGACGATTAGCGACCACGGGGGTCGTACTTCAGTCGCGAGGTGGATCGTTGGGGGGAGCGGAGGTGCTGGCGGGCCCGTATCAGTTGCCTGGGGGGCGATGTCATGAGGGGCGAATGACGGGGGTGGGTTGGCGGGAAGCATTTGCGGTTGCAAATTCTTGGACGACTGATACGATTTTGAATCTGTACATAAGTTTGGCGTTTGAACGTTGGTAGTAGGAGCGAAAGCACAGACGAACCGTTAGGAAAGCGGTGCCTCACAATGTTATGCATTGAACGAAGGGGGCTTCAATCGGCTGGCGGACGAAGAGACCGAATCGGGTAACTGAATGACCATAACGAAAGAGCGTAAGCAGGAAGTCGTCAAGGATTTTCGTCGTGCGGATGCGGACACTGGTTCGCCAGAGGTGCAGATTGCGATCCTTACGACCCGAATCAATGGGTTGACGGAGCATATGCGAACGCACAAGAAGGACTACGCCAGTCGGCGAGGTCTGTTGATGATGGTCAGTCGTCGTCGCCGGCTGTTGGACTATCTGAAGAAGATCGATCCGCAGCGATATCTGGATATCATTGGACGGCTTGAGATTCGCAAATAGCTCATTTTCTCTATCGCTCGCCCGTTAGTTTGTTTGCTGTCGACAGCCGACTGGATTAGCCGGCTCTCGTTCTTGGTGCGTTGGGTTCGCCGCTTGGTGATGGTCTTTCGAGTCGTCTCCAGTACGGGGGGTGTGCCCTACGGGCGAGCTCGCTTGGTTTTCGCGCCGGCTGCTGGAATTGTCAAGATTGTTCTGAGTTGTTGTGAGGGTTGTGTAAAGTGAAGATTCGAGTCGAGAAACAGATTGGGAAGCATGCGATTTCGTTTGAGACGGGTTTTTTGGCGAAGCAGGCTTCTGCCTGTGTCATCGTGCAATATGGGGATACGATCGTCTTGAACGCATGTGCTTCCGGACCGGCTCGTCCGGGAACGGACTTCTTTCCGCTGACGTGTGATTACCGGGAACGCACGTCGGCAGCGGGCAAGTTCCCTGGCGGATTTCTCAAGCGTGAGGGCCGCCCGTCGATGAAGGAGACGTTGACCTCGCGGTTAATGGACCGACCGATTCGTCCGCTGTTTCCTGCCGGATTTATCGACGAAGTGCAGTGCCAAAGTATTGTGGTTTCCAGTGATCGGCTGAACGACGCGGATGTGTTGGCCATGAACGGTGCTTCTGCGGCCATCCATATCTCCGACTTGCCGTTTCAGGGCCCTGTGGCGTCGATTCGATTGGGCCGGGTCGGCAACGAATGGGTGCCGTTTCCCACCGTCGAAGAACTCGAAGAGAGCGAGCTGGATCTGATCGTTTCGGGCAATGAGGCCTCGGTATTGATGATTGAGGGCTTTGCCCGAGAAATGCCGGAGCAACTGATGTTCGAAGCGATTGAAGAGTGTCATCGCCACATCAAGGATTTGTGTGCCTTGCACAACGAACTCCGTGATCGCACCAACGTGGCGAAAATGGAGTTCACGTCACCCGACGATGGGGGGCTGTACGATCGTCTGATCACCAACTATTACGATTCGCTGCGGGCCGCCAAGGCGACGGATGGCAAGCTGGCCCGGGCCGAAGCGGTTGCGGCTGTCAAGGAACGGGCGTTGGGCGAAGTGATTCCGGATCCAAAGGCCGAAGGGGCGGTCGACGCTCATCTATTCGGCAATAAGTGGCACGATCTAGAACAGCGTGTGATCCGTGACCTGATCTTGGCAGGGACACGTCCTGATGGGCGCGACAGTAAGACGCTGCGGAACATCGAATGTTATGTTGGATTGTTGCCCAGGACGCATGGTTCCGCTGTTTTTCAGCGTGGCGAGACGCAGGCGTTGGTGTCGGTAACCTTGGGAACGTCACGCGACGAGCAACGCGTCGATGGACTTGCTGAAGAGTACTCCAAGCGATTCATGCTTGATTACAATTTTCCTTCATTTTCGGTGGGCGAATGCCGACCGATTCGCGGGCCGGGCCGTCGCGAAATTGGTCACGGTGCCCTAGCCGAACGCTCGGTAAAGCCGGTACTGCCGGAAGCCGAGGAGTTTCCTTACACGGTGCGCGTTGTCTCCGATATTCTAGAGTCCAACGGCTCCAGTTCGATGGCGTGTGTTTGTGGCGCAACGTTGGGGCTTATGGACGCCGGCGTACCCGATTTCCAATCCCGTGGCGGGGATTTCCGTGGGCTTGGTCAAGGAGGGAGACGATCAGTGGGTGTTGCTAACGGACATCATTGGCGATGAAGACCATTTTGGCGACATGGATTTCAAGATCGCTGGTACTCAAAATGGAATCACCGGCATACAGTTGGACCTGAAGATCGACGGGATTTCAGGCGATATTATTCGGGCGACGTTGGCACAGTCACGCGAAGCTCGGATGGAAATCCTGCGGGCCATGTTGACGACGATTCCGCGTCCACGCCCCGAAACTTCTCCCTGGGCACCGCGGCTCCTGCGTACGTCGATCGATCCCGATAAGATCGGCTTGTTGATCGGGCCTGGTGGCAAGACGATTCGCGGCATCCAGGAGTCGACGGGAGCGGTAATTGAAGTTGACGATGACGGCAGCGTGACAATTGCCAGCAGCAATGCAGATTGCGAGCGGCGCTGGCTCAAGTTGAAGCGCTGACGGCGACGGTTCAGGTCGGCAAGATCTACGAAGGATGCGTTACCAGCGTCAAAGATTTTGGAGCGTTCGTTGAGATCTTGCCGGGACGTGATGGTCTGTGTCACATCAGTGAACTGTCCGACGAGTATGTCACTAACGTTTCCGATGTTTGCCGGGTTGGAGATCGGATGCGCGTACTGGTTATCGATATCGACGACCATGATCGGGTTAAGCTAAGCCGTCGACGGGCGATGGAGGGAAGTGACGAAACAGCGGCCGTGGCCGAGGAAGAATAGCCGCTCGGAAGCGACACCGTCGTTGCCTTCATGGTACCGGTCGACATCCGGAATGATTTGCCCGTCAGCTCGCCGTGCCGATGCTGCCGGGCTTTTTTTGTGATATTGATCGACCTCGATCACTCGAAGATTTCCCACCGTCCGCCACGTTCCATAGGCCATGAATATGTCCGAGAAAGCGAACGAGCAACCGGATTACGATCGTTACACGCAGCAGCTCATTCAGCAATACAATGAGATTGCGCAGCTGGCGGCGGCCTGGCCCACGAAATCAAAAACCCGCTTTCCGTGATTCGCATGAACGTCGATTTGTTAACGGAAGACTTTGCGGACGACGCTCCCATTAATAAACGCCGTGCATTGCAGAAAATACAGATTGTTCAATGGCAGTGCGAGCGACTACAGAATCTCTTAAATGACTTTTTGAAGTTCGCCCGCCTTCGTAAACTTGATCTTTCGCCGGGCAGTCTCAATGAACAAGTAAATCGTGTGCTGGATTTGTTTGCCGCACAGGCGCGAGAATCTGGAGTCGATTTCGTCCGGTATTTGGACCCGGATTTGCCCAGCATTATGCTGGATGAGCAAACGATCGAGGCCGCTTTGGTGAATCTTGTCAAGAACTCGCTGGAGGCCATGTCCAATGGGGGCCAATTGACGGTGCGAACGCGACTCACTCGAAGTGGCGTCGCACTGGATCTGATCGACACCGGCTGTGGGATGGACGAGCACACGGCGATACACATGTTCGATGCCTTTTACTCGACCAAAGATGGCGGATCCGGGCTGGGATTGCCCACCGCGAAAAAGGTGATTGAGGCTCACGGGGCCCGGATTGTCGTACAGAGCGAAGTTGGCAGGGGTACGCAGTTCACGCTGGAATTTCCCACGCCGCCGCGTCTGGGCGGTGGTGTTTTGGATGACGGGGGGCACGCGATGGAGACTCCGACCGACGATCCCGGCAATTCGACGTGATCGATTTTTTACCTCAAGTTTTGTATGATCGCGGGATGACACCAAAGGATTCAGAGAAAGCGACTGCGACACCGCCGGCGATTCGCGTGCTGGTCGTGGACAATGACAAGAGTCACGCGCAGGCGATGGCGGAAACGTTGGAACGAGTCGGCTATGACTGTACAGTCGTGACCTCAGGTCCGGACGGCGCTCGGTGTATCGACCAGGACGCGTACGACGTGGTCATTACCGACCTGGTCATGCACGAAGTTGACGGCGAGGAAATCCTGCGACGGGCGAAGGAGAATCTGCCGGACTGCGAAGTCATTGTCGTGACCGGGCATGGATCGGTTACCAAGGCGGTTGAGGCCATGCAGCAGGGCGCATTCAATTTCTTGGAAAAGCCACTGACGCCGGATCGACTGCGGGCGGTTACCGCCAAGGCCGCTGATGCCGTGCGGTTGAGATTGGAAAATGTTGATCTGCAACAGCGGCTGGATGAACGGTTCGGTTTTGAAGGGATTGTTTACGCCAGCGACAAAATGAAGGCCGTTATCGAACGGCTGAAACGGCTGGCACCGACCGATGCCAGTGTGCTGATCACCGGTGAGACGGGGACTGGTAAGGAACTGGTAGCGCAGGCGTTGCATCAAAACAGCCCTCGCAAAAAGAAGCCGTTTGTGGCATTGAACTGTGCGGCGCTCAGCGAGCACCTGCTGGAAAGCGAGCTTTTCGGCCACGTACGCGGTGCATATACCGACGCTCAGACCGATCGCGTCGGCCGTTTCGAATATGCGCACGGAGGAACCCTGTTTCTCGACGAAGTCGGCGACATGCCGATGCCAACTCAGATCAAGTTGCTGCGCGTGCTCGAAAGTGGCGAAATCGTGCGCGTCGGAGAAAACAAGCCAGTGAACGTGAATGTTCGTGTGTTGTCGGCTACGAATCGGGACCTGAGCCAGGCGATCGAAGAAGGATCGTTTCGCCGAGACCTCTATCACCGGTTGAAAGTCGTCACGATCGATTTGCCGCCGTTGCGTGACCGGCGCGACGACATCGTGCCGCTTGCCGATCACTTCCGCAAGCAATTCGTCAAAAGACATAAAAAGACGGTGCGAGGGATTTCAGGGGCAGCGAGCCGCCGCTTGTTTGCCGACGATTGGCCCGGCAACGTCAGGCAGTTGCGAAATGTGATTGAAAGCATGGTGGTGATCGACATTGATGAAATCCTGGATGTGGACGATCTGCCACCTGAAATGGGTGTCGAGTTGTTGCCCGCTTCGGCCAACGACGCCGATGGACAGACGGCGGCATTGATTGGCCAGCCGCTCAGTGAAATCGAACGCTGGGCGGTCGAGCAGACGTTGAGATTGACCGGTGGAAATCGCGAAGAAACCGCCCGTATCCTAGGGATCGGCGCTCGGACACTGTATCGAAAAATCAAAGAATATGGACTCCAATAACACGACTCGCGGGAAACGCCGGCATGCCCGAATCGCCCTGTATCCGTCAACTACCGCCCAGCGTGGTCAACAAGATCGCTGCGGGTGAAGTCATTGAGCGGCCGGCGAGTGTCTTAAAAGAGCTGCTCGAAAATGCAGTGGACGCAGGTGCCGACCGCATCGAAGCCCGTCTTGAAAAAGGAGGCAGCGACCGCATCCGTGTCAGCGATAACGGCTGTGGTATCCCGTCAGCTCAACTGCCTTTGTGCTGGCCAGCCACGCGACGAGTAAAATTCAGACGGCCGAGGATTTGTTTGCCGTGCAGACGCTGGGATTTCGCGGCGAGGCGTTGGCGTCGATTGCCGAAGTCAGTCAGTTGTGCCTACGCAGCCGTATAGCGGCGGCCGACGTCGGGCACGAGATGACGGTCGATGGGGGACGGCATAGCGAAGTGAGTCCCTGCGCATGTCGCCCGGAACCACAATTGACGTCAAACACTTGTTCTATAACACGCCCGTTCGCCGTAAGTTCATGCGGACCGTTCCCACGGAACTTGCGCATGCCACGGAAGCGTTCATTCGCGTGGCACTCGCGTTTCCCCAGCGACGTTTTTCTTTGCATCACAACGAGCGTGTGGTACATGATCTTTTTCCTGTCGAAAGTTGGCGCGAGCGGATTGCGGCACTGTTTGGCGACGAAATCGCCGAGTCGCTGATCTGGGTGGAGAGCCATGATCGTGGCATACGATTGGCAGGATACGTGGCCAACCCCGACCATAGTCGCGGTAACAACAAAATGCAGTACCTGTTCTTGAACGGTCGCCACATTCGTGATCGTTCCTTGCAACACGCACTGAGCGAGGCTTACCGCGGGCTACTCCTCACCGGACGCTTTCCTATGGCGTTCTTGCGGCTGGAGATTCCACCCGAACAAATCGACGTGAACGTTCATCCTACGAAGCTCGAAGTGCGGTTCCAGGACGGCGGCCATGTGTACAGCCAGCTACTGGGGACGATTCGTAGCCACTTCCTCGCGACGGACCTGACAGCCCGCGTGCAGCCTCCGAGCGACACAGTCCCGTTAAGTGGTGTGACGCTGGACGAGTCTGCGCCAGTACCCCCTCGCCAGGCAGAGGCAGTTCGACAGCGGGTCAAGCAATGGGCGCGTGGCGATCAATCGCTACCGGTTGCGCCGCCACGAACACACGCCGCTCATGACACTCCTCAGCTACGGTTCGATCCACCGCCGCCCCCGTCTTCCTACTCGCCACCGCCCCGTGGCACGTCGACCGATGTCACGTCTGCATGCCACGAGATGCCCGCGTTTCAGGCTCACAATCGTTATCTTGTGACCAGTTCGGATGAAGGCTTGGTCGTGATCGACCAGCACGCCTTGCATGAGCGGATCCTGTATGAACAGTTTCGGGAGAAGGTGTTGGCCGGGGCGGTGGAGGTCCAGCGGTTGCTGAGCCCTGAACCGGTCAATCTGACACCCAGCGAAGCGGCAGCGGTGTTGGAACATCAACAAATGCTGGGTGACCTCGGTTTCGAAGTCGAAGCATTCGGTGGCTCCACGGTCCTCGTTCAAGGGTATCCGGCCATGCTGGGCACGCGTGAGCCGGCTGAGTTGATCCGACAGCTTGCCGCCGAGCTGACTCAGGGGAAACGCTTGCCGCAGCGCCGAGACGTGCTGGACGAGCTTCTGCATATGATGTCCTGCAAGGCTGCCATCAAGGCTGGCGACCCGCTTTCCGGCGGTGAGATCAGTGCCCTGTTGGAATTCCGCCATTTGGTTCAGGATGCCCATCATTGTCCGCATGGGCGGCCCACAACCTTGGTCTTCACTCGCGAGGAATTAGATCGACGTTTTAGGCGGATTTGATCCGATGACGGCCGTGGAAGAGAATACATGCCGGCGGCCGGAGGCGACCGACCGTCCAACCAACATGTCCCAACAAAGGCTTCGAGTGTGATGATCTGTGTTTGCATTGGCCGTGGCCGTCACAAGCATGTGATTGCCGAGCATACTCATCTGGTGGAACAGGGGGCTCAATTAGTCGAATTGCGTTTGGATTACATTGCGGGTGAAATTAATCTCAAGCGATTGATCGACAATCGCCCTGGGCCTGTGATCATCAGTTGTCGCCGTCAATCAGATGGAGGTAAATGGACGGGGACGGAAGCCGATCGCCTGGTATTGTTGCGGTCTGCCATTGTCCATGGTGTCGAATATGTGGATTTGGAAGATGACGTGGCCGAGTCGGTGCCTCGCTACGGCCGCACGAAGCGCATCGTCAGTCTGCATGACTTCAGTAAGACACCTGAAGATTTGCCGGCCGTTCACGCGCAACTAGCGGCCAAGCAGGCGGATATCGTAAAAATCGCCACGATGGCGAATAATCCGCACGACAATGTGCGGATGCTCCAGTTAATCGCCCAGTCCGAACTGCCCACGGTCGGCATGTGTATGGGAGACATGGGTACGCCCACCAGAATCCTCGCAGGACGGTTCGGCGCTCCCTTCACTTACGCAACTTTTCATCACGAGCGTTCACTGGCCCCGGGACAGCTGAGTTACAGCCAGATGACGGAGATCTATCGCTATGAAGCCATACGTTCGGATACCCAAGTATTTGGTGTGATCGCGGATCCGATTGGGCACAGTCTCAGCCCCATTATCCACAATGCAGCTTTTCAGGAATGTCAAATGAACTGTGTGTATGTCCCGTTTCGTGTGCCGCGCGAGCATCTGGCGCAGTTCTTGGCCGATTGCCCCGGCCTGGGTGTGAAAGGGTTGAGCGTAACGATTCCTCACAAAGAGGCGGTGTTGCGCCACTGTTCGAAAGTAGATCGCGCGGTCAAGGGAATCGGTGCGGCCAACACGTTGATGTTTCACGACGGCGAGGTGATCGGTCACAATACGGATTATCGCGCCGCCATGGATAGCCTCAGTCATGTGTTGAAGCTTGACGATGGAGAGCAGACGCTGACGGGGCGGACCGCCTTGATTTTGGGTGCCGGCGGAGCAGCCAAAGCGACCGCCTTCGGATTAGTGCACCGGGGTGCTCAGACCGTGGTTGCCGCACGCAATTTGGACAAGGCGAAGTCCTTTGCCGAACAGCTCAAATGCCGACTTGTGGATTGGGATCATCGTCATACGGTCAATGCCGAAATCATCGTCAATTGCACGCCCGTAGGAATGCATCCCAATGTCGATGAGTCTCCTTACGAGAAACATCATTTGCGGCCGTCTATGGTGGTTTTCGATACGGTGTATAACCCGGAGCAAACTTTGTTGGTCAAACAGGCGCGCGAGAAGCACGCTCAGGTGATTACCGGCGTGGACATGTTCGTGCGTCAGGCCGCGATTCAATTTGAGTATTTCACCGGACGAGACTGCGCCGCAGGATCTAATGCGTGAGACGCTCAAGCGGGCAACCGGCGCCATTCGACTGTAATGGCTGCTAATTGGCATGGCTATCCGATACGACCAAGCGAGTACTAACGGGTGATCATTTCCTTAATTGGTTATCGTGCGACAGGAAAGTCAACGATTGCGCAGTTGCTGGCAAATCGCTTGAACTGGAGCTGTGTCGATACGGACGTCGAAATTCAGAATCTGGCGCGTAAGGCCATCCGAGACATTTTTCAACAGGAGGGCGAATCCCGATTCCGACGTTTTGAAAGCGACGTGATTCGTCATTTGACTCGGCGGCACAAGCTTGTTCTGCGCTGGGCGGCGGCGCCGTGCTTGATCCTGAGAACCGCAAGGCACTCTCGATCGCCGGTCCGCTTGTCTGGTTAGTCGCCTCGCCGGCTACGATCCGCCAAAGGCTGGCCTCCGATCCCCAAACGGACGCGATGCGTCCCGCCCTCAGCGGTCTCTCGGCCAGCGACGAAATTGAAGAGGTTTTGCGGCAACGCCAACACATCTATCAAGCGTGCGCGGATCTCCAGGTGGATACCGAGGGGCGTTCGCCCGGCGAAATTGTAGATGCCATCTTGGCGGCCCTGGACTTGACGCCCGAGCGTAAACTATCGTAGCCAGTCGGTAAGCTCCTGCGTCGACCCGCTGCGTCGGCGGAACGAGATCCATGTCGCCTCGGAAATAGGGACGGGCGTTTGATGCCGCTGCAGTTGATCATTGTGATGCTTCTGGCTGCATGCATTGCCGGGCAGTTAAATCGAGGTATCTATCGTTTCGCCTGGCATAAACGTTGGTTTAGCCCCTGGACGCCAGTGCCTGTGGGCGCTCAGGTTCGTAATTGGTTGGACCGCATTCCCGTCTACGGCTGGTGGCGCTTGCGGCGCGAGTCAAAGGTTCATGGAGCGGGATTCTGGATGCGACCGGCGCTCATTGAACTGGGATTCATCGTGGGTCTGGCCGGTTTGTACGCGTTCGAATTGCACGGCGGACTCTTGCCCGTGGGCGCGGCCCTGCCGTCTCGAGTGATGCTCCGCGCACAGTTCTTCAATCACGCCTGCCTGGTGGCAATGATGATCATGGCCACGTTCATTGACCTAGATGAAAAGACGATTCCGGATGAAGTGACCGTCTCAGGCACTCTGCTGGCGGTTCTGTTGGCTGCTCTATTGCCTGCGGTCAGTCTGCCGGCTTGGACGCGCTCGGTGCCGCCCGTGCCGATCGAGCTCCTAAGATTAACGACGCCTGAGGCATGGCAACCGAGCCTCGATGGCCGTGGTGGCGTTGCCGTCGCTGGCCTCTGCATTCTCGGCTGGTGGTACGCGGTTATTCCTAAAACGCTTTGGTACCGTGGAGGGACGAGGAAGTTCTTCCTCTATCTAGGGGCGAGTTTATTGCGGGGACGGTTCAGTCCTGGGCGGACGTTGTTAGCCGTTGGGGCGCTGACGGTGACCCTTCTGGTTTGGCACCATGGAGGGGACCGTTGGCAGGCCGTGTTGTCCGCGTGGGTCGGTTTGGCCGTGGGGGGGATGACCGTCTGGCTGGTGCGGATTGTGGCTGGTGCGGCGCTCGGCCAAGAGGCCATGGGATTTGGGGACGTGACGCTGATGGGCATGATCGGCGCATTCCTGGGCTGGCAACCCGCTCTGCTGGTGTTCTTTCTCGCTCCATTTGCCGGAGTCTTGATCGCCGTGACGCAATGGTTGTTGACAGGCCGAAAGGACATTGCCTACGGGCCGTTCCTCTGCCTGGCGGCGGTGCTGCTACTTGTTGGCTGGGCGGAGGTGTGGCAGAGCTGGGGGTTGCCAGTTTTCTCGCTTGGTGCGTTGGTCCCCAGCCTGCTGCTATGCAGTCTGCTGCTACTGGGCGGACTGCTTTGGGGCATCCAGCGGGTAAAAGCGACTGTGGCCTCCAAGGCACTCCGGGGGCGGGACGCCGCGGGTCGGCGGGGATAATGGGCACAGTCTGCGCCCGCTTGGAGCCACCTCATTGATCTTGCCTGGGTCGCTCAGGACCACTACTATCCGACCCGCTGTCGGCAGTATTCGGATCACCCCCTGCGCCGTTCGATGTATCGGCTGATGAAATTGCCATGTTCGGCACGAAACTCGATAAGCGAGAAAACTACGCTTCTCCCCGTCGCTCCCTTGCGTCGCTTGGGTTGGGGTTCATGCTGGCGCTGACCGGTTGTAACCAGAATCCGACCGGCACCGGCTCGACGGCCTGGATCAATCCTTTTGCGCCCAACTACGGGGCGTCGACGAATCCCACGAGTCAGCAGTACCTGGATGACATGCGCCGCCAGTCTCAACAGCAGTACCAACTTGCCATGGAACAGCAGCGACGGCTCGCCGAGTTAGAGGCAATGAACCGCCAAAGCGACCAGCAGTTGGCCCAGATGCGACAACAGGAACAGCTTGCGAAACAGCGGGCGTTCGAACAGGAAGAGCAGCAGGAAGCGCTGGTGACGCAACGCGCCCGCGAATTCCTAGGTCGCTACGACGATTTGGGACAGCGGCGCAGGAGTCTGGATCAAAACAATCAGGATCTGCATGCACAAATTGCCAAGGTCCAACAGCGCACGCAGTTGCTTGAGGATCAAAATCAGTTGCTCCGCCAGCGTCTGGACGATACCTCGCGCCAGCTGGCGTGGCGCTGGAAGTAAATAAGCAGAGTGAGCAGCGGCTTCAGACCGTGTTGGCATCGAGCCAACGCCGCAGCGGCGCGACGATCACGGCCAACAACAGTTACCGCCGCAAGCTCACCGCGGTAACTGTTGCCGGGCTTTCGATTCGGCAGGACGGCGAGCTAGTGCGAATCGAGCTGCCGTCCGATCGATTGTTTGAGCCGGAGACAGCGAACCTGCGATCTGATGCCGCCGCCGAGTTAGATCAAGTCGCGCGGGTGATCTTGAATCACTATTCACGTCAGGTCATCGGGGTCGAAGCACACACCGACGGTGCGCCGACGTCAACCACTGTCTGGCGGAACGCACATCAATTGACAGCGGCGCAGGCACTGGCCATTTTCGAGCAGCTAAGTTATCGGCACCAATTGCTGCCGCAGCAGATGTTTGTGCTGGGGCATGGTGCGAATTTTGCGCTTGCGTCCAACGCGACAGATGCCGGCCGGGCTCGCAATCGCCGCGTCGAAATCGTGATTTATCCAGAGACGGTCGGGGTCCGATAACCTGACGTCCGACGGCGTCCATCCACAGCTCGATCACTTCCACGCTCGTAACGTCCGTCTGGACGGCCCCGCCGATGCGCGGACTGCCCAAGGTACCTGCCTTGTCGCTACAATGTTGGAGAACCTGAAGAACCTGGCCGGTGTCCGGAAGGTGGGCGTCGATTGAAACGGCAGAAGCACACACGTGCGGCGAGTAAGCATGATTGCGATCATCGATTATCAAATGGGAAACCTCCGTAGCGTTCAGAAGGCCTTCGAACGCGTGGGGGTCGCCGCGGAGATCACGGGGGACCCCGAGCGAATTGCGGCCGCGGAAAAGGTGGTGCTGCCGGGAGTCGGCGCGTTCCGCGACGCCATCGCCGAATTAAACGTGCGAGGGTTGGTGCCGGTGATCCACGAGGCGATCCAACGTGAGACTCCGTTCTTGGGGATCTGTTTGGGAATGCAATTGTTGTTCGACGTTTCGTTCGAGGATGGCGAATACGGGGGACTGGGGATTCTGCCGGGCAAGGTGGTGCGATTCGAATTGCCGGAGCCATACAAAGTCCCGCATATGGGGTGGAACCAGGTACGGGCTCGTGGCCCGGTCCCGCTGTTGGATGGGATTCCTGAAACTGCCTATTTCTATTTCGTACATTCCTATTTCGTGGTCCCGGACGACTCGGCCTGCATCGCGCTGGAAACGGACTATGGGGTGCACATTCTGCTCGATGATTTGGCAAGGGCGGCTGTTTGCCACACAGTTTCATCCGGAGAAGAGTCAGCAATACGGGTTAGAGCTGTTGCGACATTTCGCGGAGTCTTGAGAGATGCTTCCACCTCTCTTGCCAGTGCCCCATTTCTGTGCGATATTGCTGTCTTTTGCCTGTTTCGAGTGCACTAGAATCTGGCAGTCTTCATGCAGATTTGGCCCGCCATCGACATCCGAGGCGGACGCTGCGTCCGGCTGCAACAAGGCGACTATCAGCGCGAGACCGTGTTTGGCGACGACCCGACCGCGATGGCTCACATTGGGTTCGAACAGGGTGCCGATGCCTGCATTTGGTCGATTTGGATGGGTGCGCGGGCGGGAAGATCACTTAATCGACGAGTCATCGAAGCGATCGTACGAGCGGTGTCGGTGCCATGTGAATTAGGCGGCGGGATTCGCGACGAGGCGACGATTGAGGCCTGGCTGGAGATTGGGCTTGATCAGCTTGTGATTGGCACTCGGGCGCTGGAAGATGCGAACTGGTTTCGTCGCATGGCAAGACAGTTTCCGCAGCGGCTGGTATTGGGTATCGATGCCCGGGTAGGGTGCGTCGCGACCGACGGATGGTTAAAGATCAGTTCGGTGACGGCGACCGATTTGGCACGGAGTTTTGAAGCGGAGCCCGTCGCGTCGATCGTCTACACGGATATCAGCAAGGACGGAATGTTAGCTGGACCCAACCTCGAGCGATGGCGGAGATGAAGGCGGCGGCCGCGTGTCCTGTTATCGCTTCCGGCGGCGTCACATCCGTCGAAGATGTCGTACCTCTTTCTCAATAGGGATCGACGGCTGCATTATCGGCCGCGCCCTTTACGAAGGCCGCTTCTCGTTACCCGCAGCCCTTTCGGCTGCTCGGGGACCGTCGTGCCGGAACAGGAGGCCCGCTCGGGGACGCAGCGAATAAGAGGGGACCAAGCCCGTCGCCGCGGCGGGCCACGCGGTGGACGTGCAACCCAGGGCAAGTGATTGCCTCTCCATGGGACGCGAACCTTCCCGCTCCGGCAAAACAAAACGTCGAAACAACCTACAACCCATAAGGATATTGGAATGGCAAACGCGAAAGTGGCGAACATCCGCAACGTTGTCTTCTGCGGCCACGGCTCCACCGGCAAAACCACGCTGGTCGACCAGATGCTGGTCAAGACGGGGGCCGTCAGCGGCCAATCCCAGCGTCGACGATGGCACCAGCATCTGCGATTTCGACCCGGAAGAAAAGCACCACAAGTACACCATTGAAGCCGAGCATCGTCCACTTCGAGCACGCCGGCAAGCGCTTCAACGTCATCGACACGCCCGGCTATCCCGACTTCATCGGCCAGACGATCGGCGCACTTGCATGGCGTCGACACGGCGGCGATCGTGATCAACGCCCAATCCGGCATCGAAGTCAACACGCGACGTGTGTTCGACGAGGCCGGCAAGGCGGGGCTGGGCCGGATCATCATCATCAACAAGATGGACGGCGAGAACATCGAATTTGCCGGCGCTGATCGCGTCCATCAAGGAGTTGTGGGGCAACGCCTGCGTGCTGCTGAACGTGCCGATCGGGCACGGCCACGACTTCAAAGGCGTCGTCAACACGCTGCAAGTGCCCGGGACGATACGGCCGGAGCGTTGCTGGATCCGCAGCGAGATCCGCGAGCCGCTGATCGAGTCGATCATCGAGGTCGACGAAGCAGGTGATGGAGCGCTACTTCGAGGGAACGCAGCCGACCGACGAGGAACTCTCGCGGCTGATCGTCCGCGCCGTCGCCGAAGGCATCGCTGATTCCGATCCTTTGCTGCTCGGCCAAGAACGGACGTCGGTGTGACGAACTGCTCGACGCGCTGGCGATGTGCTGCCTCTCGCCCCGCCGATCGTGACGCGCACAGGCAACGCAGGACGGCGAAGAAGTCGACGTTGAAGCCCGACGCCGACGGTCCGCTGGTGGCCCAGGTCTTCAAGACCCGCATCGACCCGTTCGTGCAGAAGCTGAGCTTCATTCGCGTGTTTTCTCGGGCACGCTCAAGAAGGACGCACATGGTGCACGCCTCTACCGCCCGCAAGGCGATCAAGCTGGGGCCGCTGCTGGAAGTCCAGGCCGGCGAAACGTGCGGCGTCGATGACGCGGGCCCGGGCGACATCGTGGCGGTGGCCAAGATGGAAGATCTGCACACCGGCAGCACGCTCGGCGACTTGCGAATTGCCGCCGATCAATTTTCCCACGCCCATGGTCGGCCTGGCCGTCCCGCCCAAGAGCCGCGGCGACGAAACCAAGCTCTCCGGCGCCCTGCACAAGGTGGTCGAGGAAGATCCCACGTTCCACCTCGACCGCGATGCCCAGACCAAAGAACTGGTGATGACCGGCATGAGCGAGCTGCACCTGAAGGTCATCCAGGAGCGGCTGGCTCGCCGCGACAAGCTGGACGTCGAAACCAAGGAGCCGAAGATCCCCTTCCGCGAGACGATTCAGGCGAACGCCGAAGGCAGTTACCGCCACAAGAAGCAAACCGGCGGCCGCGGCCAGTTCGGCGAAGTGCACATCCGCATGTTCCGCTTGCCCGCGGCACCGATATCGAGGAGTACTGCGACGAAGTGCACGTTTCCCTCAATGAAGAGCTCCACTACGACGAAAGCAATAACTTCCTGTGGGTCGACTCGATCGTGGGCGGCGTGATTCCCGGCAACTTCATGCCGGCCATCGAAAAGGGCTTCAAGGAGCGGCTGAATCGCGGCGTCATCGCCGGCTACCAGGTGCAGGACCTGTGCGTCGAAGTCCACTTCGGCAAGCACCACCGGTCGACAGTTCGGAAGCCGCCTTCAAGACGGCCGGCCTCGATGGCGTTTCGCAACGTGTTCCAGCAGGCCAAACCGAGTCTGCTGGAACCGATCGTCAAGATGGCGATCACCGTGCCGGAAGGACACGTCGGCGATGTCTACAGCGACATGTCGAGCCGCGGCGGCCGCGTGCAGGGGAGCGACGCGGCCGGCGGCAACTTGCAAACGGTGCAAGCCGAGGCGCCGCTCGGCCGAAGTGACGACCTACGCCCGCACGCTGCTCGAGCATGACGGGCGGCCAGGGCAGCTACACGATGGAGTTCAGCCACTACGACGTCATGCCCCCCAATGTCCAGCAGGACATTATGGCCAAAGCCAAGATGGAAGAGGAAGAAGAGGAATAGTCGTCGGCTCAGTGGCCAGGGGGGAAGTCGGTTGGCCGTGGACCTTACGGTCGAACGGCCCAGGCCGGCAATTGACGGCCGACCCGCGCCGGCCGCAGCGTTTGGCTCCGCTAGCATCGCGGTGCCGGGAATGGCGCGTAACGTTTCGAGCCGGTTCAGCCCGAATTAATTCTTCAGACGCTTGTCAGGCTGTGCGCCAACGTCCTAGCATGCAGGCGTCTCAGCAGCTCCCATTCTTCGAACTTCGAGTCCCAATCATGAGCGTCATGCGTTGGCTCCCTTTGCGATCCGACTGCCGCTGTCGCTGTCCGGCGGATACGTCGGACAGCAGATAAGGACACTTCGCGCCCTTTTGCTCTCGCTCTCGTTTTCTCGCTCTGCCTCGTCTCGCGGGCGAGGACATATGCGCAACTGTCCCCACTGGCGGCACGTTTTGGCACTCTGATTCCCGAAAGGACCTTGCGATGGCGTCCGACCTTCGCCTCAAAGAACAGCTACCTGCTCTGACCGATCGCGTTGTTCAGACCTACGCGGAAATTGGCAAGGCGAATCATTTAGGCCATTGCCCTCTGCCCAACTACGACGTCATCGTTTCGGTTATTGAAGATCTACGCGAAATTATTTATCCGGGATACCGCCGTCGCGAAGGTCTTCACATGGGGAACATTACCTACCATGTTGGTGACTTGATCGATGGACTACACGATAAGCTCACCACGCAAATTGCTCGAGCGCTGCGACATGAGGAGCGATTGAGAAAAGATCTCGATCCTTGTGAGGAGCCAGCCGACTACGAAGCGAAAGGGCAGTCTATGGCCATTTCCTTCCTGGAGTGCCTGCCTCGTTTGCGGGCCGTCTTGGCGACGGATGTCCAGGCGGCTTACGACGGAGACCCGGCGTGCCGCAGTATCGACGAAGTGATCTTCTGCTACCCCGGGCTCGAGGCCGTCACCGTTCATCGGTTAGCTCACGAGCTGTACCGGATCGGCGTGCCCTTTATTCCACGGATGATGACCGAGTGGGCTCATAAGGAAACGGGTATCGATATTCATCCTGGTGCGCAAATCGGCAATTACTTCTTTATCGACCACGGGACTGGGGTTGTCATTGGCGAGACCTGCGAGATTGGTGATCATGTCAAGCTCTATCAGGGGGTCACGCTAGGGGCATTAAGTTTCGACACCGATGCCGACGGCAATCTGGTACGCGGCGTCAAACGCCATCCGACATTAGAAGATCGCGTCGTGATCTATGCCAATGCCACGGTGCTGGGAGGGAAGACGGTCATCGGTCACAATGCGGTCATCGGTTCGAGCGTCTGGCTGACGCGGAGTGTCGATCCCTACACCACGGTCATGCTTGAGAAACCGAAATTGAGAATGCGTGCGGAACGCCCCGACGAATTGGATCCCGCCATGAACTATCGCATTTGAACCGGCTTCGAGCGTTCGCAGTGACACAGCGAATCGGGCGTAGTGGCGTTTGGCGCGAGACGAGTTGCGCCGCCGAGGAGTTTGCCCACCATCACGTCATTGCGCTAACACGTCGATGGCGTCGCAGACGCTTTGCGCATGCCCACATTACAAAAGCCAACAACACGCTCCAAGCGCAACCGCTGATTGCCAGCCCATAGCGTACGCTTGTGGGCTGGTAGCGAAATGTGACACGATGATCGCCCGCAGGCAGAGCGATGCAGCGCATGATGCCATTTGCGCGAATCACAGAGTGCGTGTGCGTCACATGGTCGGTACATACTTGGGCGGTCCAGCCCGGCACGTACGTGTCATTGAGAACCAGCCATCCTGCGCGGTGCAGGACTGCGTCGATGGTGATGCGGCTTCCTGCGGCGTGTACGATGTGGCAGGATTCGGACTCCTGGGATGAATCGCTGGCAGATGCCGGGTCATTCATCGACGGCGTGGCTTCGGCATCCGCCTCCAGAACAACCTGCTGTCTCAAGTCCCGTGGTCGTCCGTCGACGAAAAGAATGCTCTCCAGTCCGGCTGCATCGGCTCCATGTCTTTCAGCTTCCGGTGAGTTGACAACGGCTTTCCGATGGACGATCCACGCGCGTGGCGCCGAGTTGGGGATACGCCACCACATTGCATCCGATAACCAGGGACGGGGGCGATCGACGGACAGCACATGAGGTGCCATGACCCTTGCAGCTGAAGGTCCACAAACGAAATCGATGCCCAATTGTTGCAGGAGCATCGTGAATGCCGGGACGTCGGTGCTCTGCAATTCATCCAACAGGGAGATCAGAGCGACTTGGTCGCTGGTAGAAAACGATGTGGACCCACGTAGGCTCCTCAGTCCATTAACCATGGGGTATTTGGGGCGCGCGGTCCAGCGGTCCCACGTTATGCAATCGACCAGTCGATCGGGGCTCGGTCGCGTTTTCCAATCCTGCGGATACCATCCCTGCGTCGGCAGTCGAAAAACGCTGGGTCGTTGCGGTTCGGAGTGTTCGCCCGCGGCGCGCTTAATCCCCGGCGATTGGTCAAATGCCGCGGCCGGTGCCGTGGCGATCATCCAGTGATTGGCTACGCTCAGTTCGACAGCCGTTATGGCAACGAAATACCAGCCGCGACCTGCTGACTGTGGCGGAGCAGGCATGGTGTCATGCGACCACGTTTTGGTCGGCGTCCGTCGAACTGATCCGCGCAAGAGCAGCAACGTAGCTGTGCCCACGACGGCGCCGTGTGCAAAGCTGCCGGCGAGATGGCGGCGTGCCGCGGAAATTGCCAACGGTCCAAACAGCGAGTCGGAAGGCGCCACGGACCACCACCGTTGGATCAAAGAACCCAGTGCTACGATGAATAGAAACATCAGTCCACTGCACACCGTGTAGAGGACCAGCCACCGTTGCGCGATCGGAGATTGTTGCTTACGCATCGCCTCGTCGAGCGAGCGCACGGCGAGCAAACTTAACGCGATTGCCGTCCAAGTCCATAATTTGGCAGGGTACCGAAAGACGTGGAAACCTGGAAGAATCTGAACTAGGCCCCAATACAAGCCGCCGGTTTCGTGATGCCATCCCGCCAGAACTCCATCGCTGCTAGCGCTTAATTCGGCAGCCAGCCAGCCTAGCCCAAATCGTCCGAGGCTGCCCAAAACACCGATTAACGCAAGCCAAGAAAGCCAAACGTCGACCCAGGAACGTCCCCACAGACGCCAACTGCGACCGCAAAGTAAGAGGGGGAGGATTCCGAAATATAGGCTGGGGGCCCACGTCCGTCCTTCGGCAGGAATCACGCGGATCCAGCGTTCGTTTTGGGGAAATAACCGCCCTGAAAAATTCGGCCAGAGGACTTCGACCCATCGCCAGGGCCCGATGCTGAATTCATAGCGACGCCGGTCGTGCGACGAATCGCGAGGGACAGGGTGTACGAACGGATGCCGCACATCGACGTGGGCCAGCTCGGCCGAACTCACGCGGTCACTGGCCCGCGCCATTCCAACGTCGGCAACCATTGTGCTGCCGAGAGCGCTGTCGCCAAGCAACCTGCAGCCAGCAATCGCCCACCAACCGATGTGCCGACGGTCAGAAGTTTTCCGAGTCCTTGCTGACGATACAGGGACCAAAGGGCAGCGAGAGCGGCCCCGCCCCCGGCAACTCCAAGCAGATAGGCCGTTTCAGGATCACCCCCCAACACCATCAGCGCCACCGTCACGGCAACTTCCCAAATGCCGCGTCTCGATGGCGACTGGATCAATGCGACGATCGACGCGATTCCCCAGGGCAGCCAGGCCGCGCCAATCAAATACGGGAGATTGCAATACTCAAACAGGATGCTGGCGCCATACGCGTAGCACACGCCCGCCAATGTGGCAGCTTCCCGTCGCATGGCCAATCGGCGTGCGGCAAGATAGCAGGTTATGAAACACAGTAGGACATGTCCGACCACATACAATTCGTAGGCGCTGCGAAAGCTCAACGGTAGTGCGAAGACCAATTGGCCCGGATAGAGTACAGCCGCCGTTGGGTCGGCCAGCAAAGGCCGCCCGCGTTCTTCATTGGCATTCCACAATGGGAATTCGTGCGGCCACTGCGAAATGACTTCTTGGATAAGCGGGGGATAGTAGTGTGCCGCGTCACGAAACGCGAAGCTGCGCGTCGTAACAAGTGCTGTTCCAAACAGCACGGCTAACGGTACACCGGCGGCGAGCAGCAATAGCATCCACGAGTGGCGAGTTACGACGGTCGTCATTTGTTGTGGCGCCGAACATCAAAAAGGGCCGTCTCTGGTCGGCCTATCCTCGTTGGCGGATTGATGGTGCCGAGTTCAATCGGACACCGCAATGGCGGTGGACTCAATCGTCCTCCGTGGCAATCACTACCCAGCCCGTGTCCGCAGTCTCGCGCTTACGACCTGGCACGATCACGGGTTCAAAAGCTGCCAAGCGAGAGTCCCCGCTCAGCGGATCTCGAAAATCTTCGAATACGTTTGCATCGCCGAACGGACTGAGTCGTTCGACCAGTCGTCGATCTTGACGAAGCGAATCGGCACGCTCCAAATCTAGTTGCGATAAGTACGGTAGCTCATCGTTCTCGCTTCGTAAGCCCAGACGCGGATGGTGAAGAATTAATCCCGCGCGCTGATGCAATTGGTCACGTCGTGTATCCGCCAGAATGGCATGACTGCCCAAGCCGAAGTCACCTAGTTCGACGGGCATGGCCAAAATGCCGATCCGTTCACGCCCTTGGTCTTCCGGCGGACCACTCCAAATTGGAACCGAAAACGTGACCATCAAAGTCCGTGTATTTGTACTTTGGAAAACCGCAGAGATGTAAACAATACGGTCGGCCAACGGTCGAACTGTTTGACGTTCGGCAACCTCCTGCGGCGATAGGTCGTGGCCCTCGCCGTGAAAGTAGTCGCGATGTTTGAAGTTTTGACCGATGCTGGGCGCCTCGGGCGCGCGTGCGACTTGCGTTCCATCGATGGCGTTAATGCACCAGCAAACATTTCGGGCCGCTGACTGATTGGCGATGTAGCGTTTTTCCAACCACGATTGAAGCGGTGCGAAATCCGCCGTGTTGGTGGACGTATCATCCAGTAGCCCTTCGTTGATGGATGACAACACCTCGCGGAGGCGTGGCGACGCAGCCTCCGCCTCGAGGATCCGCCAACGCAAGTCGATTTCTTGGGCCAGCGATTTGGCGAGAAACATGGCGGATGTCCCCAAGTTTTCGCGTCGCGACGACTCGGCCAAGTCTTGTGCCCGCTCAGCGTCTCGTCGCGCAACGCTCTCTCGCTTGGCCGCGTGCGCGAGCCAAAACGACGTGAGTGCCGCGAGCAGTAGGCAGCACGAGAGTCCGGCGAAGGCGGTGATTGCCGCGTTACGATTGCGACGCAACCAGCGTCCCAGGCGTAAATTCAGTGGTTCGACGTAGGCTTCGACTGCCTCATCGGCTAGATAGCGTTCGACGTCGTGCGCCAATTCTAGGGCTGTCGCGTAGCGATCCTGAGGCCGTAATGCCATCGCTCGCTGGCAGATTGCCTCCAGAGGACGGGCGACCTCTTTCTGCATACTCGATGGCTTGGGGACACGCCCTTCGATGATACGCGTCTTTATCTCAACGAGCGATTCTCCGCCAACCGGCGGTCGCCCGGTGAGGATCTTGTACAACGTGGCGCCCAAACTGTAGATGTCGCTGGACGGCGTCGGCGCCAACTCGGATGCCTGTTCCGGGCTCATGTACGCCGGTGTGCCGGCCCCTTGGCCGCTGGAACTGCCCGAGCCAGCTGCTTTGGGCAGCAATGTCTGTTCGCCGCTTTGACGAAGTCGTTCGTCACGGGCCACCGGACAGGCCAAACCCCAGTCCACGACAATCGTCTCACCGTAGCGCCCCAGCATTACGTTGTCCGGCTTGATATCTCGATGGACGATCCCACGGTTGTGGGCGTAGGCAATTGTCTTGCAGACCGAGACGAAGCGGTGAAGCAAGTCGTGAAATGCGACTCCGAGTTCGCCAGTTTGATGGGTGTGAAAACGTCGGATCGCTTCGTCCAGCGTATGTCCGTCGATAAACCGCATGGTGTAGAATTGGCGTCCGTCCTGCGACTGTCCCAGACCATACAGTGGGATCACTCCCGGATGCTCCAAGCGGCCTGTGATTTCGGCCTCCAACTCGAATTGGCGACGACTGTCGGGATCCCGCGCCAGATTGCGATGGATGAATTTCACGGCGACCCGACGGCTCAAATGGTGATCTTCACCAACGAAGACGGCACCCAGGCCTCCCTTTGCATGGAAGGACATTTGCCGAATCTCCGATTCATACCGAATTCGATTTGTCACGTCCTCGTCGATTGGCCCGTGGAGACGGCGGTCCATGGTCTGCAAGGCCTCGATACGACGGGCGAGTTCGGCGCGAGCTGGGGATGGGCGTGACACAATTGATCGACGGATGGCGAGTCGCCTCGTTCCCGCGCACTTTCCCATGCGTCCAGCAAATCGTCGATCAGCGAGTCTTCGGTCATCTGGTCATAGCCGTCACGTCGACGGACGATTTCACGTCAAAGTGGAGATTCGCCGTGCAGTCGGTCGTGCAAAAGTAATTTGGCCGAGCGCAGATTCGCTTGACCTGTCGCGTGGAGATCCCAAGCACCTCAGCTGCTTCGTCCTGAGTCAGCTCGTGGTACCAAATCAATTCAAATACCTCGCGTTCCTTTTCCGGTAGGCTTTCCACATGTTGATGGAATTCTCCCCATTCTTGCATATGCCGGGGGTCTGCGGACATCTCCGCTCGATCGTAAAACACGAGAGGAGCGGTTCCATCATTCGGCGAAACGGGGCGCTGAGTGTGATGGTTTGCCCCCAGGCCTAAGGGGCCCTGGTAGTGACGACAAAGATCAATCAACTCTCGCCGAATTTGCAGGGCGGCCAGCCGATAGAAGTGCCGTATATCCGCGATCTCCACATTGTTGAGCGCTTCGTCAGAGGCGCAGGGACGCATTCTGCAGTATGTCGTCCGTCTGTTCCCAGCGTCCCACACGGTCAAAATCGTGTTTCATTTTCTTGGCCATGCGTTGCAGACGCACAAAAGCCACGTTGATGAGCTCGCCGCGGACCTGCGCATCTCCGGCATTCAGCCGATCAATGCAACGCTGGATAGCCACGGTATGTTCCGACATGCTGGTCGTGCCCCCCATTCGGGCGTTCAATGCTAAAACGACGGTCGTATGTGAGACAAGTATGACCCAGACGGTCAACGAGTGAAACCTTCGCCTGGGGATGCACGAGTTGGAAAGCAAGGTTTTTGGGTTGTGGATTTTTTTCCGTTTTCGTGTCCCTTCGGCGCCGGACATTTCGCCAGGCATATCAGAGGCGGGGCACAAGACACTCGCCCACATAAAAGATTAACCGATTGGCTATGTTAAGGACCTCGAAATGAAGACCCGATTGTTTACCACCGCCGCCCTGATCATCACCATCACCAGCCTTTGCGTTGTCAATTCGGTACAAGCCCAACAATGCCAGACACGCTGCCCGAATCCTGTCACGGATCCCTATCCAATGCCACAGCCCACGGGCTATTTTCTGGGCGTTTACACTTCGACAGTACCCGTTGACATCTATGGCGGTAGTGGGGAAGAGCAACCGGTGGCGGCCAGCAGTGACAACCGCGCTTTCGTCGTGCCTGGGTACGGCGACGCAGTGTACGGACAGCGAATCAATAAGATTGTCCCCAACTCGCCCGCCTTCCACGCTGGTTTAGAGCCTGGTGACATCATTGTGGACGCGAACGGCTTGCCGATGGACTCCAAAGAGGACCTGGTCGCCGCGGTTCAGGCCTCGGCGGGTTATTTGGAAATGAAGGTCCTCGATGGTCGCAGCGGCAATCTGGTCTGGGTCGTTGCCGAAACGGACCCCCAGGATCCGAATCCCGTCTTCACGACGACTCGCCAACCTTCCGGCAGCCAACCGGCTTTTCGCACTCAGGTGCAATCCCCCAATCAACCACGTCGCAAGACAAACAACGGCGGCAATTTGAATCGACAATTGAACGATCAGATCCGCTCGGCGATCGAAACATTCGGCGGCCGCCGTCCTCCAGTGCGGCGAAACCGCTAGTACCTTGCCGACCTATCAGGTGAAACACCCCGGCCGGTCGCTCCGAAACGGAGTGGCCGGCCTTTTTTGTTCCCGTTCCAGTGGATCGAAGCGCACATCCGATACTGTTATACTCTGTGCACGCGGCAGGATTCCCATACGGTTGGCAGCAGGCGGAGAACGTGCGAACGGTTGTAGCACATCAGCCAGCCGATTTTCGACCAATTGATTAACGTGTGGAGGACATACGTAATGTTCGACGGCCAACGTAACGTGTGGCAAGTTTTGTTGACTCTGATGGCGATCGTCGCCGCGTCGACACAGGTCTTGGCAGAGGAGGATCGCGATAGTTCTGCCGCCGCCCAGGGCGCTCATGTGTTCGAGCAGCGCGTCTACACGACAGCCGATGGAAAACTTCCGGACTTGCACGCTCGATTTCGTAACCACACGAATTATCTCTTCGTCAAACATGGGATGCAGTTGATTGGCTTTTGGACGCCGGTCGAAAAGCCAAATACGCTGATCTACATTTTGGCCTATCCCAACATGGACGCGCGAGGCATCGTGGAAGGCATTTATGGACGATCCGGAGTGGCAGCGGGTATGGGCCGAGTCCAAGGAGAAGGCGGGGGGCACGATTGTGACGCACGTGGAATCGACGTTCATGCTTCCCACGGACTACTCTCCGTTGCGGTAGCCAGACGTAAGAAGGGGCTTTCGCGGATCGGCACAGGCGGTTTTACTAACCTGCTATTACGTGACGAAGGCGATCGGCAACCAAAAACGCGATGATGGGATTGTCTGGAGTCACCGCGATCGCGGCTCCGTCGCTACTTGGTATGTTGCGCGATACGAATCTGTGATCGAGCTTGCTCGACGGCGCGGTCCCTCAGCTGCAATAATTCGTCCGTACTGACCGGTCGCTTCATCGCTTCTCGCAATTGCGATTCCGCGGACGACGCATCCAGTTGGGCGGCCAAGACAATGCGGCCCGTCAATAGGGTGACGATATCTTCATTTACCTGAATGAAGCCACCGTCCACATAGTAATGCTCGACCTGACCGCTCAACAGTTTCACTCGCAGCTCACCGTAGCCTAATCGTCCGATCATTGGCGCGTGACCTAGGCCGATCCCAAATTCACCGTCGAATAGCGGCGCCACGACGAAGGATGCCTCTTGTTCCAAGGCAGTCTTTTCGGGTGTAACCACAATGCACTTCAGTCCGGCCATGAGTGAGATCCTTGTGTGTCGAAGGGCTCGTCGGCTGTCCAAGATTCAGCCTGGCGTTGTTCGCGCCTTAGGCCTTAGCTTGCATTTTCTTGGCTTGCTCTTCGGCCTGTTCAATCGTTCCAACATACATGAAGGCTTGCTCGGGCAAGTGATCCCACTTTGCCGTCGCAGATTTCTTCGAAGCTGCGGATCGTATCTTCCAAGCGAAGTAATCTCGCCCGGCTTGCCGGTAAACACTTCGGCCACGAGGAACGGCTGCGAAAGGAATCGTTCGATACGGCGAGCACGATGCACGATCATCTTGTCTTCTTCGCTCAATTCGTCCACGCCCAGAATCGCGATGATGTCCTGCAATTCGCGGTAACGCTGCAAGGTTGTCTGCACGCGGCGGGCGATGGTGTAGTGCCGATCGCCCACGTATTGCGGATCGAGAATTCGGCTGGACGAAGCCAACGGATCGATGGCCGGATAGATACCCTTTTCCGCGATCGATCGTTCCAGGTAAATGAACGCGTCCAACTGGCCGAAGGCCGTTGCCGGGGCGGGGTCGGTGGGATCGTCGGCCGGGACGTAAACCGCTTGCACGGACGTGATAGCCCCCTTGCTCGGTCGAGGCGATTCGTTCTTGCAGGGCGCCCATTTCGGTCGCCAACGTCGGCTGATAACCCACAGCCGAGGGCATACGACCCAGCAACGCGGAAACTTCACTACCTGCTTGCGAGAAGCGGAAAATGTTGTCGACGAACAGCAGCGTGTCCTTACCGGTCGTGTCGCGGAAATACTCGGCCATCGTCAGAGCCGACAGCGCGACACGCAAACGAGCGCCCGGCGGTTCGTTCATCTGGCCGAACACCATACACGTCTGCTCGATAACGCTGCGGCCGGTATCGCCGATTTTCGCTTCCTGCATTTCCAACCACAGGTCGGTTCCTTCACGAGTGCGTTCACCCACTCCTGCGAACACGGAATAACCACCGTGAGCGGACGCGATACGGGCAATCAGCTCTGTCAGAATAACGGTCTTGCCCAAACCGGCACCACCGAACAATCCGGCTTTGCCACCGCGGACGAACGGCGTCAGCAAGTCGATGACCTTGATCCCCGTTTCAAACAGTTCGGTGTTTGGTCGACAGTTCGTCATCGGCGGGGCTTGGCGATGGATCGGCCAGCGTTCGTTCGGTCTTCGACCTCGCCGCGTCCATCGATCGGTTCACCCAGCACGTTGAATACCCGGCCCAAGGTCGCTTCGCCGACGGGCACGGTAACCGGTGCGCCGGTATCGACGCACTCTTGGCCACGGATCATGCCTTCGGTGCTGCCCAAGGCGACGCAGCGAACGCGGCCGCCACCCAGATGCTGTTGGACTTCGCCTGTCAGATTGAGTCTTGACTCCCTTGTGTTCGACTACAACCTTTACCGCGTTGTAGATCGCCGGCAATTGTCTTCGGCGAACTCCGCGTCAAACGTGGAGCCGATGACCTGAGTGATCTGTCCAACTGTTTTGTGTAGCAGTTGCCATGGTCTCTACTTCCTCGATAGTCGAGTATCTGTGTTTTTGTTCGGTCGGATGAGCTGGTACGTTCTTGGCGGATACAGCCAAAATCGCGCTCACTTTCTTGAGGGCTTCGACGCCGCCGATGATTTCCATGATTTCGCCAGTGATCTGCGACTGTCGAGCACGGTTGTAGGTCATCGACAGCTGTTTGATCATTTCGCCGGCGTTTTCGGTGGCGGCTTTCATCGCCACCATCCGGGCGATCTGTTCGCTGACTGCCGCGTCGAGAAAGCACTTGAACAGCTTCACTTTGAAGCTGGTCGGCACGACTTCTTCCAGGATGCTTTCCGCGAGGGCAAGAATTCGTACATCGACTCGGGCTGCTGATTTCGCCTCGGCGAGTGTCCGACGTTGCGACGGCGGCGATAGTTCCCAGAGGCAACAGCGTTTCGCACAACCGGCTTCTTGCCTGGAGATGCTCTCGAATTTGGTGTAGACCACATCCAATCGGTCCAGCTTGCCCAGTCATGTAACTCATCCAGATAACGGTTGGCCATCACTTCGATCTCGTCGAAGTCGGCTTGTCTTCGAAGTGCGTATAGGTCTTGATCGGGCGTCACCTTGCGAAATCGGAACGACGCAGATTCCTCGTTTGCCGGAGATCTCCAGCTGGCACTCCGGCACTTCCGCCTGCAATTCGCTGCCAACGCTGTATGTCCCGATCGCGACACAGTTGCCCGTTGTAACCGCCGCACAGGCCTCGATTGGCCGTCAGCACCAGCAACGTGGCTGATTCGTCTGTTCGCGGGCCTCCAGCAGCGGATGGCTACTTCCAGCCCCGCTGCGCGCCAAGTCGGAGACCAACTGCGTTATCCGTTCGGTATAGGCCGTGGCCGCCGTCGCTCGATCCATGGCTTTCTTGAAGCGCGCCGTCGCGATCAACTCCATCGTCCGCGTGATCTTGCGGATATTGCGGATCGACTTGCGGCGTTTATCAAGTGCTCGGGCTTTGGCCATATCAGGTTGCTCACGCTGATGTCAGCAACGGATCGAGACCAAACGTCAAGCTACCGCGATCTGCTCGGCCTTAATGCGTGACAGTAACTCTTGCTTGAATTCGTTCGATGGCCGCGGCCAATCTTCTGCGCGAATCTCGTCGGTCAAATCGTTCGTCTCGGTCTCAGCTGCTCGACCACATTCCTGACTTGCGGTCGTGCATGAACGTCGAGGAACGTCGCGTTCCCAACTCGCGACACTTCGTTCACCGGAACTTCGTCCAGGTAACCCGCGAGTACCGGCGAAGATGCTCAGCACTTGGTCGACCACGTTCAGCGGCTTGTACTGGGGCTGCTTGAGCAATTCGACCATGCGGTAACCGCGATCCAGCCGCGACTTGCGTCGCGGGATCCAGTTCGGTACCCAATCTGGGCAAACGCTTCCAGTTCGCGGAAAGCTGCCAAGTCCAAGCGCAAACCGCCGGCGACCTTCTTCATCGCCTTGATCTGAGCCGCCCCACCGACGCGAGAAACCGAAATACCGGCGTTCATGGCCGGACGAATGCCGGCAAAGAACAAGTCCGGTTGCAGGTAGATCTGCCCGTCGGTGATCGAAATCACGTTGGTCGGAATGTAAGCCGAAACTTCGCCTTCCAGCGTTTCGATGATCGGCAGCGAGGTCAGCGAGCCGCCGCCCAGTTCGTCGGACAAGCTTGGCCGAACGTTCCAGCAATCGGCTGTGGCAGTAGAACACGTCGCCGGGATAGGCCTCGCGGCCGGGCGGACGACGCATCAGCAGCGACAGCTGCGCGGTAGGCCACCGCTTGCTTGGACAAATCGTCGTAGACGATCAAAGCGTGTTGGCCGTTGAACATGAAGTACTCGGCCATCGCCGTGCCGGCGTAGGGAGCAATGTACTGCAGCGGAGCAGGGTGTGCTGGCACCGGAGACGATGACCGTCGTGTAGTCCATGGCACCCGGTTCTTCGCAATACCTCGATCGACGCCGGCGACCGACGAGTCCTTCTGGCCGATGGCGACATAGAAGCATTTGACGCCGGAATCCTTCTGATTGATGATCGCGTCGATGGCGATGGCCGTCTTGCCCGTCTTGCGGTCGCCGATGATCAGTTCGCGCTGGCCACGACCGATCGGGCGTCATGGCGTCGATGGCTTTGATGCCCGGTCTGCAGCGGCTCGCTGACCGGTTGGCGCTCGGCCACGCCGGGCGGCGATCACTTCGACCGGCCGGCGTTCGGTCGAGTCGATCGGCCCCTTGCCGTCCAGCGGATTGCCCAGCGGATCGACCACGCGGCCGACGACCGCTTCGCCGACCGGCACGCGAAAGCAGCCGGCCCAGTGCTTCGAACCTCGTCACCTTCGTTGATCTGCAGGTAGTCGCCCAGGATGATCACGCCGACGCTGTTCTCTTCCAGGTTGAACGCCAGGCCGATCACGCCGTTGGGGAACTCGACCATTTCGCCGGCCATCACGCCGGACAGCCCGTAGACCCGGGCGATACCGTCACCGACTTCCAGCACCGTTCCGACTTCGCGGACGTCGATCTGGCTCTCGAACTGTCTCGATTTCTTTCTGAATGACCGAAGCGATTTCGTCCGCGTTGAATTTCATGGGGTTCGCTTACCTTGTAAAAATTGTCAGCCAGATACGGCGAACCGATCAATCGATTCGCGGAACTTTAAGCTGGTCTTGTTGATGGTTTCTTCTTTGAGCCTGGCTAAACGATTGGCAACGCTGGCGTCATAAACGGTGTCACCGACGCGGACCACCAACCCTCCCAAGATTTCGGGATCAACTCGGCATTGTAGGTCGATCTGTTGGCCAAGCTTTTGTTCGACCTCGCCACAATATTCTGCCGCAGATCGTTGTTGAGCGGTTCGGAGGTCGTCACGAGCACGGATACACGGTGTCGAAGTCGATTCAGCTCGTCGCGGGCCGCCCGGCGAATCTGCCGAAGGCAGTTCAAGCGTCCGTGCTGTCCCACCACTTTCAGGAAAGTCAGTAAGGGGTCCGAGATACGGCCCCCAAGGATGCGGTCCAGGAGGGCGGCCTTGTCGGCTGGGGAGATCCGGGGCGAAGCCAGCGTCGCCTCGAATTGAGGATGCGGCTGCAGGACCTCATCCACGAGGGCCTCCAACTCTTCGACAACGGCCTCCGATTGCTGCCGCGGCTCGGTGGATCCCAGTAACGCCAGCGTAGATGGCGCCCAGCCGTTGTCGGTCGATATTGATCTCGTGGCCTTGAGCGGACTGGGGTTGAATATCGCCTGTCATGATCGACTTGTCCAAGACGGAAGCGAGGTGTTCGCCGCGACGAAGCCTCTTTAGGTTATAGTAAGGTCGATGTAACCGCGGCAGCGCCGTACGACGGGCGAACTAGTTGTCGTGCGAAAACTGCTGGAGCGCGTCACCGATTAACTGCGAGTGGTCTTCGGGGTTCAGTTGCCTCCGTACGATCTGTCCGGCCAATTCGACCGCCGTGTCAATGCTTTTGGTGGCCAGCTCCTGCAGCGCAGAATTCTTGGCCGCATGGATTTCACGCACCGCGCGGTCCTTTTCGGCCGCTGCTGCTGCCTGAGCACTCTCCAGAATCTGCTGCTTCTGAATGTCCGCATCGCGGTGCGTGATCAAGCAACTGTTTGACTTCGGACGCTGCCCCGGCCAAACGTGTTTCGTGCTCGGCGAGTAGACGTTGTGCATCTTCCTGATTGCGCTGGCGTCCTCCAATTGATCCGCGACGGTTCGCTCTGCGCTTGTCCAACGCCTGCACGATGGGCCCCCACGCGAACTTCCACAGGACGGCCAACAGCACCAGGAAAATGATTGCCGTAACAATCGCCAGGTCCGGGTCGAACGTGACCGGATTGATATCCCCGCCATGGCCTTCGGCCGCGTGCTCGCCAGCCGCTCCATCCGCGGGTGTGACGTGCGTGTCCGCCACATGGATATCGTCCGGAGACGTGACCTCGGCGTCTGTATCTGCGGCCCATAAGGGCTTGACCCACGCACCGACATCTCGACATCACGGCCCCAACTGATTATCGAAGCGATGATCAATGACTTGACTTGCATGCGTGTACTCCAAAATCGCGGTCGCCAACGTGGGCCATGGCGCCCCAGTTCTTCCGGCACCGCAGGTCGTCGGCAATAAAAAACGTCAGACCACATTCCGCTCGTCGGTCCCCGACAACGGACGATACCGAAGTCCTTGTTTGGTGCGACGAGCCCGTGAGTTGAATGCCCGCCGCGATCAGGTGATCATGCAAACGATCAGCCCGAAGAACGTCGCTCCTTCGATCAACGCGGCGGAAATAATCATCCCGGTCTGGATGTTACCGGCCACTTCGGGTTGGGTGCGCCATGCTTTCGACGGCTGCCGAGCCAATCCGGCCGATCCCAAAGCCGGCGCCGAGCATGATCAGGCCGGCACCGACTGCCGCACCCGTAAATATGTTAGTCCCACCGACAGCTTCAGTTTCCTGTGCCATCGCAGGGGTGGCAACTGCCAACAGGCCCAACACGAACAACGCGATTTTCGACCACTTAAACACTTTCCATCTCCTGATTCGAGTAAACCTAGGGTTGATGCAATACTTGACTCATCTACGAAATGACCGCCATCTGGCTAGTGAGGATGCACGGCCATGCCAATAAACAATGCGGACAAAAACGTGAAGATGTACGCTTGCAGGAAGGCGACAAACAACTCCAGCAGGCTCAACGCCGTGGCGCCCAGAATGCTGGAAAACGAGACCCCCAAGAACAGAGGACTGAATATCGAGGTTACCGACGGGTGCAGGGCCACAGCCGCCACGAAGGCGACGAGCACGCCTAGCACCAAGTGGCCAGCGAACATGTTGGCGAGTAAACGAACGGCCAACACAAAATGCTTAATCATCAAGCCGATGACTTCGATGCCGAAAATCATGGGCTTGAGAAAAACTGCCAGGATCGGCGGCAGGTCCATGTGCGGGACTTGCGCCTTCCAGAAGCCGACGGGGCCCAATTTTTTCGAGCCCGCGCCGATGACCGCCGCCAGGGTCATTAACGCCATCGTGCCAGTGCAGCCGATGGCCCCAGTCGGTGAGCCCAACCAGGGAACCATGCCCAGCAGATTGCAAGTGAGCACAAAGAAGAAGATCGTCCACAAAAACGGCAGAAAGCGGTCCGCGTCGTGCTTGCCAATGGCGGGACGTGCCACTTCATCGCGTAGAAACAGCAGGATAGCCTCCAGTGCGTTCCAAAGCCTTCCCTTGGCGACGTGCCCGCCGGCGATCTTGTTGGCCAGTGGTATGGCGAGCAACAGCACCACGACCGCCGCCATGACTTCAATCACCATGAACTTGGTGATCTGTAGATTCAGCGGTTCGAGCATTTTGCTGGCGGGCGAAATTAAAGGATCCCCGTGATAAACTTGCGGGATCTCGATCGTCCCGCCCAGCGAACGCGGCAGCTCGAAATGGGTGGCGTCTTTGACGTGATCGATCAGATGTGCGGGATCGAGCGGATTGTGTGCCATGGTGGGAAAGACCTCTGCAAGGTTACAACGTGCGAAGTGACGCGCGATCGTGAGGGTCGCCAGGGGATGCAGGATGATCGTCAAGCACCACATGGTCGCCTGTCGGGTCGGCAGAGTGACGCCCACCGTTTCCACCGCCGTGCGCGTTGATCGAGGGCTGCAACTGTCCTACTGAGACGGCCGTTTCGAAGGCCAGCCCGACGCAAAAGCGCGCCCACCAAGAACCAGGCGAAACCGGCATCCATTAACCAGGTCGACTGACGCATTATCAACAGGCATGCCAACAGCGGGAGGCTCATTCGAATCAGCATGCCAACCAGAACATGGGCCGCTGCCTTTTGGGGAGGAGCACACCATGCCGTTGCGCCCATCGCAAACCATCCCGCTACAAGACATAAGCCGGCGGCGATGGCAGCAGCCCATAGGCCCTCGCGGCCGAACTGCCAGAACGCAATCGGCGCCGCAACAGCAAAGTACAGTCCGAAGAGGACGGACAGCAGGCTCGCGGTGTGCCAGCCCACCCCACTGGCTCACCTGTTGTATTAGCGACTCTTGTGTTTCGCTCACCGCTCGAACTTTCTTGACCCACCGGGGAACGGTCACGTTCTTACCCGACGCCCTGCGTCAAATTGTGTATCCTCTCGACGTCCTTCGGTTGCCGCCGAATACGTCCTGAGTGGTCGTCGCACGCGTATCCTGTAAAGCGAGTTGCTGCGGCCTGCGGGGCGACCCGTCCCAGGCAGCGACGAACCACCACAACCACGCATATACGGGTTGCCTGACGCTCTTCGATCCGCCCATGGCTTTCGTCGTGCGGACGTTAACCATTTCGAGGTCGAGCGATCTGAAGCAGGTGGAACATTCCCAGCGTGAGCCCCAAACCGAACCCGACCATCGTGAAGATAAACCGCGTCCCCAACTGGCGATCCAGCCAGACTCCTGCCAACCCTGGGAGAACCATTTCGAGTGAGATCGAAATGATCCGTGACGCCCAGGAGTAGGCGATGGCCTGCCCGGATCGATCATCGGAAGGTTGATTCATGCTGGACTTGCACCGCCCGAACCGCAGCGCCTCCACGGCGTATCGCTTCATGCCCTCCTGCGGCGAAGTCGCCGCCGCCGGGGCCCTCAAAGTCGGCTCGCAACGGATCCCAGCCTTTGGCCGGAAATCGATCGCCAAGGTATTGCTTCATCAGGACTTACACACTGGTGCGCCCAACCGACTCAACGGCCACTCGCCAACAGATTTCGCCAAATCTATCGCAAGGCAAGAGGTGGGTCAACCGAGCGAAACTGGGATTCGTGCTTTTTTTCACAAAGTTTTTCGCGGCGTCGAGCGACATCGCCTCGCGAGAGGACGCCGGGCGGTAAACGGGGTCGCCCGGCCATCCGGCGACGGCGAAGGTGCGGCGTATCGTGCGGCGCCGAGTCGAGGCGCTCCTCGTGGCCGCGACCGCGCACGTCCGTTGGGCGAATCAGTGTCGGTTGTGGCCTTCGAGCTGGAATTCTATATTGAGCCGTTTGAGTCGGCCGAGGTAACCGACCTATCACTCGGCAAATGAGGCGGCCGAGCGGGTAGACTGCGGCGGGGCGCGGGATTCTCGACGGTTTTGTCGAGAGCCATTGCGGGCGAAGCTGCGGACGGCCTGTGGACAGCGAAGGGAAACGCCATCGTGAAATACACGCTCGCCTTGTTCGTCGCGTTGGCGGTCGTATGGATGCTGTGGTCCGGGCACACCGAGCCCTTCATGTTGGGCCTGGGCGTAATATCTTGCCTGGCGGTCGTGTTGCTCTGCGCCCGGATGGGCATTTTGGACGCTGAGACTGTGCCGTTAGGATTGGGATGGCGCCCCTTCACACAGTATTTGCCCTGGCTAATCAAGGAAGTCGCCAAGGCCAATGTGGACGTCAGCCTTCGCATCCTGCACCGTAAGATGCCGATTCAGCCCACCATGACCGACGTCTATCCGACGCAACGGACCGAACTGGGTCGCGTGATCTTGGCCAACTCGATCACGCTCACGCCGGGCACGGTGTCGGTCGACATGCAAGATCGTTGCATTCGAGTGCATGCCCTGACGGCCGCCGGCGCCCAGGAAGACGCGGCCGGCGACATGGATCGTCGCGTCACCCGACTAGAGGGTCCAGGGTAATGTACGAGCTGGTACTGTTGGCCGTAGTGATCACGATGAGCTTGGCGCTGTACCGTGCCTCGCGCGGGCCTACCGTGTTTGATCGCATCTTGGCTGTCAACATGTTTGGCACGAAGACGGTCTTGTTAATCAGCATCGTGAGTTTCATGATTGGGCGGGTCGACTTTCTTGATCTAGCCCTCTTGTATAGTCTGATGAATTTCATTGGGATGGTGGCCGTGCTGCGATTCACTAAGTACGGATCCTTCGCGGATGCCGGACATGGTACCGAGGAGGTAAATTCCTGAATGGGCGAGCTTAGCGGTGTGTTATGCAACGTGGCGACCTGGGTTTGCTTGGTCACCGGCGGCTTCTTCTCTGTCGTGGGGGCAATCGGAATTGTGCGCCTCCCCGATTTCTTTACGCGGCTGCATGGAGGGGGAATTACTGACACGTTGGGCGCGGGGTTGATCTTGCTGGGGCTGATGTTTCAGGCAGGCTTTTCCCTTGCCCTCGTCAAGGTCGTGATGATCTTGGGCTTCTTGACGATCACGAGCCCCACGGGTTGCCATGCCCTGGCCCAGGCGGCCCTCACGCAAGGCGTTCGGCCTCTGCTCTACACCGGCGGGCGTGGCGTGCCGCCGGAAGGGGACGGCAGCGCGAAGGCCTGAACAAGGGTATCGGTCAATTATGTCCAAAGAGCTGCTCAGCGAACTGATTGTCATTCCACTCCTGGCACTGCTGGTTGCAACGGCCGTCACCGTTCGCGGATGCGCGACCTATGGGCCGCCGTGATGCTCAGTGGTATCTACAGCTTCCTGGTGCTAGCTGGATGTTGGTGCTGGACGCACCGGATGTCGCCTTTACCGAGGCCGCGGTAGGGGCCGGCATTTCGACCGTGCTCATGTTGGCCACCCTGTCGTTGACCAGTCGCACGGTCAAGCCGCGTCACCGCTTCCCTTGGGTGGCCCTTTTGGTGGTTTTGGTGACCGGCGGCGCGTTGGTCTATGGCACCCTGGACATGCCGTCCTACGGCACGGCCGAGGCGCCGATTCATCGCTATCCTCACCCGGGCTACGTGGAGAAATCGGAGCATGACATGCACGGTATTCCCAACGTCGTGACGACGGTCTTAGCCAGTTACCGTGGCTACGATACGTTGGGGGAAACGACGGTGATATTCACGGCCGCCGTCGCCGTGATGTTGTTGATGCGAACTCCGCGTGGGGGACAGGCATCACCATGAAATTGATCTTCCCAATCCTCCGCGTCGTCTCAAAGTTGCTGATTCCCTACATCGTGCTGTTCTCGTTTTACGTGCAGTTTCATGGCGACTACGGGCCGGGCGGGGGGTTTCAAGCGGGAGTCATTTTCGCCGCCGCGATCGTGCTTTACTCGTTGGTTTTCGGCCTAAGGGCGGCCCAGCGCGTGATGCGACCCAGCTGGATTGAAGTGCTGATTCCAATGGGCGTGCTGATCTACGCCGGCACGGGCGTCCTGACGATGCTTTCCGGTGGGCAGTTTTTGGAATACGGGGTGCTGGAGCAGCCCTGGCACCAATTGCCGCATGGTCAGCACTTGGGGATCTTTCTCGTCGAACTAGGAGTGGGTATCACGGTCGCCGCGGTCATGATTGCCATCTTTTACGCGTTTGCGGCGCGAGGACGTGATGCATGACGAACGTCGTCGGACTGTACAACTACTGGGTCGTGATTTTCCTGATGATGACCGGTTTTTTCATGGTCATTGCGCGGGACAATCTGATTCAGAAGGTGATTGGTTTGAACATCTTTCAGATCTCTGTATTCCTGCTTTACATCACGATGGGCAAAATCATGGGAGCCACGGCGCCCATCATTCCTACCGACGCGCAGCCTAACCAGCAGTATTCTAACCCCTTGCCCAGCGTCCTGATGCTCACGGCCATTGTCGTGGGAGTGGCTACGACCTCGTTGGCGTTGGCCTTAATCGTGCGAATCCGTGAAGCCTACGGCACGATAGAAGACGACGAGATCCTGGCGAAAGACAAGCAGCCGTGATTGACCACCATCTTCCTGTGTTGCAGATTGTTGTGCCGCTATTGGCTGCGCCGCTTTGCGTGCTGATCAAGGCCCGCCGGCGCGTTCTGGCTTTGGCAACCCTGACCTGCTGGCTGACGGTGGCCATGGCGAGCCGCCTGCTGTACCTGGTATTGGAGCAAGGCACGATCATTTACGAACTGGGAGGATGGCCGGCGCCCTACGGAATTGTCTATCGTGTCGACGGGCTCAGCGCACTGCTGGTCTGGTTAGTATCTGCTATGGCGGCCGTGGTCATTAGCTTTGCACCTCGTTCGCTGGATCAGGAGATCCCAGAATCGCAGCAAACGCTTTTCCTCACCGCCTACCTTTTGTGTCTCACAGGCTTGATGGGGATCGCGATCACGGGGGACCTATTCAATCTGTTTGTGTTTCTGGAAATCTCGTCGTTGTCCTCCTACGCGCTAATTAGTATGGGACGGACCCGTCGGGCACTAGTGGCCGCGTTCCAGTACCTCGTGATGGGAACGATCGGCGCGACGTTCATCCTGATTGGGATCGGGCTGAGCTATCAGGTTACCGGCACTCTCAACATGATGGATCTCTCACGACTGTTGGCCGAGTACACGGGGCCGGCCCACAACCGAACCGTGCTCGTAGCGTTTGCCTTTTTTTCCGTCGGCATAAGCCTCAAGATGGCGCCGTTCCCCTTGCACCAATGGCTGCCGAATGCCTATGCCTATGCCCCTTCCGTCGTGACCGCCTTTCTCGCCGCGACTTCGACCAAGGTCTCGGTTTACGTGCTGCTCCGTTTGATCTTCTCGATCTACCAGCCGCGTTTTGCGTTTGGCAGTCTGTCGTTTAATGTGGGGCTGGCCGTGTTAGCGCTGATTGGCATCTATATTGCTTCTGCGTCGGCGATCTTCCAAAAGGATGTGAAACGCCTGCTGGCCTATTCGAGCATTGCGCAGATCGGCTACATCGTCCTCGGTATCAGCTTGGCCACGCCGACGGGGGTAACCGCAGGGATTCTACATATCTTCAACCACGCGTTGATCAAAGGAGGGATGTTCATGGCAATGGGGTGCTTCGCCCTGCGATTGCCTTCCTTAGAAATCGACCAGTTGCAAGGTATGGGGCGACGCATGCCCTGGACCACATTGGCGTGGGTGCTGGGCGGTCTGGGCCTGATTGGTGTGCCGGTGACGTCAGGGTTTGTCAGCAAATGGTACCTCGTGACTGCCGCCTTCGAACTGCATCACGGAGTGACTGCGGCGTTGATCCTAGTGGGCTCGCTCTTGGCGGTGGTCTACGTGTGGCGAGTTGTCGAGATCGTCTATTTCCGGGCGCCGCTGGCCGAGACAGCGGACGTCTGCGAGGCGCCGTTGGCGATGCTCTTGCCGATGTATCTGGTCATTGGAGCGTCAATTTTCTTCGGCATCTGGTCCGCACTGCCGGTCCGGTTGGCGCAGCAGGCAGCGCTGGCGATCTTGGGAGGCAATTAGATGACCCCCGAAACGCGCATGCAGCTGATGTTGGCGATGCCGCTGGTCACGACCGCGGCCACCGTGCTGTTCGCGCGGCGACCCAATCTGCGGGAAGCCAGCCAGTTGGTGTTGGGGATGGCCTTGTTTGCCCTGACCGCCAGTTTGGCGGGAGGTGTATTTCATGGTGCGCGTCCCCAATGGCAATTGTGGGAATTCGTGCCCGGCTTCAATCTGTCGTTGCGGCTGGAACCGTTGGGGATGCTCTTTGCGTTGGTTGCTACCGGTCTTTGGGTCGTCACAACGGCCTATGCTACCGGCTACATGGTGCGCCCATCACGAGCAGCATCAGACGCGGTTTTATGCTTGTTTCGGAGTGGCCATTTTCGCCACGCTCGGTGCGGCATTGTCGGCGAACCTAATAACGCTGTTTGTGTTCTACGAAATCCTCACGTTCTCGACGTATCCGCTGGTGACGCACCAGGGTACGGATGCGGCGCGACGAGGAGGGCGAACGTATCTCGCGATCCTGGTTTGCACTTCGGTGGCGTTCCTGCTGTTGGCGATCGGGTGGACGTGGATGGTGGCGGGAACTGTCGAGTTTCGTGAAGGAGGAATCCTATCCGCTGCTTGGCAGCACCAGCGCATTTCTCGGACGGGACTGGGCTGCCTGCTGGCGCTGTATGCGTTCGGTACCGGTAAGGCGGCGTTGATGCCCGTACATCGCTGGTTGCCCGCCGCGATGGTCGCACCAACGCCCGTAAGCTGGCTCTTGCACGCTGTGGCCGTGGTCAAAGTTGGTGTGTTTACGGTGCTGAAAGTCGTGATCTACATCTTTGGGATCGAATTGCTGCAAACGACGGGCATTAGCATTTGGCTAATGTACGTGGCCGGGGCCTCCGTATTGCTGGCATCTTTGGTCGCCTTAACGAAAGACAACCTCAAAGCTCGTCTGGCGTATTCCACCGTCAGTCAACTCGGCTATATCACACTCGGCGCCGCCTTGGCGCAGCCGGCCAGTATCGTCGCGCGGGGATGCACATTGCGATGCACGCCGTTGGAAAGATCACACTGTTTTTCTGCGCGGGGGCGATTTATGTATCAACGCACAAGACCGAAGTAAGTCAGATGCGGGGTCTGGGACGCCGTATGCCCCTGACGATGGCCGCCTTTCTGCTCGGGTCACTCAGTATCATTGGATTGCCACCCTTTGGCGGACTGTGGAGCAAATGGTGTTTGGCACAGGGAGCTGCGGCCGCTCACCAGCCGCTATTTGTCGCCGTCCTGATGATCAGCTCGCTGCTGAACATCGCCTACTTATTGCCGGTTGCGATTGCCGGGTTCTTTAGGCCCGATGGTGATGAGGCGGCTGAGCAGGAGGAGACGTCAGGTATTCAAGAAGCACCCCTCATGTGCCTCGTGCCAATTTGCCTCACGGCGCTCGGAGGCATTGTCCTGTTCTTTTATGCCAGCCACCTGTTCGAAGTGCTCTTGCCGTTGGGAGCGATGTGATGCCCAGCACGACCCCTTCTTCCTGGAAACCTTGGACGCGTCGCGTCGCGTGGCTGGTGGTGATTGCAAGTCTGCCGGTGTTCCTTCTGGATTGGCCTGTCCATCACGATCCGGAGTATCGCCCCCATTTCGCCTGCGAGCGATGGTGGGGCTTCTTTGCCGGGTTGAGTTTCTTGGGCTGCCTGTTGCTGGTGTGTCTTGCCAAGATTTGGCAGCGGCTGATCCGTCGTCCCGAGGAGTATTACGGTGAATAACCTGCCACCCGGACTGCTATTAATCCTGGGGAGCGGACTGGCGTGTCTGCTGCCACGGGGCTGGCGCTCGTTGGCGTGGTGTGCTTTACCTTTGGTCAGTCTGATCCACATGCTGGTCTTTGTGCCCGAAGGTACCGTTACTCATTGGACTGTACTCGATTTGTCCCTCATCCCCATTCGTGCCGATCGCTTGAGCGCCGTCTGGGGTGTCATCTTTCATATCGCGGCGTGGCTGGGCGCGTTGTACGGTCTGCACCGGCGCGATCGACTCGAACTGACGATGGGGCTGATGTACGCCGGGGCGGCCATTGCGTCCGTGTATGCGGGCGACTTGCTCACACTGTTCCTGTTTTGGGAACTCACGGCCATCACGTCCGTGTTCCTTGTCTGGGCCGGACGAAGCATCCGTGGCTATTACGCTGGCATGCGCTATTTGCTCATCCAAGTTGCGTCCGGTGTGTTGCTCCTCGCAGGTGCGATTTTTCAGCTAGGCGATCATCACAGCCTGGCGTTTGGCGATCTTAACCAAGTCGGCGTCTTTCGCGCGCAATGGGGCGACACCGCGTCGCTGCTGCTCCTCCTGGCGTTTGGGATCAAGGCCGCTTTTCCCCTGCTGCACGCCTGGCTGAAGGACGCCTATCCGGAGGCCAGTCCCAGCGGTACGGTGTTTTTAAGTGTGTTCACGACGAAGCTGGCGATCTACACATTGGTCCGAGGTTTTGCCGGTTTGGAAGTACTGATTGGGATCGGGTGCGTGATGGCGATCGTGCCGCTGTTTTACGCGTTGCTGGAAGACGACGTGCGCCGGGCGCTGGCGTATTGCCTCAACAATCAGCTCGGTTTCATGGTCGTGGCCGCAGGGGTCGGCAGCGAACTGGCGATCAACGGCGCGGCAGCCCATGCTGTCGCTCACATTCTCTACAAAGGCTTGTTGTTCATGGCCACTGGCGCGGTGCTCTACCGGACCGGCACGGCCAAAGCTTCCCAGTTGGGTGGTCTGGCCGCACAAATGCCCGTGACGTTCGCCTGCTACCTCGTGGGGATTTTGGCGATCTCGGCACCGCCATTTTGCGGTTTCGTGACCAAGACCATGTCGATGGCTGCGGTGGCGGAAACGCATCACCTAGGTGCCTGGATCTCTCTCCTGCTGGCCACCGCCGGCGTGTTTCTGGTTTGCGGTCTTAGGATTACCGCGGATGTGTTTCTCGGCGGGCCACGTGAATCATCGGGTGACTCGGCCACGGAACATCCCGTTCCCTGGAATATGCAAGTGGCCATGCTCGTCACGGCGGCCGGCTGCCTGCTGCTGGGGCTGTTTCCTGGCGTGCTCTACCGACGCTTGCCCTATGCGGTCGACTATCACCCTTATGCCTTCTCGCACGTAGCCGAGTCCTTGCAACTGGTGGTCTTCGCCGGGTTGGCGTTTCTGACGCTGGTTGCCCTGCGAATGTATCCCTTCTACGTCGTCGGCGAATTATTGGACGTTGACTGGTTCTATCGCCGCGCTCTACCGGCGATACTCCACTGGACCGGACGACATTACCAAGCAATTCAGCGCTACTTCCGCCCCACGACCGCCCGGCTTGGGTGGGCAATTTGGGATTGGTTGGGTTTGCAACTGGCTGATGATGGCCGCCGAGGTCGGTTTACGCCGACCGGTCGCATGGCGATGGCCGCTGCTGTGATGCTGGTGATTTACCTGCTACTGTACTACCGCTAACCCCATTCCTTAGCGCACCGGATGCGCTCTCGTTTTACGAGCGCGGTCGTAGCCCGTGAATCGCGTGGCGACTTTTTTCTCCTGACGGAGGAACGACTTACGTGTGGGCTAGTCCTTGGATTCCAAAAATCAATCCCTCTGGTAGGGGGTTTAAATTTGGAATTCCGGGACTGTTCGATTAAAATCACGCTTATGGGTTACGTTGGTTGTCGTGGTCGGACGGGGGTCGAGCTTACACGGCGACAAACGGCTCTTCTGGAAGTGACGCTGGGGAACTGTCGGGCGTGGATTCAGCAGGGCTGACGTCCAGAACAGGCCTACGGGCGCCGCACTCGCGGGCCGCAGGCGGCTAACTGGCAGGAGAGAGTATCCGAGACAAAGGTCGCGATGTCCGCGAACCGCAAGGGGTTATTCCCGCTGCCGGGAGCGGAATTCGCTGCTTGCTACCCACCTTACGCTTCGACCTTTGCCGACCGAGTGAGCTAGGGACTGCCGCCGGGAGGAATGTGCAGGCTTTTTTCAGGGATGGCGGATGAAACAATGGTGATTCGTCGCCGACGCGAGCGCGTCCGGTGGAAACGGGTCATCCAGCAACTGGAGGTTAGACCGTTGATGACGACAACAGCGCTGAAGGAATACACGCTCAAGGATCTCGCCCAAATGGCCAAGAAGTGCGGGATCCTGGGATGGCACTCGATGCGGAAGAACGACCTTATACGGGCCCTCGTTCGAGATGAAAAGCAGGGATCGAAAGCGGCACTAAAAAACGGCACGAAGTCGCGTGCTACGCGTAAGAACGGGCTGGAGCGCAAGGTGACTCGTGGTTCCCGAACGACGGTTACCGCCGGCAGCCGCGGGACGGTCAGCAATCGTGGCAGCAAGACACGAGCGTCGGTAGGGCGGAGCGCCGGCGGTCGGCAGACTTCGGGCCGCAAGGCGGTGTCGGCCGGCACGACGTCGAGCACCAACGGGCGCACCAGCGCACACCATGGTGTGGGAGGACGCAGTTTGGCCGCATCGCGTCCCAAGGTCTCCGCCGTGGCCCGAAAGATCCAGAAGGCGCATCGCCAACAGGAGCAGTTTAAGGATCTCTCCGGAACCGCGACGCCCGTGGCCGTGCCGGCCAACGCGCGGTCACGCCAAGACGTCGCCGCGTTGGCCGATAAATTGCCGCCGCACGAGCTTGGCAAGGATCGTGTAATTCTGATGGTTCGCGATCCGTACTGGTTGCACGCCCATTGGGAAATGTCCAGCCGGACCGTTCAACGGGCGCAGGCCGCCATGGCCGAATACTGGCATACGGCGAAACCGGTGATAAGGCTAATGGAAGTCTCCGGCAAAGGCACGACGAGTACGACGGAAACGCTCATACGCGACATCGTGATTCATGGCGGTGTCAACAACTGGTACATCGACGTAGTCGACCCTCCTAAGGCCTATCGCGTCGAGATCGGCTACCTGGCGTCCAATGGTCGCTTCCACAGTTTCGCGCACAGCAACTGCGTGGCGACACCCGAACCTGGGGCGCACGATGCGTTGGATCGGACGTGGGTCGACGTGGCGGAAAACTGTGAACGGATCTTTGCCCTTAGCGGCGGGTATTCCTCCGAAAACTCGACGGACGAATTGCAGGAAGTCTTGGAAGAACGGCTCCGCCGTCCAGTGGGTACGCCGTTGAGCTCTCGCTATGGCGTAGGAGCCGACCCCAGTCTTGGTCGAGACAATGGCTTCAAACTAGACGTTGATGCCGAGATGATTGTCTACGGGTCGACCAAACCGGGAGCTCACGTGACGCTCGCAGGCGAACCCATCAAGCTGCGCGACGATGGCAGCTTCACCGTGCGAATGAGCCTGCCAGAACGACGTCAGGTCCTGCCTGTGACCAGCAGCAGCAGTGACGGGATGACACAGCAGACTGTCGTCCTGGCGGTTGAACGGAACACCAAGATCATGGAAGCCGTAATGCGGGATTCCAGCCAGTAGGTGCGGAGTTCCAACGTCGTGCGGAGGGTGTCGTCCGGACACAGGGGACCCGAAGCCGATGATCGGCATCCGAGCCGAGTGATCGATCGGGCGGCCTCGCCATGACGGGGGCCGCCCGTTTTTTGTTGATGGCCCCGCGGTGTGCGGCCCACGCGGTGAGCGGTTCGGTTGTTGGAAGTCTGGCGAGTCGATAGGATCGAGGTTTGGCGACGATATCAGATCGCGGGGACCCGTGGATTAGGCAAATGGACGAACTGCTCTGTAAACGCGACGATCTATTCGAGCGGCTCCGGCAACTGGGGAACTGTGCCGTGGCTTTTTCCGGCGGCGTGGATAGCGCCGTCGTCGCTTACGCCGCACATTGCGTATTGGGCGATCAAACGCTGGCGGTGACGGCCGTCAGTCCTAGTTTAGCCAGTGGTGAGCGCGAAGCTGCGCGCGAGCTCGCCCGACTCATAGGCATCCGCCACGTCGAATTGAGCACCAGGGAATTGGAGACGGACGGGTATCGGGCTAATCAATTCGATCGCTGTTTTTATTGTAAGTCCGAGCTGTATGGTCAGATGTTCGACAACCTATCGGCGTGGGGCGTGAAGCACGTGGTCAATGGTGCGAATGCGGATGATTGGGGCGACCATCGTCCCGGACTGCGAGCGGCGCGGGATTATCAAGTTCATAGTCCGCTGGCGGACGCGGCATTACGTAAAGCGGAGGTACGGCAACTGGCGCATCTCTGGCAACTACCAGTGGCCGAGAAACCTGCCACACCTTGTCTGTCGAGCCGGATTGCGTATGGGGAACAGGTTACACCCGAGCGTTTGTCACGGATTGATCGTGCTGAAGCGTGGTTACGAAGTCAGGGGCTCTTCGATACACGAGTTCGCTTGCATGCCGGCGAATTGGCGCGACTTGAGGTCCAGCAGGACGATTTGCCGCGGATGACACGCGAGCCTCTCCGCACCCAGGTCATCGACCAGCTATGCAAACTCGGATTTAAATTCGTCACGCTCGACCTGCAGGGGCGCCGTGCGGGTAGCCTCAATACGTTGGTGCCGCTGGAGCATCTGGAACGAGGCCAACCGACGGACCGCTGATCTGCGGGGAAGCTACCTCGCGCCAGAAAAGACTCAGGGTAGTCGTCCGATCAGGACGGAGGCGTTGTGCCCCCCAAATCCAAAGCTATTGCTCATTGCGATCCGAACGGGCCGTTCTTTGGCCTGAAGCGGTGTGTAGTCGAGGTCACAATCGGGGTCGGGGGTTTCCAGGTTAATTGTGGGCGGTACCAGGTTTTGCAGCAGCGCTTTGACGGTCAGTACTAATTCAATGCCCCCGCTGGCCCCTAAAGAATGGCCCAGCTGGCTCTTGGTGCTAGAAATACTCAAGCGGTAGGCGTGTTCGCCAAATGTCCCCTTGACGGCCTGCGTTTCCGCCTTGTCACCCAAAGGCGTTCCGGTGCCGTGCGCATTGATGTAGTCGACATCCGTAGGTGCGACTCCGGCGTCACGTAGAGCGGCATTCATGGCCCGTCCGGCACCTGTCCCTTTTTCGTCGGGTTGCGTGATATGCCCGGCATCGCCACTCGCGCCAAAGCCAAGTATTTCACATAGGATGTTGGCACCGCGCGCCGGGCATGCTCCAGTTCTTCCACTACCAGGATTCCAGCGCCTTCGCTCAATACGAACCCGTCGCGATCCAAGTCGAACGGACGACTCGCGCCGGTGGATCGTCATTGCGTTCCGACAGGGCCCGCATATTGGCAAATCCACTAATTCCCATGGGTGTAATCGCCGCTTCCGTACCTCCGGTAATCATGACATCGGCGTCGTCATGTTGGATGGCTTTCAACGCATCGCCGATGGCGTTGGTCGCACTGGCACAGGCCGTAGCCACCGTGTAATTGGGACCGCGCATCCCATACTTGATCGACAGATTGCCACCGGCGGCGTTCAGCATCAGTTTGGGAATGGTGAGTGCCGACACGCGGTCTGGGCCTTTGGTTAGAAGCCGTTCAACCTGGGTCTCAATCTCCTGTAGGCCTCCGATGCCCGAACCCAAAATGACACCGCAACGAAACGAATCTTCCTTTGCGAAGTCTAGACCCGAGTCCGTGACGGCATCGGTACCAGCTACCAACGCGAACTGGGTGAATCGGTCGATCCGCTTCATCTCCTTGGCCGCGATGTATTCAATCGGATTCCAGTCGTAGATGTCGCCAGCAAAGCGGACCTTATGGCCCTCGGTCGAAAAGAGCTTTAGCGGATGGATTCCGCTTTCACCGCGGACGACACGTTGGAACAGCTCGTCGACCTTACAGCTCAACGACGTGACTACGCCTAACCCGGTTACGACTACGCGTCGCTTCATGATGCTGTCCGTCCGCGCCGCCTGGACGGCCGTTAATGATTCGGCAAGCGGTTTTCTTGGCGAAGATCCATCGACGAGCGACCTCCGTGGCTCGCCCGTCGGCCAACTGGATTCTAACGACACACGCTTCGCGTGCTCCCCGGTCCGATTCGGTGGTCTTAGGCGGACTGAGCTTTGGTGATGAACTCAATCGCCTGACCGACCGTCTGGATTTTTTCCGCAGCGTCGTCGGGGATATTGATATCGAATTCTTCTTCTAATTCCATGACCAGCTCGACGGTGTCCAAAGAATCGGCGCCCAGGTCGTGGACGAACGACGTTTCGGGTGTCACCTTCTCTTTGTCGACGCCCAACTGTTCCGCCACGATGTCGATCACCCGCTGAGAAACATCTGCCACCTTGGCCGTCCTCCTACTGCAAGGAATCAGGGTACTGCGTACGGTCCCTGTTCAAATGAAAGCACAAGCATTGTGGAAGTCCCCTGACATGGGGCTTCCCCCTCGGTTAAGCAGAACAAGATAGAGGATTCTTGCAAAGGGGGTCAAGACACAATTACGCAAGGAGCGTGGCGTTTTTCTGGTTGTGTTTCCCCGGTCATCCGATTTGGCCCTATCCGGTCATTCCCCCATCCACCGTCAGCACGTGGCCCGTTATATAGCCGGCAGCGGGGCTGGCCAAGAACAGGACGGCCGCCGCGACCTCCGCCGGAGTCCCCAGACGCTTGGCGGGAATGCGCTTCTTGGCTTCTTCGACGATCGCCGGTCCCAAGGTGGAAGTCATCTCGCTCTCAATAAAGCCCGGTGCCACGGCGTTGATGGTGACTTTGCGACCTGCTAATTCGCGGCTGAGGCTACGGGTCAGTCCAATCAGGCCCGCTTTGGAGGCGGAATAATTGGTTTGGCCGGGGTTGCCGATCAGGCCCGAGACGCTGCTGATGTTGATGATGCGTCCCGCTCGAGCTCGCATCATGTGCCGCGAGGCTGCCCGGCACCAAAGGAAAGCACTGCGCAAGTTAGTCGCCAACACGTCATCCCATTCATCGTCCGTCATGCGGGGTAACAGGGTATCGCGCGTAATCCCCGCATTGTTGACCAGAATGTCCAGTCGTCCCCATTTGTCCGCGATACGATCGACCAACTGGTCGACCGCTTGGCGGTCGGTCACGTCGCAAATACAGGCTTCGGCCTGGCCTCCGGCGTCCGTAATTGTCTTGACGGTTTCGTCCAGCTTGGCCTGATTGCGAGCGACGCATGCGACTCTGGTGCCGCTGGCGGCCAGCGCTTCGGCCATCGCCTTCCCCAGCCCCCGCGAGGCGCCGGTGACGATCGCAACCTGGCCCTGCAGGTCTGCCTTCAATCCTTGAGGAATATTTGAGCTCATGATCGATCCATTCTCGGGTAAGGAGCCAGCGGGGCTCGACGCGGCGTGCGCGGCCGTTGCGGGACGTGTCCGGACGTCCACGGAACCGGCGCGACCAAGTCGGCGGACTTAGGAAACATTTTCACACGGGATCTTGCGGTCAATTCTCTTGAGCAATCCTCGTAAGACTTTGCCGGGGCCCACTTCGTAAAACTGGGAGATGCCATCCTCAAGCAATTGCCGCATGGAGGCTTCCCATAGTACGGGGCTGACAACCTGCCTCACCAGCGTGTCGCGAATTTTGTCCGGGTCCCAATGGGGTTCGGCGTCGACGTTCGAAAGTACGGGAATCCGAGGCGATTCGATCGGGACGATCTGCAGCGCTGCGGCAAGCCGCGGAACCGCGCTTTGCATGATTTCCGTGTGGAACGCCCCCGCTACGGCAAGGGGAATCACCTTCATCGCCCCGGCGGCCTCGGCGAGCGCGCCAGTTCGGCGCAGGACGCCTTGTGACCTGAGCACACAAGGTTGCCCGGGCAAAGGAAATTGGCGATGCGCAGGGCCTCGTCTGGCTGTCGAGCTTCGTCGCAAAGGGAGCGGACCTGGTCGACGTCCAATCCCAGCACGCTCACCATGCCGCTGGATGCTGCGTCCGACGCCGCTTGCATCGCTTCGCCCCGACATTGAACCACGCGCAAGGCATCCTCGAACTGCATCGCACCGGCGAACACCAATGCGGTGTACTCGCCCAAACTCAGGCCGGCTGCCGCGCTGACCTGTGCCACCAAATCCGGTTCCTCCTCGCGCATCTTCGCCAGGGCTGCAAGGCTACAGACGAACAGGCCAGGCTGGCTGAACACCGTCGAGTTCAGTCGGTCGGCAGGCCCCTGGAAGCAGATTTCGGCCAGATCATAGCCTAAAACCTCGTTAGCGCGTCTGAATATCGAGGCTGCGGCAGGGAGTTGCTGGGAGAGCGATTGTCCCATGCCTACGAATTGGGCGCCCTGACCAGGAAACAGAAACGCGGTTTTTGGGTCCATCGCTCAATTACTCTCCCTGCAGTCACCGGGACTCACGCGCGTGTCGCTCACGGATGGCAGTACCTAAAAATGTCACAGGAGGGCCCAACGCTCCACAACGACTCCGCCCGACGACGGAGTCGGGAGGGCGGATGGTAGTGCCCCCGATGGCGGTGCTCATGACCGCGGGGGAAGCGTCCCCTGGGTGGCCAAAACGGGAGATGGGGACTGCATAGGTCGGTCGCCGTGTCCGCCATAGGACACAGGACCAGCGGGTGGCTAAGTCTGCCACTAGTACGACCTCAGCGCATGCCCCACGGCCCGGAACGATATGCGCTGGGCACGCCTAATCGCTTCCCATATCGACGACGGTACGGCCCATGTAGTAGCCGCACTTGGGGCACACGACATGGGTGGGCAGGCTGGTGCTGCACTGGGGGCAAATCGCCAGCTGCCGCGGTTTGATCGCGTCGTGTGAACGTCGTTTCCCGGTACGTGAATTGGAATGTTTTCGCTTGGGGACGGCCATCAGGACACCTTTTCGGGCGCTGAAGAAAGACTATGCCTTAATTATGTAAACCCCGAATCCTAAAAGACTTGCCCTTTGGTGTCAACGGGCCCTTGGGTGTCAACGGGGGTCGTGAGGTCGCCTGAGCCGGCCTAGTCGAACAATCGTGGCTGGGGTGCGGTCGGCAGCGGAGCGGAGGTATTGTCGTTCGGGCTGGGGGGGGCAATCTTCAGATGTCGATATGCCTTGATCGTTGCAATGCGCCCGCGGGGTGTGCGGACGACCAGTTCGCTCCGCAGCAGGTACGGTTCGACTTCGTCCACGAGCGTGTCGGTGGCCGTATTCATGGTATGGGCGATGGCTTCCACGCCCGCTGGTCCCCCCCGAAAACACGCATGATCGTCTCCAGGTACTTGCGGTCTTGTCGATCCAGGCCGATTTGATCGATCCCTGCCATGTCCAGTGCGGCATCCGTCAGGGTCCGGATCACGCGTCCATCTGCTTTGCTGGTGACGTAGTCGCGGACCCAGCGAAGCAGGTTATTGGCCACTCGTGGCGTGCCCCGGCTGCGGCGAGCGATCTCGACAGAGGAGCTTTCATCGATCGAGAGCTTCAGCTTCAGCGCGCTGCGGCGGACGATCAGCGTGAGTTCATCGAGCGAATAAAAATCCAAGTGCTCGCGAATCTGAAAGCGGTCGCGCAACGGGGCTGACAACAGTCCGGCGCGGGTCGTGGCCCCGACCAGCGTGAAGGGCTTGAGCCACAGATTCAGCGTGCGGGCGTTGGTGCCCTCCCCATGGACAATATCGACACGGTAGTCCTCCATCGCCGTATACAGGTATTCCTCCACAGCCTTGGGGAGTCGGTGGATTTCGTCAATGAACAGCACCGAGCGCTCTGTGCATTGGTTAAGTACGGAATCAGATCCTTGGGAGCTTGCAGAGCGGCACCGCTGGTCAGCTGAACCGTGACATTCATCTCGCGTGGCAGGCAGAGGGCGAAGGTGGTTTTGCCCAATCCGGGAGGACCGTCAAAGAGGATGTGCCCGAGCGGCTTCCTGTCGTTTGATGGCGGCATCGACGGCGATTTGAAGTCGTTCATAAACCGTCCGTTGACCGATCATTTCGTGAATCGATTGTGGGCGCAGATCGCGATCACCGTCGTCTTGCGGCAAATCGTCTCCGCTCAAGATGGTTTCGCGTGACATGAGGTTTCCTAGGGGTGCGTTGTCACGTGCGCCGGCCAGGGAGGAACGAGTTCAAATGGTGATGTTGGTAATATAACAAGTGACCGTTTCTGCTCCACGCCGACTGGATGCGTGAGGTTCGTTTTAATCGGCGGACCGATGGCTTTGCTCGTAAATAGTCTGAAGCAGTGCCTGGACATCTTTGAACTTTTTCTTTGAATTTAATGCCGCTTCCAGCAGTTGCCGCGCGTCAGTCTCACTGTGCCCCAAGCTTCGAAGCACATCAAACGTTTCGTCCACCACGTTCCGAGGGGCGACGGCTTCATCCACGACTTGTCGTGTGACCAGCAGGCGCGAACTTGGGAACCTTGCGTCGTAACTTAGCGATTACCCGTTCGGCTGTGGCCGGACCGATGCCTGGCAGGGCGGCGAGGGCTTTGACATCCTGGTTTTCGATTGAGTTGGCGACATCGGCCACGGGCTGAACCATCGCCCGCAGCGCCTTGCGCACGCCCACACCGTCGACCGAACAAAATAGCTCGAAGAATTCCCGCTCCACTTCGTTGGAAAACCCCACGAGTCGTGGTGTGAGTCGTCCTTGGGCCGGATTCCCTTCCAGATATTCAATGGTATGTAGGCTGATTGATTCACCCACCTGGTTCTGGAGTTGACGGCGAACGAACTCGGGAATGAGCACTTGGTATTCAAAGGCGTCGACCGCCATCGTGAGGGCGTCGGTGTCGACGCTGCGCTATCTTTCCGGTGAGTTTGGTAATCAAGGTTGAGGTCGGCTCCGGGGATGTCCGTTGTGAATGCCAGTGGTACATGGGGCATGGGTTGATCGGGCAACACTGAACTTCTTTTTCGGGTCCAGATAGAAATGGCAGATGGCAATAGCCAGTGCATCAGCGACGTCGGGCGGCTGCGGCAATTGTGGCAATTGAAGCTCGCGCTGTATGGCTTGCTGGACTTGATGTTTGGGGGCCCGTCCGCTACCGGTCAGGATGCGTTTGACTTGCGTCGCGGAATAGCCCACAACCGGTATCGAACGGCTGGCCGCGGCCAGGCAGATGACGCCCCGGGCATGCCCCATCAGGATGGCAGTACGAGGGCGTTGGTAATGGGAAAACAGTTCTTCCAATGCCAGCACCTGGGGTTGGCAGCTGTCCAGCACATCACACACTCCGTCATGTATGGTTTGCACACGGTGAGCCAGATCGCTTCCTCGCAGGCCGCGAATCACGCCTGCTTCGTGTAGCTGAAAGCCATTGGTTTGCTCGACGATGATACCGTATCCGGTGATGTTTAGTCCCGGATCGATTCCCACAATGCGTGGCGTGCCCTCCATGCGCTCCATCTCCTCTCGGCCTCGCCTGAGGCGGTCAATCGAGTTTCCATCCTGTGCCGTCCTTGCGGTCTTCCAAGGTCACGCCGATTTGGGCCAGCCCTTCACGGATGCGGTCAGCAGTTTGGAAGTCCTTCTTGTTCCGGGCTTCAGTTCGCAGGCTGATAAGCAGTTCCATGAGTTCATTGACAAGCATGTCCTGCGTTGTGTCGCCGCTGGCGGGAGGTGCCTGGAAAAGGCCGAGAAGATTGGCCAATTCCTTCAACATGGTGGCACCACGATTCAACGTTGCCAATTGCTCGGCTGGCTGTTGTCTGGCGTCTTCCAGCTGGAGTTGATCGATCATGCGATTTAATGCCCGCACCAATTCGAACAGCTCACTCACCGCCGCTCCCGTATTGAAGTCGTCGTCCATCTTGTTGAGGAAGGCGGTGCGGCGTGCCAAGAATTCTCGCTGCCATGGATCCGCCGGGATGGTGACTGTGTCATCGGAGCGGCGGTGGGGCGTAGGGAGTTCGTAAAACGAGGTACCGGCAATTCGGGCGTAGCGTGTGAAGAAGCGATAGAACGTCTCCAGGGCCACTCCGGCTTCTTGCAGCGGTCCCTCACCAAAGACAATCGTGCTGCGATAGTGCGTGCGGAGCAGAAAAAACCGCAGTCGCTCGCCACCTTGTTGACGGATCAAGTCGGCCAGTCCACCGGCGCCTTTCGAGCGGCTGATTTTCGTGTCCGCGTCGTCCTGTCCCGCGTGCTCTTTTTCGCGTTCGCTGCGACCGCCGACTTTTCCTGCGGACGTGTCCGCCTTCATTAGACCGTTGTGGACCCAATAGCGAACCATGGGCTGGCCATGGCAACATTCACTTTGCGCAATCTCGTTTTCGTGGTGGGGAAAAATTAAATCGAGTCCACCGCCGTGGATATCGAATGTTTCACCCAGTAGCTTGCGACTCATTGCCGAACATTCGATATGCCATCCGGGGCGACCGCGCCCCAGGGGCTTTCCCAGCTCGGTTCATCCGCTTTGGCGCTCTTCCAGAGGGCAAAGTCACCTGCCGCTCGTTTGCGGTCCGCGGCGCCCCCACCTTCACCCTGCAAGCTTGCGGCCGTGCGGTTGCTCAGCTTCCCATACTGCGGATCTTTCTCGACCGCAAAGTACACGTCACCGTCGGACTGGTAGGCGAAACCACGCGCGATCAGTTGCTCGATAAACGAGATAATCTCGCCCATGTATTCGGTGGCGCGCGGCAGATGATCGATCTGATCAACTCCCAACGCGCGTAAATTGGTCAAATAGTCATCGGTCATCTCGGCGGCGACCTGCGACATGGGCAGCTGGCGTTTTTTCGCTTCGGCGATGAGTTTGTCGTCGACATCCGTAATGTTGACGACCCAGGTGACGTCGTATCCACAATAGGCCAAATACCGCTTGATGGTGTCAAAGATGACAGGGCCGACCATATGGCCGATATGGGCCTCGCGATAGACCGTCGGACCGCAAAGATAGATGCCGACTTGGCCGGGGACGACAGTCCGCAGCGGCTCTTTCTTACGTGTCAATGTATTGTAAATCCGGAGATTCACGGCCGGGTCTTCCGACGCATGGACGTCGTTCTCGTTCGATTTATGCGTTGCAGCAGAAGTCATCGTCTCTCCATCCGTTGAATGAGGTGGGCATCCTGGGAATGCCGCAGGTCCGCGGGCGACCGATGAGGTGGCTGACGGACCAGTCTACCCCGCGTGAGGCGGAGGCCTGGGCGGCAAGGTGTCATCACGGCAAGGTGTCATCACGGGGCGTCAAAAGCACAACGGCCTCGGCCGCGATCGCTTCTTCACGACCAATGGGGCCGACGAGCTCGCCCGTTTTTGCCTTGACGCTGACCGCGTCAGGGGCCACGTCTAGCCATTCAGCAATTTGCCGTCGCATCGCATCCTTATATGCCGATAGCTTGGGTCGTTGAGCGAACACGATACAATCCAGATTTTCGACTCGGTAACCCGATTCGTGTACGCGCCGTTGTGCGGCAATCAAAAACTCCTTTGAATTCTGGCCTCGATGCCGATCATCCGTATCCGGAAACAACTCTCCGATGTCACCGAGGGCTAAGGCACCCAGCAAGGCGTCGGTGATGGCGTGCAGCAGCACATCGGCGTCGCTATGACCGACCGCATGACGGTCGTGAGGGACGGTCATGCCCCCGAGTCGCAACGGCCCTCCATGATCCAAACGATGTGTATCGTGACCGATTCCAATTCGCATGAACGGGTCCATGGGGCGAATAGCCGACATCCATCCATCTCGCCACACCCAGTCGAGTGAGGATGCCCCGGACGTCTTCGTCCTGCGCAACCGCGGGCTGCCATCGCTGGCAAACTGGGCGGATTATAGCCAAACGATCGAATTGGGACAACGCGACCGAAGTCCCCTAATCCCGATGCCTTAGAGCGAGGTGGGCGGGAATACCTCCCACTTCTCCGGTGGCAATTACCTACCTATAATCGGTCGCCATGCCCGCTATCGAGATTCACGGATTGCGAAAGTCTTACCGCGTCTATCAGAAGCGCGAGGGTCTGCGGGCATCATTGCGGGGGCTGTGGTGCCGTGAGTATCGGGAAGTGCAGGCCGTCCGAGGGATCGATTTGGAGGTCGAGGCCGGTGAATTCGTTGCTTTTTTAGGACCCAATGGGGCGGGTAAGACCACGACCCTTAAGCTGCTCTCAGGTGTCATTTATCCGACGGGCGGTTCGGCGACCGTGCTGGGGCACATCCCTTGGAAGCGGGAAAATGTCTATCGGCGCCAGTTCGCCCTCGTGATGGGCCAAAAGAATCAACTCTGGTGGGATCTCCCCGCTCAGGAATCCTTTCGTTTGCATCAACAGATCTATCAGATTGATCTGGAGAGTTTCGAGCGGACACGCGACGAACTCACCTCTTTACTCAAAGTGCGCCACCTGCTCAAGCAACCGGTCCGCGAGCTGTCGCTTGGCGAACGAATGAAGATGGAATTGATCGCGGCACTTCTCCATTCCCCTCAGGTATTGTTCCTGGATGAACCCACGATTGGTCTGGACGTTGTCGCGCAACACAATATCCAGCAGTTTTTACGGATCTACCAGGAGCAACGTGGCACGACCATCCTGCTTACAAGTCACTACATGAAAGACGTGGCCGCGCTGTGTCGACGAGTGGTCATCGTGGCTCAAGGTATGATTTTTTACGATGGCTCGCTCGAGGGCATCGTCGACAAGTTCAGCACTTTCAAACGTGTAACCTTGCTCTTCGGGGATGATGCGCTGCCGGACGACTTGGAACAATACGGCCGCGTGCTCAGTCGCGCAGCGCCGAAGGCGACGTTGGAGATTGAGCGCCATCGGGTCGCGAGATGCCTGGCCTCGATTCTGGATCGGCACATCATCGAAGATGTCAGTGTCGAAGACCCGCCACTCGAAGAAGTGATAGCTGGGATGTTCTTGCAGGTGGAACAAGGTGCGCCGGTGGGCAGCTAGATGATGGGGCAGGGCGGGGGATTGGGCCGAGATGCGAGCGCAAGTGCTGACCTGGTGGACCATATTGCGGATCGCACTAGAAGAGCGGCTCGTGTATCGAGGCGACTTTGCGCTGGGGACGCTGATGCGTTTCCTGCCGATTATCACCCAGATCTTCTTGTGGCGGGCGGTTTTTCAAGCCATGGCCGGCGACGCGGCGGTCGAGTCGCAGGCGATCCGTGGCTACGGCTACCAAGATTTTGTGGCTTACTATCTATTGACGATGCTGGCCCGGGCATTTTCCAGCATGCCAGGATTGGCCAGCGGCATCGCAGGTCAGGTCCGCGATGGGCAGATTAAGAAATTCCTCGTCCAACCCATCGATCTGCTCGGTTTCTTGTTGCTCACCCGCGTGGCCCACAAGCTGGCGTATTACTCCGTTGCGATCGGCCCCTTTGTGCTCGTGTTTTTCCTCTGCCGGGACTATTTCACCAGTGGTTGGCCTGACCTGTCCACATGTCTCGCGTTCGTCGTATCTCTGATGCTGGGCTTCCTCTTGGGGTTCTTTATGGAGGCGTCGATCGGTCTGATTAGTTTTTGGTTCTTGGAAGTCAGCTCGCTGCTGTTCGTCTATATGCTATTCAGTTTCTTCCTTTCCGGACACATGTTTCCGTTGGACATGCTGCCCGAGCCGTGGCGCACGCTGGTGAAGCTGGTTGCCGCTGCGTTACCTGGCTTATTTTCCTGCTGCGGTATTCCTGGGAAAAGTGCACGGGAAGCGAGCTGGCATGGGGATTCGCATTGGAGACGGCTTGGATTGTCGTATTCATGATTGGAAGCCGTTTGCTGCTCGATCGAGGACTTCATCGCTACAGCGGCTTTGGAGGTTAAATGATGGCATGGCAAGATCACCCGGTCTATCCACGGGTGTTTTGGACGATTCGTGCGCAACAGCCTAGTCCGCGACATGTCGTTCCGGTCCAACTTCCTAATCGAATGCCTGTCGTCCGTATCGTGGGTACTCATGAACCTGGGATTCTATCTGTTAATCTTTCAATACACTCCCGAGATCGGTCGTGGCTCAGGCTGGGGCAAGTACGAGTTCTTCGTATTCCTGTCGACGACGATGTTCGTCAATAGTGTCGTCCAAGCGTTCTTTATGCCCAATGCGGAAGAATTCAGCGAATTGATCCGCACCGGCAACCTGGATTTCGCACTGCTTAAACCAATCGACACGCAGTTTCTTGTATCTCCTGCACCGCATCGAATGGTCGTCGCTGGCCAATTTTGCGGTCGGCATCATGCTGTTGGTGTATAGCCTCATGCAACTCACTTCGCGGTCGGCAGATCCCCTCGTCCTCCATCCGCTGGTTGTGTTGCTCTATCCCTTTTACGTCCTGTGCGGCATTGCCATCTTGTACAGCCTGATGATTACACTTGCAGCGACCAGCATCTGGTTGGGTCGGAATCAGACGCTGTACAACTTCTGGTTCTACATCACGAATTTTTCCCGCTACCCGATGGAGATCTACGGGGGACGCTATGGGGCGCCTCTGCGAGCGTTTTTTACGTTTGTTATTCCCGTTCTGGTCGTCGTGAATGTCCCGGCGCGCCTTCTGGCGCTCCCCTTTCGCGTCACCGACCCTGCCGCCTGGTCGCTGCCTGCCTTTGCCCTGCTGGCGACCGTCGCCAGCCTAGTAGCGTGCCCGATGCGTCTTCATCCGAGCTCTGTTGAGCTATCGCAGTGCCAGCAGTTAACGAGCTGGGGGGCGTGGGGCGAGTCCGTTTTGCGACGGAGATCCGTGGGCCGCCGCCGGCCCGTGGGGCTCACCCGGTAGCCACGGGCGCGGGATCGTCGAGCCCTGACGGACGACACGCCTGTCAAGTTTTTTCTGACTCGGTTACAATAAGCCAGCAAAAAAACAAGGGACAGGCCTGCGAAGGAGCAGCTGGAATGAAACTGGCATTCAGCAGCAATGCCTACATGCATTTTTCGATCGAAGATACGATTCGGAAGGTGGCGGAACTGGGCTACAGCGGGATCGAAATCTTAGCGGACGTTCCTCATGCCTGGCCGTCCGGGTTGCTGGAAGAACGCAAGGAGTCGATCCGCCGTCAGCTGTGGAAATACGACCTAAAGATCTCCAATGTCAACGCATTTATGATGAATGCGGTCGGCGACCCGCGTCAGCCCTATTGGCATCCGGGGTGGACCGATCCGGATCCGCATTATCGGGCCATCCGCCGAGAGCACACGAAGCGCGCCTTGCGATTGGCCCAGGAGCTTGGAGCGCCCAATATCACGACCGAACCGGGAGGATTAATAGCGGACGGGCAATCGCGTAAGCAGGCCGCTCAGATTTTTTACGATGAGCTCATGCCGTGCGTTGAATTGGCTGAAGAGCTTTCGGTTGACGTGCTGATCGAACCGGAGCCCGAGCTGTTGATCGAACGATTCGATCAGTACCTGGAGTTTGTCGATCGGATCAAGTCTCCGGCTGTGGGCCTGAACTTCGATATCGGTCATGCGTATTGCGTAGGAGAAGACCCCGAGGACTGGATCGAAAAGATGGGGTCGGCAACACGGCATTATCATTTCGAAGACATTGCCGCCAGCCGCGTCCACGAGCATTTGATTCCGGGAACCGGAGCGATCGATTTTGCCGCGACGTTGTCAGCGATTAGCCGCACCGACTATCAAGGATGGATCACGGTCGAACTCTACCCTTACATCGATCGCCCCGACGCGGCGGCTCGGCAGGCGAGTCACTTTCTGCTTCAGGTCGCTAACCAGGTAGGGGTTGCCCTACATTAGATTCTCATGAATACCTCTGTGTCTCCATCTGCCGTGCCGTTCAAGGCGTGGTTCGAACTGCTCCGCATCCCGACCGTCTTTACGGCCATCGCAGACGTGAGTATGGCGTATTTGGTGGCCGACGGAGCGCTCCGGCGGGTCGGCCTGTGGCTAGGGCTCCTGGTTGTCACCGTCTGCATGTATTGGTCGGGCATGATCTTAAATGACGTGTTCGATTTTTCGGTGGATGTCCGCGAACGCCCTGACCGTCCGCTCCCCTCGAAGCGAATTGCGCGCGCCGCACGGCGGCTGTCGTGGCGGCGCTGCTGATGTTGACCGGACTGGGGGTAGCGTGGACGGTTATTGCGAGGCAAAGTCAGTCCGCGGCGCCGCTGCAATTCACGGCGGGCCCTATCGCGACGGCGTTGGCGGTGAGCATTCTGTGCTACGACGGAATCTTCAAACGGACGGTAATGGGGCCGTTGTTCATGGGTGGCTGCCGCTTTTTTAACATCATGTTGGGGCTGAGTGTTGTGCAGGATGCGGGGCTCTTCCAAACGCAGGCGCCGTGGGTGATCGCCGGCGGGATTGGCCTCTATGTGATGGGGATCACCTGGTTTGCCCGTCACGAGACGGTCGAAAGTCCGCGTTCAGTCCTGTTCGCCGGATTATTGCTCATGGTCATCGGAGTTGCTCTGCTGACCTTGTTACCCACGCGTGGCGGACTTCCGCCCCAACGGATCCGTCTTGCGCTCAATAACGCGTGGATTTGGCCACTGTTGTTATGGTTATTGACGGCTCCGGTATGGCGCGGAGTCGTCCAGGCGCTGATGAAACCGAGTCCTGGCCAAGTGCAGTTGGTTATCAAGCAAGCGTTATTGGCGCTAATCGTGTTGGATGCGGCCATCGCCTTGCTTGTCGCGGGACCGATCTACGGCGTTGCCCTCTTGGCCCTGATGTTTCCCGCCGCGCTGACTTGCTCGCGTCATTCGCGTCACCTAAACCGGAGGACGGCTGACTGGCAATTTGTTCCGGGTGAATTCGGCACAAGGCTTGGCCGCAAGCTGGATGACTTTCACCCGTGCCGGTCTCAAAAGAAAAACGCCCGGCCACGCCAGGCGGCGGAGCGTTTCGAGCGTGAGATGTAAAAAAACCCCGGTCCGAGGAAGCGAGGCGGACACTTCCCCGGACCATTGGGGTATCCTTCTGGCCCCAGGCAAGAGCCGAAGAAGAACCAGATGGATGCACTATGTCTTGGTGAGCCTTAACGTTGACCCGCCGCACTGACAATCGCCGGCCCGTAAGCCTGCATGCCATGCTCGGAAATATCGAGGCCCAATTGTTCCTCTTCTTCCGAAACTCGTAAGTAGCCGATCGCCTTGAGCACGGCGAACAACGTCAGCATGGTCACGAAGGACCAAGCGGGAATGACAACCGAGCCCAAAACCTGGACACCCAGGCTATAGTCACCGAAAATGCCCGTGGCAATTCCGCCCCAGACACCGCACACGCCGTGCACCGGCCAAGCCCCTACCGGGTCGTCGATCCGAACCTTTTCCAACAGAATCACGCCCATGAGGACGAGCACGCCGGCGACGCCGCCGACGATCAACGCTTCGATGTTGGTCACGCTATCGCAGTTGGCCGTGATACCGACCAAGCCGCCCAAGGCTCCATTAAGACCCATGGTGAGGTCGGGTTTGCCGTAGAGTGCCCAAGCCATCGCCAAGCAGAGTACCGAACCGGTCGCTGCAGCGAGCGTCGTGTTGGTCGCAATCAACATGACAGCCGAGATATCGGCGGTGCTGGAGAACGCCAACTGGCTACCTGGATTAAAGCCGTACCACCCGACCCAGAGGATGAACACGCCCAATGCCGCAAAGGTCAGGTTGTGTCCCGGAACGGGGGTCGATTTGCCATCCTTGGAGAAGCGTCCTGAGGCGCGGGCCAAGGATAATTGCTCCCGCCAAACCGGCAAAGCCGCCCACGGCGTGAACCACGACCGAGCCGGCGAAATCGTAAAAGCCCATCGCGTCCAGCCAGCCACCGCCCCACTTCCACGATCCGCTAATCGGGTAGATGAGTCCGGTGAGGAACGCACTGTAGATCAGGTAAGCGCCGAATTTCATGCGACCGGCAACGGCCCCAGAGACGATCGTCGCGGCGGTGGCGGCGAAGGCGACCTGGAACAGGAAATCAACTTGAGGGTGCAGCGTGCCGGGGCCCGCCGTGCTCGCGTCGAATTCGCCAATCATCGGTCCCGCGAACTTGAAGTAGCCCTTGGCAGGGTCCTCGAAGCCCGGGTACATCAGTCCATAGCCGACGAAGAAGAACAGGAGCACACCGACGGACAAATCCATCAGGTTCTTGCAAAGAATGTTCACGGTGTGCTTGGCCGGATTGAGGCCCGCCTCAAGCATGGCGAACCCGGCTTGCATGAAGAGAACCAACACGGCACAGAAGAACAGTGTGATGTTGTCTACGGCGAACGCCAGCGTATCGGCCGTTAGTCGCCGCCTCCTCTTCGGCCGCAGCGTCGTCTACGACGACTACCTCGGTCGCAGGTGCCTCCTCGACCGCCTCGTCCTGAGCGACAACCGCGGAAGTTGCCGGGCCGAAACAGGTGAGGCCCAGCGCAGTGAGTAACAAAAGTTTTCCAGAGTGAGTTTTCAGTTGGTCAAGCATCGATATCTCGCCTTAGCAGAAGGATGGATGTTTCAACGACTCGCACGCCGTGCGACCCATTGCCGTGAAACGCTCCTTGGGCCCTTAAGCAGCGCATTCACGGTACACAGCGACGCTTTTAGCAGCTGTTGTGCCAGAGTGCTGGCGCCAGTTCGAGATTAATGCTCAAAGTGCCTTTATGATAAGGAGTTAGCGTACCTGGTCCATGGTATATCGTCGCATGACGAAGAAATGCCTGCCTGTTCCGTGGCGCAGTAACTGCTAACCGTTCAGGCAGGCTCGCTGCGATTCGTGTCGGTTGTCGAGCTTCGTAGGGAACGGCGAGCGGTGCGGTCTCCGCGCGAGCAGTTGCGGCGCGTGAGACGCTCAATAAAAAAAGGCGACGCCGTTTTGGCGTCGCCCTCGGAAACGGTCCAAGAGGTAATTGGACTCAATCGACTCGCTTAGAAGGTTAGGATCACGTCGCAACCAAAGATGGCGTTGTCTAGATAGTCCGATGCGGTCGCATTGACCGGCAGCACGGCGGGCAGGTTGCTGCCGGGCACCCAGTTGTAGCGGAGTTCCGGACGTACCAGGACGTTGGCCTGAGGTCTGATGTTGAAACCGAAGGCGGTTTCGTACAACGAGATGCCATCGGCCTTCCACCATTCCGCTCGACCACCGGCACGGACGCAATCGTTGACGGTGTAGAACAGGTATTGGTTCAAGCCGATGGTATCGTAGTGACCACCGCCGGCGTTCACCGAGTTCTCGATGGAGTTCAAATCGCTTTGGGCCACGTATTCCCACTTGTCGTTCACGACCCAGTCGGCGACGAAGCTATGCGTATAGGCATTGTCGCCAATCCAGCCCAGGTTTCCGGCAGTGCAGATGTAAGTTGCCGTCAAGTCGTCGGTCAACTTGACACTGGCTCCACCCAGGAAGCTGCTACCGCTGCCGAGCTGATCGAAACCCGTATCCCAACCCAGGGTCCATCCTCCATAGAGGGTGACGTTGTCGTTCGCTTCGTAAGTCGCCAGAGCACCGGTATGGGTGAACGCTTCACTGAAGTTGAACGTGTAGGGGATACTGTAGAAAAAGTTTCCGGTCGCGGGCACGACTTGATAACCAAGCAGCGTGTAGAAGTGACCAATCTGCACGGAAAGATTTTCGTAGGCCAGTTGGAGGTAAGCCTGCGGCAAGGCCCAGCCGTAAATGCCGTGATCGAACCCGTTGAGGTAATCCCAATTGCCGGGGTTATTGCCGAAGGCCTGCGTGTTTTGCGCGTCGGTGCCGTAGAGGACGTCGACGCGTCCACCAAGTCCTAAGCCACCGCTACCGTCCGCGACCTTTTCCAAGTACAGGTAGCCCTGTTGTAGGTCGAGTGAACCGGGATGTGTGTTGAAGACGCCATCGTTGGCGCTGGAGTAACCCCACTGCGTCCAGCCGCCGAGATCCCAGCCGGAGTCTTCACAGAACAAGTTGTCGCCCAAATCCCAGGCATCGCCGAGGTTACAGGAGAACAGACCGCACGAGTTGCAGGAGCAGCTTGAGCAGCCGCAAGACGCGCAGCTGCTGGCCGGCGCACAGGTGTTACATGCGCCCGAACCGACGACCGGAGTGGGCACTTGGCTGGCCTGAGCATCAACCACCGGCGCCGGCTGATCGCTAGGCGATGGGGCCTCCTCTTGGAGGTAACGATTGTAATCGAAGCCGGCGGGGCGCACCGAAAAGGGCTGGCGGAGTCCCTGGGCCATCGCGTCGCCCATGAACAGGCAACCCGATAGAGCCCACGCCCATGCCCATGATGAAAGTTTCATGGTTAAACTCTCCAAATCCGTAGAAATTAGCGTTTACAGCGCCGTAGCGCTGTTGCGGAGGGTGGTCAAAGTCGACGGTAGGTTGTATTCAGGTGGTGGAATTACCTGGTGGGTCGGATCAAGATCGCGCTCGATCCTCAGCTGAGACTATCGGCCGCCAGCACCATGCAGATTCACTGGAATGGGCCCTGAAAAGTGGCCGAAGAGCCGGGAAACGGCCGATTTTGGCAAACCTTTCCGGTGCCGTAAAAAATGACGCCCGGCGACATGATTTCCGGGTCCCTCGGCGCGGGGGACCGGGGCGGTTTCGCGATGGCACCACGCGCTGAATACGTGTGACGTCGTAGGCGATCGAGGCCGGCAGATCCGAGATCCGTACCGTGCGCTGGGCGTACAACTGCCACAGCTCGAATGAGCCGAAATGCGGTGCGAGCCACGTGACACTCGATGTCCGGGCAACTTATTCCCTCGCCACTTCACGCCCGCGTAGATACCGTGACACGAGGCGGGCAAGTAGCTTAGTCGTTTGCGAACAGCGCCGTGACGAACGAAGATGGGTCGAATAGCGCCAAGTCTTCCGGTTTTTCCCCTACGCCGACGTACTTAACCGGGATATTGAACTGCTGCCGGATCGGAATGATGACGCCGCCTTTGGCTGTACCGTCGAGTTTCGAAAGGACGATGCCACTGCACTGGACGGCTTCGGAGAACCCCTTGGCTTGGCTAATGCCGTTTTGTCCGGCCGTGGCGTCGAGCACTAACAGCACTTCGTGCGGTGCCGAGGGGACTTGCTTTTCAATGACGCGACGAATTTTCGTCAGCTGATCCATCAAATGGGTTTGGGTTTGGAGTCGCCCGGCGGTATCGATGATGGCCACATCCGCGCCGGTCTCCAGCAGCCGAGCGACCGTCCGATGGGCCACACTGGCGGGATCGCTGCCGGCGGCACCGGTCACGATTTCTGCCCCCAGTCGTTGCGCCAAACCGTCAACTGCTCGACAGCTGCCGCGCGGAACGTATCGCCAGCGCCGAGGACTACGCGGTGACCTTGATCGATGAGCAATTGCGTGAGCTTGGCGATCGACGTCGTTTTGCCAGAGCCATTGACGCCCACTACCACAATGACTGTGGGGCCGTCGGATTGGAGCTGGAGAGGACTCTGATCTTGGGCCATCAGCACCAACAGTTGTTGTTGGACATGCTGCAGGATGTCATCCATTTGTACGATGCGTCCGCGAAAATCGGCCCGAATCTGGTCGCGAATCTCGCCTGCCGGACGACTGCCCATGTCGGTTTTCACCAGTAAGGCGTACAGGCGGTCCAAGAACTGGTCATCGACCAGTTGACCTTCCTGTTTAAAGAGGTCCCGGATATCGGTGTTGAGTAGTTGTGACGTACGTCGAAGGCCCTGACGAAACCGTCCCAGCACGCCAGGGCGATGATCGTCGGCCGGAGTCGTTGTCGCTCTGGCTTCCGACTCGGCTCCGGCTGACGCCGGAGCGGGCGTTTCGTCCGTCGCGCCTTCTTGGAAAAACGGTCCAACAGACCCATACCGATGATCTCCTGTGGCTCGGCTTGGACGCGAAGGTCATCCCGATCGCGTCGCAAACGTTGGAATGATGCGCGATCGCATCGGACGTTAGGTCGACCTATCTCCGCCGTCAGATCGCTGCGACAGCAGGCCGTCCAGGACCCCATTGACGAACTGTGCGGATTGGCGGGAGCCGAATCGCTTTGCTAATTCGACGGCTTCATTGATTACGACTCGTCCCGGCGTTTCCGTGAACAGTAACTCGTAGGCCGCTAACCGCAAGATGTTGCGATCCGTGGCGGCCATGCGCCGGAGGCTCCAGTTGTCGGCGCGAGAGACCAACAAGGTGTCCAGTTCCGGGCGGTTACGGCGCGTGCCCCAGAGCAGCCCCAAGGCAAACTCGCACAACTCGGCCTGGTGTTGGAGTCGAGCGCGAACGAAATTATCCGATTCTCGCAAGTCATGATCGGGATTTAGGTCATCCTGATAGAGGACTTGCAATACGATCTCTCGAGCTCGACTGCGACGTGACATGGTTGGTCTTAGGTGGGCGGCAAAAAATACGCCAGGTGGGGATGGTTCTGGGGCAAAGGCATCCGACGCCCGCGAAGGTCGGCTCACCTCCTAGGAATTCTAGTCCGAGCAGGGACGGGCGTGAATGCGAACTGTGGGATTTCACATGGCGACTGGCTGTCACACTACCTTGGCGGATCGGGAATCGCGGGCAATTGGGCCAGCAGATCGATCATTTCCAAGGCAGCTTGAGCACATTCGCTGCCCTTGTTGCCAACGCGCCCGCCGCTGCGGTGAATCGCCTGTTCCAGCGTTTGACACGTTAGCAGCCCGAACAAGACCGGAATGTCCGTCTCCAAGGCGATTTGCCCCAGGGAGTGACTGACCTGTTGGTTAATGTATTGATCATGCGTCGTTTCACCGCGAATCACCGCGCCCAGGCAGATGACGGCACGAAATTGCCGCGATTGAACCAGTCGCTGGGTGACAAGAGGAATCTCCCATGCACCGGGTACCCAGGCGACCGTAATGGCTTGATCCTCAATGCCATGCGCGGTGAGCGTCGCGACGGCACCTTGCAGTAGATTGCGCGTGATTGTCTCGTTGTAACGCGAAACAACGATCGCGACCGGTTGTGAGGTGCCGCGGGTCCGACCCTGAATTTCGCTTGGCATCCAACCTCCTCCTGACGTGGTCCCGGGCGAATTCCAGGAATTACTTCAGATTCATGCTCATCAGGAACTCCGCATTGCTCTTTGTTTTCTGCAAACGCGAAGCCAGCAGTTCCATCGCGTCCGGCGGGTTCATGTCGTTCAGAACCCGACGCAGCACGACGACTCGTCGGTATTCTTCGGGATCCATCAACATTTCTTCTCGCCGCGTCCCGCTGCGATTGATGTCAATGGCGGGCCAAATCCGCTTGTCGACCAAACGGCGATCGAGCACAATCTCCAGATTTCCCGTCCCCTTAAACTCCTCAAAGATGACCTCGTCCATTTTGCTGCCGGTGTCAATCAATGCGGTCGCCAAGATCGTCAACGAGCCTCCCTCCTCGACTTTCCGCGCCGAGCCAAAAAAGCGTTTTGGTCGCTGCATGGCGTTTGCATCCAGGCCCCCCGAGAGGATCTTGCCAGATTGCGGGCACTCGGAGTTCCAGGCCCGTGCCAAACGGGTGATCGAATCTAGAAAAATCACCACATCGTTGCCGTATTCAACCAGCCGCTTGGCCTTTTCCAGCACCATTTCCGAGACTTGTATGTGACGTGACGCCGGTTCGTCAAAGGTGGAGCTGATGACTTCACAATTGGGCCCTTTGACCTGACGCTCCATGTCGGTGACTTCCTCGGGACGCTCGTCGATCAGCAGCATAATCACGTAGGCGTCGGGAAAATTGTGTAGCACCGACTTGGCCATTTTTTGCATGAGAATCGTCTTGCCTGCCCGAGGAGGGCTCACAATCAAGCCGCGCTGCCCAAAACCGATGGGAACGATCATGTCCACGACGCGACCTTCCATCGCCTCGGCGTCTGTTTCCATCATGATGCGCTGATCCGGGTGCAGAGGCGTGAGGTCGTCGAACGAGACCTTGTCGGCCATCAGGTTGGGATCATGGAAGTTGATTGCCTCGACCCGCAACAGCGCGAAGTACCGTTCGTTTTCTTTCGGCGGGCGAATCTGCCCGGAGACGGTTACGCCGGTTTTTAAACCGAATCGGCGGATCTGGCTCGGTGAGACGTAGATATCGTCCGGGCAGGAGAGATAGTGATAGTCGGGACTACGCAGAAATCCGAATCCGTCGGGCAAAATCTCCAGCGTGCCTTCGCCATACATGAGGCCGTTCATCTTCACGCGTTCTTTCAGAATGCGGAAGATAAGGTCCTGCTTCTTCATGCCAGCGACGTCGGTCACGTTTTCTTGCCGTGCTTCGTCGATCAGCTGAGCCATGTTCATTTTCTGCAGCTCAGCGATGTGGATTTCGCCTTGTTTGATGCGTTCGTACCGATCTTCGGGATCGGTGTTGCGCGGGTGGGCGGCTTCTTCTGCGATTTCTTCGGCCAGCGACAACGGTTCGCGTTCATCGTCCAACGGGGATTCGTGGTCCAGATCGCCAGGGCGATCCGCCTTTGCGCCCTTGTCGGGTGTGGTCGCCGACGACTCATCCGGCATGATGTTTTGTCCAAACGGTTCGGGTTGACGACGGCGGGTCCGGCGGGGGCCGGACGTCCCGGACGATATGCGGCTACCTTTTGTGTCCGACATGAAGCCCTGGCTCCGAATCGAGGTGAAAACGTGACGACACACGGACGGTGACGTCGGAAGGGAAATCCCGTGAGATGACGAGTGATGGGTGGCAGGTTGAGTTCCGGGGCGGGTGGCCCCCGGGGCACGACAGCCGATTCGCGGGGGGATTAAGCCCGCCGACCGTTGTCATACGCAGCCTGCCAGGTCGACCAGACGGTCCGCACCTGATCAAAAGTCTCCTCCAGAGTCCCGGAATTGTCAATGACGATCTGCGCCCGCTGGCGTTTCAGCGCTAACGGCAATTGAGACGCCTCGCGGGCCGCGAATTGAGCTGCCGTCCAGCCTCGCTGCCGCGCCCGCCGTTCTCGCTCAACTCGCGGCACATCCACGAATACCATTCGATTGCATAACCGGTCCCAACCGGCTTTGATCATGACGGCGGCGTCCAACACGACGGCCCCGTAGCCTTGTTCGGCGGCGGTCGCGATATCGCGTTTCAGTTGTTCAGTAATGTGTGGATGGGTCAACCGCTCCAAAAACCGCAATTCTTCCTCGGCCTGAGGCGTCGGGGCAAACACGAGGCGGGCGATAGCACGCCGGTCTAACCCGCCTTGGGGGTCCCGTATTTGCTCGCCCCAGCGGTTCAGTGAGGAGGCCACGACATCGGTTTCTTCCAGTACGTCGTGACCGACTCGGTCCGCATCTAGCCGCATGGCGCCCAGCTGTTCAAACATTTTGGCAACCGCCGACTTGCCACTGGCCACGCCACCGAGCACTCCGATGATTTCCATGCTTGTCTCGAGTATCTTACGGCCCGTTCTCCGAGTGGCATTCGCCTGATTTGACATTGGCGCAGCGGGTTACCTGGTCAAGGATTCGGGCGAGGTGCGTGAGTCACAGCGACAAATTCGAAGGGGGACGGGAGACGGGCCAGGTGGAGGCGAAGGTGACGGAGTCGCGATTTCCCGGTATTTTCCACCATACCTGTCCCCTAAGGATACCCTGGGGGCTACCGCGGTTCCAGAGGACTTTGTGTCTTGCGTTTCGAGCGAGCGAGGGGAACGCCCGCCCGTGTGTCCGGTTCCTTCTTCCAACGAAGGCCGACATGCGATTGTGGCCGAGCCACTGCCTCACCGCCGCATTGCCTCCGACCACGGACGGAAGCCCCTTGGTTTACAGGGCAGATTGTGAAATCGCCCACGTTCGATCGTCCGACGCGCTTCGGAAGCTGTTCGTTGACACCTGAATTGGCCATAAGTAGACTCAACGTATGGGCTTATCTGTACAGACTTAGGTGGGGCTGACGCAGTCGAAGACGACGAGTCGCCGTCCCTGCGGCGTGGTGTCAGGTTTGTGTCGGAGGCCGACGTGGGGGTGCGTGGCTGAGTTGCCTTGTCTCCCAGCCTTCGCTATTTTATTTGCCCGTCGAGCGACCGCCGACGCTCATGCTGGCACTACCGGCTCCCGCTGTCACCTTGGTGTGCGGGGCACAACACGGAGAGAGAACACGAACGATGGCACGACGCGAGAGTCAAGGTTTGCAGATCACGCTGATCGTTTTCGTGATGTTGACGATCATTCTGGCCGTAACGACGATTGCGTTCTGGAATCGCTCGAAGACACTGACGGAGATAAATAAGTCGCTGGAAACAGGTAATGCGGAAGCATTGCAGGCCGAGCGCAAGGCGACGGATGAATCGCTGCAGATGAAAGTCTGGTTGGGGCAAACGGCGGAGACGCCGATTGAGCAGATCGAAGATCAGTACAATCGCGACATGAATACTTACGCCCGGTCCGTCCCTGAGGTCCAACGGACGTATAAGGACGTGCCGGCCATTCTGTTCACGGCGCTGCAACAGCGGAACAAGCAGGTCACGGATCTCCGTCAACAGCAGAAGGAGGCACAAGACGAATTCCAGCAGACGCGCGATCAGTTGCTTCAGGAACGCGACGAAGCGCGCCGCATTCAGAACGAAAAGGAGGCCGAGCTGCTCAAGACCCGGGATGAGTTTGCTCAATATCGAGAGCAGCTGAAACAGGAGCAAACTCAGCAGGCCTCCGACCTACAGCAGGTACGTGGTGAGCTGGCAGCCTTGCAGACCAAAACGACGCAGCAGACCCAGGAGCTGGAGCGAGAACTTAAGAACAAGGAGCTGATCATCAGCCAGCGCGACGGTCAATTGTCTGAATTGACGACCGAATCGTTCGAGGTTCCCGATGGCAAGGTGTTGTCAGTCAGCCCACGATCCGGCAACGTCTATATCAATCTCGGCGCGGCGGACGGACTACGGCGGCAAGTGACGTTCAGCGTCTATGGTGTGGATGTCAACAATCTGGCACGTGAAGAAAAGAAGGGCAGCCTGGAAGTCACGCGGATCATCGATGACCACATGGCGGAGGCACGGATCACGGAAGACACCTTAGCGGAGCCGATTTTGCCCGGCGATGTCATCTACACGCCGTTGTGGAACGCCAAGAGCGCTTTGCATTTTGCGCTGGCGGGCATGATTGACATCAACGGTGATGGCAAGGACGACCGGGAGATCGTCAAGCAATTGATTCGTATTAACCATGGGACGATCGACGCCGAGGAGAAAGGTGGCGACGTGCAGGGAACGATGACTCGTCATACCCGATACCTGATTCGGGGCGACGCACCGACTGTGGGTGATTCCGATGATACGGACTCGACCTCGAGTCAAAAGGCCTGGAGTCAGATGATCGAGCAGGCGGATCAATTGGGAGTGGAGCAGATGAGTGTGGAGAAGCTGCTCGATTTTGTCGGTTACGACGGTGAAAAACGCACGCTACCGCTGGGCGAGCAAGCGCGATCGGAGGACTTTATGCCGCGGCCGGGTAGCGAAGCAGGCCAGGGCAGTCAGTTCCGGGCGCGACCGCGCCGGCCGGCTGGTCGCGGATTGTAGTCGTAGAATCGTCCCCATTGGGTCAACCTCAAGCGGCGTGTGGGACCAAGGGGTTGATTCGTCCTGTATAGAGGACGACACTAGAGGGGTGGCCGATGCAACGAAATCGGTCGATGCCGCCTACGCCTCTGTGACTCTCGGAGCTTCCGTCGATGACGATGTCCGCACAGCAGATCTTGGACCGCGAATTTCTGGAGACGCGCGCAAAGGTTTTGGAAATCGCGGCAGCGTTTGATCGGCTTGACCGGGGCTCCGGCGCCGTGGACCAGGACCCGCGTCTGCGTCAGTTGCACGCCGCTTTGCAGGTTGTCGTGGGCGCGTCAGCGGATCGAGCTGAGCGTGTCCAATTGATTTTTTCCCGCGACTACGATCAGGATTGGCGCAAGACGTTCCGGCTCGAGTCCTAGGCCATCAATTGCGCATTGAGTGCCCACCCGCCTTGCGTTTTTCCTTCCTCACGCAGGACTTTTCTATGTATTATCTTGATCCGCACATTCACATGGTTTCCCGCACCACAGACGATTACGAGACCCTGGCGCGCATGGGCTGTGTCGCGGTTAGTGAACCTGCTTTCTGGGCCGGTTTTGATCGGGGTAGTGCGGAGAGCTTTCGGGACTATTTTCGTCAGTTGACGCAATTTGAACGTACGCGAGCGCAACAGTATTGTGTCCAGCATTACACTTGGTTGTGCATCAATGCGAAAGAGGCAGAAAATGTTGATCTGTCGCGCGAAGTGATCGCCTTGATTCCCGAATTCCTGGATCATCCCGGCGTCTTGGGCATCGGGGAAATTGGACTTAATAAAAACACACGCAACGAGTCGATTGTCTTTTTGGAGCACGTGGATTTGGCCGTGCGATTCGATCAGCAGATTCTTATTCACACGCCTCATCTAGCTGACAAGTACCAGGGGACCCGGATGATCCTGGATATGCTCTGTGGTGACTCCCGTTTGCAACGACAACGCGTCTTGGTGGACCATGTGGAAGAGCACACGGTGCGTTGGGTGCTGGATGCAGGATTCTGGGCGGGAATGACCCTCTATCCTGTCAGCAAATGTACTCCCGCTCGTGCCGCCGACATCGTGGAAATGCACGGTCCCGAACGACTCCTCGTGAACTCGGCCGGCGACTGGGGACCGTCCAAACCGACGGCCGTCCCTGACTTCATCCTCGAAATGCGGCGGCGTGGGCATCCGGAGAGTTTAATTCGTCGCCTGGTCTACGAGAACCCGCTCGAGTTTTTCAGTCAGAGCAAGGGGTTTGACTTCGTTCCGCCCGAATTGACGCAGGTCGTGTGAGGCGTCGTGCCGCTCGATAACACGCGACCTCTGGCCGTCAGATTCCGAACTGACGCAACACGATGTCGTGAACATCGGTATCGGAAGTCGCAGTTTCGACAAACACTCCTTTCTGAGAGGACAGCAAGACACCCCGCTGAGACTCGTTTGTTGCAGGGGCGCCGTGTGAGCCGCGGATCAGGGATGCATCCAGTGGTATGGATCGTGTCGTCGCATCAAAATGCAATTCGACCGGATCGTAGCCGGGCTTGCGATGAATATCGACTGTTCGGGCGAACGAAGGTGCATGCGCGTTGTCCAGCCACCAATAATACGCTTGCCAACTGTCCGGTTGGCTGATGACGATGATCTCTCCTGAACGTTCGTGATCCAGGGCGTATTTATGTCGTTCCTCACCCACGAGTACCTCGCTGACGCCGGGCTGTCGGCGAAACAGATCGACGATCCTGCCAACCGCTTGCGCGTCCGATACGAAGATGTGCGAGAATTGGTGATCCACCAGCGCCCAGGCTTGAGTTCGTTGGAAATCGAGTTGTTCGGTTCCCCCCTGGTCGGTCTCAGGACGCACGGTCAGGAACCCGGCCGATCGCAGCAGCCGATTGGGATACAGCACGTGCTGGACGGGAACGATGGTGTATTCGCTGGCGACGAGCCACAGCAGATGGGCATCGCGGAACGTGCTTGTCAGTGACGACACCAATCTTCCGATGACCTCATCTAGTTCTCGACAAGCTCGACCGGCGGCGTCACTGTGGGGACCCGTTTTCTGCGCGGCGTAGTCCAAGTGCGGTAGGTACGCGTAGAAGAAACGGGGTTGGAATTGTTCGGCTGCCAAAGCGGCCGAGTCCGCGATCCAGGCCGTCGCGCGTATGTCGGCCAACGGCCCCCAAAAATGCTGCAGCGGGAAATGACCTAGTGCGTCTCGTAAATGGCCGTACAGTTCAACCGGCCGTGTATAGCACCAAAGTGATTCCGAGCCATCCGGATTGTGAATCGGGGCCGGCATGCAGATGTAGTCGGCGCCGCAGGCCTTGCTCAACATAGGAAACCAGACTGCACTCGTCAGCTGCGAGTCGTGTCGATGGAGCGTGTCCCAGATCTGAGGCCGTTGAATCTTGTCATTGGTGGCGGTCCACATCTCCACGCGATGCTGATCCCGCCAGTAGAAACCGTTCGCGACGACTCCATGTTGATTGGGAAGGCATCCGGTCAACATGTTGGCTTGCACGGGCCAAGTGACGGCTGGAAAACTGGGGACGAGTGGAGCATGGTCGCCCGATTGCACGAGCTGGCGCAGGTGGGGCATGGACGCGATGTCTTCGCCGCGGAGCCCCGGAACCGAGAGTAGGATAATGTGGTCGGACACAGGAACATCCTTTCTGCCAGCAGAATTTATGGTGACTTCGGCGGGCGGCACCCCAGCGACTGGCACGACAGGTTGCGCTTGTCGACATGTCCCGCGGGGGATACATTCAACACGGCGGGACGTGAGGTGGTCGCCGTCTATTACCTAAATGAATCTCTAACACTTTCGACGGTGGGCTACCAGGGAGCCTCTTCGCTATGAAACTGATCATCGCCATCATTCAGCCGCATCGACTGGAGGCCGTCAAGGCGGCTTTGACGGACGTGGAAGTCTTTCGCCTGACCGTGATGGATTGCCAAGGTTTTGGTCGGCAGAAGGGGCATGTCGAGGTCTATCGAGGTCACGAGTTTTCCGTGAATTTGGTCCGCAAAGTCCAAGTACAGATTGCCGTCAACGAAGATTTTGTCGAGCCCACGATTAACGCCATCATTAACGGTGCGCGAAGCGGCGACAAAGGCGAAATTGGTGATGGTAAGATCTTTGTGCTACCGCTGGAGGATTGTATTCGCATCCGTACCGGAGAACGCGGGTCCGAGGCGATCTGAAATCATCGCTCATGGCAGCACCGACACGGCGTCACAGGAATCCTAAGGTTGTCCTGCGCGGGTCGACGGTTGCATCTCAGACCGGGGTGGTCGACGACGGCACGTGATCACACGGGAGCGATTACTTCGGATCGTAGCCTGTTCCGTAGGGACTTTGGCGCTTTGGCAGATATTTGCAGAACAAAATGCCGCCAAAGTATAACAGCGTCAAGGGACAGGCCATCAACAGCATGCTGATCGGGTCGGCCGGCGTTAATAACATGCTGATGACGAAAATGACCAAAACCGCGATCCGCCATTTATCCAAGTACGTGGCGACACTGAGCACCCCGATTCGTTCCAAAATGAGCATTACAAGTGGCAACTGAAAACTGATCCCGAAGCCCAGCGGCAACATCAGCACAAAACTCATCCATTCGCTAATCCGAGGGTTGGGGTCGATGCTCATCATGCGATTAAATCCAAATAGGAAATCCAAGACCGGTTCGAACACGTAGAAGAATGCCAAGGCGGCTCCGGCGAAAAACAGGCCTAAGGACACCGGCAGAAAGAAATACACATAGCTCTTCTCGTGCGGATAGAGGCCCGCGGCCACAAAGGCCCAGACCTGCCAAAAGATCCATGGGCTTGCGATGATGGCCCCGGTGATCAGGGCGGCTTTGACCCAGATCATGAACGGTTCGTGGGCGTAAGCGATGTCACATTCTTGTCCAACGGCTTCCAGAACCGCGTCTTGACGAGTTTCGCGGTCGGCGGTCCAGGTTCGCTGACAACGGACATCGGTTGTGTAGTCGTCAATTGGGCTTTGTCCGCGGACGGGGGCGTTAACGGCTGGTTGGATTCGGTCTCGATGACAGCCGCAAGACGTGCCAGTTCGTCAACTTCGCAGTATATCTCTTCGAACACAAACCCTTTATTTTGCATGAATCGAATGACCTGCCCATTCAGTTGAGGATACTTCGCACGCAGTTCGGCCTCGGTCTTTTCCCGATAGAACTTTTGCAGCGCATCGTCCAGCGGTCCCTCGATATGCTTTACAACGTCGCTGGCTACCAGCAGCCCGAATAAGAAGCCGATCGCTAATCCGATCAAGGCTCTTACTAAACAAATTCGAAGCTCCTCCAGATGTTCGCCGAAGCTCATCTTAGAGCCTTCAAACAGGTCTTCATTGTAAATGTCTGGCATGGTAATCGTCCGATTTGAACAAGTGGATTGCAGCGAGGTTCCGGGTCGACCTACGGCAATTCACCGCGGGGAAAGAGCACCACGGTCATCGCGTACTCCTGGCCGAACCGAAATGGCTCGCGCAGAAATACCGGCGGCAGAAATCGCGGACATGCACAGTGAAGAGGCATGCGAAAATGCTTTTTCAGCGTTACCGATCATACACTGCGTCCGCGGATGACTCAACCTACGTCTCTCACGGTCAGCGGCCTGAACGTGTTATCTTGAGTTCCGTCGCGATTGTTTGCCCGTTCGTGGGGCCCATCACAGCTGGGAATCTTCGATCATGAATGCACTCTATCCCTTACGATTTGCGCCCCTTTTTCGGCGATACCTGTGGGGTGGGCGCCGTCTGGCGACACAGTTGCGCAAAACCCTGTCCGAAGGGGATGATTATGCGGAGAGCTGGGAAGTCGTGGATCACGGAGACGATCAGAGTGTTGTCGTGGCCGGGCCTCTGGCCGGCGCTACCTTGAGAGAATTAGTGCGGGATTTTCCCCGACTCCTGTACGGAGACGCCGCGCCCTCCGAACCGTTTCCGTTGCTGTTCAAGTTCCTCGACGCAAATCAGAATCTTTCCGTTCAGGTGCATCCCAACGACACGCAGGGAGCGAGATTGTCGCCCCCGGATCTGGGAAAGACCGAAGCTTGGGTCATCTTGGACGCCGCCCCCGGCAGTCGCGTCTATGCGGGGCTCAAACGCGGCTTCGACCGTGCCGCGTTGATGCGTGAAGTTGCACGGGGGACGACAGAACTGTGTTTGCACAGTATTCACCCGAGAGCCGGAGACTGCTTCTTTATCCCGGCGGGAACGGTCCACGCGCTAGGAGCCGGTTTGTTAGTTGCAGAGATCCAGCAGTCCAGCGACACGACCTTTCGACTATACGACTGGAATCGGACCGGTCCGGACGGGACGCCACGGGAGCTGCATATTGAGCAGGCGCTCGACACGATCGATTACGAACGCGGCCCGATCGAACCACAAACCCCCACATCCACTTCGCGGGATCACGTCGAACGTTTGGTGGCGTGCGATCAATTCGTCTTGGATCGGTGGCATTTCGACGCACCGCAGCCCCTGCTGTCCTCGCGGTCGGGGCCCCGAGGATTTCACCTGCTGGCCGTGCTCGCAGGCGAAATCACGGTCGATGGCGATCCATCGGGCCAGCCCCTAACAGTTGGCCAAACGATGTTGGTACCCGATTCGGCCGCCGCCTCTTCCATCCTAAGTCCGCGGACCGACACCACGCTCTTGGACATTTACCTTCCTTAGAGCGAAGGTACGTCCATCTCAGGTAGAATCCAGTGGGTGTCAGAAGGGTGATTGGGGTTCACGGAAGTCATGGCGCTCGTGTCGCTTCCGTCATCGGTTTCTGGAAGTCCCTGGGACGTCCTCCGACGATTTCCGGTCCCACTTCATTATTGGCAAAGGGGTCAAAGACGTTGGCCCGTTGCTGCTGTTGAGCCAACGAACCTGGGTTGTTCCAGTTCGGTCCCTGAATGCCTGCAGCCGCGCCGGGTACTGGCGAGATCCCCGTTGTGCCCTGTGCAGGGGGCAGGGTAGGAGTCGTGGGATAGGCCGGTACGGGGCTTTGCTGCCCGGGAGGGGGCGGCAAGGCCGTTGTTGGCGGCGGAGCGGATGTCCCGGGAGATGCCCATGGATTCCCATACGCGGGTGGAGCATAGGGGTTGGGATACGCATGGTGGTTGCAACCGACTGTCCCTGCCAGGGTAAGCATGAGCAAAGCGGCTGCCAGACTTTCGAGGTGCTGGCGAATCGCCATGGAGGAATCCTTTCGATGCAAGATGCGGTCTGCTGCACCCGAATTGATCCTGGCTGCGGCTTGGGGAGGATAGCGAACGCGTGGCGCGACGGCCAGAGCGAATTTGAAAGCGGCGTGAGCTTAGGCGCTGCCTGATAGTTCGGTTCTTGCCCGTCCACGGACCCGCCACGAAACGAGACTCGGATCCGGCGTTGCAAGCACGCGTTGTGTTGGGGGACCCCAGGACGATATCATGGAAGGATTCTACCTGGCTTTTTGAAAACGATCGACGTGCGCTCCCAGATTGGAACCTCTTTGCCCCATGCCCCACCACGCAACGAAACTGGCAGCGTCATCGACTCCGCGCCTTCAAAAGGTGCTGGCAACCGCCGGTTTTGGCAGCCGCCGCCAGTGCGAGGAATTGATCGTACAGGGGCGTGTGCAGATCGATCGACAGGTAGTCACCGAGCTAGGGACGCGAGTGGACCCGGATCAGCAACAGATTCGTGTCGACGGCGTCATCGTGAAATCTCCACGTCAGAAATGCTTCTTGGTTAACAAACCCGTCGGTGTGGTCTCCACGGCTCGTGATCCTTGGGCGCGGACACGCGTCATCGATCTGGTTGAGGATCCTGACCGCTTGTTCACGATTGGGCGGCTGGATAAGTCCAGTTCCGGGCTGATTCTGGTTACGAACGATGGCGATTTGGCCCAACGATTGACGCATCCTAGCTACGGCATAGAAAAAGTTTACCGAGTGGTGGTTGTGGGGAAGCCGACGGCCGAGGTCATGCGGCGATTGCGTGCAGGCATTCATTTGGCCGAGGGCAAGTGCAGGTCCAGCGCGTGGCAATCAAGAAAGCTCATGCAAAGCAGTCGGTGCTGGAGATTGTCCTGACGGAAGGTCGTAATCGAGAAATTCGCCGACTGCTGGCCCACGTCGGACACAAGGTACAACAGCTCAAACGGATTGCAATCGGTCCGGTGCGTTTGGGCGAGCTTCCTGTTGGGGCGTATCGCGAGATGACGCATCAAGAGCTTATTCAACTCCGCCGTGCTGTTTCCGGGCCGGCAACGACCAAGAGAAGACGGTCGACGACATCGCGTTCGGGATCGCGTTCGACAGCGCCCGGCGGTAAACGAGGTCTTCGGCGTGGGAAGCCGTCGACCGACTCTCGTCCGCGACACGGCACGGTGCTCGGCGCGGATCGGGCAGAACGTCGCGAGTCCAAGCGTCCCGCGGGTGGTTCTGCCAAACGCTCGACGCGGCGCCCGGTAAAGAGAAAGTGACCCAAGAGTGGTTGATGTGGCGCGCTTAAGTGCTTCGAGGGAACTATGGAAACTGCTGCACCGAGCTACGCCGATATCGCCACTCAGCATACCGTTGACGTGATCGAAAACTGCCAGTTGGCAACAGATACTTTCCGGCTACGGTTCGCTTGCGCGGAAATCGCGCGTTGCATTATACCCGGACAATTTCTGATGTTGAGGTTGTCGAACTTCGACGATCCGCTCATCGGACGACCGTTCGCCATGTACGATGTCGTGTCGCTAAGCGGTGACGGAGCGGGAGCCGTCGACGTCGTTTATTTGGTCGCGGGCAAGCTGACTTCTCGTTTGCGGTCGCTACAGCCTGGCCAGCGCATCGACGTCTTGGGCCATTGGGCAACGGTTTCCCAGCTCAACCGACTCGGCACCTGATCATGGTGGCGGGAGGCATCGGACAGACGCCGTTTGTCGCCCTGGCCAAAGAGGCCCTGGGACAACAGACCTACGGGAGTCCGCCGCGTCACGTGCCGGCCGTCGACCGTGTGACGCTTTGCTATGGTGCTCGATCCGCGGATTACTTCGCGGGCATGGCGGATTTCGCGGCCGTTGGTGTCGAGGTGCACGTCAGTACCGACGACGGCATCGCCTGGATCGCACGGGCTAGCGACCGCAGTGCTCGACGACGTTTTGCGACAGTCGGCTGGGGAGGATTGCCGCGTTGTCTGTTGTGGACCTGACCGATGATGCGAGCTGTCGCCAGCTTGGCACAGCGAATGGGAGTCCCGGCCCAGGTCTCACTGGAGACACCAATGGCGTGCGGCGTGGGCATCTGCTTCAGCCGCTCGCAGAAGTTTACGACGAGCAGGGAAGAGGGGACTATCGTCGCACGTGTTCGAGGGGCCGGTCTTTAATGCTGAGCGAATCAAGTGGTCGTGACACGGTGGATTGCTTGCCTGCGCACAAAATTGCTCTTGCGCTAGGAATGACTACCTTCTGAGTGCCACCTCAGGTCGGTGTCTAACGGGAGATGGTGCGGCATTACACCTGGTGGTCGGCAGGAACGCGACTGCAGCGATCCTTGGCCGCGACGCCGCATCTACAGACTAAACGCCTTGTTTGGCCTTCTTGATCAACCGCTCAGCCGGGACTTATATCGCCAGAGCTTGCGTTGGGGTGAATGACACGCCGGGACCAGCGGAATTGAATCGCCGTGCGGCCAATCGGAATTCCTCCTCCGCTTTCGCCACATCTCCAGCGGCCACCGCCGACTGGACTTTCTTAACTTGCGAACGGACAGACGATTTGATGCAACGATTCCGGTTCACGTCGAACGACGTTCTGACGTAAACGTCTTTGGCACTAGGAGTGTTTGGCATAGCGTTTCTGAAATACCTGACTGCGGTCCGACCGGGGCGTAGGGCTTGGCCACCACGAAATCACGAATCACCCTTTATCGCGAATTTCCGACAGCTTGTCCAGCCGTAGTTTGGCGTCACGATAATCGGGTGCCAAATCCACCAGCTGTTCTAGGGCATCGGTCGCGGTCTTCAGGTTCTTCAGGCGGCGGCCAGGACGCCGGTCCTGTACAAGGCCAGCAGGTGGACGGTGCGGTCCTCTGAGGCGGCTGCAGCGGCGGATTGATAACACTTTATGGCGTTACCGAAATATTGCTTTGAAGATGCTGGAACGCTTCACCCATTCCGAGCGTGGCCACGGTGCGCAGATCGGGGGCCGCGCGGGCTGCGTTGAAGGCCTGACGGGCCTGTTGATAGTTTCCATCGCGTTTCAGACGGATCCCTAGCTCTAACTGAGCATGGAGGTCCTGCGGGGAGCGATCCGCCCGGTGGCTCAGCACCAGCAGTTCCTGGCGATTCAATTCCGCCGAAAAACGTTTAACGAGATCGTGTGCTTCTTCGGTGGGCTCGGAGTCCCCTCGTTCGGCGATGGCCACTCGGGTGCGCATGATCGGAATCTGCGCGTCCTCCAATCGTTCGCGGATCGCCAGGTTATTGCCTCCAGAAGCCTCCAATGCTTTTTTTAGTACTTGGTAGGCGTCACGATAGCGTCCCCGTCTGCGTATAGGCCTCCGATAGCCGCACGTAGCTGTCCATAACTGCTTCATCGCTTTGGATGGCACGTTCCAGCGCTCTTTGATTGAGAGATCAAGGTCTGCACGGCTCCGGAATCCTCGGAGGCCTTGCGATCCGCGGACTTTGGGGAAGTGGAGGGAGACACGTTGCTGGGCCTGCGTCGGTGTGGATGGCGACGCGGCTTCCTGGGCATTATTCGAACTTGCAGGACGTGATCCTGTGGACATCCCCGAACGCCCGCGATTGGTCGGGTTCCACACCGGGGAGTCCACGGGTTTTCGCCAGCGTTAATCTCCGAGAGATTTTGCGTCGTGCTTCGTCGTTTCCTTTGTCCAGTTCTTCAATACGATGCCAGCAGGCAATCGCCTGATCGAATTGTCCCATGCGTGCCAGCGACTCAGCAGCGCCGATTGACTTCGACATCCTTTGAGTTGACGTCGATTTATGTGTCTTCAGGCATCCGGATTTCTACTTCATTGTAGTGGTTGGCTCGCACGCCTGGCGAAGGCTACCACTGTGGTGACATCCCAGGGATTAGTTTTGAGCAAATCCAGTCCCTGCCGGAAGACTTCGGTCCAATCCTGTGCGGCGACAACTTCTTAAAACTACCGCGACCTCCGAAACCCTTGAGGCGAGCCCCTCGTTTGTTGTTGTGATACTTGCGCTGGAGATTGTCCAGCATCGTTTCGACATACTCCAAGTATTAGCCGGATCGTGTAAGAACGCATTCGGCGAACATGGTGTGGGCATAGTCATGGTCCGGTTTTTCGCGCCGAATTACCTCTTTGCCGCGTTCGAAACAACGCTGCAGACGTTCTCGCATGGCCGGCGAAACGTCGCTCGCCTGGGTATTGGCGGCTGTCGCATCCGGTTGATTCGGACACTCGGTTGGTTGCCATAATCGATCTTGGGCATCCGCCAGTCGGGCCTTGAATTGCGGAGGAATTCCGCGATTGGTCATTCCATTCATCTTACCACTGGAAAAAGCGCTGAATCAAGGCCAAGCATCTCATAGCTCA
>CAWAVP010000009.1:0-381419 GCA_963785495.1 uncultured Planctomycetales bacterium | reverse complement strand
GCTTCAACCGCGCGGTCGCCTTCTCCTGAAAGTGCTGGTCTCCCGCCGCCACGACTTCGTCGAGGAGAAGGACGTCGGGCACCATGGAGGTCGAGACCGCGAACGTCAGCCGACGAACATTCCGGCGAGTACGTCTTCACGGGGCGATTCAGGGCATCGCCCAGCTCGGTGAAGTCCGCGATCTCCTGCGTTCGTTCGCGGATTTCACGCCGCGTGAGCCCGATCAGGAGCCCCCGCGTGATGATGTTCTCCCATCCGGTCGCCTCCATCTCGAAGCCGGTCGCGATTCCGAACAAGCAGGCGATGTCACCCTCGACGGTCATGCGGCCCGTCGTCGGCGGGTAGATTGGCACATGATCTTGAGCAGCGTGGTCTTCCCCGCCCCGTTCAGACCGATGATGCCCACCCGTTCGCCGGTTCGAATGTCGACGTCCACCCCCCGAAGCGCGGCGACCGATCCGCGATCGGGCATCCTCGCCCCTCCGCGCACCAGCGAGGTGAGCTTCTCCCGCAGGCTCTGCGCCCCCTGGCCCGGAACGTGAGCGAGATGCTCTCGAGACGGATCACAACCAGAACACCAGCCGCGGTCGCGCGCGCCGTACCGCGAAGGAGGCGAGGGTCAGCGCCATGCCGACCGTCGCAACCGCGGCGACGTAGTGCGGCAACGGCGGCACCTGCCCCGACAGCATCGGCAGCCGCACGACGACCATGAGGTGGTAGATCGGGTTGTAGGTGAGCATCCACGAGAGTCCGTGACTCACGAGAAGGTTCGCCGGAAACATCACCGGAGTCGCGTAGAACAGCGCCGGCACCGCCACGGTCTGGATGTACTGGAAGTCACGACGGCCTGGGTGTTCCAGCAGCACGATGCAGGCGATCGAGAATCCGAACAAGAACCACAGGAGGAGTCCGGGGACGATGCACAACCAGGCCAGGTCGATGGCTCCGCCGAAGAACAACGCGACCATCGATGCCGCGACCAGGCCGAGAAGCAGCGTGATGAACGCCGAGAAGATCATCCGCAGCGGATACGTGAACAACGAGACGCGCGGGATCTGCTTGATGTATCCCTCTGCGGCGAGAAAGGCGATCGCGCCGCCGTCCAGGCACGCCAGGAAGAAGTTCCAGAGCGTCAAGTTGAGAAACAGGTAGGGGAGAAAGGTGCGCAGCTCGACACCGAAGAGTCTCGCAAAAACGACGCCGATCACCACCGCCATCAACAAGGGCGACAGCACCGCCCACGCCAAACCGAGCATGGTCGCCGTGTAACGCCGAACGAGATCGAGACGCGCGAGCTGCCACGCGATCGCCAGGGTGCGCAGGTGCTCCTGACGAGAGCCGACCCCCGGGTTCTGGCGTACGGCCGGATCGCCGGAGACCGTCAACGGAACCACCGCGCCACTGCCGACGGTTGGCGACGACGGCGCCCCTGGACCAGCCGACGCTGGCGCCTCGCCCGCGGCCACAGCCGGGCCACATCCGCAAACGCCGGCAGCGAGCTCCACTCCGCCGCGAGACAGCCGCCAACGACGACCGCGTCACGAGCGAAGCCCGGAAGGGAGCATCGGACGAGGACCGCGCGATCGGCGTTCTTGATCCGCATCAGGAACCGATTCTTGACCGAGTGACGGTTGAGGGCTGCGGCCACCTGCCGCCGATTCCCGGGCAAGACATGGCGAACGTGGTACCCAACCGCCGTAGGGACGTAAAGACAATCCCAACCGAGGATCTGCGCGCGCCAGGCGAGATCCGCATCTTCGCGGTACGCGAAGAACGCTTCGTCGAAGAACTCCCCCTCGACTGAAACGTCCTCGATCATGTCGCGGCGATAGCAGGCGGCCGCGCCGCTCGCGCCGAACACCTCCTCGCAGGACTCGAACTGCCCCGTGTCCGGCTCCTCCGACCCCCGTCGAGATGCCGGAAGGAGCGCTCGAACACGATGCCGTCTTTCGGAGTCGAAAGTTGGCCGGTCGCCTCGGAGGATCCGTCCGGTTCGGCGCGCAGGAGCTTCCCGCACAGGGTGCCGAGCGGTGCCGGCCGTTCCGTGTGAGGAGCCAACGCGGCGAGAAAGCCCGGCTCCAGGGTCACGTCCGGGTTCAGGACGAGTACCGACTTGTGGTGGTGAGCCCGATCGCCTGGTTCTGTGCGGCCGCGAAGCCCACGTTGCAAAACCTCCAACTAACGTGAAACCGCACAAGGCAGCCGTTGTCGATGGGACGAATACGTGTCCGTCCCGGGCCCCGCTTGCCGAACCGCTCGGCCGACGTGCCACAAAGTGCCCCACTCCCATCATTCCGCCAAAAAACGCCCAGCTCGGCGTGCGATATCGCGGATCCGCGTGGAGTCGTTCAATTCTCCCAGCACCGAGGGCATGCCGAAACATGTCCGCTCAGCAACCACCGGTGTCCCGCGGCCCTACGTCGGCCTCCCTGGAGTTGGCCGTTTTCGCCCGGACATCTTGCATTTTGCAACCGGCCCGTTACGGCGGGACACGATTGTCCCACGCGTTCGGGCACGCGACAAGGTGGCAAGTTGCCGTCCTGCCCTTCCGCGGCTCTGGCGCCAGAGCACCCCCCGAGCGGTGAAGCTTCGCGGAGGTGGATCGCAGAAGTTTTCAACAACAACGACAATTATGCCGATAGGGTAAGCGAAGTAAGCTTTATCGATTGTAGGCGGTCACGCCGAAAACCCCCAAAAGGTGGAGGGAACCACGATGTCGACGACGACTAACTCGCGACCGAAAGAGGGACACCGAGACGAGTCCAAAACTCGCGTCGATGCGGCCCACGCAGCGGTAACGTCCAGCGAGCTGCCAGCCGCCGTCCCCACGCCCCCCATCGATCTGTTACACGCGATCGCCGGACACGATTCCAACGTGGCGCCGCAGCAGATTGCGCGGCCAGGCGTTGGAGCTGGCTGCGATCCTGCGCGACAAGCAACGGCTGCTAGAACAGAGGGAGTCGGAGCTGAACGCCAGAACGGCATTGCTGGAAAATGATCTGCGCGCGGCCCGATTACGCCACTTTCGCGACGATGCGCGGCGCACCGACGCTGCCAACGAATCCGATACCCGATCGTCGCACGGCGATACGGGGGCCGCTGACCCACAGGAAACCCCGACCAACACGGCGAGCGATGGAGGATCGGCACGTCTCAGCGAGCAAGAACCAGCACCGCGCCGGCAGCAACCGAACACGGAAACAAGCGAACCACGGTCGATGCCGGAGCCGGCGCGGCAACCTGTGCCGCCCTCGGTCTCCACTCCAACAGTGCCGGCTGCCGAGCCGCCTCCACGAGTAGCACCGCACGCGGTCGTCGCCGACGAGATCCCTCGCCAGCGCAGACCACTCCCACACAGCTCAACGATGCGCCGTCAACGACCACGGAAGAACTTAACGAACAATTCGAGCACCTGGAACACCAGCGGCAGCTGCTCCGCGAACGGGAGGAAAAGCTCGAACGTCGCCAGCGCCACGTCGATCAGATGCACGACGAAGTAACGCAGTTGCACCGCGAGGCACTGGAATTGCGATTGGCGAGCGAACACATTTGGTCGGATTTGATGGACGAGTTTCCCAGCGAGCAGCTTTCGCAGGCCATGGCCGAGCTGCGTAACCGTCTAGCCGATCACTATCGCCTAGCCAACGACGCCTTGGCCCGCCGCAAGGATGACCTACAGGAATTGCGGAACGAATTGAGTCTGCAGGAACAGCGAATTCGCCAACAGCGTCGCGATATCCAAATGTGGGCCGACCGCCGCTATGACGAGATTGAGTCGCGAATGGCGAAAATCGTGGTACGCGAGCGCGAACTGGATCAACTGGAAAGTGACTTTCAGCGACAGTCACTGCAGTGGCAGCAGCAAAGGGAAGCCTATCGGCAGGAAATCGAACAACTAAGTTGGCAGCTTCACGAACGGACCGTCGGGTGAAATCGGCCCAGTTGAAGAACGTCCACGACGACTTCAGACTGCACGACTACTTCAGGCTGAGTGATGCGCGTTGGGCGGCCGCATCGGCCTGCTCGCCCGGCGACCGACTTTCGGCCTCATCGACTTCGCGCTGACGAACTTGCTGATGCGCCAACTGAACGACCCGCATGGCCGCGGCAAGCTGCTGAGGATGGAAGTACATCTCGACCTGTCCATTGAGATGTTGGACACGGACCTTTTGCGCTAATTGCTGGAACGACAACCCATCGCTCAGATGCCAGGCGGCGGCCTGCGCCGTGGCTTGGTCGATCGCATCGCTGGCCAACAGCTTACAGACCTCAGCCAACTCCGCCTTCTCCGTGAAGTCCGCAATCGGCTTTAGCTCGTAGGCCACGCGGGGATTCGGGTCCTCTTTACCATGTTCCAGACAAACGGTCGCCACCTTGATCTTGCCCACGCGATCGGGCCCCACGTCAAAGAACCCACCGCCCATCATGCCACCACCCATCATGCCGCCGCCAAAGCCTCCCCCCATGCTTTGACTCGACGACGAGCTGCTGGAGTTATTGCCACCGCCTCGGTTATTCCCTCCGCCAATGTTTTGCGCCAACACCGGCACGCCCGCGAAGGCGGCGGGAAGCTTGATCGATAGCGGTCGGTCCGTCTTGTTTTTTATCATGACGGTCGCCTGACGGGCATCTTTGGGAACCAACTTCAGATCAACCTGCTGTGCTTTGACCGCGGCAAATAGTTCCACGTGTTCAGCAGCGGGAGCGGCTGCATGAACCACCGCAGTAAGCCCACCAAGGCAGGCGATTGCGCTGGCCAGCATCGTTGCCACGATTGCACGAGAAGACTTCATCGGGTTTCTCCGTTCCACTCAAAACTGCTCAACGGCATACCACCTGGAAACATACGCAAGATACAGAATAACCAGAAACCCACTGTTCTCCAAGTGTTTTTCCGTTCCTGGGCGACCGGTACGCTACGGACGGGTCCCGGAGCATATGGGGCCATTGTCCGGCCTGCGCCAAGGGGCTAAAGCGATCTCCAGGGCACGATGTCGCGTCTGCCCCGCAGCCGGGCCTGAGGCCCCGAAATGCTCGCTCACGGGCAGAAGTAACGCAGGGGGTGAGGGTGTGAGGGTAACGAGCGCCGACACGATCCGGGCCTTTGGGAGGCGAGAATTTCTGCGGTTCGTGCGGCCGGCACGGGTTGTTGACAGAGTGTCGGTCGACAATTACACTCCTGAACTTCCAGGCGGTCGCCATCAGCAATATTCAGACGGTTCTCTTAGTCGTATCGGCCAGTTTTTTTGCCGGCTGACATAATCTGGCGACCGCGCTAACCACCGCGTCAACCATGGTATTCTCGCAGGAGCTCGGCGAAAGGGAATGGATGCTCAGCCCCCATCCGCATTGCCCAGTTCGCTGCATTCATCCCGACAAGTGCACAGCGACTCAGCGATTCACGCCCCAAGGATGATTGTCAGGAAGGAAGCTTCGTTGCTCGATAAGGGTCAGTGGGACATTGCGTGTTCTGAGTTTATCTGCTGCGCGCGATGCATTCTAATCCTTATTCGGTGAAATTCATTCGGCAGAGAGTCCGACTGGACCGCAGACACATCGCCGGAATTTCGGCCCCAGAACCACCCCGCTTGTAAGAGGAAAGCACCGGAAAAATGTCCCGTTCCACTCCCATGACCAAGTGCTCGTCACTCGTCCCCACTTCCATCGTCCCGGCCTTGGGCCTGGTGCTCACATTCGGCTCGATCGGTTGGGCCCAAGAGGCTGCTGAAACCTCGGGGGCTTCCTCGGGCGGCGGTTTGGCGTTCCTCATTTGGGCGATTGCAGTGTTCGGTTCCCTCACGGTGCTGTACTTTGCATTTACGTTTTTCAAAGCGATGATGGCGGCCGACGAAGGCAATCCGCGGATGATCGAAATCGCCGGCTATGTCCGCGAGGGGGCCAACGCCTACCTGAGGCAACAGTACGTGGTGGTGGGAGCGTTCTTCGTGCTGATCGTGCTGATCCTGGGTTTCTTTGCCTTTGGGCTGGGTGTGCAAAGCAAGTGGGTGCCATTTGCTTTCTTGACCGGCGGTTTCTTCTCGGGCTTGGCGGGCTGGTTCGGCATGAAGACGGCCACCTTGGCCAGTAGCCGTACGGCCGCCGGGGCTCAAAAGTCATTGAATCAAGGCCTGCAGGTCGCATTCCGTTCGGGTGCGGTGATGGGCCTAACGGTGGTGGGACTGGGCTTATTGGACATCACGCTGTGGTTCGCGTTGCTGCGGTGGATCGTCAAGATGCCCTTGGCGGAGATCACGGTGACGATGTTGTGCTTCGGCATGGGGGCCAGCGCCCAGGCGCTGTTTGCTCGTGTGGGAGGCGGCATTTTCACGAAAGCTGCCGACGTCGGCGCCGATTTGGTCGGCAAGGTTGAACAGGGAATTCCCGAAGACGACCCCCGCAACCCCGCAACGATTGCCGACAACGTGGGCGACAACGTGGGTGATGTGGCGGGGATGGGTGCCGACTTGTACGAGTCCTATTGCGGTTCGATTTTGGCGACGGCCGCCCTGGGCGTGGCCGCCTATTCCAATTCGGGCGTGCAGGCCATGGGAATCTCCCAAGATCAGGCTCAGTTGCAGGCCCTGTTGTTGCCGATGGCGATCGCGGCCGTAGGTATCTTCCTGTCCATCCTGGGCATCTTCATGGTGCGAACCAACGAAGAAGCCACGCAGAAGAACCTGTTAAAGGCCCTGGCCCGCGGGATTAACCTATCGACGGTGTTGGTCGCCGTTGCCGCCATCGCGCTCGCCTGGTGGCTGATGCCGCAAACAGAAGGCACGAACATTTCAGACAGCATCGCCATTCCAGGCGTGTCATTGAGCATTATTGTCGGACTGTTGGCCGGCTGGCTGATCGGCAAGTGGACCGAGTATTCGACGAGCGACGAGTACAATCCCACGAAGAAGTTGGCCGAGCAGGCCGAAACAGGACCGGCGACGATCATTATCGGCGGTATCGCCGACGGGATGCTCAGTGTCTGGTTTCCCGTGCTCGTCGTCTGTGCCGGCACATTGCTGGCGTTCGGCTTTGCAGCCGGCTGGCGGTACAACGACGTCAACTACTTCTCGCTGGGTCTATATGGGGTTGGAATCGCGGCCGTGGGCATGTTCAGCACGCTGGGCATCACGCTGGCCACGGACGCTTATGGGCCGATTGCCGACAACGCGGGGGGCAACGCCGAAATGGCGCATCTAGAACCCATCGTGCGGCAACGGACCGACGCCCTGGACAGCTTGGGGAACACCACCGCAGCCACTGGCAAGGGATTCGCGATCGGCTCGGCCGCGCTGACCGCGCTGGCCCTCCTGGCGGCGTATGTGGAAGAGGTCCGCATCGGTTTCGAACGCTGGGGCACCGAAATCGCAGCGGTCAGCACCGAGGACGGCAATTACAAACTTTCCGAGGGTTTCATCGTTTCCAAGCACGGCGACCATGCGCATATGTTCCTTTCATTGCCTTCGGACCGCCGCCATCCGGAAGTCGCTACGCTCTGGAACGAAATCGACTTCCGCCAAGGCCCGCAGCGCGTGGCAGACGAACTATTTGTGGAAGAAGAACATGGCAAGTTGAAGTTTGCCGCCAGCGGCGCTCTGTTGGTCCCCATTGAAGAAGCCACGATGATGGATTTCGCCACGTACTACGACGCGTCGGTAATGAATCCGAAAGTCCTGGTCGGAATCTTCCTTGGCGCCATGTCGACGTTTCTGTTCTGTGCCCTGACCATGAAAGCCGTGGGGCGTGCTGCGAAAGGCATGGTCGAGGAGGTGCGTAGGCAGTTCCGCGAAAAGCCTGGCATCATGAAGGGAGAAGAACAGCCGGACTACGCCGCACCGGTCTCCATCAGTACCAAAGCCGCACAACGCGAAATGATCTTGCCCTCATTACTGGGCCTGGTCACGCCCATCGCGGTAGGCATGGTATTGGGCGTGGGCGGAGTGCTTGGGCTGCTGGTCGGTACCCTGACCGCCGGCTTCTGTGTCGCCATCTTTATGGCCAATGCCGGTGGATCGTGGGACAACGCCAAGAAGTATATCGAGGCGGGCCATTTCGGCGGCAAGGGATCGGATGCCCACAAAGCGGGTGTCGTCGGCGACACGGTCGGCGATCCGTTCAAAGACACAAGCGGGCCGTCGTTGAACATCCTGATCAAATTGATGAGTATGGTCAGCGTGGTCGTGGCGGGTCTGGTCGTGCGATACAGCTTGATGGCGTTGGGGATTTTCTAGTTGCCCCCGTCTGTCCGTTGTTGCACTGGGGGAAGCGTGATCGTGGACTATCCTGTTCGTCGCGAATCTTGAGCCGAACAGGATTGGGCCGCCCGCCGTCTACGGTGCGCATATCACGCGACCCCGGCGAAAAATTCGCTACGGGAAGCGGCCGTGCGTCTACGAGGACCTAGGGGATTTGGGGCAACGCTTTGACGTGCGCCCGGATGGCGGTGTCGCCCATTTCCAGTTCGACGTCGTCGTCCTGCATCTTGAGGCCTTTAACGTCGTAGACATGTCCGTCGACGGACACCGCCTTGACACCGTAAAACTGATGTCCCACCTCAAGCGCTTTGATATCCAGAATATGCCCGGCTCGACTGACGGCCTTAACATCTAGGTGATTTCCCTCCGGGGTGATCGCCTTAATGTCCAGGTAGGAACCATCCGGACGGACGGCTTTGACGGGGCCAAACCAATCGTCACTGGCCAGGACCTTGACGGCCAAAATGTCGTCATCGACAAAGGCCTTGACGTCCAAGATATAGGGATTGCCAGCCTGTTCCACCGCTTTGACGTCATGGATTCCGCCGTCGGCGTCAATCGCTTTGACGCTCAGCAGATATCCCATCGGATGGAAGGCCTTAATGTGCCAGATCTGCGCTTCGGCGGCATCGGCCGGTGGGGTGGCCAGGACGAAACTGGCGGCCAGCATAAGCCCGGCTACGCGCGTAAACATGTTTGTGTGCATCGTATTTTTTACTCCTGCAGTTTGTTGGGCGTACCGCCGCGACCTGTCGGCTCACTCGCAGGGAGATGTCCCGGGCGAGGCCCACGGTCATGCCGGTTACCGTTTGTCTACAGGAGATATAGCACGGACAACATGCCGCTCTGCCAGTTGCCGTTGCAACCCCACCTGGGCTCTGGAGAGGTAAATCGAGCGAGGTCCCGAATGGGGGAGGGGAGAAACCGGGAAAACCGACCAGCGGTCGCTGAACCTTCCCCCCGGGGTCTCGTCTAGGTAGGATACGTGCAGGCAGCGTGGACCCGCCGCGTGGCGCAACTCACCTGCCACCTCGTGGCATCCCCGGGACAGATCCTCGTCGGGGAGCTCCGCTAGTCGAATGCCTTCATTACACGCTGCTCGGTCTGGTCATTGGGATCCTCGCGGCAGGTCGCTCGGTGACGGGCGGCGGCCGGCGATGTCCTTGTCCCGTGCGAGAGCGATCGATAAGGAGAATCCGTTGCCCGAATCGAAGATCAGCGACTCCCGTCGTCCGACGGCGGACAAGGATGCCCGCAGTCTTCAATTGGCGATTGCCGCAGCCCGCACAGCGGAAGAGAACCGCGGACGCGACATCACGGTACTGGATGTACGAAAGCTCACCTCGATCTTCGACTATTTCGTCATCGCGACCGGGACCAGCCGGCGGCAGCTGCACGCGATGAGCGAGGAGATCGACCACAAGCTCGAAGATGACCTGGGCGACAAACGCATGGGCATCGAGGGCTACGCGGAGAGTCGTTGGATCTTGCTGGACTACGGCACGGTAGTGATCCATCTGTTCGACGACGAAACGCGCAAGTATTTTGCGTTGGAAGAGCTGTGGGCCGAGGCGCCGCGCGTCGAGTGGCAACCGGCCCCCACGACTTCTGGCTCAGCACCGGACGTCATGGGACTCGGAGTTGTTCATTGCGGCCTCGCATGTTAGACATGTGCGCTTTGCTGCGCGGAATCGCCGCGCTTGTCCCGGTAGGCTACTTTCGGCAAAGCACCGATGAACATACTGAACGAACTCAAGGACCGTTTTCGCGTTGCCTTACAACCGTTGACGGCCAATCCAAATCCCGCTTTGGAGATGATCCGGCCGGCTCAGGATCCTCGCTTTGGCGACTACCAGGCCAATTGCGCGATGCCGCTGGGAAAACAGTTGAATCGACCTCCTCGCGACGTCGCCCAGGAGATCGTTCAGTCGCTGCAAATCGACGACCTCTGCCTGCCACCGGAAGTCGCAGGGCCGGGATTCATCAACCTGCGATTGCGCGATGACTGGTTGTCCCACCACCTGCAACGGCTACTCAGCGACCCGCGACTTGGCGTGCCTTTGACGACTACGCCTCGGACCTACGTAGTCGACTATTCCGCACCCAATGTTGCCAAGCCGATGCACGTGGGCCATATTCGTTCGACCGTCATCGGCGATGCCCTGTGTCGGACGCTGCGATTTCTGGGTCACCGAGTGATCGGGGATAATCACTTGGGCGACTGGGGGACGCAGTTCGGCATGATTATCTACGGCTATCGGCACTTTGCCGACGCCAATGCCTATGCGCGCCAACCGGTTCAAGAACTGGGGCGCGTGTATCGGCGTGTCCGCCAGATCATGGATTTCTATCAGGCCGTCGAACAGCTGCCGCGTGCCGCCGCTCAGCTGGATCAATTGAAGCAGCAAGTCGCACAGGCTCAACAGCAGGCTCAGGCGGCGCCCCAGGACAAAAAGCTTGCCAAAGCTGCCAAGCGAATCAACACCCAACTCGCAGCAGTGCGCCAGGAGCAGCGGGCGCTGCAGGAAAAGATCGACAGCGTGCGACAGGACGCCGACGAGTGGACGGTGGTGCAGCAGCACGAAAACATCCATCAGGCGGTCCTACAGGAGACCGCCAAGCTGCATGCGAGCGATCGCGACAACTTGCAATTGTGGAAGGAGTTTTTGCCGAAATGTCGCGAAGACATCCAGCGGATCTACGATCGGTTAGATGTGACGTTTGATGTCGAATTGGGCGAGAGTTTTTACCACGATCAACTGGCAGCCGTCGTCAACGACCTGCAACGCCGCGGTTTGGCTCAGGAAAGTGAGGGGGCGGTTTGCGTGTTCGTCGACGGCTTTGACGCGCCGATGATTATTCGCAAACAGGATGGCGCGTTTCTGTACGCAACGACGGACCTGGCAACGATCAAGTACCGGCTGGACAAATGGGCGCCCGATGCCATTCTGTACGTCGTCGACTTCCGCCAATCCGACCATTTTAAAAAGCTCTTTGCCGTGGCACGACTTTGGGGCTACACCGACGTCGAATTGCGGCATGTTGAGTTCGGTACGGTATTGGGCGAAGACGGTAGGCCGTTTCGCACTCGGGCCGGAGATACGGTGGGCCTGGAGGGCTTGTTGGATGCTGCTGTGCAGCGAGCGCGACAGGTCGTCAGCGAAAACGACGACGCGAAGCCGGGAGGTCCGGAACTGACCGAACAACAGCGCGATCGCGTCGCACAGGTCGTCGGACACGCGGCCATCAAGTACGCCGACTTGTCGCAAAACCGAGCCAGTGACTACGTGTACAGCGAAGAAAAGATGGTGGCCTTAAAGGGCAACACGGCCACGTATCTGCAGTATTCCTATGCGCGCGTCGTCAATATCTTCGCCCGCGGTGAGGTCAACGTGGTTGCTCTGCGAGATGATCCTGCACCCTTGACTGTGAACCACGCCAAGGAGCGACAACTGGCCGTCACCCTGTTGCGGTTTCCGGAAGCGTGCGATGAAGTCTTGATCGACTATCGTCCCAATCAGTTGACCAGCTACCTGTATGAACTCGCCACGCTGTTCTCGGAATTCTACGAGGCCTGTCCGGTGCTCCGAGCCGATTCCGACGCGCAGCGTATCAGTCGCCTAAAACTCTGCGACCTCGTCGCACGAACGCTGCAGTTGGGACTGTCGTTGTTGGGCATCCAAGTGGTCGACAAGATGTGATCCCGTAACGCGGTCGATTTAGATACACGTTTCCATTGTCCATTTTGCATTCGTAATCCCACAGCATCTTCAGGATCCAACGATGCCCAGCAAAGTACCGACGCAAGATCAGATCTATTGCGGCGATGCATTGCAGCAATTGGCACGGTTCGGCGGCAAATCTGTCGACATGATCGTCACCAGTCCACCCTATTTTCAACAACGCAACTATGCGGACGGCAGCCAGATCGGTCGGGAAGCGACGCCGGAGGAATACATTCGGCGTTTGGTGGCCGTGTTTCATGAAGGCCGTCGCGTGCTGCAGAATCGCGGCACGCTCTGGCTCGTTCTGGGCGACAAGTACGTCAATCGGCAGTTACTGGGCTTGCCCTGGCGCGTGGCCTTGGCGCTGCAAGACGACGGCTGGAAACTGCGCAGCGACATCATTTGGCACAAACCTAACGCCATGCCATCGGCCGTCAAGAATCGGCCCACAACCGATCACGAATACATCTTTCTGCTGTCGAAGTCCGACGACTATTACTACGATGTCGATGCCATTCGGGAACCTCACGTCACGTTTTCCGCTCATAGCCGGATGCGGGGTGGACGAAATCATTTTTTTCGACGGAACTCCACGCCCGAAAACGGCAAGAACGGAGGCGCACCCAACCTACACAATGGTCGCTGGGATCAGGCGTTTCACCCGAAGGGACGCAACAAACGGACCGTGTGGTCCATTCCGCTTTCCAAGTTTCGTGATGCGCACTTCGCCGTGTTCCCCGAGCCGTTAGTGGCCGACTGCATCAAAGCCGGCAGTCCGGCCGGCGGACTCGTGCTCGACCCGTTCCTAGGGAGCGGCACCACCGCACTGGTCGCCCAACGGTTGGGACGGCACTTCGTGGGTATCGATTGCAACCAAGAATACTGCGACATGGCCCGCCAACGTATCTCCCAGGCGGCCACGGACACCAACGCGTAGATAACGAGACTCAGGTGGGTTGTTGGGGGCGTCGTTCCAACTCGACGACACGAGTCGCCAAAGAATCGCGTTCGCGTTCGATGGAGGCGATGACGGCTTCCTGCTGAGCCAAGATGTTCCGTAAACGCTCAAATTCATCGGCGGCCGACTTTAGACCTGACTGGCATTGGTCCCGTTGCCGAGTCAGCTCTTCGATCTGTTGTCGGTAGTCATCCACCTTCAGTTGCATGGAGATCTGTTCTTGATGTAACTGATCCAGTTGCCATTGGTCCGTGCTGGCCATCGCGGAGGAAGCGTTGCTGGCGTCTTCCACTGCGCGTTCGGCCTCCAAACGCTGCTGCTCGAACTGCTTCCGGCACGCCGTCAATTCGGTCGCCAAGCGGTCGCGATCGGCCGTCAAGCCGACCACTTGCTCTCGCCAACGACGCTGAGCATCGTCAATGTCCGCGTCCGTTGAGTCGCTCGTGAGAACGGGGCCTCGCGCCGGCGTGGCCCCTCGGGGAAATCCCACCGTCGACAATTCGCCGCGAAAATTCTCGCCACGCAAATTGGCGAGTTCTCGAGCCACCCGAACGTACTGTCGCTTAAATCGATACGCCCACAGATACCCCGTCACTACCCCCAGTGGCAGGCTCACGAGCGTAAAGATGATCGCCGTCAGCAGACGATTTGCCGGCGCTTGACCCAGCAACAACAACGAGGTGTTCATCCGGCTGTTGACCTCTCAATGACCGCATTCAATTCAAGACAGCAGAAGACAACGTGACATGCACTTAGTCTACCACACCTCACGCGGCGCGAGCCGAGCTGAGCATTGCCCCGCAAACGGGGAAAGCGGAAAGTTGCTCAGCATCGCCGACCCCCGCGAGGTCCGTGTTGCGATTTCGCGTCGCCTGCAGTACGATCCCCCGCGCCGTAGGCACAGCGCATCGAGCCACATTAAGCCGCGCATCACGACAAAGGGATGGACCGGATGGAGACGTCGCTTTTCGCCGACTTAAGCAGTGTTTTGCAGATAGTGCTCAGGAACCTGAGGGAACCGATCGATCGGTACATCGTCAATACGTTCGTAAAGGGTGGCCCCGAACTCCTGTCGAACTTTCTGGGCGCCGTGGTGATTTTCTACGCGGGGCGTTGGCTGGCTGGTGTCGCCGAGCGAATTCTCAATCGGCTACTGGTGAACGCCAGGGTCGACGAAACGCTCACGAAGTTTCTGTGTCGCATCACATACGCACTGCTTATGTGCGCCGTGGCCCTGGCTGGACTCGAGAAACTGGGCGTCCGAACCACGTCGCTCACCGCGGTCCTGGCTGCTGCCGGCCTGGCGATTGGCATGGCGCTGCAGGGCTCCCTCTCGAATTTTGCGGCGGGAGTGATGATCATCTTGTTTCGCCCTTTCAAAGTCGGTGATTTGATTGAAGCAGCGGGCACAAAGGGCATCGTCGAGGAGATCCATATCTTTAGTACGATGCTGCGCACCCCGGACAACGTGGACATCATCGTCCCCAATAGCACCGTCACGGGCGGAAACATCACGAATTACTCGTCGAAACCCATTCGACGGATCGATCTGATCGTCGGCTGCGGATACTCGGATGATCTACTTGCGGTCAAACAATTCTTGCAACGGCTGGTCGAAGAAGACCCGCGTGTCCGTACGGATCCGGCGCCGGTCGTGGCGGTCAACGAGTTGGGAGAAAGCAGCGTGAATTTCGTCGTCCGTCCCTGGGTCAAGAACGCCGACTACTGGACTGTGAAGTGGGAACTGACCGAGAGGATCAAATTGGGTTTCGATCACTACGGATTCACAATTCCGTTTCCGCAGCGAGATCTACACGTCTACTCGGCCAACGACACATCGCAGCCGTTGGTGTCGCCACGCCGTGTGGCGTAATTCAGTTAAGCACCGAGGACGCCGAGGCACAAAGCATGCGTGATTCCGAGCAACAACGATGGACGATCACGCCGCGCCCCCCCAGTGGGTCCGCATCCTCTAACGGCTAACCATTTTCGCGCGTTAAGCCGTCGATACACCGCGAGACCCAGTCCCCCCATCTTTTGCATTTTTTGTAAATTTCAAAAAAAAAGGCTCGGCTTTTGGCGATTTTCGATTAAGCTTGCGTCTTAGCAAGTCGAGGCGACCCGTCCGGCTTGTGGTGTGCGTCATATTTACTGCGTTTTGAACGGGTTTGATCTCGTTCAGAATCATGTGTTGGATGTTGGCAGGCTGACTTTCGCGGCATGCCGACCGAACAGCCAACGATGGAGGAACGCTACTGCGTCGAATTCGTGTCTCACAAGGGGCACCTATCCAAACATCTCTTTGTTGTTTTGGCGCAGTTTCCGTTCCATGACGGACGCTTCTGGCTCTCCCTTTGCACGCACGCATTCGACCCGTCCGGCGGATCGTTGGTAGGAATACAAATCATGAAGCCTCAAATCTGTTTCATCACCATGAGGGGAAGTCTCGTGAAAGCGACAACTCGAACCATTGTCGCAGGCCTGACCGGCTTGCTATTAATGACATGCGGAGTTTCGGCTCACGCCGCCATGATCTCGTCGGCCACCAAAGTTGCTGGGAATGCAACGGCGATTAACCTGCTGGCAGGTGGCTTGGCGAACGATGTGCCGGCGTATACCGACCGGACGCATAGCCTGCAAAACATCCCGTCGGATCTGATCGGCGCGGACTTAGTGCAGGTGTCCAACGACGACAAGACGAGTGATCCATATCAAATCGACGTGACGATGGGTCAGTTGGGGCTGCTGTATATCGGGCTGGATGACCGCTATACACAACCGCTGCCATGGATGACCGACTTGGCGACCAATGGCCTGCCGAGTGGCTTCTACGACACGGGTGCTCAGATCGACATTGATGAGAGCGCCGATGGCAGTATTGAAAACTCGTTTTCACTGTGGGCGACCTTGGCTCCTGCAGGCACGTACCACACCGGTGTGAACGGCAACGGCGGCAACAACTACATCATCTTCGCTTCGAAGAAGGTCGTGCCGGAACCCAGTTCGCTGGCGTTGATTGGCATGGGCTTGTTGGGCTTCGCAGGCGCGGCTCGTCGCCGTCGCGGCTAATTACCGAGGCGACCGACGGACGTTCCACCACGTAAACTAAACCAACCGACGACATCCTAAAGAGCCACCAGCATCTCTGGTGGCTTTTTTGTTAGTGCGACATTCGGTCAGACACGAATTTGTTGACCGCGCAGAGACTCACTGCGAAAATGGGAATACGGATTCTCAAGGAGATTTCGGGCATTTACCCTCCGTAGGGACCTTCGGTCTGGTAAAAGTCAGGAACGCGGATGCCCGTCAACGACAACTCTGTGGGTAGCATCGATGTTTGAACGGGACAGACGCAGAGTCGGCTCTGCGGCGCGTCGTAGGCTCCCCAAGGACGTGGTGACGCACACGACCTCTCGACGTTCGCTATTTCTCGAATCACTTGAACAGCGTCTCGTGCTCCACACTTCGGCGATCATCTCCGAGGTGATGTACTTTCCTCCCGATGCCAGTGACACAGAGTTGTCATCGATACCCACGGCCAGCAGTCATGACTTTGAGTACATCGAGCTGCTAAATCCCAGTCCTACCGAATCGCTTTCGTTGTTGGATATGCGATTGGAGGGCGATGTCGAGTTTGTATTTCCCGATGAGCAACTAGCGCCGAACGCCATGGTGGTTGTCGCAGCAAATCCGGCGGCATTCGCCGCGCGATATGGCAGTTTGACTCACGTCTTGGGACCTTGGCAAGGGGCACTGGCAGACCAGACTCCCCACCTATCGCTGATCGATAGTGACGGCCACAACGTGGTCGACCTGGAGTTGGGCGGCGTGTCGCTGTGGCCGTTTCGTGCCAACGGCCTGGCATCGTCATTGGAATTGATCAATCCGCTCACGACGCTTGCCAGTCAGATGAGCAAACCCGGTCGGTGGCAGGCATCATTTGAGTACCTCGGCACACCGGGCCAGAACCGTTCGACGGCAACCGGCGTGGTTATCAATGAAGTTCTGGCGGGAGTGGATGCCTCCAGCGGCCTTACCGACCGTGTCGAACTACGAAACACGACATCGGCTACGATCGATATGAGTGGTTGGTATTTGGGCAACCGCTCCGGTGATCCACGGCAATATCAGTTGCCAGCCGGAACGGTACTGTCCCCGGGCGAGTTCTTGGTGTTGGACGCGCACGATTTCGATCCGACACCGGGAGCGGCGGGGCCGCAGGTGATACGGCTGGATGCGGTTCATGGGGATCAATTGCACTTAGTTCGCGAAACGGCGAGCGGCCAGGTGATCCGCTTTGAGGATAGCGTCCGGTTTGGGCCCTCCGGCGGCAACAGTTGGGGGCGCGATCCGGGACAGGACGATCTGTTTACGGTGCTTCGTCAGCCCACGTTAGGCGGCATGAACGCAACCGGTACATTGGGCTCCTTGCTGATCAGCGAGATCAACTTTCATCCCAGCGCCCCCACGCAGGAAGCCTTGCAAGTCGATCCGACGCTAACCAGTGACGAATTGGAGTACGTCGAGCTTTACAATCCGACGGCTGGCGCGGTGGACCTGTCGAATTGGGCGCTAGGCGGCGTCGTGGATTGGACCTTTGCCGGCACGCAGGTTTTGCAGCCAGAGGAGTCATTGGTGGTGGTGGCGTTTGACCCCCAGTTGCCGGAAAACGCCGCCCGGGTTCAAGCCTTTCGCACTCAATACGGTATCGACGCCACGGTTACATTGGCAGGCCCGTATCAGGGCCAGCAACCTGACAATTACGGCCAGGTGACGCTGCTCGAACCTGGCGTCAGTCCGCCGACGGAACCCGACTATACGCCGCAGTATTTGCGTGACGAAGCGCGTTACGACGACGTGCCTCCGTGGCCGATCGACGCGGATGGCAAGGGCCTGGCTCTCGATCGGCTAGGAGTGGACGCATCGGGGCTGACGGCCGACGGCTGGATGGCGAGTTTACCGACGCCAGGCCAAGTTCGTTTCGCTCCGCCACCGTCTCCGTTGCTGCCCGATCTGACCATTTGGGACGATCCGCTCCTGGGCCTGAATTACTTTTCCTCGCTAGATGTTCACCCACGCACCGGTCACCGGATCATGCGTTTTTCGACGGCGGTGCAGAACGCAGGGCAGGGACCGTTGACCGTGCAGGGAGGCGCGGTGGTCGGCAACCAGCAGCAGGTCGTGCAGGTGGTCCAAAACGAGGACGGTTCGACGACAGAGTATGCGGCGGGAGAGTATGTGTTTCATCCCACGCACGGGCATGTACATTTCGCCGACTACGCCTTCTATTCGCTGTATCAGGTCGCGCCCGACGGTGGCCTCGGGGCAAGTGGGCGGGCGGCGAAAAAGTCAGTTTTTGCCTGATCGATTCTGCGCCGTTTGATTTGAGCTTGTCGGGGCGCCGTCCCTGCCGGTCTACGCCCAATGCGAACGCAAGACTCAGGGGATCTCGGTCGGGTGGGCCGATGTTTATACGTCGGATCTGGATGATCAATGGATTGACATCGAGGACCTGCCGGCAGGCGAGTATTGGTTCGAGCGATTGTCGACCCGTTCAATAATCTGATCGAAGCCGACGAAAGTAACAACTACATCCGCCATAAAATCGTCTTAGGCGTTAATGAATATCCGGCCGATGCCTTGGACGCCGCCGGTATCAAGGAACTGCAACTGGGCGTCGGCGACAGGCAACTATCGCAACTGTCCGTCCATCAACCAGGGGACATCGACACATTTCGCTGGGTCGCCGCCAGCGACGGACAGTTCGATGTCGATCTGACGTTTGACCACGCCGAGGGAGATATCGATCTGTACGTGTGGGGCACCAACGCAGCCGGCAAAGTCCAATTGCTGTCGTCCGTGACGGAGGCGAACGGCGAGCACGTGACAATGCCCATTACGGGCGGCAAGAGCTACGTGATTGTCGTAAAGGACCTCAGTGGTGACACGAACCCTTCGTACAGCTTATCTGTCAACGGACCGGATATCTTGCCCGACTATCTGGAACCCAACGACAGCGTGCTGACGCCGACCGATTTAGATCGGGCGAGTATGACGCTGTCTAACCTAACAATCCATGCGCCCACCGATCGGGACTTTTTCACGTGGACCGCGCCGGAGACAGCCACGCTGCTGGTCGATTTGCAGTTCAATTCCGTTCAGGGCAACTTGGATCTGATTGTCCACGACTTCGCCAACAATTTGGTCGCCAGTTCCTCATCCAATATTGGTCGCGAGTTATTGGAAGTCGACGTGCAGGAAGGCCAGACGTACCTGATCATCGTTCAGGGTCGCAACGGCGACATGGTCAATCGCTACAACCTGACCGTCGACCTGCTCAACATCCCGCTGGACAATTTCGAGCCTAACGACGCGTACAGCGAGCCGGTTCGCCTGAGCGCGGGCGATCAGGACCTGGACGGCTTGACAATTCACAAACCGTTCAATCGCGACTTCTACCGTTGGCAGGCCTCCGCCGACGGCACGGCGGTCGTCGACTTGTTGTTTGCCCAAGCCGACGGGGATCTGGATTTGGTCCTGTGGCAAGGCAGCGAGTCGGTGGCTTGGTCCACAAGTACAACGGACAACGAGCGGCTGACATTCGACGTCGTCGGCGGGTACACCTATTTGTTTGAGGTTTTGGGCAAGAACGGGGCAACGAACTCGAGCTACCGGATGACGGTGGACGGCCCCGACGCAATCGCGGACGCGCTGGAACCCGACGATTCGCCTATGATGGCGACGGACTTAGGCAGGGACGATGTGGAGTCGCTCATCGGCAACATCCACGCGTCGTTCAACTCCGATTTTTACCAGTGGACACCGATTGCCAATGGCGTCGCAATCATCGACGTCCTCTTCCACCAGATCCAAGGCGACTTAGACGTCGTGCTCTGGGCAGATGGCACGGCCTTGGAAACCGCAGCCACCAGCGACGACAACGAACGCGTATTTCGTTACGTCGACGCCGGTCAAACATATATCCTGGAAGTCCGTGGCAAGGATGGCGACATCAATCCCTTCTACGAGTTGCGGATCGATGGACCGGAACTGGTAGCCGATGCCTTCGAGCCCAACGACACGCTGACGACGGCCGTTGATCTCGGTGCAGGGGACCGGCAGTTGACAGATCTGAGCGTCCATGTCGCCGGCAATTCGGACTTCTACCGCTGGTCACCTGTGGCCCTGGGACCGGCCACCATCGATCTCCTATTCGCCCAAGACCGAGGCGACTTGGACCTCGCTCTCTGGGTCGATGGCAATGAGACATATATCGGCGAATCGGCGGACGACAACGAACACCTTGATTTTGACGCGCAGTTGGGCCATCAGTACGTGATTGAAGTGCGCGGGAAGGCAGACGCCGTGAATCCCTTCTACGAGTTGCAGGTCGACGGTCCAGCGGCACCGCAGGTGGTGGACGTGGAAGTCGCCCGCACCAGTTCGCCTCAGCAATGGTACGGTGTGCCCAGGTCGGACGCTGAGGAGGCGACGATTCCCTGGACGGATTGGCAGCAAATTCGCCTGACCTTCAGCGCCGACGTGCTTGTCCAGGTTGGCGACCTCCGCATTGTGGATGCCGAAGATGCCGATCAGACGGTGCAGGACTTTTTGTACGACGCGACCGAACGCCGCGCCACCTGGACCCTAGCCTCGTCGCCCCCAACCGGGCCGCTTGTGTTGACACTCAGCGATAACGTTCAGGACCGGTTGCTGAACCCACTGGATGGCGATACTAGTGGCTTCCAATTGCCCTCGGGCGACGGTAGTCCGGGCGGAAATTGGGTCTTGCCAATCCATGTCCTGCCAGGTGACCTGCACGCCGATGGCCAGCTTAACAACTTGGATCTGGACGCCCTGGCGGCCGCCATTCAGACGAGTGATCCGGCAGGGGATCTCAACAATGACGGAACAACCAGCAGCGACGATATCGCGACGCTGGTCCGGGAACTGATGGGAACGGATATTGGCGACGTCAATCTAGACGGTCGTTTCGATTCAACGGACCTGATTATTATGTTCATTGCCGGTCAATTCGAAGATCAGCGCGTGGGCAATTCCCGCTGGTCGACCGGCGATTTGGATGGCGATGCGGAATTCGATTCGTCGGACCTAATCTTCGCCTTCCAATTCGGTGGGTATCAGCCTTGATGTTGGGAAAACCCGAACAAACTCAGCCCGGCTAAGGCAACCCGCGAATATCCGGGCTAGGGTTAACCTCAGGGGACGGTACGGGGCTGTCGCGACTGCTAGGAGCCGAACGCTTGATTACGGTGCACGATTTTCACAAAGCGTACGACCGGACGATCGCCGTCCAGGGCCTGAACTTTCGCATCGAGCCCGGCCAAATCATGGGACTGATCGGTCCCAATGGCGCGGGCAAGACCACGACACTCCGTGCCCTCGCCGGCATCCTGCCAGCCAGTCGGGGTCGCTTGTGCGTGGCGGGCTTTGAGATTCGGGAATCGCCCTTGGCTGCCAAGCGTCGCTTGGCCTACATCCCGGACGACCCTCAATTGTTTCATGATCTGACGGTGGCGCAGCACTTGGCGTTCGCGGCCGCCGCCTATCAGGTGGAACAGGCAGATGCGAAGATCCCCGGTCTGTTACGCGAGTTCCAATTGGAGCACAAGGAGCACACACCCGTCAGCGAACTGTCGCGCGGGATGAAACAGAAACTAGCGGTTTGTGCAGCCTATTTGCACGATCCGGTGGCGATTCTTTTTGACGAGCCGCTAACGGGGTTAGATCCCCATGGCATCCGGGCACTCAAGAGTTCGATCTGCCGACGAGCCGCATCGGGCGCGGCGATCATTATCAGTTCTCATCTGCTGGCGATGGTCGAAGATATCTGCAGTCACGTGCTAATTCTGACGGAGGGCCGCCAACGCTACTTTGGCCCTCTCGCGGAAACGCACCGCGAATTTGCTGTGGGATCGGAGCCAGCCGGCGCGACCCTTGAAGAGATCTTCTTCCGCGCGACCGAATGGACCGCAGCCGCGCATCAGCCCGCATAACGCAAGTTCACCTCATCCGTCGCCATGTTGCACCCAGCTTTACGTCAACTGCTTCATGCCCAGACGCATGCCAAATGGCGGCGTCTGCGACGCTCCTTTTCCACGCGCCGCCGTTTGCTGTTGTCGCTCTTGGCCATCGTCTTGGCCGTTGTGTGGTTTGGCAATGTGGTAATGAGCATCTTGTTGCGCATGCCGACATCGCCGGAACGTTTCACGCGACAGGTTGCGATGGGTTTACTGGCCTACGCCTTATGGCACGTCCTTAAAACGGCTTTCAAACGGCCGGAAGACGCCTTTGAATGGTCCTCGGCGGAGCGAGAATTCGTGTGCGCCGGCCCATTCGAACGCCACCAGCTGATTTGGTATCGACTGGCCAGCATTCGAAATGCAACCATCGCCAAGGCCGCTTGCTTTACGCTACTGATGTTGCCGGACCTACGACAACCGGCGGCTGGCTTCGTGGGCATGTTGTTGGCCCTGGTCTTTCTCGACTTACTACGATTGAACATCGAAATCATGGTCCACGGCCTCGCTGAACGGACCTACCGCAGATTCCGCGCGAGTGCGGCGGTCATCTGCGGCGCCGTACTCGTGAGTTCGCTCGTGATCGCCTTCAGCACGCCACCACGCTGGCAAGCGGAGTCGACCCATTTGACTTGGGCCATCCTACGGCATGTGCTGGGAGCCGCCGCCCAGTTGCTCCATACCCTGCCAGGTCGCCTGGTCTTTGCTCCCTTCGAGCTGTTCGCGCAGGTCATTTCGGCCTCCCACTTGTCGTTCACCTGGTGGGCCACGCTGCTTGCGTTGCTGACAGTCATCGCAGTAATGACCACGCTGATGATCTATTCCGATGGCTGGTTTGATCAACGGCTGGTAGAGCGGCACCGGCAAGCGTATCCACCGTGCAATGAGGGAGCGTGCGCGGCGAACCGTATTGCTCGGGAGGGAGGGAAGTATCGTGTCATCTGGCTGATCGGCGCCGGTCCCATCGCATGGCGACAATTGATCGGTGCGAACCAGCAGCGCAGTCAACTGGCTATCGCGTTGGGCCTGCCCGGCGTAGCGGCCGTGCTGCCGATCTTTGTTTGCCACAATGGGCGGCAGGCCGCCCTGCAGGTGGCAGCCGCTCTGACGTTTTACTCGTTTCTTCTGTTGCCCACGGCGCTGAAATTCGACTTTCGCCGAGACATCCAGCGGATGGCCATCCTCAAGACACTGCCGATTCGTCCTCTGGCGGTCGTCGTCGGACAAATCATCACGCCGACCTTGCTGGCCCTGGCGTTGCAGACGATCGTACTTACGGTCACCCTGCTCGTGCGGCCATTTCCCGTCTGGATCCTGCTGGCAATCGTGCTGCTCTTTATTCCCCTAAATGCCTTGATCTTCTCCATCGACAACTTGGTGTATCTGCTGTATCCCTATCGTCTAAACCAGGAAGGGATCGAGATCTTCTTGCGGACCACGCTGATGTTCACGGCCAAGGGACTGCTGTTCGCCCTAGGACTACTGCTCACGTTTTTCTGGAGCTTCGCGGCCCATCAAATGGCCTTGCGCCTTCCGGCTGGGCTGGACCGACCGGCCGTCGTGTTTGTTTTGGGCGGATGGGTGATGCTCTGCGCAGCAGTCTGGGCCACTTTGCAGTTACTGGCCCGCGTCTACACGCGATTCGACCCCAGTCAAGATACGCCCGCCTGAGCGACCTGCTGGGACCGTCGTTTCCGTCCGCACGCCCAGTGGCTAAAATCTGGCGAGTTGATGCCTTGCGGCTGAACACGATTGCAGTTGACCGGCATTGACCGAGCACGAGCATCCTCTGAGCAACAAGGAATTCCGATGACAGCCTCCACGCGCCGGCACCGCTGGGCCCTCCTGTGTTTGTGCGGACTCAATATGGCCTGGAGCGCGACGGCCGGTGAATTTCGATCGGAGCTCGTGTTCCCGCTCGACCGTCAACACAATCACGCGCCTGGCATCGTCCAGACGGCGTCGGGCGATTTGTTGGTTTCATGGTACCGAGGCTCGGGCGAACGCCGGGCCGACGACGTGGCCGTTTACGGAGCCCGCCGACGTGCCGGGGAGTCGACGTGGGGTGAACCGTTCCTGCTGGTGGACACGCCGGGGTTTCCCGATTGCAACACCTGCATGTTGATCGATCCCCAGCAGCGCCTGTGGCTGTTTTGGCCAACGATCCTGGCCAATACCTGGGAATCATGCCTGACGAACTATCTGGTGTCCGACGACTATTCCGACCGAAGTGCTCCGCGCTGGTCGCGACAAGGCCTGGTATTGCTCAAGCCCGATGACTTCAGCCAACCTGCGTTGTCCCTGCTGGATCAAGCGTTACAGCATTGGCCCAAACCGATTCTGCCTGAGCAGTGCGCAGAATTGGAGGAATTACGGGCGAAGATCGGCGACAAACTGTTTCAACGCCTTGGCTGGCAGCCGCGTTGCAAACCGATCGTGCTCCCCAGCGGCCGGATCGTATTGCCCCTGTACACCGACACGTTTTCCATTTCGATCATGGCGCTCAGTGACGATCAAGGTCAGACGTGGCGGGCGAGTAAACCACTTATTGGTTTTGGCAATATCCAACCGACCCTACTGCGACGGCGCGACGGCACGCTGGTGGCGTATATGCGAGAGAACGGCCCGCTTCATCGGATCCGCGTCGCGACGTCACCCGACGATGGCGAGAGCTGGGGACCGGTGGGAACGATCGATTTGCCCAATCCGGGAGCGGGGATCGATGCCGCATCGTTGCCCGACGGATCATGGGTGCTGGTCTATAACGATTCGACAGACGACCGACAAAGCCTGGCCGTTTCCCTGTCCGACGACGAGGGCCAAACGTGGAAATGGACCCGCCACCTGGAACGACACGATCACGGGGCGTACCACTATCCAGCCGTGATCGTCGGCCACGACGGCCTGATTCATGTCGTGTACAGCTATTTTGTGGAAGCCGGCAAGAGCATGAAGCATGCGGAGTTTGATGAAGCATGGATCCGCGAACCTTGAATGTAGGCCTGGGAACAGCCAGAGGCCAGCCGCTCAACCCAGATCAGATCGGCGGGAGCCGGCGGCACAGGATGTGCTCAACATGCGCTGACTCAGCTCGGCCCGTGGGCAGGAATGGAAGTTTCCCGGAGGCTCCGTCGTGGACTCTTGCGATCCGCAATGGCGAGGTGCCGCCCACGAGCGATCTGAGTGGCACAAAGTGTGTAGGGGCGGCGCGCGGCTTGGGCACGGACAGGTCCAAGTTGTGGGCGTAAATGTGTCAAGCCTGTCATAACACGACCCACAGGAGAACCGCGCCATGACGACCTTTGATTTGAGCGCCCATGGGATTTTCGTCAAGGACGTTCGCCGCAACCTTGCGCCCTCCCTACTGTATGAAGAAGCCATACGTAACGAGCCGGGGACGACAATTTCCGATAAGGGCGCGTTAATCGCCTATTCGGGCGAAAAGACCGGCCGCTCTCCGAAGGACAAACGCGTCGTACGACAGGGATCAACCGAGAATGACGTGTGGTGGGGCCCGGTTAATTTTCCGTTGGATGAACTGACATTTAATATCAATCGGGAGCGCGCTCTGGATTTTCTGAATACGCGTTCCACCCTCTACTGCTTGGACGCATTTGCCGGCTGGGACCCTCGACACCGCATCAAGGTCCGCGTTATTTGCGCTCGGCCCTACCATGCCTTGTTCATGCACAACATGTTGATTCAGCCCACGAAGCCGGAATTGGCATTCTTCGGCCAGCCCGACTTGGTGCTGTATAACGCCGGCGGCTTCCCCGCCAATCGCTTTACAACCGGCATGACGTCCAGAACCAGCGTCGATTTGAATCTTGAATCGGGCGAGGTCGTGATTCTGGGTACGGAATACGCCGGCGAAATGAAGAAAGCCGTCTTCACCTACATGAATTATCGGATGCCCAAGGAAGGTATCGTGTCCATGCATTGCTCGGCGACGGCCGATCGCAAAACGCACCGCGCTTCCGTGCTGTTCGGCCTCTCCGGGACCGGCAAGACAACGTTGTCGGCCGATCCCCATCGTCTGTTAATCGGCGATGACGAACATTGTTGGACCGACAATGGCATTTTCAATATCGAGGGAGGTTGTTATGCGAAGGCGGTGTATTTGACGCGCGACGCGGAACCTCAGATTTTCGATGCCTTACGGTTCGGCGCCGTACTGGAGAACGTGGTGTACGACAAAGGAGACCGGCACGTCGACTTCGATGATACGAGTATCACCGAAAACACGCGCGGGGCTTATCCGATCGAGTTCATCGAAAACGCGCAGGTCCCCTGCATTGCGGGACATCCCCGCGACGTCATCTTTCTCACCTGCGATGCCTTCGGGATCCTGCCCCCCGTCAGTCGGATCACCAAAGCCCAGGCGCAATACCACTTTATCAGCGGCTACACGGCGAAGGTCGCGGGGACGGAAATGGGAGTGACGGAACCGGAGGCCACGTTTTCTCCCTGCTTCGGGGGCCCCTTTCTGGTGTGGCACCCGAGTAAATATGCGGAGCTGTTATCCGAACGGATCGCGCAGCACAATTCGCGTGTGTGGTTGATCAACACCGGCTGGATTGGCGGTGGGTACGGCGTTGGGCAGCGAATTCGCTTGAGCTACACGCGGGCCATGATCAACGCCATCTATCGAGATCAATTGGACACGGCAGAAACGCGTCACCATGAGGTCTTTCAGCTGGAAACGATCGTCGCCTGCCCGCACGTTCCGCAGGAAGTACTGTGGCCGCGCGACGCGTGGCCAAGCCCCGCGCATTACGACGACGAAGCCAAACGCTTGGCGCGGCGGTTTGTGGAGAACTTTCGCAAGTACGCCGAGATGGTGCCGGCCGAAGTACTAGCGGCCGGTCCGCAGATTTAGCGAAGCGTCGTTTTCGACTCACTCTCGATTTTGGCCATCATGGTCGCAAAATGTTTGGCCTGCTCGCCGTTGCCCATGTGCTGATGCATCGCCGCCAGGTTGCCGTAGGGGACGGCCAAGGCGGCGATCTCCATCACGCCGGACTGCACGCCCTCTTGCATTAAATCGGCGCCGGCCTGCGTCAGCTCGATCGCCTTATCCTGCTGGCCGCTTTCCCAGTACGAAACGCCCATGCTGACAAACAGGTCGCCAAATCCACTGCCGTCGACCAGGTGCACCAGTCGTTCGTCGTTGAACGTGGGCAGCGCCTTTTCGAACCATTTCACGGCTTCCTCATGATCGTCGTCCTTGAGGGCATAAATGGACCCGGTCAGGAAGTACAACTGGCCGCTCATTATGCGGTCGAACAGGGAGGGCTGCAAATGCGACTTATCGCCCTCGAGCAACACGACGGCATTGTTGACATATTTCAGGGCGGTGGTCAGCCGACCGCAGCGATGTTCGACCTTCGCCGCGTGATAGAGCACTTCCGACAGTTCGCGCTCGATGCGGAATTGGTACAAGCGATCCTGGCTGGATGCCACCAAACGCTGACCTTCGTTTATGGCTTCTTCGGCGGCAATGGACGCGTCAAAATTGCCCTCCAACACGGAGTAAACAGCCAGCGTCGTTCGATAGACTTCCATTCGCATGGTTTCGTCGCCTGCGTCGCTGCCGATGAATTCTTCGGCCAGCTCAGTCGCGCGCGTCAGCCATTTGGCAACGACCTCACGCTGTCGTTGGAAATGCCCTAGGGCAATGTCCTGAGCGATGGCCAAATGGGCGTCGACAAGGATGTCTTTGGCCATGTGTCGAACGTCCGTGTTGCCGTCACTGGCGTGCTTGGCCGCGAGTTCGATTGCCTTCAGATGGTGATTCAATGCCTCTTGCATGTCCGGTTCGGAACCCAACGCCCGCAAATTACCCCACTGATACTCCGCTCGCGCCCGCACGACGGTGGGCGCCCCTTGGTCTTCCGCGACGTTGCGAGTGAACAGCAGAGCTTCGGTCAGGTCGCCGTTGCCCGCCGCCAACCGGGCTCGGGTAAGCTGGTACAGGGGATTGGTCGGTTCCAGTTGATTCGCCATCAGTGCGCTCTGCAGGGCGTCGTCCGACTGTCCGACGAGCGATTGAATCTCTGACTTAAGCCAATAGGATTTGGCATCCTGCGGGTTGAACGTGATGGCCTGAGACAGATCGGCTAGGCTGTCCGTATAGTGTTGATCCTGGTCGCTCTCGGCCCGTAAGCGATACAGCTCGCCTTGTATGGGCTCGAGCGCGACATGCGACACGCGCTGAGCTTGTCCGTCGGCGGCATAGTTCAGCAGTACGCCGCGTTCGGGATAACCGCGCCCAGCACAGTTCCTCGTCCGTCGGTGATCTCGACTGCGCGAACGTCCTTAAGCTGCAGATGGTCTTCCACTTGGCCCACGTCCAGTGGCTCGCTGAGATGGACGAACACGGAGGTGACGACGTCACTCCCCTTGCCCGCATACAAATCGACCTGCTGGAAGCCCGGCGCGGTAGATCAGCAAGTTTCCGGAGACGTCATCCACTCGTTTTGCCGGAGCTCCCCACTGCGCTTCGACCTCGGTCAAACGGGTCGTCCCCGGCGTGACTTCGTTGAACGTCAGGGGCGCCACATCGGTTGACAACGAGGTTGGCGAGGGTGCCGTCGCGGCCGTTGACGTGGCTGGCCGTCGAAAGGCGGAAAACAACTGGACGGGTTGAAGGTCCGGAGACGTCACGGCGGCCGAGGGCTGAGCATCAGTTGGCGGGGTCGCCGCCGGCGGCGCGGCCTCGCTCGGCACGACGGCAGGCGGCACGCTCGGCACAGCCGATCCCGCGGCGGTAGGTTCGGCCGCAGGCTGCGCGGCCGAGCCGGTTGGGGGTGCTGGGGTCACCACCGGCGGCGGGACGGCAGGCGTCGGCGTACCGGTCCTGACGGTGACCGCCGGCGTCGGCACTCCGGCCGGAACCGGTTCCAACTTTGCAGGCTCGTTTCCACCCTGGGGGCTACAAAATGTTCCTGCGTCGGCGTCAGCCGAATCTCAACGGCTGCGTCGGCATCAGCCCCCGGATGCACCTCGCGAAACTGGGCCGCCGCAGGGTTCGCCGACAGTGCCAACAGCATCCACGGCACGCTGGAACTTGCAGCTCGCATCCATTCGCCCAATCGCATGGGACTTCCTCCTTCAGACCAACGTTGCGTTGGTCGTGATGACACAGACCACTGATTCGACGCGGCCCCGATCTGTGACCGGGTACCGGTATGGGAGACGATCCGACCCGCAGCCGTCCGCGCGGCGCGTAGAATATTTGGTTACGTCCCTTCAGATCGGAAAATTAGATCAACAAATACAGTCCGATCTGCCAGAAAAACGAAACGGACCTGCGCAGCACTGCCAGCACGGTCCCAACCGAGGTCCTCTCATTGGCCGACCGCAACGGAGCGCAAGCATGACTATGGCAGCCAGGGACGCAGGCGCTGCACCGCAGCGTCCACATCCGCCTGATCAACCAGTGCCAGTACTTCTTGCAGCATACGGACCTGCTCCGCTTCAAAGGGCACCGCCGTACCGGGCGGCGGCGGGTTAGGCACGAAGTGCCGCCCCACCTCGCCCATCAACTCGTCCAGACCCTGCCGCGTCAAGGCACAGGTCATCCACAGCACACCGGTGTCGGCGGGACGCCGCGCCGGAAGGAGGTCGGATTTATTGGCCACCAACAGGGCGGCGGGGACCTGCCGCTGCCATCGCTCGACGTTCGCTGGTGTCACCCGCGTGGCGTCGCACACCCACAGCACCAAGTTCGCTTGTCGCGTCTGTGCGATCGCGCGGCCGACACCAAGGGCTTCCAGCGGGTCCTTCGTTTCACGAATTCCCGCCGTGTCGTTCAGTTCCACGGGCCAGCCGTCGATGGCCGCCTCGACCGACACGACATCACGAGTCGTCCCTGGCGTGTCAAACACGACCTGCGCTGGTATCCCACCATGGCGTTGATCAGGCTGCTCTTGCCCACATTCGGTGGGCCTGCAACCACGATGCGCCAGGGGGTCGTCAAATGCAGCCCCAGGTCAGCAAACCGCAACAAGGTCGAACAGCAGTCCCAAGCCGCCTCGCATCGTTGCGCGGCAAGTGCATCGGCTAAGCGGACGAGGGCGTCAGTCAGCGCACCGTTGTACTGATCCAAGAGGATCCCGGCGGTGCGGTCGGTGGTCGCCCGCGCCAGGGCGATTTGCGCCGCGCGGCGGAGCGGAATATCAGCAGCGAATGCGAGTTCGAAGCTGTCGACGTGGCGGCAGCCTTGTGCGCACAAATCGGCCAGAATCGCCGCCACCGCGGCGTGGCCACCGTGACAGTGGACCTCCACTCGCGACGGGCCAGTTCGGCAGATTACCAATTCTTCTCCCGGGCTCGCCGGCGCCGTTTCCCGGGCGGACGGCGACTTCCAAACGCCCACCAGGATACGACCGATCGTGAGCGCACCGGACTCGGTTCGTTTCCGAGTCTGAAAACAGGCGGTCACGACAGCCGTAGCTTGCGGCCCTTCGATCGCCAAACTGGCAATCGCACCTCGTCCCGGCGGCGTCAGCAGTGCGACTCGAGTCGTCATTGTCGCCCGCTCGTCAGCGTGATGGAGTCGCCGGTAAACCGCGGATGCGGACCGTTTGCATTACGCCCCGCAAGACCATATCGGGGACGCAGTGCACGTGCGGTCCCAGGTACGGGACCAGCATCTGCAAATCGCCACCGGCTACCAGTCGCTCCGGCGTCGGCTGCCAAGCGGCCGACATGCGTTCCATTAATTCTCGCACCGCCCCCAGGCTGCCCCAGTACAATCCGCTGGCGATGGCCTTTTCGGTCGAGCGGCCCACGACCTCGGGTGCCGAGGCGAAACCCCCGTTCTCGACGTACGGCAGCAAGTGGGTGCCGGTGGCAAGGGCACGAGCCATAATCTGCCAGCCAGGTAGGATGGCTCCGCCCAGAAAATCGCCGCCGGGCGAGATCATGTCCAGGGTAATCGCCGAACCGGCGTCAACCACGATGGCCGCCCGCTCGTCGGTCTTCAGCTGCCTCGCCGCCACGGCAGCGGCGAGGCGATCGTGCCCAACACGTTCCGGAAAGTCCACGTCGACGTGTAAGGGGAAATCCTCCAGTCGCAACAAACGTAGGCCGCATTCCGGAAACTGTCCGCCGAACCACGCCGCTAAACGGTCGGAGGCGGGATGGCAAACGCTGATCATGTAGGCAGCTGTGGGCGCGGGGCCTAACCAAGAGGCGAGCTCATCCCAATTCGGTGCGGCGGAGGCAAGGCGGAGGACACGGGTGGGACCTGCGAGGGCACTGTTGGCCGGCCAGTCGAATTCACCGAACTTGATGAACGTGTTGCCGACATCGATCGCCAGCATCGAGCCTGTCGCGTTCATTGATCGACACTCACCACCTCGTTCTGCAGACACTCACTCACGGCCCCGATAAGGCGATTGAGGTCTTGACCGGTGACGGCCGAGATCAACAGCACCGGCCGCCCCAATTGCTCACGGAGACGCCGGTGTACCTCCGCCGCCTCGGGCAACTCGGCCTTGCTAACGGCCACGATCTCAGGCCGCTCGGCCAAGCACGGATCGTATTCCGCCAACTCGTGACGGATGGCCAAATAGTTCTCGATCGGATCGGTCCCGTCCATGGGCATTGGTTCCACCAAGTGGACTAATACCCGGGTTCGCTCGACGTGTCGGAGGAATTCGTGTCCTAACCCCGCGCCCCGATGGGCACCCTCAATCAGGCCGGGAATGTCGGCCAGCACAAAGAACTGATCGAGACTTACCTGAACGATACCCAGATGCGGCGTTTTCGTCGTGAACGGATAGGCAGCGATTTCCGGCCGAGCTCGGGTCAGTCGGCTGAGCAGCGTGCTCTTGCCCGCATTGGGTTTGCCCAACAGTCCCACATCGGCGATCAGTTTCAGTTCCAGGATCAACCGTCGCGACTCACCCGGTTCTCCCGGCAGCGCCTCGCGGGGCGCTCGATTGGTGGCGGACTTGAAGTGCGTATTGCCCCAACCCCCTTTTCCACCTCGCGCGGCGGTCACGGTGTCCCCGACGGCCGCCAGATCTTTGAGCACAAAGTCCTGCTCAGCATCGCGCACCAGGGTGCCGGGAGGTACCTCCAGGATCAAATCCTCACCCCGTCGACCGTGCCGGTTGCTCCCCTGTCCCGCTCGACCCGATTCAGCTCGCCATCGGCGGCGCTGGGCCAAATTGGCCAAGTTGTTCACACCTTCGCGGGCCCGCACGAGCACGCTGCCCCCATGGCCACCGTTGCCACCGTCCGGACCGCCCCGGGGAATATACCGCTCGCGACGGAAGCTGGCGCAGCCGTGGCCACCATCACCCGCCTGGACATCGATTTCAACGCGATCGACAAACACCACGCCACCCCCGTGACTTCACCCTATGTGGGCGGGCTTGCAGTACCCGCTGCCAGGAACCAAAAAACGCGACCCTGCGCCCAGGATCGCGTCGTCAATTAAACATGCAGGCTCAGTCGTCGGCCGCTGTCTTATCAGGCCGACGGCACCACGTGGACTCGCCGACCATTGCGATCGAACTGCACGGTGCCATCAACCAGAGCAAAGAGCGTGTAATCGTTCCCTTGCCCGACGTTGCGCCCCGGGTGAAATCGATTGCCGACCTGACGCACGATGATGTTACCAGGGCGTACCACCTCGCCACCGAACTTTTTCACACCGCGACGTTGGGCGTTTGAGTCGCGGCCGTTACGGCTGGATCCCTGTCCCTTCTTGTGGGCCATGGCAGAAACTCCTTGATGATCTCGCTAGATACGAATCCTTAAATCTAGCGATAGACCCAGAGGTAATCAACCCGTTCTTTCAATCGGTAGATTTTGAGCACCTCGTCCTCGCCCCCCACGGCCGGGACCTGATTTTGGTTCGGCACGCCAAAGCGGATCTCGTCTTCTCGCGTGTCAATCGCATCTCCAGCCCGCCAGAAATTCAGCTGCAGCGTCTTGAAGGTAAACCGTCGTCCCGTCATGGGCGCATCGCCGGCACGGAACGCGCCAGGAGGGTCCTGCCAACGGTAGGCATTCGTGAGCCCTTGGACAAACACGGAGAAGAAATCGCTGCGAGGATCGACACCGGTCCAAGTGGCGATCCCCCATACACTGTTGTCTTCGTAAGGCGAGCTGACCGGAATCGTCACACTGCTGATGCTGACCGAATCGTAAAAAGTGCGGTTGGGATCCTCACGAAGGCGAATGGGTTCCAGGGCAGCCGGAATCAGCTCGTCTAAATACGCACGATCGACGTCGTGTGCCTGCAGCACAAAACTAGGGAAAAAGCGGATCGTGTGATTTACGGGTTGCGTATCGTAAATCACGTTCCCCTGCGCATCGGGCTGCGGCTTGGGGTTGAGGTGGCTGCCGTTGTTTTTCACATAGTAGACCAAATAGTAGACCTTGCGAGGCACCACCGTACCATCGGCCTGAGGAACATCAACCTCCAGCATCCGCAATGGCTTGAAGCCAAATTCCAACGCCCAAATCTGACGACGAAAGATCACATCTTGCGCCATCGACAACAGGGTTTCGGTAGCAGCCAGCCGATTGGGCGTCCAGTGCAATCGGTCCCCGCCAAACTGGATCAGCTCGGTCATTTCGCGGGGGCCACTGAAGGTCTCATCCTCCTCAATCTTCGCCGGGATCTCTGTCACCACACCCGGGGCCAATTTGCGATAGCCGCCCTGTGCGCCGCGTGGCAAATCCTGAGCCAATGACGGGGTCGTGTAGATCGTAAGGATCGAAGTCGCGACGATCACAAATGACATCGAGCGACAACAGCAGGATGACAGCATAGTGGCGATTTCTGGATTCAGGAGGAACACGCGTCGTGGTCATCGCGCGTAACAGTTAGCACGATCCCCACGGTAAACGGCAGTCGCGTTGGAAACAAGCGCGAGGGGTATTTGCCATCGAGGCCGCGAGAACTGCGGCTCGCGGGCAGGACCATTTCATGACGTCAAACGTCTGTCCCGCAAGGCTTCAGTATAGTTGGACTGCGCAAAAGAGGTCAATTACTTCCCGCGTCTTCTCCCCCTACGCCGATGAGAAGTAGCACACGAGTCGCTTCCCCCCCGGAGAAAAGGTTGCGGCGGGCCGGATGAGGACTCCTCACACACAACTCACGCCCCACCCAGCACCCACTTGAGGTGCCGTCGCTGAGCGGCCTGTTGCAATTCCTGAACATCGCGATAGGCCCGAGCCGGCACTTGCCGGACTCCCAGCTCCAGGATCAGTTCGGGGCGGTCGCAAGGCCAGGGAGAGAGTGTGAGTTGCCATTCTGTACGCGCGGGCAGACCAGGGTCTGCCCGTCGATCCCCTCGAATTTGACGGGATCTGACAGAGCCCCACAGCACAACGTCAGACTCAGCACATCGAACAACTGAACAAAGTGCCTTAGCTGTTGGACCGCGTGCTCATCCAGGACGGAGCCGTAGTCAGCCATCGCCTGGCGTAGCGCCGCTTCACTCCGCGGCCGGTAGACCTCGGCAAACTGTTGAGCCGCTGGCAAGTCTACCGAGCCGCTGGCGGCACGGAGCGTTAGAAAGTGCCACGCGACCAGATGTTCGGCCAACGGGCTCTGGTGACCTGCGAGATCAATCGAGTGCGCCCAAAGGGGATTGGACTGCTCGACCGACATATCCATGAACCCAATCGGCCAACCTCGCTCATCAAGTTCGGGGTGGTCTTCCCACTGTTGCCAGCCATCATCGTGATGGGCCGCCGTCCACACCAGGTCGGGCCTGAATGCGGGAGGCACGTCGGCAAGTCGCCAGGCCTGAGCCAGCCAGCCGGCGAGGGTAGCGTGTTGAGTTTGCGTAATCAGCAACCAGGCAGGCTGGCCGGAGGCATCGATCGTAGGGCGGCGAATCATCCGTTGGGCTCTTTCGGTGTCCCCCAATGAAGCGTCTCGCAGCCGGGACGGTGGCTACCGCGGCGTCGTGGGAGCGGCGTTGGGATCGGAGCGCTGAGCAACTTCCTTGTCCTCGTCCACCGCATCGACCTCCGGCGGATTGAGTGTCAGGCTGCTGATGAACGAGACATCCTCACTGCCAAAACGTTCAACATTCTGCCCGCTCATTGTAAACACGCAAGTGAGCAATTGACGGCTGGAATCGGTCAACTGGTAATAAATCCAATGGACCGGCGCTTTGGCCACTTCGCCGACGACCGAGACGCGCAACTGGCGAACGCCGTTCGGCTGCAGCGATTCGTTGCTGTCGATGATCTGTTGGGCCGCCGAACCCAAGGCCAGCCGGATTTCCTCCTGGAACTGACTGAGGGAAACCGCCTCACTACTGCCTCGGGACGGCAAGGATCGTAGATTGCACTGCGCGATCAGCTGTCCGTCTTCCACGAACTGCATCACGATCAGTTCCGGGCGAATCGACAGCACATGCCAACGACGGTCGTGCATCACCGTAAAACGGCCGGACGCCGGTTGAAACTCCAACAGATCGGTCGGTTCGGGGCGGACTTGACGATCGACTGCAGTGTCTCGGCGGTCAGGTGCTGGGGCGTGGTCGGTTCGATTAACATGCGGACACGGGCCTGCACCTCCAGACCAGGTTTGGTGAGCCCGGCGGCCCGTTGTTCCTGAATCCCCAGGGCCAGCCACGAAACGCGCTGATGTGCCAAATCGACGTTGTATTTGCCTTGCAGTTGAATCTCGGTCAACACCCCAGCGACGTACCCTAGAACCTTTCCGGCCAACGTCAATTGCGCGATCTGCTGGTTCTCGTCCACCTTCTTCAGCTCGCTGCTGACTTCATTGATGGTGACAGCGGAAAGGTTGAGCAAATGGGCCAGCAGTGCGTCGTCATGGGCCCAGGTCTCGCCCACTTTCACGGTACGGCCCGGCAAGAGTTGGTCAATCCATTGGCTACCGCCGGGCAGTTCAATCAGTTCCAATTCTTCCCGAGTGAAAGGGCCCTGCAACGAACGGAAACCCGATTCCGGTGCTTGGGGACTCGCCGCCACAAAGCGACGATCTTCGCGGAGGACGGACTGGATCGGTTGCCGATCAACGGCGATTTCCGCAGCCGCCGTTTCGTAATAACGCAGGGCCTCGCCGGCAGTGCGCGGCGTTACGCGTTCTTCGTACAGGAACTGCCCCTTGGCCCTCATCGGTAGGCTTTGGCCCTCGGGATGAGCCTCGGACTTGCGGGTCAACAGTTGCCCGTCCACCTCGAAGACGACTTTGACGCGGGTTGGCTGAAAGGTGTCGGGCGCAGTCAGTGCGACGGATTCGGCGGCGCGGGCAGAATGTGGTTGAGCGGTGAATGAGACCAGGCACAAGATGACCGCGCCAGCGGCGCGGGAGGAGGTCCAAGCGGGCAGCGACATGGTCGTTCCTTCCCTGTCACGACGTTGCGAAGATGGCAGAGCACGGGGGGCTCTAAGGCTAGATCGACCGACAGCCCCAGCAAACTTGCGTCTCAGGCCATGCCCCTCCGGTCAAGGGCCGTCCCGCCTTTGAGGGGAGCTGGGTTGACTTTGGAAGGGCCCGCGTTACGGGACCGCGCCAAATATTTCCGAAAGCCTGAACCTGTTTTGACATAACGACTTAAGCATGAAAAACAGGGCTCGCCGCCTGAATGATCGCGAACTTCCGTACGATCCAATGCAACGAATCTTCCGTACAGCACTATAAAGACGAAGAGTATCGGACACTTTTCCTGTTAAAACTGAGGAAATTTCGGCTCGTTAGGCAAGAATTCGGGGTTTTCCGAGGTCACCGCGGCACACGTGGTACGAAACGAACTTGCCAGATTCAGCTGAATCGACTTGGAACAGGCGCGGAGACGCGAGACAAGACAACGATGCTCATCCGTTGCGATCACAAGCGTCGGCGGCAGGGTTGTTGCGGACACACAAAAGAGGCCACGCGGATTGGGGAACAACCGCCGGTCCAACATCGGATCCATCACGGGCGACGGGAGTCGCAGGGAACACCGCGAGGCATCCGCGAACGAGAAGAGCGAGGGGGCCATGCATAGCGATTATCGCAGCCCGATAATGAAACAACTTCGTGACCAGCAGGTCCGGTTTGCACCCCGCGAGCGGAAGCTTGAGCAGGTGGAAAACGCGGATCGGCTATTGGTCGAATTACGTCCCGAGAAAACATATCCTTACGAGTTCGTGTGCTTCCGCGTGACAGGGTACCGCCCCAGCGCCGCGCCCCATCTGAATGTGACCGGGGACGATCTGGAGCATGACCTGCAGCGGTTTATCGAAGACGTGTCGGACGCGGCCAACGTTCGCGTCGAGGATGCGGGGCAACCGGTCTACACCGTCGACGATCTGAGCAAAATGTTCAACGTTTCTACCAAGACCATTTCACGCTGGCGACAGCAGGGACTGGTCAGCCGACGATTTCTGTTTGAAGGTCGGAAACGGGTGGGGTTCCTCCAGCGCAACGTGGACCGCTTCGTCACCGAGAATCGCGACAAGGTTCGACGAGGGGAACGCTTTAGCCAATTGACGGACCAGGAGCGGGGAGAAATCGTGCAGCTGGCACGTCGGCTGGCAAGGCTAGGTAACAGCCCATCGGAAGTCAGCCGGCGGATCGCCGCACAGATGAATCGCAGTGTGGAAACCATCCGTTACACGCTCAAACATTTCGACCAGCGTCACCCTGAGCTGGCGATCTTCCCGGATCGCGGCGCGCCGCTGAGTGCGGACACAAAGGAGGCGATCTATCGGAGTTATCGGCGAGGGACGTCGGCCGAGGAATTGGCGCGGCGACACGGCCGGACGCGTTCGGCGATCTATGGCGTGATCAACGAAATGCGAGCTGAGCGGATCATGGAGCTGCCGCTGGATTTCATCGCCAACGAAAGCTTTGAAGATTCGGCACAGGCTGAATCCATCATGGGACCGCTCCCGAAGCTGGACACCAAGCCCCGCGCGGTTCGCCCACCCACTGGTTTGCCGCCCTATTTGGCCGCCCTGTACGACGTGCCGCTCTTGACGCGAGAGCAGGAAGTGCATTTGTTCCGCAAATTCAACTTTCTCAAATACCAGGCGGCCGAACTGCGCAAAACGCTCGTCCCCAGCCAAGCCAAATGCTCGTTAATGGATCAGATCGAGCAGTTGTATGAGGCTGCGGTCGAGATCAAAAACCAGATTGTGCAGGCCAACCTGCGCCTCGTGGTCTCAATTGCGAAACGGCATGTAAGTCAATCCGAGGAGTTGTTCGGCTTGATCAGCGACGGCAATATGTCCTTGATCCGCGCGGTAGAAAAGTTCGACTTTTCGCGTGGGAACAAGTTCAGCACGTACGCCAGCTGGGCCATCATGAAGAACTTTGCCCGCACGATCCCTCACGAGTTTCGACACCGAGATCGGTATCGGACGAGTTCGGAAGAGATGTTCCAGGCGGCCGAGGACGAGCGTCCGGGACAGTATGAAGTGGAAAGCGCCCAGCGGATGCGGGAGAAGCAGATCACGCGGATCCTCTCGCGGCTCGACGAGCGCGAACAGATGATCATCATCAGCCGTTTCGGTCTGGATCACAGCGAGGAACCGAAAACGCTCAAGGAAGTCGGCGCGGAAATGGGAGTCACGAAGGAACGGATTCGGCAGATCGAAGCCCGCGCCCTGAGCAAGCTGCGGATGGCGGCCGAAGAGGAAAAGATCGAGCTGCCCGAATAACCGCGGGGCACCAAGCCCTACTGGCCAAGCGAGTGCCACCTTTTCCTCCTGGGAGAAGGTGGCCGTAGGCCGTTGATGGGGACCCACTCTCAAAAGGCGCGTGGGCGCCGCCCACCCATTCCCACGACGCCATCGACCTCTCGCGATCTCGGGATAGGCGGCCCGTTGCGATCGGTCGAGAACCTGATGAGGGGCAATTGGGTCTAGCAAGCATCGGCGCAATTTTTGTACGATCCCGTATTGCACGCGGCGCCAGGGTTTGTATAGTGACTTGTTTTCGTGAAACTCGAACTCATCGCTAGCGTAGCTCAATTGGCAGAGCAGCTGATTTGTAATCAGCAGGTTGTGGGTTCGAGTCCCTCCGCTAGCTTCGAGCGGCGCAGGTGCTCGGCCTCACCCAGGGCGCGGTCCACGGCACCGCTCAAGTCACCGTAATCAGGATAAAAAACGCTCCGCGGCTCACCGTCTAGGGCAATTCGGGGTCCATAGAAATGCAACAGGCCTCGGGTCGCAGCATGCCTTAGGCAAAAGCAAGCAAACGGAAAGGGTTTTGAATTCCGACTGATTGTTTTGTTTGTCACATGGTCGCGATCGATGGCTCGGGCCGTCGGGGCACCATGATGGCCTGCGGCAGACAAGCAGCGGGGGGTTTCCCGAGCGGTCAAAGGGGTCAGACTGTAAATCTGATGGCGATGCCTTCGCAGGTTCGAATCCTGCACCCCCCACTTAGAGGTCGGTACACACAGCACGCGGTCGCAAACACGAATTCAGAGCGGGTGTAGCTCAATGGTAGAGCAATAGCCTTCCAAGCTAAAGACGAGGGTTCGATTCCCTTCACCCGCTCTCGGCCCCCACCATACGCACAAAACAAAGGGAGAGGTCTTGACGGGAAACGCGAGTGAGCAGGCGGAGTCTCGGGTCCGTGATCGCGCAGGGTGTGGGTCGAGGTGAGTGCAGGTCGAGGTGAGTTGGATCGAGGGGAAAACACGACTGACGGGAGACTTGGCAGGAGGGGGACGATGCCGTTTCGGCGACGGGACGGGATGGGGCGTCGACGAACACAGGCCAACGGGGAAACACGGAGCCAACGGGAGTTGAATTCCGCTGCTGTAGCTCAGTTGGTAGAGCGCGTCCTTGGTAAGGACGAGGTCACGGGTCCGAGTCCCGTCAGCAGCTTTGAATACTTTGATTGTTCGAGTAATCGTCGGTGTGTGGCCGCGATTCTGTCAGCTTTTGCACTGGGAATGAGTAGGTAGAAAGCATGGCCAAGGAGACATTTAAACGTACGAAACCGCATGTCAACGTCGGCACCATCGGCCACATTGACCACGGCAAGACAACTTTGACCGGTGCCATCCTGGCAGTTCAAGCCGCGAAGGGCCTGGCAGAGTCAAAGAGCTACGCGGATATCGCCAAGGGGGGTACGGTCCGCGACGAAACGAAGACGGTGACGATTTCGGTCGCACACGTCGAGTACGAAACTGAGAACCGCCACTATGCCCACATCGACTGCCCGGGCCACGCGGACTTCATTAAGAACATGATCACCGGTGCCGCCCAGATGGACGGCGCGATCCTGGTGGTATCGGCGGCGGACGGACCGATGCCGCAGACCAAGGAGCATGTGCTGCTGGCCCGCCAGGTGGACGTGCCCGCCATCGTCGTGTTCCTGAACAAGATCGACTTGGTCGACGACGAGGAGTTGTTGGATTTGGTGGAGCTGGAAGTCCGCGAGTTGCTGTCCAAGTACGATTTCCCGGCGACGACATCCCGGTCATTCGCGGCTCGGCGCTGCCCGCGTACCAGAAGCCGGCTGATCCGGATGCCAACAAGTGCATCGGCGAGTTGATGGACGCGATTGACGCGTACATCCCGGAGCCGCCGCGCGAAGAGGACAAGTCCGTTCCTGATGGCCATCGAAGACGTGTTCTCGATCGAAGGTCGTGGCACGGTCGCCACCGGTCGTATCGAGCGTGGCGTGGTCAAAGTCGGTGAGGAAGTCGAGATCGTGGGCTTGGCCGCCGCCCGCAAGAAGACGACCGTCACCGGCGTGGAAATGTTCCGCAAGCTGCTGGATCAAGGCCGGGCGGGCGACAACGTCGGTTGCCTGCTGCGGGGCGTCAAGCGCGACGAAATCGAGCGAGGCCAGGTGCTGGCCAAGCCCGGTTCGATCACGCCGCACACCAAATTCGAGGCCGAAGTGTATTGCCTCTCGAAGGAAGAAGGGGGTCGACACACGCCCTTCTTCAGCGGCTATCGACCTCAGTTTTACTTCCGCACGACCGACGTCACTGGCACCGCCAACCTGGTCGACGCGGAAATGTGCATGCCCGGCGACAACGTGCGGATTTCGGTGGAGATGCACAAGCCGATCGCCATGGATGACGGCGTTCGTTTCGCCATCCGCGAGGGGGGCCGTACGGTTGGCTCGGGTGTTGTCACGAAGATCCTCGAGTAGTACGAGACGGGTGACCCGGTGGTCACTGCCCGGCAGACAATGTCAGGGGTGTAGCTCAATTGGCAGAGCACCGGTCTCCAAAACCGGGGGTTGCGAGTTCAAGTCCCGCCGCCCCTGCCAGCTACCTTGCACCGAGCGGTCCGCGCGATCGCTCGGTGCAAGTGTTTCCGCTGGCGGAAAAACATGATAAGCTGAGGGGCTCGTTTTGGCCGCCTCGGCGAACTGTAATTCCTTCTGCGTCCAACGCGAGCATTTCGTTGTCGGTAAGGTGGTATGGCTAAAGAGAAAAGCGTAGCCCGGACGTCCTTCCTGCAGGACCTGTTTCAGTTCGGTGTCTACAAGCGAAATCAGGGAAGAGTCGTCCGCCAAGTAACGTTTGCGGCGATTGCCATCACGCTCCTGTTGGGATCGTGGCAGCTGTTCGACGTCCTCCGGTCGGCCGATCGCAGCGGTGGCTGGTACCTGGTGCCGGGCATGGAGTTCATTATTCCGGGAACGATCCTGTTGGTAGGGGCGTGGTTCGCCTATCGACTCGTGAATTTCCCTCAGTTTGCGGATTTCTTGATCGCCGTGGAAGCGGAGATGAACAAGGTGTCGTGGCCCAGCCGCGCCGAACTCGTTCGCAGCTCCTTGGTGGTGATTTTTTTGATGTTTTTCCTGGCGTTCGTCTTGTTCGGCTTTGACCTCACTTGGCAGGTCCTGTTCAAGGCAATCGGCGTGATTCATACTGCCGGCGCCGACGTGGTAGGGCGTTAGTCGGCCGAGTGGCGCGTCACGCGTGGCCAACCGGCCGGTGTGATGCGGCTGCGGAGTGATGGAGATTTGAAGAGTTTTCGGGGCGGGTTTGCCCCCCCCGCCCGCAAGACGGCCAACGACGGCGTTGGCGTGTGCATGTCGGGATGTGCGCATGTAAGGAATTGAGGCCCCGAACGGGTGTATTGACACTTAGGACCCCGACCAAACCGCAATACTTTGTCCCCCACGACCTTCCTCGCTGCTGTCCGCTCCTGTGGATGGCGGACGCGGGCCGTTCCGCCGAGGAGACTCACGGGAGTGGACTGAGGACCGAGTCGAATCTTCACGAACACGATGGAAGCGATGAGCGCAGGCGATCAGCAAAATCCGACGCCCAGGGATGACGAGGAAACTCGACCGGTGGACGCCGAAGCCGCAGCCGCGGAAGAATCGACGGCCGACGAAGCGTCGAGCGCCGAGTCAACCGAGACGCCGACCGAAGCGGTGAGCGAGGTTCCTGGTCAGGCGGAGGTCGAGGACGATCAGCCGCCGATGGATTGGTACATCCTGAAGGTGCAGAGCAATCGCGAGAATTCGATTTGCGATGGTTTGCGGCGCCGTGTCGCCGTCGCCGGGCTGGACGAGTTCTTTGGCGAAGTCTTGGTCCCCACAGAGGATGTGGCGGAGTTCAAGAATGGGAAGCGACGCGTGGTAAAACGCAAGCTTTATCCCGGGTATATCGTCGTGCACATGGCGATCAATGACGAGACCTGGTTTTTGGTCCGTGAGACGCCGGGGATCGGGGACTTTACCGGAGCTGCTGGCAAACCGACGCCGATGCTACCCCACGAAGTGGAGCGGATCGTCAAGGCCGTACGTCCGGACGAGGAGAGCGCCGAGCCAATCAAGACGGCGATTCCGTTCAAAGTGGGAGACCGCGTTCGGATCAAGGAAGGTACGTTCGAGAACTTTGAGGGAGATGTCGAAGTGATCGACGAAGCCAATGGACGGGTGACGATAATGATCAACATTTTTGGCCGCTCCACACCCGTGGAATTGGAGCACTGGCAGATAGAGGCAGTCTAGCAGAGGCGAGGGGTGCGCTGCTCGTTGGGCGCCAACCGTCGCGAAAGCGACCTCCCGCCCACCGCAGAATTCAAACCGCAAGCTTAGCAAATCAATATAAAGATCGCGTGTTATGGCAAAGCAGTTAGTTGGACAGGCCAAGTTTCAGGTGCCTGGTGGACAGGCCACTCCGGCGCCTCCCGTCGGTACGTCGCTCGGCAGGTACGGGATTAACCTCGGACAGTTCGTGCAGCAATTTAACGACCGCACGAAGGAGTATGCCGGAACACCGATCCCGGTGGTGGTGAGTGTTTACAACGATCGCTCCTTCGACTTTATCACGAAGAGTCCGCCGGCGGCAGCGTTGCTCAAAAAGGCCGCTGGCATCGCACGGGGTTCGGGCGTCCCCAATAAAGAAAAGGTGGCGCAGGTATCGCGGACGCAGATCGATGACATTTGCAAACAAAAAATGGCGGACCTGAACGCACGTGATTTGGAACATGCCCGCTCGATGATTGAAGGTACGGCCCGCAGCATGGGCATTACGGTTGCCGAGTAGCGGTCGCAACCGTGACCCTCGGTTTCGCACACATTTTTATTCCTCTTCCAACAACAGCCCTCCACATCGCCAGATCCGAAAGGAAACGAGAGCACGTAGGATGCCCCGATTCGGTTCGGTGAACAACCTCGTGTGGGTCACACAGTCATGGCAAAACATTCAAAACGATATCGCAAATTAGCCACGCAGGTCGACGAGAAACAATTGGTTCCGCTGGACCAGGCCGTGGCAGTGCTGAAAAGCTTTAACACGACAAAATTTGACCAGACGGTCGAGATTGCCATTCGACTGGGGATTGACCCCAAGCAGGCGGACCAATTGGTGCGGGGCTCGCTGGTGCTACCCCATGGAATCGGCAAGACGCAGCGCGTCGTGGTCTTTGCCAAAGGGGACTTGGCGGAGGTAGCCAAGGCGGCGGGCGCCGACGAGGTGGGTCAGGACGACTTGGCTAAGCGGATCAAAGAGGGATGGACCGACTTCGACGCCTGCATCGCCTCGCCCGACATGATGGGTGTCGTCGGCCCGCTGGGCAAGATCCTCGGACCGCGGGGACTCATGCCCTCGCCCCGCGCCGGCACGGTCACGCAAGATGTCGCCAAAGTGGTGCAGGAGTACAAGGCAGGTAAAGTCGAGTTCCGTAATGATTCGGCGGGAATCGTGCACGCGATGGTGGGTAAGCTGAGTTTTGATCTCCCCAAGCTGCAAGAGAACATCCAAGCGTTCATTGATCATATCCTGAGTCTCAAGCCGTCGGCGGTCAAAGGGGCCTACGTACGCGGCATGGCGATCAGCGCCACGATGAGTCCGGGTGTCCGCATCGCGGCCTGAAGTTAACGGGAAACGCAGACATGAGTAAGCGAGTTAAGGATCTGTTGACCAAGGATTTCTCCAGCCGTCTGGACGGCGTGGATGATGCCTTGTTGGTAAACGTGATTGGGATGGATGCCAACAAGACGGTCGTCTTGCGGCGCCAGCTACGCGAGAAGAATATCCAGTTGATGGTGGTCCGCAATTCGTTGGCGCAGGCGCCACGGAAGGGACACCGCTCGCGGCGGCCCTGCACGACATCGAAGGCAATCTGGCATTTGTCTGGGGCGCCGAAGACTTTGTCAGCTTGGCCAAGGAAGTTACGAAGCTGAGTGACGACAAGGAATTCGCCGCCTTCCAGACGCGCGGCGGCGTCATGGACGGTGAGCAGCTGACTCCGGAGCGAGTCAAGGAGATCAGCAAATGGCCGAGTCGTGAGGAACAGTTGAGTCTGTTGGTCGGTCAAGTCCTTGGCCCAGGCGGTCAACTGGCCGCCGCCATTCAAGGCCCCGGTGCGACACTGGCCAGCCAGATCAAGTCCAAGTCCGAAGACGAAGATGAAGGAGACGACGCCTGACGGTCAGCCGTCCGGCCGTTCGGTAACACCCATCGGCCATCGGGGCGGCAAAAGCGGGAGGCCGTCGACGGCATGTCTGACGAGCCGCAGATCGTCGCCATCGCTGCCCAGGGGCATGGCGAGGACGCGAGGCAAGGAAACCGTCCACGGGGCGCGACGAACATTCGCGATACCCTGGCGGTCACAAGCAAACAAACGAACAATCAAACAAGGCTCTGGTGTTTGGCATCCGCGGACTTCTAGGCCGCCGCGGCTCTGCCCAATATGAAAGGATCCGGTCCATTATGTCGGAAGATACAGCAACCATCGAAGTTTCGGCGGAAATCAAATCCCTCGGCGACCAAATCGCCGGCCTGACCCTCAAGCAGGCCAAGGAGCTGAGTGATTATCTGGAAAACGAGTATGACATTAAGGCAGCTGCTGGGGGCGCGATGATGGCCATGCCGATGGGTGGCATGGGCGGCGGCGCGGCCGAAGCGGAGGCCGAGCAGACCGAGTTCGATCTCATTTTGACTGGCTTCGGGGATAAGAAGATCGGTGTCATCAAAGAAGTCCGGGCAATCACGGGCTTGGGCTTGAAAGAAGCCAAGGACTTGGTCGAAGGCGTACCCAGCAAGGTCAAGGAAGGGGTTTCTAAGGAAGAGGCCGAGGAGGCCAAGAAGAAGCTGGAAGAGGCGGGAGCCTCCGTCGAGATCAAATAGCTCGAGTTGTTCGTTTTCACCTCACGCCGGCCGCTTCTCCGCCGAGGCGGCAGGCAGGCAGGAACGGTTTGACTTTCGGATCGCTGTCGGTTCGTCGGGTCGAGATGCTGGTTTTGAGTTCGCTCGAACTAGCGAGCGCTCGCCTTGCGCGGCCTCCGACGGTACGGTACGGCGGGGCGGGGACGGGCGATGACGCGTCCCGCCCTGGACTTGCGTCTTGAGGGAAAACGTCCTGATGGTAATCGCCTTGCGCGACCGACGTGCCGGACCCGGTGTGACCGGAGCCGATCGCCGATCAGCGCCCCTGGTATTCGCTCGAGCGATCCTGTCGAGCGACATGGCTGCTTGCGGGGCGAGCTTGCCGCCCGCTCCCCGCGACCCACGGAGAGGCCGGTTATGCCCGTCTGTTCGGCGACGCCGACCGGCAGCCTGGCACACGCTTCCGTGGCCCGATCCTTGTCCCAACTCAGCTTTGTTCCGTCCCCTTGGACCCGACCGGTCCCAGCACCCGGCATCCTTCGAAACAGCGGCTGAATTTCCGTTCCATAGGAGTATCTGCGCGTATGGCCATTTCAGCTCAGCGACGTCTTGAAACCCATGAATCTCGTCGTTTCGGTAGCGGACGCGATCAGTATCTGACGCCAGATCTAACCGAAATTCAGACTCGCAGCTACAGCGAATTCTTGCAGCACGAAGTGCCACTGGAAAAACGGAAAGATCAAGGGATTGAAAGTGTGCTGCGCGAGATCTTCCCGGTCGAGAGCTATGACAAGCAGTTGACACTGGAATATGTGCGTTACGAATTGGGCAAACCGCGGTACACGCCCGAAGAGTGTCGCCAGTTGCGCCTGACATACGGCCGGCCATTTCGTGTCTGGCTGCGGTTGAACAAGGAAGAGCCCATCGAGGAAGAGGTCTACCTGGGCGACATGCCAATCATGCTCGGAGGTGGTGAATTCATCATCAATGGTGCCGAACGCGTCGTCGTCAGCCAGCTGCATCGCAGCCCCGGCGTCGACTTTGTGATGGAAACGGACACCACTTCGGATCGCAAACTGCCCAGCTGCCGAATTATTCCAGAACGCGGCAGTTGGATCGAAGTCAATGTGACCAAGAAGGACAGCTTGACCGTTCGCATCGATCAAAGCGGCAAGTTCTCCGCAGTCACCCTGCTGCGTGCCATGGATCCCAAGTACGGCAGCGACGCCGAACTGATCCGGGCCTTCTACGAGACATCGACGGAGAAAGTGGTCGACGGTCGCAGCGTTGCCAAGATCGAGGGCAAAATTGCGGTGGACGACGTTGTGTACCCGGGCGACAGCGACCGCGCCGGCGAGATCATCGTCGAGGCGGGCCAGAAGGTCACCAAGAACGCCGCGGAAATCATCTGTACGTCGGGAGTCAAACAAGTCGAAGTCATGTCGCCGCCCAAAACGCCGCTGATCTTCAGCGCCCTGGCGGACGATTCGACTTCCAGTCATGAAGAAGCGTTGCTGCGGATCTATCAGCGTCTGCGTCCGGGCAATCCTCCGCAGTTGGAAAAAGCTCGCCAGCTGTTCCAAGAAAAGTTCTACGACGTCAATCGCTATCGACTGGGACGGGTCGGCCGTTTCCGGATCAATCGCAAATTGAACTTGGGCGTCTCCGAAAAGGAAATGACGCTGCGCCCGGAAGACATGATCGCCGCGATTGCCTACCTGCTGAATCTCTGCGGCCAGTGGCGGCGAGGCGGAGATCGACGACATCGACCACCTGGGCAACCGTCGTTTGCGGACCATCTGCGAGTTGGCCTGCGATGAGCTGCGCAAAGGCTTCTTGAAACTACGACGCACAGTCCAGGAACGGATGAGCCTCAAGGACGTTGAAGACATGACGCCTCGAAGCCTTATCAATCCCAAGAGCATCTCGGCCGCCATCGAGTATTTCTTTGGTCGCGGGGAACTTTCACAGGTCGTCGACCAGACCAATCCGCTGTCGATGTTGACGCACGAACGCCGCCTCTCGGCACTCGGCCCGGGCGGTCTGAATCGCAAGCGAGCCGGATTTGAAGTGCGCGACGTACACATTTCTCACTACGGCCGCATCTGTCCGATCGAGACGCCGGAAGGAACCAACATTGGGCTGATCTCCAGCCTGGCGATCTACGGCGGGGTGGACGACTACGGCTTTTTGGTCACTCCCTACCGCGTCGTCAAGAAAGGCAAATTGACCGACGAGGTCGTGTGGCTGCGAGCCGATGAGGAATCCGATGCCTTCGTCGCACCAGCAGACGCGCCGGTCAAAGAGGGCAAACTGTTTGGCGACAATCTGATCGCTCGCCATCGCTCGGACTTCTACATGGTCCGCTCCGAGGAGATCGACTACATCGACATCTCACCCAGTCAGATGGTCGGTGTGTCGGCCGGTTTGATTCCGTTCCTGGAACACGACGATGCGAACCGCGCCTTGATGGGTTCCAACATGCAGCGACAGGCGGTGCCGTTGCTGGTGACCGAACCGCCGATTGTCGCCACGGGTATGGAAACGGACGTCGCGCGCAACTCCAGCATGGTGATTCGCGCCAAACGAGCCGGGAAAGTCACCTTCGTGGATGCGCGGTCGAATCGAAATCGGCAACGACAAATACGAACTGGCGAAGTTCCAGGGATTGAACGAGCGGACATCGCTCAACCAAAAGCCCATCGTGGTGCCAGGAGAAAAGGTGGAGAGGGGTCAGGTTATCGCCGACGGTGCGGCAACCTTCCATGGCGAATTGGCTTTAGGACGCAATGTGCTGGTAGGCTTCATGTCGTTTGACGGCTTCAATTTCGAAGACGCCATCATCATCAGTCAAGAATTGGTCCAGCAAGACGTCTACACGTCGATTCACATCGAAGAGTTCGACATCGAGATTCGGGAGACCAAGCTGGGTCGGGAGGAGTTCACGCGAGACATCCCGAACGTGAGCGAAAAGGCGCTGAGGAACCTGGACGAGAGCGGTATTGTGCAGGTCGGCACCTACGTCCGCCCCGGCGACATCTTGGTGGGCAAAGTATCACCCAAGAGCAAGACCGAATTGACGCCGGAAGAAAAACTGTTGCACGCCATCTTCGGCCGCGCGGGGAAGACGTCAAAAACGATTCGCTGGAAGTCCCGTCGGGAATCGAGGGGATTGTCACCAACACGCAGAAGTTCTCGCGACGAATGAGCCTGTCGGAGGAAGAACGCAAGCAATTCGAAAAGGAACTGAAAGAGGCCGAGGCGATCGGCAACGAATCGATCTCTGGCAAATTCAGCGAAATGATCAAACAGATGGAAGCGGTCGTGGGTCGAGCACTGACCGACGACGATGGAACTCCGCTGGTCGCCGACCAGGATCCTAAATTCATTGCCGAACGGGCGCAACAGTTCCGCCTGCAATCGGTCATTGGGAACCTGCGTAGCGAGGACAAATCGCGCAGGTCGATCAGATTCACAAGACCGTCTGGCCCGAAGTCGAAGCCGCCTTGGACGAGCGCGACCGCCGCCTCAACAGCATGAAGCGTGGCGACGAGCTTCGCAGCGGCGTGCTGCAGATGGTGAAGGTCTACATTGCCACCAAGCGGGTGATTTCCGTGGGCGACAAGATGGCCGGACGCCACGGGAACAAGGGGGTGATCGCGAAGATTCTGCCGGTGGAGGACATGCCGTTCCTGGCCGATGGCACGCCTCTGCAAATCATGCTCAATCCATTGGGGGTTCCCAGTCGTATGAATGTCGGTCAGATCCTGGAAACCCACTTGGGCTGGGCCGGCGCCAAATTGGGCTTCCAGGCCATTACTCCGGTGTTTGACGGAGCCAGCGAAGAAGACATCAACGATGCCCTGGCCGAAGCCGGACTGCCGCGTCACGGCAAGGCCTCGCTGTATGACGGCCGGACAGGCGACAAACTGGATCAAGACACGACCGTTGGCTATATCTACATGCTGAAGCTGCACCACCTGGTCGACGAAAAGGTCCATGCCCGCAGCACCGGCCCCTATTCGCTGATTACCCAGCAGCCGCTCGGCGGCAAGGCCCGCTTTGGCGGCCAACGTTTCGGCGAAATGGAAGTCTGGGCGTTGGAAGCGTACGGGGCCGCGTACATCCTGCAGGAGCTGTTGACGGTCAAGAGTGACGACGTGGAAGGCCGGACCAAGATCTACGAATCGATGGTCAAAGGCGAGAATACGTTGGAGGCCGGCACGCCCGCTAGTTTCGACGTGCTGACAAATGAAATCCGAGGCCTGGCCCTCAACATGCAATTGGAAAAACGACGCGTCTAAGTCGAGGCGACTCGGGTCGTGCCGCGCGGTGCGTCCCGAGGATCCCGACCGATCGCTTTCACATCAATACATCGCAACCGCACAAATCCACCGACTTCGGTGAAATCTCGACAATAGGAGCACGGGCAGATGACGATCGGCGAAAGTTCCTACGACCGCATCAACGATTATGCCTCGGTCAAGATCAGCTTGGCCAGGCCGCACGATATTCGCAGCTGGTCGTTCGGCGAAGTCAAAAAGCCGGAAACGATTAACTACCGCACGTATCGTCCCGAAAAAGATGGACTGTTCTGCGAACGCATTTTTGGTCCCGAAAAGGACTGGGAATGTGCCTGCGGCAAGTACCGCGGTATGAAATACAAAGGCATGATTTGCGACCGTTGCGGCGTCAAGGTCACGCACAGCCGAGTCCGCCGCAAACGCATGGGACACATCGAACTGGCGGCGCCAGTGGTCCATATCTGGTTCTTCAAGGCGATGCCCAGCCGCCTGGGGAATCTGCTGAACATGAAGACGACGAGCCTGGAAAAAGTCATCTATTTTCAGGACTACGTGGTCATCAATCCGGGCGATACCGACCTGGAGGCGCAGCAACTGCTGACCGAAGAAGAATATCGCTCGGCGCGGGAACAGTGGGGTGATGGCAGCTTTGAAGCCGACATGGGCGCCGAGGCAGTTCGCAAGTTGCTCTGTGCGCTGGATCTGGTGCAGTTGTCCGATCAGTTGCGACAAGAATTGACGGAAACCAACGCCAAACAGAAAAAGAAGGACTTAATCAATCGGCTGAAGATCGTCGAGGCAATTCGGGACAGCGACAACAAGCCGGAATGGATGGTGCTGGATGTCATTCCCGTGATCCCGCCCGACCTCCGCCCCCTGGTACTGCTGGATTCCGGCAATTTCGCCACCAGCGACCTAAACGATCTCTATCGCCGCATTATCAACCGCAACAACCGCTTGCGCAAACTGGTCGACCTCAATGCGCCGGAAGTCATTATTCGCAACGAAAAGCGGATGTTGCAGCAGTCGGTCGACGCCCTATTCGACAACAACCGCTGCAAACGTCCCGTGTTGGGCAGCAGCAACCGCCCCCTCAAGTCGCTCACCGACATGATCAAGGGCAAGCAAGGCCGGTTCCGCGAGAACCTGCTGGGGAAACGCGTCGACTACTCCGCTCGCAGCGTGATCGTCGTGGGGCCCACCCTGAAGTTGCACCAGTGCGGCCTGCCCAAGAAGATTGCCTTGGAGTTGTACCAACCGTTCATCATCCGCAAGTTAAAGGAGATGGGGCACGCCGACACGATCAAGAGTGCCAAAAAGATGCTCGAGCGCAAGGACGAGGAAGTGTGGGACATCCTCGAGGCGGTGATCCAGAATCACCCCGTATTGCTCAATCGAGCTCCCACGTTGCATCGGATGGGCATCATGGCCTTCGAACCGGTATTGGTGGAAGGCAATGCCATTCACCTGCACCCGCTCGTATGTAAGGGCTTCAACGCCGACTTCGACGGCGACCAGATGGCAGTGCACTTGCCGCTGTCGATTGAGGCCCAAGTTGAAGCCCATACGTTGATGATGTCGACGAACAACATCTTCGGTCCCGCCAACGGCCGACCGATCATGAGCCCCTCGCAAGACATCGTGATGGGATGCTATTTCATTTCGATGCTCCAGACCGACCGCAAAGGCGAGGGAATGGTGTTCGCGTCGACCGACGAAGCGGAACTGGCCTATTCGTTGGGCGTCATCGACCTGCACGCGAAGATCAAAGTCAAACTGCTGTCAGGACGCATGGTGCGAACGACCGACGACACGCGCGTCGAGATGAAGATGGTCGAAACCACCTGCGGTCGGATCATGTTCAACGCCATGCTCCCTTCGGGCATGGATTTCTACAATATCCCGCTGCGATCCGGTGAATTGTCGATGGTCATCTCCGACTGCTACCAGGTGCTGGGACGTCGCGCCACCATCCAGCTGCTGGACGACATGAATCGCATCGGCTTTCGCGAAAGCACGCGCAGCGGTTTGTCGTTCGCCACGGACGATCTGGTTACGCCGGATTCAAAATCCAAGATTATTGGCGAGGCCGAGAAGACGGTGCTCAAATATAAAAAGCTGTACGACCGCGGGATCATCACCGACGTCGAACGCTACAACCAGGTACTGGATGCCTGGACGCATGCCCGTGAACGGATCACCGCGGAAATGATGACGGCGATGGAAGGTGACGTGCGGAACGAGGGGCAATACATCAATCCCGTGTTCTTGATGGCCCACTCCGGTGCCCGAGGTGGTGTCGAACAGATTCGCCAGTTGGCCGGCATGCGAGGCCTGATGGCCAAGCCGTCGGGGGAAATCATCGAGACGCCGATCAAGGCGAATTTCCGCGAAGGCCTGTCGGTGTTGGAGTATTTCAGCTCGACTCACGGTGCCCGCAAAGGTTTGGCCGACACGGCCCTAAAAACCGCCGATTCCGGTTATTTGACTCGCAAACTGGCCGACGTGGCGCAGAACGTGGTCGTGACCCTGGACGATTGCGGCACGACTCAGGGGATCACCAAGGGGGTGATTTACCGGGGCGAAAAGGTCGAGGTCCGTTTGGCTGACGCGGTGAAAGGCCGAGTCAGTCGACAGAACATCGTCAATCCCGTCACCGACGAAGTGATTGTCGCCGAAAACCAAATGATCACTCCCGAGATCGCTCGTCGCATCGAAGAGCTGGGGTTGGAACGCATTCAGGTACGCAGTCCCATGACCTGCGAAGCCGCATTGGGCGTCTGCCGTGATTGCTACGGTATGGATATGTCGACCGGGAATATGGTCGAAGAGGGTATGGCCGTCGGCATTATCGCCGCTCAAAGCATCGGCGAGCCTGGTACGCAGTTGACGATGCGGACGTTCCACATCGGCGGCGTGGCCGGCACCGACGTGGAAGAGAGCGAAACCCGCTCGAAGAAGGGAGGCATTGTCAAATTCACCCGCGTTCGCTCCGTGACCAATCAGGAAGGACAGACGATCGTCCTGACCCGCAACGGCGAGATCTCCCTCTTGGATCCCAAGGGTCGCGAGCTAGAAAAATACGAAGTCCCCACCGGGGCCGTGCTGATGGTGGCCGAAAACCAAGAAGTCGATGCCGGGGCGGTCCTGTGCCAATGGGATCCGCACAGTATCCCAATTTTGGCCGAAGTCGCTGGCCGTGTCCGTTTTGAGGACATTGTCGAAGGGGATACCGTCCGTGTGGAAAAAGATCCCAGCGGTCACGAGCGACGGATCATTGCGGACCACAAAGGAGACCTCCACCCGCAGATCGTATTGGAAGATTCCGACGGCAAGCCATTGGACGTGTACTACCTGCCCGAACGCGCTCATATCGAAGTCGACGAAGGGGCACAGATCGCCGCCGGTACGGTCGTCGCCAAGACGCCCCGCGAGGCCTCGGGGATCAAGGACATCACGGGTGGTCTGCCGCGAGTCACGGAAATCTTTGAAGCCCGCAAGCCGAAAGATCCGGCCGTCATCGCCGAGGTGGACGGCGTCGTGGAAATCCTGGGGGAAAAACGACGTGGCAAACGCACGATCATTGTCCGCAGCGAAACGGGAATCGAGCGGGAGCACCTGGTACCTCACGGCAAACGCTTCCTAGTCCACTCGGGTGATCACGTACGAGCGGGACAGGCGCTGGTCGATGGTCCGCTGGTGCCCCACGACATCCTGCGCATTTCCGGTGAAGAAGCGGTGCAGCAGTATCTACTGCACGAAATCCAAGGCGTCTATCGCAGTCAGCGCGTGGAAATCAACGACAAGCATTGCGAAATCATCATCGCCCGCATGCTGCGGAAGGTGAAAATTGAGAACCCAGGGGACACGAACCTGCTGCCGGGCAGCGTGATGGATCGCTTCGATTTCCGTCAATCCAACGAAAGCCTGGGCAAGTGCCTGAAGGTCACCCACAAGGGAGACAGCGACTTCGAAGCCAGCACGATCGTGCCGCGTGAGGCCCTCGAGACGGTCAACTCGCAGATCGAAGCCTTGGGTGGCGCTTCGGCCAAAGGCACTCGGCCCAAACCGGCCACTGCCAGTACCCAGCTGTTGGGCATCACCAAGGCGGCCGTCCAAAGCTCCAGCTTTATTTCCGCCGCCAGCTTCCAGGAAACGACCAAGGTCCTCACCGAAGCCGCCTTGGCGGGCAAAACGGATCGACTGGTGGGCCTGAAGGAAAACGTAATCCTGGGACACTTGATCCCCGCTGGTACGGGCTTCCGGACTTTCCAAGAAGCGGAGGTGCGGATCCATCGCGAAGCGCTGGAAACGCTGGCCGCCGAAAAAGACCGAACCCTGGTGGCCAGCTTCCCCTTGCTGGAAACGGCCGACGCGACCAATCCCAGTGCGATGGCCGAACCGGCCGAATCGAGTCGTACGACCGAATCGCTGGGCGATGCCGGCAGCCTGGAATCACTGTTCGGTGGTGCGTTGCCGAGTGCCGAAGATTTGAATTTGGAAAGTAACGAGGACAACGGCGAAGAATAAGCCAGACGTGGCGGCCGCGCGCCCGGCCCGGCGGTCGGGCGTGCACCGTTTCGGCGAGCGGTCGCCTCCATCGGTGCGGCGACAATCCCGGCTTGACGGATGAGCCTGAAATGTTACTCTGGACAGCTTCCCGATTGCCAGCAGCATTCAATTAGAAGACGGTTTTCTATGCCTACGATTAATCAACTTGTGCGTCGTCGACGCAAATCTAAACGCAGCCAAAGCAAAGCGCCCGTGCTGGACCGTTGCCCGCAGAAGCGGGGTGTCTGCCTGCAGGTCCGCACGATGACTCCCAAGAAGCCGAATTCGGCCTTACGGAAGATTACGCGCGTGCGTCTGTCCAACGGGAAAGAAGTCACCGTGTATATCCCCGGCGAAGGCCATAGCCTCCAGGAACACTCGATTGTGCTCGTGCGGGGTGGTCGCGTCCGCGACTTGCCGGGCGTGCGTTACCAAGTCGTTCGCGGTGCATTGGACACGCTGGGCGTGGATGGCCGCAAACGTTCCCGCAGCCGCTACGGCGCGAAGAAGTCCTAAGAACAATTCATACATAAGTCGTTATCACGTAAGCTCAAGAGACGAAGATCGATATGGGAAAGATCACCGCCAGCCGCTCCCAGTTGAAAGGGGATCCGCGGCACAACAGTATGCTGGTCAGCAAATTCATCAACTGCCTGATGTGGGACGGCAAGAAGACGACAGCCCAAGGCGTATTCTACGGTGCGTTGGATCTGATCCAGCAGCGCAATTCCAAAGACGAACCGCTGGAAGTTTTTCTACAGGCGGTCGAGAACGTCAAGCCACAGATTGAGGTGCGTAGCAAACGGGTTGGTGGTGCGGCCTACCAAGTGCCGATGCAGGTCAACAAGAGTCGGCAGCAGTCCTTGGCGATTCGCTGGATCCTGCTGGCAGTCCGCGAGAAGAAGGGACGCCCGACCAGCCAAAAACTGGCCGACGAGATCTTGGCCGCATACAAGAAGGAAGGCACCGCCATGAATCGGCGTGAAAACGTGCACCGAATGGCGGACGCCAACAAGGCCTTTGCGCATTTCGCCTGGTAACCCGTGAACAACTCACTGAAGGCCGTGGAGTTTGTCTTGGAGGGCAGCCACGGCCTTTGTCATGCGCGGATTTGACCGCTCGGGCATTAGGACTATCACATGGCACGTCAACTGGAAAAATTCGCAACATCGGTATCATCGCACACATCGATGCCGGCAAGACGACCGTCACCGAACGGATGCTTTACTACAGCGGCGCCACGCACCGAGTTGGTCAGGTCGACAAAGGGACCACCGAAACCGATTTTGATGAGGAGGAGCAGCAGCGCGGTATCACGATCTATTCCGCCTGCGTAACGTTTGGCTGGGGAGGTGTTGACGTCAACCTGATCGATACCCCGGGCCACGTTGACTTTACGGCCGAAGTGGAGCGCTGCCTGCGCGTGCTGGACGGAGGCGTGGTGGTCTTCAGTGCGCCGCGAAGGCGTCGAAGCACAAAGCGAAACCGTCTGGCGGCAGGCCAACAAGTATCGCGTGCCCCGCATCGCATTCATTAATAAGATGGACCGCGAGGGCGCGGATTTCGAAAGCACAATGAACGAGATTCGCGATCGCCTGGAGGCCAATCCAGTGGCGATCCAAATCCCCGTCGGCGAAGGACCGCCCCATATCCCCAACGCCTTCCGTGCTGTGATTGACCTGATCGATATGCAGCTGTTGACCTTTGAGGAGGAAGGGCGAAAGGTCGTCCGAGGGGACATCCCGTCGGAATTGTCCGACGACGCGGAACTGGCGCGGCAGGCCATGTTGGAAGAACTATCGACTACAGCGACGACATGATGGAGCTGCTGTTGGAGGAGAATCCGCTGCCGGCAAAACTGATCCACGAGGTCATCCGCGATGCCACGCTGCAGCTTACTCATTCAGCCGGTGCTCTGCGGTTCGGCACTCGACGGCATTGGGGTCCAGCCTGTACTGGACGCGGTCGCACGGTACCTGCCTAGCCCCGCCGATGTACCGCCGGTCGAGGGCGAAGTGATCACCACATCCAAGGGGAAGACGACGTCCGTCAAGGCAAAACGTCGCCCGGACCCCAGCGAACCGTTCTGCGGCCTGGTCTTCAAGGTCCTCCCTGCCAAAACCGGCGACCTTTCTTGGGTCCGCGTCTATTCGGGCACGCTCAAAGCCAACTCGCGGGTCTTCAACCCGGGACAAGACAAGAAGGAAAACGTGGCGCAGTTGTGGCATATGCAGGCGTCCCAGTCGTGAACAAGTCCCTGAAGTTGACACGGGTGATATTGTGGGCGTCATCGGCCTGCGTCACTCCGTAACCGGCGACACGATCTGTGACCCCAAGCACCCAATTCTGCTGGAAACGATTGTTTTCCCCGAGACCGTGATGTCGATGGCCATCGAGCCCGATACGACAGCCGAGCGGAAGAAGCTGGCCGATGTGCTGGAAATGATGAACCGCCAGGACCCGACGTTTCGAGCCACGGAAAACCCCGAGACCGGACAGACACTGATCAGTGGTATGGGTGAATTGCACCTGGAAGTCATTCGCAATCGCCTGCTACGCGATTTCAACCTGAATGTGAAAGTCCACAAGCCTCGCGTCAGCTACCGCGAGACCATCAAACGCGCGGCGGATGTGACCGGCGAGTGCCATCGACAAATGGGTGGCCAGGAGTTGTTCGCGGAAATCCAGCTCCGACTGGAACCCGCAACTTCCTCGACCGGTGGCGTCACGATTACCAGCCGCTGTCCCCCTGAACAACTGCCCGGCGAACTGTTGCATGAGGTACTGGAGGAATTGCGATCGCGAGGCGAAGGGGGCGGCATCCTGGGCAGCTTTCCTTTGTCGAACATGAAAGCGACCGTAACCGGGCGCGAAGCGCCAACGAGCACACGACCGATGTGGCCGTGCGGATCGCGGCCGGCACGGCCTTCGAAAAGGGCCTTCGCGAGGCAGGCCCCGTCCTGCTGGAGCCCATCATGAAGCTGAATATCACAACGCCCGAAGACCACTTGGGAGACTTTGTCGGCGACCTGCAACAGCGGCGTGCGATGATCCACAAAACAGAAAACCGGGGCAAACTGGTCTTCATCGAAGCGCACGCTCCACTGGCTGAACTCTTCGGCTATTCCAGCGCCATGCGAAGCCTGAGTCAGGGTCGCGCAGGGCTGCTCGATGCAGCCCCTGAACTACGCCCCTGCCCCGCCCGACGTCAGCAAGGCCTTCCATATGTAAGCCTTCCAAATTTAGGCACGTTCGCCCGCTGCACACGGCTGCCGTCACAACCGCTGGGCCGCTGCAACTCCCAAGGCGATGCGACGCGAAAAATTTGCTTGCGGAGAATCGCTAGGAGGTGTTGACGTGATCTCTCGCCAACTCTACATTGGGTAGCTTCCCAGTGACCAACTGGAAACACTGGGGCGGAGTGAGACGGCGGCAACCCTGATGGTGCAACCCGCGGTCACCTCCGAGGCGTAGCCTAAGCGGCTAGTTCAAGTACGCGGTCAGTATCGGGAGCCTATTTCGTGGTCACGCCGGCACACGAGGTCATTCGGATTCGCATGGAAGCCTATGATCACCTGATTTTAGATCAGAGTGCCAAGGATATCGTGGAAACTGCGAAACGGACCAATTCCGAGGTCCACGGGCCAATTCCCTTACCGACGCGCATTGAACGGTACACCGTGTTATCGGGTCCCAATATCGACAAAAAAGCAAGGCAACAGTTCGAGATCCGCACGCATAAGCGGGTCATCGATATTGTACAGGCAACAGCCAAGACGATTGAGGCTTTGAATAAACTCAGTCTCCCAGCCGGTGTCGATATCAAGATCAAAGCGTCGACGAAGTAGCATACCTAAGAGAAACACCCTTTCACCGATTTAGAATAACGATCAGGCAAGGCCGACCCTTTTTTACGTGAAGAAGGAAATCGGCGTGGGTTGGCCGGATTCATCTGGCCCCTTGAGTCGAAGATCGTGATTCCAATAGGTCGCCACAATATGACAGGGAAGCCGGTTGGGTAATCTCGGACATGGCGTTCCGAAGATCCAGGCCGGCAAAGCTGCAGGAAACGAAAGTGATGAGCAAAGGGAATCCTTGGCCGCAAGGTCGGCATGACGCAAGTCTACGACGAGAGCGGCAAAATCATTCCGGTGACGGTCATACAAGCGGGACCTTGCCACGTACTGCAGCTACGAACGACCGAGCGCGACGGCTATGAGGCCGTGCAGCTAGGTTATCTCGACAAGCCTCGTCGTCTGGCCGCGCGTAGTGAGCGCGGGCGAGTCGGCAATCTGGCGAGCAAGCGATCCAAGAAGTTGGCGGCGGCGGGCGTGGAAGTGCCGGCCAAGGCCGATTGCGAACCCAAGCGGTTTGTGCGTGAACTTCGTGGTTCAATTGACGGCTACGAGGTGGGTCAGCAGCTGAAGGTCGATGTCCTGGCCGATGTCGTCTCGGTCGACGTGATCGGCCGCAGCAAAGGGCGAGGCTTTGCCGGCGTGATGAAACGTCACGGGTTTTCGGGTCAACGTGCCTCGCATGGTGTGAAGAAGGTGCATCGCCACGCGGGCGGCACCGGCTGCAGCGCTTCGCCCAGCCGCACCTTCAAGGGACGGCGAATGGCCGGCCAGCACGGAAATGGTCGCGTCACGGCGCGTAACCTGAAGGTCGTCAAGGTTGACGCCGACAACGATTTGCTGTTGGTCCGGGGCGGTGCCGGGACCCAATGGCGGTTTTGTTTTGGTCCAAGCGACAAATATGCTGCGATAGAAACTTACAAAAAGGGGGCTGTGATTCGACGCTACCTGACCACGGTGCCACTGACGCCGTCGACCACGGAGCGTTCCGCCGGCCGCCCACTCGATTAGGATCGACCAAGCTCCCGAACCCCTCAACATGCAACCAGAGTGCAGCACGGCGACGGCCTGCCACAGCGGGCCGCGCCAGACTGCTCACCCCCCAATAACAGCCATGGCAAGTTTAACGGTTTACGATCGCTCCGGTAAGGAAGTCGGGCAGTATCAGATCGAGCCTCAGGATTTGGCTCCCCGCATCAACCGGCAGCTGTTACATGACGCGGTGGTGATGTACCAGGCCAACCTGCGACAAGGCTCGCATCGCACGAAGACGCGAGGCGAGGTCGCCGGTTCGACCAAGAAGATGTATCGCCAAAAGGGCACGGGCAACGCCCGGGCAGGCTCAAAGCGTAGTGGGGTCCGTCGCGGCGGCGGGCACATTTTTGCCAAGCGTCCTCGTGACTACTCGTATCGCTTGCCTCGCAAAGCCACTCAGTTGGCCACGCGTATGGCCCTGGCTTCCAAGTTGCGCGACAACGAGATGGTGGTGATTGACGAACTGAGTTTCACGGCGCCCGCCACGAAGGAAATGGCCAAGGTGCTGCAGGCCTTGGGTTTGGCCAGCGGCAGCACGTTGATTGCTACCGAAGCGCTGAATGCCAACGTGTACAAGAGTGCTCGCAATATTCAGCGAGTCAACGTGTCGCCGGTGTCGGACCTAAATGCCCTATCGGTGTTGACGCCGGATCGCATTTTGCTGACACGCAAAGCACTTGATCAACTCAAGCAGAAGGCGGCCGGTGGTGGGTCAACCGACGAAGAATAAGGCCGCAGAACAAGACAACCGGCACAGTACAACCGGCACAGCACAACAGCCGCAGAAAACAGGGATTCCATCGCGACTGATCCGGGCCAAAAGCCCGCCGCGAGGGTGAAGGGTTAGAACCATGGCAAACACAAAGTCGGCTTCGCGGACCAAATCCGGACCCCGTTTGTCCGCCTCATCAGATCGTGCTTCGACCTCTGGTCACCGAAAAGGGGATGCACCGCTCGACGCGTTACAACCAGTACGCGTTTGAGGTCAACCCGTTGTCGGACAAGGAGACGATCAAGGAAGCGATCGAGGAACTGTTCAACGTCAAGGTAGAGAAGGTGCGGACGCAGAGTCGCAAGGGCAAGCCGCGTCGATACCGCTTTCGCTTTGGCATGACGAAAAACTGGAAAAAGGCCATCGTGACACTGGATCGAGAAGACCGGATCGAGTTCTTCTAAATCCTCACTGCGAATTCCACATCCTAGTGAACTGAGTTCGACGCTCGCCGCAACACCAGCCAAGAGATCATGGAATCATGGGTATTCGGAAATACAAACCGACGTCTGCCGGACGGCGAAACGCCAGCGTCAGTGACTTCGCGGACTTGAGCGAAGGTGCCAAGCCGGAACGGTCGTTGCTGCGACCGCTCCGCAAGAAGGGCGGACGCAACAACCAGGGCAAGATCACCGCACGACATCGTGGCGGCGGGCATAAGCGGCAGTACCGAGTCATTGACTTTCGGCGTGACAAGGACGGGGTGCCGGCCAAAGTGGCGTCGATCCAATACGATCCGAACCGCAGCGCACGCATCGCCCTGCTGCATTATGTGGATGGTGAGAAGCGTTACATCCTTTCGCCCGATGGCTTGAAGGTAGGGGACCAGGTCGAGAGTGGAGTGGAAGCGCCGCCGACGGTCGGCAACTCGTTGCCCTTGAACCGCATCCCCTTAGGCACCGCCATCCACAATGTGGAAATGCAGCCGGGTCGAGGCGGGAGTCTCTGCCGCAGTGCCGGTTCAGCGCCTCGCTGATGGCCCGCGAGGCGGATTGGGCTCAGTTGACTCTGCCCAGTGGTGAAATCCGTCGCGTGCCGTCGCAATGCCGGGCCACGATCGGCAAGGTCGGCAATTCGGATCACATGAACATTACCTTGGGTAAGGCGGGACGACGCCGTTGGATGGGACGACGACCCCATGTTCGCGGCACCGCCATGAATCCGATCGACCATCCGCATGGTGGTGGTGAGGGACGAACCAAGGGGGGACGCCACCCGGTCAGTCCCACGGGAGTGCCGGCCAAAGGGGGTTCCACCCGCAAGCGGCGTAAGCCGTCCAATGCAGCGATCGTGCGCCGTCGGCGATCGCGGCGATACGGGGTATTGAAGAAATAGTCAAGTTCTCACCACCGCAGGTCAAGATGACGCGGTGCTGGGCATCGCGGTGGGCAGCAACAGGTTTTTTGAACGAGGGCGATTCAGTGGGATCGCGGGAATGCGAGCGACACGATGGGTAGATCACTAAGCAAGGGCCCGTACGTTGACCCCAAATTGTACTTGAAGGTACAGCGTCAGCATGAGTCGGGTGGATCGGAACCGATCAAGACTTGGGCTCGAGCCTGCACGATCGTGCCGGAGTTTGTGGGCGTGACGTTTTTGGTTCACAACGGCAAGCTGCATATGAAGGTCTTCGTGACCGAGGACATGGTGGGACACAAATTGGGCGAGTTCGCGCCGACGCGGACTGTTTCGTGGCCACGGTGGCAAGGGCAAGCGGTAGTCGCGCGAGTGCGCCGGGCCCACGTGGTGACGGCCAGAGCCGGTGAGAGGATAAATCGATGGCATACAAAGCATGTTACCGACACGCACGCATCAGCGCCCGGAAAGTGCGTCCCTTGGCCGATATGATCCGTGGCAAATTCGCAGACGAGGCCTTGGAGATCCTGCGGTACCAGCCGCAGCGAGGCGCGCGTCTGCTGGAGAAAGTGCTCAAGAGTGCTTTGGGAAATGCTCAGGATCCGGACAATCCCAGCAATCACGGACGCACGATCGACGTCAACACCTTGGTTGTCACCGAAGCGCATGTCAACGGTGGTCCCATGTTTAAACGCATCCGCCCCCGGGCTCGGGGAATGGCGATGATGATTCGCAAACGGTTTGCACACATACACGTCACCTTAGAGGAAATCTAATCCGCGCCGGTTTTGGACGCCACCTCGGCCAAACGCCCAGTGGTGTCGAAGCAGCACATAGCGGGAGAACGATCGATGGGTCAAAAAGTAAATCCAATTGGCTTTCGCACGGGCATCATGGTCGGCTGGAAGAGTCGATGGTATGCGTCCAAGCAAGAGTTCGCCTCGCTACTGCTGGAAGACAAAAAGATTCGCGACTTCATCAAGAAGCATCCCCAGAAGGCTCAGTATCGACACGCTGGTATTGACCGGATCGAGATTGAGCGGACGCGCGATGAAGTGAAGGTCGTACTGCACGCTGCTCGACCGGGCTTGATCATTGGCAAGAAGGGGCAAGAAATCGAGTTACTGCAGGCCGAGTTGCAGAACATGATCGGTCGCCGCGTCAACCTGAAGATCGAAGAAGTGACGCGACCGGAAATCTGTGCCCAGCTTGTCGCCGAGGACATTGCCGAGCAACTACAGAAGCGGGCCAGCTTCCGCCGCACAATGAAACGGGCGATGGAGACCACCATGGAGGCCGGCGCAAGGCATCAAAGTGCAGTTGGCCGGTCGCCTGGGCGGCGCCGAAATGGCCCGTCGCGAAAAACAGATCTCCGGTTCGATTCCGCTGAGCACCCTGCGAGCGAAGATCGACTACGGTTTCACGGAAGCCATGACGCCGCAAGGGCACATTGGCATCCAGGTTTGGGTCAATCAAGGTTTTTACAGAGGGGATGACAGCTATGGCGATGATGCCGAAGCGGGTCAAGCATCGCAAAAGCCAAAGAGGACGTATAAAAGGTAACGCGACCCGCGGCAACAAGGTCGTGTTCGGCGATTTCGGTCTGCAATCCACGCAAGCGGGTTGGATCAAAGCCGCCACGATCGAAGCCGGTCGTATCGCGGCCCAACAATACGTTCGTGGCGAAGGCCGACTGTACGTGCGGATGTTTCCACATAAGTCCGTCACTTCGACGCCTTTGGAAACCCGCATGGGTAAGGGCAAAGGGGAGCCGGATTTTTGGGCCTCCGTCGTCAAGCCTGGCACGGTGTTGTACGAGTTGGGAGGCGTGACCGAGCAGCAGGCGCGGATCTGCTTCGCGCGGCTGGCCCACAAGATGCCTGTACGCGTCCGCTTTGTCCGCCGGCGACCGGTGTAACCCCCGAACCTTGTTCCGGCCAGCACGGGACCGCACAAACGAACCAGACGCGAGATTGAGTTGAGGAATCGTACTGATGAAAGCCGTTGAACTGCGAGAGATGAGCGACGAGCAGCTGGAACTGACGCTCCGGGAAACCGCCCAGAACTACTTCCGACTCCGCATTCAAGCCCAGACCGAACGGTTGGATGCGCCGAGCGAGCTGCGACATCACCGCCGTTTGATCGCGCCATCAAGACGTTGCTCCGCGAGCGAGCCCTCAAACAGCAACGAGCGGCCAAGGCAGCAACCAGTTAGGCCATGTAAATCAACCGGCGAGCTCGCTGGGAGCGGTGGACTCCTGGCCGAACGAGCCACACAGGATTCGAAACGATGCCGAAACGAGTAGTGGTTGGAATTGTCACCGGAGACAAGATGGCGAAGACCCGCCGTGTGGAAATCGCGCGGTTGGTCAAGCATCCGAAATACAAGAAATACGTGCGCCGTCGCACGATTTGCTACGTCCACGACGAAGACGAGCAGTCGAACGTGGGTGATACGGTGGAGATTATTGAGACGCGTCCGTTGTCCAAGCTAAAGCGTTGGCAGCTGGTACGTGTGCTGAAACAAAGCACCGCAGTCGACATGACGGCACTGCGGGCCGCGGCAGCTTGGCCGCGGAAGGAGCCGACGGGGAATAGCCACGCGGGGGCGAGGTCCGAGCGTGTCGGGGTTACTCCCGGAGCTCTGGCCGACGGTGATTGCCCTGGCCCCCACGAAGCTGCCGTCCCCGTCGCAGCCCAGCGGCGATCGAACAAAGTGAGCAGAGTACAAACAGACAGCAAGGCGTCCGGCCATGATTCAACAGGAAACGCGACTCGCCGTTGCCGACAACACAGGCGCTAAAGAAGTCAAGTGCATCAAAGTGCTTGGCGGTTCTCGCCGTCGTTTTGCCGGTTTGGGAGACATCATCATCTGCAGCGTCCGCAACACGATCCCCGGCAGCGACGTCAAGAAGAAGGCGGTCGTTCGTGCGGTGATTGTGCGATGCAAACAACCGACGCGGCGGGCCGACGGGAGCTATATCCGCTTCGATAGCAACGCGGTTGTGCTGGTCGACGGCGATGGTAACCCCCGCGGTACCCGCATCTTTGGTGCCGTGGCGCGTGAGCTGCGGGAACGGAATTTCATGAAGATCGTTAGCCTCGCCAGTGAGGTGGTGTGATGCATATTCGAGTCAACGATACGGTAGAAATATTGACCGGCGACGACCGGGGCGTGCGCGGCAAAGTGCTGAGCGTCGACTGGCAGGCCGGCAAATTAATCGTGGAAGGTGTCAATCGCGTGTTCAAGCACGTGCGACGCAGTCAACGCAATCCACAGGGTGGCCGGCTGTCGAAGGAGATGCCGGTGCAGATCTCCAATGTGTTGCTGGTCTGCAACTCCTGTAGCGCCCGCACTCGCACCGGCGCACGTTATCGACCTGACGGCAGCAAAGAGCGGTACTGTAAAAGGTGCAGCAAGGCCTTAGGCCAAATCGCACCCGCACGAGCCGCCTACGCAACGCAAAAAAAGTGAAATCCCTCGTCTGAGACGGCAAAGTGACGATCATGGCTGCACGACTCAAAGAAAAATACGAACAAGAAGTCCTACCCGCTCTGCGACAGGAACTGGGACGCGAAAACCGCATGGCCCTGCCAAACCTCGAGAAAATCGTGGTCAACATGGGCGTGGGCACCGCGATCAGTGAAAAGAAGCACTTGGAAGATGCGGTCGAGGCCCTCAAACAGATCACCGGCCAAAAGCCCGTCACCACGACAGCCCGTAAAGCGATCGCGGGTTTTCGCCTGCGGGAGGGTATGCCGATTGGCTGCAAGGTCACGCTGCGAGGACGGCGGATGTGGGAATTCCTGGACCGGCTGATTTCGCTGGCCGTGCCCCGCGTCCGCGACTTTCGCGGCCTGAGCCCTAGTGCCTTTGATGGCAATGGCAACTACAGCATGGGCCTCGTGGAACAGCTGGTGTTTCCCGAACTCAATCCGGACAAGTTCACCCGCGTGCAGGGGATGAACATTTCCTTTATCACGACAACTTCCCAAGACGACGAAGGACGCCTCCTGCTCAAACTGCTGGGGATGCCTTTCAAACGCGAAACGGATGCGGCCGGCGCCGCTTGAACTTTTTTCCAGCCGACCGCAGGACACAATGGTCGCGAACTAAGAAAGACTGCGAGTAAAAACCGGTGGCAAGTAAATCAAAGATTTCCAAGGCGAACCGCGAGCCGAAGTTTTCCTCGCGACAAGAACGTCGCTGTGGATTGTGCGGTCGGCCCCGTGCCGTGTATCGCAAGTTCGGGATCTGCCGCATCTGCTTCCGCAAGATGGCAGATCAAGGTTTAATTCCTGGTGTTCGAAAGGCGAGTTGGTAGAGGGACCCAGACTGATATGATGACCGACCCCATCGCCGATATGTTGACCCGTATACGCAATGCGGTGCGCGTTGAACGGCCTCACGTCGATATGCCGATTTCCAAAGTCAAACGGGGTGTCGCTGACGTGCTCAAGCGCGAAGGCTACATCTGGGACTGGAAAGAAATTGATGATGCTCCCGTGGCTCACTTGCGGCTGGAACTAAAATACGGCCCGAACGGAGAGCGTGTGATTCGTTCTATCGAGCGGGTGAGTAAACCGGGTCGTCGGATCTATAGCCGAGCTAAAGATCTTCGCCCCGTGCTAAACGGACTGGGCATTTCGGTGATTAGTACCAGCCGAGGTGTGGTCAGCGATCGCGAGGCTCGACAGAGAAACCTAGGCGGAGAAGTGCTGTGCCAGATTTGGTAGCGTGACGTCGGTACCGCACGAGGCCTCAACGACGCCTCCGCTCTCGGGTCGGCCCGGCCAGAGCACAGGAGACTTGCCCGCACCGAGCCGCCGAAATTGGCGTTACCTGCCAGCCGCACGCATCCGTGGCTCCCTTCGGATGCCTAAGGAATCGATTACAACTCGCCAAGCAGTCAGCCGATCGCAGCCGCGTCGGCTTGGGAAAACAGAAGAGTACAACGGCCATGTCACGAATCGGAAAAAAACCTGTTGCCATTCCTTCCGGCGTCAAGGTGGCGGTGGACGGTCAAAAGGTCAGCGTGGAAGGTCCCAAGGGAAAACTGGAACGTCGCTTTCCTGACCCCGTGCAAATCGCGCTAGACTCGGAAAACAACCAGGTGACCGTGTCGACCGAACGCGAAGATCGCGAGTCCAAGTCGTTTCACGGTCTGACCCGCGCCTTGATCCAAAACATGGTCCACGGCGTTAACAACGGCTACGAAAAGCGTTTGCATATCGTGGGTGTCGGTTACATTGCGGCCGTGCAGGGCGACTCCCTGCAATTGCGCGTCGGCTATGCCAACGAGGTGCGAAAGAAGATCCCCACCGGACTAACCGTCACCTGCCCTGATCAAACACACGTCGTCGTCCAGGGTTGTGACAAACAATTGGTGGGCCAGTTTGCCGCCGAAGTCCGTGCGGTCCGGAAGCCGGAACCGTATAAGGGCAAAGGGGTCCGCTATGAAGGGGAACACGTCAAAATCAAACCGGGTAAGGCTGCCAGCTAAACGGTCGGCAGCGGCCGCCTAGGGCGGGGCGCTTCGCACAGGGAGCACCGCCAGCCGTCCGCAGGCCCCCCCATTCCACAAAGGTATCAAAGTAGAGGAAACTCAGCGGTGGAGCACCAAAAGGCGAAACGTCAACTGCGGATTCGTCGGGCCTTTCGCGTCCGTAAGAAGACCAAAGGCACGACCGAGCAGCCGCGTTTGAACATCCGTCGCAGCCTGCAGCACATTTACTGCCAGGTCATTGACGATGCACAGGGCAAGACCTTGGCGGCGGCCAGCAGTCGGGACAAGGACCTGCGACAACAAATCAAGTACGGCGGAAATCGTGACGCCGCATCGGTGGTCGGTAAGGCCATTGCCGAGCGGGCCAAGGCCGCCGGCATTACGGCGATGTGTATCGATCGTGGGAGCTGCAAGTACCACGGTCGCGTCGCCGCCCTGACCGAAGCGGTCCGCGAAGCGGGGATTCAAGTTTAGGGGTGGCAAGCTGGCAGTGATCGATCGCTCGTGTGCCTTGATCTAGCCGTCCCGCTTGCCGCCGGAGCGCGGAAAAACCTAGAAAAACAGCCGAACTGCCGGGGCGTGAAGCCGCCGAGTTTGTTACAAACGAGTGACATGCCGGTGTCGACCGTCGTATCCCGGGATACAGCGGCCTAATACGTGAGTGAAACGGAGTTAGCACAGTGAGCAGCGCGAGCCGATCGAATGCCGCCAATAGCGAACAAACTCGGGGCGCCCTAGAAGAACGCGTAGTGAAGATCAAACGCTGCGCCGCCGTGGTGAAGGGCGGACGCCGCTTCAGCTTCGCCGCGATGGTCGTCGTGGGTGACCGCGATGGTCGTGTCGGCTGGGGCTACGGTAAGGCCAACGAGGTGCCACCAAGCGTCGAGAAGGCGGTCAAGCAAGCCACCCGGAATATGATCCAGGTCCCAATTCAAAATGGCTCGATCCCGCATCGGGTCCAAGGTCGCGAAGGAGCCGGCGGTGCTACTGATCCCTGCCGGTCCTGGTACGGGCGTGATCGCCGGCGCCGCGGTACGAGCGGTCTGCGAAGCTGCGGGCATTCACGATATCTTGACCAAAAGCCTGGGAACGACCAATCCCGTGCTGTTGGTGAAGGCCACCATGGATGCCATCGGGCAATTACGGACCCCCCAAAGAAACTGAAGTTCTCCGCGGAGTTTCCTTGTCATGAAGTTGCACGATGTTCACCAAGGCGTTCGCAAGAACAAGAAGCGTAAACGGATCGGTGCGGGCCGGGTTCAGGGCAAGGGAAGACGGCGGGTCGAGGTCACAAGGGCCAAGGGTCCCGCGCCGGATGGTCTCAACACCCCACGTTCCAAGGTGGGGCCATGCCGTTGGTTCGGCGTGTGCCCAAGCGGGGGTTCAACAACAAGTGGGCGCGGAATGTCGCGGTGATCAATGTCAGCGACTTGGACGCCACCTTTGAGGCCGGCACCGAGATCACCCCCGAGGTCCTCAGCAATTCTCGTCTGCTGGGACATCGCTTCGACGAAATTAAGATTTTGGGCGATGGGGAAGTGACCAAGAAGTTCACGGTATCCGCTCATCGCTTCAGCAAGGCGGCGATCGAAAAGATCGAACAGGCCGGCGGAAGCTGCGTGCAATTGGCAGGACCGACGCCCGTCGAACAGAAAAAGAAACTCGCCAAGCTGGCGGCAAAGTCCAAATAGACGCATGTCGGCCCTCATGGCGAGTATCCGTCAGACCGCTTTTCGCTAAGGTACAGCAAGCATGTTTGAAAAGCTGCGTGTCGTGTTCTCGATCCCCGAGTTGCGGCAAAAGATCCTGCTGACCCTGCTGCTCTTGGCCATCTATCGCATCGGTTGGCAGATCTCCTTGCCGATGATCAACCAGTTGGCCATCCAGGGATCGGCCGCGGACACGAGCGGCGGGTTTGGCAGCATGGTCCAATACGCTGCCGTGTTCAGCGCCAGCAATCTTCGCCAAGCCACGATCTTCGGCCTGGGGATCATGCCCTACATCTCTGCCTCGATTATCTTTCAGCTGCTCGGCAGCGTCTGGAAACCGATTGAAGAGCTGCAGAAGGAAGGCGAATCCGGCCGGAAAAAGATCAACGAATACACGCGTTATGTCACTGTAATGCTGTGTTTAGTCCAGAGTTGGTTCTACGTCAAACTGTACGTGATGAGCGTCGACAGCACCGGGACCGCTCCCCTGGTCAACCCGGAATTCGCAGGCCCGGCGGGCAACCTGAGCCTCGGCTGGCAGATTTGCGCCGTGCTGACGATGACCTGCGGGACCATCTTCCTGATGTGGCTGGGCGAGCAAATCGACGAATATGGCATCGGTAACGGCATCAGCCTATTGATCATGGCTGGCATCTTGGCGCAGATGCCAGGTGCCGCCGTAGAACTGGTGAAGAACTCGAAGTTACAGCTGACCGGCTTCGGCAGTGGTGAAATTGGTGTCGAGGCGTTGGTCGTGCTGGCCTGCCTCTTTGTCGGCGTCGTGTTTGGCGTGGTGTTTATCACGCTTGGGCCAGCGCCGCATTCCCACGCAAAGTGCCAAACACGTGCGCGGACGTCGCGTGTATGGAGGCACGCGTCAGTACTTGCCGTTGCGAATCAATCAGGCTGGCGTGATGCCCATCATTTTCGCGAGCAGCTTGCTGATGTTTCCCCAAATTCTCTTTAATTGGCTGGGGCGGCTCTGGGGTGGCTTTTCCAGTGTCGCAGAAATGTTCTCCAGCGGTACTTCTTATGTACACACTGCTCTATGTCGCCCTGATCTATTTCTTCTGTTACTTCTGGACGGCAATCACCTTCAATCCCAAGGATATGGCCGACAACCTGAAGAACTACGGGACATTTATTCCGGGTTATCGACCCGGTAAACGAACGGCCGATTACTTGGAAAAGGTGATGGTCCGCATCACCTATGTCGGGGCCGGCTTCTTGGCCCTGGTGGCGATTATCCCGACGATGATATCCAGTTCGCTGGGCGTTAGCTTTATGGTCGCCAGTTTTTACGGCGGCACCGGATTGTTGATTGCCGTGAGTGTCGCGTTTGACTTGGTCCAGAAGATCGATAGTCATCTGGTGATGCGGAACTATCCGGGTTTGTTGGACACGTAGCCTGTCCGTTCCGCCTCACGTGCCAGATCGGCGGCTTGCACAACGGGATGGAGTATCAACTCAAATTGTCAAGATTCCCCGCAGCCACCGGCTGAACGGGAGCCGATGGGTGGCGAACATGTTCATAGTCTTCGTCGGACCACCCGGAGCCGGTAAGGGCACTCAGTCGAAACGGCTGGTGCGTTACCTGGATATCACCCATCTGTCGACGGGCGATATCTTGCGAAACGCCGTCGCCGCCGGCAGTCGCCTGGGCGACCTCGCGCGGGGCTACATCAATCGAGGCCAGTTGGTGCCTGACGAGATGATGGTGAATCTGATCGCCGATCGGCTCAGTCAGTCCGATTGCGAAACCGGTTGCCTGCTCGATGGCTTCCCCCGCACCATCGCTCAAGCCCGCGCGTTCGATCAGATGCTCGGCGAGCAGAATCGGAAACTGGATCTGGTCCTCGCGTTTCACGTTCCGGGCGACGAACTCCGTCGACGGCTGTTGAGCCGCGCCACCCAGGAAGGCCGCGAAGACGATTCGCCCGATACCGTCCTGCACCGTCTGAAAATCTACGAACAGCAGACCTCGCCGCTCATCGAATACTATCGCCGGCAATCGATCTTGGAAGACATCGACGCCATCGGCACCCCTGACGAAGTGTTCGGACGTGTCCAACGGGCAGTGGACTGTGTGCGGACCAAATCTTGAGCGTCAGCCAGGGCACGCCAACCTCACCCGCCTCGAAGACCCGTCAGCGGGTACCCGGGCAGCGGCCTCTCTCGGAGGCAAAAGTGACGCACATGGCTCCCATTTCTCGCTGAGAAGAAGATGGCCGCGGCGGGGGATGCGTGCTGGGATGGACAGACACGTTCGCCTCTTGCGGGTAAAATAGTCAATCACGGCAACACTGACGGCGACCGTACAGACGATGACAGCAGGTTGAATTCCGATTTTTTTTGCGACTCGGTTGGAAGACCCGCGGTTCGCGGACCGATTTGGAGGATGACGCCACAGGCGCTTTAAGGATGGCACGTAGCCGCCGTAGCGCGACAGGGGAGAGCTACCGGATGTCGATGCGAGAGACGTGGGAAAGCGACGTGGAACTCGGCGAGATCGGTTCCGGCAATCGATTGTCGGTCGAGGCGGCGTTGCTGCAAGAACGGCGTGAAGCGGAAGAATGGGCCAACGGTTTGTCCCACGCCATCGGCTGTGCTCTTAGTCTGGCGGGGGCCGCCATGTTGTTACCCCCGGTAATTCAGCGAGGCGAACCTTGGCAACTGATTAGCTGCCTCGTCTATTGTGGCTCGCTGGTCGCAGTCTATGCCGCGTCGACACTCTCACACTGGGTACAGACACCGCGGTGGAAGGATTTTTTCCGCAGCTGGGACCAGGGTCTGATCTACCTACTGATCGCGGGCACGTACACGCCAATCGCCCTGGCCTTCCTCAGCGGACACTGGCATTGGATTACGATCGCGATGTGGATCCTGGCATTGTTCGGATTTGTATCGAAAGTGGCGCTCCGACATCGGGTCGATGGCATCGCACTTTGGCTCTACTTGGCGATGGGTTGGTTACCCATCCTGGGCTTACCTCACCTATTGGAAGTCGTACCCAGCGGCGCCTTTCAACTGATGTTGGCGGGCGGCATCTCGTACACGTTTGGTTCGGTGCTCCTCATGAACGATCACAAGGCCCCCTATTTACACGTGGGCTGGCACGTCTTTGTGATTCTCGGCAGCGCATTGCACTTTCTGGTCGTCTGGCAATATGTCGTGCAGACCTAGGTTGCGTTTGGCCTGCGCACCGGATCCCTTTGGCGTTTCCATGCCCAGCAAATGACCGGCTCGCGAAGGTTTGAGGCAGGGGAAAAAAAGCTGCCGGCAAAAGGGTCGTCCTGCACGTCCCAAGGATCCCCTTCACCGGCGCCACGAGCGATTGAGTACGTTCCGGCGGGCGGCCGGACAATTCGGCACCGATGACGAAACGGTTCGGCATCGTCGCCGGTGCACGAGTCGGACGTCACTCAATCGTGACTTCATGCGTCATGGCAACGGGAGTGACGCATCGGCGTGGCCGAGCGAGACGGGACATGAGGCCCCCGCTTCTGGACTGCTGCTGTTGGCCCATGTTTCGTCCTTAGACGGACTGGCCTGCTCCTGGCCCACTTCACCACGACGGATACTTACGTCGCTTGGTGTGCGCAATCCGATCGTCACTCGTCTCCCTGAGACGCGACAGATCGTGATTTCGATGTTGTCGCCAACTAAGATTGTCTGTTTTTCCTTGCGACTCAAAACGAGCATCTTGTTGCCCTCCCACTCGGTTGCCTATCGACTCGACGCGACCCCCTACAACGTGGATAGTGGGCCACCCAAGACCTTTGCGGAGCGAATCACCGCACACACACCATCCGTGGAAGAATAACGTTGACCTGTGCCGGAGCGAGAACTCGCGATGTCATCCTCGGCAATCGCGAAAGGCCCGCCGACGTCTTGACCGGCACTAAGAGTAGCCAATTGACGGTGCGCGACCCGCCACATAATTTGGGCAGGATTTAAAAAGTTTTTCGGCAATCGCCTAAGGGGGGGAGTGCGCCGGTCGGCCTGCGTGTCGCGTGAGCCGTCGATTGCTTATAATAGGCGGGCGAGTGATCGGATGGTCGGCGGCGGGTCTACAGACGACTCAGTTTGGCGGCGCTACGGCTATCGCTTTGGCTAACGCAAGGCGTGGCACAATCTTTGGCGGCCGCGAGGCCTCAATTCGACTTTACGTACAGTGGGCTTACCATGGGCAATGCGGAAGCCGACGGTTGTGGACGGCATGATGAACTGTCGGACCGATCGTTGCTGAATCGTTTTCGAACCGGCGAGCAAGACGCGGCCACAGAGATCTATCAGCGATACGCAAACCGTCTCGAGGCCCTTGTCTCATCGCAGACAGGTGCCGACTTAAAGACACGATTCGACGCGGAAGATGTCGTGCAATCCGTATTCCGCACGCTCTTTCGCCGCGTATCCAATGGACTCTATGACGTACCGGCGGGCGAAGAGCTGTGGCAATTACTGCTCGTGCTGCGCTTAACAAGACGCGGAAGTTAGCGACATACCATCGAGCGCAAAAGCGTGATGTGAGCAAGACGCACAGCTCGGACGGACTAGAACATTTGCCTCAGTCGCAGGACGGGCGCGAGGAGACGTCGCTGCGTATCCTGCAGTTCGTCGTCGACGACCTGTTGAGCGACCTGCCTGAAGCTCACCGCCACATTATCAAACTCCGGATTGAAGGTCACCGTGCCGACGATATCAGCCAGGCGACGCGACGATCCAAACGGACAGTGGAGCGCGTACTACAGGAATTCCGACAAAAACTGAGTGTCTTGATCGATGTCCGAACGAGCCAGCGCAACGCAGAGCGAGCCGCGTCCACCATTAAGCCTCGATGAAATCGTCGAGGCTTTCGAAGTGGCATGGAACGAGCACGGGCCAACCGATGTGGCCACGTTCTTGCCCGACAGCCGCCATCCGAGTTTTTCGTCGATCGCCTTGGAATTGTTGTGTGTCGACTTGGAACGGCGTCGCACACATGGCCGGCCCGCATCCGTCGACGAGTATTGCCGTAGGTTTGCTTGGCTGTCGGCCAATCCCGAGGTACTCGAGCGGCTGGCCTTTGAGGAATACCGTTTGCTGCGAGCCGAAGGTCACGCGGTTCGGCCCAACGACTACGCATCGCGGCTAAAGATTCGTACGGAGCATTGGCCGGGCTACGATTCCACGCATGTAGACTGCGGCTCGACAACGTTTCCTGACGATGTGGATCACCCCGAGCGGCACGCAACCTTTGCTTCTTGAGCACGGCCCAAGGATCGGTCACCGATTCTTGGACTTTGAAGTCGAGCGGCTACTAGGTGAGGGAAAGTTCGGCAAAGTCTATCTGGCGCGCAAGTCAGCTTGGCGGGGAGACCCGTGGTGCTTAAGGTGACCACGGCACGATGGCGTGAGTCCGATCGGTTAGCGAGGTTGCAGCATACCAACATTGTCCCCGTCTATTCGGTGCATCGATGCGACGATTTGCAGGTGGTCTGTATGCCCTACTTTGGTCGCCATACATTGGACGACCTCTTGCACGAACGCGGGGAGGGGCGCGACGAGCTCGTGGACGCAACGCGGGTGAATCGCGACGCCAAGTCGGCCGCGTCTGGGCTGCACGCCACAGAATCGACGCCATCGGGATCGGAGTCAGCGGGATCGGGGTCAGCGGACACCGGGCGACGCCTGCCGTTCGAGCAACGGGTGGTGTGGTTGATGAGTCGCATTGCGGCGGGCCTGGCGCACGCACACGAGCGAGGCATTTTGCACCGCGATTTGAAACCGGCTAACGTCTTGGTGACCGACGACGGCCAGCCGATGATTCTGGATTTTAATCTTGCGGAAGATCTTCTCGCACGCGATCGTTCCTCGGCGCTGATCGGTGGAACGCTGCCCTACATGGCACCTGAGCACTTGCAGGCCGTGGCCGGCACTGGAGGATCCGTTGACGTCCGCAGCGACATCTATGCCGTGGGGGTGATCCTGTTTCAGAGCCTGACCGGTCACCTGCCCTTCGCCAGTAGCGCGGATGCCAGCCCTGAGGCATTAACGCGTGCGGCCGAGCAACGTGGACGGACAGTGCCGTCGGTGCGGAAACGGAATTCCCAAATCTCCGTTGCCGTGGACAGCATCGCGCAGCGCTGCTTGGCACCGCGTCCGGCAGATCGCTACCAGTCGGCGCGCAGCTGCAGGACGACCTGGAATGTCAACTGCGCGATTTGCCGCTCCGCTACGCGCCCAATCGTTCGCTTCGCGAGCGGGGACAAGTGGCTGCGGCGACACCCGCGGATCACTTCGGCCGGCACGCTCAGTGTGTTGGCCACCACCGTCATTCTGGCCATCGGGTTGCTGCTCATCGCCCGCGGACAGCAGGTCGCTCAACTGCAGGCCGAGAAGCAATTTGCGCAACGCTGGAAATGGGACGTTTCGCAGGTATGCCGCTGGGACTGGGCATCAGCGATCCCCAATGGCAAGCTGCCGGCTTGGATGCGGCCCATGACGCATTGGCGCCGTACCATATCGACTCGTCGAATTGGCGATCACAATCGAACTACCAAAAGCTGTCCGACGAAGATCGTCAGCAGCTGGAACAGTCGCTGCAAGAACTGCTGTATTTGATCGCCGCCACACTCAAGAAACAAGTCGCCGACCATCCGGCCGAGTACGACCGGGAACGGCAGATCGCCAGCGCGTTACATTACAATCAGCTCGCTCTCCAGCTCGTGACGGCATATGCCCCTCCAAAACCCCTGATCGACCAGCGTAACTCCCTAGTCGCGCTGCGGGATGGAGATGCCACGCCCGCGAATCCAGCGGGGAACATGGAGAGTCGGCCGCCGAGCCCGTGGAATGAGCGCGCTTTGCGGCCATGAGTCATGTGATCTGGGGCAACTACACCAAGGCGATCTCCGCGCTGGAACCGCTGTACGATCAGGAGCCTGCGGATTTCTTGGTCTGCTTTCTACTGGGGTCATCGCATTTCGAGTTAGGGCAGTACGGACCGTCCGAATTGTATTTCACGCAATGTATTGCTCGATGGCCCGAAGCCTACGTCGCCTACTTTCGCCGCGGCACCTGCCGCCTGCGGCGAGGAGATTTTGAGGGGGCGGAGCGCGATTTAACGCGGGCGTTGCAACAACGGCCGGAACTCGTCGAGGCGTTGTTTAACCGCGCCATTGCGCGGCGGCGACAACAGAACCTCGAGGGAGCGATCGACGATTACACGGCGATCATCGACTTAGGGCGTACTGATCCGTTGCCCGTGTTGCTGCGTGCCGATACCTACATTCAGTTGGGAGACCTGGAACACGCCGAGCGAGACCGACAAACGGGTATCCATGCGACTCCTATCGACGTCGACGGCTGGAATCAACGCAGCTTGGCACGATTGCCCGATGACCCGTCAGGGGCCGTCGACGATCTGGACCAAGCCTTGACGCTTGATCCGCGTTCGCGTCGAGCACTGAAAAACCGCGCGATTATTCTGGCTGAGCATTTTGGCAATTCGGAGGAGGCCCTGGTATCCGTCAATCGGATGTTAGAGATGGATCCGCACGACACCGATGCGTTGTTCATGCGAGGCACGCTGCGAGCCCGACTACAGCAGCGGAACGCCGCGGTCGAAGACGCCCATGCGGCGCTGAAGCTCAATGCGTCGGCGCTGGCCTGCTATCAGGCGGCGTGCATCCTTGCGGAGACCTCACGCGGAACCCCGGATGACGGCGCGGTCGCCGTGCGACTGCTGGGCATGTCCCTACAGCGCGACCTGAACTTAGTGGATCAAATGCGAGACGATCCCGATCTTCAGCCGATCGCCAATCGCGGATCTGCGTGAGTTATTCGAAACCGTGTCGGCACTACAAAACATCCCAGTCCCCTGGCCTGAGGATCCGCCGTCGGTGCCGTGACGAATAGCCTGAGACCACGGAGCACCACGTTCTTTTCCCCCCACGGCGTTTGCCCATAGTCCGATTCCGGGCTACGGTTACTATTGCCCTTCTTGATCGTCTCGTCTCCTTTTCCATATCGTCTCGTCTCCTTTTCCATCGGCCCTGCCAGCCTGGCGGAGTCGCGTCACAGGCCATTGATTCGCAAGGCAGTGACTCGGGACTGTGGTGCGCCGTCCTCTGGTACGCGCCCTCCTCCGGTCCAAAAAGAGCCTTTGCCCATGTCACGCTACCGCTGGGCGCGGACTGCACTCAACGTCGTCTGACCATCGAAAGCCTGGAATCTCGCACGGTACTAAGCGCCGCAACCCTACTGGACCCTTGGGCCCTACCAACTCCGCCGGCCGTGGCCACCGCCCCGACTGCTGCCATCGTCGGCTCTGACCCATCCGATGTGGTGACGGTCCGTCCCTCAACCAGCTACTACGGCTTGTCGCGAATGGCAAGCCTGCGTGTCTCGCCGTCCGCAACGTGGCTGTTGAGGTCTCGAGGGTTGGCCACGGCCGCGAGTCCCGTGAAGACCTCGAATGCGATAACATCCACGACCGAATCCGTTGCCAACAGGTCGCTGCTCAGCGGGGTGCAACAACTGTCCGTCGTAAGTCCCACCAGCAAATACTGTCGACCCTATTCGCTGCGACTCTGCAAAGTGCCGCTCGACCGGGAAGTTGATCCCATCGTCCGATGCCCGGGCGTCGACCCGACTTATTGCCTACCCGATTATCCGGAACCCCCCGCGCCAAATTCATCAACAGTCAACGTGAGCACGCCATAAGGGCGTCGCCGCGCCGCGTCGACAAGCAGGTGGATAATCCTCATCCGCGCCAGCGGCGGGTGAGGACGGATTGCGGTGCCAGCGGTTGACCGCCTTCATCCGGCCTCCGGCCACCTTCCCGCAGGAGAAGGAATTCATGTGCGCCTTCTCCCATGTGCGCCGTTCTCCCGACGGAACAACGGGCTCAATGAGTTGCATTAAGTAACCAACGGGACACAAAACGATGACCGATCACCTCATCTTTTCGCGAAGCGCAAAATTCTAAAAACGATTTTTGACAAGGCTCGGAACACACCATAGGTTGTCAGTAGAAACGCAATGCGTTTCCCTTTTCGATCCGAAAGTCAACCAACACTCTTTTCGTTCGACATCTCGTCGACAAAGGCAAACCGATCGCGAGGTCGGGACGCAAAGCCATGGGTCTCCCAGAGATCGCCAGGCCGCCAAAGCGAGCAGCCGCGTGTCATGACGCTGAGCTTGTAGCTCGGCATCCTGGCAGGGAGAAATCTCACCATGGTTACCCAATTGCTTCACTGCGCTTGCCCTAGCGTCGCTCGCCTGACGGCTTTGCCCCCTCTTCCGTCCAGTCGCGCGTCACACACCGTTTCCACTTGTCCCGCTCGTCCGTCTCGTTGCCCCCGAGTACGTCGCGAACGGCTGACAAGTGGACGATGTCGGGCGGTGCATGGGACTGACCACGACCCGGGTTTTCTCACCGGTATGACGACGCGTCGGTGTTGCTAGTTGGCTTTAGGGGGTTCAAAGGGACTCAAACCCCCAACTTTTCCTCTCTGTTGCTTCGCCGTTTCGTAGACCCGCATGCCGCTCGTGGTGGCATGCGGGTCTCGATTCATTGAGGCCGCTTGATTTCTCGGTTCCTTCTTCGCGGCCCTTGCCTGGCCCCAACCGATGAAGCTCCCCTTCCACGGCGGGGGAAGCAAGCGTGGCCAAGAATGTTTGGCAAGCGGGCGGCATTAGGTCTTTTCGCGATCTGCACGATGCCTTATATTGGCGGGTTTGGTGCCGACAGCGTTCGCGATTCTTAGCAAGGTCAAGTCATGAAAGTTCGTGCCAGCGTCAAACGGATCTGCGAAAACTGCAAGGTGGTCCGTCGTCAGGGACGGGTGTACGTCATCTGCAGCAATCCTCGCCACAAACAGCGGCAGGGCTCAGCGGTCGCGCGGAGGCCGCGTGGGCGACGAGGGGATCCGCCACGTGAGTCGTTCGCCAATCGGTCCCTCAATCCAATACTGAAGAGATCAATCAGACTGACGGAGATGAGCTTCGATGCCTCGTATTCTGGGTGTTGATATCCCCAACGATCGCAAGACGGCGATTTCGCTGACGTACCTGTACGGTGTCGGCCCCAAGACTTCGCGTGAGTTGTGTCACAAAGCGGGCGTCGATCCCAACAAGCCCGCACGGGAGTTGGCGGAAGATGAACTGGGGCGGCTCGCCGCGCTGCTAGAACGCGATTATGTCGTGGAAGGGCCCCTACGACGGCAGTTGGCACAAAACATATCTCGCCTCAGAGATATCAACTGTTACCGAGGAGTGCGGCATCGTCGTGGGTTACCTGTCCGCGGACAACGCACGCGCACCAACGCACGCACGCGAAAAGGCCCTAAAAAGACCGTGGCCGGAAAGAAGGGCGTGAAGGACCTGCGCTGAGACGAAGTGGCTCGACGACGTCACTCGACAACGTGGCGAGACGACGTGCTGCGGGATGAAAGTCGGGTCAAAAGAAAAGGCGAGTCGGGCAGGAGACACGGCGCTCCGCCGGCGAACGGTCGTGGCCCGCGATGAACACCGTACGCAGAGAATAAACAGAGAGTGACCCGGGTGGCCGCGGTACCGCGGACTGTCGATTCCGGTAAGATTCAGTTGTAGTTTGTGTCGAGAGGAAAGACTGTCGTGGCAAAAGCGACTACGAAGAAACGGCGAACGCGACGCAATGTGACAGTTGCGATCGTGCATATTCACGCGACGTTCAACAACACGACGGTAACGATTACCGACACCAAGGGTGATACGCTGTGCTGGGCCAGTGCCGGCACCTCTGGCTTCAAGGGAAGCCGCAAGAGCACGCCGTTTGCCGGTCAGTGTGCGGCGCAGCAGGCCGCGGAAAAGGCGATCAAGTTCGGCGTGAAGGACGTCGAAGTCCGCGTCAAAGGCCCCGGCTCGGGCCGCGAAAGCGCGATCACGGCGATGCAGGCCGCCGGACTGAACGTCAAGTCGATCGAAGACTGTCACGCCGATTCCCCACAACGGTTGCCGTCCCCGAAGAAGCGCCGCGTGTTCAGCCCTCGATCGCCAGCACATCCATCCTAGGCTTCTTCCGATCGACTCCTGCAAGACGCCGCGGCTGGCGCGGATTGCGAAGCGCTCGGCAATAGCGATATCTTAAGGAGGCTACACATGCATATCCGATGGCGTGGTATGGAATTGCCCAGCGTCGTGATTGCGAAGCGGAGACGCTGACCGCGACCTACGGCAAGTTCGTATGCCGAACCGTTCGAGCGCGGCTTCGGCGTCAACGTGGGCAACAGCCTGCGACGCATGCTGCTCTCCAGCCTGGATGGGCAGCGCCGTCACGCAGATCAAGATCCGCGGCGCCCAGCACGAATTCACCACGATCCCCGGCGTGCTGGAGGACGTCACCGACATCGTGCTCAACGTCAAATCGCTTGGTCGTCAAGAAACAGCAGCGACGCGACCCGCGTGATCACCGTCGAGAACGAGCGAGGCCGGCGTCATCACCGGGGCCGACGTGGAAACCGATGCCGACGTGGAGATCATCAACAAGGACCACGTGCTCGCCACCCTGACCGACGACGTTCCCTTCATGATGGAAATGGTCGTCGAAAACGGCCGCGGCTACGTGCTCGGCAGGCGAGCACAGCACCAGCGACCACGAGATCGGCATCATCCCCATCGATGCCGTCTACAGCCCGATCACCCGCGTCCGCTACGAGATCGAAGAAACCCGCGTCGGCCAGAAGACGAACTACGACAAGCTCGATCCTCGAAATCTGGACCAACGGTTCGATCAATCCCGAAATGGCGTTGGTCGAAGCGCCAAGATCCTCCGCAAGCACCTCAATCCGTTCGTCCAGTACTCGTGACTGGGCCCAGCATCTTCTCGGCCAGCCGCGGCGGCGGCGGCTGGCCGAAGCCCAGCTGGAAGCGAAGCTGAACATGCCGCTCGGCGAACTGAAGCTGTCGGTGCGGGCCAACAACTGCCTGGAATCCGAGGAAATCAAGACGGTCCGTGACCTGGTTCAGCGCAACGAAGACCAGTTGCTGGAAGTTCGCAACTTCGGCGAAACCACGCTGAACGAAGTTCGCGAAAAGCTGGCCGTACTGGCCTGCACCTGGGAATGCGGGTGCCGGCAGCCAGCCAGGGTTAAGCGAGGGAAATGCGACAACGGAGAGCCACGGATCGCCAGATCATACTCCAGTCCGTCACGTTCGACGTACGTCGGCTCGTGGCATCGAGACCGTGGGGTCGAGTCGGCGGGGTGAGTTTGGAAGGACGAGTACGGCAGTTTCAGATCAATAGGCACGTGTAAAGAAATAGAGCGGATAGATCGATGCGACATCGCAAGAAAGGCCGGCATCTCGGCAGAAGCTCCAGTCACCGTAAGGCCCTGTTGCGCAATTTGGCCAGCAGCTTGTTCCTGACGGAACGTGACGCGGAATTGGACGCGAACGCGCCCAAGGTCAAAGGGCGGATCGTCACGACGCTGCATAAGGCCAAAGAAGTCCGTCCGTTGGTAGAAAAATGCATTACCATCGCGCGACATTCATTGGCACATGCCGAGGCAGCTCAACAATATGCCAGTACGGCGGAACGTGGCACCGAACAATGGAAGTCGTGCGCGAGAGTCCGAACAATGGAATCGCTGGAATGCGGCCATCGCTCCCGCCGTGGCCGCTCGTCGCCGGGCACTGCGATTGTTGGGTGACAAGCAGGCCGTGCGCGTCCTGTTCAATGACGTGGCTCCACGTTTTGCCGATCGCCCCGGCGGTTACACACGAATCCTCAAGCTGGCACGCCCCCGGCTCGGCGATGCCGGTGCCCGCGCGATTTTGGAGTTTGTCGGAAACAACGATCGCGTGACCCAACGCAGCCCCCGGCCAGCCTTCGAGGAATCCACGGCCAGCGAAGGGGACAGCGAGGCCTAGTCCCAGATCGCCTCTTCCCGTGCGAGAAGTGTGGCCGCAGGCAATCCTGTTCGGCTCAAGATTTGCCGCTCGGGTGATTTCTTTTGAACGCCGATTGCACCCGAGACACGGAGGGCACGGAGGCGCCCTTTTTGTTTTGACTCCAAATGAAAAGGGGCGAATTGCCGAATGACAGCCGTTCAGCACGAAATCACCTAATTCTGAATCATCCAATCCCTCTCTGCGCGCCCTCGGCGGCCTCTGCGCACTCGGCGTTAAAAAATCACGTCCAGCACCACCAAGATTGGGCCGCAGGCCGGTGGTGGCTAATGCCCACCCAGACGGGCACTTTACGCGTAAGAGTTCTTTAACGCGAGGCAACTTTACGGTAAAGTCAGTTAATCCTACTTATCCGACGCGGGGTCGGTACGTTTCCATTTTGCCCTCTGACTTCCAGTGAATGGACCGACATGGACGGTCACGGTTTCGACTTCACGGCCAGCATGCAGCGCGTTCGTCCACGAAATGGTCGATCGCTTGCCTGAGTTAAGCCACGTTGATGTGAGCCGCGTGGCCTTCTCCTTTGGCCAGGCGCAAACGTACTCGGCATGGCATCTATGCGTCGTTGACACCGATGCGATTCCGGAATGGGACGCTCACCACGCATCGACGTGGTGAGCCGTACACCGTGCAACGGTTATACAACAAGCGTGGTCAGGAGATGCTATACATCCTGACGTTCTACTTACCCCGTTTCATGGACGTGGATTTGAACGAAAAGCTCGTGACAATTCTTCATGAGCTCTGGCACATCAGTCCGCAGTTCGACGGGGACCTGCGGCGTCACCCGGGACGCTGCTCGTCACGGCGATTCGCAAGCGGAGTACGATGCACAAATGCAAGTGCTGGCCAATCGCTGGCTGCGAGGACAGCCGCCTCGCGAGGTCTACGAATTCCTTCATCTCTCGTTCGCCGAATTGCATCGTATTTATGGCCGCGTATACGGCACGCGCGTGCCACATCCGAAGCTGATTCGCGTATCCGAGTACGAACTGCTGCGATAATCTCGTGGCAGCTGTCTGGCAAGACTTACCTCAGAAGAACCGTCACGCGCGACCGCCGTCGGCTCGATCGCTTACCAGCCGGAGCGACTGAAGCCGGAGGTTGAACCGCCACCACCACCGCCAGCTCCACCGCCGCCGCCAAATCCACCTCCAAAGCCTCCTCCAAAGCCACCCCCAGGTGGCCCGACGGAAATCGTGGGCCGGGAACGACGGCGACGTGCCATTTCGGCCCGCCGCGCTGCCTCGGCGGTACGAGCCTCTTCACGTTGCCGCCGTAGGACTTCCCGTTCTGCTTGCTGGACGGCCATTTGAGCCGCCATCGCCGCGGCGAGGCTGAGCTGAATCATGATGTCATAGTTGCCGCTATTGAGGGCCTGCCTTGCCCGCTCCAGGTCGTCGGCCCCGGGCACCCAGTCACGCGTGTGCCATACCGTCCGGTCCACCGCGTCGCCTCGAAGACGTCTTGAGAGGCCCGTCGTAGCGCCGCCACCGATTCCTCGGCGCAGTTCCAGCTCACCTCGTAGCTGTGCGGCCTGCGTCCCGAGTTCGCCATTAAGTCGAGCGGCGGTCGCATCCACATCTTGCCAGTCCTCATGCGGCGTATTCAAGCGCACACGGAGATCATCGACTTGAGCTCCCAGTTGCTGGATTTGCCGCACGCATCGAATCGTGATCGCGCTATCGGGAATGCCATCGCGCCGCGCCTGATCGACATAGCGAAGTGCGGTTGCAAGTTGCGTGGCCGCCCCATTAACCGCTCGTTCCGCCTCGGCGTAAGCTTGTCGGTCGGCGGCCAGTAAACCTTCGATCTTACTGACGCGATTCCCCAGATCATTCAATCGCTCGGCGTTGTGAAACGGATCGCGGGCCACGCGAGCCTCAACGACCTCACGACCCGTTTGTTCGATCACTTCTAGCAGTTGCTCGTATTCGTCCAAGGTGAGCCGAGTCGTTTTGAGGTCTTGCAGCTGCGGCTCCAACTGGCGTGTTCGCTGATTCAGACTACTGACGGCAGCAGCGTTCTCACGCATCTTGGCCTGCAACCGATCGACGTGACTGCGAAGATCGTCCAGGAGCTGCGTACTGTGATCGATGTTGCTGAGCGCCACCTGGACGCGTCCGTCGGCGTCCAACAATTTGCCATCATTAAACGCATGTTCGGCTTGATCCAAGAGCTGCCAGGCCGACGTCAAATTGGTTTGCGCATCTTGCAGGTGGGAGGCAAGTGTCGCGTGAGGATCGGGATACGCCGGGTCACTTGCCTGCAACCGCAACGCGGACTCCGCGAATGCTTCCTCCGTATGCTTCACCAACTCCGCGCCTTGCGGGAGCGAGGACTGGACCTGCGTGTATTGTTGGGCAGCTCCTGTAACGCGGGCCGAAAGTCGTGGAGTACACGAAGCGTATAATCGGCGATTTGCTGGCCAGTTTCCACTTCATTCATAAGCGTATCGGTCGCCGCATTACCGGCCTCAAGACCGCCGTGTTGCAGTGCGGCTTGTGCGGCGGCCAATTGCTGGCGGGCAGCACTCACGCGGTCGTCGGGATCCGCCTGGGCTTCGTGCAGGATCCGCTCCTGCGGCAAGCCCAATTCGCGCGAGATCTGTTCTCGTGCCGACTGGATATTGGCCTGCACCTTGGCCAATGCCGGCTCCGCCTCTTGCTGCAGCCGCTCGGCAAGATCCGCCGCACTGTGCAACGCGAACTCCCAAGGTTTGCAGCGACTGATCCAATTCCGCTGCTTCAGCCGCTACACTTCGCTCGGCGGCCAACGCAAATAGTTCATCCGCACGAGCGCCCAGCTGGTGCACTGACGCTTGAATCCATTCGGTCTCGTAACCCCGTTTCTTCAATCGCGGTGCGTGTTCATCGAACTGGGGAAATGTATGTTCGCGTGCGTGCTGCAGCGCATGCGCGATCTGCAACGCCTCGTCTGCCTTTCGCAGCCCCCGCGGGACGTGCTGCTGAATAGCCTGCACGGGATCGGCCGGCGCGATGTCGTCGGCCTGATCGTGGTCCGCCTCGGCCGACGGCAGCAGGACGTCGAAAAACTTGGGCACGTGAAAGAAACCGTCCTCCTCCGCCGCCGCCGCCAACTGTTTGTCGATTTGAGTGGCCTCGTCGATCCGCTGCTGCAATTGTGTTAGACCGTCGTTGACTTGCAACAGACTGGACTCGATCACGTCCAAGGCGTGAGTCACCTCCTCCGAGCGTTGGTGGAAGGCGGTAAATACTTCTTCGAATGTCAGCGACACGTGGTCAACGGGTTGGCCATGTTCATCCTTCTGCCCAGCGGCCAAGATGGCAGGAATACCTTGATCATCATGAAATGTGAGGGGTTCGCCGCTGATGCGATTCATCCCCCGTTCGTACCGCGTAGCGCTGAACTGATTCTGGACTTTTGCTACGACACCATGCGGTTCGATCAGTTCCTGCACTTCGTCCATCACCCGATCGACCTCGTTCGACATAATGAGCAGTTCGTCAATTTTGGCGAACGCCTCGTCGCTCAGTTGCTCGGTCGTTCCGTCGTAACCGCGGGCAGCGATCTTCTCCTTGGGTCCCAAAATCTCTCGGCTGCGGTCAAACAATTGCAATACGCGGTCCATCTCGGCACGGACCGATTTCTGCCGATCGAGAAACGCCTGCCGTGCCTTAGCGCGGACCGGAGCACGGCGGCGGTTGAGCCAGTACAGGAAGCCGATCAAGGCGAGCGTCGTGATCGTCAAGGTGACCAGGACAGTATTCCAAATCAATTGTCGTCGTGCGGCCGCACGAACGCGCCGAGCTTGTTCTTGTTGGACTAGCTGGAAGCCGCTCTGCAGCGTTTGTTCCGCCGTGCGCAACTGCTCGACGAAGGTCGGATCGCCTTGTTGACGAGCGGCGATGGCCTGTTCGATTTCGGTACCCGCCTGATCCGCTTGCTGCGCCGCCACTCCCCCCAACTCAGCGCGTAGCTGCTCGACTTGCCCGCTCAATTCGGTACGGCGCGCTTCAAAGCCCTCGCTGAGCGCGAACATATTCAGGTAGCGATCCACTTCGGCCATCAACTCGTTGGCCTGTTGTCCGCTGGCTCGCACATTGTCCTCCGTGACCTCCTGTTCAACGGCCTGCAGGCGACGATTCCATTCGTCGACCGGCGGCTCGGTTAAGGGTCCTTGAGCCTGTGGCTGGTCCGTCCGAAATGCTTCTGCTTTTTGGGTGACTGTCTGCACGGCATCGCGCGTATGCTGGAGCGTGACCTGCAGGTCCGCCAGGGCGCGTTCGCGTTCGCGTTGCGAGCGAACCTGGGCCTCGACCTCCGCCTCAATCGATCGTTGCAGCCGCGTATTGATTGAGGTAACGGTGTCTTTGACCGCGTCCAAGATCCGTCCGCCGCCACGCATCGCGCGGAAGGCCGGCTGATCCAGCTCGCCTTGCCAGCGAGCTTCGCCCAGGGCCCGTCGATCCTGAGCTTCCGACGCGTAATAGCTAAACTTGCGTTCCGTCAGAAACAGCACGAACACCGCGCCGTCGGTTTCATGCGTCTGCGGATGTTCAAGCTGACCAAAACCGGTGCGATTCGCCAGCCCATATCCCAACGCGTATTCCACCGCGTCCATCCCCGTGTAGGCGTTACCATTGGCGGCTCGGTACTGTTCGTTCTCCGCCGACTGCAGTAACACGACCGTCCAATGCGGACCGTGTTCGTCGAGCCATTGCTCTAGCTCTGCGTATCGCGCAGCGTCTATTCCCAAGTCGCCTTTGACATACAGATGCTGATCGGGTGTCCAACGTTCAATCACATCTTGGATGCGGCCGATGCGATTGGCTTGCTGCAAGGCCAGCGTCGGACGAGGAAGAATGGCCAACAACCACCACAACAGTAGGATAGAAAGTCTGGTTTTCATTCCCATAATGTATACCGAAGGTGGCTTGCCGTCCCAGTCGTGAGGGCCGCCCAATCCGAAGGAATTTCCGCAAGCAGGAAGTGCACCCGACGCGCCGTCATCCCGGAGACCTGCCATGATCCGTGTCACACGGGACCGTCCCACCCAAAGCCACGCCGCCTTTTGCGCCGCACTGTTGCTCCTGTCGATCGCGGTGGCCCGTGCCGCAGATGCGCCGCGCCCCAATGTCGTGTTCCTAGTGGCCGACGACCTGGGATACGGCGAGCTGGGTTGCTACGGCGGCCGCCAGATCCCCACTCCACAGCTGGACGCCTTGGCCCAACGTGGCGTTCGCTTCACGCAGGGCTACGTCGCGGCCGCCTTTTGTGCCGCCTCCCGCGCTGGCCTACTGACCGGTCGCTATCCGACGCGTTTTGGTTTTGAGAACAATCCGGTGGGGGCGCAGAACGTGGACCCTCGCGTTGGCTTGCCCAGAGACGAATTGACACTGGCCGCTCGACTACGCGACACGGGCTATGCGACAGGGCTGGTTGGGAAGTGGCACCTGGGAGGCACCGCGAACTTTCATCCGCAACGCCGTGGCTTTGACGAGTTCTTTGGATTCCTGCATGAGGGGCACTTTTACGTTCGCCCGCCCTGGTCGAGCGTGACAACCTGGTTGCGGCGCAAGACGCTACCGGACGGCTCCCAAGGACGATGGAGCTCGCCTAACCAGCGCATTGTCTGGTCCACCCATATGGGCACGCACGAACCGGACTACGATGCCAACAATCCGATCCTGCGCGGCAGTCAGCCGGTCGACGAACCAGAGTATTTGACCGACGCCTTCACGCGTGAGGCCTGTAGTTTCATTGAACGCCACCAATCGCAGCCGTTCTTCTTGTTGCTGTCCTACAACGCCGTCCATAGTCCGATGCAAGCGACCGACCGGTACCTGCAGCAATTTGGTGAACTACCGGATGTGCAGCGGCGGATTTTCGCCGCCATGCTTTCCCATCTTGATGACAGTGTCGGCCGCGTGCTGCAGACACTGGACGACTGCGGACTGCGCGATAACACGTTGGTTGTTTTTCTGAGCGACAACGGCGGACCAAACGCGCGAGTTGACGAGCAGCAACGCACCGCTGCGCGGCGAGAAAGGCACGCTATATGAAGGTGGCGTCCGCGTCCCGTTCGTGATCTCCTGGCCGGCTATCCTGCCGGTCGGGCGAGTTGACACTCGTCCCATGACCTCGCTGGATCTGGTTCCCACCGTGTTGGCGGCCGTCGCGGCCAACCCGTCTGCCTCGGCTCACTTCGATGGCGTGAGCTTGCTGCCGTTTTTGACCGGTCAGGCGACGGGACAACCACACCCGCGATTGTACTGGAGAATGAATCGATGGGCGGCGCTGCGCGAAGCTGATTGGAAAATCGTCCGGAAGTCAAATCCCGGGGCACAGGCTCAATGGCAGCTCTATGATTTGGCCCACGACCTGTCCGAACAGCAAGACCTGGCGGAAGAACAGCCGCAACGTCGTGACGAACTGATCCGCGCCTGGCTGCAGCTGGACGCGCAGATGGAAGCACCTCGCTGGTAACGCATGGCGCCGGAGTCGCCTCCTCCGGCCCTAACCATCACGTTTCCCGTCAACGTACTCTGTGCCCGCGAGTTGACTTTTGGGCAAGGTGATGGCAAGCTGGCAGACCTTCAAACTTTCGCCCCCCATGGCGCCGGTCGACCACGGGGCAATCAGGGCATCCGACGTAAGGACGATTCATGTCGACAAGCCTGCAGGGGAAGACCTTATTCATTACGGGGGCCAGTCGTGGGATTGGAAAGGCCATTGCGATGCGCACCGCGCAAGACGGTGCCAACGTCGTCGTGGCTGCCAAGACGATTGAACCCCATCCACGTTTACCCGGAACCGTGCCTTCCGCTGTCGCCGATATCCAGGCCGCCGGTGGCCAAGCGTGGCCATGCGGCCTCGACATACGCTTTGAACAGCAGGTACAAGAAGGCGTTGCGCGAGCCGTCGCTCATTTTGGCGGCATCGACATCCTAGTGAACAACGCCGGCGCAATTTTTCTCGCCGGGACTCTCGAGACCCCCATGAAACGTTTTGACTTGATGCATGCCGTTAACACGCGGGGGACATTTCTGGTTTCGCAAAGCTGTTTACCTTTCCTACTGCAGGCCAACAACCCACACATCTTGAATATCGCTCCGCCTTTGAGTCTGCAGTCGAAATGGTTCGCACCGCACGTCGCCTATTCGATGGCAAAGTTCGGGATGAGCCTGTGTGTGTTGGGAATGGCCGACGAATTCCGCCGACAAGGCGTTGCAGTCAACGCACTCTGGCCCCGCACCGCGATCGCCACGGCGGCGGTACAGAATCTTTTGGGAGGCGACGACGCGATCCGTTGCTGCCGCAAACCCGCCATCATGGCCGATGCTGCTCATTGGATCCTAACGCAACCCAGCGAGCAAACGACGGGACAGTTTTTCCTGGACGAAGACGTGTTGCGCGAACAAGGCGTTACCGATTTTACACGATACGCCGTTGATCCGACCGCAGAACTGCTGACCGACTTTTTTGTGGAATAGGCGACAGCGCGCCCTGCCAACCGGTTCTGTCCGGCTGCCCGACCGGCGACTGCCGCGGCGTGCCGTCAGATGAAATACATCCCCTGCGCCGCCCCCTGTGCACGCTGCACGAGCTCAGAGAATGTCGTCGACCGCAACACCTCGCGACTTCTTTCCTCAGCCCGCTCCCACGTGTCGTTCAGCACGCTGGCGACAGCGCTACGAGGGGCCCCGGTCGCCCCGCGGCCCTGGCCCTCGATCACCGACATGACATCCCACAGCGAGATCTCTTCGGGTAATCGAGTCAAGCGGTAACCTCCCGCCGCCCCACGCGTGCTGCTCACCAGGCCGGCCGTCTTCAGTTGCAGCAGAATCTGCACCAGAAAGCCCGATGGTATGTCATGGGCCGCCGCGATCTTACGAATCTGCAATGGCTCCCCACTGTCGTAGCTCATCGCCAAATCCAACACCGCGATACACGCGTATTCGGTTCTTGCTGAGATCTGCATCAGTCCGCCGAGTGGAGTCCACATTCGGTCTTCGCAAAGCCGCTCCAGCGACCCGCTCGCTCGTCCTCACCAAACATCACGGCGCGCGTGCAGGGCCAACAGCCAATGCTGGTGTACCCCTGATCGTGCAACGGATTGTAGGGAATCTGGTGATCGGAAATGGTTTTCCATACGTCCTTTTTCGTCCAGTTCGCCAGCGGATTGATTTTGACCAAACTGAATTTCTTGTCCCAGCCCACGATCGGGGCGCGTCGACGATCGTCGCTCTGGTCGCGGCGAATCGCACTCACCCAGGCATGTTTGCCCGCGATCGCGCGATGCAACACACGAATCTTGCGATCAAAGCAACACTGATGCGGATCGGCCTTGTACACCGGGCCGCCGTGCTGCGCCTCGTACTGCTCAACCGTTAACTCCGCACGTGCTAACTCGACCTCAACCCCATATCGTCGCGCCACCTCGTCGCGCAACGCTAAGGTCTCGGGAAACTGATATCCCGTGTCCAAATTGAACACGTGCATCTGCGGATTCAACTCCGCAATCCAATGCAAAATCACCATTCCCTCCGGCCCAAACGCCGTGCCCATTGTCAACCGGTCGCCAAATCGCTCGATCCCCCACTGGAGGATCTCGCGCGGTTGAGCAGACTCCAATCGCTCACTCGCTTGCTCTAATTCCGCCAGCAACTCTGGAGTCAACGACAAACGATCGGCAAAATCGCAGCCAGACGGCAGTTCAAGGCGGGTCGGAGGGACCGCAGCGGGGGAGTCGTTGCATTCGATGCGCATGTTCGTCACCTAGGCCTTGTGGATCACGCTCGGAGGTCAATTCGTCTCGCGTCTTTTGCCGATTGCCAATCCTATCTATGTTTATCAACTAAGTCAAGTATCGACCGCCAGCCGTCCCCGCTTTAGGGATTGCAGCGATCGGCGCGGGGAATGGCAGGCCGGGACTTGACGGCTGCCGGGGGGGAAGTCACGATGCGCTCGGTCGGCCGGTGAGCTCGAGTCGACAGCAGCGGAACGATGCGGGACGACAAGCGGGAGGGAAGCAACGTAGCCATGGCGGCAGGCAAGCGGACATATCTGGCGGTAGACCTGGGGGCTTCGAGCGGCCGGGTCTTGGCAGCGCAATTCGACGGTCAGCAGTTGAAGCTGGATGAAGTGCATCGATTCGCAAATGGCCCGGTGGCGGCGAGTGGTCGGATGTACTGGGACGTACTGCAATTGTGGTCCCAAATCCAATTCGGCATGCGGTCAGCCCACGAGACCTATGGCAGCAGCATACGCAGCTTGGGAATCGACACGTGGGGAGTTGATTTCGCGCTGCTAGGGCGCGACGATCAGCTTGTAGGCAATCCCATCCATTACCGGGATCCCTATACGGAGGGGATGATCGAGCGGGCCTGTGAGACGGTGAGTCGGGAGGAGATTTTTGCCGAATCCGGACTCCAGTTCATGCAGCTCAACACGCTGTTCCAGTTGCTCGCCATGCGCGTACGCAAATCCCCCTTGCTGGACATCGCCACCAGCTTTCTCATGATTCCCGACTTTTTCAACTTCTTGCTGACAGGCGAGAAGGCGAACGAGTTCACGGACGCGACAACGACCCAATTCTTGAATCCCAGAACTCAGGATTGGTCGCGGACGCTTTTGAATCGATTGAATCTGCCGACAGAAATCCTGCAGAAGATCATTCCCCCGGGGACGAACCTGGGACCGTTGCTCACCAGCGTACGTCAAGAGACGGGTCTGACCAGCCACGTGCCGGTCATTGCTCCGGGAACCCACGATACGGCGAGTGCGGTGTTGGCGGTACCGGCCAGCAGTCCGACCAGCGACCAACCGAATTGGTGTTTCATCAGCAGTGGCACCTGGTCGCTGATGGGAGTCGAGATCAATTCGCCGGTGATCACCGACGCATGTCAGCAGTACAACTTCACGAACGAGGGAGGGGTTGGCGACACGATTCGCCTGCTCAAGAACATTACGGGCCTATGGCTGGTCCAGGAGTGCCGTCGCATCTGGGCGCGTGCCGGCCGCGACATGAGCTGGGAACAGCTGACCGCGTTGGCTCAGCAAGCAGCTCCGCTCCGCAGTCTGATCAACCCGGATGATCCGCGGTTCACAGCCCCGGACGACATGCCGGCCGAGATCTGCATTTATTGTCGGGAGACGGGTCAGCCAATTCCCAATTCCGAGGGCGCCGTGATTCGTTGTGCGTTGGAAAGCCTGGCGTTGCGGTACCGCACGGTGCTAGGCTGGCTCGAGTCGCTGACGGGTGGGACGATCCAGACCATTCACGTGGTGGGTGGCGGTAGCCAGAATAGCCAACTCTGTCAAATGACGGCTTCGGCCTGTGGACGTCCGGTGTTGGCTGGCCCGGTGGAGGCGACGGCGCTGGGCAACGTCATGATGCAAGCGATTGCGTTGGGAGACTTAGGATCGATCATCGAGTCCCGCGCGGTGATCGGCGCCAGCTTTCCGCTGAAGCGTTACGAGCCGGAAGCGATCACGCCCTGGGACAATGCATACGAGCGCTTCCTGGAGTTATCGCAATAGCGCGACCCGACTGCGATGGACTTAGCGAGGTTTGCTTGCGCCCTGATATTGATCGACATCGTCCACGTCGATTTCGGCCGCGAAATGGTCACCTTGCTTCAGATAGATTTCGCCGTGGATCGCATCCTGTTCGGCGTGGACGCAGTGATGCCGCACCAGCTCTAACACGGCCAGGAACACGCCAATCATGGCGGATTTGTGCATGCCCGGTTGGAACATGTCCGAGAAAGCGACTTGTCCTTCACTTCGCAGCCGCTGGTGAATCACCTCCATGTAGACCTGAATCGGCGTGTCGTCATAAACAATATTGGCCGGCCGCGCCAGTTCATTCGCGCAGCACGCGTCCCATGGCGCTGACCAGATCCCACAACTCCACCTCCTGAATCGGTTGCTCGCCCGGGTTAATTTCGCGCGGCGGCAAATCGCTGGCCAGACGCGTGTAGCACTGGGACCAGGTACGCCCTCGCTCCTCCAAAACACTCGCCGCATCCCGGTACTGCTTGTATTCCAACAGTTGCTGGACCAGTTGTTGGCGCGGGTCGTCCCAGGCCTCGTCGGTTTCTTCTTCGTCGGTCCGCGGCAGCAACATCTTCGACTTGATCTCGATCATCGTGCTGGCCATTTCTAGGAAGTCGCCCGCGGCGTTCACATCCAGCTGTTCCAACACGGCCAGGTAGTCGAGGAATTGCTCGGCGATCGGCGCGATGGGGATTTCCGTAATATCCAACTCGTGCTTGCGTACCAGGTACAGCAGCAGGTCGAGCGGACCGCGGAAGACATCAAGATCAACGCGAAAGATCATACGGTCGGCATCTGGAAGTCGGGACGATGGGGTGTGCGGGGGCCGCGGCAGAGCGTCCACCGCACCAAGTGGGGAGCTGGGAACCGCGGGACGGGCTGCGGGACGAGAGGAGGAGGCAGGCCGGGCCGTCAGGGTGGAACCAGGTCCGTTGTTCATCGTCGACTTCCTGAGGGGAATGACTTGAGAGCAGGTTAAGCGGATTGATGGCCGAGGCCGCAGTGGTCGGCCTCGTTACGGTGCATTCTACCGAACTTGCCCGGCCTTTGCCGAGCCCAGGACGGCCGGTGGCTCGTTGACAGCTTCATCCTCGTCGCTCGACCACTGTCCGCGCCCATGCCCTCCGACGCAAATAACTCCGAACCTCGAGCACGGGGCGGTGTCCGACCAACAGCCCCTGCGCCGGTGGGTGGCTGACTCCGCGGATGCCGCGGAATCTGATGCGATATCACCGCTTGCGTCGGGACGACCCCACCTGGCGGGCATCTTGCCCATTGTCTCGCGCGGACTATCATGCTCGTTTGCCTTGACTCTACCGAGGTCGATGGAACCCATGCGTCACGTTCTTTCCGCCGTCGTGCAAAACGTCCCCGGGGTATTGGCCCACATCTCCGGCATGCTCGCCTCTCGCGGCTACAACATCGATTCGTTGGCCGTCGGCGAGACGGAAGATCCTCACCTGTCCCGCATGACGTTTGTGGTCGTGGGTGACGATCGCGTGCTGGAACAGATCCGCAAGCAACTGGAAAAGATCGTGACGGTTGTCAAAGTGGTCGACGTCAGCGCTCAGGATTATGTGGAGCGCGACTTGATGCTGGTCAAGGTCAAGGCACTTCCGGGAGGCAAACGGAGCGAGATTCGCGAACTGGCCGACATCTTTCGTGGTCGCATCGTCGACGTGGGCCCCGAAGAGGTGATGATTGAGATTTCGGGCCGCGAAAACAAAATTGAAGCCTTCATTGATCGAATGCGTCCCTATGGCATCACCGAGCTGGTGCGGACCGGTCGCATCGCCATGGTGCGCAATACGCCGACCCGAGCGGACAACGCACCCGGCCCCCAACTGCACGACAGCTCTTTGCGACGGTACGTAAAGCAGTGATAACGTCGCCGCGCGACTGCGGACCGGCGTGTTTCCCTATTCTTTGCAACATTCCCAGGTGACTTTGAGGTGAACCGGTATGCCGGCGAAAATCTATTACGACAAAGACGCGGATCTTGCCGTGCTCAAGGACAAGACCATCGCAATTCTGGGCTACGGGTCTCAGGGTCACGCTCAGGCACAGAACCTTCGCGACAGTGGCTGCAAGGTGATTGTGGGACAGCGTCCCGGAAGTCCCAACTACGAGTTGGCGGTGAGCCACGGGTTCAAGCCGCTGTCGGCGGCGGAAGCGTCCGAGCAAGGAGACGTCATCAATATCCTGCTCCCCGACGAGGTCCAGGCGGATGTCTATCGCGAGCACATTCGTCCACACTTACAGCCAGGTAACATCCTGATGTGCTCGCACGGCTTTAACATTCATTTTGAGCAGGTCGTGCCACCGGAAGGTGTCGATGCGCTGCTGGTCGCGCCCAAAGGTCCTGGACACCTGGTCCGCAGCGAGTTCGAGAAAGGGGGCGGCGTCCCCTGCCTGATCGCGCTGGGAGAAGGGGCCAGCGACGCCACACGGCAAGTGGGACTGGCCTATGCCAAGGGCATCGGCGGCACGCGGGCCGGTGTCATCGAAACGACGATTGCCGAGGAAACCGAAACCGATCTGTTCGGCGAGCAGGTCGTGTTGTGCGGCGGCGTCAGCGAATTGGTCAAGGCAGGTTTTGAGACCCTGGTTGAGGCAGGTTACCAGCCGGAAATGGCGTATTTCGAATGCCTGCACGAGCTGAAGTTGATCGTCGACTTGTTTTATCAGGGCGGATTGAACTATATGCGCTATAGTGTCTCGAACACCGCCGAGTTCGGTGACTATACGCGCGGTCCGCGGATCATTACCGACGAAACGCGTGCCGAGATGAAGAAGATTCTCAACGAGATCCAGACAGGCGTCTTTGCCCGGGAGTGGATCCTGGAAAACAAAGGAGGCGCGGCAGCCTTCAAGGCCATCCGCCGTCGCAATCGCAATCTGGAAATCGAACGGGTCGGTCGCGACCTGCGGCGGTTGATGTCATGGATCGATGCCAAAGAGGTCTAAACTTTCGCGTCGCCGCCGGTCCCCGTCATGGACAGCCGGCGGCAGGACAAAAGTGCAATGAATCCCACTCAACAAGCAACTCTCCAGGTCTACGAAACCCTCCAACCCGGTGATCGCGTGGAACTTCGGCACGAGGTTAAAGTCGGTTTTCGCCGATGGCAGACAACGACGGTGGGAACGGTAGTCCGGGCCGAGCGTCGGCGTCATGGACTGCACTTCCGAAGAAATCGGGACGACAAGGTGTTCAGTGATACGATTGTGCTGCAACGGGAAGACGGTGAGTTGACTACCGTGACGTTGGACGAGTTCTCGGTGCTCAAAAAACTAACACCGTCGTCATAGCAGCGTCATCGCAGGTCGGTGAGTTTCGTAGCGGCAGCCCGCGTGAAGTTCCGCTGGGCTCGCACGGCTACCCGCCGTCCACCACCAGGAGCGTTCCACGATGCAGTCGCCCGCCGGGTCAAGCCGATTACTCTGGGGCCTGCTGGCGGTGTTGGCTGCCTGGGGCGTCTATTTGGCCATCGGGGCGACCGGCGTCTTCACCGACGCGGGTCTGTTTGATGCCCGCCGCAGCCTGATTGTGCTGGCCTGCAGTGCGAGTTTCTTGGGGTTTTGGAGCTGGATTCTTGTTCGATCCCGACGGAATTCCGCCGCGCCGCTGGAGACGTCGCTGGCCGCTCCCTTGAATCTTCCCAGCGTGATGAGTACCTGTTGTATCGCGGCCGCCTACGCGCTGTGGACCGCGGCCTGGGTCGCCTGGGCACGCGGGAACCCCGCAAATCTGACATTCGTCCTGGGCTGGATTTCGGTCGCCCTGTTTGCCACCGCTGCGGTGATGGCGCTGATTGGACTAAGCGATCCTCGTCGAGACCGCGCGAAACTCTGGGGCCTCCTGACGCTGGGCCTGCTCCTGGTCGCCTGCGTCGGTCTGATCATCCAAGTTCGACACTTTGCCAATTCGCAGCGCGGTACGTCGCCTCAAGTACAGTGCGCACCGGCTCGGCAGGCCCCGATGAGCCAACCGAGGTAAAATGCCATAGGAGGGCTGAAGCAATGGGCAATGACTACCGCCTGGGACTTTCGATCGGACAATATCTTATTCGCCGTCTGCAGGACTACGGTATCCGCGACGTCTTTGGCATCCCAGGCGATTATGTGTTGTCGTTCTACGCACAGTTGGAACAGAGCGAGTTGAACGTGGTAGGTTGCACGCGCGAGGACTGCGCGGGCTTTGCCGCCGATGCCTATGCGCGGATCCACGGCATGGGCGCGTTGTGTATCACCTATTGCGTCGGTGGACTGAGTGTCTGCAATTCGATTGCCGGGGCCTTCGCCGAAAAATCACCGGTCGTCGTGATTAGCGGCTCGCCAGGTCTAAGCGAGCGATCGAGCAACCCGCTGCTGCACCACATGGTGCGCCGATTTTCGCACGCAAATCGATGTCTTCGAAAAACTCTGCGTCGCAACGGCAGAGGTGTCCGACCCGGTCACGGCGTTCCGAGACATCGACCGTGTCCTGGATGCCTGCCTCCGCTACAAGCGTCCCGTGTACATCGAGATCCCGCGCAACATGGTGGACGTGGTACCGCAAATTGGACACGCTTTCCAAACGCCTGAGTTTCCCAGCGACCGAGGTGCGCTGCGTGAGGCCGTCGCGGAAACGCGTCTGTTGTTGGAAGACTGCCAGAAGCCCCTCATGCTGGCAGGCGTGGAGATCCATCGCTTTGGGCTTCAAGACGAACTACTGAGCTTAGCGGAAACCACACAAATTCCCATCGCGGCCACCTTGCTGGGCAAGAGCGTCGTTCGGGAAACGCATCCCCTATACGTCGGCTTATATGAAGGCGCCGTGGGTCGGCAAGCTGTCACCGACTTCGTCGAAGACAGTGATTGCTTGCTCCTGCTGGGCACTTTCATGACGGATATCAACCTCGGTATCTTCACGGCGAACCTGGATCCCGCCAAATGCATTTACGCGACCAGCGAACAACTGCGGATTCGGCATCACCACTATCACGATGTACAACTGAAGGACTTCTTGCAGGGATTAATCGACAATCCACCTCGCGCTCGGCACCGTGAGGTGCCAGTGGAGCTGCACCCGCGGCGACTGCCATTCGAGTTGGAGCCCAAGGCGCCGATCCGCGTGACGCGGTTGTTTGCTCGGTTGAACGAGCAATTGGACGAAGACACGATCGTGATTGCCGACATCGGCGACTCCTTGTTTGGCGCAACCGAACTGGTCATACGTGGTCGAACGGAGTTTGTGAGTCCAGCCTACTACACGTCCATGGGCTTTTCACTGCCGGCGGCCGTGGGTGCTCAGGTGGCCCGACCACAGAGCCGTGTCGTGGTGATCTGTGGCGACGGCGCGTTTCAAATGACAGGCCAGGAGTTGTCGACGATTATTAGGCACGGTTTTGATCCGGTGATCATCGTGCTGGACAACGGCGGTTACGGCACCGAGCGCAAACTGCACGCAGGCACGTGGGAATTCAACACGATTCAACCGTGGCACTACAGCCGCTTGACCGAAGTCTATGGTGGAGGGCGTGGCTATACGGTCCACACCGAAGCCGATTTTGACGCGGCCCTGCAGTCGGCTTGGGCCGATCGCACGGGTCCGAGTCTGCTGCACGTGCATGTGGACCGCAATGACTTCAGCCGGGCGCTCGAGCGGCTCGCCGAACGGCTGGGGAGGCGTGTTTGACGATCGGGGCCCGAGGCTTCTGCGGGGACGACGTTCAGCGTCTGAAACACGGTAGTCGCGACATTGGGTACCGTCGCAGCTTTACGACTGCCTCGGCTTCGCCTTTAATGAAGGCTCCCGCCTCGATCCGCACCTCGCTGAGCCCACCGGAGTGGCTCTGATGTTCTCCCTGCCCTTTTCCACCGGTTCGCGTTTCCCAGCTCTGCGTGCCAGGGGCCCATCGTCGCTGGCGCGGTGTGTCCTCTGGACAGTGTTGTTGTGCGTGCCGGGGGCGACGGCCCTCTCGCAGACTCCGCCTGCCGCCAACACGGACGCCGAAATCGGCGCTCCCGCCGATGCCGATCAACAAGGGACGCCGGCGCTCAAGTTCGCCTTTCGTGAACAACCGTGGCTCGATGTTCTGGACTGGTTCGCTCGTCAAGCGGACCTGTCCCTGGTGGTTAACGAGGTGCCGCCCGGCAGCTTCACCTACAGTGACACGAAGGCCTACAAACCCACCGAAGCCCTGGACCTGCTCAATGGTGTCCTTTCGACGCGCGGCTTTGCCTTGATCCGTCGCGACCGTATGTTGATCTGTGCCAAGCTGACCGACGGTATTCCAGAAGGCCTGATTCCACGCATTCAACTCGACCAACTCGACCAATACGGTCAATTTGAATTGGTGGAAGTGTTGTTTCCGTTGGGGCGTCGGCCGGTGGAGGCAGTCGCCGAAGAGATCAGGCCGTTGCTGGGACCCTACGGAAAAGCGACTCCCTTGCCTCAGACCAAGCAGTTGTTGGTTCTGACGACGGCCGGCAAGATGCGCGCGGTGGATGCGATCATTTCTTCGATCCCAGAGCCGCAGCCTCCCAAGGTTGAACCCGAAAAGCCCAAACCTCCGCCACCCACGTTGGTCGTCTATCCCGCCAAAGATGTTGACGCGCAGGCGGCAGTGGAAATGCTGCAAGCGATGCTGGGCGACACCAAGATGACGATCGATAGTCGCACGGGTCAAATCAACGCGTATGCTACGCCGCAGCAACATGCGGTAATCGCCAAGCTGCTGGAGCAAATGGCGACAACGAGCGACGAGCAACTCCGTCCCAATCTGCAAGTGTACGAGATCCAGCACGACTCGCCCGAGATCCTCTTGCAGCAATTGCGTCTGGTGGTGCCATCCGCAACGCTGACCCTCGATCCGGGCACGAATCGGTTGCTTGCCTTCGCCGCACCGCCACAGCAAGAACAAATCCAGCAGACTCTGCAAAAACTGCAAGCCGGAGGTCCCGACGACATTCCGGATGTGCCGGTCGTGTATTCCTTGCGCCAGGTCGCCCCGGAAACCGTTCTGACGATGGTGCAGACGTTGTTTCCCCGTGCCAAGGTTTCGGTCGACGCCGGCACAAAACGCCTAGTCGTCTTGGCGACACTGCAACAGCAAACAGCCATTGGCCAATTCATCGAGCAACTAGAGACTCAGCCAACGGGCCAAGTTCAAATCAAAGACTACCCACTGAACGATCTCGCGACCCAGCAGGTCCAACAGGTGGTGCAGTCCATGGTTCCGGAAGCGAAGCTGACCTTTGAGCCCGACGCCGGTCGCCTGTTGGTGATCGCCACCGAGACACAGCAGACGCAGGTCCAGGATGTGCTGCGTCAACTCGCCGCCGCCGCCGGGACCACCATCCAGCGCACCGTGCGCAGTTACGACGTCACCGAACTGCAACGCGAGCAGTTTACGAAGAACTACGTCCAGCTCGATCCACAGCTTAAAGACATCAAGCTGTTGGACGCAGGCACACCGACGCAGTTACTGGTGCTGGCAACCGAGGACCAGCACGTGCGATTGGATCGCGTACTGCGAGAGCTATTGCGCACGCTGCCCGCAGAGACATCGCAGCTGAAAGTGTTCTCGGTAACACCGACCCAGCGCAGTCGCTTCCTGGCGTTGCAAGCGTCGATCGATCCGCGTCTCAAATCGGTGCGGGTGATCGACGAATCACGACCCCAAGAGTTAGTGGTATGGGCGACGCCCGAGCAGGTGCAGTTGATTGAGGACTTGCTGCAATCGCTCAAAGATGCTGCTCCCACCGACGCCATGCAGTTGGTGGCGTATCCAATCGAAGTGGGCGATCCCAGCAGCGTACAGGCGGTACTGCGCGAACTCTATCCCGATACAAAAATCCTGGTCGACGAGGAAAGCCGTCGGGTCATGGTGTGGACGACCGCGGAACAGCATCGGGCGATCGCGCAGGCCGTCCATCAGTTGGATGCTCCCCCGTCGGCGGGCAAACGGCGGATGGTTTATTATCGGCTCGGAGATGTCGATGCACGCGACGTTGAACGGTTGTTGCAGCGATTGGTCCCCGACGTTTCGATGGTCAGCGATCGAGACACAAATTCGATCATTGCCTGGGGGACCGATAAGGATCACGCACTGCTCGCCAAGACGGTGGAGGACTTCCGTCAACAAGCATCGCAAGGGGACCACACCGTGGTCCGTTATCCGTGCGGAACCTTAGAGCCCGAGCGCGTGCGGCGTCTACTGGACGATCTGGTACCCCGCGCACGGTTCGTCGCCGATCCAGAAACCGGCGCAATCATCGTGTGGGGCACGGCGGCGGAGCACCAGACGATTTCCGAGGCCTTGCAGCAGATGACGGGTGGCCAAGACAAGGGAGACGCGTCTCTCAAGTCGTACTCCGTGGGCCGCGTGTCGGCCACCGAAGTAATTCCTCTGCTACGGGAGATTGTGCCGTTGGCCCAACTGAGCCGCAGATAACGGACGTCAGTTGCTGGCCTGGGCAACGGCGGCCGACCATCGCCTAGTGGAGCAAGCGTTACAGCAAATCGAAACCGGCGATCCTCAACGACGCAGTGCCACGCCGGTGGCGTATCGCAGCCGCCCCGAAGTACTGCGGCAAATCCGCTCGCTTCTGCCTCAGATTGCGCCGCGTGCCGAGCCTCTTACCGATAACCGCGACGACGTACTGCTGCTGTGGGCGTCGCCTCCGCAACATCAAGTGGTTGCGCAGATGATCGATACGCTGGAACAGACCATGGAGGACCCCATCGAGCAAACGGTCCGCGTCTATCCGCTGGAGCGCACCGCCCCCTCGGTCGTAACGTCGCTGTTGGACCCTCAACTACTGGCAGGCATCTCGGTCATTCCCGATGCCACACGCAATGCCCTAATCGTGCGTGCGCCAACCGAGCGGCATGAAGCGCTGTCCACGGCCATCGACGCGGTGCTGCGAGACCTACCCGCGGTCCGCGAACGGGTGTCGCACGTCTACCGATTGACACACGCCGATCCGGCGTCGCTGCAGACCGCCCTGTCCGCTCTGGTGCCCGATGCCACCTTGTCCGTCGATCCGGACACGCGGAGTTTGCTTGCGGCAGCCTACGAGGAAGACCAGACGTTGATCGCCAATACCGTCCAGCAATTGGATCAACCGAACGCCCAGCCGAAGCAAACCCGCGCGTATCGATTGGCGTTCGGGAACGCATATGGTGTGCGCGAAGCCATTCAGCGACTCGTGCCGGACGCCATCGTGGTCAGTGATCGCGGCAGCCGCATGTTGCTTGTGACAGCCTCGCCGGAGGATCAGACGCGCATCGAGACCGCGGTCGAGCAAATGACACAGGCCGACAAGGGTCAACGGGAAGCGAAAGTCTATCGTCTGGAAGTCGCGGACCTGGGCGCCGCGGGATGCGCTGCGGGCGCTACTCTCCGATGCGACGATCGATGCCGACCGAGGAACGCGAACCGTAGTCGTCACCGCCAGCCCCGAAGCCCAAGTGCAGGCCGCCGCGGTTTTGGCAGAATTGGATCGTGCGCCTCCGCCCAATCAAGAAACGCGTGTCTACGCGATGGAGCGTGGCGATGTCGAGGCCCTTCAACGGGCGTTACAGGCCCTACTTCCGCAAGCCATTTTCGCGAACGACCCGGCCAATCGAACTCTGGTTGCAACCGCCACGCCCGAACAGCACGAACGCATTGCGATAACCGTCAAACAGATGGACCGCGCAAACCCGCAGGAACCGGTGCTGCAAGCCTACTCGATCACGAAGGCCGACCTGCCGTCGGTCATGGCCACCCTGACCCAAATGTACGACGGCAATCGACAAGTAGCGATCACCGCGGATCCAACGAATCGCAGTCTGCTCGTAAAAGCTCCCGCCCGTGATCAACAAACCGTGGCCCAAATCGTGGCCCGCATAGAAAATGGCGCCTTCGGCCGCGCCGAGCGTACGCTGGCCGTCTATCCCACCGATTCTACCGACCCCGAAGCCACTCTCGCGACGTTTCAAACGCTGCTGCAAAACCAGCAGCCGTCCGTCGATTTGTCCCTGAATGAACGCACGCGACAGCTCGTTGCCGTGGCCACACCGTCCCAACATGCCATCCTAGCCGAGGCCACGCGGCAGCTGCAAAGTGACCCGCAAGTCGTTGAAGTCTTCTCGCTGCAAGTCGCCGACCCGTTCGCCGTCGAGACGGCGATCGACCGCTTGTACGAGAACGAGACGTCGCGACCCCTCGCCAATGGCGACACCGAGACGCAGCAACTGTTTGTCCGCGGGACGCCAGAGCAACTGGAGGAGGTGAGGACGCTGTTGGCCAAGATGGGAGAAATACCCAGCCAAGAATCGTCGGCTCAGCGCGGCGTGCGCGTCATCCCGTTTCGCGGCGATGTCAACGCAGCGGCCGAACAGCTGAAGGACATCTGGCCGCAATTGCGTTCTAATCGCATACAGATTGTCGAGCCGGCCACACCCCAACCGATCCTGCGACCCGCCCTCCCGCCTGTGGAAACGCTGCAGCCGGGCGGCGATCCACCCTCATCGCCGCCGCCGGCAGGCCCCGATGCGGAGCGAGGGAACTCGGCCGACACCAGATCGCGCACGCGGACACTGCCCACCGCGGGACAACAGGCGACGGCCGACGCCACTCCCCAGCCCCAATCGTCCGATTCTCGGCCTGCCGCTCCGCCACTCATGATCATTCCCGGACCCGGTAGTCTGACCTTGCTCTCCGACGACGAAGCCGCGCTGAAATCAGGCAGAGGCGCTGTTGCGCACGTTGGCAAGGCAGAACCAATTGGACGCCGGGTCCGGCAATTTTGCCGTCTACTCGCTGCGTAATGCCGGCACGGAATGTGACCAAACTGATGACGGAACTGTTCGAACAGATGCCACTGACCACGCGCACCACGATCGGACGTGTGAGCATGGTGGCCGACGAGCGTCTGAATGCGGTTATCGTGCACGGTCGGCCGGCGGACCGCGCGGTGATCGCCGAACTGCTCCGCGTACTCGATTCGTCCAACGTCCCCGACTCCATGGCGAATGCCCGTCCGCAGATCGTGCCGCTGGAATACTTGGAAGCCACACGGGCCCTCGAGATCCTGGAAGGCATCTATCAGACGCAATTGAAGACGGGCGCTAGTCGACCTGAGATCGAAATCCCCGAAGGCGTCTCGTCGGACGTGGCGACGCTGTTACAACAAATCAACGCCGCCGCCACAGGACCCCTGTTGACCTTGGAGGTCGACGAAGTGACCAACTCAATCGTCGTCTTAGCGCCAACTCAGTTGAGCACAGAGGTCGCGCAACTGATTCAGCGATTGGACGAAAATGCTAGACAAAATGACTCCCGAGATATCGGAATCGTGACTCTTCAGGAGACGAACGTAGATCAATTACAAGACGCCTTGGATAAATTGCTAAGATCAACGCGAAGCAGACGTTAGGATCAGACAGTCGCCTGCGGAGCAGCCTCGCAGGACGTTTCCGGCCACAGCAAAGGACACGCGTACGGCCCCATCTGGGGCAACCGGGAATCTATCCATTTAGGGGCCCAGTTGGCAGCGCAACCCCTGCTCTGCCTTGACCTTGCTCTCAGGCTAACCTTGACGTCCAGGCCCCAGTTCACTACTCTACGGGCGCACACAGAGGCCATCCTCAAGGCCAACGTGCCGATGAAAATCCCTCCTACGCAACACCCACCAAAAGGTCCCCACCACCGCGTCCCTCACGGGTTCATAAATCCCCTGGTTCGCCAGCGACCGGGCGCGGTCGTGTGAGACATTTTCGAACTCGAATTCGATATCGATCAGAGAATCCCGAAGAGGCATTATTCTAGTCCCGCCAGCCGCCTGGCGGCTGACAGATGAGTGGCACCGATGGCGCAACCTTGGTAGTTCAACCGACCGTCGATAACGTGGTTGTCACCGCAGCCGCCTTGCAGGAGGCGCGGGTGATTATGGAACGTGGCGGATCGCTGCGTGAGGTGGCCGCGGCCGTCAACGTACTCTCGCCCGACGAGGCCCTTGCCAGCCTGGCCAACACGTTAGGCATGCAGGTGGTCGATTTGAGTCAATGCACGGCCGATCCGGAAGTCGTGCGTTGTTTTCCCGCCAAGCTGATCCATCGCTACGGCGTGTTTCCCCTTGGGCAAGCGGATGACGGGCTGCTGTTGATCACCAGCAATCCATTCGACTTACATGCGCTGGACGCGGTCAGCGCGGCGCTCGGGCAACGCGTTACTCCGCTGCTGGCGCCCGCGGAAGACTTGGAGAAGCTGATCAAGTCGCATCTGGGTGTTGGTGCGGAAACCATCGACGACTTGATGGCCCAGAACAGCGGCCCCGATGACGACGTCGAGATGTTGGACGAGCTGCAGTTTGACGATAGCGAAGCTGCTGAAATGGCGCAGCAGGCGTCCGTAGTACGTTTGGTCAACGAGATCCTATCCGAAGCCGTACAGGCGAAGGCCAGTGACATCCACATCGAAGCGCAGGAATCGGGCATTAAGATTCGCTACCGGATCGACGGGGTGCTCCAGCGCCAACCGACGCCGCCCGACATGAATCGTTTCCATGCGGCCATCGTCAGCCGTTTGAAAATCATGTCCAAGATGAACATCGCCGAAAAACGTGTCCCGCAGGATGGCCGCATCAAGCTGCGGGTTGCGGGTCGCGAAGTCGATATTCGCGTTTCCGTGATTCCCATGTTGCATGGTGAAGGCATCGTGATGCGCGTGTTGGACAAAGATCGCATGCAGTTTTCGCTCCGCGCAATCGGCATGCCTCAAGACGTCTACGACAACTTCAACCGTTTGATTCGCTTGCCGCACGGCATTGTTTTGGTTAGCGGCCCGACGGGATCGGGCAAGACGACGACGTTGTACAGCGCGCTCAATGCCATCAAGAGTGAAGATACGAAGATCATCACAACGGAAGATCCGATCGAATATCAGTTAGAGGGGATCAATCAGATTCAGGTGCATTCGAAGGTCGGCTTGACGTTCGCCGCTAGTTTGCGAAGTATTCTGCGGCACGACCCCGACGTCGTGCTGGTGGGCGAAATCCGCGACTTGGAAACTGCGGAAAACGCGATTCAGGCCTCGCTGACCGGACATCTGGTCTTCAGTACGCTCCACACGAATGACTCCGCCGGTGCCTTCATGCGACTGTGCGACATGGGCGTTGAGCCATTTCTAGTGAGCAGCACGGTGGAAGGTGTGATGGCGCAGCGATTGGTTCGTACGCTGTGCACAGCCTGCCGAACTCGATATCAACCGGATGCTGACGAGCTGCCGCCGGACGTGATTGATGAAGAACGCGAGCAACTGCTGTCGGCAGCGGTCTACCAGGCAGCCGGCTGTCGCCAATGTCGCGGCACCGGCTATTCAGGGCGATTGGGGATTTACGAATTGCTGATGGCCAACGACAGTTTGCGACAACTGGCAAGCGAACGGCAACCATCCACGGTCATCAAGCAAGCCGCGGTCGCCCTCGGAATGCGCACCTTGCGTCAAGACGGCTGGCAGAAGGTGTTGGAAGGCGTCACAACGATTGCTGAAGTCCTGCGAGTGACGAAGGCCGATTGAGCTCGTTGACTGACAACTCACCTAAAAGCCAAGCGCTGACACGCACCTTGTTCGTTTGCCCTTGGACCGACCACAAGACTTATGCCGACATTTGCCTACACAGCTCGAAGCCTGGACGGTCGCGATATTCGCGGTCAATTGAATGCCGCGAGTCGTCGCGATGCGTTGGCTGCGCTGTCGCAGAAGTCGCTGTACCCCCTGCAGGTCCAAGCTCAAAAAGAAAAAGCTTCACCGTTTCAACACGTCGGTACGGGCCGGGTCAAGGCCGAACAAGTCGCTAACGCGCTCACGCAGTTGTCGGATCTCTTGCAGAACGGCGTGCCGCTCTTGGAATCGCTCAAGCTGTTGGCGGACCAGTCACCTCATCCCGCGCTGCGCGAGGTCATGCAACGAGTGCACGATCACGTGGCGGAGGGCGAGCCGTTGGATCAGGCGGTCGCTCGCTACCCGAAGATCTTCTCTAAGTTGACCGTCAGCATGATCCGCGCGGGCTCCGAAGGGGCGTTCTTAGAGGAGGCACTCACGCGCATCGCGACGTTCCTTGAGCTGCAGGAGGAGCTGAAGAGCCGCGTCAAAGGGGCAATGGTCTATCCACTGATCTTGATGACCGTGGGGACGATCGTCACCTTGTCGCTGGTCATCTTTTTTGTGCCAAAGTTCGAGTCGTTGTTTGACCGGCTGGAAAGCCAAGGAGCCGGGTTGCCTACGGCGACGGTCGCGTTGTTGGCCATCAGTCATTTCCTGATGTCCTATGGCCTCGTGCTACTCGTTGCCCTGGTGCCGATCGTGCTGGGAATTGTGAAAGTCTTGCGGACCAGCAAAGGACAAGCTTGGCTAGATCGGGTCAAGCTAAAACTTCCCTTGGCTGGCAAGATCTTTCATGACACGGCCGTCTCGCGTTTCTGCCGCGTGCTTGGCACGTTACTTCGCAACGGCGTACCCATCCTGAAAGCGCTGCAAATCAGCAGTGGTTCGGTCGGCAATCAGCTCTTGGCGCAAGCGATTCTCGATTCGGCCCAAAACATTTCCGCCGGCCAGACGCTATCCGCGCCGCTGGCGGCTTGCGGCCTGATCCCCACTTCCACCATGGCGATGATCCGCATTGCCGAAGAATCCAACACCTTGGATACGGTCCTGGTGGGCGTGGCCGACAGCATCGACAAGCGTATCGAAAAACAGCTCACGCTCATGGTCCGCTTTATTGAACCCATCATGTTGGTCGTGATCGGTGTGGCGATCCTGTTCGTGATGGTAGCGCTACTGCTGCCGATCATCGAAGCAAGCACCACAATTTGATGACACGATCGAAGGAATTGTGAAACAGTTTTTTGCAGAGAAAGGTAGACGATGCGACGAAAACGACACAACCGCGGCTTTACATTGGTCGAGATCATGATCGTCCTGGCGATCCTGGTCTTGCTATTGGCCATGGTCGGCCCTCGGCTTTTGAAAACGCAAGAGAAGGCCGATCAAAAAATCACGTTGACACAGATCAAGACGGTGCAGCAAGCGCTGGACATGTACAAGGTGGACAACCGCAGTTACCCGTCGACCGAAGAGGGACTGCAGGCGCTGCTGGCAAAACCGGCCGATGAGACGCGCAGTGTGGCCTGGGACGGCCCGTACTTGAGCGAAGATACGCTACCGGTTGATCCCTGGGGCAACGGCTATCGCTATGAGTATCCGCCGACGCGCGGCAAGAGTCGTGATGTCCCCAACATTTGGTCCGCAGGCCCCGATGGCAAAGACAATACCGAAGACGACATTGTCAGTTGGACGAATGCCGAGGGCGAAGGAGGTGCCAGCGGCAACTCTTCGGACGAATTGGCCTCCACGCCATAGCGGAGTTCTTATGCGGATGCTGCCCGCCAGCACGATCGATTTCCAACACGCGGCGCGTCGGCCGCGAGGCTACACTCTGTTGGAGTTAATGATCGTGTTGGCGATCCTGGCGGCCATCGCGGGGATCAGTTGGCCCGCGCTGATGCGGCCCTGGTCCCGAAGTCGGGTACAACAAGCGGCACAACAGGTAATTGGCCACATGCTGGAGGCCCGCACGTGCGCGGTGGAAGAATCACGCGTGTACCGTTTGCGTTGGCGACCAGGTACGGCAGAATTGCAGATTGACGCGCCGTATGCACAGGCCATCGAGTCCCCAGCCGCGGCACCAATCACCGACATAACGGCATCGTCGGCCAAGGTTGAACCGGCCGCTCCGGAACTGCCCTCCACTTCGGTTGGGGTCGAACCAATGCCACGTTCGACGACCATCGGCGCAGCGCCGCTGCCCGCGCGACCCGAGGTCTACCAAGTATCCGACCAATTGGAAAACGGCGTGCGATTTTCGGCACCCTCCTCCGTTCCATTGGACGACCCGACAGCCGACATCCCAACGGCTGACCTACCCGCGGAAAACGACAAGCTACCGGCTGTCCCGTTGGCGACGGCAGACGGTCAGTCGGCTGTGGGCGAAATCTTGCCGGTTGATTGGTCCGAACCCGTTTGGTTTTACCCGGATGGTCGCACGTCCAGCGCTCGTTGCACGTTGATTTCGGACGACGGTTATCAAGTGGAAGTGGTATTGCGCGGCTTGACTGGCACCGCGCGTCTGGGACCGGTTCGACGTGCACCGCCGCAAGATGGTCAAGACGAATCGGCGCTGGACGATCCGACCGAGCCAGGCGGCTCCAGTGACGACCCACTCACGGCAGACCGCACCACGGCTGCCAACCCTTCCGAAGCACCCAACGCTCCACGCGGCGAGCAGCGTTGAACTGCGGGAGATTCACGCCACAATGTCGCAGGTCGCGCGGCGCCTAGCCAAAGTTCGACTGCCGAAGCGAGCGTTCCGATGATCAGCCGACGTTGTTTCCATCGCAAATCATCACGGCAGCAGGTCCATCGGCCCTGCCGGGGCCTCTCGCTCTTGGAAATCATCGTGGCGCTCGCCGTGCTTACCGGTACGGCGGCCCTGCTGGCGCAAATGGTCAGCCTGGGCGTTAAACATGCAGAGTGCTCGCGAGAGATAACCGAGGCACAGACAGTTGCACATAACCTTTTGAACGAATTATTGGCGGATCTACGGCCGTGGGATGCATCCGCCTCGCTGCAACCCGTGGACGCATGGAGCGATTGGGATTATGTGCTCCAAGTCGAACCGGTGGGCGTGGGGGATCTGGTAGCTGTGACCGTCACGGTGGCACGGCGAACCGAAGAAGACGCCAGCTCGACATCAAGTCCCGTGGAGTCGTCAGATCAGGCGTTGGTCACCAGCCCTCGACAATACCATCTGACGCGCTGGGTAACGCGCCCGCAGCTGGTGGAGAACTCCGTCTCCGGGTTGGATCAAGATGCCGGCTTCGACAGACCGCAACAACCCTCACCGCTACCCGGCGCCCCGCCGGCCGCCGCGTCACGATTTGGCGGACCTTGATTCCTATTACGGCAGCCAACCTGAGGCAACACTCAACACCTTTGCCATCCATCCTCAATCAACGATGTCCGCCCGCAAAGTACGCCACAAATCTGACAACGGCCTGACACTGCTGGAATTGCTGCTGGCGATGGTGTTGATGGCGGTGATCATGACCCTGGCGTGGAATCTGTTGGCGATTTTCCGAGGGCGGTTGGAATCCAGTCAGCAGCAAACCGAACAATGGCAACTGATTCGATCGCTACAACATATTCTGGCCGACGACCTGCGTAGCTGTCAGTTCACCGTGCCGGACGAACGCCATCCGCAGGCGGAGGACTCCGCTTCATCCGTATTCCCCTCGTCAGGCGATAAGTCAAACGGGGCGAGCAACCGGGACGACGCTCCAACCGCGGCGGAGGCAGCCAGCAATGGGATCGGTCTGTTCCCATCAAATCCAGAATTGTCCGGAGACCGTTTGCTGACCGATCCGAGCGAAGCGAACCCCAGCTACCAACCCACCTCGCCAACCGATTCGCTCATGGGATCGGCAACCACAACAAGCGACATCGACGGAGTGATCCGCGGCACATGGCTCGAACCACAATCCGTGCTTGTGGGCACCTCACAGGCATTGCTATTTGACCTGATTCCGCCGGCGGCCCCCGAGGGACCGCAACCGCCGGCCTCGGAGCCGCTACCCGATCAGGCTACGATTCCTGACACGGTGCGACGTGTGGTATACATCTTCAATGATCCGCAAACCGCCGCCCAGTTAGACCGCATTCCTGGCTTCGTCCGTTGTGAGCTGACGATGTGGCAAATGACGACATTGCGTCAGCATACGTCCGGTGACGTCGACTTGCTGACCTGGCTGCGCCCTGAGATTTCCGCGCTCCGACAGGCCACCGATCTGGCACTGGCACCGCCGGTCGACCCGACGGCAATTTCTGAGGACAATTCTGCTCCAGCGAGGACGAAGGACGATACCCTGGAGCAAATGCATGCGCAGGCGTCCATGGACGTGGGTGTGGATTTGCATCTGGCTGACCATTTGGACTACGTACCCGAATTGGCAAGTTTCGCGTTGCGTTACTATGACGGCACGACTTGGCTGTCGCAGTGGGACTCGCGGCAACTTGGACGCTTACCGGTGGCGATTGAATTGCGATTCCAATTGACCAGCGAACTACCGTCGGCCACGGAGTATGACGGTCAGGCCGATGACTCACTCAGCTCGGAACTCGACACGCAGGAACAATCACACCCGCAACCAACGCTCGACAATCTCGCGCCACAAGACGATCGCTTGCGATCCGCACAAACAAAACCACCGGAAGATCATCGCTTCCTGATTTTCTTGCGATCCACTGATATCGCCCAACCACCTACCACGTCACTCAACGACCAGATGCTCGACGCTGTACCTTCAGCGGCATTGGAATCTGGCAACGGAGAGACGGGACCATGATGGTGGTTTGTCTCGCCCCTGTTCCTTTGTCGTCGACGGAAAGCGCCATGCGCTGCCGACGAGGCATGGTGCTGATTATCGTGGCAATCGTCATGGCACTTGTCTCACTGGCCGCCATGGGATTCTTGGTGTCGATGAAAACGGCGGACCGAGCAGCCCACCTACAAGCCGATATGTCGCGCGTTGAACAAGTGGCTGCTTCCGGCACGGAGTTTTTGCTGACGTTGGCGCGGATGCCCCGCGCCGAGCGTTCGGCGTGGGGTTCACTGCAAGACAACCCCAGTTTGTTTCGTGATGTACGGGTCGACAGGGATGTCGCCGGAACGCGTCACGGCCGGTTCTGCGTCGTGTCGCCTCGTTATGCCGACGAGTCCTCCGAACCACACTACGAATTCGGCGTCGTCAATACCAGCGCAAAGCTCGCGTTGAGGACCGTCTTGCTGTGGGACCAACTCCAACCCGGCAGTGGTCGGCAGGCCTTGATGAACTTACCCGGCATGAACGAGTCGTTGGCGGATGCGATTTTGGACTGGGTAGATCAGGACGACGAACCTCGCGAATTCGGGGCCGAGGCCGAATTCTATTTGGGACTCGTCCCCTCGCGCCAGCCACCCAACCAGGTCCCGACTCGCATCGAGGATCTGCTGGCCGTGCGCGGCATGGATGCTTGGCGGTTTTTTGGAAAGCAGAACGGTCCGTTTCGGATTGTGACCTCCGAGTCGGGACAGCTCTCCGCCACTTCGCCTGATCCCACGTCGTCCCAAGCGATGTCCGCGCAGGCGGATTCATCCTGGTTGACGCCCGCGCCGCCCTGGAGTCACTTCCTGACCGTGTTGAGCGGAGAGCGGAATGAAAGTGAGTCCGGGCTGAGACGAATCGATCTTAACCAGCGCGACTTATCGGCGCTGCAGTCGGCGCTACTGGCCGCCTTCGATCAGGAGATTGCGAGCTTTGTCTGTGCCTACCGGCAGGCTGGGCCGGCCGAATCGACGTCGATCGACGCGGCCGTGGACGAACCCATTCCGGCCACCGGGGCGCGACGTCGAGGTTCCTTCCGGTTCGCTACTCCCTTGGACTTGGTGGACGCTGTCGTGGAACTGCCGAACCCGGAGAGCCAAGATGAGGAGAATACGATTGCCTATGGCAGCCCGTTCAAACGCCGAGACCCCTCGTCGCTCGCTAAGTTCGTCGAATTCTGCGATCAAACGACAACCGATTCCACCCCCGTGCTGCACGGTCGCATCAACATCCAGCTTGCACCTCGCGCCGTACTGCTAAGTATCCCCTGGTTAACACCGAATCAAGTTGATCAGATCATCAATGCACGGATGCAGCAGAGCGAAGGGACGCAGTCGCGTGTGCACGCCAGTTGGCTACTGGCCGAAGGTGTGGTCGACCTGGAGACAATGAGCCACCTTTGGCCATTTATCACGGTCGGTGGCGATGTGTTACGGGCGCAAATCGTCGCCCTCTACGACGCACAATCTCCCTGGTGCCGTCAGGAAATTGTCGTCGATGGTACAAGCGACGCGCCAACCCCGGTATATTACAGGGACTTGCGGCGTCAGGGCATCGGGTTCCGTTGGCAGGACCTGCTGTCTCCCACCTTGGACGATGGCCCAGCCACAACCGGTTCGTCTTTCCCCTTTGTGCCTGGCACGCGCCCGGAGCGGCTGACACCGATACCGTCGCAGTGAATGCGAGCCGACCTCGCGCCGATAACTCACCCGCCACCGTTTCCGTCCCTCCCGCACGACCGACTCACCATGATCTCGCGACCCCGACAACGCTCGACGCGCCCGATTGTCGCCGTAGTCTGGGACCACCAGCAGATGCTCGCCGCCGCCGCGAAACGTACCGCGGGCGGCATTCGGCTGATCGATACGTGGCAAGTTTCCATCGAAAGCGACGGCTCACCGATTCAGGCCGCCCAAGATTTGGCCAAGCAACTCAAAGCGCATCAACTCAGCTCGTTTCAATTGCTGATTGGATTGCCGCGTTCACAGGTCGACATGCTGACGTTGCACCTGCCTCCTGCATCGACGGCAGAATTGCCAGAAATCGTACGCAACGAAGTCACTCGGCAACTGGCTGATTTGACGGAGGACAGCCCCATCGATTTCGGGTTGCCGAAAGCGCCGACCGAGAATCAGCCTCAAACCGTGGAGGCAGCTGCCCTGCGGAGCGAAACGTTCGAGTTGGTCAATGCCGTGTGCGAGCAACTGCAGCAAAAACCCGCACAGATTGTCGTACGTTCGCTGGCAATTGCCTCGTTGCTCGTGAGACAAATTCGCAATCTGCCACCCCATTCGCTGTTACTGAATCTGCTGCCGTCGACCGCCGACGTATCGGTCCTGGCAGGCCGTCATATTACGTTCACGCGAAGTGTCCATTTGTCGATCGACCCGGATGGACAACCCGACATTGGACACCTCGCTGACGAAATTCGACGTACCCTGTTCGTCGCTCCCCGCCAGGCAACTTCGTCTGCCAGTGAAGCGGGGGAAGTAGAGCATGTTTACATGTTTGCCGATCTGGATCGTAACAGTACCTTCGTGAAGCAATTAGCCGACGAACTACAGCTAACGGTTTCATTGCTCGATCCGTTAGCCGATATTGAAGTTCCGGAGGGACCGCGGCCCGAACAAACGCATCGCTATGCAGCGTTAATCGGAATGATCCGTGACTACGTCGATGGCACGACCACGATCGATTTGGCACATCCCAAACAGCCGCCTCCACCGCCGCGTTGGGGCCGCAAGGCCGCCATTTATGGATTGGCTGGACTAGTAGCGTTGTCCATCGTCGGTGCCGTGCTCAAACGCGAAGTCAATCAAGCCGCGGAGGTGGCCGAATCACTGGCTACGGATGTGGATAGCAACCGCGAGCTACTGAAGAAACTGCGGGGAAAGACCGCGGTCTTGGATGCAGTGCAGCGATGGCAACAGTCGGAGATCAATTGGTTGGATGAACTACGTCGGCTGTCGGATCGCTTCCCTCCCGCCGATCAGGCCGTCGTGCAACGCATTTCCATGGCGCCGTCCGCCGCAGCCCGAAGCATCATCACGATGAGCGTCCGGGTACAGGATCCCAGCATCATCGCCCGACTGGAACAGGACCTGCGAAACGAAGCGCACCAGGTGAGCAGCCAACGGATCTCACAATCCGATCCAAATCAGGAATTCTCAACCCAATTCGAAACGAGCGTGATTGTGACACCCCCGACGCTGGTTCCGCCAGCGCAAAGCACACCCAACTCACCTTCCGCGCCCCGCCGATAGCGCTAGGAACGCCCCCCCATGGATCGACGCCAACGCCTCCTCATCGCTGTACTCGCGCTGATGATCGTCGGTTACCTGGGTGACCAAACGTATCGACGTTTGTACGAGCGGCCGTTGGCAGCCGCCGAGCAACGTGTCACGACACTTGAACAAGAATTGCACGACGGCCAGCTGGAGGTACGACGCGAGCAAAACCGGCTGCCACAATTGGACGACTTAAAGTATCAAAGTCTTCCCAGCAATCTTGAACTTGCTGTCACCGAATACCGTAGCTGGCTGTTGAAGGTTATCGAAGAGACCGGTCTGGAAAAAGCAAATCTCGATTCCGGCTCCCCGAACAAGGTACGTAATCTCTATACACGAATCGACTTTTCCCTCCGCACGCAGGGCACACTGTCGCAGGTTACGGAGCTCCTGCATGCGTTTTACCGAGCCGAATACCTACACAAAATCCGATCCCTGTCGCTGCTGCCCACGGCCGACGGGACGGTCGATGTTTCGATGACCATTGAAACGCTCACTATCCCGGCGGTCGCCCAGCCCGATCAGCTGCCCATGCCGTACCGTGAATCGAGCGACAGCCCACCGCCATTGGACGACTATTACGTAATCGCGCGGCGCAATCTATTCCGTGCCGGCGAACCCCCCGCCGCCACCATCAAGCTGTCAGCCATCACATCCGACGTGGATCAAAACCGTCAGGCATGGTTGAGTTTTCTGCGAACGGGGGAAACGCGAATTCTGGCCGAAGGCGACGGACTGACGTTGGAAGGCTCATCCTTGCGCGTGGTGCAAATCGGCTCGGACGCGGTGGAATTTGAGATCGACGGGCGCACGCGGAATGTCCGCATCGGTCAGACGTTGGAGCCCGCGGACGAGCAGTCCGAATCGGAGTCCGGTGCGCGAGCAGCGGGTAGGGGCGGACCGCAGCGAAATACGCCAGACCGGCCCTCATCCGACCTCCGGCCATTTTCTCCCGCATAGAGCAGCGACGCGCGACACCACCCCTTCACCGGGCCCTCACCTTATGGCCCTTTGATCGCCTTGACGACCTTCGGCCGATCCTCTAGAATCCGCCAACTTTTTCCTGGACACTTTGCCTAATCGGCGTCTGACGGACGCCCTGAGGGCCCAACCGCGCCGCACCAGGTAGGACGATGGCGGAAATCGGGCAACTGGCACTTCACAGGCTGCGACTGAACGTCGTTGCAACTCTCACGATCTTGACATCGTGGGGCGTCGCCAACGCTCAGCAGGTTGCTGTGCCGCCAAGTCTCCGTCCCGCTGTGACCGGGCAGGACGCGGCCGTACGATTTCGATCTGCCAACAGCGGGCCACTCAACTCAGCCGCCGACGCCGTGCCGATCGCATCTGCGACCCGACTGTCAGCCGCCGACCTCGATCGAAATCAGATTGAACAACGACTCCGTCTCATCCTAGGGAGCCGTTTGTGGCAGAAGTCGAAGGGCACCCAGCGGGTCTACGAGCTACGGACAGGACAGCAGTTGGTCGCCACCCTGATCTTTGACGATCGACGGTCTGGCGTGTTATGTCAGGTGCCGGCCGGAGTCCTGGACCAATTGTCGGTCTTATTTCGAGCGTTACATCATTTGCCGGCCGACTCGGCGCAACGCACGGCCGTGTTGTCAATCGAACGGACCGATCCGGCGCAATTACGCCAGGCCATCGACGCTTATCAACAGCAAGCCAAAACGCCCAAAGATGACGAGGGTGCCGAGATCCGGCGGGGCTATACGACCGGCGGACTGGCACTCGTCAATTTTGTCTTTCAGGAGGACGCCACCGATGCGGCGGAAGGCGAGGGGGCCGAGGCTCCAGCGCGGATTCCGCCCGCGACAGGAGGCTTGGACGTGGATGTCGATGTACAAACGCTGCCGGACCTTGACGTCATCATTCTTCGCGGTCGGGACCGCGATGTGCGAAAGTTAACCCAGATTATTCAGGAGCTGGAGCGTCTGAGTCGCGAGACGCAGCCGCGCGTCCGTGTCTACGCGCTAGAACATGCCAATTCAGCTGCCGTGGTGGAGGTCCTCGAAGATGTCACCGATGATCTAACGGTCGGCGCAGGGGCGCGTAAGTGTTACCTCCTTGGTCAAGCCCAACGCCATTTTGCTCATCGGCTGGGGTGACGCCGTCGAGGCGATGATCGAGTTGATAAAGCAACTCGACACGCCCGTGGCCGCGGAATCCCAATTTCGTGTCTACCGACTCGCTCACGCACCGGCCGACGACGTGGTGACGACAATCAACCAATTCTATACGGGTCGCGACGGACTGGCACCGCGCGTGCAAGTCCTTGCCGACTCGCGATCCAACTCGGTGATCGTCTACGCATCGCCGCGCGACCTGCGAGAAGTCGACCGTCTGATCCATTCGATGGATACGCCGGACAGCAAAGCGGTGAACCGCGCCAAAGTCATTCCCATCGAAAATGCATTGGCGGACGACATCGCGGAAACACTGCGCGAGGCCATTCAATCGGCAGCCGACGGGGGCCCGACATCCCCGATGCTCGAACTGCTGACGATCGAGGGCGCCGATGAGCGTCTGGTCCGCAGTGGAATCTTGGCGGACGTCCGCATCACGACCAACGTCCGCAACAATTCGATCATTATCTCGGGACCACCGGACAGCCTACCGTTGCTGGAAGCGTTGATTGAACAACTGGATGTGCCTGGCTCGGTCTCGCAAATCAAAGTGTTTCGCATTACCAATGGCGACGCAACGAATCTGGTCCGGATGTTGCGATCGCTGATCCCAACCGACACGGGCAATAGCTTGGGTCCTCAACTGCCCTCGGCCACCGGCGAAACATCCTTTGCGCCGTTACGGTTCTCCGTTGATTCGCGAACCAACAGCATCATCGCGACCGGTTCGGATGGCGACCTGCGAATTATCGAGGCGTTGTTGTTGCGCCTTGATGAGCGGGATTTAGCCGAACGACACAACGAAGTCTATCGACTGAAGAACTCACCGGCGATCGACGTGGCATCGGCCATCAACGAGTTTCTACGGAGCGAACGGGTAGTGCAGGCTGCAGCTCCTGGCGCTGAGAACCCCTTCGAGCAAATCGAGCGAGAAGTGGTGGTCGTGCCCGAGCCGGTGGGCAATTCGTTGATCATCAGCGCGACCCCTCGTTATTTTGAAGAGATCAAAAAGATTGTCGTCGATCTGGATGCCCAACCACCTCAAGTCATGATTCAGGTGGTGATTGCCGAGGTGACTCTGAACGACGGCCACGAGTTCGGCGTCGAGCTCGGTTTACAGGACTCCGTACTGTTTGACCGTAGCCTACTTGGCGATCTGGTCACCACCGTACGCACGACGCAGGGCTCGACGCCTGCCGGCATTATCACGTCCACGCAAGAAATTATTCAGGCCGCGTCAAACGTACCAGGATTTGAATTCAACAATCAGTCCTTGGGAAATAGCGGTAGCACCAAAGCCCTGTCGCAATCTGGCGTCGTGGGAAGTCAGGGCCTGACCAGTTTCAACATCGGGCGCATCAACAATGAATTGGGCTTCGGTGGATTGGTGCTATCGGCCAGCAGCGATAGCGTCAGCGTGTTGATCCGCGCACTTGAAGAAGCACGCCGTTTGGACGTCCTTAGTCGCCCTCAAGTCCGTACGCTGGATAATCAACCGGCCTTTATTCAGGTGGGGCAACGGGTGCCCCGCATCGTGTCGTCGAACTTGACGCAGGGTGGGTTGCAGACGAATTCGGTGGAGCTGGAGAATGTCGGTTTGATCCTGGGTGTTACGCCACGGATCAGCCCGGACAACACGGTGGTCATGGAAATCGACGCCGAAAAATCGGCGCTGGGCCCGGAACAGGATGGCATCCCGATTACCGTCTCGATCGACGGCACCGTGATCCGTTCACCACGGATCGACACGACAACGGCTCAGACGACCGTGAGTGCCGCGAGTGGCGAGACGATCATATTGGGCGGCATGATTACCAACAGCAAGATGGCCATTTCGCGTCACGTTCCGTACCTCTCTGACATCCCACTGTTGGGCAATCTGTTTCGCTATGAAGGGATGTTCGAAAAACGGACCGAGCTGCTGATCATTCTGACACCCCACGTGATCCGTTCGCCGGAAGATTCAGAGCGGATTAAGCAGTCGGAAATGGCCAAGATGTCGTGGTGTGCGGCAGATGTCTATCGAATCGACGCCGACATCAACGCCGAAACCACAATCAATCCGGAATTGGCCGAACCGACCGAAGTCATTTATCCGGACGTTGATCCGCGCGGTCAGGGGCGCGAAGCGCCTGTTCCGGAACCCCTCCAAACGCTTCCCGATGATCTACCTAGGCCTGTGCCGCCCGGGCTGTGAGACCAAACGCTTGATGTTGCAATCCTTCACTTATGGTGATCGCTCCTGTCGGATCGTGCGAACCAAGTTGTGCTCGCTGGTCGCCGCCTGGATGTGCATGACCGTCGTCGGCTGCGCCGCTGGGATCTGCCCGACAAACTCACTTGGCACAAGGAGCCGCCGCCGACGGTGCCCGAACAGATTGTGCCGATGTGGAGTGATACGGTAATGTACGAACCGGGCCAGCCGGGCATACGTGGGTTCGGCGCGTATCTATTTCTACGAACATGACTCGAAAGATCCCATCAAAGTCGATGGTGTTTTAGTCGTCTACGCGTTCGACGCCACGAACGTCTCACGGATGCCCACGCCGGAAAAAAAGTACGTATTCACGGCGGAACAATTCGCCAATCACTACAGCAAGACTCGTTTGGGACATTCCTACAGTATTTGGTTGCCGTGGGATGAAGTCGGTGGCGTCACTCGTCAATTGAGCCTCGTGACCCGCTTTGAAGGTCGGGATGGATCGGTTGTCGTAACCGATCCCGTACGCAAACTATTACCGGGCTTTGAGAACGAACCGAGCGAACAAAAGCTGACCGCGGAGAACATCCCCGCCTCGTATAAAGAAACGGTCCCCGCCGATGCCGGTGACACGACCATCACGATTGACATGCCGCCCAGCTTTTCGCGCAAGCTAAAGACGTCATCCGACGCCATCTCGGGACATTCCCTGCACAACGAAGTTCGACTCGCCGCCCACGCGGACGCAGCATCCGATGTGACGGCACTCCCACCTGGAGATGAAAAGTCGACGGAGCTCATTCCTGCCGAGGCGATGGAGGCGGGATCACTTCCTTATCACCAGCGACTGCAAGCTCATTTCGAACGTTTGAAACGCCCGGCTCGAAACTTGCCAGGTACTCGGCCATCTGCCGCTCCTCTGCGGAAGCAACCACACCCCGGAGGATGGCTGTCCGGCCTTCCATCGACACCGAGACCCCCGCCGTCAGCGACGACAACTGACGAGTGACCTCGGCGGCGACATCCGTGGGTGGCTGGGCGAGATAATCGAAGCCGATTTCCAAACGAGGGTCGTACGGACGCTGTGCGGAAGCACGACGAATTGGCTGATTGACCTGCCGCGAAGTATCGTTGTCACCCAATCCTCCCGTGACGGCCGAGCGGACGCTGCTTGCCACGCCCGACTGCTGCATTCCCACAAACGCCCGCGTCTCGGCGCGATCAGAGCCGACGAAATCGGTCCGTTGCCGGTTGCCGCGAATGAACCGCTGATTACGCAACATGCCGACGTTGCCCGTTAAACCGGGTGCGGGCTGAGGTCGTATGGTGCGTCCTAGTGAGCGGGGGCCAAACATTTGGGCGGTTGCCGTGGGGAGGTTGTCGAGCGAGATCATGGCGAGGGCCGCAAAGACGGTCGAGGCCCACACGCGTCCAAATCGATTGCCCTGCATTGTCATCATCTCGTCGGTCGACACGTCCAATCTTATGCGGCAGCCCACACGAGTCCGCCTCGTCTGCCCGCCTCGATTATAGCACGCCTCGGCCGTGGCTCTGCCGAAGGTTCACTCGGACGTGGCCCCCCAATCGCGTGCCACTTCAATCAACGTCCTCACCAGGGCCCCGCTGGCACCGGCGTCCATCCACGCTTTGGGCTTATCAAGAAACGCGGGCCCGGCGATGTCGATATGGGTCCAAGGATGCCCATCGACGAACTCCTCCAGCAGCTTCGCCGCCGTGATCGCACCTCCCCAGCGCCCCTCGCCCACGTTCTTGATGTCCGCGACGTGACTCTTGATCAGCTCGCCATATTCGGGAAACATCGGCAACTGCCAGACTGCGCTCGCCGCAACGCTCCGCCGCGGAGCGAACCGCATCACACCAGGCTTGGTCGTTCGTCATCAGTCCCGCGACATCGACTCCTAAGGCCACCATGCAGGCGCCGGTCAAAGTCGCCAAGTCGATCAATTTGTCGGCACCTCGATCCACCGCCACCGACAGCACATCGGCTGAGCACCAAGCGTCCTTCGGCGTCCGTATTATGGACCTCGATCGTCTTACCGTTGCGAGCTGTCAGCACGTCGCCTAACTTGTACGCCGTGCCACTCGGCAGATTTTCGACCAGCCCCATCAGCCCCATCACGTTTAACGGCAGTTTGAGTCGAGCGATTGCCTGCATCGCACCCAGCACGGTGGCGGCACCGGCCATATCGCACTTCATGGACAACATGCTGTCACTGGGCTTGAGTGACAATCCGCCCGAATCAAAGGTCACTCCTTTGCCGACGAGCGATAACCAGGGAGCGTCGGTGGATGCCCCACGGTGGGTCAGAATGACAAGCCGAGGTGACCGCAGGGAACCTTGCGCCACGGCTAACAGCGCACCGCAGCGTTCTGCCTGCAGCCGATCGACATCCCAGATTTCAATCTCCAGGCCCGCTTCGTGAGCCGCAGCTTCGGCTGCCTGAGCAAACGTTTCCGGATAGATCACCGACGGCGGCTCGTTGACCAACCGGCGCGTCAGATTGACCGCCTCGGCGATCACCTGCCCACGGTCGACGGCATCGGCAGATACGTCCAGCCACTTGATCGTGTTAGGTGCGGTCCGATTGGGTTGAGCGCGATAGAGCCCGGGACCGAAGCAACCGACCGCCGCTCCGGCCACCGACGCCTCCGTGATCTCGTCGCTCCAATCGCGATCCCCGGCGATGGCTATTTGGCCGCGAGCTCGCTCGGTTAACCAGCGCGTTGCGCTCGCCATCGCTTGGAAGGCGGCACTCGGCTCGATTTCGGTTCGCGCACCCAAGCCGCTCAGCAGGACCAGCGGGCACTTGAGGCCGGAGGGATAATACAGCGGCAAAACCTTGCCGACCTCCGGCTTAAATTCGCTCACTTCCAACAATCGCCCGATGATCCCTCCATTCGCCCGATCGACCTCATCGGCCGCCGCCGTACAGGCGTCCTTGTAAACTCCGACCACCAACGCGTCGGCATCGAGCGACTTAAGCGGCTCAGCACTGTGAATCACATGCATCGAACTCAGTCCTTGCATCATTGGGCCATGATCCGAGCGCGCGCAACCTTTCCGAGATCCGTAGACAGCCTGCAAACTCGAGCGCGCACCCCGCTGTCACAATTTCCCGCGCTGCATCCCAAAGAGAGGCCGATGGCGGTTGCCTCATTTTAGGCCTTCGTCCAAAATCTTCCCAGCACTCCCCCGATGCGACACAACGGCTTTGCCGCCGCCCACCGCGGGCGGGCCACGACGAGACACGGGGGACGATGGCGACCTGCAGATGACCGACCTGATAACCTCGCTGGAGACGTTCATTCGCCAGGCCCCCGCACTGACGTTGGTGTGGATCACATTCGTGGGGGGATGCGTGGGCAGCTTCATGAACGTGGTTGTGTATCGCCTACCACGGGGCCAAAGTCTCCTGCACCCGGGATCGCGGTGTCCTCGCTGTCATCATTCCATTCGCTGGTACGACAATTTGCCGGTATTCGGTTGGCTGCGTTTGCGGGGACATTGTCGCGATTGTCAAACCGCGATTTCTCCGCGTTATCCATTGGTGGAAGGCTTGATGATGCTGATCTTCGCCAATCAGTGGATGCAGGACGTGTCTCGCGTAGCGACCGATGACCCGCTCGGACCGGCCGTGTTTGCGTTTCTCTGGCAGATGAGCCTGATGTGCGTGTTGGTGACCGCAGCGCTCATCGATTTTGATGGCCATGTCCTCCCCAAATCCTTACTGATCTTTGGCGGTACCGTTCCCCTGGTAATGACGGGAGTTTGGCCCTCCGGCAGTGCCCAACTGCTTCACACGGAAGCCTCGGCGCGGGTGTGGGAAAGTGTGTTGGGAGGAGCAATGTTGGCGGCGTTGATCACATTTGTGCTGAAGCCCGGTTTTCGACGAGCCCACTCGCAGGACGCCGCAAGTGGCGCGAACCCAACCTGGGTCACTTTGGCGTTGTCGGCCATGAGCGGGCTGTACCTGGGATCGGGGCGTGCTGTCGCCACCTTGCTGCTGACGACACTCTTGTGGCGCACTGCTGCGAATGATCCGAATCGGACCGCAGGGGGGCGCACCTTGGACGTGGTACCTTGCAGCCCTCTGTTGGATCGCCGTCGCGGTTCCTTTTTGATCGTGCCGTAGGCGATGCGGTGCGACAGCTTCTCGGCTACTTTCGTAGGAAGCGAGGGACTAGAATGCGCACGGCTTTGTATTCGCAGCATTAGATGTCGGAAGGAATCTTGCGTGATGGTCCTGCCCCTTTCACCGACTGCTCGTCCCTGGCTGGTCGGATTCGCCTTCGTGTTCGCAACGCACACCGGCTGCACACGTAGTGATCCGGAGTCGACTCCCACGGCCGATGCAGCGAGTATCATGGTGCCAGACGAACCCTCAGCGATCGCGCCGATACGCAAGTCGAAGTCGCACCCATCGCCGTCCCCGACGGTACACCCGAGGAATTGTTCGAGTTTGTCAACCAGTTGGACCAACAGCTGGAAATCAGCGAAAACGTTTCTCCTGCCGACGGACAAGTGGAACTGACCGCGGATGCACGTCAGGCAATCGCGATTCGCCGCGTGATGGAAGCTCGCATTCTGGCATGTGACAAAATCCTGGCGCGATCGGTTCCCGAAGAAACTCGCTTGCGAGCCATCTCCATCCAGCTCGACGCGTTACGCACGTTGATGGCATTGGATCCCGATACGATGGCCGAGCGGTTTGAGGCTTTTTCTAGTCGCATCGCCGAAGGCAAAGATCCCCTCTTGGCACGCATGGCCAACGCAACCCAATTTCAGGCGGACGTGAACCGCACATTGTCCGGATCGGGCCCGACCAGCGACGAGCTGATGGCACAACTTCAACAACTCCTGGATGATCCCGACGCCGGGCCGGAAGTCTTGAATGCCACCCGCGAAGCCGCCGGCTGGCTGCTGCAATATGGCGAACTGCCGACCGCGACGCTGCGCATTTCGCCTAATCGGCAAGCGGTTTCAAGGGCACCCGGACACCAATGTTGCCTCTGTGGGGGAGTCGCTGGTCAGCCAATCGATCTACCTAGAGCTCACCGGCCTAGCCCGCGAGGTAGCCGAGCAGCAGCCCGAGGCGATGGCCAACCTGTTGGCGAAAGTCGAAGAACTCTTGTCGCCGGAGAATGACGACCCGGACATCTTGGCCTACGCCATGCAAACCGCTCAGTTGTTGGAATACTCGGGCCATCCACGTGAAGCCCTGAAGGCTTACCATCTGATCCGACAACGATACCAGGATGCAGGCGATGCAAACTTGGCGGTCGATGTGAAACGAAGTGTCGAACTCGCCGACCGACGTTTGAATCTGATCGGCGAACCCCTGGCGTTGGAAGGAGTCAAGCTCAATGGAGATCCGTTCGATTGGCAACAGTACCGCGGCAAGTGGGTGGTCGTTTGCTTCTGGACAGCTTGGCACAAGGACTGGCCTAAGGAAGACGAGAATATCCGCAAGGCCGTGGCTCAGCAGCAGGATCCCGCCGTCGAAGTCGTCGCCATTAGCTTAGACGACGATCGAAATCTGCTGGAGCGATACTTGAAAGAACATCCCACGTATTGGCCCGTGGTGGTCAATCCCGATCCTATGACGCCCGGCTTGGAAAACGCCAATGCCGTCCGCTGCGGCGTCGAAGCAGTCCCTTTCATCCTGCTGGTCAACCCTGAAGGCCACGTGGTGGACGTGCACCTGATGGGAGAACGGCTACGAACCGCTCTAGCGGAACATGTGGGCAAGGGTTAGGCAGCGCGGCCGCATGGAGGCACGCAGTGCGGCATTGGACCTACGGCCATCGTGTTGCCTGTCTGCAAAACCGCCTGCCTTATGCATTTGCCTTGGCGTCTGCGACGGTCGACTCGAAGCGACCGAAGATCATGCGACCGGCGCTGGTCTGCAGCACGCTCGTAACAGCAATTCGCACGATCTTGCTGATGTGACTGCGCCCCCCTTCGATTACGATCATCGTGCCGTCGTCCAAATAACCGACCCCCTGCCCTTCCTCTTCACCCGCTTTGACGACGCGAACTGCCAAATGTTCGCCCGGCAGGAACACGGGCTTAAGCGCATTGGCCAAGTCATTCAAATTCAGCACGTCGACGTTGTGCAAGCGTGCGACCTTATTCAAATTGTAGTCGCCCGTCACAAGCTTGCCCTCCAACCGCCGAGCCAGCAGGACCAGCTTCATGTCGACGGGCTGATTGGCCATCTCCGGCATCTCGCGATCATAAATCTGCAGGTCCACGTCGGGGTTGGTTCGCAGACGATTCAAGATATCCAGACCGCGCCGTCCCCGGCTGCGCCGCAGTTTGTCACTGCTGTCGGCGATATTTTGGAGTTCGGCCAAGACAAATCGCGGCATGATTAATTGATTGTCCAACACACCGGTCTCGACCACATCGGCAACCCGCCCGTCAATCACCACGCTGGTGTCCAGGATGTAGGGTTTGAGCCCTTTCACTTCTTTCGCAAACTCGACGTAAGGAATGATAAAACGAAAGTCGTCTTTCGTCTGAATCAGCACGCTGATGCACATGTAGCACAGGATCATGCCCAGCAGCAACTGCACCGGACTTAGGTATTTTTCGTCGAGGATCGGCGTCAAGGCGATGCCGACGATGTAGGTGAGGAATAACCCAATCAGCACACCGAAGTAAACCGCCGTGATGGTTTCAATTCGCTTGCGAGGAATCAGCGCGTCGATGGCGATCGATGCGCCAGCCAAGCCCAACACCAGCGCCACCACGGCAAACGGCGACCATTCCGGTTCCTCTGGTAGCAGACCCGAGCGAATGAAGGTGACGGATAGTCCGATCGCCACGACGACGAAGGCACATCGGAGAAGGATTAGAGCCATCTGTTAGTTGCACATTCAGCCGAGCAGGAATTGGTTACGATTCTTCGGTTGTGGCTTGTGGTTTCGTTGGCGGGCGAAACCGTCCACACACACTCGGTCACCCACGAGCTATTTCAGCCCTCGGCTACACGCGCACCAACAGGATCTTCTTGCCATTTGCCGTCGGGCGGGAGGAAAGCAATGTACGAGCGTCACCGGGAACGCCAGCGACCGACCGCCACAGCTTACTTTACCCCTTACTTCCCAGGGTATCATCGGTACCCCCCTTGCGACTAGAGGCCCCTTACAAAACTTGCTTCCACGCCCTCACTTGAGGAGTTCGTGCTGGTGTAAGCAAAAGTGATCCGTCATCCCGGCCAAGTAATCGGCTACTGCGCGGTAAATGCCGACCTGATCACTTCGCTGCTGGAACTTCCTCGGCAGCGAGGATGCGTTTCGGCAGTAGGCGTGGAACATTCGACGCAGCTTCCGTTGGGCCTTGCTGCGCGTGTCGACTAGAGAAGGATGCCGATAGACGCGCGTAAACAAGAATTCCTCGAGTTCACGTTTTTGAGCGGTCATGGCAGGGCTGAGATGGATCATCGGCCGTGGCGCTGACCGGATTTCGTACACCGAGTGAGGGTCCTGCTGCTGCAATGTTCGTTGGCTGTTCGACAACACGTCACTTACCTGAACATCGATCAGTTCGTGAACCAGTGCTCGACGGAGCATTTTGCCATGCAGCTCGCCAAATCGCTCCCTCACCCGGCTGTGACATGTTGCGATCCAGCGAATCTCGAGTACCTGTTCAAGCGTCAAAAGCCCTAGCTTGACGGCGTCATCCACGTCATGGGCGTCGTAGGCAATACTATCAGCCACGTCAACGACTTGGGCTTCCAGCAGCGGTTGATGGTCGGACGACGTCTTCTGACAGCGATAAGCCTGGCACTCCAGCACCTCTCGGGTCAAATTCAGACCCGGATAATGAGGATAAGGCCGTTCCAACTCGCGGACCAAGGTCAAAGCGAAGGCATTGTGTGAGAAGCCCCCGTGGTCGGTTAGGCACTCATCCAACGCATCCTCGCCGGCATGCCCAAAGGGAGGATGCCCAATGTCGTGTAGGAGCGCTAGTGCCTCGATCAGGTCCTCGTTCAATCGCAGCGTGCGTCCCATCGTCCGCGCGATCGACGAGACTTCCATCGTGTGGGTGAGCCGAGTCCGGTGATAATCCCCCATATTGCCCGTAAAAACCTGCGTCTTGCCGCTCAGCCGACGAAACGCGGCGGAATGCAGGATGCGATCGCGATCGCGCTGAAAAGCCCCCCGATATGGGTGTTCATGTTCGGCGTGTTCTCGGCCGGTCGAATCCGCCGAATGCAGGGCGTAAGGGGCCAGCCATTGCTGCTCAAGCGTCAGGCGGGCGTCGGCGGCTGAGGGATCGATCATCGAACAATTCGACTCTTGCTGGCCTCGGAGGGGTCTGTTACGGTAGCAAGTTTAGCGTGCGACGAGAATCATGGGCAGAGCAGCGATGAACGGCAACCCGTCCCGCCCCGACGCCGATGCGGCATCCGTCAACGGACACGTGCGGATCCGTGGTGCTCGCGTGCACAACCTCCAGAACCTCAATCTGGACGTACCTCGGGACCAGTTTGTCGTGATCACCGGACCGAGCGGCTCGGGAAAGAGCTCCTTGGCGTTCGACACGCTGTTTGCCGAAGGTCAGCGGCAGTATGTCGAGAGCCTCTCGGTCTATGCCCGCCAATTCCTCGATCAAATGCAGCGACCGGATGTCGATTTAATCGAGGGATTACAGCCGACGATCTGCATTGACCAGCGAGCAGTGCAATTGAGCCGTCGCAGCACGGTCGCCACAGTAACGGAAATCTACGATTATTTGCGTCTGCTGATGGTGCGCCTGGGTCAAGCTCATTGTTACCGCTGCGGTCAAGAGATCCGTCAGCAATCGATCGAGCAGATTCAGGATCGCATGATGGCGTTTCCTGAGGGCACCAAGGCGATGATCATGGCGCCGTTGGTCCGAGGTCGTAAGGGAACGCACAAGGAAGTCTTCGCGAAAATCCGCAAGGCGGGATTTGTCCGTGCTCGCGTCGACGGCGGCGTGTACGATCTGGAGCACCTGCCGGAACTGAATCCGGCCGAGTGCACCATATCGATGCCGTGATCGACCGTGTCATCATCCGTTCGGGCGTGCGGGCTCGTGTCGGCGAATCGGTGCGATTGGCGGTCAACCAAGGCGAAGGTCTGGCGGTTGTCTGCTATTTGACGCCCGACATGGAACCGGAAGGTGGCGGGCCGGCCGAATGGAACAACGAACTATTCAGTACGCAATACGCCTGTCCCGATTGCAACATCAGTTACGAAGAGCTCGAGCCGCGTACATTCAGCTTCAATAGCCCCTACGGCGCGTGTCCCGTCTGTGAGGGACTAGGGGCCATGGAAGAATTCGACCCCGAATTGGTCCTACCGAATCCGGATCTGTCATTGGCGCAGGACGCGATCGAGCCTTGGAAGGGAATCGGCGCAGCCACCCGCAAAAAGCTGATGAAGCAGCTGGAAGGATTCTTGAAGGCCCACGGCGCCGACCTCGATACGCCACTGAAAGACTTCAAGCCCAAGGCCTTTCACCAGTTGTTTCATGGCGACGATAGCAAGTTCGTCGGCCTCGGTTTGTTGCTGGAAAAGGAGTACTCGACTACGACCCGGAAGAACCGCCTGGCGACGCTGGAAGCCTACCGGGGTGTCGTGACCTGCCAAGCCTGCAAGGGGTCTCGACTACGCCCCGAAGCGACCAGTGTCCGGCTGACGGACAAGGGCATTCACGAGATCACGGCCCTCTCGGTTGATCAAGCCCGAGGGTTTTTTGACGAGCTGTCCTTTCCCTCTCCGCAGCAAGATGTCGCGCGACCCTTGCTCTTGGAAATCCGCAATCGTCTCAAGTTTCTCGACAAGGTCGGGGTTGGCTACCTGACGCTCGATCGTCCCGCCGAAACACTTAGCGGCGGCGAGGTGCAACGTGTTCGCTTGGCCACCAGCATCGGCTCGGGGCTAGTGGGCGTCTGTTACATCCTGGACGAACCGTCGATTGGACTGCATCCACGCGACAACCAGCGTTTAATCGAAGCCCTCCGTGATCTTCAATCACTGGGCAACACCGTGCTGGTTGTCGAGCACGACGAAGCGATGATGCGGCAGGCGGACCAGTTGATCGACATGGGCCCCACGGCGGGCGCCGACGGCGGGCGTTTGGTCGCCCAAGGGACACCGCAGCAGGTGAGTGCTTGCGAGGCCTCGGTGACGGGCAACTTCCTGGCCGGTCGGCGGCGGATCCCCGTTCCCGATCAACGGCGCCGCATCGCGAAGACCCGATCGATCTCCCTGGAAGGCGCTAGCATGAACAACCTGGCTGGCGTCGACGTCCGCTTTCCCCTTGGCGCCCTTGTCTGCGTAACCGGAGTTAGCGGGTCGGGCAAGAGTTCGCTGGTCAACGAAACGTTCGCGCCCGCGTTAATTCGTCGCCTGGGAGGGATGGCGCCCAAGCCGGGTCAACATACCAGCCTGCGGGGCGTTGCACAGATCGACAAGGTCGTGCAGATCGATCAATCCCCCATTGGACGCACGCCCCGTAGCAACCCGGCGACCTACACGGGCGTCTTCGACGAAATCCGTAAAATCTTCGCCGGCACGCGGGAATCGAAACAGCGAGGCTTTGGCGCAGGGCGGTTCAGTTTCAACGTCAGCGGAGGGCGCTGCGAGGCCTGTCAGGGGCAGGGCGTACAGAAGATCGAAATGAATTTTCTGCCCGATCTGTACGTCACTTGCGACGAATGCCAGGGGGCGCGGTTTAATCGCCAGACGTTGCGAGTTCGCTACCGAGGACAATCGATTGCGGACATTTTGGATATGCGTGTAAGCCAAGCGGTCGAGTTTTTCCAGAACTTCAGCACCGTCTCGCGGCTACTGCAGACGCTCGAAGACGTTGGCCTCGGTTACCTACCACTTGGCCAACCCTCAACAACCCTCTCGGGCGGCGAGGCGCAGCGGATCAAACTGGCCACCGAATTGGCTCGTGTGGATACCGGCAAGACCCTCTATCTTCTGGACGAACCCACGACGGGACTCCATTTTGTGGACGTGCAACGACTTCTTGGCGTGCTCAATCAACTGGTGGACAAAGGTAACACGGTGATCGTGATCGAGCACAATTTGGACGTCATTAAATCGGCCGACTGGATCATCGATCTCGGGCCGGGCGGCGGAGTGGATGGCGGACAAGTCGTGACCGTGGGTCGCCCGGACGAGATTGCCGCACACGCCACCAGCCAGACCGGGCAAGCCTTGAATGGCATGCTCTAAGGACACACGCGGGCCGACAGTGGCCTGCCGCAGCCACTCGACGGCCACGACGGACACGTTCTCACCTAGGGAACAAGCACACGCGCGTTACATCGCGCCGAAGAGGGCGACCAGGTCGGCGGTGCGGCAGCTGTAACCCCATTCGTTGTCGTACCAACTGACGACCTTGACCATGTCCCCTTTCATCACCTGGGTCCAGGGAGCGGCGAACACGGAACTGTGGGAATCGCCCACGATGTCGCTCGACACAATCGGGTCTTCCGTGTAGCACAGAATACCCTTCATCGGGCCGTCAGCGGCGGCCTTAACGGCCGCGTTGATCTCGTCCACTGTCGTCGATTTCGCGAGATCCACGGTCAGATCCACCACACTGCCGGTGACCACGGGGACCCGCATCGCGATGCCCGTCAATTTGCCTTGCAACGACGGAATCACCAACCCAACTGCCTTGGCAGCGCCCGTGCTCGTGGGAATGATGTTCTGTCCTGCCGCCCGAGCTCGATACAAATCCTTGTGCGGCTGGTCCTGCACGTTCTGATCATTAGTGTAGGCGTGTACGGTGGTCATCAGCCCTCGTTCGATCCCGAACGTATCCTGGAGGACTTTGGCAACCGGAGCCAAACAGTTGGTTGTGCAGCTGGCATTCGAAATGCACTTCATATTCGGCTTCAACTGGTCGTCGTTCACTCCCAGTACCACCGTCAGATCGGGATCGTCCTTCGCCGGGGCGCTGAGCACGACCCGTTTTGCACCCGCGTCCAAATGCGAATCGTAACCCGGTTTATCGCCGGTTTTGCGTCCAGTGAACACGCCGGTACTTTCGATCACCACGTCCACGCCCAAATCGCCCCACGGCAGTGCTGCGGGATTCCGCTCTTCGAACACCCGTATCGGCCGGCCGTTGACGATCAGATTTTGCTCGTCATAACCCACTTCGCCGTCGAACCGTCGATGTGTGCTGTCATATTTCAACAGAGTGGCCAGTGTCTTGTTACTGGTAAGGTCGTTGATGGCGACAACCTCGAATTCCTTGCCCCGCGCCACCAAATTTCGAAAGGTCAGTCGACCAATTCTCCCAAAGCCGTTGATCGCCACTCGCACTGCCACTGGTATACTCCTGTCAACTACGTAACTGCGCCTCTGGTCTTACTTCTCTTACAAGTCGGGGATTATACTGACGCTCTCTAGACGCCACAATGGGCCCCCTTTTTGCAGCGTTTTCCGTTGAATCCAACGACGTCTCCATCCGATTGGCAACTGCCACCCGGCGTCACGCGTGGCACGTGGCAGTATGCACAAGCACCCTTCATCGCCACGGACTACGACACATATTTCCGCGAGCACAGCCTACTGGAGCTGGACGCGGCGATCGTCCGTCGTCACCTGACACGTCCAGGGGTGATTGTCGACTTAGGCTGCGGAACGGGCCGCGCACTGTTGCCGCTGGTCCGCGCCGGTTTTCGTGGCATCGGCATCGATCTGTCGCAGTCGATGCTGGAGGTACTGCGACAGAAAGCGGACCGGGAACGACTGGAGGTGCAATGCCTACGAGGCAACCTGGTGGAGCTGGACTTCTTGGCCGAGGCCTCGGTGGATTACGCGCTCTGCCTGTTCAGCACCTTGGGCATGATTTGCGGTGAGGGCCACCGGCAGGGCGTACTCAGGCACGTGCACCGCATCGTGCGTCCGGGTGGACTGCTGGTATTGCACGTGCACAATTTCTGGCACAACCTGTGGTGGCCGCAGGGCCGAGATTGGTTGCTGCGGAACTTGATCGGCAGCGGGGTGCGGTGCCAGATCCGAGGCGACAAGCGTTACGACTATCGGGGTATCCGGCAGTTTTATCTGCACCTGTTTACGGCGCCGAACTGCGCAGACTGTTGCGAGTGACGGGCTGGAGCATCATGGAAAACAACGCCCTGACGGTGAGCGGCGATCGGCTGCTGGCGTGGCCCTGGCTGGCGGGCAGTCTTCGCGCCCAGGGCTGGATTGTCGTGTGTCGTCGCGGCAGGGACTGACCGCTACGGATGTTCAAGGGACCAACACGATCTTGCCGACCAACGTCCCGGCCTTGTGCAACGTATTCTCTTCCTGAAGTCGATGAGCCGCCGCAGCGTCGGACAACGGCAGCCGTGCGCCAATCTGCGGCTGCACCTTTCGGTCCGCTAACCATTGATTGATCTGTTCGGCACAAGTGCGCTGTTCGGCCGCGGTGGCTTTGAACATGACAAAGCCGAGCAACGAGCAACCTTTGACGTAGAAAGGGCCGACGGGGAACGGAGGTCGAGCGTCGCGTCCGGCCATCAGGACCAGTCGCCCCCGCTCGGCCAACATCGCCGTCAACTGATCGAAGTCGGGCTCGCGCATGGTTTCCCACACCACATCGAAACCAGCAGGCGCAAACTGCTCGGCTGCGCAGCACGTCGTCCGTCTTATAGTTGACCACCTGGTCCGCACCCAATTGTTTACAGATCTGGATTTTTTCGGACGAGCCCGCCGTTGTGAACACCTGGGCGCCAGCCGCCTTGGCCATCTGGACGACCATCGCACCGACGCCACCCGCACCGCCGTGCAGGAAGACCTTTTCGCCCGACCGAAGTTGAGCTCGCTGAAATAACCCCAGATGAGCGGTGATGCCGACCAGCGCAGGCCGCCACAGCAGAGTCGTCCACCTCAGGCGGCGACGGATACAGCCACTGCTCGTCCACCGCGCAGAATTCGGCGAACGTACCCTGGCGTCCCAACAGCCCCTGGTTGCTGCCCCACACGCGGTCGCCCACCTGAAACCGTTGAGCCGCGGGCCCTCGGGCGACCACTTCTCCTGCCAGATCGCAGCCGATGATATAGGGCTGGGGCAAGGGCCAATAATTGGCGCCGTTTCGCAAGTAGGTGTCGATGGGATTCACGGAGACCGCTTTAACGCGGACCAGCACTTCACCGTTCTGCGGCTCGGGTCGCGGCAGATCCCCATAGATGATGTTGTCCGGAGGACCCGTCTGTTCGATATAAGCAGCTTTCATTGCGGTTCCCTTTAGGGCATCGGCGATGCCATCAGTTATAGAGGATTTCGTGACGGGAACAACGCGGGTCGACTCCGATGCTATGTTTGCAGGTGGTCCGCGCGACGGTGCGGCGGGCCCTCCGTCGCTCGATCCGTTGCCGCACGCATGAACGACCCCGCCTCACAGTTTGATTCTCTGGCAACACCCCGCATCTCGGTTGCCGTTCCTATCTACAACGAAGAAGCGATCATCCCCGAATTACTGCGGCGGACCGGGGCCGTACTCGATATCCTGCCGGGCGGTCCACACGAGATCGTGATCGTGGACGACGGCAGCACCGATCGCAGCCCCGAACTGTTACGACACGCGGTCGAGCACGACGCACGGTTAACCTTCGTCCGCCTGTCACGTAATTTTGGGCACCAGGCCGCCTTCGGCACGGCGCTCGACCATGTGACGGGGGACGCGGTCGTCTTGATGGATGGCGATCTGCAGGATGCCCCGGAGTATATCCCTGAATTCGTACATGAGTTCCAACTGGGAAACGACGTGGTCTACGCGATCCGCACGGGCGCGAAAGAACCGCTTTGGCTCAGGGCTTGCTACCGCGCCTTCTATTGGCTCATCGCACGAATGGCACAAGTCGAACTACCGGAGAATGCCGGCGACTTCGGGCTTCTGTCGCGTCGTGTCGTGGATTTGTTGCGGAGCTCACCCGAGCGTCATCGATACTGGCGAGGCCTGCGAGGATGGGTGGGTTTTCAGCAGACGGGCGTGCTCGTGCAACGCGATGGTCGATACGCGGGACACTCCAAGTACAGCCTCCGCAAGCTGATCGGCCTGGCACTGGATGGCATCCTCAGTTTCTCGGTGTTCCCCTTGCGGGCGGCAGCCCTTAGCGGTGGTGGCGCCGTCGCCGCGGCGATGTCCTACGCCGCCTACGCGGTGGTGGCGCGGCTGCTGTGGAACCAGTCACCCCAGGGGTTTACGGCCCTACTCATTGCGATGGTTTTCTTGTGTGGGGTCCAACTTGTCTTTCTGGGATTGATCGGTGAGTACGTGGGGCGCATTTACGAGCAGGTTAAGCAGCGGCCCCCGTATGTGGTTCGACAGGTTATGAGGCACCCATGCAATCAGACTATTCCCAAGAGTACGAGCGGCTATACCGAGAGCACTGGTGGTGGCGAGCCCGCGAGGAATTCGTTGTGGCTGCCCTTGAGCAGCACGTCCGACGTCCCGGCGGACACGTCCTGGATGTAGGCTGTGGAAACGGCCTGTTCTTTCCTCTGCTCAAACGCTACGGGACCGTCGAAGGGATTGAAGCGGACGCCGACCTGGTGGAATCGCGCCGCCACGCGGACGGCGACATCCATGTGGGTTCCTTCGATACCAGTTTCCAGCCTGGCAAACGTTACCGATTGATCGTGATGCTGGACGTGCTGGAACATCTGCCCGACGCCCAAGCCGGACTACGGCACGCGCTGTCGCTGCTGGAGCCCGAAGGGACCTTGCTGATCACGGTGCCCGCCTTTCGTCTGCTGTGGACGACGCACGACGATCTGAACCATCACTACACGCGCTATACGGAAGCGAGCTTCACGGCACTGGCCCGAACCTGCCGGATGCGAGTGGACGAGTTGCGATACTTTTACCATTGGCTGTTCCCCTTGAAGGTGGCGGTGCGGCTCAAGGAAGCATGTTTACCCGGAGCTCCACGCCCGCCGCAATTGCCCGCCGGCCCCGTCAACCGTTTGCTCTACGGCATCTCGCGGTTGGAACAGCAGCTCTGCGGCGACCACGGCCTGCCGTTCGGGAGTTCGATGTTGGCGGTGGGCGGCCGAGTGGCGGCCCTCCCCTTAGCCGAAGGCCCGATTTCCTCGGTGGGCGAGTTGCTGGAGGCGTAACGGCCGGCGCGGAACTTTGACGATGCAGCGGGGTTGGAGTCGCAACGTGCGGATCGGGCTGGATGTCCCTGCCAGTTTGCTGGTGGCGAAATCAAACCGACCGTGTAGAATATGGGGCGGGGCTGCCGAGCTCTTGACGCGGCTGTGTTGCCCTCACGGCCCGGGCCCCTTACCGACCAAGCACCGGGCAACCGATTTTCCCACCTCGATTTCCCCCTATCGCATCGGCCCCAGGACGAGCAATTCCCCAACAAGGCGACGGGCATGCCCGCGCCCGATGGAATTTCGCCGCGGGCCCTGCATGTCGTGTATGAACATCCTTCGCCGAACGCCGAGTCGAACTGCCCCTCGCGGTGCGAGCATGCTGATCACATTGGCGTCGCTCGCCGCGCTCGCCTTTCTGGTCGCCAGCGTCGGCTTCTGGACGCTGCGAGGTGATGCGGATGCACTTGACGCGGTCGTGATGCACCAGGTGGAGCGAGGACCGTTTACCCACGAGGTGGTCGAACGAGGCGAGATCGAAAGTTCGCGTAATGTCGAGATTCACTGCGAGGTGAAAGGGCGCAATTCGGAAGGAACGGCCATCTTGGAGGTCGTGGACGAAGGCACCCGCGTCGAGCCCGGTGACTTCATCTGCCGCCTGGATTCGTCCGCCCTGGAACAGGAGTTGATTGAACAGCAAATCCTGTGCAACAACGCGAAGTCCCTGATGATTCAGGCACAGAACACATTTGAAACTTCGCAGATGGCCAAGACGGAATACCTGGAAGGCACCTTTCAGCAAGAAGAGCAGACGATAGAAAGCGAAGTCTTCGTCGCCGAAGAAAACTTACGACGAGCTCAACAGTATTTGAAGTACAGTCAGCGACTGGCGGCCAAGGGCTACGTTACGGACCTGCAGTTAGAAGGTGATCGATTTGCCGTCGAGAAGGCCTTGAACGAACTGGAGGCCGCGAAGACGAAACTACGCGTGCTGCGCGAGTACACCAAGCCCAAGATGCTGAAGGACATGGATGCCGCGATTGAGTCGGCCGAAGCACTCTATGAATCCAATGCCAGTAGCTATCAACTGGAATTGACCAAACTGCGCGAAATTGAAGAACAAATCAACAAGTGCACAATTCTCGCGACCTCGTCTGGTCAAGTTGTCTACGCGAATCGCCCCAGCAACCGTAGCCAAAACGAGTTTATTGTCGAGCCAGGCGCTTTGGTCCGCGAGCGCCAGGCAATCGTGCGCCTTCCGGATCCTTTGGCCATGCAGGTCAAAGCCGACATCAACGAATCGCGCATCACGTTGGTCAAAGTCGGCATGTCGGTCGCGATTCGACTCGACGCGTTCGGCGACGAATTGCTCGCGGGTGAGGTCACGAAAGTGAACGAGTATCCCGAACCGGGCAGTTGGTTTAGCTCGCAGGTCAAAGAATATGCGACCCTGATTCGCATCAAGGATCCCCCCGCGCAGATTCGTCCCGGGTTGACGGCGGAGGTAGAGATCCTGATCGATCAGCTGCAGGACGTGCTGAGGATTCCCGTACAGGCGATCCACGAACACGGCGGCAAGTTCTACTGCATGCTGCGTCGAACGGACAACACATGGCAGGCCCGTGAGGTCCTCACGGGACCGAATAACGACAAGTTTGTCGTGATCGAGTCGGGTTTGGACGAGGGCGATCTGATCTGCATCGCGCCCCGCACCGTGTTGGATCAGGTGGACCTGCCCGCCGTGCCCACCGAGGGTGCCGAGGACGCGAGCAAGGAAGCGATCGCGGACGAAGCAACGCGCGACGGCACCACGACCGGCGAAGAACAGGTGCCAGCAGGCGGGGCACCGCGCACGCCGCGGGAACAAGACAGTTAGCGGCGTTGAGCTTTGAAAAAAAAAGCGAAATAATCGCTTTGGCCGCGGGCTGGGCAAGGGACGTGATTTCGCCGGCGCATCCAGAGCAGTGCATCAAGTTGGTGACGTCGAGTGCCATGGGAGAATCGAATCGATGAAGTTGGCGGCGAGTATCCAGGAATTGACGAAGGACTATGTATTGAAGGGTGAGACCGTGCGTGCGCTGCGGGGTTTCGTTTGATGTGCCCGAAGGCGACTATGTGGCGATCATGGGTCCATCTGGATCGGGCAAGAGTACGCTTTTGAATCTACTGGGTTGTCTTGATCGTCCGACAACGGGCCATCTTTTCCTGGGCGAAGATGACGTCGGTCGTATGAACGATGATGAATTGTCGTCCGTCCGCGCCTCGCGGATCGGCTTCGTCTTTCAGTCGTACAACCTAATCGCTCAGCTGACCGTCTTGGAAAACATCGAAGTCCCGTTGTACTACATGGGACAACTGGGCAGTCATGAGCGGGATCGATGCCGCGAGCTCGCCGAACTGGTCGGGCTGGGCGACCGTTTGAAACACCGCCCCGTGCAGCTTTCCGGCGGTCAGCAACAGCGCGTCGCAATCGCCCGAAGCCTGGTTAACGATCCGTATTTCATACTGGCGGACGAACCGACCGGAAACCTCGATTCCGCCACGACTCACGAAATCTTGAATCTGTTTCAAGCGCTCGAACGACGAGGCGCACGATCATCATGGTGACTCACGAAGACGACGTCTCGGCTCGGTCGAAACGCGTGATTCGCCTGCGCGATGGCTACGTTCAGTCAGACGAACCCAACTAGGCTCGATGCGAGCAGTGCCAGGATTTCTCCCTGCGGGGCTTCCCAGCGTCACGCGTCCGCGGTTGGGAGTTCGACGGTTACGGCCCCAACGAGCCATACGCGCTGCGGGCAGGAGAACGGTGTGATGATGATTTGGCTGCGAACGTTTCAGTTGGGCATTAAGAGCCTGCTGCTCCACCCACTGCGATCGCTGCTGACCGTATTGGGGATTTTCATTGGTGTCGCCAGCGTGATTTGGCTGCTGGCCATCGGCGAAGGCATCAGCGTCGAAGCACAGCGTCAGATTGCCGATCTGGGAGCGGAAAACATCCTCGTGCGGTCCGTCAAGCCACCCTCGGAAGCCACGGCGGATTCCAATGGGCCGGTGCCCTACGGGCTATTGCGCGAAGAGTACGACAAACTAATCGAAACGATTCCCACGATCAAAAGCGCGCTTCCCATTCGTGAACTCCGTCGCCAATTTCGCAACGGCACTCATCTGGTCGATGGCAGATTGGTCGGCTGTACCCCGGAATATGCGGAAGTTACTCAATTGGTGATGGACCAGGGCCATTTTATCACCGCGACCGAACTCGAGCAGCAGTCGAATCATTGTGTACTGGCGGCGGAAGTCGCTGAACGTTTGTTTCCGCTACAAAACCCCATCGGGCGGCGAATTCATTTCGACGATGACCGAGCGTACTACATGGTCGTGGGCGTGCTGAAACCTCGTAACGCCACTGCGTCCATCGGCGGCTCGCTTGCCGCCCAATCGTTTTCGTCCGACGTTTACATCCCCATCTCCACACTCCAGCAGCGGATCGGTGACTCGGTCGTGACGCGCCGCAGTGGAACGTTTGAGGGTGAAATCGTCGAACTGAATCAGATTACCTTGCGTGTCTCCGATATCACTCAAGTCATGCCCACGGCCGATGTCGTTCGCGCGTCGCTCGAATCGCACGACCGTATGGGAGACGTCGCGATTGTGGTCCCCTTGGAGCTATTGGAACAGGCGCGTAATACGCGTTTGATGTTCATCATCTTCATGGCCATGATCGCCACCATCTCGCTGGTCGTCGGCGGAATCGGCATCATGAATATCATGCTGGCTACCGTCACAGAGAGGACACGTGAAATCGGCATTCGCCGTGCGATCGGGGCCCGGCGACACGATATCATTCGACAATTCCTCATGGAAACCGTCGTCCTCGCCACCGTCGGTGGCGCGACCGGTGTCATCGGTGGTCTGGCCCTGTTGCCGATCACCGACGTCGCTCGGAACTTGGTCGAAACCTACGCACCTCAGATGTTGGAGAACCTGCCTCCCACCATCCGCAACGTGCGTCCCCAAATCGTCCCCGTCTCCATTCCACTCGCCTTTGGCATCTCCTTGATCGTCGGTGTCGTCTTCGGTGTTTATCCCGCGCGACGAGCCGCAGAAATGGACCCCATCGAAGCCTTGCGACACGAATGACCACCCCCCTTGGCGCCGAAACGGAATGCGATGCGGCGGCTTGTACGACGATTTGAATCCACCGGCGCTCACTGCTAAGCTGAAGGCGCCGACCTACGTTGATCTTTCGCATGAATTCATCCGGAGTGACATGATGTTGACACGCCTCGCAATCGCCTCCCTGATGACACTCGCCGCCAACCTGTTCAGCCCGCCAACTCTGTCGGCCGCTGACGAACTGTGGGTGCACTACGCGGGCCAAACCGGCCCGGGCGCGGCAAGCACATCGTGTTGATCTCGGGGGACGAGGAGTACCGTTCGGAAGAAGGCCTGCCACAGCTCGGCAAGATTCTGGCGGTGCATCACGGGTTTGATTGCACGGTGCTGTTTTCGATTAATCCAGCCGATGGGACCATCGATCCCGAGAATCAGACGAACATTCCCGGGATCTCACAGCTGGCGACGGCTGACATGATGGTCATCGCCACGCGGTTTCGTGAATTGCCCGATGCCGACATGAAGTACGTTGACGACTTCGTTAATTCCGGTAAGCCGATCCTTGGTCTGCGAACGGCCACACACGCCTTCCATTACTCGCGGAACCCCCAGAGCCGCTACGCACAATACGATTTCTCCAGTCGTTCCTGGCCGGGCGGCTTCGGCCAACAGGTGCTGGGCGATACCTGGATCAGCCATCACGGTAGCCACAAGCACGAAAGCACGCGGGGCGTATTCAACCCTAAGTTGAAAGACCATCCGATCTTGCGAGGCGTCCACGATATCTGGGGGCCGACCGACGTCTACGGTATCAAACACCTGCCACCCGAGGCCAACGTGCTGGTCTATGGCCAAGTCCTCACCGGTATGCAGCCCACCGACCCGCCTGTCCCGGGCGGGAAGAATAGCCCCATGATGCCCGTTTTTTGGACACGTCAATTCACCGGCACGTCCGGCAAGACGTCGCGAATCATCTGCACGACGATGGGTGCATCCGTCGACCTCTTGAGCGAAGGGCTGCGGAGGGCCTTGGTCAATGCCTGCTACTGGGGCCTGGGAATGGAAGACCAAATTCCGGACAGCAGCAACGTGGAGCTGGTGGGAAACTACGAACCGTCATTCTATGGATTTGGCGGCTACCAACCAGGTGTCCAACCGTCTGATCATCGCTTGAAATGATTTGGACACCGTCCCGGCGGCCCGGGCGAGTCTGTGCGCGACCGCCCCACGGCCCTCCTCCCCAGCTGCCAGCACCTTCTCCGACTGGGAGGAAGAACGCGGTTGTTGACGTGAAAACCGTAAGTCTGCGGGAACCACAACAAGGTTTCCAAATTACAATAAAAAAATTCGCATTCTTCCCCCCTGGTCGATTGACCCGCGGCGGTAGATCTACGTCAGTTTCTACGCCCCTCGACGGTAGATTCATCGCGCCAGAGAGTTGCTAAGGTGGATGGGATTGCAGATAGTAAGGGTTAATTGACATCTGGTCCGTTCCCAAATGCGCGACCGCACGCGGGGAGCGGAAAGCTGGTTTGGTTTGCGAAAAAAGTGAACGATGCGACGGCGAAAGCTTGCTCGTGACGGTACCGTTTGCCTTGCGAGCGTCAACGCCTGCGCGGCGGAACTCCCAGTGCCGGATTTGAATGCAAACTGTTTGATTGAAGAGGGAGACACATAATGTCTTGGCGGCGGAACGCGTTCGTGGTACTCACTTGCTTGCTCGCGACTCAGGCGCGTGCCGGAGTGCTACCGGATGTTCTGCCGACCGGCGGAATCAATCTAGCAGATTACAACTACTATGACATTGGTGTCCCATTCATTGACTACGCCAAGATGAGCAACGAATGGCTATCATCCGACGGCCGTGTCTGGTCCGACGAACGTCCCATTGCATTGACATCGCAGGGATACCCGGCATCCTTGTGCAAGACCAAATCGCTCGCTCGTTAATCTTTACTCACAACGGCGGCAGGTACGATACCGGTCAGTACGATCTCACGTGGGATGGAACAGGATTTGTTCGCTTGTCATCTTCGTACGGCTCCATCGAGCCGTTGAATTTCGGGCAAAACGAGACGACCTACAATGTGACGTCGACCAATGAGATTGGTTTGTTGTTGGAGATCATGGAAACCGATCCAGCCGATCCCGTACGGAATATCCGTGTCGTCGAAGATCAGTACAGTGAGCAGACCGATCCGTTCCACCCGTCCTTTCTCAAGGATTTGCAGAATTACGGTGTGCTCCGATTCATGGATTGGCTGCCGACAAACGGCAACTGGATCACGGACTGGAATGATCGCTCGCAAGTCGATCAGGCACACTGGGGAAACCGCAAAGGGGTTCCGTACGAGATGCAGATTGCGCTAGGCAACAAGCTGCATCAGGACATCTGGCTAACGATTCCCCATGCAGCTTCGGACGATTACATCACCCAGTTAGCTCAAATGGTCGACCAGCAGCTTGACCCCAACCTGCGAGTCTGGATCGAGTATACCAACGAGGCATGGAACGGCAGTTTCCCGCAATACGGCTATGTGCGCGACGTCTTGACGCAACAATACGGAACGTCGCTGACGTCGGAAGCCTATGCGCATCGGGCAAGCGACGTCTTCGATGTGGTGTCGAAGGTGCTACCGCCCGAGCGTCTGATTCGCGTCATGGGTGGCTGGCGCAGACTCCGTTCGTGCTACAGAAGGGACTGCCGGTCCTGACAAACCAGCAAGGGGAAACCAACGCGGACGTGGCGGCCATCGCCACGTATTTCAGCCTCGATGAAAACGAATTCAACCAGTTGTACGCCGACTATCAGGCGAATCAGGTCGATCTAGATCGCGTCTTCAGTGAACTGAAGACCAATATTGATGACGCGGCGAAGACATGGTTGCGGAATCGCGAGATTGCCAATGAATATGGTGTATCGTTGGTATCCTACGAGGGCGGTCAGCATCTTGTCCCGCGCGACGCGGGGCAACGCAACGATGGTGGCTTTACCCAGTTGCTGTTTGACATCCAGCGCGATCCACGGATGGGTGACATGTACACCTATCTGGCGGAAAAATGGCGCGAGATCGGGGGCACGACACTGACCCTATTTAACAATATGGATCCCTGGAGCAAGAGCGGAGCGTGGGGACTGAAGGAGGGCTTTGACGATCTCGTCGCGCCAAAATTTGATGCGGTCCAAGCTTACCTGATGGCCAATCCGGGTGGCTGGGACCAGCGCACGGGCAATTGGTTGGGAGACGTCGACGGCAATGGCATGCTCGATGTCACCGATGTCGATCTGCTCGCCGCAGCCATTCGACAAGGCGACGGCGATGAGCGATGGGACTTGAATCGGGACGGCCTGGTCGATTTCAATGACCATCGTTTTTGGGTAACGGAGCTTAAACAAACGGTCCTGGGCGACACCAACCTGGATGGTCTGCTCGAAACGGCGGATCTCGTGTTGGCGCTCACCGCCGGAGGATACGAAGATGCCCTCATCGGTAACTCGACGTGGGAAACGGGTGACTGGAACGGTGACGGAGAATTCGACACGGCCGACCTCGTGGCCGTGATGGAGTCCGGCCAGCTCAACCGGGTAAATGCCGCCACGTTCGCCGTCCCGGAACCCGCGAGTTGTAGTCTATTGAGCTTAGTTGTCCTGGCCGCCTGGACACCATGGCGCCGCCGCCCAACTCTCTAGCGGACAAGCCCGCCGGCGCCATTCCAGGCTCGCCCGTGCTTGCCTGGGCCGTGACGTCACGGATTACGCGCCGATTTCCATCATTCTTTGATGATGTCGCGGACCGTCATCCCCGAGGGAATCATCGGCAGCACGTGGGCCTGGTAGGGCACTTCCACATCCAGCACGAAGGGCCCCTGGTACTTGATCATTTCCTTCAGGGCCGGCACCAAATCGGACTTCTTGGAAACGCTTGCTGCCCCACATCCGTACCCCTTGGCGATTTGCACGAAATCGGGATAACGCTCCGTGGCAAACGCGCTGCTGCCTTGCCCAACCGCTTCGGGATGATGAATGGGTCCCAGGTACGTGTGGGCCCGATTACCTTCCATGAAGCGATCCTCCCATTGCACGACCATACCCAGGTGCTGATTGTTGAGCAGCAGGACCTTCACAGGAAGTTCTTCGCAGTAGCAGGTCGCCAATTCTTGGATGTTCATCTGGAAGCTGCCATCGCCATCAATGTCGATAACCAAGGCATCGGGATGAGCGGCCTGCACGCCCATGGCGGCCGGCAAACCGAACCCCATGGTGCCCAAGCCAGAACTGGAGAGCCAATGGCGCGGACAGTTGAATTTGTAAAACTGCGCGGCCCACATTTGATGCTGACCCACGCCGACGGTCACATAGGGATCGAGACCACTCGTTAACTCCGACAACTTGTCGATCGCGTACTGCTGCAGTATCCCATCGTAGCTCTGGTCGTACTTTAGCGGGTCGGACTTTTTCCACGCATCGCATTGTGCGACCCAAGCCAAGATGTCTTCTGGCGGCTCAACGATTTTGTTCAGCTCATCCAATACCTGTTTGGCATCCGCGACGATGGGCAAATGGGCTTCTTTGTTCTTGTTGATTTCCGAGGCGTCGATGTCGACGTGAATGATCTTAGCGTGCTTGGCAAACTCCTCGAACTTGCCCGTCACCCGATCATCGAAGCGAACGCCAATCGCGATTAGCAAGTCGGCGTCGGCGACGGCGTAGTTGGCATAAACGGTACCGTGCATGCCGAGCATACCGAGAAACTGGGGATCGTTCGCGGGAAACGCGCCGAGCCCCATCACGGTTGTGGTCACGGGAATCCCTGTTTTCGCGGCGAGCGACCGCAGTTCGTCGCTGGCTTCCGAGGCGATCACGCCCCCGCCGGCGTAAATCACCGGTCGCTTCGCGCGCTTGATCGCGGCCGCCATTTGCTTGATCTGCTCGGGTCGCGGCTTGTGCTGCAACACGCGGTACCCGGGCAAGTCCATGGGCTCATCCCACTCCGGCACACACGTTTGCATCTGCACGTCCTTAGGCATATCCACTAGCACCGGCCCGGGTCGCCCCGTGGTGGCCACATGAAACGCCTCTTTCATCACACGCGGCAAATCGCGCACGTCGGTCACCAAGTAATGGTGCTTTGTGATCCCCCGGCAGACTTCCACAACCGGCGTTTCCTGAAAGGCGTCTTTACCGATAACGGCCGTCGGCACCTGTCCGGTGATGGCCAACAGCGGGATGCTATCCAATTTCGCGTCGGCAATCGCCGTCACCAGGTTCGTTGCGCCGGGGCCGCTGGTGGCCATGCAGACGCCGATTTTGCCGGTGGAACGAGCGTAACCTTGGGCGCCAAACCCCCCTCCTTGCTCGTGGCGAGGCAGAATCGTGCGCAATTGTTTGGCGTAGCGAGTCAACGCTTGATGCAACGGCATGCTGCAGCCGCCGGGATACGCGAATACGACCTCGACGCCGTGATCGACAAGCGATTTCACCAGAATGTCGGCACCGTTCATCACGTGCGCACTGGTCGTATCCTCAGTTGTAGCCACGTACTTTGCCTCCCCCAAGAAGCGAGCTCTGGACAAGAAAGCCACAGGGCGTTGGCCCTGAAAAACGGTCGAAACCTTCCAAAATACGAAGTTATTATCGGAGCTTCAAGCGAAATTGGCTAGTCGGTCCTGGCCAACTCCCCCAACCACCCAGCTCGGCCAGCAGAAGGAGGCGAGACAGGCCAATTGGGTTCGGCTACCGGATTCCATTCGCCGGCCGGGAAGCTGTGAGTCGTCACGCCAGTTGGTGCTCCCGCCGAGAGACAGGCGCCGTTAGACAGGTGAGGGCGGTTTTCCATACGCAACGCCATCCGCCTATCGGCCGCCGACCATTCCGCGGGCTCGAGGCAACGCACACGGGTCAGAGAGGCCAACGGGGTGTCCGCCGGGGGAACGGCGCCGGCTCGTGATCGGGTAGCGCGCCGCCAAACTCTTCTTGCCACGCCTCGCGTTCGTCTTTCGAAGCGTAGTAGCGGAGCCAGACTTCGGGGTCCCGATTCACGTCTAGGCACTGCCAGTGCAAGAAGGTATTGGACCGCTCGAGTTTCTTCTCCAGCGATGGCAGGATGTCGCGGTAAATCACACAATACAGCTCGCGGTCGGACAAATGATCGGTGTAATCCAACACGATCTGCTGCTGGTGGAGGGCGTCGATGGTGTCCCAAAGTACACGATGCAATCGCTCGCGACTGAGCTGATCCGGATGAGGCAGGACGAGTTCGGGTTGGAACCAGCGGCTAATCGGCAGAACAGGAGCGCGCTCCCAGGCCAGCATCGATGCCAGGTATTCGTTCTCCAACCGGGTCGGCATGACGCGCGTGTTGACGACTTCCAGAGATTCATCCAAAAACGGTTCCAACTCGTCGCGCAGTCGGGCATTCAGCATCAACTGGTCGACCTCGTCGTCATGCTCCGGACGTGCAGCGGACACGTTGCGAACCTTTCTCTATGTCAACTCATCCGTGCCAGCATATGATGCCGCATCGCTGTCACTCGTGGACGGAACCGCCAATACCAATCGAGAACCCCGTGTGCTGGGCCCGGATCATTCCGACGCAACTCAGGTGGCACCGTTCGCCACGCTTTCACTTTATCAAGAACCCAAGTGCCATCAAGGGCTTGGCGCGGCGGAGCGACACGTGGCGAGAGCTGCTGGTGATGCGTTGGTTAGGACTGACAAAACCGGAACGCCCAGGTCAACTCAATGAACAAAGTCGACGGAACACACAAAGTGCCCGGTGGCACGACCGCAAGTTACGGCCGGCGGACCTCGTCGCAAGCGGACGGATTAATTCGGTCCTCGATCGCGCGGATCTTCTCCACACGTCGCGCATGGCGACCACCTTCGAATGGCGTCTTCAGCCAGATTTCGATCATGGAATCGATGGGCCGTTCGCTGAGCATATCGCCGGAAAGACAAAGGACGTTAACATCGTTATGACGGCGGCACATTTCCGCCGTCAGCTCGTCGTGGGCCGTCGCCGCGCGGACGCCACGGAACTTGTTGGCCGTAATGGCCATACCGATCCCCGTGCCACAAATCAGAATCCCGCGATCCGCCTCATTTGACGAGATCTTCTGGCTGACGACTTCGGCATAATCCGTGTAGTCAACTCGCTGACTATCCGGCGGGCCGACATCGACCACGTCATGGCCCATCTCGCGCAGCATTTTCTCTAAGCGGCCCTTGAGTTGATACCCACGATGGTCGCTGCCCAGGGCGATTATCATACTGAGGACTCCGGCAGATCCAGATCATCGATCGTTTTGGTGATTGCCGCTCGGATCTGATCCGCACAACGACGGTACAATTCGCGCGGTCCACCAATCGGATCGGCTACGTCGATATTTCCGCCGCACAACAATGCCGTCCGGCCTGCAGCCTCGGGCCAGCGGCTGACCAGGGCCTTCAAATGTCCCTGAGTCATCGTCAAAATCAGGTCCGCATGCCGTACCAATCGCTCACCGATCGGCTGCGTCACATGCGTCGACAGGTCGACGCCAAAATCCGCCATCACCTGGACCGCCTCGGATGTGGGCCCTCCACCGGCCATCGCCGAGATGCCCGCCGATGTCACGATCACGCCACGATCCTCCAACTCGTCCACACGGCACGATAGTTTTTCCGCCAGCAGCTTCCGACAAATGCCTTCCGCCATCGGGCTCCGACAAGTGTTTCCAGTACAGACGAACAGGATCAACATGCTGGCCAGTCGTTTAAGTGTTTCCTCTGAGACGACGCCGGCTCGTAACACATGCAACCCATGTTCGTCCACGCTGACCACGGAGGAAGGTTGACCGAACTGACTGCGTCCATCATCCAGAACTAAATCGACATCCTGCTGCAGCGAGCGTACCACATCCTGGCCGCTAATTGCATCGGGCTCACCGGTGCGATTGGCACTGCTAAGCGCCAAGGGCCCCGGTAGCAATCGTAACACGTCCAGAATCAGCTGATGTGCGGGGACGCGCAGCCCGACAGTGCCACGCGGCGCGACGACCTTCTGGACCGCGTTCGGCAACTGCCGTAACAGGCTCTCAGGATGATCATCCTTCAACACAAGGGTTACCGGACCGGGCCAGCAGCGGCGGGCCATCCTTTGGCATAAGGGGCTCAGATTCGGAACGAAGTCCAGTGCGTCGTCGGCACTCTTGATGGCCAGCGCCAAAGGATGATCGTCTCGTCGGCCTTTCACGTCCAGTAACCGTTGTACTGCCTGTTCGTTCAAGGCACTGGCCGCCAGGCCATAAACCGTCTCCGTCGGAAAAGCAACCAACTTGCCTTCGGCCAATGCCTGGACCGCCCGATGAACCACATCGCGCGCATCTTGGGCCTTACGCACATCAATCACGACCGGTGTCATTCAATTCGCATCCCAATGGAGGAACGCACGACGCGGCTCTTTCGGCCCACGCTGCCTGAACCCCACGATGGCTACAGGGGACGCGGACGCCCTGCCCTCATCCGCACACGATAAAACTCCTAATTCGTTAGTCTAGCGGTAGTTGCGGAATGGTCAAGGAGACTCCAGGAGAGCGACGACCGACCTAGCCCGAGGACCCGTCGCGCCGCTGATAATGGCCCCGATCGGTGGGCGTCGCGGTCCCCGTTTTGTGCACCATCTAGCAAACCACGATCGTCGCAAACCGGTAAAATAATATCCGTCGGCTCGAATCGCCGATCTCCCGCCGAACGGACCCCATCGAGCCGTGCGACGCGGCTGGAGTCACCTCGTGCCGTCCCCAGGAGCACCCGTTTTGGACAAGCCAACACCAGCGTCCCGCCGTCCTTCCCGCGGTCGCCGTTACGTCCTGGGCGGCGTGGCCCTGTTGGGAACGCTGCTGCCCTTGTTGGTTCTCGCCCGCAGCGGCCTGGACCTGGGCGCCCCCTCGTCGGACAACTGGAGTTAGTCTGGGGCGAGCATGGTACCCGGCCAGGTCAGTTGCACAAGCCTCGCGCGATGGCGATCGACGCCGACGACCGGCTATACATTGTCGACAAGACCGCGCGCATCCAGGTCTTCGACCGCGATGGTCGCTACCTGCACGGCTGGCAAACTCCTGCCTGGGCGAACGGAAAGCCCACCGGGTTGTCCTTCGATTACGAGGGGAATCTGTTGGTGGCCGACACCCATTATTTCCGCATCCTGGTCTATCGCCCGGATGGCACCTTGCTTGAGGACCGCACGTTAGGTGGCACGTTCGGACATGCTCCAGGCACGTTCGGCCTGGTCACCGATGCGGTGACCGATTCCCAAGGATGTCTGTATGTCGCCGAATATGGAGACTACGACCGCATTCAGAAATTTTCGCCCAGCGGCGAATTCCTGTTTGAATGGGGAGGACACGGCAGCGAGCCGGGCCAGTTCATTCGGCCCCAAAACTTGGTTGTCGACGCGCAGGACCACGTGTGGGTGGTGGACGCCTGCAACGACCGTATCCAAGTCTTCGATGCCACGGGATCGTCGGCCCAATTGATCCAAATCTGGGGTGAACGGGGATCGGAACTCGGCCAGCTACGTTATCCTTATGACTTGATTCTCGATGATGACGGTGATGTGTACGTTTGCGAGTTCGGCAACCACCGCATTCAGAAGTTTACGCGGGACGGGCAGCCGATTGCCGCCTGGGGAAGTCAGGGGCGCGGTCCGGGGGAATTGTCCAATCCCTGGGCCTTGGTACAGGACCGCCAGGGCGCATTCACGTATTGGACACCTACAACCACCGAGTGCAGCGCATTCGGATGTAAGCGCCGCGGCGACGGGGTACGGCATGCTGGGTTTGAGTGACTATTTTGACCAGCCACAATATCTTGGGCTGCTGTTGCTGCTGCCACTCTTGTGGGCATTCAGCTATCGCAGTCTCAGCGGACTAGGGACCTGGCGACGCCTTGTCGCCCTTGGCCTTCGTTCGCTCGTGTTTCTGTTGGTCGTGTTGGCGTTGGCCGAAATGCAATTCCTGCGGACCAGCGATCGGATGACCGTCATCTACTTGTTGGATCAATCCGCCAGTATTCCCCAGGCACAACGCGATGCGATGGTGGAATATGTCAAGAACGCGGTCAGTGAACACCGCGACGACCAGCGACGTGATCGCGCCGCGCTGAATCGTCTTTGGTCGCAATGCCAACATCGAAGTACCACCGGTCGATGCCGACCTGCCGATTCTAGGACAGTTGGAAAGCCTGTTCGATTTGCGCACCGACGCGACCAATCTGTCGGCGGCGATGAAACTGGCCCAAGCAACATTCCCGGAAGATTCATCGCGCCGCATCGTGATCATCACCGACGGTAACGAAAACATGGGCGACGCCGAAGGCGTGGCACGGCTACTGGCCGCCGACGGCGTCGGCATCGATGTCGTGCCCATCGAACTGGGCGACCGGCCCGAAGTGTTTGTGGAACGCGTCACGCTGCCGGCCGATATCCGCAAGGGCCAACCTTTCGAAGTCCGCGCCGTGGTTTCGAATGTGTTCGAACCCACCGCAGAGAACGACGGACAGGTGCAGGGAACGATCCGCTTGACCCGCCGCGCCGGCCAATCCGTGGAAACGCTGGCCGAGCAGAAAGTCACGCTGTCCCCGGGCAAGAATGTGTTTCCACTTCCGATCGCATCGATCAGCCCGACTTCTACGAATACGAAGCGACTTCGTGCCCGACGATCCGGCCAACGACGTGATGACGCAGAACAATCGCGCCACCGCGTTCACGCACGTTCGCGGCAAAGGCCACGTGCTGCTGATCGAAGATTGGGAGAACCGCGGCGAGTTCGACTTCTGGTCGATCGACTGCGGAACTTGAATATCCAAGTCACGCGTGCAGGCCAGCAACGACCTGTTCAGTAGCCTGGCCGAACTGCAGCAGTACGACACCGTGGTTCTGGCCAACGTGCCCCGGCAGGGCGAGGAGCGCAGACGTGACAAATTTCAGCGACGAGCCAGATCGAGATGCTGGTCCGCAACACGCAGCAGATGGGCTGCGGGCTGATCATGCTGGGCGGGCCCAACAGCTTCGGCGCCGGCGGCTGGACGAACACCGAGCTGGAAAAGGCCATGCCGGTCGATTTCCAGATCAAGAACTGCCAAGGTCGTGCCGTCGGCGCGTTGGCGATGGTGATGCACGCCTCGGAAATGGCCCAGGGCAATTTCTGGCAGAAGAAGATCGCCGAGGAAGCGATCAATGCCCTGGGCCCGCAGGACTACTGCGGCGTGATCCACTGGAACCGGCAACGACAGATGGCTGTGGGGCAACCCGCAGGGGTTGCTCAAGTCGGCGGCAACCAGCGTCGCATGACTGGCCCTGCTGAGCCGCATGACGCCCGGCGACATGCCCGACTTTGACCCGGCGCATGCGATGGCCGCAGCGAGCTTTCGCAACTGCACGGAAGCCGCCGTCAAGCACATGATCGTGATCAGCGACGGCGACCCGTCGCCCGCCGAGCCACGCCGTACTGCAGGAGTTCCTGGACAAAAGATCAAGATCACCACCGTCGCCGTCGGCACGCACGGCCCGGCCGGCACACCAAGACTGCAGCGACATCGCCACGATCACCAACGGCAAATACTACGTCGTCAACAATCCCAACGCCCTGCCGCGGATCTTCCAGCGCGAAGCCCGCCGCGTGGCCCGTCCGCTGGTCACGAAGACGGGCGGCGTTCAGCCGCATATGTGCGGATGCCGCCACGAGATCCTCAAGGCATCGACGACGCCGCCGCCGCCCATCACGGGTTTGTGCTGACGAGCGTCAAAGAAAACCCGTTGGTCGAAGTCTTGCTGATCTCTCCCGAGCCGGCCGACGAGGCAAACGCCACGATCCTGGCCAGTTGGACCTATGGCCTCGGCCGCACCGCCGTCCTGACCACCGACGCCGGCGAACGCTGGGCGGATAGCTGGACTGAGCTGGGATGGCTACGACAAGTTCTTCAGCCAAATGGTCCGCTGGTCGATGCGGCCCACCGGCGATCAGGGCAATTTCACCGTGGCGACGGAACAGGTCGACGGCAAGGTCCGCGTGGTTGTCACCGCCTTGGACAAAGACGACGAGTTCCTGAATTTCCTGAACATGTCCGGCTCGGTCGTCGGACCTGACATGCAGGCCCAAAGCATGGACATTCAGCAGACGGCCCCAGGACGATACGTCGGTGAGTTCGACAGCGATCAGGCCGGCAGCTATTTCCTGAATCTCTTGCCCGGTGGTGGGCACGCACCCATTCGTACCGGGGTCAACGTCCCGTATTCCGCCGAATTCCGTGACCGCGAGACGAACATGGAGTTATTGGAGCGACTGGCGGAGCGAGTGCCGCAGGGCGGTAACGCCGGACAGCTGATCAGTGGTCCCGTGGCACCGGGCAAGACCGATCCGCTGCTGAGCGTCAATCCGTTTCGCCGTGATCTGGCCCGTGCGATCAGTAGTCGCGATATCTGGCCGCTGCTCGTCTTGTTGTCGTCCTGCGCGTTTTTTGCCGACGTCTTCGTGCGCCGCGTGAACCTTGGTACCGACTGGATCAAGCCCGCTTGGGAAAAAGTGGCCGCGGCAATCTTGCGGCGTGACGTCGTGCCCGAAGTGGACGAGCGTATGGAGCGGTTGCGGCAGCGCAAAGCACAACTGGAGGGTTCGTTGGACGATCGCCGCACCGCCACGAGGTTCGAGCCCTCGCCCGACGCCGAGGCCGACACACGCGTCCTGGACGCCGCCGCGCTCCCGTCGGCACCACCGAAAACGGAGTCGGGACAACCGCTGGGACCGGATACGGCGGAACCGGAAGATTACACGGCTCGTCTGCTACGGGCCAAGAAGCAAGCCTGGAAAGATCGCCCCGACGGCCGTGGCGACGACGCCAAGTGAACGTCAAGGTCCTGCACCGGGCACACCTCATCCCCTTTACAACCTACGGGAGCGTCCATGAACAACGCCGAGCACATGCAGCAGCAATCCGAAGAATTTCGGACGCGGTACCACGCGGTCCGTGCAGAGATCGGCAAGGTCATTGTCGGGCACGATGAAATTGTCCATGGCGTCCTCACGTGCCTGTTCGTCGGCGGCCACTGCCTGCTGGAAGGCGTACCGGGCCTCGGCAAGACCATGCTGATTCGCACCCTGGCCCAGACCCTGGATCTTGATTTCTCCCGAATTCAATTCACGCCCGACTTAATGCCCGCGGACATTCTGGGCACCAACATGGTGATGGAAACGCCCGATGGCAAACGGTTCTTTGAGTTTCAGCGAGGTCCCATCTTTACGCAAATCTGCTTGGCCGATGAGATCAATCGGGCAACTCCCAAGACCCAATCGGCAATGCTGGAGACCATGCAAGAGGGAACCGTCACCGTCGGCGGGCATCGCTTCGAGTTGAAAAGACCTTTCTTCGTGATGGCCACGCAGAATCCCATCGAGCAGGAAGGGACTTATCCATTGCCCGAGGCCCAGCTGGATCGCTTTTTCTTCAAATTAGTGGTCGGCTATTCCACGCGCGAACAACTTAATACGATTGTCGAACGCACTACGCGGAGCGAACACAGTTCCACCAGTAAAGTCATGGATGGGCAAGAAATCATCAAATGGCAAGGTCTGATTCGCGACGTTATCTTAGCCAAGCACGTGCAGGATTACATCGCGCACCTGACGCTCGCGACGCACCCCGAAGGTCCCCATGCCTTGCCGATCACCAACCAGTACTTGCGCTGGGGAGCCAGTCCGCGCGGCGCCCAGACCTTGGCCCTGTCCGCCAAAGTCTTCGCCCTGCTGGAAGGCCGCTACAACGTCAGCTTCGAGGATGTGCGACGCGTGTACCTGCCCGCCATGCGTCACCGCGTGATCCTGAACTTTGAAGCCCAGGCCGAAGGCGTGGAACCCGATCACGTGTTAACGGAGATTCTGGAGCAATTACCCGAGAAAGCCGACGACGCAGCGGTGGCACGAGTCCGAGCGTAGTATCGTCGCGCGTGACGGACGGCATCCTGGTCGGCCGACGCCCTGCCCTGGTTCTTGAACGAGCATCATCGTGAGCATTGTAAGCCCCTCAACTCCGCTGCTACCGCCCGAGCTGTTGGTCCAATTAGAACGGCTGGAATTGGTCAGTCGCAAGATTTTTCGTGGCCGCCTGAAAGGGGAACGTCGAAGTCGGCGCAAAGGTCAGAGCGTCGAGTTTGCGGACTTTCGTAACTACGTCGCCGGCGACGATTTGCGGTTTATCGATTGGAATATGTACGCGCGCCTGGATCGGCTGTTCCTCAAGATGTACCTAGAGGAGGAAGATCTACACTTCTTTGCCCTGATCGATGCCAGCACATCGATGGACTTTGGAGACCCCACGAAGCTGCAATATGCCAAGCAGCTTGCCGCCGCGTTAGGTTTTATTGGCTTGTGTCGGGCTGATCGAGTGCGTCTGGAGACTTTGGGTCAAGCCCTCCGTGCGCCCTCGCCCGTGCTGCGCGGCCGACACAGTGTCTGGCGAATGACCGAATACCTGCAGCAAGTTCAGCCTGGCGAGAATATTTCGTTAGCCGACGGCGTCCGCAACTTTTGCCTGCGAAATTCCGGCAAAGGTATTCTGATCTTGATAACCGATTTGATGGACAAACAAGGCTACGAGTCCGCGCTACGCTATTTGCTCGCGCAGAACTTGGATGTCTACCTGATTCACGTGCTCTCGCCCGCAGAGGTTGATCCGGACATCGTAGGCGATTTGCGCTTGGTGGACTCGGAAGACGCTGATGTTGCCGAAATCACGGTCAGCCGTCCGTTAATGGAACGCTATCGTAGGACGCTCAGTGCGTTTGTCGAAGATGCGCCGCGAGTTCTGCAACCGTCGCGGGATTTCCTATCTGCTGGCCAATACCAGCATCCCCGTTCAGTCCTTAGTGACCAACTATCTGCGACAGCGAGGCCTGGTTCGGTAATGGGACTGTTCGAACGCTTCGCCGCAACTCTCACCCGCTCCTATGGGACGCTCGCCGGTTGGCAATGGCTGGTCGTGTTGGCCATCCCACCGTCAATCGTTCTGCTGTATTTCTTGAAATTGAAGCGGCAGCCTCTGGAAGTTCCCAGTACCTACCTTTGGCACCGCACCATCGAGGACTTGCACGTCAACAGTCTGTGGCAACGACTGCGTCAAAACCTCTTGCTGTTCTTGCAGCTACTGCTGTTGTTGCTCGCCATCCTCGCGCTGCTGCGTCCCAGTTGGCAAGGATCTCAGCTGAGCGAGGATCGCTATATCTTTCTCATGGATACGTCGGCCAGTATGAGTGCCACGGATATACAACCAACTCGCCTGGAAAACGCCAAACAACAATTACTCGAATTGATCGATCAGCAACTCAAACCGGGCAGTGCTGCAATGATCATCAGCTTTTCGGATCGCGCGATCGTCGAGCAACCATTCACGGACAACCGCCGGTTACTCAAACGCCGCGTCAATGCGATCCAAGCCACGCAACGTCCCAGCGATTTGGACGAGGCATTACGGGTGGCCGCCGGTTTGGCCAATCCAGGCCGCACGGCCAGCGATGCGACCGATGTGGCTGCGGCCGATGCCCTGCCTGCCGGCCTCATGATTTTCAGTGACGGCCGCTATCGAACGGAACCCAAATTTGCCATGGGCAACTTGAAACCGACGTACATCCCACTGGGCGATCCGGCTGCCGAAAACGTTGGTATTGTCGCCTTTAGTGCCGGCAACAATCCCGATCACCCGGAAAAAACCCAGCTGTTTGGCCGACTGCAGAACTTCGGTAGCCAGGAAGTAACAGTAAGCGCCGATCTAATCCTGCTGAATCCTAATCGGCATTTGCTGGATGCCGTCCAGGTCCGCGTGCCGCCCGGCGGCATAGGTGGCGTCGAGTTTACGATCGACACGTTTGACGAGGGAGAACTGCGGCTGGAATTGGATCATCCCGACGCCTTGGCAATCGATAACATCGCGTACGTCGCGATCGATCCCCGAGAACGAGCACGAGTTCTGGTCGCGACGCCCCACAATGACGCTCTGGAAACGGTCTTGGCGACCGCTTTTGCGCGGAAGTTGGCGGATATCGAAATTGTCAATGCAGCATATCTGCAAACCGAGGAATATCGGACTCGCGCCAATAGCGGCGCCTTGGACTTGATCATTTACGACCAATGCCAACCTCCCGAGATGCCTCGCAGCAACACATATTTCATCGGGCAACTGCCCGTCGATCAACGTTGGAGCGCCGCACCACTGCAACAGCTTCCGCAAATCATTGACTCCGATCGCGCTCACCCCATTATGCGATTCGTCGAACTGGGCGACCTCAAATGGATCGTCGAATCGCAACCGTTGGACCTGCCACTGGGCGGCACGGTGCTGATCGAAAGCCATGTAGGCGTGCTGCTGGGGATCGCGCCCCGCGAAGGGTTCGAAGACCTGGTGCAGGCTTTTCCCATTGTATCGGTGAATGAAAAAGGCGAGCGGTTTGCCAATACGGACTGGCCCATCCGCGTGAGTTTTCCCGTGTTCATCGGCAACGTACTCAGCTATCTGGGCGGCTCCTCGCTGGAAACCAACGAAACGTTCGTTCAGCCCGGCCAAACGGTCACGCTGCGAACTAGTGAGCCTGTCGACGAAGTGACGGTCCGCTCGCCAACGGGTCAACAGTCCATCGTACCGCGCGGACCTAGTAATACCTTCGTCTATGGACAAACGGAACAAACGGGTGTCTACCAAGTCGGCAGCGCACGTAGCGAGCAAGTCAACCAGCGGTTTGCCGTCAACTTGTTTGACGTAACGGAGAGCAATGTTCGACCGCAGGAAATGGTGAAAACCGAATTCGAAGATATTCAGGGCTCGGCTGCCTGGGAAACGAAACGTCACGAGGCTTGGAAGTACCTGCTGCTGGCTGCCCTCGTTGTGCTCTTGGTCGAATGGTATATCTACAACCAACGCGTCTACATTTGATCGACGCGGGATCGCGCACGTCGGCGTCCCACATCCGGCCTACCGTCACAGCCTCCCGCAGCAAGATCGATGGGCCTCAACGTGCGAGTTGTAGCCCGGCGACGATCCCTTGCGCTGTCGTATTCGATCCGCACCTCGCGACCCTCGTGATCTAGACTCCGACGGCCCGCTTCCAGTACGGCCGTAACCGGTAAGGTTTCACCAATGGTCGCCAAATGGCCGTGAAAGTCCGCTGGCGACGCATCGCCCGACTTGATCTGATGGGCGGCGCTAACGAAGTCCGAAATACTGCGATAACCGTAGGCGTTCTGGCCTGCAAAAAAGCCGCGATCATCCGGTGTGTATTTCATAAACAGCGGGTTCACCGACTGGAATCCCTGGTCATCGGTCGCCAACTGGTAGCCGCGATGCGCCTGGTCCAACAGGATTTCGCCGCGGTGTCCCTGATAAAAGAAACGCTGCTGCGAGTGGACATCGCTGCTGGCTGCGATCCACGATGCCGTGTATACCGCCGTACCACGGCTGTCGCTCGAGAGATGCTCAAAGTCGACGGTCAACGTGATCGTGTCTTCCGTGTCGATGCCCTGGCGGCATGCATACCCGGTTGAGCCACTCGCGCGAACGCGGATCGGTCGCGCTTGCGAGCTGACCGCCCAGAGATGAAAGTCAACGTGATGTGCATTCAAGTAGTAGCTGATGTCGCTGGACTTGCCCGCCCAAGCGGAAAACGTGGACAGCTGACTCTTCGGCTGGCTCATGTACGACGAAAAGTGGCTGAAGTCGCCGAGCGAACGAATTCGATCGCGCGCGTCGGCGTACATCGGATCCCACCGTTTGTGGACTTCCATCGCGACCAGGCAATGGTTGCGCACGGCAGCCGCGTGTAAATCCAAATGCTCCCGCACCGTTTTCACCAAGGGCTTTGCGACCAACACGTGGCAACCCCGCGCGACCGCGTCGAGGGCAAGACGGCAGTGCGTATCGTCGGGCGTAAAAACGGTCACCACATCGCCCGGCTCGAGATGCTCTAAGGCGCGCCGGTACGCCACGGGATCGCGATCGACATGATCCGCCGGGTAGCTCGCAAACTGCACGTCCAGATCACGATAGCGATCGCCGATCACGTCGCGCAGATGTTGGCGGATTCCCGGGAACTTCGAACCGCAAGTCCCCGCCATATGCAACTGGGCGACTACGCCGCGTCGCCGCAGATCGAATAGCGTCAATGCCACCACGCCCGCACCCTTGTCGGATACCGCAGGTGCACCGTGCACGTAACCCGTCGTGTACTCCCCCGTACCGATCATCAGCACGTTCACACGATCCACGGGAAAACCGCCTTCCAGATGGATTGGGGCCGCCGGCCGCTTCTCAAACGATCCTTGGCCCGCCGGACCGCCATCAGGCCAAGTCGTCCGATGGAGAGTCTAGTGCGCGAGAGAGGACTCGAACCTCCACGCCCTTACGGGCATATGGCCCTCAACCATACGCGTCTGCCAGTTCCGCCACTCGCGCTCTAACCGTCCCCCTGCCGGGACTCGAACCATACAGTCTAAAACGTTTCCGGGACCGGTCAAGGTGAGACCAAGGGCGCCGGTCCGCGATACCGGACGGACTCGCCACCCACGTTTCTCGTCTCACGGTCCGCAGGCGTCACCGACCCGCCTTTAGACGCGAACCCGCCCCTCGCCCCGTTTGACGACCAGGATCGAACGCGCCCAAGGATCGGCCGATTGCTTTTGGATTCGTTGCACCGCCAAATCGGCCAGATCGCGGGCCGAGAGGTGCACATGGCGTAGCAACGTTTCGGCCAGCGCCGTCGTATCGAAGGCGGGATTCGACTCGCGGCGGCTGAGGTGCCGGTCCGTGACGACCAGCAGCACATCCCCCGCGTGCACCTCTTGCTGATGCGTCAATCCGTCCCAATCCGCATCTTGGCCCAGCGGGACGGCATCTTCCGCAATCGGCTCCCATCCGTGGGGCCGCAAGATGTAGGCATCCGTCGAACCGGAGGTGGCGTAGTCCAGTCGACCTGAGGCGGGATCGAGGGTACCGACAAAGGTCGAGGCACTTTCACCACCCGGTGTGCCACTCCATAACACATCATTCAGGATGTTCATCATCGCCAGTGGCGAGAGCGATTGACGCAGTACCGCCTGCACGGCGCCCTGCAGCAGAGTCGCCGACATGGTACTGCGCGGCAGCGCCCCCAAAATGGACGCCCCAGCCAACAGCAGCTGATCGCGGCAACCGAGTTGCCAGGTCACAAAATCGCCGCAGACGGCCCCTTCATATACCGTCGCCGCCGCCACCTGCCAGCCGTCGATCAGTGGAGGTGACTGGACCTGCCGTTCCCGATGCCATGCCGACAATTCTTCGGACGTCTCGCGGTGACGAGCGTTCTGGGTCGCCTCCTGAACCAACACACGGCGCTCCAATTCGACGGCAATTCGTCCCGCGATGATTTCCAACAGCTGCGTTTCTTCACTGCCGTAGTCGCGAATCTGGTCGGCGAACAACCACAAGGTACCCAACAGGGTGTCGGGGCTCGACACCGGCACGCACACGGCGGAAGCAAACGCTTCGGGGACATTCCAATGGGTGAATTCGCGCGTGTCCTCGATAACAACCGCGTGGCCCGTCAATGCCTCCAAATCCGCTACCGCCCCTCGCAGCGGCCGCGCGGCCTCCAGAAAACGGAGGCTAGAAAGCCCCCATTGGGCGGCGCAGCTTCAATTCGCTGGTTGTGTCGTCCAGCAGGTATAGTGCCGCCGCTCGTCCGTGCAGTCCTTCCACCGCACCCCGCAAAATCGCCTGCAGTCGCTGGTTGAAGTCCGCTTCCTCGCTCTGCCGGGCGATTACCGGAATCGCCGTCGCCAACTCCGCTTCGCGGTCCTGCAGCGCCGCCCTAGTCGCCTGCAATTCGACCAACACGCCCGCGATCGCCTGGGCCAGATCCCGCGCATGCGTCTCGCTCAGTTCCAGCGTGGGGGTGCTGGACGTACGCTGGCGATACATTTGGCCATCGTCGCCGCCAAACAACTTGGGGATCGCGCTGATCAGTTCAGCCCGAGCCGGCAGGGGCGCTCGCTGACAGTCCAGTTCCCAGCCGGTCAATCCGGCATAGGCCGCCTGCAAATTACCCCATGCGGGCAGATCGAGGCCGGAGGAGGCGGACGAGACGCCGTCTTCAATATGCAGTCGCAGTTGATTCGAAATATTATTCAACACGGTGGATTCTTACTCGCTGATCAGCCAAAGTTCGCCCCAAGCCGTCCTTAACGCCGTTTTCGCAATCCATTGCGCTTAGCCGGATTCTCCAAATACCCCGACCATCAAACTCATTCATCGGCCCCTGTCTCAGCCATGTTGAGCGTGCGCGGCGAAGATTTCCCAATCCCAGCGATTGCGGGGTACAGTCGTGACTGTCCGACGGCTTCGTTAGATGGACGACGCGCGGCCTATGCCAACAGGTCGTGCACGACGCGGCCATGCACATCGGTCAGACGGAAATCACGGCCTTGAAAGCGGAACGTCAAGCGTTCGTGCTGGATCCCAAGGCAGTGCAGAATGGTCGCGTTGAGATCGTGGATGTGCACCGGGTTTTCCTCGATGTTGTAGCAGAAGTCATCGGTCCGGCCGTAACTGATTCCCGCTTTGACACCCCCTCCGGCCATCAATACCGTGAAACAGCGCGGGTGATGGTCGCGGCCGTAATTTGTCTTGCTGAGTCCGCCCTGGCAGTAGATCGTGCGACCAAATTCTCCGCCCCAGACGACCAACGTGTCCTCGAGTAGACCTTTGGCCTTGAGATCGCGAATCAGCGCCGCGGTAGGTTGGTCGACATCACCGCACTGCAGGCGCAGATCGCGGGGTAGATCGCCGTGTTGGTCCCATCCGCGAATGAAAACTTGGATGAACTTCACATTGCGTTCCGCCAAGCGTCGGGCCAACAGACAATTGGCCGCAAACGTACCGGGCTTGAGTACATCCGGACCGTACATATCCAGCACATGCTGTGGCTCGTCAGACAAGTCGGTTAGCTGCGGGATGGAAGTTTGCATCCGATATGCCATCTCGTACTGCGCGATGCGAGTTTCGATTTCGGGGTCCCCGACCCGGGCAAATTGCTGATAGTTCAAGTCGCGCAGCGCGTCCAACATGCGGCGGCGACGCTCGGGCGTCACGCCGGCGGGATCGGACAAGTACAGCACGGGATCTCCCTGGGAACGGAGGCTGACTCCCGCGTGGCGCGTCGGCAGGAAGCCGGCGCCCCACAATCGCTCGTACAATGCCTGAGCATCTCGTTTGGCACTCCAACTGGAATGCAACACGACAAATGTCGGCAGATCCAGGTTGTCGCTGCCCAGGCCGTAGGATACCCAGGCGCCCATACTGGGTCGGCCTGGCACCTGGGCTCCCGTCTGAATGTAGGTGATCGCCGGGTCGTGGTTGATCGCTTCCGTGTGCACGGACTTGACGATCGCCAATTCATCGGCCACTCCGGCCATGTGCGGTAGTAGCTCGCTCATCCACGCACCGGACTCGCCGTACCGCGCAAACCTGAAAATCGAAGGCGCGATCGGGAAATCTATTCTGTCCGGATGTCATTGTCGTCAAGCGTTGGCCCTGCCGAATTGATTCGGGCAAGTCCTGATCGAACAAGGCGTTCATGGCGGGCTTGTAATCGAACAGATCTATTTGCGAGGGCGCGCCGGACATGAACAGGTAGATAACCCGTTTGGCCGATGGGGTAAAGTGCGGCTGTCCCAGTACACCGTGATCGGTGGAAGTCGTGGCGGCCGACAACAGTTGCGGATTCAGCAGGCTGGCCAGTGCGGCGGTGCCGATTCCAGTCGCCGCACGTCCGAAGAAATGTCGGCGGGTCAACTGCAAGGCAATTTCTTGACGGGGATCGTTTAACATCCGTTAACTCTCACAGAGGGTCCGTTCGCGTATACTGCCGGACACTGGGGACTACCATTTCGTTACCGTTTCGTCCATGTTGAGCAGCGTGCTGGCGACCATCGTCCAGGCCGCGAGTTCGGCGGGCTCGATCGTCGCATCGACTGGCGATTCTCCAAGGGAAATCAACGCCCTCGCGCTTTGTCCGTCTTGCTCGTATTCCTGTCGGTAGTCGGTCAGTAACTGCAACAACACCTGTTGTTCGCGGGGCGAGGGCCAACGAGCGGTCACGCGCCGAAAGCCATGGCGAAGCCGCGTGTCGTCCTCGTCGGCCTCGCGGCAGAGCCGTGTGGCCAAATGCCGAGCGGCTTCGACGAATTGCACGTCGTTCATTAGCGCTAACGCGGCAGCGGGCGTATTGGTGCGCGGCCGCCGCACCGTACAGACCTCACGCGATGGCGCGTCAAAGATTTGCATGGTCGGAGGCGGGGCCGTTCGTTTCCAGAATGTGTACATGCTGCGTCGGTAGAGCGCCGCACCGTGATCCTGCGTGAAACGCGCCGTATTGCTCGACGTGTATCCGACCACCTCCCACAATCCGTCGGGCTGGTAAGGCCGCACACTCTTGCCACCCACGCGTTCGACCAACAGACCGCTCACCGCCAATGCACTGTCGCGAATCATCTCCGCATCCAGACGAAAACGAGGTCCTCGGGAAAGCAAGCGATTATTTGGATCGTGCTGGTACTGATCCGATGAGGCGGCCGAACTCTGCCGATAGGTCGACGACGTAACGATCAACCGTTGCAGGCCCTTTACATTCCAACCCGACTCGACAAACTCCACGGACAGCCAATCCAGCAATTGAGGATGCGACGGCCATTCGCCTTGCGAACCAAAGTCCTCGGTCGTGGCCACCATGCCGGTGCCGAAGTATTGCTGCCAAAAGCGATTGACGGTTACCCGTGCAGTCAGCGGATGAGCTGGATCGACCAGCCAACAGGCCAACGCCAAACGATTGGACGGAGCGTCTTCGGGCAACGGCGGCAATACCGCCGGCACACCCGGTTCCACCGCCGGACCGGGGCGATCGTACTGACCACGGATCAAAAGGTGAGCCTGCCGCGGTTGGCTCAGGTCCTCCATGACTAACGTGCTGGGAAACAAACCTCGCAAACGGCGTCGCTGTTCCTGCACATCCTTTCGCGCAGTCAACATTTGCTGAAACGATCGATCATGCTGCGCGAGAAAAAAGTCCAGCAGCCTCTGGCGATGTTCCGCAGTTCGGTCTCGCGGCGAAGTCGAGACCAGTTGCAATATGCCGTCGACACCGACTAGAGTCTGGACCTCTTCTGGCGACAAAACGCGGCCAAAGACGCGAATGTCATCCAGCATCCCCACAAATGGAGCCGCCGTGCGGCGTCGCCCCAAACGCAATGGCTGCGGTGCGGATCGTTGCCGTCAGCGTATCGTGCGTGACTTCCAATTCCTCCGCCTGGCCATTCACATAGATCGTAATTCCGCTTGCCCGACCAGACCCGTCATAAGTGAAACAAACGTGCTGCCACTTCTGGCGGACTAACGGCTGGCGCGTATTGACGCGGATGGCGTCGTCATCCCAATGGTGGATCAAGTGGACGAATAAGCGGCCATCCCCCAGATAAAAGTCGTATCCCCGAAAGGCATCGGCATCGTCCATACGCGAGACGATCGTCATCGCCCCTTCGCCATCGATGTAAATCCAGCCAGTGGCGGAAAACGAGTCGGTGTGATCGAAATCACACACGTCGGCGAATTCGACGTGCGTCTGGCCATCCAGCCGCAAACCGCCGCCAAGATGCCCCGTGTCCCACGCTTGCGGACCGATCAGTTTGCCCACCGCTCCGGCCGACGACGCCACCGTATCTCCTGCGGACTCGTCCAGCGGACAGTAAAGTACCGGATCGGACGGCAGCGACGGCAGCGGATGTTGACGCTGATAATCCGCGATCCACGTGGCCAATTGGGGCTCCGCCGCAAGTCGACGTTGCTGCAGCCCGTCTTCCAGCTCCGCCAACTGCTGGTCCAGACGCCGCTGCTTGATCGTTTGCGTCGCGGTGGGCACTTTTACTGAGGGAGGAGGTAAGAGCGCAGTTGCCGTCCATCGCCCGCTCGCTGACACCAAAAAAGTAGGCGAACAGCTGATAAAACTCGGTCTGCGTCAACGGATCAAATTTGTGATCGTGACAGACCGCGCAGCCCAGCCGTTAGCCCCATCCATGCGGTGGCCGTCGTGTCGACGCGGTCGACCGCGTATCGCACCAAATATTCTGCATCGATCGAACCGCCTTCGCTCGTGGTCACGTTGCAGCGATTAAAGCCCGTGGCCACTCGCTGATCGAGGCTGGCGTCTGTCAGTAGATCGCCCGCCAGTTGCTCGATCGTGAATTGGTCGAATGGCTGATCGGAATTGAATGCGCCGATGACCCAGTCACGATACGGCCAGATCGATCGTTCATTGTCCAAGTGCAATCCATGGGTGTCCCCATAGCGGGCCACGTCCAGCCAATACCGAGCCCGGTGTTCGCCGAAACGAGGCGACTGCAGCAGACGGTCCACTAACCGTTCATAGGCGTCCGGACGGCGATCGGCCACAAAGGCGTCGACTTCCGCAGGCGTTGCCGGTAGTCCTGTCAAGTCGAACGTAACGCGGCGGATCAGGGCCTCGGGCGAGGCCTCCACGGCCGGTTGCAGCCCTGCTGCTTCCAATCGGGCGAGTACAAAATAGTCGATCGGGTTGCGAACCCACGCTGCGCTGCCGCACATCCGGGAAGGCCGGACGCACCGGCGGCTGGAAGGACCAGTGCTCACTCCAGGCCGCCCCCTGCTCGATCCAGCGACGAATTCGTGCTCGCTCGTCATCCGTCAAGGATTTGTCGGAGGTCGGCGGGGGCATTTGAAAATCGGGGTCGTCCGAACTGATCCGCTGCCACAACTGACTGGCTGCCAGATCGCCCGCGACAATCGCTTGCTCCCCCGAATCAAGGGGTGCAAAGACGCTGGCTTTTTGGTCCAAGCGCAGCGACGTCTGCCGTTCTCCCGCATCCGGCCCGTGACAGCGAAAACACTTGTCCGAAAGAATCGGACGAATATCGCGCCGAAACTCGACGTCCACTGCCCATGCCGCAGAGGTACAGTGGACGCACAGCAAGCCGATCATTAATCGATACTTCGATTGTGTCCCCATCGAAATCGTTCCGCCATGCGCATGCCTAAGGAATCCCTCTCGCCCATCCTACTCTTCTCTATTGTATCGAGGCCGCGACAGGTGGCGGTGACTTTCCGCCAGGCATTTCGGGCGGTTCGCTCCGACGACCCCACCAGGGCGTGCAATGGGCAATCGCGCGGCTGCGACTGAAGTTGTCCCAAAATGCGACTCGGCATCTCGCCCAGTGAGGTTGTACCCGTCGGAACTCTCCCCTCGGCCAAGAGCCCCACGAGGCAGATCCCGGCAAGTAAGACCAACAATAGCTTTGCCTTGCGCCATGTCATCATGGTGAACTCCTGTGATACCCACGTATGCCCCAATCCCGCGCACACAACCCTCGACGTGCGCCGCCGCGAGAATCTGCCTGTTTGCAGGTGGCGTGCCGATTGCGGCAGGGCATAAACCCTACCGACTGGGCGGACCTGAAGGGGCTCACTGGCGTGCTAGCTGCGATCGAATCGAGGGCGCGTGTGACGCGAGGACGGCGCGAATCCGACAGGGCGGGGATTCGCGCGAATTGGCTTGAGCCGAATCGCCGATCTCGTATACTAACGAACACCTATACTAAACGCTTGTCTAGTATAGGTGTGTCGCTTCCTCCAGTATCGAAAACAGCATCTCAGAGGTGAGCGAAGACGGAATAGCAGGTGAGGATGGATCGTTGACACGGTCATCTGCCCGCCTCCGTCCTGCGGCCACCTTCTCCCAGAGAGGTTGAAGGAATAGTTCCAGGGAACCGGGAGTTGACCAGCCATGGATGTGGTGGCATTTCTGCAGGCGGTCCAGCAACATCCGCTGTACGACGGGCAGATGGCGCATTGTCGCGAACTGCCCGCCCGCGACGGCCGATTCGCGGTACCCTCGCGCCCGCTACCGACGGCGCTGAACGGATTGTTGGCGTCACGGGGCATTGATCAGTTATATGAACACCAAGTGAGTGCTTTGGAGGCGGCGCGAGCGGGGCGGGATTGGGTCGTGGTCACCGGCACGGCCAGTGGCAAGACGCTCTGTTACAACTTGCCGATCCTCGAATCGTGCCTCGCCGAGCCGCACGCGGGCGTTGTACCTGTTCCCCACGAAGGCATTGGCCCAAGATCAGCTCAAGGGACTGCTGGACCTGCTATCCAGCCAGTCGGATATCGCGGCCCGTATCCGGCCGGGCGTTTACGACGGTGACACGCCGATCGCTCAACGTCGTCGCATCAAGGCGGAAGCGAATCTTGTGCTGTCCAACCCGGATATGCTGCACGCGTCGATCCTGCCCTATCATCCCAAATGGCACCGCTTTTTTAGCCAGCTACGATTTGTCGTGTTGGATGAAGTCCATACTTACCGCGGCATTCTAGGGGCTCATGTCGCCTGCGTCCTCCGCCGGCTGTTGCGCGTGTGCCAACACTACGGCAGTCAGCCCGTAATCTTATCGGCCAGCGCGACGATTGCGAATCCGGGCGAATTAGCCTCTCGCCTGATCGGTCGCGAAGTGCAAGTGATCGACAACGATGGTTCACCACGCGGCACAAAATACTTTGTACTCTGGAATCCCACGCCTTTCGAAAAGGATCAACTGGCGCGTCGCAGTGCCACGGATGATGCCGTGTGGTTGATGGCGGCGGCGATGCAAGCCAATGCCCAAGCGTTGACGTTCACGCGCACGCGACAGGCCGCCGAACTGGTGAACCGTTACGCTCAAGATTTGTTGCGCGAACAGCATTCGCCTCTGGCCGATGCGCTACGTGCCTATCGAGGTGGGTATTTGCCGGACGAGCGCCGACAGATTGAACAAGATCTGTTCAGCGGTAAACTCCGTGGAGTGGCGGCCACGAACGCCCTGGAACTCGGCGTGGATATTGGCTCGTTAGACGTCGCCTTGCTAGTGCACTATCCGGGAACCATTGCCAGCACATGGCAGCAAGCCGGCCGCAGCGGTCGACGCCACGAGCAGAGTCTGGCGATTCTGCTGGCGGGGAACGATCCGGTCGATCAGTACCTGTTGCGTCATCCCGAATACTTTTTTGCTCAATCGCCGGAACAGGCGGTCGTGGATCCGGAAAACACGTATGTGCTGGCCAAACACTTAAGGGCTGCGTCGTTCGAACTGCCACTCGATGCAGTCGATTTGCAGCCGTTTGGCTCACGAGCCTTCGACCTAACGGAGGCCTTATGTGAGGCACAGGAACTGACGTCGGTGGCAGGCAAGTTTTACTTTGCCGGGTCGCAAAACCCAGCGCAGCATATCAGCCTGCGGCACATGAGTGACGAGACGTTTAGCATTGTCCTCTGCCGTCCCAAGGCCCGGTCGGCTCAGGCGACCCCCACGCTCCACGACCCGACCCCCACGCTCCACGACCCGGGCCCCTCGCCGCCGGCAGGTCCCAAACACCTGGGAACCCCGCGTACCGCCTTGGCGAATGAGCATGAAGTCATTGCGAATGTGGACGCGATCAGTGCTCCCGAGTTGATCTATCCTCAGGCGGTCTATCTACACAATGGTGAAACGTATTTCATTCGTCAATTGGACCTGGATCACCGTGTCGCGTACGCCGAACGACACGAAATGGACTATTACACGCAGGCGATTCTGGACAGTCACGTCCAACTTACGCGACAGCGCCGTAGCAGCGACGTTCTGCCTACCGCGCAATTGGCCTACGGCGAATGCGATGTGAGCTGGCAGACGGTCGCGTTCAAAAAGATCAAATTCTCAACACGCGAGAACATTGGATACGGGCGTGTCGACATTCCGGCTCAGAATCTACCGACGACCGCATGCTGGATGTCTCCCAGCGATGAAGTGCAAGCCTGGATGAAAGCGGAAAAGCTCCGTACCAGCGAAGGGCTGTGTGGCATTCGCAATCTGGCGATCGAAGCACTACCCATGATCGCGATGTGCGACAGCCGTGATATCAGTGGTGTCGTGGACAGTAAAAACCTGGGACGCAGTACCTTGATTCTTTACGATCGTTATCCCGGCGGCTTGGGATACAGCGAGCAGGGGTTCCATCGCGTGTTGGAACTGTTGCACCTGTGCCTTCAATTGGTGCAAGAATGCGATTGCGAAGCGGGCTGCCCCAGCTGTGTCGGGTTGCCGAACCTGCGTCCGGCGATCCATAGCGATCCGGACTTGCTGCGCGGGTATCCCATGCCCAACAAGCAGGCGGCAACACGACTCTTACAACGGTTGCTCTTGATGCCAACGTCCGGCGATTCGATCATCGCGAACGACGTCGCAGAGGCGGCCACGTCCCTGGACGCGTCTGCGCGTGTTCGATAAAGGCCTACCGCGATGATCCCCGAACGACTCCGCCAACGTCTGGAGGAACTCCACCGCCCGAGCCCCGTCGATCGATCGCCTGACTTGGCTTGGAAGATCAACAAATCGGCAGCCTCCGGCGCTCACCTACGCAGCATTCCTCCACAACCTCCCCAAGCGTTGCCCGACGATGCCATCCCAGTCGAACCGTTGGCCGGCGAAGAATTGACAACCGTCTGGGGAAACCATTGGTTGGTACGGCACGCCATCAACACACTTTGGCCCGCCAGCCGACATTATTTGCCCATCGGGCCAAGTACACAGTCCATAAACGAGACGACACGGGGCGGCGCGACGCGAGCGAATTGGCCGGATGACATCGCCGCACTGCGCTTGTTTCCCACACCGCGCCATGTACCTTGACCTGGAAACGTGCGGCTTCGCCGGCTCCATGGTTTTCCTCGTCGGATTGCTGCACTGGCAACACGACCAATTGGTACTAAGTCAATTGTGGGCACGCAACTACGCGGAGGAAAAAGCGATTCTACAAACGATGTGGTCCCTTGTGAGCGACGCGGATCTGTTGATCACATTCAACGGCAAGAGTTTCGATTGGCCGCAAGTACACGATCGAAGTACGCTCCATCATTTGGGATATCGTCACGTGCCTGGCGAAACGCCCCAGCTGCCTGTGGTTAACGACTTGCCAACGTCACAGCCGGAATCCACGCTCCTGCCGAACCACGTACGGCCGGAACCGTGGCATCTGGACCTGCTGCATCATGCCCGCCGCCGATGGCGAAAGCACTTGCCCAATTGCCGCTTACAGACACTGGAACGTTACATCTGTGGGCGTCATCGCGTGGACGACTTACCGAGCAGCGAGATTCCGCAGGCATATCACGACTACGTGCGCAGCGAAAACCCGCGTGTCGTGCGTTCCATTTTGCACCACAATGCGCTCGACCTGATCACACTCCTGCAATTGGCACTTGTGTTTGTCAATGACACAACAACTGCCCAATAAACCAATGCCGAGAAGCGGGAGGGATGACGCACCTGCTGAGCCGCACTCCAAGGGAAATCGGACGCGGCAAGAGGATGGCAGGATAGCCGCGCAGAGCTTCGCCCCCCACGTTTTGCCGTCTCCATGCGGGCACGGCGACCAAGTTCCTACGCCCGACCCGTAGTGCGACCGCGACCTTGATAGACGGCCGATTCCGTCACCACTTTGTCCATGTACACGTCGTGCGGTCCCACAACCAGTTGGTCAAACAATTGGCACTCGTAGCACACGGCGATCAGCGGACAATCCGCTCGCACCTGTTGCAGCAACCGATCGTAGTAGCCTTGCCCATTGCCCATGCGTGCGCCGCGGCGATCAAACCCGACACCGGGCACCAACACGACGTCTAGCTCGCCAGGTTCCACGACTCGATCCGGTTCGTGCCACCGATCGCGTGGCGGCTCGAGAATCTTCCATTTGCCCACAGCCAACTCGTCCATCGCCTTGAGTTCCCAAAGCCCGAGCTTGTTGGCACCCTGTTCGTCAACGGTGCAGTAGGGCACGACGATCCGCTTACCCGACTCGAGTGCCGATGGTAACGCATGACGCGTACGCAATTCAGAACGACAGTCGATGTACCACAAAGCAATCTGAGCGTTTTGATACTCCTGCAGTTGCAGAAATCGCTCGATCGCGCACTGGCTCAGCTCGTCTTTGTTCACCTGGGCATTGCGGGCGTCGTAGGCCTGACGGCGCAAGGCATTTTTTCGTGTGGCCAGTTCATCCGTTCCCGATACGGCGCTGATGAGATCCTCCTGGGTTCTGCGCCATGCCAGTTCACGGCGTTTGGGGGCGCGGCGAGTTCGTCGCTTTTCAAGTGCAGCGTGTCGTTCACTATTAAAGACGCTGAACTGGATCGGGAAAAGGGGTCGAGCTCGGGCCGCAGACCATTCGCCGTGGCCGAAGCGTTCCGTGCAAATGACCCGGATAGCGCGACCGCTACGCCGCATCCGAAGCGGCCGCGGCAAGTAGCTGGTCGCACGCGTGAGTAACCATCGACACCTCGATGGCCTGCATGGCGTCATTCTCAGCGCGACGTCGCTGCCGACTCCCGCCGTCTTGATAGAAAGCCTGCACACAACGATGCGACGGGCCATACGGCCCACAGATGCGCGGCTGCGTCGAACCATAAAGACCGACACAGGGCGTGCCGACCGCCGCGGCCAGATGGAGCGGTCCGGTATCGGCGGCAATACAAAGCCCAGCACGCTGCATGAGTTCGGCCAACTGGCACAAGTCGGTGGCGGGTGCCAGGTGAGCATAGCCCGCGGACCGCGCCACGATCTGCTCTGCCCATGCCCGCTCCCGATCGCCAGCCCACACCACCACGGCCGGTAATCCGTGGTGCTGCCCCAAGTGTGCCGCTACCTGTCCAAAGCGATCGGGGAGCCACAACTTGGAATCCCAACCCGCCCCGGGATTGATGACCGCGAACTTGCCCCGGAGCTGACTCGCTTCCAAAAAACCTGCAATGCAGGCGTGCTCCCCCACCGGCAACTCAAATTGCGGAGAGGGTTGTGAGGAGCCGACAAGCGGATGCAACAGTTCCAAATACCGCTCGACCACGTGATCTCGCGTCGGAACCACCCGATGGTTGTTCAACCAGAGACTCAGCTCGCGGCCCTGCGGCGCAGCGAAGCCGATCCTTTGAGATGCCCCGCTCAGCCAACCCAACAGGGCACTCTTCGTCAGGCTCTGTGGATCGATCACAACATCAAACCGCCGCGCCCTCAACTCGCGACGTAGCCGGCCGATCTCCCGCCATGACTTCAACCAATCGCGGGGCACGACAAGCAGTTCGTCCAATCCCGGATAGCCATCGACCAAGGTCGCCGGCACGGGTTGAGTCGCCCAGGCGATGTACGCTGCCGGAAACCGACGTCGCAACTCACCCACCAACGGCATTGTGTGAATGCAATCGCCGATGGCGCTGAGACGAGTAATCAGAACGCGCGCGCGACGGTACTCATGCGCCGTGGACTCCCGCAAAGACTCCGAATGAATGGCCCCAATTAACCCGCGCGGCGCGGCGCGTTTCGGTACAAATACGGGTTCAAACTGGGATCGTTGTACATCTTCAACTGGCGGTACGTGCGATGCCGTTTGCGACCCGGCGGATGTCCGTGAGCAATTCGGTCAACGACTGGCTCAAATCGAGTTGCTGCGCATGACAGACCGCCAACTTATTCGCCACTGAGTTCCGATGTTGCTGATCGACCTCCGAACGCTCAAGCTGTTCTCGCAAATGGTAAATGCGCAACGACAAGATCGACAACCGATCAATCGCGCTACCGGGTGTTTCCGTATTCAAAGGAGCGTCAATCGCCGCCGCGATCCGCTGTTCCGCCAGATGGCCACTTAGCCAGTCGTCCAGTTTTTCGATCCAGTCGTTCCGCTGCTGGTTGTAACGGTCGATCGCCCGCTTGACCTCGGCAATGCGACGATCCGCTACGTCCGGGCTGCGGGCCACATCTTCTTCGTGCCAGAGGAGGAAATTAAAGCTGTGCTGTTGGCAGATAATCGACCAAACGCCGTGATAGGGATTGTCGATCGCTTGCTCGTGCCAGCGTTGAACGGTTTCCGCATGTAGTTGGTTGACGCGAGGGATCTCGATCATGGACCAGCGGTTCCTTCCAGAAGGGCCTGATGGGTTTGGGCGCGGATTCTAGAGAGAAAACAACTGCGGCGGCAAGGCCAACTGAAAGCGCCTCGTGGCGGCGCAGTGGGTCATGCGGGGAAAACCGGTAAGAAACAACACCAACCCCGGATGGCACCGTCCTGCGATCTATATTTGGTCGACCGCTCCGAGATTCTCCGTCGCCAACCCCCTCTAATGGGAATACGTAAACCCCTATCCACGGTCCACTCGACGCGGCACAGCCGACCGTCTCATCGCCACTCAACTACCGCAAAATGCCTGCTACGCCGTCACGTATCCGTCCCGCTTGGTCTCTCTGCGATCTGCTATATCGCTTCCTCGATGTAGCCGGGATCTTGTTGGGGATGGCGATTGGCCTGACATCGCAGGGGGGTCGCGTCGACGAGTTCCACCTGCTGGCCGGCGCAGCCGCCACGATCATCTTCTACTTGATGTGCGAAATCAGTGGGATGTACCGCAATTGTCGCGGCGTCTCGATTGAACGCGAATTGATCTGTGCCGCCATCAGTTGGGCGGCGACCATACCCGCTTTGTTGGCCCTGGGGGTAATGACCGAATACGCACATTGGGTCGATCGCTCGTTCATTTTGATGTGGTTCATCGTGACCCTGACCCTGATTGCGGCGTCGCGAATGGGCGTGCGTCTGCTGCTATGTTATCTCCGCTCGCGAGGATTCAATCAGCGGGGCTTTGCCATCGTGGGGATCAACGACCTAGGCATCGAATTGGCCAAGCGGATCGAACAGGCCCCGGAACTGGGACTGCGCCTCGTGGGCTTCTACGACGACCGTGTGGATGAACGATTGCCCACGATCCCCGCGATGGTGGGCCGCAAGCTGGGATCGATCGAGGGACTGCTCCATTCCGCTCGGGCAGGCGCATAAATATGGTCTTCATCACCTTCCCCATGAGGGCGGAAGGGCGGATCAGTGCGTTCTTGACTTTGTTGAGCGACACCACAGCGTCGGTGTACATCGTGCCCGACTTTTTCGTCTTTGAGTTGTTACATTCGCGGTGGACGAACATTGGTGGCTTGCCCGCGGTTAGCGTTTTCGAGAATCCCTTTTACGGCATCGATGGCTTTGTCAATGGCTTTAGACGTCGCCCTGGCCAGCGTGATTTTGATTGCCGTCGCCATTCCCATGCTGGTGATTGGGGCGCTGGTCAAGTTCACATCGCCCGGCCCCATCTTCTTTCGGCAGCGGCGTTACGGCTTAGACGGCCAAGAGATCCGCGTATGGAAGTTTCGCACGATGGTCGTCTGTGAACAGGACCACGAATTCAAGCAAGCCACTGTTAATGACCCGCGCGTCACTCGCATTGGATCCATTCTACGTAGAACGTCGTTAGACGAGCTACCGCAACTGTTCAACGTGTTGGAAGGCTCCATGTCGCTCGTGGGCCCACGACCTCACGCCACAGTACAGAACGAAGAGTATCGGAACTTGATCCAAGGCTACATGCTGCGTCACAAGGTGAAGCCGGGTATCACGGGCCTCGCCCAAGTGAATGGCTGGCGTGGCGAAACCGATACACTGGAAAAGATGGAGCGACGAGTGGAATGTGACCATCGCTACATTCGCGAGTGGTCCGTTTGGATGGACGTGAAGATCTTATTCCGCACGATATTTGTGGTACTTTCTCGCCGCAACGCCTGCTAGGCTGTAAAACTGGCCAGCGGCTTGAAAAGGAAAACGCGATGCGTTATCGTGCAGCCGCCTTGCGGAACGGGTGAGGACTGAGAGTGCTGCGATGGCCTCTAGCGGGATGTCTCTTGTCCGGCCCTCGGCCATCTTCTCTCGAAGTCAGATGCGACACCGGTGCTGGGCGAGGGTCGATTCCTTGTACATCGCGCCGTTGATTTACGCCCTTTTCTCCGCTCAACGAATCCCCAGGACGGCTTGACGACGGCCATGAGCCTCAGGATAAACTGCCGGTTACTGCTGCTAACGCTCAGCTTGGCCATTGCTAAAGCCGACGTGGCGCCGGCGCAATACGTGCAAGGTCCCTACGGCGTCGATGGCACCTGGAATGTCTACGAGTTCCTGGAGGAACCACTGACGTGGCAGGAGGCGGTGGTCACCGCCCAAGGGCATTCGTTTGACGGGGTCGATGGTCAGTTGGTTGACATACTTTCGGCCCAAGAAAACGCCTTTGTGGCGTGGCTGGGAAACGACAGCAACTTGTGGATCGGCCTGACGGATCGAGAAGGTGCCGCCCCGACCTCAGTCAGCGGAGGTTTACCGGCGCCGCAAGAGTCGCGGACTCTACCCGATCCGCACACACAGGGGTGGGCGTGGACGTCTGGGCGCGAATTTGCGTACGACAACTGGGATGTCGACGAACCACTCGATTATCACGGGGCGGAAGACGCAGTCCTGCTGCTGCCAAACGGTCGTTGGAATGACATGGCGAGTGGTTACGTGCTCGACCAACCGACGATTCCGGAGTGGCAACCGAACACCTCGTCGTCTGAGTCTTCGGTGTTCCGCGCAAGGTCGGTGGTCGAGTATCCGCTGCAGTCACTCACTCCTCTGCCGGGCATCACTCAACTCACCGTGCCCCCAAAGATGCCAACACGATTGCCTGACGAGCAAGGCGCCGATGGCGCGCTACGCGTGACGGACTACCGCGGTGATTTTGAGGTCGGCAATCGCATCACGCAGATCGCGCCGGTGGTCGCGGCGATCGAAGCCGGCGACATCGCAACCACGTCGTGGACCGCACGGTATCCCCTCGCGGATTTGGCCGACCCCGACGGTCTCGCGACGGGAGGTCCGATTGTACAAAGCGCAGCGTCTCCTTTTCCTGGCGATATGCCGAACACGCGCGACCCCGACTTCATCAGCATTGCGCGGCACGGTGCGTGTGCCCGAAACGGGCGTGTATACGATTCAAGTGCACAGCAGTTCGGGTTTCGCTCTGCAAATCGGCGAAGCGTCATTCCAAGCCGCCACCGGGGATGGACAAATTGACGCCTTCGATCCTCGGACGCTCTATCGCTACGATGCAATTGGCAGCGACGGAGCGCGGGCCACGATTCCGTTGAGCGCCGGTGATCATGAACTGCAATTTCTTTTCTGGTCGACGACGGATGACGCCCACTGGGAAATCACGACCGCCCTGGGCGCACACCCGAGTCAAAACAGCGCTCAGTGGCTCAGCGATCGGCGACGCTCGGACATTAGACGGTTGGTCCGTCACGTCCTCGGTCCATTTGACGGAAGCAGCGTCGGTAGCCAACCTGCGCGACGCCGATGGTGGCCGCTCCGGCGACCTGGAAACCGCGCGAGAGTTGATGACCGTAGGCTTAGACGAGGGCACTGCGTTGTTGCGCGACGATGTCACGACACTCGTGCTAACCGATGAGGATGGGATTTGTTGCCAGCGTCCCGGTCGCGAATTGGACCGGCAGCAGATCTTTACGTGGCCGCTCAACGATCCAGAATGGGGCGGACAAGATTCGTACCAGGATTATTTCTCTTCTGCAATCTTCGGCAAACTGACGGTCGATGATGGAGACGCGATCCGTGGTGAGACCCTGCCGGTCACGTTTGGCCTCTTCTCAAGCGACGGAGCTCAACTGCATATTCACGGCGTCGATTTTCAGAAGGCCAATGGCAGCGGCGACGTGACATATGGGATCGATGGCGATCAAACGCTGTCGTTTCCCGAAATAACCGCCAATTCGGACGCGCTGGGATTGGTGGAGTTGACCGAAGGCCAGGTTTACGATTTTGACGCCATTCATTTCGACAACCGAGGCGACGCCGGTTTCGAGCTGTGGGCAGCGCTGGGCGATCGCGTGGATCGCTTCGACGCACAGTGGTTCTTTCCGGTGAGTCAGGAGCCAGCGGTTCACACGATCCCGCGCAATGTTGGACTGAGTTTCGTCACCTCCGAGAGTCAATTGGTCTTCGACTTTAACGGCGACGGGCAGTTGGATGTGGACGATTTGACTCAGCAGATCCAAGCGTTCTCGACAGCCGATACGCGGTACGATCTGAACCGCGATGGCACGCTCGACGTGATGGACCTCCAGTATTGGGTCCACAGGGGAATGCATACGTGGCTCGGCGACGCCAACTTGGACGGACAGTTTGATTCGACCGATTTGGTTACCGCCCTGACAGCCGGGGTCTACAACACCGGCGCTTGGGCTTCTTGGTCAGACGGGGACTGGAACGGCGATGGCTACTTTACCACATCGGATCTAGTCGTAGCACTGCAGGATGGCGGCTACGGTGTTGGGCCGCGGACCGCAGCGACACCCGTTCCTGAACCGTCGGCGATATGGATGTTAGTGCTGGGGATTCCGTGTGGATCACGTCGCCGCCGCGACACATTCCTTGCCACACATTGACGGTTGGATGTCGATATCAAATATACGTACCGCTGCGTTTCGATCACTCGGAAACATAGAAATTGTGCACTACCTGCAGCAGGTGGTACGGCAACCAGGCCTGGTGCGTGTAAATGGCATGTCCTAACAACTGCTCACGTTGCTCCGTGTCATCCAAGGGATAGTCGACCAACAGAACCGTCCCTTCATTCGCCACGCGCATGCCGCATTTCAGTCGCCGCAATGTCGTACGGCGCGTGTAGCCTGCTTCCAGCAGTCTATGCAAACGGCTTTGGACGCGCATCGCCCGCCAAGTAACCAGTGATGGCGGAAAATCCGTACCGGCAATTCCTATCTGTTGCACATAATCACCATAGCGCGCATTGAACATGTCGTCCCAAGAAAATGGAAACGGCACCAAGTAAACGGGCAATCCATCCGCTGGTCGGTGATGCACGACATGTAGTAATTGGCGATAGCCGCGAGACTCCCAGCCGTAGCGGATGGGAGTGCCAAACGTCACGATGTCCAGCTGCAGGGCTTCAACAAGATTTCGTCGATGAATCAGTAGATGTCGGACGCGTTGCCAACGATCCTGATCGGACTGGCTAACTTGCGATGAAAAAAACAGGGGACGGCAGGCGGCGAAAAAACGCTGTACCGAATACAGTGGACTGGCCAACAGGTTGGTAACCAATGCGAACACGTTTCCCGCATGGCTATGCCCCCACAATAGAACGCGTCGACGATCTTGTCCGGCATCGTGCAGCAGATGGTCAATCAGGCGAATCGCGGCATCCGCACGGCCAACGTGATGGTTCTCACCCGACCACACAAAGCGACCAACCGATATCGCGTCCCTGTGTGCGCCCAACAGTTCGTGGAATCGTGCGACGTACTGGTCGGTATAGTGTCCCACGTCACGCGCCAGCCAGTCGACCCAAGCCTGACCGACCTGCCGAAGTCGATCGCCTGCGCTCGGCACGATTCGTTCCAATCCACGCACGAGTCCCAGAGCATCGTTGCCCGTAAAGGTCCCGTGCACCAGGACGATCCGCTGCACACCGGCGTTGTGCAACCACTGGCCCGCCGACTGGCCCAGGATACAGGTATCCGTGCGCGCAAGCTCCGTCGGCAGCTCGGGCTGAAGCGGCTTGTACGTAGCCCGAGGTTGCTCGGCCGAGTACGTCTGAGGTCGAAACGCGTTATCAAACGGCATGAATGTGCCGCTGGGCAACTTTCGTGCAGCGGCCAGAATTCCTAGACTAACGGTATGTGTGGACGATTCACGTTACATTCTCGCTTGAATCTCTTGCTTCGGCAATTCGCGTTGCAAGCCGGTCCCGAATGGGCACCTCGCTATAACATTGCCCCCACGCAAACCGCACCCGTCATCCGCCTGGCACCCTCGACCGGCAAGCGCGAGATGGTGTTGCTGCGGTGGGGCCTGGTCCCAGCATGGGCTAAGGACACATCGATCGGAAACCGCATGATTAACGCCCGGGCCGAGACGGTGGCCACGAAACCGTCCTTCCGGTCCGCCTTCAAACGCCGTCGCTGTCTGGTTCCCGCCGACGGCTATTTCGAATGGCAAAAGACCGCCGCGGGCAAACAACCCTATTACATCCATTTGGCGGATGAGACACCGTTTGCCATGGCGGGTTTGTGGGAATCCTGGCACGCCGACCAGGACGATGCCGTAGAAACATTCACGATTATTACCACGGATGCCAGTCATTCGACCCGCGATATTCATGATCGCATGCCGGTGATCTTGGACGCCGACGCCTATCCATTGTGGCTGGACCCCGAGTTCGCGGACCGCGAGGCCCTGCAGTCGCTGTTAGGCTCCTTCGAAAGCGATGCGCTACAGCTAGATCCCGTGAGCACTCACGTGAATAGTCCTCGCCATGACGACCCGCAGTGCATCAAGAAACAAACCGATTGAGCAGCCGGGGCGGCAACGCGTGAGGCGTAATTCCGGTATCGTGCGAGCGAAAAGACGCGCTCACTCGCGGACCATCAAACTTCCCGCACGCTGAATTCCAGCTTCCAGCGATCCTCGGTGATCGCGCTAACGCACCAAAGCTCGAAAACGCCCAGTTCCGTGACACGCGACTGGAAGTGGACCGGCACATACGACTCTTCCGTCGCCGCGCTGGCCGGCAGACAGGTCTCCAATGAATCGGTCTCCTGCAACTCCTCTTCGTCCCAACGGCTCAACACATCACCGGCTACATCCTGCTTGCGGACCAAGGAACTGAAAAAACGAAACTGGACGGGTTCACCCAGCACCAACCCGATGTCCTGGGACGGAACGTTAATCTGCGTACCCTCTTCCATCCCGAAGGGCACCACACAGAGTGCCTTGAGGGGTCGGGGCGCGCCGGGTACCGCCAAACCTGTTGTCTCGATGCCAATGTAATACGAACGGGCCGTGCCGCCGCGGATTCGCACACCCCCGTGTTGCTTCGACCAACCATAGTAGGCCGCTCCGCGAGCAACCGCAAAATCCAGGTCGCGACGTCCGGCCAGTTCCTGCGGGGCTCTGTCGGGAAACCACCCTGCCAACACATCCAGTAACCGCTGCCGCAGTGGCGTCGCGCGAAAGACGCCGCCGTTGAACAACACATGCGTCGGACGCGTCGGTCCATTCGCGTCGCTCGCCTGGTCACACAGGAAACTCGCGATGTGACGCGTGATCGCCGTATCCGTCTCGAACGGAAGCCCCAACTGCACAAAACCACTTTGACGCCGTCGTGCCGGCCGATCTTGCAACGAACAGTGAGGCAAGAAGCCTTCGACCACCAACTCCGTCGCCGCCACGCGGGGCAAATTGATTGACACCGTGCCCCCAATCAAGCGACTGCCACGCCCCAACAACGAGACCGGATAGTGGTCCGGGCCGGCGTCGGTCAACAAGGCTTCCTTGGCAAGCCGACACGCGTGCCAAAGCGAAACGGCCTGCCAAGCATCCAAGTTGACGCCTTGCGCCTGAAATTGCTCGGCGGCAGAATGTGCAAGGGCCAAGTCCATGTTGTCGCCACCCACCAATAAGTGCTTGCCAACGGCCAAGCGATGCAGTTCCAGGCTGCCGTTTTCCTCGGCTAAGCCAATGACCGTCAGATCGGTCGTGCCGCCACCGATATCGCAAACGAGCAAGCGATCGCCAACGTTGAGCTGTTTGCGCCAGGCGTCCCCTTGATCATCAAGCCACGCGTAGACGGCCGCCTGAGGTTCTTCCAATAGCACGAAATTGGCCGGAATTCCCGCGGCAATCGCCGCCTCGCGTGTCAATTCACGGGCGCTGGCGTCAAACGATGCCGGGACGGTTAACACCACCAGCTGGTCTGTGAAGTGCGCATCCGGATGAGCTTCATTCCAGGCGGAGATCAGATGTTCGAGATAGCGGCGGGCCGCGGTAACCGGCGACACCTTGGACACCTCGGCGGGGGCATCCCACGGCAGAATGGCAGCGTGGCGGTCGACGGCCGTATGCGCCAGCCAGCTCTTGGCCGCTCCCACCGAGCGCTCGGGCACAGCCGCCGACTGCTGCCGAGCCAATTCGCCGACGACTTGTTCGGGGCTTGGCCCCCACGGCAGATCAAACGAGTCGCCTTGTTGCTCGTGAGCCGGTGGCAAATACAGGAACGAGGGTAACGACGATCGCACATCCACCGTGCCCGTGGCGACCAGCTGAGGTATCGGCAAGAGCTGAATTTCGGGCGATTGCTCATTCTCCAATCGCGCAAAGGCCACCACACTATTGGTCGTTCCCAGATCGATTCCGATCACAAAGGTCGGCGTATTGGACATTGGACGTGCATCCCCTTCTGGTCGTGGTTTCGCAGAGCGGGCGCCCTATCGGCACTCGATTTCGGCGGGAGCAATCACGTGTACGGCCTCCGCATCGCCGGACCAGCGGGGCAGCTCACAACGCGTCGCTTCCCAGCCGTGGTGAACCAATCGGCCACGAAACGGCGGTTCGCCCGTGACATGTCCGCTGACTCGCAGTCGCCCTGCGTTCACCTGCACCGGCGTTTCGATCGGTTCATTCTCGGCCGCGTCAATTACCGGTTGCAGCGCAAACATCCGCGACAGCACCTCGTGACAGTCCCGCAAGACGTCGCGGGCAGCGGCCCCTATCTGCGCGTCGCTGTAGTCGGCCAACGGTTCTTGAACGAGATCCACAAACCGAGCCTCGCGCTGTAGTGCCGCCAGCAGACCGATGGCATCGCTGCGTCGGGCCTCTGGGGAGGGCGCGGAAACGGGCGAGGAAGCGGCTGCGGGCGGCGCGGTGGCGGCGCTGCCCGCAAGCAGTGCCTGCAAGCGATCCACCGGCAACGTTCCGCTGAGAATCTTAAAAAACACACGAAATGCCAGTCCAATTCGACCCATGGTTCTCCCTCATCCGGCCCCGATGACGATTCCGGACCGCTGGTGGCAAGCTGCGCAAAACAGCAAGGCCTTGCCGGCTGCATCGGCTCTGCTTGATTTTCCGATTATTCATGTCGATACGATCTTGCGGAATATAACCGTTACGGAGATTTCTCTCGATGACCCTTGCGGCTAAATCGATCGTCGGCGTGTTCGTCTTGGCGGGACTGGTGACACCCGCCGGCGCACAGAAACTGATCCCGGCTCCCATGGCTCCACAGTCGGGATATTACATCGAATTCAGCGACGAAACGACGCTGCCCGCCGGCGGAATACCGACGGCTCCCACAGCGCCGCAAAGCTGGCCGGCCGTTCCTGCCCATCTGTTGAGCGGCACAGCGGAGTCGAGGTTGGAGGGCTCAATGGCCAGCTGCGACAGCGGCGAGCCATTGTGGTCGGGGACGGGCGACGGGGCTTTACCGTGCGATGCCGCTTGCAACACCGCCTGTATGAACGACTGCGGTGTTTGGGCGCATGGATGCTCGGTCTACGCCTCAGCCGTATACCTGCGTCCGCGCAACGCAGACGTCGCCTTTGCAGTCCCCGTTGATGGACCCATCACGGCGGCGCCAGACAATCATCCCATACAGATCGGAGGTGTCGGCGTCGTCGACCCGGATTACGATCTGGGCTTTCAGGCCGGTATCAATCTCGCGATCACGCCCATGACCAGCCTCTACGCACAGCTACTGATGCTCGACAGCGACACCTCGAACCAAGTCGCCACCGCGGCGCCGAACGTAATGCGGTCCTTGGTATCTCATCCGTCCAGCACGAGCGCCGCGACCGATTTCCTGAGCGGATCGGCCGATTTAAGTTTGCAGTTAGATACGGTGGATTTCGGCCTACGTCACTTGTTTGTTGGCGGGCCCGTATACGCCGTCAACTACGTAATAGGGGCTCGTTATAGCCGACTGGAGCAGACGTTCGGAGCGACGTTTGTCGACAATGGCCGCGAGCACGTCGCAAGCGACATCGATTTTGACGGAGCCGGCTTGAGTCTCGGACTTGAAGCCGAACGGCAGTCGTGCACCAGCCGGTGGCGCATCTACTGCGCGGTGCTGCCAGTTTCTTGGCCGGGCAGTTTCAGGGTCGGTATTTCCAAGGGCAAAGTTTTGACCCGACGGTCGTGGACACTTCCTGGCAGGCAGGCCGGGTCGTGCCCGTGCTGGACATCGAGCTTGGAGCTGGCTGGACGAGCCCAGGGGGATGCCTGCGGCTGAATGGCGGATACCTGGTCAGTGCGTGGTTCAACACGGTGTCGACGGAGGATTTCGTCCGGGCGGTCCAGGCCAACGATTTCGTTAATCTCGGCGACACGCTAACCTTCGACGGCCTCCGCGCTCAAGCCGAGTGGCGTTTCTAACCGCACGGCCAACGCATCCGCTTGCTCGCTATGGTACAACGGGAAACGACCGGCGCTGCGGGCCCCTCTTCGTTCGCTTCGCCCCAGCCCGGTCGCTATAGATTATCCCGCGAGCGATCGAGAAGGCGGAGGCAGGACACGTATGAGAGGGCAATCGAGGCTCATCGGCGTTGCATGCGGAACGTGCGTACGGATCGTCTTGAGTGTGGCCATATTCGCAGGCACGACGTTGGCCCTCGCAATTCCGCGTCATGCAGGCGAAGGCCTATGACTCCGAGCATCAGGGTTGGTTTGAACACTTCACGCCAGATTGGCAGCCGGTAATGAGTCCTCGGAGCGAAGTCATGGTGGAGGTACCGGGACTTAAGAGTGCCAATACCCATCTGCACTTTCGTGCCCATCTCGATCATGCTTTGCAGTACGGCTATGATCAGGAGCACGGTGGGTTGTACCTGAAAGGCTTTGACAACCAGCAGGCGGTCGATCGCGAAAAAGTGTGGTGGTGTCAGGCAGAACTGATGGCGGCACTAACGACAGCCATCCAGCACGACGGCAGAGATGCGGACCGGCAGGTATTGGATCAGCTGCTGCAGTTTTTGCAGGACCGCATGATTGACCCCGCCGACGGTATCTGGATCTGGTCGGTCGGTGGCGGAAACACGACCACCGACAAACCAATGACGAATCCAACGAAGAAGAATCACTGGAAAGCCAACTATCATGACGTCCGCGGAATGATCATGTTCACCGACGCCTTTGCGGAACAGCCATGACGCGAGCCTGCGTGTCTTGCTTAGGAGCGAATGCCCGATGCACCGAGTTTCTGTGATCGCCGCCCTGTTTCTCACGATCCTTGTCGCCACGCCGGTTTGGGCAGCTCATCGTGTCTTACTGCAAGGCAACGATCGACTTGCCATCCTCGATGCCCAAGGCCAACTGGAATGGGAAATGAAATGGGGTGGCATCCACGATCTGCATGTGTTGCCCAGCGGGCACATTTTGGTTCAGCAGGACATGCAGAAAGTTGTGGAAATCGACCCTCGATCGAAGCAGATAATCTGGAGCTACGACGCGAGTCAGGCCAACGGCAATGCGGGACAACGAGTTGAAGTTCATGCCTTTCAACCCTTGGCCAATGGCCACATCCTGATCGCCGAGTCAGGACCGGCCCGGTTAATCGAAGTCGACCGAGACGGGCAGGTGATCAAGCAACTGCCCCTGGTCGTCGAGCATCGCGATCCACACACCGACACGCGGCTGGTCCGTGAACTATCCAATGGCAATTACCTGGTCTGTCACGAAGCGGACGGCACGGCGCGGGAATATGACGGGCAGGCGGGCAACGTTGTCTGGGAATACAAAGTCCCCTTGTTTGGCCAAGCGGAACGACCGGGACACGGACCTGAAGCCTTTGGCAATCGTTTGTTTTGCGCTCTGCGGCTGAAAAATGGTCACACCCTGATCACAACCGGCAATGGTCACAGCGTATTGGAAGTCACGCCAGAACAACAGATCGTTTGGCAGTTGCACCAACATGACCTGCCCGGGATCACGCTGGCTTGGGTGACCACGCTCGAAGTACTTCCCAACGGCCATTTTGTCATTGGCAACTGCCATGCGGGACCAGGACAGCCGCTGCTTATTGAAATCGACCCGGCAACCAAGCAAGTGGTCTGGACGTTGGACAAGTTTGATCAGTTCGGGAATTCCGTGTCCAATTCGCAGCTGCTGGACGTCGACGGTCCCGTTCTTCGCTGACCGCAAAACAGGGAGACGTTTGACCGAAGCCGCTGGCAAGATCGATTGGGTGGTCCACTTGCCAAACTTGAACGATCCGCGCGACATTCACCTTAATCGGAAATACATTCCTTCCCCTCCCCTCCTTCTTTTGCCCCGAAAAGTGTAAGCGACATGGAGCCAACTGAAGCATCTTCATCCGTCACCCAAAGCCTCTCGCAGCGGATCGTTTCCGTGGATGCACTGCGAGGCTTCGACATGTTTTGGATAATTGGAGCGGACGGCCTGGTCCAAGGTTTGCGCGCTGAGCGATGCGCGCCCGATTAAGATCCTGGCCGATCAGCTGGAACACGTTGACTGGGAAGGATTCCACTTTTACGACCTGATCTTTCCGTTGTTTGTATTCTTGATGGGAACCTCCGCGGTGTTCTCGCTCGAGCGTCTCGTGGAGCGTGCGGGACGCGGGCAAGCCTATCGACGAATCTTCACGCGCAGTCTGATCTTGTACTTGTTAGGACTGTTTTATTACGGTGGGCTCAGCCGAGACGGCGGCCCCGAGATGTTTCGCTACGTAGGCGTGTTGCAACGAATCGCCATTTGTTATTTCTTTGCCGGCATCGTCGTAATGAATTTTCGGTGGCGCGGTATTGCTGGCGTTTGTGCGGCGCTGCTGATAGGTTACTGCCTGCTGATGACATTCGTGCCTGTCCCGGAATACGGCGCTGGAGTCTTTGAACCGGGCAAGAACCTCGCGCACTACATCGATAAGATTGCGTTGCCCGGCTACAAGTGGGACGGCAATTGGGATCCCGAAGGACTGCTCAGCACCATCCCCGCCATTGGTACCGCATTGCTTGGCGCACTGGCCGGCATCATCTTACGGAATGACGACTGGGGGCCCTGGAAAAAAGTGGGAGTCCTAGCACTCTTAGGTATCGCCTGTTTGGCGGGTGGCTGGGTCTGGAGTTACCAGTTCCCCATCATCAAGAAACTCTGGACATCCAGCTATGTTCTCTTTGCTGGCGGCTGGAGTTATCTGCTGTTGGCGTTGTTCTACGCCGTGATCGACATCGCAAAATTCCAGATTTGGGCGCGACCGTTCGTGTGGATCGGCACCAACAGCATCACCATCTACATGTTGGCCAACTTGTTGAATTTCCACAGCCTCGTGAGGCGCGTGGTGCACGACGACGTCGTCCAGGCCATGGGAGCATACGGTCCGCTCGTGGTATCCCTTCTTGCGCTTGGTCTGGCGTTACTCATTTGCCAACAACTCTATAAGCGTAGGATTTTCGTGGCGCGTCTGAGTGCAACTTCCTTCTCCCTCCGAGAGAAGGTGGCCGGAGGCCCGATGAGGACGGTCCATCTCATCCCACTCGCCGAGGGCGCGGCGGAAACGTCGCGTCTTGGATGCGATTCGCTTTCGTCACAACTTCGCCAACAACCACCGATCGTCGCTCGCGGAAAACACGATTTCCTCACGTGGTAGCCGACTTAGATCGAAACGGCGCAAGAACTGATCCGCGGTCATCTCCGCGCGAGGACCGATTCCGCACCATTCTGCCATCAGGCCCACGATTCTCTCTGGCGTCACGCCCACGTGCCGGTAGTGAAGTATCCGGCTATCTCCGTGCCGCTTTGCCAGTCGTCGACCATCGTCACCGACGACGAGCGGTAGGTGCCAATATTCGGGTCGAGGGGCAAAGTCCAGCGCATCGTACAGCAATTGCTGTCGCGGGGTGGAGGGTAACAGGTCGTCTCCGCGGATGACGCAATCGATCTGTTGATGGACATCGTCCACAACCACCGCCAGCTGATAACTGGCGGTACCTTGTTTGGTAGCGATCACAAAATCACCAACATCGCGCTGGACATGGCCCTGGTATTCGCCGGCAAACTGATCGTGCACGACGATCGGGCCGTCCGGCACGCGGAATCGCCACGCTACTCGCTCGCGATCCAGATGCTCGATGGAGACCGAGGTGGGCTGCGCGGGGCGACAACATCCTGGATATCGCAATTCGTGCTCGCCGGCGTGAGGTGCCGATTGGGCCGCCTGGATCTCACTACGATTACATTCGCATGGATAGATTCTTCCGCTGCGCCGCAAACGTTCTAGTGCCGCACGATAATGCGCGACACGCGCGGTCTGATAGTAGGGCCCTTCATCCCAATCGACGCCGATCCAGGCGAGCAGTTCGATCGCTTGTCGATCCGCTCCCGGTTTGATGCGCGGCCCGTCCAAATCGTCGACGCGCAACACAATATGCCAGCTATTCTGTCGCGCCAGTGCCCAGTTGACCAAGAAGGTCCGCGCATTTCCCAGGTGCAATGCGCCGGTCGGCGAGGGAGCCAATCGCGTGCGGCGGCTGTTGTTTTGCGCGGACCGTTGCATCGAATCGCTCACCGCGATATCCTTCCGCTCTGGTCTTTATGCTGCGAGAGGAGACTTTTCCATGACAGGCCGACAGATCCGCAATGCATTGCGCAGCGGCCAATACGTGTATTCTACCGCAGTGGTGGCGGTTTGCAGCCTGTGGCCTCGACTCTTGGAGGACGCGGCAATTGACTTTGCCTTCGTCGATTCCGAACATACGCCATTGGGGCGCGAATCTTTGTCGTGGCTCTGCCGATCCTATGCCAGCGTCAACATCCCCACGGTTGTGCGCATTCCCAACCCCGATCCCTTTGAAGCGGCCAAAGTCCTCGACGGCGGCGCTGATGGGTTTATCGCCCCCTACATCGAATCGGCCGCTCAAGTCCGCGACTTGACCGCCGTCGCTCGCTACCGTCCCCTGAAAGGCGCTCGAGCCGCTGCCGCGGTCGCCGACCCGAGCACTCTGGAGCCCGAATTACGAACCTATCTGCAAAAGCGCAACGACGACACGATTTTTATCGTGAATATTGAGAGCGTTCCGGCCATTGAAAATCTGGAGCAGATCTTGGCGGTCGGCAGTATTGATGCCGTGCTGATCGGTCCGCACGATTTGTCGTGCAGTTTGGGCATACCCGAGCGCTACGATCATCCTCGCTTTGACCAGGCAGTGCGGCATATCCTGGCGACGGCACGTCGACATCAGGTGGGCGCGGGGATCCATTTCTGGACGCAGATTGCTCAGGAAATCGAATGGGCACGTACGGCCGGCGCCAATCTGATCATGCACGCCAGCGACGCGGTCGCTGTTCGCTCAAGGACTGACACGTGAGCTGCGCGAAATACGAGCGGCTTTGGGCCAGGCGACGTCAGTTCAGACGCAACCGGATCATCCCGCGATTTAGGAAGACGAGCGGTCCTTCGAGGTCTTACGAAGGAAGGCATCGACGTCGGCGAACGAGTCGGGCCAATCGCACCACATCGGCATCTGGCATCGCCCTGTCGCCCGTGCGGACCGATTCGGCTCTGCGCCTCGCTCACCATCATGCACCCGCGATCGCGCGAACGCCCGCCGTGCCGCCGCGTCGTACTCGTTGTCTCGAAACGCACTCACGAGATCACTCGACGTAAATTCTCCGTCACCGTCCCAATCGCCATCGGCCCAATCGGAATTCCGGGAAACGCCATCTTCGTACTCGCCGTGCTGAAAAACTTGTACCAGGTCGCTGGAATCGAAAACGCCATCGAGATTAGCATCGCCCCGAGGAATAGAAACCGCTGAGCGTGTAAGTTCCCTGACCGTGGGAATACGCCGATACCTTCAGGTAAACCGTCGCGCTCTCCGTAGCCTGCCATTGCAGATACGAGGTCAGCAGGAGTCCGTGATCATCGTTTTCCGCCAGCACGGTCATTCCGTCACTGGCAAAGACTTGCAGGATTGTGTCCTCCAACGAACCAGCGCGCGTTTCGATGTTGTAAACCAGCCCGGCGACGACCGGGACGTGAAACCAGTCGACGTCCCCAGGGATTTCGATCCGACCGTCGGCCGCCGCCGGCACCGGCAGCAGCGACGCGGTCGCGGCGTCGTTCCCATGATCGTCCTCGGGCCTAACCGCCGCGATTGCTCCCAGTAACTGGTACGTCCCCACATCGGGCAAGTCGTAGCCTGCTACCTCAACGTAATAGGCACCATCATCCGGAGCCAACCAGGAAACGCGCGACGCGCGGCCACCGTCAAAGTCGTCGTTGTAGGCCAATTCGTTCCCCTGCGAATCCAGGATGCGGATGACGGAGTCCGTAAGGGTCGTCAGTTGGACGTCGAACTGATAGACATTGCCCCGCACTGCAGTAAAGGTGAACCAGTCGGCATCGCCCTGCAAAGCCAGCTCGCCGGCCGTCTCCGACGGGACCCTGATCGGAGTTGCGGTCGCAGCGGCGTCGCCATGATCGTCAGGCGGAGGCTGAAACTCATGAACATTCACACGATACTCACCCAGCCGGTCGTTGTAACCACTTACCTCCACATACTGGGTCCCCGTCGCCGTGGCGTGCCAGACAATCTGAGAATAAAAGCCGTCAGGCGCGTCATCGCTGTAGACCAGCTGAGTGAAACCATCGGTGTCGATCAGACGCAAGATCGAGTCCTCCAGGGTGAGTAATTCCGTGGAGATCTCATAGGCCATGCCTGCCGTAGCCGTGAAAGAAAACCAGTCGACATCCCCCAGTGCACCGAGGTCGCCGGTGGTGGGCCGATCGAACCTCAAGGGCGTCGCGTGCGCCGCATTGTCGCCATGGTCATCTGCCACGGGGATCGACTCGGAAACCACGAATTGATAGGTCCCCACATTGGATCCGTACGCGAACACTTTGGCATACGCGGTTCCATCGAAGCTGGGCTGCCATGTCAGCCGAGATGAAAAACCGGGACCGCCGTCATCGTCCGCGGTAATCAGTCCGTTGCCCGTTTGATCGTACAGTTCGACAACGGAATCATTGAGCGAGCCGTTCAGGTTGACCTCTATGTGATACGACATGTCCGTTGACACAACAAACCGAAACCAATCGACATCGCCGCTCATCTCGATGTCGCCTTCGATCGGTACGCCAAACGCTACGTCGCGAGCTTCGTCGGGTACGTTGCCAAAATCGTCCACGACGACGGTCGCCGAATCGATAACAGTGACCTCCTGTCCCGCGCCATTGTCGGCATCGTGGTAGGCCACCTGCAATTGCTCGCCTCCCATCACGTCCAAATCGTCGTTACCGGTTATCAATGCTCCGTGCACAAGTCGAATACTGCCATAGAAACGGCCCGCGACAGCCGTCAGTAAGAGGGACTCTGCATCGCCCGCATCGGTCGAGACCTGCACGGCAACGCTTGCAACCTCCAGCAAATCGGCATCCTTGAGCCGTATTTGCGCCGACTGATTCACTCCATACCGCTGCTGTGTAAACACGACGCTGCCAGCCGGAAGCAATGCGATCGTTTCACCGATCCATTGTGCAAAAGAACTGATTCGAGTGTAGATGCCATATTGGTTGGGCCGCGCAACCGTTGCCAAAACTGACAACTCCCGCCAGATACGACTGTCCATTGCCATCGCTGACAAGCAAAGGACCTCCGCTGTCACCCTGACACGCATCCTTTCCGCCCGCCGCCAGGCCCGCGGCTAACATCCGTTCCGTGACCGCGCCGTCGTACGATTGCGGCGCATTCGCGATCTCGTTCGCGACAATTGGCACGGTGACTTCGTGGAGCGTTTCGGGTACCGCACCGCTTTCTGCGAGCCGTCCCCAACCCAAAACCCGAGCCAAATTGCCTGCCGCTGCCAATTCGGCCTGTTGCAGTCCCAACACGGGGACCGGTTTTGTATCCGAGGGACTCGCCAAGAGCAGGATGGCAAGGTCCGAATCGTTGCGGAACGCATCGTAATCCGGATGGACAATGATTTCCGCAACCTGATGCCGTTTACCTTCGTCCGCCCGCAGATCATAGCCGCCGACGACCACTTCAAAATCGTCGACCGAATTGCCTTCCACACAGTGTGCCGCTGTCACCACGGCATCGGGAGCGATTAACGACGCTCCGCAGAAATGGCCGGCCGACTGCAATGACGCCATCCACGGCCACGCCCCCGGCTCCGACTCAATGCCGCCGACTATTCGCGCCACTTCACCCAGTTGTGGATGCTTGGCGAGCGGCACGTCGGCCGCTAACAGGCATCGGCTCTCAAGCGACTCGCAACGGAGTGGCCGTCGCATCCGTCCGCGGACTCGCTTTCGCTGCATTGCTGCCATCAACTTGCCTCGGCGAATTGATGCCCGAGTATGCGCTACACCAGTGGCACGTCAAGCCATCTCATAGCGAAACGCCCATCGCACGCAAATCCCAATCCTCGCACACCCCGCCCATCATTGCCAGCTAAGCCAGCCAACGGGTCGCCCGAACCCATTCCCTGCAGCTGTTACGGCCGGGCTTTGGGACGTTCTGCGTTTTAAAGAAAAGCCAGACCGGTCTCGCGCTAAAACGAATACTCGAAGCCGAAGGACAAGCCGTGTAGCCACACGGATTCGGTTTCATAGCGAGGACGGGGGAAGAACGCGAGCGGATTATTCAACGGACGCGGCTGAGTCGCGTCGAAGAAGCGGCCGTCCAAACGCGTGTCGATCTGGTTTGCGGGTCGGATCACGTTACTCAGGAAAATACCCGAATAGCCAATGCGGGCACGGAACCGCGGAGTGATAGCATAGGCCAAAATCAGATCCAACTCCGGAATCACGGTGAATGCGTCGTGCTCATAAGTGCCCGCGTTCGTGTACTGTGAAAAGATTCCGCCGCCCTGGTTGCCACGACCCGTAATGGATAACTCTTGGAAGTTTACACCCATGGCCATTCGGCCAATCGTTTCCAGCGACCAGCGACCGCGATCCACTTCGTACACGAGTCCCAAATCGAGACCATGAAATCGGTTTTGCGTGGCGAACAGATCATTGGCCACAATCCGTCCCGTGGCCGGCGTGAATACACCGTTGATGCCCAGAGATTCGTCGAAGCCGAAATATCGATAACCGATGATTTTGTCTAATCGGAAACCGTAGCGGTGGAGACCCGGGCAGCAACTGTCGCCGCAAGCACAACAATTGTAGGCACCAAAAATGCGACCTCGATAGTAAGCGCCTCCCGACCAAATGTCGGAACTGCTACGTGTGGAGATCGAGTCGATGGGGACACTGGAAGGCGTGCCGACCAGATCGTCTAGGCACGCGCATCCATCGGGGCCCAGGTTGGCAGGCAACGAGAGGTCCATATCCGTAAAGGGCATCCGCAGTCCGCCACCGGGACTTGCAACTCCCACCTGGCTGCCGTTGTTTCCCAGACCGAAGAAGTCGACCATCAGACCGCACATGCCCTGACAATCGAAGAAATATCCTCCGCGCAACCGCAGTCCATTAAATGCGCCGCCATCAATCCGTTCTTGACCAAAGACCACGTTGCCGGCAGGTGTCGTAGCCAGCGCGGGAATGTTCTGCCCTTGGACCCACCAAAGCAAATAGTCCAACTGCACCCAGGTGCGTCCGCGCACCGGATAGTAGCCGCGGTCCGGCAAGCCCCACCCGGCCATCTGACCATCGGGGGCAAAATCAGGCAGTGCATCCGACGTGTCGTAGTAATCCAGAACCTTGGTATCGATTCCGGTTAAGGGAGTGATCTCCTGCCAGCCCGGCGTGACGACTTCGGCGCCCACGGCTTCGACAGGCTCGGCGGCCGAAGCGGAAACACAGACGACTACGGCCACGCCCAGTGTTAGGACACCGAGCAAACCGAGTGTTGGACTCCAGTGGCGCTCCATGTTCACTTCCTTATGAACTCCAGCGGTCGTGACCGCCATTTGTCTAAGTCGCTCCCGCGAGTGCCACGGCCCGCCTGGACCGCGTGCCCCTCGCGCGGCATCACTCCATCGGCCGACGCGCTTTAACGTGCGGACCGAATAATTACCCTATTGCGTATCGAACGTCTAAGCCGTCGCAGTTGACACCGCGCCACATCCTGCATTGCGCCGATCAGGAAGACTCGGCAGACAGCGCAAACTCCACCGGCAAGTGCAAGCATCCAATGCCGGCACTCGAATTCCCGTGACTTACCCGAGACGGCGGCCACAAGCCGAAGGAGGGCGGACTGCAAGACGCGTCCTAGGGAAACGCGTCCCACGTCGATAGGCCACAATTACCAGATGCGGATACGTTGATCCGGAGGACGGTACATTTCGTCCCCCTCCTGCACGTCAAAGGACTCGTAGAACGTATCCATATTCCGGGGCGGCCCGTTCGCGCGATAGCGGGAGGGGGAGTGAGGATCGGTGAGCAGGCGCCGCACCATTTCGGCATCTCGATACTTCCGACGCCAGATCTGGCCCCAACCGATGAAGAACCGTTGTTCTCCCGACCAACCATCCAGAATCGGCGCAGGCTGGTGTCCCAGCGACAACTGATAGGCCTTTTGCGCAATCGACATCCCCGACAGGTCGGCAATATTCTCGCCTAACGTCAATTCGCCATTAACCCGTTTTCCCGGCAGCGGTTCGTACGCTGCAAACTGATCGACCAGCTTGGCGGTCAAGTCGGTAAACGCTCGACGGTCCTGGTCAGTCCACCAGTTGTTCAAATTGCCGTCGCCGTCGTACTTGCTTCCTTGATCGTCGAAAGCATGGCTGATCTCGTGCCCAATCACCGCGCCGATACCGCCGTAGTTTACGGCTTCGTCCGCGTCCGGATCGAAAAACGGGGGCTGCAGAATAGCGGCAGGAAAGACGATCTCATTGAGGCCCGGGTTGTAGTAGGCGTTAACGGTTTGGGGCGTCATCGCCCATTCGTCGCGATCAACCGGGCGCCCCAACTTGTCGATCATCCGCCGATATTCGACTTCACTTGACCGCAGCATGTTGCCGACCAGGTCATCAGCATGAATGGCAAGTTGATCGTAGTCGCGCCATTTGTCGGGGTAGCCAATTTTGGTGCGGATCTTCGCCAGCTTTTCCTGAGCTCGTTGTTTCGTGACGTCGGTCATCCAGGTCAGCTCACCAATACTCCCCTGATAAGCCTTCAGCAGGTTTTGCACCAGCGAGTCCATGCGGCCTTTTGACTCGGCGGGAAAAAATCGCTCGACATACAAACGTCCGACCACATCACCCAGCACGCCAAAGTCGCCCGCGCCCGCACCCGACGTCGCCTCGACCGCCCGTTTCCATCGCGGTTGCTGCTGAGGGACGCCAGCTAGTTCCTGAGAATGGAGGGCAAAATGCGCGTCGACAAACTCGGCAGGCAGCAACGGCGCGTAAGCATCGACTAACTTGAAACGCAAATACTCCTTCCACACTTCTAACGGCGTGTCAGCGACGATCGCTTGCAGCCCCTCAAAAAAGCTTGGGGTCAGCACATTAAGTTCCTGCAAATCGGGAGTACTGGCAGCGGCAAGGAAAGCCCGCCATGGTATTTGAGGGATCTGTTCAATCAGTTGGTCCACCGTGAATTTGTTGTAGCGTTTTTCGGCGTTACGCAATTCCGTACGTTCCCACTGCACTTCCGCGAGGCGTTTTTCCAACTGCACAATGTTCTCGGCTGCTTGCTCCGGCTGATCGAACCCACTGAGGTTAAACAAGGTGGCGATGTACGCGCCGACGCTTCCCGCGCCTGGACGTACTTGGGATCATCGACCAAATAGTAGTCGCGGTCAGGTAACGTCGTACCCGACTGGACAATCGCCGCCAGGTATTGGGAAGAATTCTTGTCGTCCTGATCGACAAAGAAGCCGATCGGCGTCTGTACGCCCACGTGCTGCAGCGCACCCAGATGTTCGATCACTTGGTCGACCGATGTCAACGCGTCGACTTTCTCCAATTGTTCATTTAAGGGCGTCAGGCCCTTCTGCTCGACTAACTGCTCGTTCATATAGCTACGATAGAAGTCGCCGACTTTCTGCTGATCGGTTCCCTCTGGATGTTCTCCGGCGGCCGCCTCGTCAATGATCGTGCGCAGATTGAGCAGTGCCTCGTCCATCAGGATGGTAAAGGAGCCGTAGTTGGACTTGTCTTCGGGGATCGGCGTGTGTTTCAGCCATTCCCCGTTAACATGCAAGAAGAGGTCATCCTGGATACGAACGGAGGGATCGAAATCTTTCGCATCAATCCCGGACTTCAGCGATTCGGCGATCACTCCGCAGCTTAAACAGGGGACAATCAGAGCGGCAACGATTAATCGTATCATGGCCTGAGAAACCTCACGTTCTGTTGGTCATCGTGTCTGCGAACCGTATGCAAAGCGAGCCCCCCAAGCTATCGACCAGAGCCTCGCATGAAAACCCCACACCTTCCCCAGTCCCTTCGGCCTGCCTAAGAAGTTGGCCACAGGCCGAATGAGGGCGGTCGACCGAAGCATGCTCCACTCAGCATTTACCCGCCGCCGACCGACAAGCGGGTCCCCGCAGGGACGTCTCTCACTGGCATAGGTGACTTACGCGCTCCCCGTCGCCTAGTGGACCCGCCACAGCTTTATCGTACCGTCGAAGCCCGCCGAGGCCAGCCAACGACCATCGGGCGCCCAAGCAACGGCGAGTATTCGACCGGTGTGACCCGCTATCGTCAACTGTTCTCGTCCCGTGGACAGATCCCAGACTTGCACCAATTGATCGTCGCGTCCGATCGCGACACTCGAGTGTCCCGGTCGCACGGCCAGGTCTCCCACATTGGACTCTAAGTGGATTTGTGGAACTGATGCGGCCTGCTCAAGCTGATTAGGCGCCGACAGACGCCACACGCGCAACTGTCGATCCGCTCCGCCACTGACAAAGCGATCCGTGTCGTCCAATCGCGCCAGCACGCGCAACGCCGTCAGCTATCGTATGGGACGCGACCATTTCGCCCAGCTGATTCCAGCGACGAATTGTGCGATCGGCACCCGTCGAAATGATTCCCGCCCCGTCCAACAGGAAGCGAGCATCCAGGACCGCGTCCGTGTGGCCGCTGAGGCGCTGTACAACCGTGCCCGTAGCGAGGTCCCAAAGCAGGATCATGCGGTCATCGCCGGCCGAAACCAACATCGTGCCGTCCTCGGAATACTGCAGGCTGCGCACTGCGGATGTATGCGAGTCGAGAGGTTCTAAGGGCGGCGCCATCGTCCGTTCGCCAACGGTGGATGATTCGATCGTAGCCGGCGGACGCCAATTGCCGTCCGTCCGGCGAGAACGCGACAGTCAACGCAATGTCGTTGTGTCCTTCCAACGTGCGGACCAGTTGCCCGGTAGCGACGTCCCAGATCCGCACCAAGCCGTCAACACCGGCCGACGCCAGTAATTGGCCGTCCGGGTGAACGGCCAGCGCCGAAACCGCGCCATCATGTCCGACGAAGTCTTGCCAATGCGTTTGCGCCGTCCAGCGCTTCCAAAGCTGCGTTTGCAGGTCCTGGACTTCCTGTCGCTCACTGCTCGACGCGAGCAGGTGTTCCATCAAGGTCTGCGCGGTTTCCAAGTTGCCTCGCTGCAAGTTGGCACGCAGCAGGGTCAGCTTGAGTTCGTCGTTGGCAGGCTCGGCCTGGACGATTTCCTCAAGCAGGCGCAGAGCACTGTCTTCGTCTCCCCACGACCAGTTCAACACGACGCATCCCAACTGCATGGCCAGCTCAGTATCGTGATCGTTTGCCCATTCCTTCGCCGCCGTTCGCAACGAAGTCATCAAGCGTTGTTGCGCTGCCGGCAGCTGTCCTAACGCAGACAACTGCACCAGTGTATTAACGGTTGGTCGATCGAGCCACGTGCTGGGCGCCGGAAAAAGTGCCGGTGCTTCATCTTGCGTCACCGTCCCGGTCGGCGCGTTACGACTAGTGACAGTCAGGGATCCATCCAATTGCATTTGTCGCAGGCCATCACCTTGCAAGATTTGCAACAACCGCTGTCCGTGGCGCAGAGCGATCCGCGCCTGAGGATCGCTTTCGAGTCCGTGTGCGGACAACACATGCGTCTCACCGACTCTCTGCGCATCGGTTTCCAATGCCTTTTGCAGCGACGACGTCAATTGTTCAAGCAGAGTGGGAGGCATCGCGAGGGACGGGCACGACATTGCCCGACGTTCCCGAAACGACGTCCGCAAGTATTGGGGCAGCCACGCGACGACGACCTCCAGCCGCTCATCGAGCGACACATAATCCCATCCCGCTATTTCGCTCAGCAGCCGTTGCAGATCCGCCGCCTGCGGTGGCGATTGTGTCCCTTCCACTTGCAACTGCCGCGCCCGCGACAGGATTTGCACCGCAATTCGACGGCGCTGCTCCGATTTCATTTGATGCAATAACGGAGCCAGATCCACTAGCGAGTAAGTGTCGGACGCAACCTGTATCCGTTGTGAGAGCCGGTCAAGCCACTCAGGATCTGCCTGTGCATGAGCCAACATTCGCACGTAGATTTGGTGTAAATCTCGGGCCTGATCCGGAACGCGCTCGCGCAGCCAATTATAACTCGACGCTACGTCATCGAAGTGTCCCTGGCGCAGTTGGTCGTCGCTGGGCAGAGACAACAGACGGATCCAATGCGCAAATGACGCGTTGGCATCGCGCTGCAGCAGGGACCTGGCCAACCGCAACGCCTGGTCGTAGTCATAGTTCGCCCAACAGGCAATCATGACAGCGGGTACCGATATCTGCGTCGGCTCGGATTCGGCTAGGGCAATCAATCGACCCACTACGTCATGCGGTGCGGGCAAACCGCGCCAACAGGCCACCGCGTGTAAACACTTGCGTGGCCAACAACGATCCGTCGCCGCCGGCATCCAACAATTCGCGTTGAGTAAACTCCTGCAACGTTCGGCCGTGGCGAGCTCCCAGTTGTGCTCGGCGGATGGCAAGTTCGTTAAATCGTCGATCCGCCATCAAGCCGAGCATCAACGGACGTGGGGAAAACGACGTGGTGGCCGCTGTGCCCTGCGTTGCTGACGCGATCGTCACGGAGTTTCGACCAAGTATGCTCTCGAAAGTGTCGTGCGCGGCGTTGAATTGTTCCATGGCCAAATGCACGAGACCTGCGCGGTAGGCGAGCCGCCAATCGTCGGGAAATCGACTAGCACAGGCTTCGGCCAGCCGCTGCGCCGCGAAAAAGTCTTCGTTCAGCAGCAGTTGATCAATCAGCTGAATAGATTCCGTAGCGGATATCGGTTGCTGCACAACGCGATCCCAGATTTGCGTGGCGTCCTCCAATCGCCCCACTTGGCGGTAGAGTCGTGCCAACTTCTCGAGCGGTTCGGCAGCACGATCAAGCCGCACGAGCTGCTCCTGATACTCAATCGCTTGGTCCCACTGTCGCGTCCGCTCCGCCAATTCGACGAGTTGACTTAGCAGATCAAAGTCACCGGGTGCGCGTGCCTGGAGTGATGCGAGCTCGGTAAATGCCGGCTGGGGTTGTCCAATCTGTTCCAGGACAAACACCAGACATCGCGTCCAGTCGTTAGCCAAAGCGGGGTTAGACAATCGCCGTTCGAACAGCATTTGACGCAGTCGCTCGTGCTGCGGCTGTTCGGTGGCCCACGTTAACGTCCAGGCCAACACGGCAATCCGCTCGGACTGCGTCGTGGACGCGTCCAATAGTTGCGTAACGACATCCAAGGCATCGCAGCGGTTGCCCTGCATCGACCAGCGCCTGAGCGTATTGGCGCAGGGCCGCGACATCTTCAGGAGCGACTTGCACGGCCCGTTGGAGTGCTGCCAGTTGTTCCGCGGGGTGCGCTCCGGTGGCCGCAACCTGGGCCTGCAGCAGATACGCTTCCGCGTCGCGCGGTGAGTTGCGAACAAATTGAGCTGCCGTGGCCGCCGCCGCGTGCTGGTCTTGACGCAACTGCAGTTCGATCAAGCGCTGATAATCGTCCCGCTGGGCGACGGTCGGTTTATCGATCAAGCGGAGAAACTGCTCGATCGCCGCCGCCGGTTGCGCGGCAGCGACCAACGCCGCGGCATAGCGGCGGATCAAGTTCGGATCGGCATCGGTTGGCCGGGCTAATCGCTCGAACAGTCCCAGGGCCTCCTCGCGTTCGCCCGCCGCTTCCAGCAGTTGAGCGAGGGCCCACGTGGTGGCAAGATCGTCCGGCTGCTGAGCCAACTGCCGACGCAATTCCACGATCGTGGGTTCGATTCGACCTGCGGCAATGATGGTGGTCGCCCGTGCCTGCGCCACGTCACGCTGCCAGGCGGCGTCGTGAGGGCGCAGCGTCTGCATCTGTTGAATCGTCCCCAGCGCCGCGTCGTAATCCTGTCGCGCAAGCTGCACATCCAACAGCGTCTGCCAGGAGGCCGCGTCGTTGGGATCGCGGTCGACAGCGGTTTGGGCCACCTGCAGCGCAGCCGGCAAATACCCATATCGCTGCATCACATGCGCGGCTTCCCGCGCGGTGCTAGCCGTGCCCGCGTCGGCCAACTGCCGCCAAGCGGCGATCGCGGCGGCGGAACGGTTCAGCCGGTGGAGGAATTCACCCCAGAATTCCAGGCTTTGTGGTGTCGGTTCACGGCGCACCGCCTCACGATAAAACGCCTCGGCGGCCGACAACAATCGGGCTTCGCGACGACGAAATGTCTCCGGAAAGGCCTCCGTGGGCGCAGGCCCGCCACGTTACCCGCCGCATTTCCTGCCAGAGCCGCGGCGCGACTTAGTTCGGCGGCGCGCAACGCGAGCCCCGCGTCGCGAGGGCGCAGCTCAACGGCCCGCTGCCAGGATGCGATCGCTTGTTGTTGCGCCACATCAACCGCAACGTCGGCCCGCTGCAGTTGCCGCTGTCCCAATCGAAACCACACATCCACGTCGTCGGGATGCGCCTGGGCCAACGCCTGCATCTGCGCCACGGCACCAGCCAAATCCCCCTGACGCACCAACAAATCGACTAACCCATATCGTAACTCCGTGCGACTTGGGGCACGATCGATAGCTTGTCGATAGAGGCCGATGGCCTCGTCCAGTCGATCAGCGGCCGCCAGCGCTTCGGTCAGTTCGATCAGGATGGTTAAATCATCCGGATGATCACGTTGTTGTTGCCGCCAATATGCAACCGGCGCCTCCAATCCTTGTGTCGCCACAAGCGTTTCATTTATCAACCTGCGCAATTCCGCAGACCGCCAACTCTGGGGATCGACTTGCGTCAACAATTGTGTCAACGCCTGCAATGCCGCTGTGTCATTCCCCGCTTGAACGTCCAGCTGAGCCAATTCCCACTGGGCACGAAAACGCACCTCCGGGTCACGGGCCACTTGCTGAACCGTGGACCACAAACCGCGGGCACGCTCGACGTCGCCCAAGGACTGCAATTGACCTGCCACCTCCGAAATGATTCGTACATCGCGCGGAAAGCGTTCGGCAATTTCCGCGTACGCGGAAATCGCCTCCGCACGCCGCCCCAACCGTTGGTGCAATTGCGCCAATTGCTTCGCCATCGGAAGGAATTCGGCGCGAGGGACATCGAGCGCGAGGGACGCTGCGAGTTCGCTGGCCGCCGGTTCCAACTGGCCGTCGCGTAGCAGGGCCTCCGCCAATCGACTACGAACGTAATAGTCCGCCGGAGTAAGCTCGATCACTGCACGGTAAGCCCGTTCGGCCTCGGGCCAATCCGCCAGCTTTTCGCAGACCAGTCCCCACACCATTTGAGCATTGGCATCTTGCGGCCGCGAACGATGCCGCTGCCGTGCCAATTCGACGAGCTGCGATTGACGCCCGGCATCGGCATAGAGCTGATACCAGAAGTCAAAGGTTGCGCCCGTCGCGGACGCCGATACACGGCCCGCTCGAGCCCCTGGGACTTTGTCTGAAAATCGACCGTCGGCGTGACCGAACGATCCTGGGCACACGCAATCGCAACGCAGGACGCGCCAATGATCAGACTTATGAGCGCCGTCCGGCCAACTCGGCTTGCCGACATGACCGACGACACCCTCTTGCTAATGGATCTGCACAACTTATTCGTCACCTCTTATTCGTCACCTCGAAGCCCAAGCGGCGGCCTTTGGCGCTCTCCCAATCTGTCCTCTACTCCGCTCATCTTGATCGGTCCCGTTATCGGCCACAACACGGGTGGCAGGACGGCGCCCCCTTAGACCTCGAAACATGAAACCTTTTTTTTTGACGGCAGTCATTTCCACCACTACAATCCGCGATTGGACAGATCCACGCCCGTCTCGGACGCTACGACATCTACATTATGGCGTTATCGAGGCGATGCGAGGACGGCGGAGCTTGCCCAATGTGGCGGTTCGCCGACGCTCCTCAGCACGTGGAGGTCGTGACGACTCCTGCCGGAACAGCGGGAGGACCACCGTGGGACGACCAAGGGGCGAGTGTGACAGGGCGAGAGGCGGAAATAGCAAAAAACCATGTTCGTCCATCCGATCACCTCCAGAGTCAAGGGAGACGTTTCACGATGTCCTGGCGTTTGATGCAACAAAAGATGTACGTGCTTTCGAGTTTCGGTATTGCGCTAGTACTGGCCGTCGCGAGCGGCGCCAACGCTGGCATTTGGGGGCATTGGCCTTTAAACGACGGTCAAGGCGAGGACGCAGTCGACTTGGGGCCCCGCAGCGAAACGGGGTTCGTCGGCAATTATGACATTGGCGGACTGAATGACGACTTCGGTGTTTGGTACGACGATCCCGATCGGGGCATGGTCGCCAGCTTTAATGGTGAGGCCGATGGGGCCTATGTTTTTGCTGGCTTCATGCCCGACATTTTAACGACGGACGACGACAGCGATTTCACCTGGTCTTTCTGGGCGCGTCAGGACGAATTGCAGGCCTCCCCGTCCAACGACATCATCCTGGGGAATCGACACGCCTACAACGGAGCCGATACGTCGCCGCGTGAGTTCGTCAAGTTCACGGCGAATCGTTTCGAATACCACATGAATGCGGGTGGCGCGGTTGAGACGAACGCTGACGGTACCGATTCATTCATAGACGACCTGCAATACCTTGACTGCGATTTCTGTCCGGAACGTCACATTTCCTAGCGACCCATCGGAATGGCTGCATCACACCGTGGTAAAAGACGGCGCTACGCTGACGTATTACCGCAACGGCGAATTATGGAATTCGGACACGATCGAAACGGATCAGCTGAGTGCCGAGCCACTGCCAGTTTTCTTTGGTGGTGAAAACACCGGTGCTGCCGGCGAAATGTGGCGCGGCTTTATCAGCGACGTGTGGCTGTTTGACGAGGCCCTGACAGAAGCACAGGTCAATCAGGTGATGAACGGCAGCTTCGGTGGTGGCGTCCCAGGCGACTTCGATGGCGATGGCGAGCTAACAATCGCCGACATCGACGATTTGACCCGGCAGTCGGCCAGCCTTACGAATCCCGTCGACTACGACCTCAATGGCGATGCGGCGGTCAATCAGGACGACGTAAAGTTCTGGATTGGCGATCTGAAAAACAGCTGGGTGGGCGACGCCAATTTGGATGGCGAATTCAACTCGGGCGACCTGGTCGCCGTGCTGTCGGCCGGCAAGTACGAAAGCGACGTCGATGCCGAGTGGTCGACGGGCGATTTCAACGGCGATGGACGCAGCAATTCGAGTGACTTGGTGGCAGCCCTGTCCGACGGCGGTTACGAACAGGGACCGCGCGCCGCCGTCGCAGCGGTGCCGGAACCCGGTAGCCTGGTGCTCAGCCCTGCTAAGTCTGTTCGGCCTGACAGCTTGCCGCCGCAAGTAAGTGGGCATTGCGGTTATGCCACGTGGCGAGTTCCAGCCTGCGGCCCAAGCCAGTTCGGCTCAAGACTCGCGACTCGAACGTGTTAGCCCGCTTTGGCATTTTTTCAACGCAGACGGCGCAGTCAGCCTCTGCGTTGAAAAGAAAACGGCCTGAGCGGCAAATCTAGAGCCGAACTGGCTTGCCTGCGGCCACCTTCTCCTTGCGGCTCCGGCAGATTCTGAAATGCCCCGGGCGTTATCTATAATGACGCCACGGGGCGCCGCTTATCGGAATCTGCCGAAAGAGAAGAAGGGGAATAGTGATGTTATCGAAGCGGGATATTGTGCATCGACGATCTTGGCCTACCTCATCGCGCGGAGTGTTGTGCCGGACAATACGGCGAGCCCAGCGTCGGGAGTCCAGTCGATTGCGATTGGAGTCGCTCGAATCGCGCCAGCTACTGGCCGCCGATTTCGCTTTGGCCGCGGAACCGGCTCCCATCGATCCGGCGGTGGGCGCGGTGCACGGGCAAAAATGGGAAGATGTTAACGGGAATGGACAACGCGATGGTGGAGAAGCGGGCCTGCCGGGCGTTACGATCTACGCCGATTTGAATTGGAACGGCACGCTGGATCGCAACGAACCGAGCACGGTGACGCAGCGAGATATCCCCGAGACCGACTTTGACGAAGCGGGGCTGTATACGCTGGACAACGTACCGGCCGGCGAACAATTGATACGCGAAGTCGTGCCGGCGGGCTACGTGCAAACCTATCCCGGCGCGATCGCCGTGCCCCTTGATCCGGCCGGCGACCCCGCGGAGGATTCGTTCGCACGGGTCGAGCCTCCCGTGTTGGAATTGCCGATACCTCCCGGCGGTACCTGGGGCGAAATGGTCGCGATCACCATCGAACCCCTGTGCATTCGCGCCTTTCAGGTTGATGTCGTCGCTAGCGATCCGGCGGTCCAACTGGAAAACCTCTCGGGCATCCAAACGAACGGCTGTGGTGGTGACACGAGCCGTTTTGATCTGAGCATTACGGTGGATCGGATCCCGTTGAAATTTGAAATCCAATTTGTCGATGCCGAGTTCGGTGGTGTGCTGGGATCGATCCCGGTTTACAGCATGCCCGAACCGCACCTGGACGGCGGACACCTGGTTCAAGTCGACGCGGGTGGTGGCGTGAATGGCGTCGATTTTGGCAACGCGCCACGCCCTCGCGGTTCGATCGAAGGGCACAAGTGGCTAGATCGCGACGGAAATGGCAAGTGGGATGTCGACGAAGCGGGACTGGGTGGCATCGCGATCTATCTGGACCGCAACGACAACGGCCAACCCGATCGTGGCGAGCCACGTACGGTGACGGTGTACGACGACCCCGCCACCGATGTGGACGAAGGGGGTTGGTACCAATTCAACGGATTGCCGGCGGGACAGTACGTCGTACGTGAGGTTGTACCAGCGAATTACGCGCAGACATTTCCAGGTCCCGATGGCCGTATCGTAAACTCGGACACGGGCGAGATGAACGATGGCATTGCAATCGACTTGGACGTAACCGCCGTGGGCGCGACCATGCACGATGCCGCCGCCGCGCTGGTGGATGCTGACGTGGAGTTAACCGTCGTTTGGCCGAACAGCTGCGGTTCGCTTATCGATGCACAGACGGACTACACGGTGGTCGGCGATCATATCCTGGTGGAACTGGTGGGACACCAAGTCGGCGAGGTCTGTTTGCAAGTGATCTCGCCGCAATCCGCTCACATCAATCTACCGGGCCTACGACCCGGGCGCTACCGATGTCGTCGCCACGTTGCATGAATCGATACCGGGAAATGATGTCGTTCTGCCGACTTTGACGACGGTCGCCCAAATCATGCTGGGGGGCTCCGGAGCACAACGCGTACAGCTGGATCGTGGTGAAATCGCCTCGGGTATCAACTTTGGCAATCAATGGGCAGTCCAACCCGGTTCGGTCGACGGATTGAAGTGGCAGGACGACAATGGAAATGGTGTGCGCGACCCTGACGAACCCGGACTGGCCGGCGTCTCGATCTATGTCGACATAAACTACAACGGCCAATGGGACCGGGGCGAACCGATAGGCGTGTCCACCCAAGACGACCCGGCCACTTTGGACGTGGACGAGACGGGACACTACCAGATAGCCGACGTCCCGCCGGGGACGTGGCGTGTGCGCGAAATCGTCCCCAAGGGCTTCGTACAAACGTTTCCGGAACCTCGCCTCGGTCCGCCCGACGACATCTGGTTTCCCTTCCCGACCGATCGCGCTTATGAAGTTACCGTGGGCGCGGGCACGCAAACCAGCGGTTTGGATTTTGGCAACCAACCCGTCCTGCCGGCCGCCGTGCGTGGTGTGAAATGGTTGGATGCCAATGGTGATGGCCAACGTAGTGCCGACGAACCGGGTTTGGCAGGCGTGATTATTTACGCCGATCTAAACAACAACTCCCAATTGGATCGCGACGAGCCCGCAACGCGGACTCAGCCCGATGACCCCACGACACCTGATGTCGACGAGACGGGACAGTATGCATTGACGGATCTCACTCCCGGCACCGTGGTCGTTCGCGAAGTCGTCCCGCCCGGATATCAACAGACGTATCCGCCCGAGATCTTCACCGATGTATTGCTTCCGCCCGGCAACGGCCCGTTTCCCGATCCCATCTGGTGGGGCGTTTGGGGTCGGTTCCATCAACGCCAGTTGGGTTCGGGCGAAGTCGTCGACAACTTGGACTTCGGCAATCAACTTAGCGACGTCAAGCCGGACGACATTCCCGCGCTGGCCGATATGGATGGCGATGGCCAGCTGGATGCGGACGACATCAACCTGTTGGCCGCGGCCCTGCGGGGCAGCGATCCGTCGCGTCCGCAGCATGACCTGACCGGCGACCAGCAATTGAATCATCTGGATTTGGAATATCTGGTCGAAGATCTAATGCAAGCCCGTTTCGGCGATGCCAATCTGGACGGCGTCTTCGATTCATCTGACCTGGTACGTGTGTTCCAGCAGGGCGAATACGAAGACGGACAAGTTGGCAATTCCGGCTGGCAGGACGGCGATTGGGACGGGGACGGCGAGTTCAGCTCGTCGGACCTCGTATTCGCCATGCAGCACGGCGGCTATTCCCCGTAATTCGAGGGGCGCGCTGCGGAGAATTGACGGTGCGGTCGGTTACCGCTTCAAGTAATCGGCCTTGACTGCTACATCAATTTGGCCCTGACTATGCAATTCGTACTGCCCGCCGTCCGGGCCATGCATTTCGGAAGCCACCACGGGACCGGTCAACGTGACGGCCAGCGAGCGGCAGGTCTGGACTTCCATGATCATCTGTCCGGTCAACGCCATCGACACGCCGGTGGCTTCCGGGTCTTGGGCTTTGAGTGTGATCTCGAAGACGGCCTGCGGCGAAGCTTGCGCACTGGCAGCGGGGCGGATGGAGGCCAACTTGAGATTGAACTGACTGACGGCGTCGCCCGTGGCGGCGAAACCAAGTAGATCGCGGGCCAGTTCCGTCGGCAACTGCAGCGTCTGACCCACTCGCACCTTGCGACCGTCAAAGAAGGTCGCGATGGGATTGGGCAGGCCAAACGTGTCCATATTTTCTTGCACAATGATCAGTTCTGCTTCCGGCGGCTGCGTCCCATCGGGATAAGTTATCGACAGCTTATCCCCCTGACGTGTGACGAGATAGGTCTTGCCGGTGACCGGTTGTTTTGACGACTGCGGTTCCTGATCGGCGGACTTGAGCGTCACGACAGAATCCTGGTAGCTGACCTGCGCCTGCTGGGGGACGCTGGCCTGGGCTTGGAGGATCGTCAGTTCCCTTTGCTGCTGCCGCTGCACCAGTTGCTTCTGCTGTTGGATGATCTGCCCCCCCTGCCGAATGGACATCGTGAGGTCCAGGTCGCAGCTGAGCTGTTGACGCGACTGATCGCCGCGAACCGCGGCTTGGCGTTGAAACACGACTTCTTGAGCGGAGATAAGGGAGGTCGAGAGCCAGAGCGACAGGACCGCAATTGGCAGAATGGCAAGGCGCATAACAGATTCCTTTCTCAGAGGTTAGCGATCGGCCGCGGCGACCGTGTCGTGGACAACCGACGGTCCAGCACCGGTAGTCCCTGTTGTTATCCTGCGGGGCAACCACCTCCCGGGCCGGTGTCGACTTCGTCCAAAGGGGGGATAAGGAGGTCGACATTTCCAGCGACGGTGGGCGGCGGCCCCACGGCCACTTTGGGCCGGCGAGGTCCCGGTGGGGGCGGAATGGTCGCGCAAAGCGGGCGGCGCGTCAAGGTTAAAACTGCTTGGCAAGGGCCGGCCCGGGCCTGCCAAGACTGCCCTTGCGAGGTAAATCGACCTTCCCCTAAGCAAAACCAGGATCGTTGATAATTGCGCATTTTCTTTGGCTTACCACCAAATTATAATGACTCTCGTGAATTTATCGCGAATTTTGACTACACTCAGGGGCTCGTTGGTCTCAATCTCGGAAGAGGAACAAGGGCGAAGGAGCCGTGGCCGAACAGAGTCTGCAACAAAGTCGCTACGAATATAAGTATTACGTCGACGAGGCACGTGCGCGAGCGATCCGAAACTTCGTTGAAACCTACTTAGAACCCGATGAGTTCCTGATTCGATTTGGCGGGATCGGTTACCCAGTTTGCAGTTTGTACTTGGATAACTCCGGCCTGCTCCTGTACGACCAAACAATGCAGGGGCAAAAGAACCGTTTCAAACTCCGGATCAGGTTCTACGACAACAACCCCGAGAACCCCGCGTTCTTGGAAATCAAGCGGCGCGAAACAGACGTCATTAAGAAAAAGCGAGCAGCAGTTACGCGCGAGGGCGCCAAGTTGGTGCTATCTGGGTATCCTGCCTCGCCAGAATTTTTGTTTGGAAATAAGGTCACAACAAAGTCATGGGATGCAGTATACGAATTCTGCCTGCTAAGAGATCGCATCGCAGCCGCGGGTTGTACTTATGTTTATTATCATCGTCAGGCCTACGTGTCGCCTGACAGCAATCAAGTTCGCGTGACGTTCGATCGTCAATTAGAAGGTGGAGTTTACGTACCGGGCACGGATTTAGCCATCCCGACCGATAGTGCGCGCCCCAAATTGGACGGGGTTGTGCTGGAACTGAAATTTTCGGATCGGTTCCCTAATTGGATGGAGATATTGGCTGAGGATTTCAATCTACAACGGATTTCCGTTCCTAAATACGTAAAGTGCGTTGATGCCCTGCGAGAACGAGATCCGTACTCGTTGCGGCCCACGCGCACTTCCCACATATGAGCCACCTGATTGACCTACTTTTCTACAGCGACTACGACGCCGTCGGGAGTCCCGAGCGGGCTTTGTTCTTGCTGATGCTGGCCTTTGTGATTGGCCAAGTAATCGGCTGGACCTACATGTGGACTCACCGCGTGTTGTCGTACTCGCAGACCTTCACGGCATCGCTGGTCGTCTTGCCCGTGTTGGTCGCCTTGATGATGATGCTGATGTCGGGCAGCGTGGTCATCGCTTTCGGTTTGTTGGCGGTATTTGCGGTGGTTCGTTTCCGCAACGTGTTGAAGGACACACGAGACACGTACTACGTTCTCTGGGCGATTGTCGAAGGCATGGCCGTGGGGACACGGCAGGAATCGACGGCCTTGATCGGCGTTGCCGTAGTGGGTCTGATTTCCTTTTACTTGCGACTGACCCAATTCGGCAGCCGTCAGCGTTATGACGTCGTGCTTAATCTGCTTTGCGCAGCGGACGCTAATTTGAATGCCGTGCTCCGGCGGCACAGTCGAAAAATCCAACTCGCGGCTTCTCGCAAGGTGGGCGACGGCATGGACATGTCGTATCGTCTCCAGTTGCGTGACCCGACGCGCAGTCACGAATTGCAGTCCGAACTGGAAGAGACCACGGGTGTACAACGAGTTTCGTTGTTCATGCGAGAAGATGAATCGGAGGTTTAGGCGGTGGCCCACACTTCTCGTATAAGAACGCCGTTCAAGCAACACCTACACAGGTTTCGGCTGAGTGTGCTGCCGGCGATTTCGTTCGTCATCTGTGTGATCTTTACCCTCTGGCTCTGGCAACGACAATCGGACAACGGTACGGTGGTCGGCGAGGTCGAAACCAGCTCGATCGAGGTCCCAGCGGGCGTAGCGGGGCGGTTGGTCCCGATGCCGGAAGGACACAACTACTGGGAGTTGTTCGATCACGTGGCCAAAGGACAAGTGATCGCCTATCTGGACGACAAGGCAGTCCAGGCCAAAATGCAAACCGTTCAGGCCGAGGCGAGCAAGTTGATAGCCGACCTGGATGCCGCCAAAGCCGACCTGGAACTCGATCAGCTGAACGTCCGCCAGCAGCACCAGCGAGAAGTCGTGCGGCTGCAATGGGAGGTCGAACGCCGCCGAGTGGAGTACCTGCAGGCGTATGCCACAATCGAGTCTTTGAAGAGTCAAGTGGAGAGCATCAATCGCAGTTTGAGCGAAGGAGGTTTGCAGCTCAACGCCAGCGAACTACGACGCGAACGCGACCTCTTGCAGGCACAACTTCAGGCCAACGAACAAGTAAGAAAGGAATTGGGCATTCAGATCACGGCCGCCAAGGAAGAGCTAGACCAATATCCCGACCTGCAGTTGGCGGCGGTCGAAAGCGCGTTGTCCCCCATCCGCGAGGCCGTACGCGTGCAAGAAGCGGTCATGGAAGAAGTCAAAGTTGAACTCGACAATTTGGTAATTACCGCGCCGATCGAAGGCATCATCAGTGCCGTATACCGGTATCCCGGCCAACAGCTGATGGCCGGCGATCCCATCGTGGCGATCGCCAAACCGGACAGCAACTACGTGATCAGTTACGTTCGTGAACAGCAACGCATACCGGTCTACGAGGGCATGGAGGTCGGGCTGCGCATCCGTTCGCAACCGGGTTCGCCAGAATACAAGAGTTCGGTGCAAGTTGTCGGCCCCCAAGTCACGAAGGTGCCGCCCCATCAGCTCAACGACCAAAGCGTACCGGAATGGGCCACTCCCGTCCGCATTCCAATCCCAGCCGCCCTGCAACAGGATCTGCGGCCGGGACAACTGGTGCACGTTATCTTTCGCTCGCCCCGCCACGGCGAATAACGCTGCTTCTCCGCTGCTAGTAGCCCCGACGGCTCCGCAGGTGGCTTTTCCCGCAAGACGCTCCCCATTCCGTCCAGGAACGATGGCGTTGGCAGGATATGTGCCCACGCGACTACGCAGTTTGTCTTGACACGGTCTGACATCCTTTTTACCTTCCGCTGTTCGCTGGCAAGGACTGCCATGCAATGCGTCTGCTGCGTTCCGTTACGCTGCTATTGACAAGGAAGTGAAAGACGAACCATGTCCCCATCAGGCCCCCAACCGCAGCTCGTTGATCGTCCCCAAGTTCCCTTCTTAGACCTAGCTCGTGAAAATTCGCCGCTCAACGCGGAAATCATGGCAGCGGTCGCCGGCGTTTGCCAATCGGGCGCGTTCGTGCTCGGTCCGGCCTGCGAACGCCTGGAACAACAGCTCGCCCAACTATCCGGAGTGCGTCACGGCGTAGCCTGCGCCTCCGGCAGCGATGCCTTATTGCTATCACTGATGGCATTCGATATCGGTCCCGGCGATGAAGTGATTGTGCCCAGCTTTACGTTCTTTGCCACCGCCAGTGCGGTTTGGCGAGTGGGCGACGCCGGTGTTCGTGGACATCGATGCGCAGACGTATAACCTCGATCCCGCACAGGTTGAAGCCGCAATTACACCGCGCACTAAGGCCATCATTCCAGTGCATCTATTCGGTCAGGCCGCCGACATGCAAACGATCAACGAGATTGCGTCAGCGCAAGATTTGAAGGTCATCGAAGATGCCGCGCAGGCGGTGGGCGCGGGCTTGCACGGCAAACCGGTTGGCAGTTGGGGACACATTGGCTGCTTGAGTTTTTATCCCACTAAGAATCTGGGCGCATTCGGCGACGCGGGCATGCTGCTGACCAACGACGCGTCGTTGGCCGAACGCCTCCGACTGCTGCGTCTGCACGGCATGAAGCCCCGATACATTCATCGCGAGGTGGGTATCAACAGTCGCCTGGACGGCATCCAGGCCGCCGTACTGAGCGTCAAGCTCGGCCATCTCCACGAATGGACTGCAGCTCGCCGCGCCAACTCGCAACGTTACACGCAGATGTTCTCTGCCGTTCACATCGACGATCATATCACGTTGCCCGCGCAGTTCCGGCGCGGACCACGTGTGGAATCAATACACGATTCGCGTCCAGCATGGATTGCGCGACGCATTACGCCAATACCTGCGACAACACGGCGTCGGCAGTGAGATCTACTATCCGATTCCCCTCCACTTGCAAACTTGTTTCAAGAGTTTAGGGTACAGGGATGGCAGCTTGCCCAATACGGAACGGGCGGCGCGTGAAGTCTTGAGCTTGCCAATTTTCCCGCAATTAGCCGAAGATGAACAAGAGACCGTGGCTCACCACACCGTGCAGTTCTTCCACTCCGATGCCTGTCGCCTTCACGACTACCGATCCGCAGCCGCGTGAGCCGGAAGGGGAACCGATGCGGGCGTGACGCCGACGGCTGAGTGGTGAGATAAACGCGTCATGTCGCCGTCCCATCTGTGGCTTAATCCGATGTCGAAACCGATGTATCGTGTGCTGATTACCGATTCCCTGGAGCCTCCAGCTCATCTCGAGGCGGACATTTTGCAAGGCTTGGCCACGGTGGAATGCCTGCGGTGCCGCACGGCCGAGGAGCTGAACGAGCGGGTGGCCGATGCCGACGGTTTGATCGTCTATCACGAGGCAACGATTTCCGCGCAGACGATTGCCGGCTTAACTCGCTGCAAAGTGATCGTGCGCGGCGGGGTAGGCTACGACAACATCGATGTCGACGCAGCGGCAGCTGCGCAGCATACCTGTCTGCAATATCCCGGACTACGGCGTCGACGAGGTCGCCGACCATGCAATCGGTCTGCTGATCGCGCTCAACCGCGGTTTCCTTCGCGCCGAACGTATGCTCCGTTTCCGCTTGCAACCGTGGGATCGTCGCGCCGTCGAACCCACATTTCGCCTGTCCGAGGCGACACTGGGAATCGTCGGCTGTGGTCGTATCGGCAGTGCCACGGCGCTGCGGCAGCGGGCGCTTAAGATGCGCGTGGTGATCTACGATCCCTACCTGCGGCCGGGCATGGAAAAGGTCGTGGACGGTGAACGAGTTGACTGGGACCGGTTGTTAGCGGAAAGCGACGTAATCTCGTTGCACACCCCACTGACCGACGAAACGCGTGCCCTGATCGACACCGCTGCCTTGCAAAAAATGAAACGTCACGCGCTGTTGATCAACACGGCGCGGGCGCGTCGTGGATACCGATGCGGTTGCCGACGCGTTGCGGCGGGGTGAAATCGGGGGAGCCGCTATCGACGTCCTGGCCACCGAACCACCTGACACCCAAATGAAATTGATTCAGCTCTGGCAGGACCCGGAACACCTGACCAATCTGATCATCACGCCACACACCGCCTACTATTCCGGCAGCACGATCGAGGAAATTCGCTGCAAGGGCGCCGCCGAAGTGGCGCGTGTGCTTCGTAGTGAAGCGCTCTGAATTGCGTTAACCGGCCGCTCGGCTAAAGAACAAGTACGGGCACGAGCTTCCGGCCGTCGCCGCGCCAAACCTCGCCTACAGTTCGGGTGGTGTCACACGCTCCACACCCCATCGCATCAGCATCGCGACGAACCATCCACTCGCGAATGTCGCCGCCAAAATGCCCCACGCCGCAACGCCGCCGTGGTCCCAATACGCTTTTAGCCCCAGCCCCAAGAAGAACACGCCACCTACGCTGTTGATGGCCGACAATATCCACATCGGCCGCAGATGCGCGGGTAGCCACCGTCGGTCCATCCAGAGCGCCGTGAGTGCAATCATGCCGCAGGCCAAAACGCCCGTAAACAGGTTGGCCGGCGTCAAAATGCTGATCAAACTGGGAGGCTGGGAAAGGCCAGAATTGAGAAACAGTAGCAACGAACCTAGCAGCACCAATCCTCCGCCCAGGCCTACCCAACCGGTCACCCAACGATGCAGCCGCCGTTCGTCGCCCACGGCGTAGCCAAAGGCGTTGAGCGCTTCGTAGGCAATCGTCGGCGCTACCTCGATAGTGCCATAGAGCGTACCTAACATTGCCAAGAGAGCACCCGCAAAGTAGATCGGTCGAAAACCGGGCAAACCACGACTGACAAATTCGGCCTGCAACGTCAGGAGGTCGGTCCCGGCCGGCAGCTGATGGGCCGGCCGTAGCACCTCGGCACCACAGGTCAGGAAGATGGCACTGAACAACAGGACGATCACAAAACTGATCACACTGTCGCACAGCGGGGCCAGAATCCAGCGTCGATTGGGATGATCGGGCTGGGCGGCGATCGCCTGCAATTCGTCTCCGTCCACCACGGGTCCCCGCACCGCACCCCAACCCTTCTCCCGTAAGAACGATACATAGGCCAAGTAGTCGTATCCCGAGCCGCCGATTACGCCGACATAGGTTACCAATTCGACCCACAAGGGACGTCGGGCGAATTCATCGTATTGAGCGATCCAGTCGGGATACCGGAGGTCGGCCAAGCCCCACAGTCCCAGCCACAGTTCCATCACGCGGGGACGCAGCAACGCCAGCGACACGCTAACACAGGCCAACATCGTGAAGACAACAACTAGCTGAATGCGTTCCAACCGGTGATAGCCCCCCGTCCAAACCAAGGCCATCATCGCGGCCAACACAACCAGTCCCCACACAAAATGACCTCCGCCGCCGAGGACGCCTTGTGTGCTGGTCAACGATGCCAGCAGCGTACCAACCGTCCCGGCGTGGAATCCGACCCACACCGGAAACGAAACGATGGCCAGCAGGACAAATGCGCCGGGCAGCCAACCGCCGGTCCCGGCAAGCTCATCCAGCGTTGGAAAGGATCAGCGCCCGTCAGCACCAGGTGTCGTGCCGTGGCAAACACCAAGGCCCATTTCAAAAGACAGATCATCAGGAACAGCCCCAGCAGACGATAGCCGAAGAGCGCGCCCCCACGCGAGGAGAACACGAGCTCGCCCGATCCGATCGTCAGGGACGCGATGATCGCACCGGGTCCAAACAGCGCCACCCAACCGGCTGGATGACGAGGCAGCAAGGGCTTAGGGCCAGAGGATTCGTCCATGTGAGTCGGTTTCTTACGAGGGGCGGCGAAATGCTTCCGTTCGGCACACACTCACGGGAGTTTCGCCTACAATAGTGGCCCGCGCGAGCCCGGCAGCGGATTGATCCACTGACGATGGGTTGACCGGAACACCGGCCGGCCCACTCCACGAAACTCACTGCCGCCGTCTTGCCGTAGTCACGGAGAACGATTCGATGAGATCATGCGAGCGACGATTGGCCCTAGCGGTTTTGCTGGCCCTGATTGTAACCCCCAGTTTGCGCGGGCGGCCGAACGGCCAAACATTTTACTGATCTACGCCGACGATCTGGGATACGGCGACTGCAGTTGTTACGGCGCCACCGGAATTGCGACACCTCACATTGATCAACTGGCGGCACAGGGTCTGCGGATGACCGACGCCCACGCTGCCGCTGCGACCTGCACGCCTTCGCGCTACGCTTTGCTGACGGGTCGGTACGCATTTCGCCAAGCCGGCACCGGCGTGCTGCCCGGCGACGCGGGATTGATCGTTCCTACTGGCGACGTGACATTGCCAAGCATGCTGCACGACGCCGGCTACGCGACGGCCGTCGTCGGCAAATGGCATTTGGGGCTCGGCAATGGCCATGTCGATTGGAATGCTACGATCCGCCCCGGCCCACTCGAGATTGGCTTTGACGATGCGTTTCTCATGCCCGCAACCGGTGACCGCGTGCCTTGTGTGTACGTCGAAAACCACCGCGTGGTGAATCTGGATCCTCAGGATCCGATCCGCGTCAGCTATTCGGAACCCTTGCGGGACGAGCCGCTGGGTCGCGAACACCCGGAACTTCTCAAACAACAGCCAAGCCACGGCCACGATCAAACGATCATCAACGGGATCAGCCGGATCGGCTTCATGAGCGGTGGTCGAGCGGCCTGGTGGACCGACGAAGACATGGCGGATGTCTTCGTGCAACGGGCGATTCGCTGGCTGGAAGATCGCGTCCCGGACCAACCCTTCTTCCTCTATTTTTCTGCCCATGACATTCATGTGCCCCGCGTGCCTCACCCGCGATACGTGGGCACCAGCAAGTCGGCCGGCGCGGCGATGCCGCTCAACAATTGGACGGATGCGTGGGGCAACTGGTCGCTGCGCTTCGCCGTCTACAACAATTCGACAACACGCTGATCATCTTTACTAGTGACAACGGCCCCGTGGTTGATGATGGTTATCACGACGGCTCGGTCCAACAGTTGGGAAACCATCGACCGTCCGGGGCGTATCGCGGCGGCAAGTACAGTAACTTCGAAGCCGGAACGCGCGTCCCGTGGATTGTGCACTGGCCCGGGCACGTCCAGCCCGGCGTCTCGCATGCGCTGATTAGTCAGGTTGATCTACTACGTTCCCTGGCGGTATTGGTCGATCGACCGTTGGCGTCCGATGCGGGGCCGGACAGCGCCAACGTCCTGTCGGCTCTGTTGGGCACATCTGAGCAGGGACGCGAGTTGTTAATTGAGCAAGGGAGTACAACATCCTTGCGCGACGGTCCCTGGAAACTCATCCCCGCTCACAAAGGTCCGGCATGGAACCGCAACGTCAACATTGAACTTGGCAATTTTGCCACCGACCAGTTGTACAACCTGGATGATGACCCAGGCGAGCGAACCAACTTGGCCACCGAGCACCCGTATGTCCTACAACGAATGAAGTCCCAACTGGCCAACCTCAAGTCAGGCACCTAACCGCAAGCGGTTGCCCCGAGTGACCTCTGGCGGACGGAGAGGTGACTCACATGACTTCCTTCTCCCTGCGAGAGTAAGTGGCCGCAGCTCGGTTGAGGTCATTGTGCTGACGCATCCCAGAGGAACGCGCTACGTGAGCGGGATCGATGTGTTGGCCTGAAGCTCGACCATCCGGCGATAGAGCGAGCTGTTTTCCAGCAGCTCGCTATGAGATCCCACTTCGGCAATGCGTCCCTCTTGCAGGACGACAATGCGATCCACGTTGATAATTGTGCTCAATCGATGGGCAATCACAAAGCAGGTGCGTCCGCGCATCAATTCGTACAGTCCTTCCTGAATCAGACGCTCGCTCTCACTATCCAGGTTGCTGGTCGCCTCATCCAGAATCAAGATTTTGGGATCCGCCAGAATGGCTCGAGCAATGGCCAAACGCTGTCGCTGTCCGCCACTAAGCCGCACTCCACGTTCGCCAATCACCGTATCATAGCCATTCGGCAGTTGCTCGATGAATTCCTCGGCATTGGCAATCCGCGCCGCGTGGCAAATGTCCATTTGGTTGGCATCATTGCGGGCGTAACCGATATTCTCGGCGATCGTCCCGTCGAACAAGAACACGTCCTGTTCGACGATGCCTAGCAAGCGTCGAAATCCCGACAGATCCCATGCACGCAGATCGTGCCCATCCAAACAAATACTGCCGTGCTGCGGATCGTAGAAACGGGCGACGAGATTACAGAGGGTCGTTTTGCCGGCGCCACTGCGTCCAACCAGTGCAATCGTTTCACCCGCCTGCACGTCCAAATTGATGTCCTTCAGGACCCACTGATCCGCTTCGGGATAGCGAAAGTCGACATCGCGGAAAGTGATTTGTCCTTGAACGTCCGCGCGCGGCACCAGCAGGCCCTGCGTCGAGTGCCCCGGTTCCAGTGGTTCGGCCAGCAGATCCAAGATGCGTTCCATACCTGCGAGATTGTTTTGGAACACGGTCGCGCTAGTGGCCAATGTCGCGATGGGAGCGAGCAGCATGGCCAAGTAGACCAGGAACATCGTCAAATCACCCAAAGACAATGCGCCTTGCAGAACACGATACCCTCCGTACAGCAGCAGTCCGGTTGAGGCGGTGGGGATTAACGTCGCCCAGATCACATCGATCAGCCTAGCCCACCACCAAACGAATAGCTGTTGGCGGACCATCAGATCGTTGCCAATCACAAAGCGACCACTTTCACTACGTTCGCGGTGAAACGTCCGCACGACCCGCATGCCGCCAAATGCCTCGGTGGCGTGACTATCCACCTCCTGACGCTGCTGCGCGGACATCGCGAAAAACGGGGCGGATGCGTTTAACCCAAGTACGATGCGTCAGATACACAATCGGCAGCATCAACAAGCCGCCTAGCAGTAGCCGCCAATCAACGAAGATCAGAATGATCAGACTGCCGCACAACTGGATGATGGCCTGCCAAGGATTGTACAGCATGCTAAATATCAACTCGCCGATGCCGCCTGCGTCTTCGCGCAGCAGGCTGGCAGTGCCGCCCGATTTGAGCTGATAAACACGGTGCAACGGCAGGCGGACGATGTGTTCGAATACACGACGTCGTACGTGAACTTGTAGCTTGTTGACGGCCTTGGTGGCGTGCCAACGCCCCCACAGGTGAATCACGGTCGCCGTCAAAGAGGCGGCAATAACCAAGGCACCGATCGTCATCAACAGCACGACGCGATTGCTGGCCTGAGGCCAAACTTGCAGGACCCTGGTGGGGATCGGTTGATCTCCCAGCACATAGTCAATCACGACCTTGCTGGCGGCCGGTGGAACCAGCTTCAGCAACGTGGAGACCGTAAGGGTGGCGAGCGCGAGGTTGACGGAACGCCGTTGAGGTCGCAGCAGGCCGAAGAATTCTCTCAATAAAACCCAAAAGCTGCGTTCGATGTGGCGCGTCGGCAGCTGACTGCCCGTCCGCCGATCGCTGCCTCCGTTTGCCGCCCGCTGCTCCCTGGCACGGCGCTGAGTCTGGTATTCTTGATAACGGCGGCGACTGCTATCGCGTCGCGGTGCCAAAGGCGTTTCTGCAGCCATGCCACTCCATCATTCTGTCATCGAAACTCGGTCAATACCTCGAAGCCTGGCGTGATCGTGGTCGATACGATGGCGACCGCCCGGCACTCAATTCCGGATCCTTGCCCCAGGGCCGACGGTATTCTAGGCAGTGACGTTCCACAAGCCACCGGCGTACACGGCGGGGCCACCCGTGGCTCGTGGATCCCACCGGCCGAGGGACGGCGAAGTTGCGAATGCCGCCAAGGTTGACACTTTGGCCCCGTTCACGATGACCCGTTGGATTCTATTGAAGCGGCCCGCCTCGGAACAGGGCGGTAGCGACAACGCACCCCGCCTGGAATAGCGACTTCCCGCTCAATGGAGCCTCCTCCGTCCGGCTCGCGGCCCGCGTCACCCCATGTTTTCATCCGGCCTCCGGTGACCTTCTCCCAAACAGGAAAATAGAGGACTCATGTGGGGGGGAAGCAAACTATTTGGGGCGGAGCGCGAACCTGGCCATGAGGCCGACGAGGATCATTGATGCCCCGACCATCGTCCACCATGCCGGTGGTTCGTACCCGGGATCGTGCCGCCACGCCAACCATACCCAAACGGGCACCAATACTGGCTCGAGCAACACAATGAACGATGCCTGGTGGCCGGGGATCGATCTCAGACCGTAGGCGAACAGCACATACGGCGTCCCCATCTGAAAGACGCCAAAGGCGGCAAGCCAACTGGCCTGGCCCACCGTGGGCCAGATGCCCTGATAGAGGATAAAGGGAAGCAGGACGACGGCTGTCACCAGGTGATTGAGCGCAATGAGCCATGCCGAATCGAGTTCGCAGGGCGCGGACGGAAACCACGACACCGGCATAGAAGACACCGGATGCCAACCCCAGGAGCACACCCGACATGTCGCCGCCGTGTCCCGGTGCCACGAACAGTTCGCAGGACAGAATAAACCCAACCCCTAGACTCACTGTCAACAGCATCACCCAGTCGGCCAGCCGCGATTTTTCGCCCAGGACACCCACACTGATTAAGAACACCCACAGCGGCGCAGTGTGTTGGAGCCAAATCGCGTTGGCCGCCGTCGTCCTTGTCATGGCGGTTAGATAGGTCACACTCATGGCAGCAAAGCAGAGCGTCGCCGGGATCAGCCACACCGTCCATGTCGGCCGGCGGACGAGGGGCAAAAGACACATGCCGGCGAACAGCGTCCGCCAAAACGCCATCATCGGGCCCCGTATTTCCAACGGCCAAGTGGCCAGCCAGGGCGCCTTGGCAAATAAACCGCTCGTACTCCACATCACCGCAGCCATCAGCACCAGCAGGCGCCCCGTTTGCAGTTGTCGTGCCTTCACCAGGGAATCATCAACCACAACTTGGGGGTCCTTTGTCGGCAAGGGGCTGTTCGTTTCAACCCGTCGTGGGTGCATGACAAACATTGGCGAGCCCGGCTAGTGCAACCGCCACGATCGTGCAGGTTTCGGTTTTCATAAAACGGTCCGCGAACGATACCGATACCCCATGACATCCGCTTGTTGTTGACCCGCGGCTCGTACCGTTCCCCCGTTTCGTTAGAGCAAAGTAGCGATGAAACCTCTCAAAGCTCATTATGACTGTATCGTAATTGGCGGCGGCCATAATGGCTTGGTTACAGCGGCCTATCTGGCCCGTGCCGGCAAGTCGGTATGTGTCTTGGAACGTCGGCATCTCTTGGGAGGCTGTGCTGTCACGGAAGAACTCTGGCCAGGCTTTCGCGTGTCAACCGCGGCGTATGTGATCAGCCTTTTCCTGCCTGAGATCATCCGCGAACTTAAACTGAAGCAGCATGGGTTGGCGATTCTACCTCGTAACCCGTCATCGTTCACTCCGCTGTTGGACGGTCGCTCGCTTTTATTGGGCCCCGACCTAACGGCCAGCCAACGAGAGATTGCGAAATTTAGCGGACGGGACGCAGAACAATACCCACAATACAACCAATTGTTGGAGCGGATCGCGAAACAATTGGAACCGGTACTGAGTCGTGCAGCTCCCGACCCGCTTCCGCTACCCACCATGTGGCGGAAGATCGGCATGGCCAAGCGCATGCGCGATGCTGGCAAGATGTGGGAACTCTATCAGGCACTCGCCGAATTGGGCGCCGATGTGCCGGCCGCGATTGAACTGCTAACCGGCGCGGCTCGCCCAATCCTGGAACGTTGGTTTGAGGCGGAAGTGTTGCGTGCCACGCTGGCCACAGATGCCATCATCGGCGCGTTTGCCTCCATTTCATCTCCCGGCACTGCATACGTATTGTTGCATCACGTGATGGGCGAAGCAGGTGGTGCTCGAGGCGTTTGGGGCTACGTGCGCGGCGGGATGGGTGGCCTGGCCGATGCGTTGGAAAAGGCCTGCCAGGAACTGCGAGTCGAGATTGTGCGCGAGGCAAGCGTCCAGTCGATCCTGACTCAAGACGGTCACGTCACCGGCGTTGGCCTCCAAGGCGGAGGATCGATCAAAGCGCCGATTGTCGCATCAAGTGTCGATGCTCACCTGACATTTGAGTGTTTTTTAGATCCGGCAGAATTGCCCAGCGAATTCCGCCAAGCGGTAGCCGCGATCGATTATGCTTCCGCATCCGCCAAGATCAATCTGGCCCTCGCCGAACCGCCGCAATTCAGCTGCCTCGGTACCAGCGGCTTGGGACCTCACCACCGCGGCACGATGCATATTTCTCCTACGTTGGACTATATCGAACGCGCCTACGACGACGCAAAATACGGCCGGCCGAGTCGCGAGCCCGTGTTGGAAATCACCATGCCCAGCAGTGTTGATCCGACGCTTGCTCCGGCCGGTCAACACGTGCTGTCCATATTTGTTCAATTCGCGCCCTATACCCTGGCCGACGGAAGTTGGGATGAGGAAAAAGAGACGTTCGCGGACCGCTGCATTGAAATCCTCGCGCGCTACGCTCCCAACGTTCCCGATGCCATCCTCCATCGACAGGTGCTCAGCCCGTTGGACCTCGAACGCACGTTTGGTTTAACCGGCGGCAATATCATGCAGGGGTCCATGAACCTGAACCAACTCTTCTGCTTTCGGCCGGTCCCAGGTTGGGCCGACCATCGCACGCCGATTCGCGGGCTGTACCTGTGCGGGGCGGCCAGTCACCCGGGCGGCGGAGTGATGGGGGCCGCCGGCATGAATGCGGCAACCGAGATATTGCGCGATCAATAGCATCAGTCGCGATGCCGTTGGCGCTCCGTGTGACGCACCCTACGGTGCTCGGCAACATCGCGGGCTGACGCAGTTCAGTAATCGCCCTCGGAGGGTCCGTCCGCAGGACGCGTGGCGTCTGCTAACCACGCGCGAATGATCGCGCTGTTGTCCAGGTCACCGTCGCCTCGATCGACCGCCGCCTGCAGTATTTCTTGATGCAGCGCTGTCAACGGCAACGCCTGCCCGTTGTCACGCCCGACATCCAGCATCAATTCGACGTCCTTGAGGTGCTGTTTGAGGCGAGCCTGTGGCGCGAAGTCTCCACGAATCATTTTCTGACCCTTCACGTCCATCGCTTGCGAATACGCAGGCGTGGCCTTAAGCACTTCCAAAGCTTGCTGCAGATCAAACCCCAAGGTGTGCGCAAGTGCCAGCGATTCGGCCAAGACGGCGCGATGCAAGCCGATGGCCAGGTTAACCACTAGCTTCATCCGAGCTCCGCTACCACTAGGACCTAGCCAAAATACGCGTGCGGCCCAGCCGTCAAAGACGTATCGATATTCGTTAAAGCTCGGCAACGGTCCTCCCACCAGCACAACGGCGGCCCCCTGGGCAACTTGCTGGCTGGACCCCGCGACGGTTGCGTCGAGCCAGCTTACGTCGCCAGAGGCACAGCGCTCGGCTAATGCGACCGTCGTTGTCGGCGTCCCGGTTGTGGTGTCGATGATGATCTGCCCTGCAGACAAATTGGCTTCGAGCAGATCCAGAACGGTGGTGACTGCATGCGAATCCGGCAAGCTCAACACCAACGGACGACCGTCGCGCGCAACCTGTTGAATGGATGCTGCGCGGCGCGCTCCGCAACGTTCGATCGCTGCTAACCGCCCTTCATCTACGTCGAAGGCAACCACGTCGAAGCCGGCCTGCAACCAGCGTTTTGCCATGGCGGACCCCAGCAGGCCGACGCCAATCAACCCGATATGTTTGGTAGTTTCTCGGTCCATACTCACCCATCCGCCGCGCGATACATCGGTTGCGCGATCGCCGCCAGCCCCTTGCGTTCGGTCGCCGCAGCGTGGTGGGCGACACAAATTGGAACGCATAGGAGCCGATCCGCGTATCGTACGGAAGGAACGCGGATGAAGGCAACTATGAGCGAGGCCCGCCGCAGTTGCACGCGGACCCGGCCACGCCGCCTGGTGAGGGTCCCCTTGGACGCAGCTGCACACCGCCCCACCGGCCTTCGGCCACCTCTTCTCCCGGCGGGGGGAGAAGGAAGTCATGGGAGGTCACACCGTGGCCGGGAAGGAGCCGCCGTCATGGGCGTCACCGTGGTCCGGGGGGGAAAGCGACTCGTGCGGGTCATCGTGGTCCAGAGACTGGGTGACGGTTGACGCGGCGGGCGACGCCCTGGCCGGCATTGAATTGCGTGCGAGGGTTTTCTATATTGACGAATTACGTGAACTGGAGCGCGATCGGCCGAGCGTCGACGCTGGGCCAGAGCCCTCGGCTCGGTCTACCTGGCCTTATTTTCATATCGGAGTTATCGACGTGACCATCGACAAGAGCCTGAGAGTGCGGCGTGGCGCACTCCGGAACCGCAACGTGCTGACGCACGTCGAACGTATTGCCAAACTGATGGAAACCGACCGTTGGAACGAAGGCGATTCGATCTTGGGCCTGCCTAAGGTCCGAGTGCAAAAGATCAGTCTCAAGAAAAAGAAGAAGAGCAAGAAGGACGAGGACGAAGACAAGAAGTGATGCGGCCCTCCGCACGGCCTCGCTTCGGCCTGCGGCCACCTTCTCCTTTAGCGAGACGGGCTCCTTTAGTGAGACGGGACATGTCTGGGCCACCTGCGTCCAGCATGAGCTCAGAATTGCGGTTTGTCTCAGGCGGTCAATTCCAGCGTGCCCCACAGGCTAGGGTCGGACAGGAAGGGAAATTCGGGACCTAGACTGAATCCCTGCCAGCCCATCTCACGGTCGGCCACCACGTAGCTAAATCCCAGCCGTGGATGCTCCGCCGGGTCAAAGCCCGTGATGGCCTTTGCCTCGATGAAGGCGCTCAACAAATAGCCGTCGATCCGCTTTTCGCTCAGGACGTGCAGACTAGCGGCGGGAGCCGGTTTGGGGTTTTCGCGTGAGCGATGGATTTCGATCAGTTGCGCTGTTGGCTCGTTCAACAACCGCCCCGAACCCTGCGGCAACAGCACAAAGCGGTGACAGAAGCGGCTGGCACGGTGGATGTTCTGTGTATTCCGTGTGTCGATCAAGAGGGAGAGTCCGTCGCTGTCTTCGGCGCGCGAGTCGCGACACCAGGGCGACTTTTTCTTGCCCGTGGTCCTCAGATGGACATACAATCCTGCCTCATTCCAGCCAAGTCGCAGTTCCGCAAAGCGCGGACCCTGATTCAATTCGGCGTCGAAGCTGGTGATCACGTATCGCTCGTCCAAAACAGCGCCCGTCTTGGTCCATTGTCCGTCGAAATAGTAGCAGGGCGCGGCAAGGCGAAACAGGAAGCTGGGGGGAATCAAGGCGTCAGACATAGGAGCACGTTGGGCACGGGGGTTAAGGTCATGGCATCAGGGGTTGGCGAGGACGCCGTCACGACAGCGCGATAGGGGGTGATGGTGGTTTTTTGGACCTACTGCGTGTCGGCCAAGGCGGCGCGGACGCCCTCCAAATGTTCCTCCAAAAACGCACGCAACTGGCCGCGATCCAGATCGGCGTGGTTGCGAAAACGGATTCGCATTACATCGTAGTCCTCGTATTGCCCGTCGAGCGACGGTTCAAAGCCCAGGTCGGCGATGCGGCCAAGCCCTAACAGGCTCTTGGGTCCATTCAACGCCAGTTCGATGCCCTCCGGGCGTTTGGTCAGCAAGGTCGCCCACGGCTGGCGCTGACCGGCGACATAGAGGTGAACGAGCTGCTGGTTGTTCCAGAGGAACTCCGAGCGCGGGCCGGCGACATGGCCGAGCAGGTCCAGCAGATCCTCCAGCAGTTGAGGCTCCCACACGATTTTCTTGTTGAGGGGAAAGCCGCGCCTCGCAAGGTGCCATTTCTTGCCCAAACGTTTCCAGGGCATGAGATCTTCCGGGTTCGTCGCCACGTGTTCCGCGACCTGTGTAAAGCCCGCGACGGCCTTTTGCAGGAACTCCCAGAATTCGGGCGTGTCAACTTCTTCCCAGTTGTGGATGCGAAACTCCACTTCTTGCCAGGGACCACGAATCGACTTGCATTTGATCCGTGGTTCGTTCCCGTAGATCGGCAGATCATCCATTTGGTTCAGCGTCTTCAGGTTAAACTGCTGCAGCAGCTCTTCGCGTCGAAAGCTCCCTTTGGAGGTACGGAACTTCAGCTTCAGGAGCCACGTCTCGCCGGTGATAGCATGAAAGAACCAGCCGTGGCTCTTGGTTGTACCGGCGATTTCCACGACACTACGCGAATTCCAATTGGTTTCGCCAAACGATCCCAGCTGCTGAATGCGATTGACGATCTCGCTTAGCACGCGGCCGTCCCAGCGACAGGGCTCCCCTTTGCGTCCGACGCGCTCTTGTGTGTGCCAGCGAGGACCGTCGATTTCCCACGGCATTTTGGCCTGTTTGCCCACATCGGAAATATCCAAGTCCTCCTCACGCGTTGTGTCATGCTGGTGAGGGTCGTAGACGTCGCGTTGCGCGTGGGGTCCCGTCGCCAGTACGGGGGCCAGCGCATAATCCGGTCAGACTGACCTGAGGTGCCGATGCCGTGGGGGAATGCACATCACCGTTGGCCCCGTCGAGTGCTGGTTTCGGCTTTGGCTGTCTCTGCTCTTTTCCCTTCGGTTTCGCTTTCGACTGGGGTTTCCGCTTGCCTCCGGCCGCCTGGCCGTTCTGCTGCGCTACCTGTACGACCTGTTCGGGTGTTCCGGCAACGGTTACCAGTCCGCCCGCATCGCCGGCTTCCGGCCCCAGATCGATGATCCAGTCCGCCGTCTTAATCACGTCCAGATTGTGCTCAATCACGACGACGGTATTGCCCAAGTCGACCAAGCGGTTGAGGACGGTGAGCAGTTTTGCCAGATCCTCGAAATGGAGACCGGTGGTCGGTTCATCCAACAAATAGAGCGTACGTCCGGTGTCGGGCCGGGACAGTTCGGCGGCCAGTTTGACTCGCTGTGCTTCACCACCTGAGAGTGTCGGAGCGGCTTGGCCCAGCGTCAGGTAATCGAGTCCGACGTCGCACAGGGTCTGCAGAATGCGACGGATCTTGGGCAGGTTTTCGAACAGCGTCAGCGCGTCGCTACAGGTCAGGTCCAGGACGTCGGCAATCGAGTGTCCATGAAACCGGACGTCCAGCGTCTCTTGGTTGTAGCGGCGACCTCGACAGGTTTCACAGGGGACCCAAACATCGGGTAGGAAATGCATTTCAATGCAGCGCTGACCGTTTCCTTCGCAATCCTCGCAGCGTCCTCCTGGGACGTTGAAGCTAAAGCGTCGTTGCGTGAAACCTCGCAGCTTAGCGTCAGGCAATTGAGAGAACAGCAGGCGAATCAATTCGAAGACACCGGTGTACGTGGCGGGATTCGAAGTGGGGCTATTCCCCAGCGGCTGCTGGTCAACACGGACGACTTTATTGATATGTTCCAATCCCACCAGCCCGTCGTGCGCTCCGGGCAGCAGGCTGGCGCGATGGAGTGTCTTTGCAAGTGCGGCGTAGAGCACGTCGTTGATCAATGAACTTTTGCCGCTGCCGCTGACACCAGTGATGGCGGTCAATGTTCCCAATGGAATGCTGACATTCACTCCGCGCAGGTTGTTGTGACGCGCATTGAGGATTGTCAGCAACTCGTGTCGCGTCTGGGATTTGGTCGCGGCGGCCGACGCCTTCCGAGTCTTGCGCGGCTTGGCATCGGAAGGTTCGTCGCGTCGCCCGCTGGCGGCAGCCGCGCTGGCCAGGTGAAGTTGGTGAGTTTCCTGGATGTGGACGGCGTCCTCGGGACGGATCCGCCGATTGCGGGGAATCGCGATCGCCTTCTTACCTGAAAGGTACGGGCCGGTGACCGATTTGCGACGCCGCGCGACGACGTCCGGCGTACCCTGCGCAACCACTTCGCCTCCCTTCCGGCCGGCGCCGGGGCCAAAGTCCACGACTTGGTCACTGCCCTCGATGACTTCACGATCATGTTCGACAAGCACGAGCGTATTGCCGAGATCTCGCAGCTTGTGCAGGGCCTTCAGCAAACGGTGGTTGTCGCGGGGGTGTAGCCCGATGGTGGGTTCGTCGAGTACGTAGAGCACGCCGCACAGTCCACTGCCCAATTGACTGGCCAGCCGGATCCGCTGTGCTTCGCCTCCCGAGAGCGTGGCGGCAGAACGTCCCAGGGTCAGGTAGTCGAGGCCGACATCGTTGAGGAACTGCACGCGTCCCTGGATTTCGCGCAGCAACTCACCCGCAATCTTCTGCTGCGGCTTGGTTAGCTTCCAGCTTTCGACGGTCTGCTGCAACTGGCCCAAAGGCTGCCGACACAACTGATCGATCGTGCGATCGAAAAGGCGGACGGCGGCGGCGTCTTCGCGCAGTCGACTGCCTCCACACGCGGAGCATTCCACCTGGTCGACCAGATGCTCCAGTTTGGTCCGCAGAGCTGGCGACAGCCGCGCGGCTTCTTCCAACGCGGGATAGAGGCCTTTGAATTGAAATTTGAAAAGCGCGGGCTGGCGCGGCTTGGCCTTGCCGTTGCGGTACACTGGGAACCACTGTTCTCCCGTCCCGTGCAAGATGCGGCGTCGCTGCCGCGCGTCTAATTCTTCGAAGGGCACATCCGGCGAGATCCGGGCACCCTGCGCGAGGGCCTTCAGCATCCACTGCGAGACCTCGCGGTGAATGTTGGGCCACAGAAGCAGCGCGCCGTCCTGGAGCGTCAGGTGGCGATTGCGAATCAAGGCGGCGGGGTTGGCCCCCGTTTCGGTACCGAGTCCCTCGCAGACTGCGCACCAGCCCAAATAGCTATTAAACGAGAAACTGTGTGGCGTGAGCGCTTCAAAACTGCGACCACACGACTCACAAACGCGATGCTGACTGTGAGATTTGACGCGCCAATTCGGTTCCGGCGTTTCTTCGCTAACGTAGGCGACATCCATCACGCCCTGGCCAATCGACAATGCCACTTCGATGCTTTCCGCAATCCGGCTGCGCGATTCGCCGCGCACGATCACCCGATCGACAATCACTTCCACATGATGCTTTCGGCGACGGTCGATTGTGGGCGGATCGTCCAACGAGACAGTGAGACCATCGATGCGGACACGATGGAAACCCCGAGTCCGTAATTCGTCCCACAGCGCATCGTAACTCTGTCCCACTTCGATTCCGATTGGCGCCATCAAGTAGAGGCGTGTTCCGTTGGGCTCGGCGAGCACTTTGTCCACGATCTGATCGGACGTCTGCGTACCCACCGGCAACTGGCAGTCCGGGCAGTGAGGGGTCCCGAGCCGCGCCATTAGGATTCGCAAGTAGTCGTAGATTTCGGTAGATGTGCCCACAGTCGAGCGGGGCGTATTGCCTAGGTTTTGTTGTTCGATGGCGATCGCCGGTGAGAGTCCTTCAATGTGCTCCAGGTGGGGTTTCTGCATCTGGCTGACGAACTGCCGGGCATAAGAGCTCAAGCTTTCGACATAGCGGCGCTGTCCTTCGGCATAGATTGTATCCATGGCCAGCGAACTCTTGCCGCTGCCGCTGGGACCGCAAAACACCGTCATCTGGTCTCGAGGAATCTTCAGATCGACGTGCTTGAGGTTGTGTTGCTGGGCACCCTGAACGGCAATGTGAGTGGCCAGACGGCCGGTCGTGGCGGAGGCACGCTTGTGTCGTGCTCGAGCACGGTGTACCGCGGGGCCGGCCTCGCCCTGCAACACGCGAGCCAGCGCTTGACCGGTGTAGGATGCGCGGCACGCGGCGACCTCTTCCGGCGTCCCCGTGGCCACGATCTGACCTCCCCCCGCACCCCCTTCCGGACCCAAATCGATAATCCAATCGGCCGTCTTGACCACGTCCAGATTGTGCTCGACGACCACGACGGTGTTGCCCGCATCGACAAAACCGTGCAGCACTTTCAACAGCAACTCGATATCGTGAAAATGTAAGCCGGTCGTCGGCTCGTCCAACATGTACAGCGTCTTTCCCGTACTCTTCTTGACCAACTCTCGCGCCAGTTTGATGCGCTGTGCTTCGCCGCCCGAGAGGGTCGGTGAAGGTTGACCGATTTTTAAATAGTCCAGTCCGACGTCGTGCAGTGTCTGCAGCTTGTGTCGGATCTTGGGGATGTTTTCGAACAGTTCGAGCGCCTGTTGGACATCCATCTCGAGGACGTCGGCGATCGAATAACCTTTGAACTGCACCGACAGCGTTTCACGATTGAAACGATGCCCTTGGCAGACGGGACAGGTGACCCACACGTCGGCCAGGAAATCCATTTCCAAACGCGTGGAGCCGTTTCCTTCGCACGCCTGGCAGCGCCCTCCATCGACATTGAAACTGAACCGCCCGGGTTTGTAGCCGCGCTGCTTGGCCGCGGGTAATTGCGTAAACAAATTGCGGATGTCGTCGAACAGCTTGATGTAGGTCCCCGGATTCGAACGCGGCGTGCGGCCAATCGGCGATTGGTCGATGGAGATCATTTTGTCCAGGAATTGCAGACCCAGCAGCCGATCGTACTCGCCCGGCTTGCCGTCGCCGCGATTGAGTTCCCGCTGCAGGGCTTCGACCAGAATATCGCCGACCAGAGAACTCTTCCCCGATCCGGAGACACCGGTGATGCAAACGAAGGCGCCCAACGGAAGGCTGACGTCGACCTGCTGGAGGTTGTTGTGTCGGGCGCCGGTGAGCGTGAGCCAAGCGGACGCCGGTTGCAGGGAGAGCGAGTCGGCGAGGGTCGCCCGCGTGCGACGTGGTTTTTCGTCCGGTGGCACCGTCGTGTCCTCCGGATCCGCGGCGATCGGCGGTGGCACGGTCTGTGCGCGATGCGTCGTAGAGCGGGAACTTCTATCTTCCGCTCGCCTGCGAGATATTTGCCCGTCAGGCTATTGGTCGCCGCCGTCACATCGTCAATCCGTCCCTCCGCCACCACTTCGCCGCCGCGCACGCCCGGCCCGGGGCCGAAATCGATCAGGTGGTCGCTGGCCCGCATCGTGTCTTCGTCGTGCTCGACAACCACGACCGTGTTGCCTAGGTCACGCAAGTCGCAGAGCGTATCGATCAGGCGGTCGTTATCTCGCGGGTGCAGTCCAATCGAAGGTTCGTCCAAGATGTACAATACGCCGACCAATCCGCAGCCGATCTGCCCAGCCAGGCGTATCCGCTGAGACTCGCCACCGGATAATGTGGGTGCGGTGCGATCGAGCGAAAGATAATCCAGGCCCACGTTTTGCAGGAACCCCAACCGACCGCGAATCTCCTTAATTGCTTCCGCAGCGACAAATTGGCGAGTGTCATCCAGTCGCAGCGATTGAAAGAAGTCGACAGCATCCGAAACCGCAAACCGACACACTTCGGGTAGCGAACGCGAAGGATGATCGGCAAACCGCGAGTGGTCGCTCGTAATCGCGACGCTGCGGCGCCTGCGCGTTGAGTCGCTGTCCACCGCATTCGGGACAACGGATGGTGTTCATGTAGCGTTCCAGCTGCCGGATCTGCATCCGACTTTTGCTTTCCCGATACTTCTCCAACAATTCCGGAACAATCCCCGGGAATTTGCCACCGTACTTCATGGGCGCGCTCCGCCGCGCCAGGTGTAAGTTATGTGCGAATCGCCCGTGCCCCACAGCCATACATCTTGCAGCTCGGGCGACAGATCCTCCCACGGCAAGTTGAGTAAGGTCCCTTCCGGCAGATCGCGAATGCGTTCCACCGTGTCGGCGACTCCCTGAAAGATATGGCGACGCCAGCGTCCCATTTCCTTCCAGGGACCCAGGAGTTCGAAACAGCCACGTTTGAAACTTAACGAACGATCCGGGATCAGCCGTGCCACGTCGAACGAAAAGATTTCGCCCAGGCCGTCGCATTCCAGGCACATTCCCTGAGGACTGTTGAAGCTGAATAGCTGCGGGCTGGGCGGTTCGAAGCTGACACCGCACTGGGAGCAAGCATAGTCAACCGACAGCACCAGATCGGCCTCGCGACCCTTGGTCCGCGTCGTCGAACGGCGGCGGCCCCCTCCGGCGCTGCGCCCCGTCGTTCTGCGGTCCGCCGTTTCCTGCCCCTCACCCGTGTTGACGATCAAATTGCCCTTGCCAATCCGCAACGCCAACTCGATCGCCTCGGCCAATCGAGGTCGCGCGGCGGGCTTGATGGCAATGCGGTCCACGACAATCTCAATATCGTGCCGCATTTGGCGGTCGAGTTGTGGATCGGAGGAAAGCGAGACGATTTCGCCATCGACTCGAGCCCGCACGAACCCCTGCTTTAAATAGTCTTCAAACAGGTCGCGATATTCGCCCTTTTGACCGCGAATCACCGGTGCCAAGATGACCGCCGGTGTGCCCGTCGGCAGGGCCATCACACGCGCAAGATTTGTTCACGGGATTGAGCGCTAACCGGCTGATGACATCGAGGACAGTGTCCGTCGCCCACGCGCGCGAACAACACACGCAAGTAATCGTAGATCTCGGTGATCGTGCCGACGGTGGAGCGAGGGTTGTTGCCGGCAGATTTTTGCGAGATCGAAATCGAGGGACTGAGTCCGCCGATGAAGTCGACATCCGGTTTGGGCATTTGCCCCAGGAACTGCCGCGCGAAACTCGACAGACTCTCCACGTAACGCCGCTGCCCTTCGGCATACACCGTGTCGAATGCCAGCGAGCTCTTACCGCTGCCACTGACGCCGGTCAGGCAGATCAATTGATTACGGGGTAAGACCAGACTGACGTCGCGAAGATTGTGCTCACGCGCACCCTTAATCACGATATCCGAACTGGGCATAATGGCAGCAAATCGGTGAAAAGGAGTTCGGCGACCAAATCCGCTATTGTAGGCCGACGCTGAACGGATGCACAGGCCGGGCTCTCGCTGACAGCTCAGCCTCGCCCACCGCGATACGGGTTGTCAGAAAAAACGTGGGTTTGCTATAAGCATCGCGATGGGGCCCGCCGTTTCAGACACCTGGATGATCATGCATAATACTCGACCTCTTGTGAGCAGCCTGTTGTTTCTTGCCATCGTTGCGTACGGCGCACCGCTGCGGGCCCAAGCGGTCAACGAATTGGAGTTGCTGCCACCCTTAGGTGACACGACGGGCACCGCCGCGGCCACACCGGAAATCATCGCGCCGCCGGTCGATGCGTCAGCCGTCGGCGACGGCCAAGAATCGTCGTGGTGGCAACCGGGTTTGTGGTTCACCTCTCCCGTCTGGGACTTCGGCGCGGAAATGGGTATCAATGGCTCGGAAGGGAACGCCCAAGCCTTCAGCATCCTCACGGCCTTCAACGGAAAACGCGATACCGAAGGCAACGTATTGGAATGGGATTTGAAATACGGGAAGAGTCAGAGCGGTGGTCAGGAGACCCAACACTACGCACTGTTCAACTCCCGCTGGGATTGGAAATTCAAACCGATTTGGTTCTTGTACAACAAGAACACCGTGGAGTACGACGAATTCAAGGCGTTCGATCTGCGATTGGTGCTGAGTGGCGGTTTGGGCCATCATCTGATCAAGACGGAACGGACGACCTTGACCGGCCGGCTCGGTGCCGGTGCCTCTCGCGAGTTTGGTGGACCCGTCAACGATTGGATTCCAGAAGCGAACTTCGGCGGCGACTATGAACAGCAACTGAGCCATCGTCAGAAACTGAAGTTGACAACCGACTACTACCCGGCCTGGGAGGACCTACACGATTACCGCCTTTTGACCAATGCGTACTGGGAAATCTTGTTGGACGAAGAAACGAACCTGAGCTTGAAGATCGGCGCAATCGATCGTTACGACAGCACACCCAACGGTGCGGTTCCCAACGACGTGGATTACTTTGCCACGCTGCTCTGGAAGCTGTAACCGCAGGCGACCCTTCGCCCACGACTCGCTTCGTATGGGAGGGCTCCAGCCGAGCCGAATACCGGATTGCGGCCCGACTCGGCTCGGCTGGAGCCTCGCCCTCGGCAGGTATTCACCATCCTGATCGGTTCCGAAGTACTTCTTCAACGGGGAAACGCACGGAGTGCACCTTGAGTACAGCAGAAGGCAAGGCTACGATGACCGTGGGGAAGGGCGATACGTTGCCAGGTCCCTCTCCCACCGACGTTTGATTCTGTGTCCTGTGGCACCCCCCACGTGGTGGCTGTTGCCGGCAACGAGTCACCCATCTGGCCGTTTTTGTCCGGCTCGTTGCGATTAGCACATGGACCCTGCTCGCGAAGTAGTGATCACTGGCCTCGGCGTCGTCAGTCCCATTGGTGTGGGCTGTGAGGCCTATTGGCAATCGCTGTTGCAGGGACAAAGTGGCGTGGCGCCAATCACCTCCTTCGACGCCAGCCAGATGCCGGTGTCCTTTGGCGCCGAACTGAAGGACTTTGACGCGAAGCAGTATGTGAAGCCGCGCAAGGCGTTGAAGGTCATGTGCCGGGAGTTGCAAACGGGGGTTTCGGCGGCGAACCTAGCCGTCGAGCACGCGGGATTGGCGGCCGGGCAGGTCGCGCCGGATCGGATCGGGACCGTGTTTGGCAGCGAGATGCTGTACGGAGACGTGCACGACCTGACCGATGTCTATCAGGCGAGCGGAGCGGACGGTGAGTTTTCGTTTACGCGGTATGCGAGGAGTTTCCAGTCGCATGAATCCGCTTTGGATGTTGAAGAACTTACCCAATATGGCCGCCTGTCACGTCGCGATTGCGCAGGATGCGCAGGCGCCGAATAACACCATCGTCTCCGGCGAGGTCTCGGGGTTGCTGGCGCTGATCGAAGCCCTTCGGGTAATTGAACGGGGCCAGGCCGACGTGATGATCGTGGGCGCGACGGGGACGCGCGTGGGACTGACGGGGTGGATTTATCGAGGCGACATTGGGTTGTCGCATCGAGGCGACGATCCGCAGGCAGCCAGTCGGCCGTTTGATGCTGGCCGCGATGGTATGGTCAACGGCGAAGGGGCGGCGGCGTTAGTTCTCGAGACCCGGCAGTACGCACGCGATCGGGGCGCGAAAGTGCTGGCCAGCGTTGCCGGCGGAGGCTCCTTCATGGCGACGCGTCGCAAGGTGGACGACTTTCGCCAAGCGATCCAGCATGCATTACGGGCGACTCTCGCCAGCGCGGGCTGCGCGCCAGCGATGTCGGACATGTGAATGCCCACGGGTTGAGCGCGGTCGAGGCGGACGAAGCGGAGGCGTTGGCCATTCGCGACGTTTGCGGTGAGGTGCCGGTGACGGCAATGAAGAGTTTCTTTGGGAACGTTGGGCCGGCCGGTTCGTTGCTGGAGTTAATCGGCAGTGTGCTGGCCTTGCAGCACGATCAGATTCCCGTGACGTTGAACTACACGACCCCGGATCCACGTTGTCCGATCCACGTGATTCATGGTCGGCCGTTGGACAATCGCATCGCCAGCGCAATGAAGATCAGTTTTTCTTCGACGGGGCAGACAGCCGCCGTGGCGATTCATCGTTGAGGTGCGACGTTTGGGCCAGCGGTGATCTGAGGCTAGCACCTGCGCAAGAGCGAGCCGAACGTCGCAGACGTTGGTGTGAGTCGGGCCCGTGTGAAGGAGCCCGCCGGTTGCCTGAAAAAAGTCGTACGCGTTGTTCTGCTGCAAATAGGAATGAGGATCGAGCCGCAGCGCTTTGCATGCGCTCGAACGACTTCCGCATCGATCCAGGCGCCGGCCGCGTCCGTCGGGCCGTCCTCGCCGTCGGTGCCACCGGACAGGATGACCTGACCGTCCTGCAGCGGTCGATCCGTGGATTTATCGAGTAGCTGACACAGCGCTGCCAGAGCCAGTTGTTGATTGCGACCGCCCCGACCGCGCCTGCGCCGCATCGACCAGTTTCACGACAGGTTCGCCGCCGCTGATCACACACACTCCCGCGGACGTTGCAGCGGGCACCGCGTCGCTGGCCAAATCCTCTCGCGTGAGCATATCGGCCAACCAGCGTCCCGTTTCGTCGGCGGTGGAGTGGGCCGGCTGCTGGGGCGCTTGTTGAGCTCGATAGCCAAGCCCCTCGGCGGCCGCGTGCGCCGCGCCCGTCGCGGTTTGATTGTTGCCGATCACAAAATTGAATACTTCGGCGGTAGCCGGCGACATCGACCGCGTGTGCGTGTCCCGATCACCGCGCAGTCGTTCCAACACGGGCGGGGGAAATCGCACGCCCTGGCGTTGAAAGTGCGCTACGACGTCGATGGCTCGCTGCGAGTTGCTAAGAGGGGACCCTTGGATGACGGTCGGTCCTGAGGCGATGATGTCGAGCGGATCGCCCATCACGTCGGAAATGATCAGTGTTACCAAGCGGCCGGCACGGCAGGCTTGCGCCAAACGCCCTCCCTGAATCAAACTCAATTGACGCCGGACCGCATTAAGTTGTTGAATGGTTGCTCCGGCGGCGCTCAAGTCCCGCGTAACTTGGAGCAAATCGGCCAAGGTAATCCCGGGCACGGGTGCCGGCAATAGGGCCGATCCTCCACCACTAATCAGGCAGATGCACAGGTCGTGCGGCTGGAGGGCCCGCACCCGCCGCAGGATCTCCATTGCGCCGTGGACGCCCGCTTCGGTTGGCTCGTTGCACCCGGCGGGCCGCGCTGCGTGTAGGTGAATCCGCGTCAAGGACTGTACGCAGTCGGCCGGCACATTCAGCCAGCCGGAGACCTGTTTATCCGCCAAAACGTTCGGACCCAATGCCGCCTCAACACCGCTGGCCATGCCGGCTCCCGCTTTGCCCGCACCGACGACTTCAATGTGACCAATGGTCTCCAGCGGCCATCGAACGCTACCGATCGTGAGCCATCCGTCGGCCACGTGCAGTGTTCGCTTCACCAGCGTGTCGCTCCGCACGGCGTCGACGCTCAGCCTGCCAGATTACCAAGGCATCATCGCGGGGACTGCGATTCATGATTGAGCGCTCTGCGCGGCGGCAAGTCGTTGTGCGAGACCTGGGCGGCACCGCCGGCCTCTACGGCCACTTCCAAATCATCAATCCAGACCTCGCCAAGTCCATTGAGTGTAATCATGACGGTCAAGTGATCGGCGCCGTCGCCGCCCGCACCATCTCGAATCGTTCCCAGCCTTCGGTGCGGTGGAATCGCAAGGCCAGCGGGGACTGGCTGATCGAATCCGCAATCATGCATCCATCCAGACTGCCGTGTAGCGGTTCGTCGATGCGAATCCAACCCGCGATCCGCACCCGTTGACCTCGCTGGACCGTGATGGGTGCGCTGTTGATCCACACCGGAGCAAACTCCACGACGCTTTGATCTGCATCGGGCGTTTTCGCCGAGGCGAGAATTCGCAAGCAGGAACGACCGCTGTGCGGTTGATGCGGCGAAAGGGCAATATAAGTACTGATGTCGCTGGGCGAACTCTGATGCTGCCGCCAGCCGGCTTTGATCATCAGATTCAGGTCCTCACAATTGCCGCCGCGTAACATATTGAGCGACCAATTGCCGTCGGTGGACTGGGCAGGCGACGCGATATGTGCTGCCGCCGCCAAGGCAAAGGACACGCCTGCCGGATGGGTCAGGGGATCGGGCCAATCGCCACCATGCCGCGCCACACGTCGGCCTGCAGTTTGTTGATTTCACGATTCGCCTGCCGAGCAAAGCGAAACGCCGAACTCAGGTCTTTGGCCTTGGCCAGTTCGCGACTGGTTTGCAGGGCCTGGCGGGCAGTTTCCCAGGTTTCGACGCGCTGTGAAGATGCGAGTAGCTCGCGCACGGCACTGGATTCAAAATCGGCCAACTGTCGAGACGCCAATTCCTGTTCCAGCTCGACCACGCGGCGTTTGCTCTCGATCACCGTGCGGTTGATGTGTGTCACCACCAAGGGATCCTCGGTCAGTAGCAGCAGCGAGTCGGCCAGCTCGGCATCCAATTCAATCTTGAGCCCTCCACTAATGCGGTGTTTCCTCAACGGCGTCAGTCCGACGTGGCTGACCAAAAATACATCGGTGGAATCGGATACACCGGCGATTACCAAGGCGTTGTCGCCGGCCGTCGGACGGCAGGCCAATTGCGCCTGCGGTTGAACGTAGGTCGGAATCAACAACCGAGATCGCTCGGTCGCCAGGGCCACCACCCGTATCTCGGCGTTGTCGCAGGGAAGTTCCCCCAACCGCTGACCTCCCATGCCCCACGGTTCGATCAGCGCAAGCTCGTAGTTGATCAGCTCCAGCATCAATCGTCGTAGTTGCGATTCCCCGTCGGATCCGTCCAAGGGGGTCGTGGAGGAAAACCACAGGCCTCGCGCCCCCGCCGCGACCCCGCCTAATGCCAACTGTCGGATCTGTTCCGCCTGCAGCAATCGTGGTAACGGTGTGTTGGGCTCAAGCAATGCCTCGATCTGCGCGGTCACCTCGGTGGGCAGTTCCGTCTGCACGCAACTCCAGAAGGGCGTACCCGGTCGTGCCAATTGCGTCATCTGATCCAACCAGGGGCCAAAGTGCGAAAGCTCGAAACTCGATCCCAGCGGCTCGCGCTGCCGTAGCAGGATGTCCAGCTCTCGGCTGGCCCGCCACTGATCATGGACAACGGACGCAATCAAGGGTCGGCGATGAGGATCGCGACGCCGCAATCGATCCAGGTAATCATCGGGCAGTTTCTCGAATGACATGTCGCGGCCGCAAAACCAACCCAAGATCCGTTCGTCTTCCACGGCGATTGGTAGGTCCGATTTTGGCGGCGGAGCGATGAGCCACAATCCCAGTTGCGTCGCCTGTTCTCGCTGTTCTTGGGTCGGCACTGATCGAGACAGACGGTGTTGAACCCCAACTCCCGCAGCAAGGAAAACGGCTCGCCTTGGTATTCAATGGCTCGTGGGAAGAACGGTCGACCTTCGACAATCAAGCGTCCGGCGCGTCGCTGCGGAGGCGAGAAGGACGCCACTTGAGGTCCTTCATAGCCGGCCGGCGTCACTGCCGACGTGGAGGCCTCTTCCGGAGGCAGATTTCCGGTCATTTCCAGTTGACCGAGCCGCGCGTCGGTGGTGCCCGGCCCTCCGTAGATATTCACGACGATCGAATCCAGATAGGCGTGGCGCGTATCCACTGGCACCCGCAAGCGAGCGCGGAGTACGCGGACCTGTCGCTCCATCTTCTGTAGCACGTCTCGCAACCAAAGACGTTGCCAGCGTCCCACGCTCTCGTACGTCTCGCCGGCAACCAACAACGTCGCTCGCCGACCCGTGGCCGGATCGATCGTATCGGGAAAGACGATCCTCCCCAGGACTTGGAGACCACGTCGATCCGATTGCAGCCACACGCTCAGTTGTAAGTCGTCGATCACCCGCGCTGAGGTGACGGCGTGTCGCGCGTAGATGTAGGTACCCGCGCCAGCGCGCACGTGTAACGTCTCGACCGTTTCCCCACCTTGCCCGTCCTCGGTCAACTGGTGGAGCAAAACGAGGTAATTGCAATCGGCCGCCTCAATACGCCATTGATGGTCATCTGAGGCGCAGTATCGGCGCGTACGGTGTTGGCTGCGGTCGAAACCGCTGCCAGCATCAACGTCAGGCAGACCCCGCGGTGGAATTTGCGAATCATGTTGCCGATGACCCTCCCGATCGCCCTCATGATCGGTTCCATCGCGGTCCGGTCGAGGCGATCCGTCAACGCCTGCTGTGCCGCGTGGCATTGCCGTAAGTCGTTCATATAGGGCCAGTTGCGTTTCTTTTCTAGATCAATTGAGGCGTGAATGCAACAGCGTCGCGCACGGGCTGCAGTTGGAAGAATGGCCGTAACTGCTTGTTTCGCAATTGGTTACGTGCCGGTCGGCAGGTGAGTACCGTGCGTTGGCACGCCGACTGCTTTAAGAACGGCTCAAACGCAACCGTCATCTCCAGGAGTTCGGCTACATGAGCACGCCCCGCATCTCTCCCACTCCCCACCAGCAGCCATTGCCCAAAGACGTCACCGAACTGCAGGCGTTGATCAGTCAACTGCCCGAGACCTACCGGGAACGGTTGGAACCGATCTGCCTCCGAGTTGTCGAAAGCACACGGCGGCGGCAACGCATCCTGGCTTTGGTCCAGGAGGCCCTCAGCCAACTGCGACTCGACATGAAGTACCTGCTGTTCGATTTAGAAGCGACGCGCCGCGAGCGGAATCGATACAAGGAGACGTTGGAGCATGGTGACGGAGAAGGCTGATTGCAAAACATCGGAACGCACTCGCCCTCATCCGCTCGCCAAATCGGTTCAGCCGGCTGAACGCAAGCTCGAAATACCGGAAAAGACGCGGTACCTCGTCGGTGGCCGCGCCGCTGGAGGGTCACATGCAGTTGATTGCCAGGCCAGCGGAGATCGCATAAGATAAAAGTCTGGAACAGTTTAGACCAACCATTTCTCTACTCGGCGCCGCGGCGCCCAGGGCTGTCCCCATGACCATGGTCGACAAGTCAGCTGAAGAATTTGCCCGCCGCGCGTTTGATTTAAATCTTCTGGAACAACGACAGCTCGAGTCGGTCTGGGCCGAGCTGGGTTCGCGGAATGTCTCGTCCGCGGAACTGCAACGGGCACTCGTGCGTCGCGGCCTGTTGACCAACTACCAGGTGGACAAGCTGGCCCGGGGTGATCGCAACGGTTTCTTTTACGGCGACTACCAAGTCCTCTATCTGGTCGGCACCGGTTCGTTCGCGCGTGTTTACCGAGCGGTGCATACCGAAAGCGGCAAAGTGGTTGCGGTGAAGGTATTGCGCAAGCGATTCAGCGAAGACCCCGTGATGACCGACCAGTTTATTCGCGAAGGGGAGATGGGCCAGCAAGCTACGGCATCCGAACATTGTGCCGATTTACGAAGTGCATTCCGACCGTCGGATGCACTATATGGTGATGGACTTCATCGAAGGCCGGAACCTGCGCGAGTTTGTGCGGGTCCGTAAAAAGTTGAGTGCCGAGGAGGCATTGAAGTTTTCGATCGACATCGCGGCCGGCTTGGCGTACGCGGCCGAGCACGGGATTCGGCATCGCGACCTCAAGTTGTCGAACGTCTTGATGTCCAGCACCGGACGGGCTCAGTTGGTGGACTTTGGACTGGCCGCCGTGACGGGGGGAATCGACGACGACTTTGGCAGTGACGCGGTGAACCCACGGACAATCGATTACGCGGGGCTGGAACGGGCCACGGGAGTGCGTAAGGACGACCCGCGCAGTGATATCTACTTCGCCGGTTGCATGCTCTATCACATGCTGACGGGCCGCGCACCGCTGGTCGAAACCAAGGATCGGACACAGCGTCTTAGCAAGACACGCTTCGAATCCATCACGCCCATCGCTCAATTGGAACCCACCTTGCCGCAGCGCGTCGTAATGGTGGTGAACAAGGCGATGGAGCTGAACGTGAACCGCCGCTATCAGTCGCCGGCGGAATTCCTTGCCGATCTGCGGATGACCCAAAAGCGGTTGCTTAACCAGGACAACGGCAACACGGCGGCGCTGCTGGAAGAAGGAAACGACAAGGCCGTCATGATCATCGACAGCAATCCCAGTCTGCAAGACGCCTTTCGCGAAGGCCTCAAGAAAGTGGGCTATCGGGTGCTGGTGGTGAGCGATCCGTCGCGAGCGATCGATCGCTGGGATACGGAAGACCATGTGGCGGACTGTGTTGTCTTCGGCTGCCACAGTCTCGGCAAGACGGGCTTGGCGGCCTTTAATCGCTTCGCCGAACTCGATCGCACCAAAGATATCCCCGCCATTCTTTTGATCGCCGAAAAGCAGGGCGCGTATGTCAACGAAGCCCGCCTTAACGACCACCGTATCGTGGCGAAAATGCCACTGAAGATGCGAGAATTCCGCGGTGTGCTGAAGCAACTTATCTCGACGCACAACGGGCAAGTCAGCTAATTGCGGGTTCGCAATTCGCGGATTTTCAGAGCGGAGAAATCACATCTCGCGTCGTATGTCCGCGTAAACTCTGCAACGCCGGGGTCGTCACGTGTGTGCCGGCCAAATTCAACTTCCGCAGGTTTCGATTGCGCAAGTGCGCCACGCCTTGATCTCCGACGTTCGTGTGACTCAAGTCCAATTGCGTTAATTTGTGCAGTCGACCAATCCGCCGCAGCCCGCGGTCATCGATCTGGGTCTGACTGAGGTTAAGCTGTTCCAGATGAGGGCAGTGTTCGATGATGTCGGCCAGGCCCTGGTTGTCGATTTGGCTGCCGGCCAGGTCCAGTCGGGCAAGCCGCATCCAGTGCCGCAAAAAGGGAAGTCCCCGGGGCCCCTGGACGGCGGTATGGCGGATCGTCAACTCCTGCAACTGCCGACAGTATTTGAGGCGTTCCAGCGCGGAGGCGACGGCTGGTTCGACGGAGTCGGTTTGCAGGTTTTCGATCCACAACCGTTGCAGTCGCGGCAGGCGACCGATCACGCGCAAATCCGCGGTGGAGGGCCGCCGCGCGGATTCGCTGAAGAACACGCCCTCCGTCGCCTCGGGACGGTACGCCTGGGCCTGGCGACCGTCGGGCTGCCGCGATGAAACATCGATTGCATTGCGAAAATTCGCCCGTCCCAGCAAGCGGCAAAACCAGCGGGGTGGATAGGGGGCACGCAGCGCTCGACCGTACGACGGATCGACCGTGACGCAATAGCCTGCGTCGACCAGCTCCGCGATGGCCGCCTCTTCGGTGTGAATCGCTTGTTTCCACGACCGCCCCACCAGTGCGATGACGACGACGACCGGCACGAGCAGCACAAGTGCACGTCGACGGCCGGACCATGGAGGCGGCGTGTAACTCGGCGTGGATGCTGACATGGATATCGACGGCGGCTGGACCCCGCCGCTTCCGCCGTGGCTTATAACTCGATCCCCATTTCGCTCATCAAGAACTTCATATCCTCCCAGACTTGTCGCTTGGCCGGTGGATTGCGAGCAAGTAGGCGGGGTGATACGTGACCAGCACCTTGGCCCATCGCCACGGGTGCAGTTTGCCGCGCAACTTGCTGATGGAAAGCTTGGTATCTAACAGAGCCGTGGCCGAAACCAGGCCCAGGCAACAAATAAACTCTGGCTGGATAATCTCCAACTGCTGCTCGAAAAAAGGACGACAATTATCGATCTCTTCGGGCGCCGGATTGCGATTGCCGGGAGGACGACATTTGACGGTGTTGAGAATGTAGACATCGCTCCGTTTAAGCGAACATGCTTCGATGATTTTGTCGAGTAGCTGTCCGGCGCGTCCCACAAACGGTTCGCCCTGCCGGTCTTCATCGGCCCCAGGCGCTTCGCCAAAAAAACAGAGTCGGGTCTGGGGATTTCCCACGCCAAACACCGTCTGGGTCCGATGATCCGCCAATTCCGGACAGCGTCGGCAAGACGCAACTTGGTCGCAGAGGGCTTGGAGCTGTGTTTTTTTTTCGGTGGCCTTGAGCTTCCGTCGTGGAGGGCTCGGCGGAACGGACTTCTTCATAATGGGTTCCGGTGTCAACAAGGGACGAGCGGCCGTAGGAGGCGAGGGTGCGACGACCGACCGAGGTGGCGATGGAGAGGGGGCGGCCTCGGTCGCGGGCCCCTTCAGGGAAACGCCTGGGGATTTCGGGACGTGCGGCAATTGCTCGACGCCCGCGCGTTGCAGGCTCTCCAGCCGCTGACGCAAAGCTCGCTGAACATGCCAGGTTGGGCGGGAAGAATCATCCATGCGCGAACGCCTCAAATGCGTGACGGTGGCCGGTCCGTGTCGGCGGGTGCATGCATCATGTTCGAAGCGCCAGACGATGTCCAGCGCTTCTTCCCACGGTCCAATCCTCTATGATCAACGGACTGGAAACATTGTCGTGGCCAGTTCGGTAGAGGCCCGTGTCGGAGCTTTACCGCGAACGCACGGCTCTCCAACGATGGCTTCGTGTAGCGCTCATCGTTGCCCGCCGCTTGCTCTGGACGTCTTCACTCGCCCGCTTGTCTTGCTATGGGAGACGGTCGCAAGTGCAGGGCGTCTCCTTGTTCCGCTTGGACAGCACCCCCCGGTAGTGTCATGAAGGTTCCTCAAGTTGTCATCGTCGGTCGCCCGAACGTCGGGAAATCCAGCATCTTCAATTGGCTGGCAGGGCGACGTTTGGCGATTGTCGACGACATGGCCGGAGTGACTCGAGATCGCATGTCGTACCTGATGGATGTCGAGGGTCGCTTTTTTGAACTCGTCGATACGGGCGGCATGGGAATCGAGGACACTGACAATCTAACCGAGCAGGTCGAGGATCAGATCTCGACCGGTATCGAATCGGCCGATGTGATTCTGTTTGTGGTCGACACGAAGGCGGGGCTGACGCCGCTGGATCAGGAGGTCGCCAAGCGGCTGCGCTATATCGACAAGCCGATTCTGTGCGTCGCCAACAAGACCGACTCCGAGTTGCTGGACGCTCAGGCCGACGAATTCTATCGTTTGGGTCGCGGCAAGCTGCTTGTCTGCAGCACCAAAGCCAACCGCAATCGCCAGCAGTTGCTGGAAATGATTGTCCAGCGGCTACCTCCCGTTCTGGACGATCAGTCCGTGGAAGAAGCGGTCATGAAAGTGGCGATCGTGGGCCGGCGGAACGTCGGCAAGAGCACGTTCGTCAATACACTGGCGAAAGCCGAACGGATGATCGTCAGCGAGGTTCCCGGGACGACTCGCGATAGTGTCGACGTGCGATTTCAATTGGATGGCAAGGAATTCATCGCCATTGATACGCCCGGACTGCGAAAAACCAAGAGCGAACGCTCGAATATCGATTTCTTCGGGACGCATCGCGCCAAACGCAGTATTCGCCGTGCCGACGTGGTGCTGCTGTTTTTCGATGCCAGCCAACGGATTAGCAAAGTCGACAAGCAACTCTGCGGTTACGTGGCCGAGCAATACAAGCCGTGCGTATTCGTTGTCAATAAATGGGACCTGTATCACAAGCAAATGCCCACCGAGCGTTGGGTGCAGTATCTGCGCGACACGTTTCAGACGATGTGGCACGTGCCCATCGCATTTGTGACGGCGCAGACCGGCAAGAACGTCAAAGCGCTGTTGAACCACGGACAGATGTTGTTCAAACAGTCATTGTCGCGGATTCCCACCGGCCAGCTGAATCGCCTGATCGCCTCCGCGATCGAACGACATCCTCCACCGCTGTTTCAACACCGTCGGCCCAAAATCTACTATGCAACTCAGGTCGGTACCCAGCCACCGACCATCGTGCTGGTGTGTAATGAACCGAAAGCATTTACACACTCCTATCGACGCTACCTGCTGGGCGTCCTACGCGATCAACTGAGCTTCGGCGAAGTCCCGATCAAGTTGTATCTAAAGAAGCGCACCAGTACGGATCAGCGTGACGAGTTTAGTCGACCCAAGAAGAAGCAGGTATTGCGCGACGATGTGCCCGAGGAGGCACCTGAGACGGGCGACGCCTCCTAAACGGTTCGACTTGCCTCGAGGGCGAGGGTGCGCGACGAAACGCGAGGCGTCAGAATCCGATGTCGGGGACAGGGCGGATGGGACACAAAGCCAGGTTCAAGATTTGGAGCTATTGAGCAGCACCCAAAAGATGCGTTCTAAGGCGATCAACGCGTTTCCGTCGGCTGCCTTGTAGATGGCGGCGGCTTCGGCGCGTTCGTCCGCATGCGGAGCGCAGGCCCAGGACCGCACGATACGCGTGCTCCAGCTGCTGTTCTGGCGACAACGCACCGTTGGCCAGCGCCGAGATCAGACTCAAATGATGGCTCGGTAGCAGCTGTCCCATCCGATCGGGTGCGGCAACGTTGCCGTCGCTGGCGGCCGTGGACGGATCGCCATAGCGGATCGCAATCAGTTCCTTACGGCCTGCGTCGTCACTGGACGAGGTGACTTGCGGCGCAGTTTCCGGCGGCTAGCTGATCGAGTCCCTGCAGAGCCGGCGAGAACAACGTGGGACGATGGTAAAAGCGGCTGAACAAGGTCTGTCCGCCCTCTGTTGGCGCATCCTTGGCGTTCACGGTTGTGATCACATCGGATCGATTGAATGCGTCGCTCAACGTAATCCATCGAATCAACGCCGAGAGATCATAGTCACGAGCGGCAAACTGGTCACATAGCAGATCGACCAATTCCGGGTGCGAGACGGGATTGTGCGGTCCCATGTCGTCCACGGGCAAACAAAATCCATACTGCAGGAAGGCAGCCCAATACCGATTGACGGCAGCCCGCACGAATGCGTCCGACGCGACCACTTGGCGGGCGAATTGCCCCCGCAGCGATGCGTCGGCGGAAATCGGCAGGGGCTCGCCATCCAGACCTCCTGGCATCGCCTGCACCGGTTTGCCTTCGGCGTCGGCAAACGTAAGTTTTGCAAGTTGCGGACCAGCATCCTGCAGGCGCACGCGTCGCCCCGGCCGCAGCACTTCGACCTGGAACGCATTGAGGGTCGCCGCGATTTGCCAAAAATCGGCCTGGGCCCGCCCGCTACGCGCGATCGTCGTGACACTGGGCGCACGACAGCCGCTCTCCGATCATGCTGCGGCACACCTGGGAAGCTACCTCGCCGGTTTCCGCCTTTTCATGAACCGCTAACAGATAGTTCGTGGCCCCGTTGAAATCGGACTGAGTAGGGTCGTTGGCGCCACGGGCGGCGATCAAGTCCGCGCAGATCTTGTCGTAGGGTTGATTCTGCGCGAGCGCCTCGGCCAGATAGGCTTGCAATCCCGTACGGAATGCCCGCGAGTCGCCCGCGAGTCCTTGCAGTAGCCAGTCGGTCCATCGCGCTGCCCAGCGTTCCGAGAATTCTTGCCGGTAGCTCGGGCCCAGCAACTGATCAACCAAATGGGTTCGTCGATCTTCCGACGTGTTTTGCACGAAGTCACGCAGCTCGTTCGCGTACGGCTCGCGACCAATCAATTCAGAAAAAACTCGGCGACACCAGACATCGTCCGAAACCTCGCCGGCGGGCACAATCTGCTGTTGTTGCCAGCGGTCTCGCAGTTGTTGGTTGATGTCAGCAACGACCTGTGTATCGGTCAAGACAACCGGAGGCGGGGCCGGCGGGGACGGTGGTATGGTGGCGTCCTCCGTCGACTCCCCCGCACGATCTCTCACGTCGGGACGTGCTGCCGATTCGGTCGCGTCGTCGTTGTCCCGCGGCTCGGCCGGAGTGGCCGTCGCCGATGGCCCGCGGTACGAGGGCAAGGGTCGCCGTAACTGCGGCGTTTGAGGGGTGCGTTTGGCGATCGCGCCGGGTGACTGATTGGCCGACTGCGGCCGACGAGGATACGCGATCCACGTCGTTAGCACCGCCAGCACGCAGGCCCCCACCACCACGATCCAGGTCGGCGCCGCGGCGGCGGCGCGACGGCCGCGTGGTAACTCGCGAGTGGGGCGTAATGACAATCGGCGGCGGCACGCTCTCGTCGTCCACCCCCACGTCGACCGTATTACCCGCTTGCGCACCATCGTGCCAGGATTTCCTGTTTCAAATCGGGCGGTCGCTGACCGCTCAGGACTTCGTCCAGCAACGCATCCAGCAACGGATCGCTGTCGCGCTCGTTGTCGCCTTCAAATTCACGGTCATCGGCGGCGGACGTCACGAGGTTTTTCCTTCGATACAAGTTCGCAACTGCTTCTTGGCACGCTGCATCAAGTTCTTCGCTCCGTGCTCCGTAATATCCAAGGCCTGGGCGATCTCGGCCCTAGCTTGACGGTCACGAAACCGCATCCTCAGCGCCTGCCGAGCCCGTTCGGTCAACTCGTCCAGGCAATTTCGTAAGGCCTCCAACATCGCCTCACCGTGGTCATCCGAGACCAATCGCGACCAAGTCCGATCGAGTTCTTCGATCTGATCGAGATAAACGAGGCGACCGCTGCGCCGACGGACACTGATAAAGCGATTCCGCGCGACCTTGCGTAGGTACGCGGCGGCGGCGGCGGGACTGTAGTTCACAAAGGGGCGCTGTAAGACGGCAAGAAACGTCTCCTGTGTCAGGTCGTCCGCCTCCGCACGATCACAGCCGAGGGCCCTGAGGTACCTCCAGATTCCCGCCTGGTGGTCATCAATCAATCGGCTCGGATCAAACACTTCGGATTTGTCCGACGAAGGTAGATCGCGAGCCGTCGACATAAGACAAAACGTTCCAGGATTCGGATAGTACTCACGCCGGTCAAAAACCGGCGAGACAACTCACCGCCACGGCACGCCGGAAGAACTCGCGGTCGCCTGCCCCCTCGACTGCGAAGTGGAGATGTGAAGATTCGTTAGCGTACCGTCGCCCACCCTCCGTTGGCCCCTCCATTCTATTCGATCTGCCGGCCGAGTTAATCATCGGATCGAAAATTGAGGCCGTATCCATGCCCTCACCAAGGGGGGCCACGGACCGTGCGTACTAGCTGTGTAGCCGCCATGCGGCCAGTCTGCTACGATTCAGCCATGAAAAAAATTGACGGATCAATGCCGATCGCTATTAATGCTGTGAAACGGGAATCCTGCAACCACCACCTGTTTTTGCTGGCCTTGCTGACGATTTGTGGTTGCGGCGGGGGCCCACCGGATTCGACCGGTTCAGGGGCCGATTCGCCAGCGTCCGCAACACAGAGTGCCACCCAGGAATCGCCAGCTGTCCAGGATAATGCGCCTTCTTCCGGCCCCGGCAGCCAGCCCCTTGGGTGTCGCGGAATTCCAGGATGCCGCGCTCGAGGGCCAAGCGGCGAAGATACAGCAGGCCCTGGCGGGCGGCATGGCGGTCGACGCGACCGACGCCGAAAACCGCACCGCGCATGCAGTTGGCCGCCTTCAATGGACACACCGACATCGTACGGATGTTGCTCGAGCGAGGGGCCGACGTCCAACATCGGGACGCGGCCGGACGAACCGCTCTGATGTACGCCGCCACTGGCCCCTATGCGGAGACGGTCGACGTCCTATTGGCTGCCGGTGCCGAGCCGAATGCGGTGGACAGCGGCGAGAAATTCACGGCTTTGATGCACGCCGCCGCCGAAGGGCAATTGGAGGTGGTCCGCACCTTGCTGGCTCACAACGCCGATCCTCAGCTCCACGACGTCGACGGGGATACTGCCCGCGACTTTGCGGAACGTAACGGGCATGCCGAAGTAGTGCAGCTGCTAGGTCAATAGGGGGCACCGGTCAGCCCAAGCTCATCCGTCGGATCGAATCGCCGACGCTTCGACTTCCGACTGCACGAGACGAGATTTGGCTTCGCGCCCTCGCATCTCGCAGATCAGCGCCGTAGGACCAACCAGAAACAGGGCATAGTAGGGCGCGTGGATCACCTGCATGAGCCGCAGCAGCATTTCGACGATCGCGATCATCGCTGCCACCACGCACTGACCTCGTCGCGAACGGACGGTCGTCCGCGGGTCGGTGATCATGAAGAACACGAACAGCTGGTACATGGGACCGGTCAGAGGGGCGAGGCTGGCGAGGAACGGACTGCCCGTCAACAGGCTTCGCACCGCCGACAGCACAACAAACGCTGCCACGTAGGTCAGACAGATGTGAAATCGCTTCAGGCGGTGAATGATCGCCGCACCCAGACCCCAGACAATCAGCATCGGCCAAATGGAATTTCCCCATTGGACACTCAAGCTGGCGACGGCGGTGGGGTGCAGGAACAACATCGCGCTCACGCCAAAATTGGAAGGATTCCAGAGATGGCGATCGTGCCAGCGCAATACGTATTTCGAACCAATCGAAAGGGCAGCGCAAAGCGCATACGGCCAGAAGAACGGCGACCGAATCAAAATGCCAATGCTGATGCCGGAGATATACGCGCTGGCCAAGTGCGGAAACTTGCCGACCAGCAGTTTGCCCAACAGCAGTTCGCACGCAATGGAAGTACCAATTGCCAACAACGTCCGCGACCAACTTTCGAGCATGCCAAACGTCAATTGACCAACCAACAGGATGCATGTGATCAAGCACGGTGCGAGGAATCGGTTATCGAATGCCCGCCGTCGATCCGTTCGGAGTATCGTCGCTGCGGCCGGTAGCGGCGGCTGGTCCGTGGGTTGGCGCGTGCGAACGGACGGCTGGATCTTCCAAGCGATCGGTCAGGGGCAGCTTGCTCATCGCGGCTCCTGAATTCGATGGAGTTGGTTGACTTGGGGCTGCTTAACTCGCTGTTGTTGACCGGATGGCCAGCGAATCAGCGCCTGTTCGACGGCGGCCTGAGGTCCGAGGCCAAAGTGCAGTCTCCGCTGATTCTGGGCAGCGAAACCACTGGCCGCGACCACTTCCTGTAATTGTCGTTGCCCGTTCCAATACAGTTCGACTTGCGCACCAATGCCGCTCCGATTGCTCTGGCTTCCCACCAGTTCAAAAGCAATCCAATCTCGATCGGCGGCAACTTGATTACGGTATAGCAACAACGGACCGCGTTGATTGGCGATTACCACATCTAAAGCACCGTGGTTGTCAAAGTCGGCCAACGCGACTGCTCGGCCATCGTACTGATCGGCCGCGCCGACATACGGCGCGACATCCTGAAACTGCCCCACGCCATCGTTGAGCCAAACATGTTTGTGTTGATATCCCGATAAACTTCGTCCCTGCATTGCCGGCCAGTTGGCTGCGTCCGAGATAATGCGCGAATGACCTCCGGCAATCTGTGAAAAGTCGTACCAATAGCTGGTGCCTTGTTCGCCCGAGACGTATCCGTTGGTCAGGTAGAGGTCCACAAAGCCGTCGTTATTCAGATCGCCAAACTGCGTACCAAAACTCCAACCTCCCAGTTCCACCCCCATCACAGAAGCCAGATTATCGAATCGCAACGAGTCATTGCTATTCGGCACCCAGAGGTTGTTGCCTTGGATCAGCACTCCTTCTTCCGAAATGTTCGTTTCATAGATGGCCAACCGGCCCTGGTTCAGCACATCGCCCACCGCCGCATTCATACCACTCTTCGGAGCGTAACCGACGCCGCTGTCTTTGCCCACTTCCCGAAAAGACTGACCTTGCTCGTTGACAAAAAGTTCCGACATACCGTAGTCATTTGAAAGGAACAAGTCAGCAAAGCCGTCACGGTTGAAGTCCGCCGCGACGACGGCCAGCGTCCACCGCGTGCTAACGATCCCCAGAGGGACGGTGACATCGGCAAAGCGGCCCTGACCGAGGTTGCGCAGCAGCCATTTTCGCCCCCGTTATTCGCGTACTCAAAGCTCTCCGGCATGATCTGGGTATCTTCCAGCTGCTCTAGATGCACGTCGTCCGCCCAGTAGCCAGCCAGGAACAAGTCGACCAGACCATCTCGGTCGTAATCCAGCCACGTGGCGGCGCCGATGTTGGCCCATGCGGGTAACCCCGCCGTCTGAGTGACGCATTCGAATGTTTGCCCCCCGCGGTTGCGAAACAATTCGGTGCGTCCCCATTTGTAGACCAGTACATCTTCAAAGCCATCGTTGTCCATGTCGGCCCAGACGGAACCCATACAGGCTCCCGTTCCCGGGCGGTTCAAATCCGCCAGTCCTCGTTCCGCCGCAACATCTTCAAAACTCCCGTCGTGACGGTTGCGGTACAAACGGTTTTGGCTGCCCGGCGCACTATTGGTCACATAGAGATCCAGCCATCCGTCTTGATCAAAATCGACGACGGCCGCGGCCGCTCCCATCGCAGCGATCTGCGGGCCGACGTGCGCCAGTCGAGCGTCAATGCCCGGCGGCTGATGCACGAAGTCGATGCCGGCTGCCTGCGCCGATTCGTGCAAGATGAATCCATAGCGATCCAAGATCTCCACTTCGTCGCGCAACGGTCGCTTGATCTACCGTCGCCGAATGGTTCGACATGCGCCAGAGAAAGGCCGGTCCGATCAACCCGCCAAAGAAGACGACCGTTACGACAGCCTGCCATGCTTGCTTCGTCATTGCCGCCCACCTCCGCTGGAATCATCCCACTCCCAGGGTGTCCAAAGCCCTCGTTGAAATGGCCGTGGGGTCACATACCGCGTGTGGTAGTCCAACCAATCCTGCGCATGCTGCTGGTAGACCGGGTCGTGCTGCAACTCGACCAATGGGCCGACGTAATGTGAGTCCTGGTGTGCAGGCAGAGGACGCACCCAGCGTGAGAACGCCGTGTTGAAGTCGCCGTCCTTCACCCATCCGTCGCCGATCAGCACAAAATCGCGACGCCAACCCGCGGGAAGTGCCCCGCTTTCGTCGAACTCAAAGACCAGCTCATCGCCCGCGTTCATGATCACATAACGGTCGTCGACGCCGCGCAGCAGCGGATGTACTTCGCCGTAGCGCGTGTAATAACCTTCTAAATCGAGCCAGCGTGGCGCGGTCGAGGCGATTTCGTAAAGCGGCGTATCGGGGCGGCGTCGATCGAGCGGTAGGAGCTTGGAGAAACCTCGGTTTCGCAATTCCGCCCTCGCCATCGGCAAGGAGGTCACGCGCGGAGCAACCTCCGACACTTCATAACTCCATCCGATAAAATCCCAATAGACTTCCATGTTTGTCCGCAGCCGCAGACGACGCGCAGCGGCGACGACGGCCGCCGGCAGGCGGATAATCACGTCCTTGTTCTTACCGGCCGGGAAACCCAAATTGTCGAGCACGACTTCCCAATGGCCGTCCGACTGACGCTGTTCCAAAACCAATCCGTGGGGCCGCACATCCGAAGTTTGCGAGATGGCGACATTGATCGAGCTGTCCGTCGGATACACCCAACCCGTTGCCATCAACAACAGCGGACGCTGTGCATTCAGCTCCGCAGGCAACTGAAACTCGACGCCCTGCTGATCGGTGACTCCCTGATACTCTCCCAAGGGAAAGTCCGCGGCATATGTACCATCCTTGGCTGCGAGCACAGCAGTCAGGTCGTGACCGACCAGGTCGGTCGGCTGGTGGACGGCCTGCGGAGGCGTGGCGACGATAATTTCCTGCGCCGGAGCGGCAGCCGGAATAAACCGTTCGTCAACGAATACCTCCACGTCGGCCGGATGGTCGACGGCCCACAGTTGAACTTCATCAAAGAACAAGGTCTCCCATAGCTCACCCGTGATCCGGATTTGGTAGCGTCCCTGAACGGACGCCAGCTGGCTGCCCGGCAGTTTGATCCAATCTTCGGTTTGCGTGACACCCGCGGTGTCTTGCGCATTGATCCGGAGCCCCAGCGGTGATCTCCACAGGAAGTCCTTCACAAACTGGAACTGCTGACCGTTGTAGGCAAACACCCAGGGACATGAGCCCTTCAACCGTTGGCGAGCTTGAAAGACATTGGCCGACTGCAAGTCGAATTCGGCTTGTACCGTACCATTCGGCCAGACAATCCGCGCAACGTCCCCGCGGGAGTGCTGCCCTAACCCGAAATGCATTTGAGGAGACTGAATGATCGCGGCTTGCACTTGCGTGCCGGCACGCACTTCGATTCTGCCGCCCAGTGCGAAAGAATTGATCCGGTGGTCTCCTTCGGCCGTATTGGCCAAGGGTGTAATCACCAACCATTGGTAATTGCTCTGGCTGCGATTGATGGCCTGCACGCCTCGGTTGCCGGTCAGACCGATCAGATCCAGACGGCCGTCGGCGTTGATATCGATGACGGAGGTCGTGAAGATCGCTGGCACATCGACCAGCGGCAACCACTGCGCATTTGCTCCTGCCAGCCAAATCGCCGTTTCATCGCGGCGGCTCGCGACGAGGTCGACGGCTCCGTTGTTATCCACGTCGGCAACAAACAGGCTGACCGCATCGACGGTGTCCTCGGGCAAGGGCACCGCTGGGGACCAACGTGCCAGCGATGTTGTCGTCCAAAGCGCATCCGCCCGCCAGCTGGCAGATTGCAGAGCGCCACTGGCCGACAGCGAAACGAGATCGAAGCGGCCGTCCTGATCGACGTCACCGACGGCCAAGGCCCGTTGCGGATCACTGGTCGGCACGGACTGCCGCTCAAACTTGCCACCGCGTTGGTTCTGCCACACGGCGACCGTGCCGGCTGTATCAAGGGTCGCCCAATCCACGTCGCCGTCGCCATCAAAGTCCGCCGCCACCCATTGGCAGATGTTGGCCGCGTCGACAAAGTCCGCAACGAGGTCGAAGGTCAGATCCCCGTTGTTTCGCAGCCAGACCATGGCCGATTCGTAGTCACTGAGCAACAGATCCAGGTCGCCGTCGGCCTCCACATCGACCGCCCATACGGCCCGCCACGCGCGTGCCGAGGCGGGGGGAATGACGGCGTCCGCCGAAAAACCTTCATTGCTGTCAGCCAAATGAATTCGGCAGCCCTCCCGTCCGACCAGGACCAAGTCTTGCCGGAAATCAAAATTCAGGTCGGCGGCCTGGACGCTTGCCAGGCCGGCCCGTTGCGATAATCCTGGAAAAGGCAGCGCGGCCGATTCGTCAACCCGTATGGCATTTTCGAAGAGCGACAAGGTTTGGGTCGAGCGACGCTCTCCCGCCAACGGAATGGCTTTGACGAGATCGGACCGCGCTGCTGCGTGGGGGATGTCTTGCACCAGGAATTCGAGTGCCAGGTCGGGATCCGCAGCCTGGGCGCAGGGAGCCGCAGCCGCAAGAACTCGCGCAGCGGCGTGCCCGGCGCGGTTGCCGAAGACACGCCCAACTGTGCCAGACTTTGCTGATACTCGGGGCGGGGTTTGAGCAAATTCTCGAAGAACAGCAGCGATCGTCCCGCGCTGCGGAAGTCACTGTCTTGAGCCGCCTGACTTGCCTGCGTCAACTGTTCTTGCAGCGGTGCAGGCCAGCCGGCACGCTGCTCAAGTAAGGCGTTCAGGGCGGCGCGCAATTCATCGGGCTGCTCGAGCGCGGCGGCCAGTCGAGCCCGATCGCATCGGGCTCGCAGGTTGCCTGGTATCCGCTCAAGGATTTCCGACAACAGGGTAAGTCGCTCTGCGTCGCCAGCGGGGGTCCGCTGCTGGCCCAACAGCGTTGCCAACGCATACGTTGCGGGAATGTTCGTCGGTTGCTTGACGTGGATCTGTCGCAACGGCACGATCGCCTGCTGCGGTTGGCCGGAGGCCTGCAAGAATTCGGCCTGCACCATGGCTAATTCGAGCGAATCGGGCGCCAAGGCGATGGCTTGCTGCAACATTTCGCCGGCGGCCTGGGTGTCTTGCAGCCGCATTCGCGCGATCGCGAGATTGGCCCAGAGTGCTGGCTCGCGAGGTTCTGTCTTTACGGTTTGCGCCAACGTGGTTGCCGCCAGTTGCGGTTCTTCCACGTCCAATGCCGCCAGGCTGGTGTAGAAATCGGCGACCGTTTGCGCAGACACATCCTCACGGTCAGCACCCGACCCCGCCTTTCGCAGACGCAATATTCGCCGCAGGGACAGCACGCCAATCACGACCAGCGTCAGCAGCAGAAGACTGACAACGATGGTCCGCCACCGCGAGTTATGTGGGAATGGGATCACGCGCAGATGCTTTTTAGGATTCTGATTTGTGCCTGGAGAGCGAAGTGTCGGACGAGTTGGGAATGGGGCGAGCGGAATGGTCCGCCGCAGATGCGTGATCTGATCGCGGAGCCGTCGCGCGGATTTGTGGCAGCCTCTCGTTGGCCGATGATACCGCCCCGTCGTCGAAGCGCGACGTCCCCATACGGCGCCGTATGATGGCCACGATCCACAACCCGCCAAACATTAAGAAGGGAAATAGGTAGATTGCCAAATCCCAGGGGCCCAAACCGGGCGGCGTGGATTCGACCTGAGAGACGACTTCCAAGGGCGACTGCCCGGGAATCGTCAGTTGCACGCCCACGTTCCACATGTCGCCCTGATCGAAGTAAGGTTGAGCCGCAAACTGCAAGCGGTTTCTAAGGTCCTGTCGCGTGGCTTCGTAAGTCACGCGATCCAGGCGACCGTTCAGGGGCTCGACCCATAACGCGACGCCGGGCACGGTTTCCGGCGGTTCATCTGCGTCGGCGCGTTCCAAAACAATAAAGAATCGCGCCTCGCCAATGTCCGGATCGGTCCACACCGAGACGCGGTATTCGCCGAGCTGGTGGTCCATGACGATGGGAAATGGCGGTCCTTCGTGTGCCGCGGCCCCCGTCGTCCATGTGAACAGCACGAGTAAGGTGCCGGTCAATCGCCACCGGTTCAAAACGTAATGTTGCCGTCGGCAGGAGCGATACATTTTAACTTCCCAGAAGCGTGCCGCGCATTTCCATGGGTTGAGTCATGATCCACAAGGCGGTCACGAACAGGAGCACATGCAACGCAGCCCACGGCAGTGCGCTTTGCCAACTGCGTTGCGGACTCGCCTCGCGTGCGACCGACCAAGCGACAATCCACGATCCGATCAAGCCCAGGCCTAGAAAGCCGATTTCCATGGCGAACACAACCGACTCGGAAAACCCGCCGAGTTGCCAGTGAGGAGTGCCGAGCCAAGGGCGACCGAATGCTTGGGCCGCTGCATTTTGCGTCACGGGGATCACGGTCAGGAAACCCGTGAAGAAGTGAAAACCATAATGCGCTAACCAGATGCCAAACCCCAGCGGGACCAGCGAACGTGCAAAGCGGTTTACGGTCTGCGGCACCGAATCGAGCGACTGAGCCCAACCGCGGCTGATCCATGCCGCCGTGCCCATCAGCAGGGCAGGCTCGATCACTAAGGCGACGACAAACAACGCCCCCAGGATCGGCCATTCCACCTGCAGTCCGAACCAGTGGGCCACCGTTTGCTCGACCGTGTACACCGGACTGATCATGGCGAATGCATTCAGCAAGGCACCGAACGTAAAAACCGCCATCAGCACCGAATAGTCCGTTCGGCGGTCCAGCGAACCGATGCCCGACCTCGTGCCGGGGACCGCCAGTCGTTCCGCCGGAAGCCGAGCAAGGATACCGACATTGTCGTGGGGACACGCATAGACGCAGTCCAGGCAGAAGGTGCAATCGAGATTGCCCACTTTGCGCGGCTGAAACAACCCCAATTCGCAGCCGCGCTGCACCATTGGAAGCTGGGGCAGAGCGGCATCTGACCACGACGCACTCGCCGTCGCTGACGTGCCCCGGATGCAGTCTTTCGACTTGCAAGTCGTGCAGACATGCGGTTCGCGGACTGCGACTTCCCAGGGAGACAGCGTTGAGCTCAGGAAATTGAATTGTCCGACAGGGCAAATGTATTTGCAGAAGGCAGCACGGCGAAACAGGGCGTCGATCAGCGTGGCGGTACCGAAGTAGGCGACAATCAACACGCCCGTCCACCACGGGTCGCCCCACAGGTCGAATAATTCGTACAGGAACAGGACCAATACAAACAACGCGATCGCGGGCCACTTGCTCCGCAGCGTGCGCGGCCAGTCCCAACGCGGTGTGAACCAACGCCGCGCCAGTTCACGTGGCACCATGAACGGGCACGCGAAACAAAACAGGTTGCCGGCCAACAAAACGACCAGCACGACCATCCCGCGAAAATGGACCCAGGTCAACAGCGAGGCCAGATTCTTTGGAGCCAGTTGAGGGCCCCAGAACGCGTGTGCCATCATCACCAGGGCCACGGCCAAAACAGGGATTTGGAGGGTGATGCGGGAATAGCGCCAACATAGAAAACGTCCCAAGCCGGGAATTCTCAGCAGGTCGATTTGTGCCACGGGCTTCGTTGCCGTAGCCGCCGCTGCGCGATGCGTCCCGGTGCGTGTTTCCTGAGACGTGCAAGTCACGGCACAGCAACTCCTTTGACGTCCACCTTCCGCTCCAGCTGCGAACCGTCGGGCAGAGTCGCCGTGACGAGGATAAACCAGTCTCCCCCCATCGTGAACTCCAAGTCGCCGTCATAGACGCCGGCGCCGCGCTCGGTCAGTTCGGCGAACGACGGCTTCATTCCGGCGTGGTTCATGTTGCCTTCAATTGCTACGCGCGTCCGGTTAGCGGCTGCCCTGCGGCGTCTTGCAGCGTGGCGGTCACATGCGAAATGCCCACCACCGGTGCCGATGGCTCGAATGCCAAACGTACCGTCGCATCCTCCCGCGGCGCCGTCGGTCGGCAGCCGATCGCACCCAGCAGCAGGCACCCAATGGTCATGTGCCCCGCTAAACGCCTCCACCGCGCCAGTGGGCTGCGGCCCGAAGGGTTCGTCGTGATGGCGGCACGGCAGATATGACACTTGGCGGCTCCTAATTTCTGAGCGATTGCAAGGCGAATGATCCTCGTCGACCAATTCGCCGAGGCGAAAGCCAGCCGATGTCGGCTGAGCTAGTGGGTTTGAGGTTGTTTGGTCGTCCACAATATCCCCAGACAACCGACAGCCATCACGCCGCACAGCGCCAGTGCAAAACGGGCCCCTTCTGCCTTGGGTGAAGGCTGCCCACCGGCCCAGCTCCAGCCGGAGATCACCAGCAGTACGATGGCGATCATGAATACGGACAGGATGGTGCGAATCAGATTCATCGTCTCGTCTCCTCAACATGTTGTTTGCGGAAATTCACCAGGGCTTGGCGTACGCGCATGCCCCGCATGCGCGATGTGATCACCAAGCGTTAACTAGCGGCCACGCGCGGATGCCACGCGCAGCTGCAGCCTTGATGAGCTTCTTCGCCAGGTAGCGGGAAACATGTGATAGAACATCGCGATCACCATCGGGATGAAGTCACCGCCGTGTTGTAGAACAGGTGAAGTTCAACGCGGGGGATCACCAGTTGCACGATGCTCATCGGCACCGGCGAACCGAAAAGGTTGTGATGTAGGATGGCCTGGCCCTGCAGCAAGGCATGCTCGATGTGGTGCCAGAACTGGATCCAGAACGCGATCATCCACCACGTGTACGACCGGCCGACGAACCCTTTTCGCAGAATCCAGAAGGCGACCAGCATGACGAAGGCATAGCCGTAGTGCAGCGCCTCGGACTTGACCAACCAGGGATACCACAATCCCAGCACGCCGCGAGATTCCGGTATCGGGCCAGCCGAACACATAAATCTGCAGCCGTTTGCGCTAAATGTTCGGCCCAGTGAGCCAATACGATCGCCGTGTAGTCCACAACGAGACTTTGTGCCAGGGGCCGTTGAGCTTTTCCATGAGTGTCATGCCGTGTTGCGTACTTGGGATACTGCAGGCTGCCGGAGTTGACATGGTAGGTCGCCACCTTTCGCTTTACTGAGGAATCGTGTTGCTAGTGCGCGGCACGGAGAGGCCCCCGTTGCACGTGTCGACGCGTCGTTGTTCACAAGGACTCAACCGCATCAGGGGGTCCAACTTCGGTGCCGGCGGATAATCGATGAGGGTAGGAAACTCGGTCTTGCGAATCTACACTCGCAGCAGGACGTCCTGTTGTCGCCTCTAACCAGGCAACGCGGACCACGCCCAATGCCCCATGCCTCTTTGACCGCGGGCAGCATCACCGTCCAACCAGCGGCTACGGAAACTATGTTCTTGAGTATGTTTTGACCTTCGAGCGTGGGGGCGAGCGGGGCAATCTTGAATGTCACTTCCGGCAGCACGAATAAAGGAATGAACGTACTGGCCTGATGTAGCAAGAAGACAAAGAACATCCAGCGCATGCCGACATTGAACAGAAAGCTCAAACCAATCGAACATTCGACGATGCCTAACCACCAAAGCGCACGTGCTGGCGTCGAGCCAATGCCAGGAAAGCTTCATCAGGGTCTGGCTGGCTATCATCTCGCCGGGACTCAGGTCCGGGAAGAACTTCAGAAACCCAAAGTGAAAGTATATGTACCCGGCCGACATCCGCAGAAAGACAGGCTTGCGCGGTCGGACGTTGGCGATCGTGCCGGGATGTGAAACGAAAGTCATCGATGCAGTTCCCGAGGAGATACTGGGGAACGGCGATGGCGCGCCACGCGCAAACGAACGTTACAATACCGAACCCCGCAGGTGAACTAAGCCCCAAGTATCGTCCAGCCTAACGCGGATTTCTGTCAGCGCGGGCACGTTCTTCTTGTAGCGGATATCCGACAAAACGGGACAAGTCGTCGGATTGGGCTATTCGACCATGCCGTGTTCCAGAGCGAAACGGATCAATTCGGCCGTCGTCTGTAAATTCAGCTTGTCCATGATACGGGCCGCGATACGTCGAGGCGGTACTGGTACCAATGTTCATGGCCCGTGCACATTCCTGTAGGCTCTTTCCAGTGCCGTAAATCCGCAAAAAATCGAATTCACGCTGCGAAAGCGATTCGAGTCCGACACGCTGGCGTTTGGGGCGACGGAGGTGCTCGAGTACGTCCTGAGCCACGCGTGACGAGAGGTAGATACGACCGTGTCGGACCGTTCGGATGGCATCGACCAATTCATCGACCGCCGCCGACTTGATAAGATATCCATGCGCTCCCGTCTCGAGCACACGAACGGCATAGTGGATGCTTTCGTGGACGGTCAGTACCAGGATTTTGGTGTCTGGATTGTGCCGCAGTAGTTTCTCGATGACCTGCGTCGCATCGTGTTTGGGCATCGAATAGTCCAATACGACGACATCCGGATCCGTCTCTTTCACGGCTTCCAGGGTCTGTTTGCCGTCACTGGCCTGGGCGACCACGCTGATTGCGCCGCTTTCGTCCAAAATCCGCGCCAGTGCCTCGCGGACCATCGTATGGTCGTCGGCCAAGACGACACGAATAGGAGAATCAGTCACCATCAATGATCAGCGTCGCTCCGCACCGAAAAGGCCACCCGTGTGAAACCGCTAGAGACGCAGGTGAGGGACGGACCCTGCCACCTGTTGAGGCGACCGATCGGGAAACGGAGGTTAGGCGTTCTGGGTCACCAACGGGATCGTCACGCGAACGGTGGTCCCCTCGCCCGGTTTGGACGTCAACGTGAACTGTCCATGCAAGAGTTCGACTCGTTCGCGCATACCGAGGATGCCGAGACGGGACGATTCCGTTGCCCGCTCTGGCTGAAACCCGACGCCGTGGTCACGGATCTGCATATGCAGGGCACGATCCTGGATCTCCACCTCGACAGCTACGTCATTAGTCTTCGCGTGAGCTGCGACGTTCGCAAGCGCTTCTTGAAAAATCCGATAGACATTCTCGCCGATCGTCGGAGGGATCCGCTGTTTTCCGAACTGCCACCGACAGCGGACCTGGATCCCGGTCCGTCGTTCGTATTCCGACACGAAGCTCTCCATGGCTTCCGGTAAACCCAGGTCGTCCAACACGCTCGGCCGGACCTCGCTGGCGATCACATGCAGGCTCTGCAGCAACTGGTCCGTTTCGTCGATCGCTCGTGCCAACAACGAACGAGTTGACGGGGCGAGATCGGCTTTGGCTGCGGACCGCAAATCCAATCGAATTGCGGTGATGAGCTGCCCCAATTCGTCGTGCAATGTGCGAGACAAATTGCGTCGTTCGGTTTCCTGAGCCGTAAGTAGGCGGCTAGAAAGGCGTCGCAGTCGGGACTCGGATTCGGCCAACTGTAACTCCTGGTGCTGCCGAATCGCGCCGGACCGGGCCCAGTACAGCGCCAGAATCGAGACGAGCGCAAGCGTACCGGCGTACAGCATCAGCAGTTGTTGCAATAGCTTGCTGGAATGTGCAGCGATGATCGCGGCGGGTGTGTGCGAAACCAGCAGCAGGGAACTGGCGCTCTGTTCGGCGCGCTGTTGGGCGTCTGTTGGGCGATAGTCGACGGTACGGTGGATGGCACAGATGTATGCGAGGGGGAAACACGTTGCACGGTAAACAGATCGTCATCTATCCAGAATTGTCCCTGCTGTTCGTATCGCAGTCGTTTCCAGGCTCGGGGGAAGTGAGACCGAAAACTATGATCGTGACTAAGCATCCAGCCCCATTCGTGCCCTGCATTGGGTGCTTGCAAGTATTCGCCCGATTGGTTGACAAGCATCGTCTCGCCGCGGAATCCCGCCGAAATCTCCTTTAACTGCCCGATCAGATGTGCTCCCAAGTAGTTCAGCACGACAAAGCCACGCTTTTGACCTGTATCGGAAAAGGCAGGCGTGAGGAACCGAACGACGGGTTTGATAGGACGCTGCAACTGGCCATGTTCCACGTTCAGATCGAAAGGCGACACAAAGATCTGCCCGCGATCCAACATCAGTGCCTGTTGAAAGTAGTAGCGCATGGCTTTCGTTTGCAAACGGTCCTGCAATACGATCTCCGCTCCGGTTGGCTTTCGATAGTTGACGCGGATGATTTCGTTGCCCGCCAAATCGATGAAACGAATTTGATCGTAGACGCTCTTTTGCTCAGCAAAGGCAGCGTACTCGTGTTCCAACCCCTTTCTCGCTGCGTTGTCTCCTGAGAGAAACAGCATCAAGGCCTGTTGTTGGGCCAAGTACAGCAAATCCGATTGGATCGAACGAAATTCCTGCGTTAAGAACTCGCGCCTCCAATGAGACGACGTACAACCCTTCTCGCTCCACAATCGTCCGCTGGTGACGTACGTCCTGGTAATACAGCAGGGCGATGATCACGGCCAGCAGCGCCCGCGACAGTGAGCCATGCTGCCAGAAATCGTCGCACGACAATTGGCCGCAGAGTTGACGGGGGTAGTGGAGGCGTCGTAGGGATCAAGAGATATACAACTCGCAGCAAGAGGCTCGCGCGGACAAGTTCGCTGAGGAATTCATGGTGGTCTCCGGCCGCTCTGTCAATCACGGATCTCGTCGCGCAGGCGAGCCAGTGCGCAGGACCCATAGCATGCGAACCGCCCCCGGGCGACGGTCCATGCGCAGGGCAATTTGTTCGTACGACAAATCCTGCAAATTGCGAAGTAATATCACCTGGCGATAGTCCTCGGGCAGGCGCTTGAGGACATTCAGCAAATGCTGGTGTTGTTCGGCGGCAGCCACTTCACCACTGGGCGTGGGCCCCAGTGACGGCAACAGTTGATCGAGCCGTTGCGCCGAACGCGAGAGCGATTGGTCCAGCGACACTTCGCGCGACACGTCCCGCTTCTGAACTCCGGCAAAATGTCTCGCCAAATGTGCCAACTGGTGAGCCAGGATGCCGCGCAACCACGCGACGCGTTCCGCTTCGCTGCCACCCCGAAAATTGTCCCAGGCGCGCCAGGCCTCGAGCAACGTTTGCTGCACGGCATCCGACGGTGAAAACTTGCCGTGAAATCGTGAATCGATTTCCAAACCTGCCAGCAACTTCAACCACGCCTCGTAACGAATCAACCATCGCGTACGCTCATCGTCGCTAGGCGGAAGGACAGGCGACGAAAGCGAGGGTTCAGCCATGGGGCTCACCTCCAAGGCATCAAGCGGCACTGGGAGTGATGGAGGACCGGCGGTGGCGAATCGCGGCGACGACGCGGCGGACGACGCGCCAGATCAACCACGATATCAGCAAGATCCACGAAGTCACGTACGCTCCATAGTACCACACGAAATACCAACCGTCCCAACGATAGACCTCGCCCGGCTGGAGTGCGGTTTGCGAGTTGGATCGGCTCTGGAACAGGAGGACGACGGCTGCAAGCGTCGACACGATAATCGTAGCGCCGAGCCAACCGGAGACGAGTTTCCAACGTCGCTGAAGCAGCCAGCGCGACATCAGAATGACAGCCCACACGGCCGGAAAGGAGACCATGGCTAAGGCGAACTTGAAATTGCTCGAATCGCTGAGTCGTCCATCGGGTCCCGGCGCCAGGAGCACTAGCAGGGGAGCGGCGGCAACGACGGGCAACAGCAGCAACCGTCGCAGACTCCAACGGCCCGCGCCAAAGTCCCAACAGGTAGGTACCGGGAATCAGTAGCAAGGCCAGACTGTACAACGTCCCCCAGCCACAGACGGCCAGTAGATGGGGACGCATCATTTTCGATACGTTCCACGGTAGTGATCGGTACCGTCGAGGATCGTAGCGGCCACCGTCGACACACGCGGGTTGGCGACTGCCGCACGGCGGCTCGTGCGAGACAGCTACCGTCGCCACCGTGGCCTCCCTGTCGCTGGCCGCCAATCGCACTTCCCGAACTCGCGAGACGAACTGGTGTTGAAAGAATATCCAGGCCGGCTGTTGCGCGTTGGTCTCGCTCAATAATGCGATCTGATTAGGCTCGATGATCACCTGGTGTCCTTCGTGACGGGGTGTCGGCGCGGGCATCGTCCAGAGCATCCTGCCCGATGCCGCATCCACGGCGTAGAGCGCACCCGGTGCGTCGACGTGACGAACGATAATTCGCTGGGGAAGGTACGCATTGGCCGGTAGCACACCTTCGATGGTGTCCGTCCATAGATGCTCGATGGGACGTTGCCAGAGGGGTTGTTCCGGCGATGCGCGGACGGATGGCCATCAGTTGATCGTGGTGAGTTAAGATCAGGTCGTCGTTGCCATCCCTATCGGCGTCGCAGGCCCACACGCGAAAATCGCCGCGGTGGAACCCTCGCTCGGTGTGCAGCCGAAAATCGGTCACCGTTTTTCCCTCCGCATCCACGACGACGACACGTTCGGGACCATCCCAAAGATTCAGACAGATCAAGGGGAGTCTGGCGGCCGTCCGCAGTGCCATGGGACGCGGTCGGTGCGGGGCTCGCCGCACATCGTTGGATAACTGCCCACTGGAACCAGGGACCGTAAACTCGCTGGACCAACGCGATTGTCCCGACTGTCCCTCGATCGCTTGCAGCCGCGCCACGGCATCGGTCTGCCCGCTAAAGGTCAGCAAGACCATTTCCATTTGGCCGTCGTCATCCAGGTCAATCATCAGGGGAGGCGGCAAGTCGCTGAAGGCGTGACGCAAGTCGCGGGTCGTGGGCAAGGCCTTGCGCCACAACGGTTGGCCCGTTTTGCCGTCCAGAGCAAGTAACTCCTGTTGATGCGAATCCGCTTGCTTCGCGATTTCGTCCTGCACTTCGCCCGGTACGATCACATCCAGCACACCGTCTTGATTCACATCTCCATAGCTGACGGCGATCCAACCGGTATCCATGTCGTAGGGCATCGGCTGCCGTTGCGCCAGACCATAGGGCTTCGTGAGCGGCTGCTGCCAAAGCACCCGACCGTCGCGCCGGACAGCACCGCCAGCTGCAACTGTTTGTAGTGCGAGGAAACGGTGCGAGATTCCGCGTACCCCCAGTCGCTGGCGGCAAGCCAAATCACCTCAGCCCGTCCGTCGCCGTCCAAGTCCCGCGTGTCGAGGGCTTGGACTTGGCCCATCGTCCGCAGAGAGATATCGGCTGCCCACAGTTGCTTGCCTGTTCTGCCAGACACGGCAATCAGCGGCGCGAAGGGACTCAGCTGGGTGGTGTTGGCAACGTATGCCAGGAGGTCGATGGTTCCATCTCCGTCCCAGTCGCTCGGTGATCGCGACAGCATGTCGTCGTGCGGCGCCCCACCGTCGGCTAGAAAATCTCCCGTCAATGAGGTCTCGCCGATGTAGCCGTCGGGGCACGACATCGTCGCCATCATCTTCCACGGAGGACCGCTCGTTACTGGCAGCTGTTGTGTCCATAGCAACTTTTGATCTCGCCCCGAAATCACCTCGACACTTCCATCCGCTAACGATCGCAGCAGGTCGCGGACGCCGTCGGCATTCACGTCCACCGTTGGCGACCAACTGCTGCCCAGGCTGGCCCACGCTTCGCGCTGTTCACCGCGAAAGCCCATCAAAGAGCCTCCCATTGTCGGCATTTCCTTATCTCGGGGAACAAACGCAAACAGGTCACGCAGGCCATCGCCGTCCGCATCCAGGAGTTCTAGATCCCGCAAGTGAGAGCCGCTGCGAGTGAGTTCGCCACTGCCCGCGGAAAACACGCTGACTCGCGTTGCAGCTTCTGTTCGATCACCGGCATAGGTAGCCACCACCAACTGTGGCCATCCGTCCGGTCCCATCGGCCACCATTGCGGCGGCGTAACATGATAGCGAGCTCTCGTTAAGTCGGCGTAACGTGTGGCGACCTACCCAGACGCTGGCACCGTCGTGCCCGGACAAGGCATCGACGTACAAGTCCATATCGGTGGACCACAACGTGACCGCAAATACCTCGTCAACGCCGTCACCATTGACGTCCGGACCGACCAAAAAATGGTCGACCTGTTGATCCATGGTTTTCAATTGGCGTTGCCAACGAGCTTGTCCGGTGTTGCCGTCGACCACTTCCAGTTTGCCCCAGGCCTGACCAACCGAAAACGCCGCCTTGGAGCTACCATTGGGGACGATGATTTCACAGCGACCATCATGTTCCAGATCGGCCACCACCGGCCAACGGGGCATCGGCAGGTACGGTCGTTCGAAGGCGGGCCAGTCAGCATCCAGATCGCCGTCCACAAGAGTTTTCGTTGCGTGACCGACAGCACTCCGACCCGTGCTCGTGCCGGCCGGCCGGCACCACTGACGCCTGTCGTTAGTTCCTGCAGCAGCACGATTTCGTCGCTGCTGTCGCCGTCGACGTCAGCGACAATTGGGGGCAGACCTGGCTGCATTCCACATTCCAACGGGTCGCCCACCGACGCACCGGTTTGCGGATCGAACAGCAGCAAGTGGGACGCCGATAAAATGCCCAACTGGCGGGTGACGGCGCTGCCGTTCTGCTGCGAGATGACCAGCGGCCGGCTCATGATGCGATGATAATAGCCAGTCCGTTCGATCCGTCCGCGATCGCGGTGGACGATTGGGCTGCCATACGTATCTTCATTGCCGCCAATCCAGGAACTCGCCGCGCCGCTACCGGTAAACCAGCGGTAGGCCTCGGGAATAGGCCCTGGCACGTCGGACGTAAACCAACGATCTTCCAATTCGCGGAGCCACAGCGACTTGCCGGTCGCGCCCGATATGAGCTCAAGCCGCCGTACCACGGGATTGGGACGTGCGACTTCATCGGCCCAGGTCACGACGTACTCGGGAATTCCGTCGCCGTCCACGTCCTCGATCGTAGTTGGTTCTGACACAATCGCGCTGACCACGCCTTGCTGAAATCGCGCCTGCGGATCAGGGATCGGCTGATCCAAGTCGTGGCCTCGGCACGTCAGCCAAAGCAGTTTGCCGTCGGCACCGGAGACAGCACACAAGCAAGCCTGGTGACGGGCCGCCAGTACCAGATCGGCAACGGCATCACCGTCCAAGTCGGCTGCCGGACTGACGACGTAGGGACGCACATCGTATGGTCCCCAGTTGTGATAGGAGCTCCCAGAAAGCAGGCGATTCCAGGGCCAGACCCAGCCAGCTGACTCGCGCAGCAGCGGTTGTTCCTCGCCGCTGAGCGACATGTTCCAGCGGAGCGAATTGCGCTTCAAATCCCAGCAGCGCAAGCCGGTTTCGTCCATGACAACGCCAAACGCACCTCCGGGGACTTGTACCAGCCGATAGGATTGCTCGATTTGCAGCGGCGCCATCAACAACGAAGCGTCCAGATTAAACTCCAACTTGGGCGACTCGCCGCGCCGCAAATGGACGCCGTAGGTTTCGCTCAAGCGACCTTCGCCCGAGATTTGCAGACGGTAGTTTCCACCGGGAATCGGTAATGGTTCTTGCGTAGGGACGGTTTGGCGGGCGACTAAGCGACCGGCCGTATCGCGAAGATCGGCGGACAGTGGTGGTTGGTCGCTGGCCAGCGTCAGATAGGACAATTGCCGGCGATTGTAGGAATTGACGGCAAGCAAGCTCAACACAACCGCCGTGATGGTCACGGCCACCGTCGCGGCGGTGAGCTTTAAACTGCGCTGGTGCCGACGTACCCATTTCAGGCCGCGTTCGGTCAAGCCGGCGCAGCGCGCTTTGATGGGACGGCTATCCAGGACCGCGCGAGATCGTCGGCCAAGGTTTGCGCTGGCATAACGTTGACTTGGATCTTTGGCTAAACATTTCAGCAAGATGGTCTCGACGTCGCGCGGCAACGTAGGCACCCATTTGCGCGGAGGCACTGGGTCCTGACTGAGAATCTGCCCAATGATTTGATAGGGCTTGTCCGCCGAGAATACAGGCTGACCCGTAATCAGCTCGTAGAGCGTTGCGCCGAGGCTGTAGATGTCGGTTCGATGATCCAGTTGATGACGTGCGGCCGACGCTTGCTCGGGGCTCATATACCGCGGCGTTCCCAGCAGCGCACCGGTCATGCTCAGCGTTACGTCGTCCAAACGTTTGGCCAAGCCGAAGTCCGTTAGCCAAATGCGCTGATCGGCATCGAGCAGCAGATTTGACGGCTTGACGTCGCGATGAATCACGCCTCGCTGATGGGCGTGCGCCAGCGCCTCGGCGGCCTGCAGTCCCCATTCGATCGCCGTCAGCGGGTCAATCGCGGTGGTCTGATCGGACAGCACATCGGCCAGACTCTGACCGTCGATGAACTGCATCGCATAATAGTTCACGCCGTCGTCGCGACCGACGAAATAGATCGGCACGATGTTCGTGTGATGCAAGTGGGCGACGGTTTCCGCTTCCCGGCGAAAGCGATCGATCGCCTCGATATCCGCGACCGAGCCGAACCGCAGCACTTTGACGGCAACCCGACGACCCAGCGAGATCTGCTGGGCTTCGTACACGGCGCCGATACCACCGCGCCCGACCTCGCGCAATAAGCGAAAATCGCCCAAGCGTGGTGGCGCCTCCATTTCCGTCGACTCCGCGCGGTGGATGAACTCAAGACCCGCCAGACACGCCTCCAGTTGCGATGCCAATTGAGGATGGCGCGCGATCAATTCGTCACGGTTGGGAGCCTGGCCGGATTTGAGATCCGCCAGATAGCCGTCTAGGATGTCGACCAATTGCCCTTCCAACGCCAAGGTCTCCTCGATACCCCGACCAAGCGACGACTCGCGGGGGGGCCGCGAAACGGGGGATGGGGTATCGTCGGATGAGAACGCAGCGGACATAGTGAGCTCCCAGCAGTCGGCAGTTTTCGGCAGGTCGGCGGTCGGCAGGTTGCTCCGTCCGCCACACATAGAGTTCCCGTTTCGCGGTGCCTGTCACACTCCGAGCGGAGTTTTTTTATTGCTCAGCAAATTCTACCGCCCATTGGTGATTCCGATTCTGCCAAGCCGGTGTTGGTGGCTGAGGTCGTCTATTCAAGATACACAGCGGAAAAGAACGAGGTAACCGAATGCCAGTTCGAGGGGTGATTGCGGGGGGACACGAGGTCACGGTCGAGGCGGCGGAAGCGATGTTGCGCGACGGAGGGAACGCCTATGACGCCGTCCTGGCCGCTCATCTGGCCGCCTGTGCCGCCGAGCCCGTGCTGGCGTCGTTGGGCGGCGGCGGGTTCCTGATCGCCCAGCCCCACAATGGCCAGCCCGTCGTCTACGATTTTTTCGTCCAGACGCCGCAGCGCAAGCGACCGACGACCGAACTGAGTTTCCGCCCGATTTTCGCCAACTTCGGCACCGCCCAGCAGCAGTTTCACATCGGGCAAGGCACCGTGGCGACTCCAGGTTCGATGAAGGGCATTTGTCAGATTCATCGCGATTTGGGAACCCTCCCCTTGACCGCGATCGCTGCGCCCGCGATCCACTACGCCCGCCATGGCGTTTCCTTGAATCCGATTCAGGCTTATATCTTTCGCATTGTCAGTCCCATCCTAATGGCAACCCCCGAGGCCCGCGAAGTGTTCTTTGGCGACCGTTCCCGCCAGCAACCTCGGGAATCGGGCGAGGTAATCCGTCAGCCTCAGTTGGCCGACACGCTTGAGCGCCTCGGCCAGGAAGGCGACCGTTTCTTCTATGAAGGCGACCTCGGGCGCGCAGATTGTCTCGCAGTGTCAACAGGAAGGCGGCCAATTGACGGGAGCCGATCTGGCAGCCTACCAAGTCGTCAAACGCAAACCGCTACGCGTCGACTATCGAGGAGGGCAGGTGATCACGAATCCACCTCCCTCTGCGGGCGGCATCCTGATTGCGTTGGCGCTCGAATTGCTGAAGGATGCCCTACCGAGCAGGACAACATTTGGTAGCTACACCTACTTACGACTGTTGGCAGAAGTCATGGCGATGACCAGCCAGGCACGGCTGGAGGTCCTGGCGGATCACGGCGATTTGACCGCGCTACGCGTCGCTGCTCCAGTCCCCCTTGCTGGATCGCTATCGACGCGACGTCGTCGCTCGTGCCAACGCAATTCGGGGCACGACGCATTTTGGCGTCATGGACGCGCAAGGAAATGTCGCCAGCATGACCGTTTCGAATGGAGAAGGCTGCGGCCATATGCTGGCGCAATCGGGGATCATGCTCAATAACATGCTGGGCGAAGGAGATCTTAACGCCGGTGGGTTTCACCACTGGACGGAGAATCAGCGGATGACGTCGATGATGGCGCCCAGCCTGATCCGCAAGACGAACGGCGACATGATCGCAACCGGATCGGGAGGTTCAAATCGCATTCGCTCGGCGCTGTTGCAGGTCATCAATAACCTGATGTATTTCGATATGGATGTGACAGACGCCGTCTTGAGTTCGCGGATCCATTGGGACGACAACAAGCTAAGCGTCGAGGGCGGGTTTGCTCCCCAGGAGATCGATCGTTTGATGGTGGATTACCACGAGAATGAACGGTGGGATGATCGGAACTTGTTTTTTGGCGGCGCCCACACGGTGATGTCGAGCGATGGCCAGTTCACGGGTGCCGGCGACCCGCGACGCGGCGGCGTCTGCCGCGTGTTGGAATAACCCACGGGGCCCACGACGCACACCCAGCGACTGGCGCCACGACGCGAAACCTACATCCGGGCTACGGCCACCTTCTCCCGGCGGGAGAAGGGACTTACGTGAGGTTGGCCGACTTACGTTCCGGAAGGGACTCGGTCGCGCTTTGGTTTGAGCGTCGTGGTGGTCTTGCGCCACGAACGATTGAGTACAAACTCCTTGGCGTCCATCGTCAAACTGAACAGCGTGGGTACCAGCAACAAGGTGAATAACGTCGAGACCAGCAAACCACCCAGCACCACGCTGCCTAGACCTCGGTACAATTCGCTACCAGCTCCAGGGAACATCACCAACGGCAGCAAACCCAACACCGTGGTGATTGTAGTCATGAAAATAGGTCGCACACGAGTTCGAATGCTTTCCAAGATCGCGGCACGTGAGCTCATGCCATCCTCGCGGATGTGATTGAGCGATTGATGTACAATCAGAATCGGATTGTTCACCACGGTGCCGATCAGAATAATGAAGCCCAGCATCGTGAGCACATCGAGCGGCTGCAGATAAAACAGATTGAGAGCTCTGAGGCCCAGAATGCCGCCGACCGCCCCCAGCGGAACACTCAAAATGATGACCAGGGGGTACAGCCACGATTCAAATAAGGCGACCATCAACAAGTAGGTGATCAGCAGCGCCAAAAAGATATTGAAGCGAAGGGCTTTCCAGGTATCACGAAGCTTGTCGGCCGTACCGGCCAAATTGATACGATATTCGCCGCTCACGGCGCTTGTTCGATGAGCGGTTGCACGATCTTGGTCTGAATCGCCTCCATTGCATCCTCCAACGCGATTTCCGGCGGAGGTGAAACTTCGATCGTAATGGCTCGCTCCCGTTCGCGATGGTTAATCTGCTCGGGGCCGCTGCTCAAGCTGATGTCGGCCAGCGCTTCGAGCGGTACCAGCTCACCGATGGGAGTGGCGACGGGAAGGGCGCGAATATCTTGGGAGCGTCCGGCATATGCGGACTCGCCCATCAGCGTTAGATCGATCTTATCTCCATCCAAATAGTAATCCGTCGCGTACGCTCCATCGACCAGGGCGTTGACGGCGTATCCGAGTCCGGCGCTGGTGACACCCATTTCGGCGGCCTGAATAATCCGTGGCTCGACGTGCAATTCGGGACTCGACAGATCCAGGCTCGGAATCGGCCGCACTTGGGCTCCTGGCGAGTCTTCCGTCTTGGGAAACAATTGCATCGCTTGGCCCAGTACTTGACCACCGAGGGCGACGAGTTTTTACAGGTCCGGACCGGTGATTTCCACGTCGATCGTGCGTCCGGCCGTCAAGCCTTGTTCAAACAGGCTGGACTGCTTGGCCACGGCAAAGGTCCCAGGCAGTTGCGCGCCGACCTTCTGCACGAGCGGTACGAGTCGCGCGACTTGCATGGGATCATGAGCCCGGATGCCCATGAAACACTTGGCGGCCGCGGGCGACAAAAAAGAAATCGCCAATCACGGGAAAGTCCAGTTTTTGTGCAGCGGGAGTGCCGGGTTCGACATCCCAATACGGCCTGAGGTCGGCTTCGACCTTCTCCCCCATTTCCATCAATTGATCCAGGTTGTAGCCCGGGGGAGGCAGCAGGATGCCGAACACCAGATTTCGGTTGCCCGTAGGCAGATATTCGACCTTGGGCCACAACAGCCAACTCAAGCCCGCGCCAGTCCGACCAGCGAGTCATCACCAGCCGTCGGACCAGCCCGCGCTGGGTCCAGGCGTTTGCTGCCACGACGAGATCGACGAAGCCGTTGGCCAGACCGCCGAGCCACGAGACGATTTTTTCGGCCCACGTTGTCGATTGATGACCGCCGCTCCGATGCGGTGCGGCGACCTCGGACTCGTCAGACGGCGTCTCCGTCGATCGTGTGCCGAACAGGCGGGCTGCTGCCATGGGAATCAAGGTAACGGACACCAGCAAGCGAGAGTGCCACGGCCGCGCTGATCGCCAAGGCGATGTCGCGAAACAATTGTCCGGCCTCTTCTTGCACAAACACGATCGGCAGAAAGACGGCCACGGTCGTCAATGTCGACGACAGCACCGCGCCCCATACCTCCGTGCGTGCCTCGCACGGCAGCGTTGAACGGCGTCTCTCCGATGTCCCAGCGGCGATAGATGTTCTCCAGCACGACGACCGCGTTGTCGACCAACATGCCGACGGCGAATGCCAGTCCCGCCAGGCTGATAACGTTCAGCGATCGTCCCAGCATGCCCAAGACGAGAAACGTGCCGATGATGCTGGTGGGAATCGCCAGGCCCACGACCAGGGCACCGCGCGCAAACCAAAAACCGGCGCCCAAGATGATCGCCAGCGTAACGGCGAAGAACCAGGGCGAAACGTAGGCGGCACTGCCATGGCGCTGACCAGGATCAACGGAGCGAAAATCAGCGTCCGCAACCCGAGATGCAAGAACAGCATCAGCACGATCATCGTCAGCGCCCCACCGATGAAGATGTTCTGCTGCACCAGATTGATCGACGAATCGATGTATTCCGTTTCGTCATAGACCTGCGTAAGTTGCAGGCCACGCTGCTTCAGCAGTCCATCATTTAATTCGATCGTTGACCGCTTCGCAGTCCGTCCATCACGTCCAGCACGTTTGCGCCGGTTTCGCGCAGACATTGACGGCGATGCTGGATTCGCCGAAACGGCGGACCAGTCCGTCGGGCTTCTTGTAGCCGAACCGCACTTCGGCCACGTCGCGGACATAAACCGGGTGCCGTCGCGCACCGCCAACAGTTGATTCTCGACTTGTTCTGGCGTGCGGAACTGGCCGAGCGTCCGCACGACCCAGCGTCGTTTCCCCTCCCAGTAGTCGCCGGCCGACGTGTCTTCGTTTTGGCCGCGCAGCACGTTCCGGACGTCGGCGATCGTCAGTTGCCGCGCGGCCAGCTTTTCCGGATCGACGACCACCTGCAACTCGTCTTCCAGTCCGCCGATGACGTTCGACTGCGACACACCCGGCACGCGCTCGAAGCGCGCCTCGATCTCGTCCTCGGCAAACCGCCGCAGCTTCGGTGACGTCCAGCTCGGGCGGCGGCAGCAATTCCTTGACCTCCGGATGCTCCTTGGCCAGCATGCGCAGCCGCAGCATCGCCAGACCGGCGTTATGCGATTGCGCACCCGCTTGAATCTCGGTCGTCAACTCGGGATGTTTTGCCGGAAACTGCCGCAATTCCGCGTCGCGTGGGATAGCGTGCGCTGAGGATAAACCAGGCGATCGGACGGTCGTTGGCGTTGGCCGTGCGAGATCACCGGTTTGTCGGCGTCTTCTGGGTATTCGCGGACCTGCTCCAAGCGGCCGATGACGTCGACGACCGCTTTTTCCATTTCGGCGCCGACGAGAAACTCCAGCGTGATCGGCCCATCGAGTCCGCGCTTTCGGAGGTCATCTTGGTGACGCCTTCGACGCCCTTGAGCTGCTCCTCCTGCTCGACGATGATCTCCTGCTCGACTTCCTGCGGACTTGCCCCCGGCCAACGGGTTTCGATCGTAATCGTGGGCGTCTGCACTTCGGGGGTTAACTGCATCGGCATCCGCCGTAGTGCCACCCAGCCGAAGAGGGCCATGAGCAATACACCGACCAAAACTTTGGAAGGATTACGGACGAAAAAATCAATGAGTCCCATGGGTTACCTCGTTGGTCACCGCTGCCGAATTGGTCTGTGAAGATGCCGCCCACATCACTTGGCTCGGGCGCTGGGGAGTCGGTGGAGCAATCCGTTCATTGCCCTTGACGATCACTAAGTCCCCCGCCCGCACGTCCCCCTGCACCTGAATCAAATCGCCATCCGCTACACCCAGTTGTACGGGCACCGGGCGGACGTTGCCCTGTTGCATGCCGTTGTCGGCGGATCCGATCGAGTCTTTGTTGACAATCCATACGATCGGTTCTTTGCCCTGCAGCACCAGGGCATCCTTGGGCACGAGTAGGGCTTGCTGTGCCTGGCCAGTTCGCAACGTCAGACGCGCCAACATGCCGGCCTTGAGCAGCGGGATGTCGTGATCGGAAATCTGGTTGTGGACCAAGACTTTGACGGGAAACGTCCGCGAACGCACATCAGCCTGAGGCACAATCGCCTCGACTGTTCCGGTCAGGATTTCGGTCGCCAGCGACGGGACCTCGACCCGGACCATGTCGCCGACATGCACGTAAGGGATCTGCGATTCGACGACTTTCGCGACAATTTCCACGTCGTCCAACGCAACGACTTCGGCCACCGGATCGCCGCGCAGTCACCCATTGCCCCACTTCCGTGTGTTCGGCAGTCACGTAGCCGGTAAAGCGAGAAATAATGGTGTGCTTCTTGATTTGGTCGCGCAGGCGGCGCACGATCGCGTCCTGCATGGCCGTCTGGGCCTTGGCTTGCGCGATCTGTTCCGCGCGCGGTCCATCGACCGCCAGTTGATACGCCGCCTTGGCCTCCTGCAGCTTCTGTTGAGCCTCCAACGCCTGCGAAACGGCACGTTCATATTCGGACGCAGAAATCGCCCGGCTAACAATCAGCTTTTCCAGACGTTCACGTTCCGCTTTCAAATACGTGAGCCACCGCGCTGGCGGCCTCCATCCGCGCCCGTGCCTGTTCGATCTCGTCCGGACGCGAGCCATTCTCCAATTCGGCTTGCTGCTGCTTGCGCAATTCCAGTTCTGCTTCCGCCGCCTCGAGTTCAAGATTAATCGTGTCCGTCAACAATTCCGCCAACGGTTCGTTTTGTTCAACGCGCTTCCCTTCCTCGGCTAGGTACGATACCACACGCCCATCGACGGCCGAACCGATGATCGCCCGTCGCGTGGGCATCACGGTACCGACAAACGTCTGCCCCGCCTCCACGTCGCGCTGAATGACGGGGGTAACTTCGACAAGCGCCGGCCCTCGCTGAGCCAGGGCGACCTGCGTCGTCACGGCTCAGCGCCACGCCGGCCGTCAAGCCCCGAAAAATGCTTCTCTGTCCCTTCACGTTATCGCTCCTCTGAATCCCCGCTGAATCTAATTCCAACTAGTCTCATGTTGTCTCATTGCACGCGTTCCTGGCTTCGGCCAATGGCTGCTGCCAACCTAAATCGCTTCGTCATCTATCTCAGGACTGGCGCAGTTAACGTTGTCGATGACCTTGCGCAACATGGTCATCAGCTCGCTGACCTCATTCTGGCTCAACCCCTCCACCGCGATGCCCCGGACGCGTCGCGGCACAATCGACGATCTGGTCCCAGACCAACTGCGCGTCGGCGGTGGCCCGTACGAGCTTGCAGCGCCGGTCGACCGACGAGGCCACCCGCGTGATCAAACCGTCTCGTTCCATGCGATCAAGGACGCCGACGAGCGTTGGAGGTTCGATCATCAGTCGCGCCGCCAGCTGGGCCTGCGACGACTCGCCGTCCAATGCCAACCACGCCAGTACTTGGGATTGGCGAAACGTGATCCCATGCGGCGCAAGCTCGTTATTGATCGCCTTTTGGTAGGCCTGGGCGGCCAAGATCACCCAGTACCCGATGCTCTGGTCAAAGTCGTAGCCCCGCAGGACGGGACCGGTGGCCGGCCGAGCAGCGGGCGTCTTGGTCATGGTGGGTGCTCCGGGGCGTCCTGCATTCGTCTCTGGTGGCGAGACTTCATTCGTAGCCTAATAGTTAGCCTACGAATGATAGACTGGGTAAGGAAATCCGACAAGGGGAATGTTGCTCGCTAGCGTGGAGAACCGTCGGCCGGCGCGGCGCCGACGCGGAAAGGGGTGGGCGATTCCTGGCAAGCTCCCCGCCTTGGCCGCGAATACCAAGTACGATTCGCGCAAATAGGGGCGTAGCCTGCGACGAGGCGGGAGCGTGTCAACTTTTTTAGCAGTTTCGGGAGGGGTTCCATGAACTGGCATGAACTGTGGCGGCCCGAGTTCGTTTGGACGGTGATCGGGCTGGTGCTGTTGCTGGCGGAATTCGCTCTGCCAGGTGTCGTAATTGGTTTTTTTGGCGCCGGGGCATTGGGCGTAGGGGCAATCTGTTACCTGACGGAGCTATCGCTGCACGCCCAACTGCTGCTGTTTCTGATCCTTTCCGTCGGCATGATGGCGAGCCTGCGGAGTCTGCTGACTCGCTCGCTGGCGGGGACACAAGAGGACGGCGACGTGCAGGACGTCGTAGGCGAGAGTGCACGCGTGATTCAAGCCATCACCCCGGAGGCGGGTGGCCGAGTCGAGTTTCACGGTTCGCCGTGGCAAGCTCAGGCAACCGAAGCGATTCCGCGTGGGGCAACGGTGGCGATTGTCGGTCGCGACAATCTGACGTTGCAGGTCAAAGCCGTCACCGGCGTTTAGCCTGATTCGCTCTGCCTCTCCATCGTGTTGGAGAGTCGCCGACTGATTTCTGCATCGGTTCTGCGCGTCGCGTTCATCGCGCAGGCGCTGCGCTGCTCACCCTGCCGAGCGGATCGTTGCGTGTTTGTCTTGGCGGCAGGTTTATTGTGGAAGGAGAAACTCGATGCCCGATCCCATCACCATTATTTTGATTCTTGTGGCGATCTTTGTCCTGGTGGCCTTGGCCACCGGCATTCGCATCGTTCCTCAGAAACGAGCGTTCATCATCGAACGGCTAGGACGTTACACATCGACCTGGGAAGCGGGATTGCACGTAAAGATTCCGTTGATCGACCGCGTGGCCTATACGCATACGCTGAAGGAGCAAGCGATCGATGTCCCTCCGCAGACGTGCATTACGCGCGACAACATTTCGGTGGAAGTGGACGGCATCCTGTACATGCAAGTCGTCGATCCGCGGAAGGCATCGTATGGAATCGATGACTACCGTTTCGCTTCCATCCAATTGGCTCAGACCACGATGCGTTCGGTGATCGGTCGTCTGGATTTGGACAAGACGTTCGAGGAGCGTGAAACGATCAATGGGGCAATTGTGGAAGCGGTTGACAAGGCGTCTGACCCGTGGGGAGTCAAGGTGACGCGTACGAAGTCAAGAACATTGTGCCTCCACAAAGCATCAAGGATGCAATGGAGAAGCAGATGCGCGCCGAGCGTGAAAAGCGAGCGCAAATTGCAGAGTCCGAAGGGGCTCGACAAGCGACGATCAACGTCGCCGAGGGAGACCGTGCCGAGGCCATAGCGCGATCGGAAGGCGAAAAACAGCGCCGCATCAATGAGGCCGATGGGCGGGCCTATGAGATTGAACGCGTGGCGACCGCGACGAGCGACGGCATTCGTCGCGTAGCAAGCGCCGCTCAATGAAACGGGCGGCATGAACGCTGCCAACCTCCGCATTGCGGAACAGTATGTCAAGGAATTCGGCAACCTGGCTCGGACAGGCACCAGCATGATCATTCCCACCGACCTGTCGGACATTGCCGGCATGGTGAAAAGTGCTCAGGCCGTCCTGCACTCGACGTCCGGCGAAAACGGCCACGCCGAGCGCGCGACGCTGGACCGGCGTTCCTCATGACATTCCCGTTGGTCCGTGTTAGGCGGAATGCGGACTGATCGACAAGGCGTTAGCATCCGACTATCCTCAAAGGATCACCGAGGAATAAAGAGAGGGCGAGCGGATGAGATTCTTTTGCGGTCAACTTCTACGCATCTTCTGCATCACGTTGCTCGCAGTCCGCTACGGTGCGTGTGCGGAATCGAAGGAGATCCCCGATGCGTTGAAGCCCTGGCAAGATTGGGTTACTTGGGACGTTCCCCACCGCACATGTCCATCTCCGTACGACAATGCCGAGAAGCACATCTGTTTCTGGCCGTCGCGGCTCGCACTTACCGCCAATGGCACGGCGGGATCGTGGAGTCTGGAAGTGACCGCCTTCGAGCCGACCTGGGTGCCGTTGCCAGGTAGCGATGAGGCGTGGCCCTTGAACGTCCGTGCCGACGGCGATGCGGCGGTGGTTGTCGGCCGAGACGGCACGCCGTCGGTCCATTTGGAGCCAGGGCGGCATCAGTTAGCAGGCGAGTTTGCTTGGCAGATCATGCCGCAGCGAATCGCCGTACCTCAGCAATTCGGCCTGCTAACGCTCAGTGTTGACGGCAACGGCGTGGCCTTGCCGACTTGGGATCCCGGCGGCTACGTCTGGCTGAGGCGACAGCGCGCCGAGGTCGTCGACAAGAATCAGCTGGCTGTGCAGGTGTACCGCGTCCTGGAGGATGGCATCCCGATGTGGCTGCGGACCGAGATCGAGTTGAGCGTCTCGGGACAAAGTCGTGAGGAGGAGTTCGGGTGGGTCTTGCCAGAGGGCTGGAAGCTTTCCCGCGTCGATAGTCCGTTGCCGGTGGCGGTCGATGAAGCCGGGAAGATGAAGGCCCAGGTCCGCGCCGGCAAGTGGACCATTCATCTGGATGCTTTTCGCCCCAACGACTTGACCGAGTTTCGTTATGCGGCGGGGACACAACCGATCACGGATCGCGAATTGATTGGATTTAAAGCGCAGCCGGAGTTTCGCATGGCGGAATTGGTAGGACTGCAGCCGATCGACGTGTCGCAGACGACGTTCCCCGCTCAATGGCGAGATTTGCCGGTGTACCAGTGGGTCACGAACTCGGCGTTTCGACTCGTCGAAAAGATGCGTGGCATGGGACTGCAGCAGCCGGAAGGGCTGCGCATTGAGCGTCAGTTCTGGTTGGACGAAGATGGCGGCGGCCTGACCTATCGCGACCGGATCCAAGGGAACATGCAGCGCATCTGGCGACTCGATGTGGCGGATGGGCAATCGCTGGGAGCGGTCCGGGTCGATGGTCAGGCGCAGTTAATTACGGCCAATCCGCAGACCGGAGCGCCGGGCGTCGAGATTCGCACGCGGAATTTGAACATGGAGGCGATCGGCCGAGCGGAACGCACGCCGACGCTGCTGGCGACCGGCTGGCAGACGGACACCGACGTGTTAGGACTGACGCTTATTCTGCCACCGGGCTGGCGGGTCTTTGCACTGTTGGGCGCCGACCGCGTGGAAGGAGACTGGCTGACGGCCTGGTCCTTGTTGGATCTGTTTTTGTTATTGGTGTTTTCGCTGGCCGTCCTGCGGATGTGGGGAGTGGCCGCCGGCGTGCTCGCGCTGTTCGCCTTTGGTTTGGCCTACCACGAGCCGGGATCGCCCCGTCTGGCATGGTTGTTTTTATTGGTCCCGTTGGCGCTTTTGCGTGTTGTGCCCGCGGGAACGGGCCAGCGTTGGATCCGCCTCTGGAAGTATCTGGCGATCGCCGTGCTGTTGGTCGTTCTGGTGCCGTTTTTGGCGGGCCAAATTCAGAGTGCCATTTATCCGCAATTGGAAAGACCGGGAGTTACCTATGCCCCGCGCGGCATGTTGCGCTGGCTGGGAGTTGCCGCTCGCCCCCGTGCTCCGGCGCCGGCACAGTGGCGACGGAGATGTTCGATATGTCACGCGGGGCCACCACGTCGTCGCGATTGATGGAGGGGGTCGAGCCTGCGCAGTCACAAGGGAAGTATGCGAGTTCCAATCTCGCGTATGACCCTCAGGCGAAGATTCAAACGGGGCCGGCCGAACCCGAATGGAATTGGAATCAGGTGCGCTGTTACTGGAATGGTCCTGTGGCGGCCGATCAGCACATCCACCCGATCTTCGTTCCTCTGAGGTTGCATCGAATGTTGACGGTCGTGCGCGTGATCTTGTTGTTGTTATTGGCGGCGGTCGTGCTGGGCTTCCGCCGCTTGCGCAATCCCTTCTCGAAGCGCAGCATGCCCACGGCGGTGGTCCTGATCTGTTTAGCTGCAACTGACATCGCATCGGCGCAGTTCCCGGACGCGGCGATGCTGGATCAGCTTCGCGAACGAATATTACGGCCGTCCGATGCCTTTCCCAAGGCTGCGGAGATCCCAAGCGTGCAATTGCGCGTCGCGGACGGGCGACTGGCGATGACGGCGATTGTGCATGCGGCCGTTGACGTCGCGGTGCCATTGCCGGGTCAGTTACCCGCGTGGTCGCCGGTTGCGGTGCGTGTCGACGACCAGTCCGACGCCCTGGTCTGTCGCCAGGACGGTTTCCTTTGGGTGAACCTGGCGGCGGGCGTTCATACGGTGGTGGTGGAAGGTCTGCTGCCCGATTCCTTGGAATGGGAATGGACATTCTTGTTGCCACCGCGCCGGAGTCCAGATCGATGCACCGGGATGGACGGTGACAGGCGTGCGGCCCAATGGCATCCCGGAGTCGCAGGTTTTTTTCTCGCGTCAACGACAGGCAACCGAGGGCGAGGCGTCCTACGATCGCAAGGATTTCAATACCATCGTGGCCGTCGATCGCCAGCTGGAAATCGGACTCATATGGCAATTGCGCACCGATGTCGTCCGACTTTCGGAGAACAGCAAAGCGATTTCCCTGGAATTGCCGCTCGTGCCTGACGAGCGTGTGCTGACACCCAACATGGTCATCAACAATGGCTCGATCGAAGTCAAGCTGGCTGCCGGTCAAGATCGTTTTAGCTGGCAGAGCGAATTGCCGGTAGGAGAAGCGATTCGCCTGACGGCCGCTGAAAGTGATCGGTGGGTTGAGGCTGGCACCTGGTGACGTCGCCGGTGTGGAACGTCTCGCTGACCGGTCTCAGCCCGATCTATGAACCGCAACAACAACATCTCATCCCCGTGTGGCACCCATGGCCCGGCGAAGAGGTTACGCTGACGTTTAGTCAACCGAATGCGATCAGTGGCGATACGGTTACCGTGCAACGGGCCGCGCACGCGACCTCGCTGGGAGGTCGCCAACGTACCAGTACATTGAAGTTGGATGTGGAGTGCAGTCTGGGTGGCGACTTTGTGATTGAATTGGAACCAAATGCCGAAATCACGTCGCTGAACCTTGCCGGACAGGCAATCCCAGTTCGCCGCGATGGTCGCCAACTGATCGTGCCGGCGCGGCCGGGACGGCAGTCGATTGAATTGGCCTGGAGGACCGCCGTGTCGATGCAACCCCTAGCGACGGTGGGTCGTGTGCAACTGCCGGTGCCAGGTGCGAATGTGACCACCGCGTTGCAGGTTCCGGAAAGCCGCTGGATCTTGTGGGCGAACGGTCCACGACGTGGGCCCGCCGTTCGCTTCTGGACGATCTTGGTCTGTGCCATCGTGGCCGCCTGGATCTTGGGAGCCAACCGTCGCTTCCCGCTGGGCCGCGGCGAATGGGTGCTGCTCGCCATCGGTTTGACTCAGGTTCAGATTGCCGCTGCGATGATTGTGGTGCTGTGGTTCTTCATGCTAAATCGACGCGCCCATTTGGATGTGGAACCCCTGGCCGGGTGGCGTTTCAACCTGCTGCAAATCGGGTTGGTGCTGTTAACGCTGCTCACACTAGGCATCCTAATTGTGGCGGTTGGCGAAGGATTGCTAGGGAATCCCGAGATGTTCATCATCGGAAACAATTCCTCTCGCTCGCACTTGCAATGGTTCCAGCCAAGGGCGGGATTGACGTTACCCGAACCATATATTGTGTCCGTTTCCATCTGGTTTTACCGTCTGCTGATGCTGTTCTGGCGCTGTGGCTCGCTAGTGCCTTGCTGCGGTGGCTGAGGTGGGGCTGGCAACAATTCAGTCAAGGTGCAACCTGGAAGCCGTGGTTTCGTCGTCGCACGGCCACGGACGCGGGGCATTCCGCGTCGCAACCCACATAAACTGACATCGACTCGCATCGATTGGGCGTAAAGATTTTGCGTCACGGCTACGGCGTAATTAGACTGGAACTCGCCGATTGCCTCGCGCGACCGCGTTTCGTGCCGGAGCGCCCCGGCTGACGTGATTCGGCAGGCAAGGCCAGGCGATGATTTCCCGTCGTCTGACCGGAGCCTGACAGCAACCTTTCGATCATCACGGACTACGTTGTACCTTGCCGTCCCTTAGGTCGTGCAGACCGTTAGACGCAGAGCGAGGTGAGCGAGTCTTGTTCATAGAAAGCTCATCCATGCGTGCACGGCTCGTCCGCAAGGGGCAAAAACGCCGCAGGCTTGGACCATCGGCTCATGCCGAGGTCGCGACAGACACTCAGCGGGTGCAGAAGAGCAGATTCCGACGCGTGCTCTTCGTGATGCTGATGCTGCTGGGGATCGTCGTCGCCTACGAAGCGATCTTCTACACCGTCGGCCGCATGCTCGAAACCCGGTATGGCATGTGGCATGTTCCAACCGTCCCCATGAAACGCAAAGAGGCGTTGACCTACGACGAATACCTCAAGCGTCGCGATCCGAAGCTGGGCTGGCCGTTTCCACATGAATATGGCTCGACGCTCGATGTCAACGGTGCGCAACGCAATCCGTTCTTCCCCGACGGCCCGCAACAGGACAGTTTCATTTCGCTGTACGGCGATTCCTTTACTCAAGGTGGCGACACGTCTTCCCTAGCGGCGAATTGGGGCAATGTTCTATCCGACAAGATCGATCGTTACGTCGCCAACTTTGGTGTCGGAGGTTACGGCACGGATCAAGCCTACTTGCGGTTCCTGGAGAATCGCGATGACCCCTCACCGCTCGTGATTTTCGGAGTTCATCCAGGTGATGCATTGCGGAATCTGACGCGCATGCACGACTTGGAAAACTATCAGCAGTGGTATGCACTCAAGCCACGCTTTGTGCTGGAGGAAAACGGCAAGCTGAAATTAGTTCCGATTCCGACGTTAACCGAAGAGGAGTATCGTCGCGTGTTGACGGAACAGGGCGAGCAACTAATTCTGCCAAATGAGACGTTGCATCCCGGTGGGCCCGCCGGCTCGGTCAAGTTGACGTTTCCGTATACGATTTCCGTGGTCAAGAATCTGCTGCGGTTTCCCGGTTTTCGCGCCGCCTGTTCGGCTATCCGGTGCATATGGAGTTTCTTCAGCCGCAACATCCCCTGCACGGGCTTGAGATCATGGTGGGCATCACACAGGAATTTATCCGTGTGGCCCAGGAACGTGGCAAGACCCCCTTGGTCGTGATCCTGCCACACGACGGCGATATCCGATACTTTCGCCAGCGAGGCACCTGGCCCTACGAGCATGTCGTGAAGCAATACGAACAGGCGGGAATCGACTTCATCGATTTTGGTCCCTATATGGTGTCCATCTGTGAGCAAACGTCGACACCCTTGTCCAAGTTCGTGGGCCCGACGGGACATTTCAATGACCAGGGCAATGCCCGGATCGCCGAGTTTGTTACGGAAGCGTTACAAAAGCGGGACCTGCTGCCGTAGGCTCTAGAGCTGACGCGATGTCACCCCCGTCGGACCCGTAATTTCGCCGGGGAGACATCCTTTCTGCAAAAACTGAGGCCCCGCAGGTCCTGATCGCTGGCCCCGCATCTCCCAGCGACGACCGCTGCTTCCCGATGGCCACGTGCCATGTAAGCGGTAAACGCGTCACGTATTCGTTGCTCGAATCCCATGCATGCGTTCTAATAACCCGCGAAAGCCATGCTGGATTTGCCGTGCGCGAACCAAGTCGTGCGTTCGGCGCTTGAGGATTCGGCGCTTGAGGATTACGGGCATGTCCAACGGTACGTCGGTCCAACAGTACGTCCAATGGCATAGATTTGTGCTCTGAAGCTGCGCCGCGCGGCATGTTAGCGGGCAAGACCATGGGAGATGGCGTTATGCGTCGAGCGGGTAGAGGGAGCATTCTGGGAAACCTGGGGCTTGAATTCGAGCAGCTGGAGGACCGTCGCCTACTAGCTCTCTCCGCCGAATTAATCCTGGACCTTTCCCCGTCGGGTATCAGTTCATCTCCGCACTCGTTTACCGAGTGGAATGGGCTTGTGTATTTTCAGCGGCCCGATGGATTTAGGACGCAGTTAAGCACCTACGACGGCGCAGCGATCCAGGACTTGGCTCCGGACGAGATTCCGTTGGGGAGTGTCCGTGAGTTTTATGCAACCAGCAATGGGTTGTACCTCGTCGGCTCGCCTTACGAAGAAGTGGAAGATCCGGATAGCCTGACACTGTGGCGGTACGACGGTCAACAGTTTGAGCAAATCGAAGTCTGCACGGGGGAGACCTGCGGTCCCGTCTTTGCGCCGTCGAACCTAACGGAGTTTGACGGAGCGAATCTATCTGTTGGCAGCCGAGAGCAATGGGGTTGCTCCCGGCCCAGAGAACGTATTGATAAAGCTGGCCGGTGGCACGGCGGGCGTGGTCGATCGTGTGCCGGGAATGGATCCCGTCGAGACCCGTGGCATGGTCACGAGTTATATGGACAAGCTGATCGTCGCCAGCGACACGTTGCGTGAGTTACGTGGTGAGACGTTAGTTCCCGTGCCGGCCAACGGGCAAACCGAATTCAGCGATCCACGCGAGATGGTGGTGTTAGGCGATCAGTTGATGTTTACGGCGCAGGGCGACACGGGACGCGAGTTGTGGAGTTACGACAACAGCCAGTTTGCCGTTGCGTCGCAGATTAACCAAGCGGGCGTGGATGCCGATCCACGTGACCTGACGGTCGTGGGCGACGCGCTGTTCTTTTCCGCCGAAGACGTGGCGCACGGCCGTGAACTGTGGCGCTACAGTGCTTCCGCCGGCACGCATCGGGTCAGCGATTTGGTCGTCGGCGAGGGTGATTCGAATCCAACCGACCTGGTCGAGTTTCAAGGGCAACTGTATTTTTCGGCCACGGCAGGCATCCGAGATCGGGAACTGTACCGCTTTGATGGTCAGGCCATCAGCCGCGTGGCCGATCTGTTCCCCGGGACTCGGGGCTCTTCACCCGCCGGCATGACCAGGTTTGGCAATTTACTCGTATTCTCGGCCGACGACGGTCAGTACGGAACCGAGCCGTGGCAATACGACGGGCAAAATCTGACATTGATCGAAGATTTGGCGCCCGGCTTGCTCGGATCGACGTTCGCCGGCAGCGGCTTGTTGCACGACGATCTGATTTTGGACTGGAACGGATCGGACTTTGTCGAGCCCGGCTTCCTGAACTACGACGGCGTCGGTCTGACCTATATCGGTGCAACGGCGCCCGGCTTACCGGAGCCACGAGGACGCATCCTGGCCCAGAACGACGAAGACCTCGTGCTACTGGCTGCATTCGCGTCGGCCGGGGGAGGAGAACTCCACCTTGCAAGCTTTGACGGAACAACGATTACTCGCTGGCCTGCCGAACCATTCTCGACGTTCTTGATTAGTGATGTAGCCCCGATGGGTGACGATCTGATCGTGGGTAGTGACGAATTGTGGTCTTTTGATGGCCAATCGTACCATCTACTGGCTGACTTACTTCCCGAAGGAGCGTCGCGTCCACGCGGATTTGTAACGTGGCAGAATGACTTGTATTTCTTGGCACGTAGCGATCTGTCGACGCGATATCAAGTCTGGAAATATGACGGCCAACAAGTAACTCAGATCTCCGACGTCAAGGACGCCGTTGCGATCACGGTCTACAACAATCAAATTCACTTCGTGGCGGAAGTGAGTTTGTCGGGGGAGCCGGAACAGTATGCGGTATACCGTTACCAAGGCGGGTCGGCGAAATTACTGCAGCAACTGCCACCGGATCAGCAATTTCTTGATTGGAAGGCCTTGGGGAGCCAACTCTACGTATCCACGAATTTCTACAATCCAGACACGCAGGAAGGGTACCAAAGTGTGTGGCGGATGAATGCGCTATCCGTCGAGGAAGTCGCGCAGTTTCATCCGAACGCACCGGTGGCGAACTCTTCCACCAGTGGTCGCATGACCACTTGGAACAACGAACTATTTGTGGTTGCGGACGACGGTGACGGCTACGGGACCCTGTGGCGGACGGACGGGAGCACTTGGTCGCAGGCCTTCGAAAGTATGCCTGGCGGTGGTCCCCGCGTGCTGGTTGGCTTCAACACCCTCTTTCCGTACCAGGATCAACTGTTGATCGTCGGCGACGATGGTACTTACGGATCCGAGTTGTGGCGCGTGCAACAGACTGTCCCCGGCGACTCGAATGGGGATGGCGTATTTGACTCCGGAGATTTGTTACTGGTATTTCAAATCGGCAAATACGAAGATGGCATCCCGAACAATGCGACGTTTGCCGAGGGAGACTGGAACGAAGATGGAGATTTCGATACGTCGGACCTGGTATATGTCTTTCAGGCCGGCACGTATGTCGCATCCGCCAGTCCGATGTCCGGCCAGATCGCAGCAGCGGTGGACCGCTTGTTTGCCGATGACCCGTGGGTGAAAAAGGATCGTGCCCGCCGGTGAGTCGGGCGGCACGTTGTTGGCCGCACGACGCGGTTTCCATTCGCCACGCGCGACGAGAGCCTTTTGCAACAGCGAGTCCATCATGTGGACCGTTATGATCCCGGCGCGATCCGATGGCTTTCGATTTCCCCTTCGCCATGATCGCGCGGCTGGGCAAGCGTGGGGCGCAAGGCGTGAATGTCTTCCATGATTGCCCGTGCCGTGGCCGCGCGAGCGGTCAGTTGCCGATACCGTTGTGCGGCCTCGGCACGCCAGGCATGAGTCTGAAGGACCGTACCAAACGCGTATCGCAAGCGGTCGAGACGCGGTGTCTCGTGCGTCATGTCACGGCTCCGCGCGACGGGCAACGTACAACCTTCGATGTAGCCCAGCAGCATGTAGTCGAAGTACTTCAAATAGCTGTCGGTTTCCTCCAACGCCTGGCCGGTGGCGGCGTCACCGGGGCGTGTCCGCGTTCCGGCCGGAAACAGGCCAAACATGAAACCGTCGTTGCGCAAAGTGTGGATGGCACGATGCGCTGCACGGTTGATTTGTCGTGCGTGGCGGCGTTGTTCCGCGGTGAGCTCTGCGGTCAACCACGATTTGGGCGTGACAATCACGCGATTGAAGCCGCGGACCAGCAGCGGAGTCAGGCCGACGTCTTCCTCCAGTTTGCGGCCCGCGATCCAGATGATAGGTTGGAATAGATCGGCCCGCCCAAGGTCATGGAGCAGCGCGTAGAGCGAAGGAACATCAAGATTGGAGCGATGGTTTAAACATATCAGGCACGAATGGCCGCTGCGGGCGTAGCCCAGTAATGCGTCCAACTGATCGATGCCCAAGACTCCACTGCCGGGCCGCAACAAGCGTCGCCCCACGCGACCGACCAAGGACTGCAATTCCGGATCGGCCCACTGAACGACTTGGTCGGGTGTCAGTTCCGCCTGGGCGTTGGGGATACTCGCGTCCGTACGGAGAGTCGCCAGGATATCGGCAAAAACCTGAGTCGCATCGCCGCTTGGCAACGGTTTTAGGTTTTCTTCGTACATCGCACTGCAACACTTGCTGCGCCGACCGGAGCCTCCCGCGTCGCGCCGCATCGGCGACGGAGTGAGGTGCAGGTCAGGCAAACAGCTCGTCGATGATTTTACCCCCGTTGGCAATCTTCATGGGGCGGCCACTGCGGCTGGTGAAAGTGGTTTCCAGCGAAATTCCCAGGGCCTGGCAGACGGTCGCCATGATGTCCTGTGATGTGTAGGGTTCCGACTCGACTTGCGTGCCGTCGACATTCGTTTGGCCGATCGCGATGCCACCTTTCATGCCGGCGCCGCCCATCACCACGCTCCAAGCCCGCGCCCAATGGTCGCGTCCTGCGTCGCCGTTGATGCGTGGAGTGCGACCGAATTCTCCCATCCAGATGACGGCGGTATCGGCCAGGCGGCCTTGCTGGTCCAGGTCTTCCATCAAAGCGCTAAATGCCTGATCCATGACGGGAAGTCGGTCATTCTCGAGGGTGGGGAAAATGCGATTATGGTTGTCCCACCCGCCCAAATCGACTTCCACAAAAGGCACGCCCGCCTCGGTCAAGCGTCGCGCCATCAGGCAACCGCGGCCGAAGCCGTTACGTCCATACCGGTCTTGGACCGCCTTGGGCTCCCGCGCAACCTTAAATGCCTCCATCTGCGGGCTCGTCATGAGGCTCAAGGTCTTGTCGAGCACCTTGGCGTGTTCGCTCGCCGCCTCGCCGCGACGCTGTCGAATGAACCCGGTTTCAATCAGCTGCAACGCTTGCATCCGTTGCGCAATCGGTCGGCATCAATCCCCATCTTCAGATGGCGAATGTCGCCGTTGGGTTCGACCACGAAAGGCGCCCACGCCATGCCCAGGAAACCGGGCCCGAGGCTGCTGCCCCCCACGGATACAAAGGGCGGGATCTGGAGGTCATCGCGATGTGGGGCCAGTTCATGGGCGATGACGGAACCATAGCTGGGATGTTCGACGGTGGGGTTGGGGACGAATCCCGTGTGCATGTAGTACCGTCCCCGTCCGTGATCCGCTTCCTGCGTACTCATCGAACGGATCACGGCCAAGTGGTGCATCTGCTGGGCGAGTCGCGGCAGGTGCTCGCAAATCTGCACGTCACCACTGGTCGAGATAGGGCGGAACGGGCCCCCCGTGGCCTGCCCCGGTTTGAGATCCCAAAGATCGATGGTCGAAGGTCCACCGCCCATCCACAACAGAATGGCGGACTTCTGATTGCGACGCAGATCGGCGGCATGCACGCGCAGGCTGTGAGTCAACGAGAGCGCGGGGACAGCCATTGCCGAAACACCGGCCAGATGCTCCAGAAAATGGCGCCGTGTCATCCAAGCGGAGGTCGGTCGCGGTCGAAGATTCACCACTGGCTCCCCAAATACGCAGCCAAACCAGGCCGCCGTGAAAAATGTCCTGCCTTCATCATATGCGATAACTCGTCGAAAGTCTGGCGACTTCGGTGCCCCCCCGACTCGTGATGCGGTCAGTGCACGAGAATGAATTCGTTGCTGTTGAGCAGTGCCCACCAGATGTCTTGCAGGGCCTTAGTTTGGTCCTGTTGATGGTAGAGCATCAGTTGTTGAAAGGCCTTAATGTCCCGCGCGGTGGCGTTCCGTCCCACAGCAGCCAAATACAATCGCTGGACTTTGTCGGTCATCCGTTGGCGAGGATCACTTGCTAACTGATGCAGCCACGTGCCTGGTTTGGCATCAGTTGCTTGCTGGATCAAATCGCCATTGAACATCATCAGCGTTTGTGTGATCGTCCCGTCGAACGTCGTCGTTTCGTCTCCCTCGTCGGTGCCCAAGGCAATCGTGAACTGGCGGAGCCATTCACGTTGAGCCTCGCGCTGTTGCTCCATAGAACCCGGAGACTTGTCGGCTTGGCTGGCGACCAACAGTGAACGATATAGCTGTTCGGGCATCATTTGGCGCACATAGAAGTGACTGAAACGCGGGGGCTGACCGAGCGCTGGGTCGTCCTGTTCGTTTTGACGTGTTGTGCGACTGGACAAACCATACGGTTCGCTTAGCACGATCCAGGTCATCAACTGTTTCAGATCGAAGCTGTTTTCGCGTAGCTGATCGGCCAAGTACGTCAGTAACGCCGGATACACGGGCGGATTGTGGGGGCCCATGTCATCGACCGGGCGAGTAAAACCGTATCCCAGAAAATGTGCCCAGAGGCGATTAACGATCGCTCGCCGCATTTCCGGTGCGCGGACGATCAAATCTGCCAGCTCACGGCGCCGACGTACATCTTTGACGAAACCGCTGGGCTCGATCCGCGTGCCATCAATGAACACGGGAAACGCGGCTTCCAACTTGCCGTTCCGCAATTCGTAGTAGACACGGGCTTGCTCGGGATCCATGGGCCGATCTTGGCCGGGAAAATCCTGATCCGTCAGTTCGACGAATCGCACCCGACGGGTGCCCGGCGTGAATCGACGGAGCGCGGCAGTCTGGCGAAAAAAAGAATTCAGTTGCCAAAACTGATTCTGCTTCCACTCGTTGAATGGATGATTATGGCATTGAGTGCATTGGACCTGCAGGCCTAAAAATAACCTGGCCGTTTGTGCCGTCGCCTGGGTGGCGCCGTCATCCAGTTTGCCGCAGAGAAAATTTACCGCGCCATTGAAGTTGGCGCATCGGAACGGTTGGTACCGGTTGCCGCGACCAGTTCATGAACCAGCCGGTCGTAGGTCACGTTGTGCGCGAAGCTTTCTTGCAAATACGATTCAAGCCCCGCGCGGTCCACCAGATTGTTCCGCATGTCGTCCCCGCCACGGCCGATCAACAGATTGGTCCAGACGGTCGACCAATGTTGCGCATAATCGGTCGTGTAGGTGTCGTCATAGAGCAGCTGTTCGACGAGTCGCTGTTTGCGATCCGGTTGCCGGGCCCGAGCGTACCGCTCGAGCTCCTCGACGGTTGGAATCCGCCCCACCACATCCAGAAACACACGTCGGCAAAACTCGCGGTCAGTGGCTGGGGCGGATACCGAGAGTTGACTCTCGTTCCAACCGTGTTGGAGTTGAGCGTCGATTTGCGCAACCGGTGGGGGGAGTGGGCGGGAGGACGCCGACAACGACGGCTCGCCGTCTGCCCCGGTGGCGATGGCCACCCAAGACAGCGCAAGAGCCGCCGCCCCTATGCTCAGTTCCGCACGAAACATCCGACTGGTTGATCCCAGGAGAAAGACTCAAGAGGTGCTGAGCAGTCAAATCGCTCGAACTCACCTCCTAGAACGCCGCTGTCCTCATTATGTACTCAGTCACTCCGCCAAGTACCTTCCACCGTCCTTGGTTCCGTCGCGTTGGCGACTACGTTCGGCCCGGGCTGAGGTGACCAACGACTGATCGCCGCGTTTCCGTAATGGCCGCAATTTGAACGCCGGCCTCCCCGGCGACACTTGGGCACGACTGGTGCAAAATCAAACACAATTTAGCACTGTGTATTATTTCGCTACACTCAAAATAAAACAGGCGAACCCAGCATTGCCTGCCAAGTTCGCCTGTTTCAAACGGTCGTCGAGTCAAACTCGGGCTCGATCGAGCCACACTTCTCTGTTCGTACCTCGTTCTCTGTTAACGATTTACGTCGAATCGAGCCTAACCGCTTAAATTCAGAGACCTCTTCTGAACCGACCCCGATTTGTTGCCTCTCCTCAGTACCGGCCCCCGGCTGTTCCTCTGAACTTCGTCACCACTTTGTTGCAAACATCGTGCCGCAATCTTCGGCAGCTCAGAATTCTGGTTAAGGACGGCGTCGCCGGGCGTGACGCAGGGCGGTGACCCCCAGTCGTACGGCGTTGGCGGAGATGACCAGGAACATGGGCAAGACCAGGACGGCGATCACGAAGTTGGCCCGTCCGCGGTTGCTTCCTGAGCCCAGCCCCTGCACCAGGTAGTGCCCGCCGGCGGCGGTCGCGCAGCAGACCAACAAGACGAGCATGAGGGAGCCCAGGGTAAAGCGAGGCCGCCACCGGGAAGCGGGTTGTGTCAAGATCGATTCTCTCAATTATTCGGGTTGTAACGCCGATTGGAACTACACGGAGGGCGGCTTGTACCGCACGAGCCGTCGGATCAATGCAGACCACAGACGTAACGAGCTGGAAACATGAAACGACGAATGATGGCAACAGCCCTGCTGGCGGTGGCCTCCCTAAGTGTGGGGTGTCACAACAAAATGGGCACCTGTCCCGGGGGCAACTGCGGCCTGGCTGCGGGCGGCTGCCCGGATTGTGGGGTCACAATGGGCGATTGCAACGGCGGCAGCTGCCAAGCAACGCCACCGATTGACGCCTACGGGGCCAATGCGAATTACGAGCCCAACGGTGGTCGTGGGGGCGTGCTTGCTGCATTACACGGTCGCAACCATGGAGGTCCGCAGTCCCACATGGGCTCCGACCCCGGTCCAGCAATGGGGCCCTCGAGTCCCACGTATGGCTATCCTTACTACACGACCCGCGGACCTCGCGATTTCCTGAATCCGAACCCACCGAGCATCGGTCCTTAAGCTCAGGCGGAGTGCTGGGGACTCAGGCGGGCAGCCTTTGCGGGACGGGGGCGACGATATCGCCCGCTCCCTAAACGCGCTGGCTGCGCGGATCGCGATTCCCGTGGACCGAGAGTCAAACTGTAGCGGGGGGGACTCTACGGTCAACGGGGATTGGGACCGTAGGGACGATGTCGATTGACGACTGCCGCATACGCGCACCGGGAGGTCGGTTCCGCGCGAGAGCGATCGTGGACTGAGCGGGCCTAGTCGCGGAGCCGCCCCACGGCCAGCGTGATGTTTTGCCCTCCAAAGCCAAAACTATTATTAAGGGCGACATTGCAACGTGCTTCCCGCGACTGGTTGGCGACATAATCCAGATCGCAGAGCGGATCGGGGTTTTCGTAGTTGATCGTGGGTGGTAGGACCTGATCGCGTATGGCCATTAGGCAGACGATCAATTCCGTCACCCCCGCAGCCGCAATCAGATGCCCCATCATACTTTTGGTGCTGGAAACGGGCACCTTATCCGCATGCTCGCCAAATACGCGACGACAGGCCAACGTCTCGACTTTATCGTTGACGGTGGTGCTGGTCCCATGGGCGTTGACGTAATGCACATCGGTGGGATTGAGCTGCGCGTCGGCCAAGGCCAGGTTCATGCAGCCGATGGCGCCGCGTCCCTCGGGATGGATATCGGTGATGCGGTAGGCGTCGGCCGTCGATCCATATCCCAGAATCTCGCCGTAGATGTGGGCGCCACGTTTCTTTGCCCGTTCATAGTCTTCCAGCACAATCATCGCTGCGCCTTCGCCCAGCACAAAGCCATCTCGCAGGCGATCAAAGGGACGTGAAGCCCGATGGGGTTCGTCGTTGCGTGTCGAGAGCGTCGTCAGCAGGCTGAAGCCTGTCACGCCGAAGGGATGGATCATACTGTGAGCACCGCCGGCCAAAATCACATCCGCCGCGCCGTGCCGAATCATTTCCGTGGCTTCGCCGATCGCCTGGCTGCTGGCGGCGCAGGCCGTTAGGCAGTTGGCGTTGGGGCCCTGCGCATTGAACATCCCGGCCAAGTATCCGGCGGGCATGTTGGGTTCTTGTTCCAATTCGGCCATCGGATTCAAGGTCTCCAAGCCCGTTTTGATAAAGCGGCTGATGTCCAGCCCCCCGTCTTCGGTCAGCCCGCTCATCACCATCCGGGTGAACGAGGCAAAGTCCTGATTTCCTTCGCCGCAGCCGACATAGACACCGAACCGGGTCGGGTCGATTGGGGTATCGAGGGTACCGAGAGTCCCGCACGGCTTCTTTGGCGGCCCCCGCCGCAAACCGCGTGTGACGGGCGCAGTAGCGCCAAACATCGGCGTCTTCCCCGGCGTCCGTGATGTCCCAGTTCTTCACCTCGGCGGCGATATGAGTAGGGAACTTGGCGGCGTCGAAGACCGTCAATTGGCCGACCCCGGAGCGACCGTCTTTGAGTCCCGACCACATCGTCTCGACATCGTTGCCCATGGGGTTGATGCACCCGACGCCTGTTACGACCACACGCCGTCTCATATCCAATCGACCTTATTTCAGGGAAATCACCCTCGTGTCCATCGCCTGCCGGCGCAACGATCGCTTAACTGCCAAGGTTGCGCAACATCGCCTGTTCGGCTTCCAACAGATGTTCTGGGATTTTCAACCGATGGCCATCGGCGTCTACGGCGACGTCGTACAGGCAAAAAATGCGTAGCATCTGCAGAAACCCGGCCGGATCAAAAAAGTCCTTTTTGATCACGTTACGGCTGACGTAGACAAACGTCAAATCGGCTTCGACCAGCAACTCGTCGCCCATATGGCACTTTGCCGTCGCCAGGCCGCCATCCTCCTGCAGACTTTCAATCTGGACGCGATACACCAATTGGTCGCCGGGCCGCGGATAACGGTAAACCCGAGCGCGACCGACTTTGGCGAGCACGGTATTCGCCTTATAGTCGGTGCGTTCGCCGATCAGCAGCCCGCCCATCTGGGCGAAGCCTTCGAGGACCAACGTTGGGGTCATCATCGGACTGCCAGGAAAGTAGGCGTCGACGTGTTCTTCGGTGAGCGACACGGCTTTCACGGCGGCAGCATGCCGGCCACTGACGAATTCCGTGAAGCGATCGATCCAAAACCAACGCATGATGACTTTCGCACCGGAATCGCAGTGTCGGTGCAGGCAAGGGGCAGACCATCCGGCGCCCGAGGCGGGCGCGTCGGCCACGTGAAGGCCACCGCACTCGACCCGAAGCAACAACTTATTAATCAGGCTGCGCGTTAGTCGCTGCAGCCCACTTTACTGCAAACGTAGCGGCACATGTCATTGACGGTCAACAGGTTGCCGAATTCCTGCACCAACGGGTTGGCTTCGAAGTTCGACAGGTCCGCAAATGGCATGCGTTTTTTCAATTCGGCCACGCCCGTTGCTGTGACTTTGCCGTCTTCGACGAACTCGGCATTCGTCAAAATGTCCTCCGGAAACAACTCGGCCCGCGGAATCTCGATGCCGAACGCTTTTTCCAGTCGGAAGACGATATCCAAAAAGTCGATCGACTCCGCGCCCAGATCTCCGACTAACGTGGCTTCGGGCGTCACTTCTTCTTCATCAACGCCCAGGGCGTCTATCAGGGCCGCCTGGATCTTTTCGAATACCTCTTGCTTAGATGGCATTTCGCTCGTCTCCCAAGAAATTCCCAAATTGTGTCAAGTTGACTTACAGTTTTTCCGTTTGTTGATGCGATGAATTTGATCCTAGCTGCCGGACGCGGATCAGCCCAGGGTCTCTTTCCCGCGCCCACAGTCGGGCGCGGCGCGATGTCGCATAAGTTCTTCGGCCCGGGAACCAATTCGAGTTGATCTCGTTTACCATTCGACGCCGTCGTCTTCCTCGCTTTCCACAGACCGGCTCGCCGCTAGCACACTGCTAGTGGGTTGCCGGGGGCCAATTACGGCAATCCCACGCGCAGGTTCGGCAATGCGGGTCAGTCCCCTTCCTCCGCTACTCCGGCCGGGTAGAGGATTTGGAATTTACGCCGCAGGGATGCGACCATGAAGTCGTCGACGGGCTGTTGTCGTTTGTCAAAATCGGCCAGGTTAGCGACTTGCAGCACTAAGCGGCCCCGCACGGCCACTTCCTGATCCACTTCTCCCTGGCATTTGAAGCGGTACGCGTCGTCCGCCTGTTTCACCAGTTCGGCCGTCACCCGCAGCGTCTCACCAGGCTCGACAAAGTCGGAGTATTTGACGTTATTCGCTTCGGCAAGCGTCACCAGGCTATGCTGGAAATTGTCACTGGCGCGGACCAGCCAAGCGGCCGTCTGATACATCGCTTCCAGCATCAAAACGCCGGGCATGATTGGAAAAAAGGGGAAATGATCCCCCAGGTATTGTTCGGTCAAACTCAAACACTTAACGGCGGTGATCCGCTCGCCCAGCTTGAGTTCTATGATTCGGTCTACGTATGTCAGCCGCATCCGCGTCTCACTGGCAAGCTCGCAGGGGACCGGTCCCCCGGTTTGGATCCTCTGTGACGTCCAAGCTCTGGAGTATAGCGATCCCGCGAACCTTGCTCAACCGCGATAGTTCTCCCAGCTTCCCCCGGCTTCAGGTTTCTTTATGACGTCTTGGTGCCCCGTCCCCCGGTCGGAGTTGGGCCGGCGGGGGTGATTTGCCGGGGTGATCGCGGTCAAGATGTCGTGTGGGGTGGATTGGGGGACATGGCGGGCGGTCCCGAGCTAGTCTTGGGGCGAGGATCCCCGGTCGGGTGCCGACCCAGCACGTACTGGGTTGTGATCACGGTGTCGCGTCAAGGCCCGTGGAGAACGGGTCTGCGAAAACGTGGTTTGTCTGGTAAATTGCTCTCATGCGTAAAGGTATAGCAGTATCGCCGGGGGTTGCGGTGGGCACGGCTTATTGCATCCATGAGATCTTCGTCGATCCGGATGCGAAGCGGCTGGAGGACCGCGAAATCACTGCCGAGCTGGCTCGATATGAGGCAGCCCGCGACCGGGTGAGCAGTGAATTGCAGGCATTGCAACAGAAGGTCGAGCGGCAGGTGAGCCGCGAGGCGGCGGCAATTTTTGCGGTTCACGAGGCGATTTTGCGCGATGCAGCGTTCACCAACCGGGTGCGGGGGTGGATCGTCAACGACCGCTTTACGGCACAAGCGGCGCTGCAGCAATTGCTGGCCGAGTACACACGCTTGTTTTCGCGAACCGACGACGAATACCTCCGCGAACGACTGGGCGATGTCCGCGACGTGGTGATTCGTTTGAGCGCCTTATTTGACCGAGGTGCTGAACCCGGACGCGACGCCGTTGAAAGGGCCCTTGGTCATCGTCGCCGACGAGTTACTTCCCTCGCAGGCGGTCGCCTTGGGGGACGTGGAAGTGCAAGGGATTGTAACGCAGCGTGGGAGTCAGACGAGTCACGCGGCGATCATTGCACGGAGTCGTGGGATTCCGGCGGTGGCGGGAGTTAAAGCGATCCTTCGCCACGTGAAAACAGGCGACACAATTGTGGTCGACGGTCGCACCGGACATGTGGCCGTGAATCCCGACGCCGAGATGTTGTCGGCTTACCTCAAGCTGCAACGAGAGTTCGTCAATCTGCAGGATCAGTTGGTCGAGAATCGGGACCAACCGGCCGTCACGGCGGACGGGGAAGCGATATGGCTATTGGCCAACATCAACGGCATCAGCGACGCGACGGCGGCGGCCAAGATGGGCGCTGACGGAGTCGGCTTGTATCGCACCGAGTACCTCTACTTGACGCATCCCGATGTTCCGGACGAAGACGAACAGCTGGCCAACTACCGCAAGATCATCAAGTCCAGCCCCCATCATTCCGTCACCATTCGCACCTTGGATATCGGTGGCGACAAGACGGTACCGTATCTGGGACACACGCATCAGGAAGCCAATCCATTCCTAGGGTGGCGAAGCATCCGCTTGTCGTTTGAGCATCCTGAGTTTTTTATGACGCAGATCCGTGCCGTTCTGCGGGCGGCGGCCGACATCAAACCGGGGACTGGCGAGGTGCGGCTGATGTTTCCGATGGTGACGACGTTGGAAGAGATGCGGCGGCTCCGGAGCCTGGTGCGGCGCACGCAACGGCAGTTGTCGCGCGAGGGCAAGGCATATGGACACGTCCCGATCGGCATGATGTTGGAAGTGCCCGCAGCGGCAGTTTCTCTGGACACAATTATCGAGGTGGTCGATTTTGTGTCCATCGGATCCAACGACTTGGTTCAGTATCTGATGGCGGCCGACCGCGACAACCCCAAAGTCAACCATCTGTGCCAGCCGCTTAGCCCGGCGGTTCTCCGTGTACTGCGCACCGCGATTCGCGCTTGCTTGCTAGTTAATAAGCCGGTGACCTTGTGCGGCGAAATGGCCGGCAATCCCGCCGCGTTTGTTTTGTTGTTAGGAATGGGCCTGCGCCATTTCAGCATGAGTCCGGCGTTTATTCCGCGCATGAAGAAATTGGCGAGCGTGATTTCGCGTGCCGATGCGGAATCGATGCTGAAACGGGTCCTACAATTAAAAACGACGGGCGAGATCAAACGCTTTATGACGGCTCAGGTCGCACGGTTGGCGCCCGATTTCGCCTTACTTGATAGTGCATAGACCTGCCGTCGCCGCGGCGCACCCGTCCGGCGCACTTGTTTATCGCCCCTCCGCCGCGCTGCCCCCTGTGTCGCTCGATACGTCCTTTAGAACGTAAGTAAGGCTCGGACTATGGAAATCGTGATTACCGCGGTCGGACCCGACAATCGTGGCCTGGCGGATCCCATTATCCACTACGTCACCGGTGAGGGGGCCAACATTACGGAAATCCAGATGTACGACCACGACGAGGAAGCCGTATTCGCGATGATGTTGCGAATTGTTCTGGAGGACGGCCGCTATGCTACCGTGCAGCAGTCGCTGGCAGACATCGGCCACTACAAGGGACTGGGCGTTCGCGTTTGGACTCCACCGCCACCGGGCCGCAAGCCACGCTTGGCCATCTGTACCACCTACCGATCCGAACCCGCACTCGCGTTGTTGCGCACCATTCGCGATCAACAGATTCAGGCCGAGCCGGCGGTGATGGTTGGAAATCGACCGCACTGTCGTGGCTTGGCCGAGCAATTCGGTTGCGATTGGCAGTTGGTGGGGGATGCTCGAGGGATCCCCAACGACGAACAGATGATCGACGTGTTCGATCAGTATGAAGTCGATTACGTGATCTTGGCTCGGTACATGCGTGTGTTACCACCAAGCAGCTGTTGGAAATATGCGGGGGGACGCATTATCAATCTTCACCACGGTCTGCTGCCTAGCTTCCCGGGGATTCGACCCTATCGAGATGCTTATCGGAGCCGGATGCTGACCTACGGCGCAACCTGCCATTTTATCGTCCCCGAATTGGACGCGGGCAATCAGATTATTTGCCAGACCAGCTATAGCGTACGGCCTGGTATGCCACTGGAAGAAATCACCCGACTGGGACAGGAAGACAACGAACCGCGTTGCCTGGTCGAGGGCGTCCGACGCGTCGTCGACCGCGAAGTGCGCTTGCATTTTCACAAGGTTGTCGCGACCGAGACGCGGCGTACAGACGCCTCTTGACCTGTTCCGAGACTCGTTATTTGCAGTCCATTGCGTCGTCTAATCCAGGAGGCCGAATTTCTTCATCTTGTTGTAGAGCGTGACACGGCTAATGCCTAATTCAGCCGCCGTCTCTTTGCGATGCTGGCCATTGCGAATCAGCGAATACTCGATGATTTTTTGCTCCAGCATGTCGACGCGAGCGGCTAAGGTTTTGGCGTGTCCGTTGTTTTGCTCCAACACGCGCTCGACCAATTCGTCCACGTCGCTCGTACGTTGAACGGAGGTCATCTCCGAGCCGTTGATCGCCGGCTCTTCGCCGTTCGACGACACCAATACCGCCGTCGACATCGAAGGCAAATACCGCGCAATCTCGTCGATCGACTCACAGGAAACTACATGTCGTCCACCCAGACGCTGGCGAAGTTCTTCCACGTCGGTTTCGTCACAGTTGATTACTAGGAACTTCTGCTTCATGGTTAGTGCCATATTTCACTTTCGGGTTGAACGCTGCTTGAATATCTTGGCTCCCTCGGGGCAGGCGTCGTCACGGGAAAACACGGAAATCAATCCTGGTGATTTCCTTACAATGCAGGTCTCGCGTCGTTGGTCAACCGCGACACGAGGAAGGACTTGGCAGGCGTTCGTACGCCCTTAAGCTTGAGACTAATTGGAGGTTTTTCGTCAACAAGCGTGAATTAGTTGCAACGCCCGTTAAGCTCGCTGAAGTGGACAGTTTGTAGCGGCTGCAACGGTAATGTGGGATGTCATTCGCGAACGCGAAACGAGTTGTTTTCGATTGGTGGGTGGGCTGGATGAGCAGGAAGTATTCCACGCAGACGCCGCCCGTCAGTGGTGCCGTTTCGAACGATTATGTCGCCTCGCTTAGCGGGCGATCCGATAGCGAATTGCACACCAGAACGCCCGCACGGCGTCGCGCCAGCCGATCTTTTTCCCCTCGGCATACCCGCGTGGCGAGTAGGCGATCGGCAACTCGTAGAACCGCACTCCCTTCATTCTGGCAAGTCTTGCGGTTATTTCCAGCTCGATGCCAAATCCGTTTTCCTTCAGCTGCGGACCGATCTGCTCGATCAGCTCCCGACGGATCACCTTGTAACACGTCTCGACGTCGGTCAACTTGAGGTTGGTGAAGATATTTGAGGCCCAGGTAACGATGCGATTCGCAGTTTGGTGCCAATATCGTGCCACCGGACGGTTATTCGAGCTAAAACGACTCCCGTAGACCACGTCGGCTCGGTCTTCCACAATCGGCGCGAGAAGAAGCGGATAGTCGTGCGGATCGTACTCCAGATCGGCGTCTTGAATGATCACCACCGAGCCACGGACGTGCGGGATGCCACTGCGGATCGCCGCACCTTTCCCTAGGTTGTGATTGTGGTGGATCACCCTCAAGGGGTAGTTCTGCGCCAATTCGTCCAGGATCACTCCCGTTTCGTCGGTACTCGCGTCATCCACCGCGATGATCTCGTAGGGCACGCCGACCGCTTCAATCCGCTGGACGATCTGCCGGATCGTCGCTGCCTCGTTGTAGGCCGGCATCAAAATGGACAGCAGGAAGCCGTCAGGCCACGTGTAAATGCCCAGTCGGCGGCAGACGGCGGGCGACAACCAGTGATGAAGCAAACGCACCATGTCTTGCCGATCGCGGGGAGTCGCCGCGTTCGTGCCTGCTTGTTGCGCCAGCTGCAGCAGCGCAGCTGCCAAGGTGTCGTCATCGGTTGACGCAAGTTGATCGTCCGTATTCTCCGTCATCGTTTCTCGCCTTCAATTGGCTGCGAATGGCACGAGGGCCACTCGAGCGGGCTGTTGCCGGCACTCGCGCTTGCTCATATTTTATGACGATTTCCGCGCCGCTGCAGCTAGATTTCTGCGACTTCGACCACGATGCGACGAGCCGACGTTGATGAACGTTGCAAGGCGCACGCAAGGCCCATAGCCCGGCACGTCATCGGCAGGCCGGCAATGCAATGCAGGCGCCCTTACACGGCGATGCCAGCGAGTTGTGACACATTGTTGTCACATTTAGTAGAGAGCCGATTCAATCCTGCGAACGCGGGCGTTAGTGGAAAACGTGCCGCGATGCAAGCCGTAGCATGCGAGATTTTTGTCGCGGTTGGGTAAATGAAAAACTTTTTTACAGGGTTGGTTGACAAGACCGGATCGGTACGCAAAATGTCGTAATCGCTTGGCGAAGAGCAAAGTCTTGCAAGTCATATTTGTTCGTTAGCGGTAAGTTGAAGAACCACTCCAGCTGCGCGTTTTTCAGGGACTAGCAAATCTCCATCGGCGAGAATGCGGTCGGAACAACGCCAGCTCAGAAAGAATCTTGTCGATAGGTGTAGACCCGTTATGCTCATTCGTTTGGGCTCGCACCGTCATGCTAACTTTGGCGATGGGGCTTTGTTCGTTTTGAGTGCAGTTCGCGCGGGCGCTGTGTCAGATCCGGATCGCGAACTTGTGATTGGGAAGCGTAAGGCTTGACTTTTACTGGGCCCCTGTTTTCGGGCTCATGTGCAGAGCGATCATCGACGATGCTTGGGGCGAGGTGGCTCGTCCATAGAAATGCGACGTGGGAGGTGGCGACCGATGGACTCGACGACCACCGCATGGCTGCTGCTTCGATCAGCCGACCGGGAGCTCGGATGTAACCTCCCACGTCTCTTTTTGCAAACGTCACCGGCGTGCTGGGCTTACGCGTTTCGCTGTCTGCCAGCGACGTGAATCGCCACCGCTGAATGAAAGGGCACCATGCCTCGATGTCTGCTGGGGATCGGGGCCAACCTTGGAGATCCGGCGCACCAAATTGACGCCGCTCTCGACCAGTTGAGCGGAAATCCCCACATCCAGCTGCAGTCCATCAGTCGCCGTTGGGTGACCCAACCGGTCGGTGGACCTGAGGGGCAGCCGGCGTTTGTGAACGGTGCCGCTTTGATCACGACCGATCTGTCGGCCGAAGCCCTGCTGGCGGTGCTGCAGGCAGTCGAGATGGCCGTGGGGCGAGTTCGCACATCGCGGTGGGGAGCGCGTCGCATCGACTTGGATATCCTGCTCTACGACGAGGCGATTGTGTCGCGTCCGCAACTGCACATCCCCCATCCCTGGTTCGTTGCCCGGCGGTTTGCGCTGGGGCCAGCGGCGGAAATTGCGCCCGACATGCCGCATCCGCAATTGGGATGGACCGTGGGCCAGCTGTGGCGGCACGCCGAGTCAACTCCACCACGTTTTGCCTTGATCGGTAGCCCCTCACCCCAAGTCAATCTCGAAGCCGCCTCCTTAGCGTCCGCGGAATGGATCGAAGATGTGGCCGAAGCGGCACCGCCTCGCTCGGCTGTTACCGGATTTCTTCAGCAGGTAGACTTGATGGACCAACGTGTTGCACGATTGCAGCAGGCGGGATGGAACGCGCCCGTGTCAGCGCAACCTTTGCTGGCTGCGTTCTGTCTCGATGAGTCACTCCTGACGGCCCAAGCCACGCTGGGCGATGCCGACCGTCAGCTATTTGAACGCGAGTTTGCGGTGCGAGATGTTCGCGTGCAGCCCCCCAAGTTGATCATCCTGGCCGCCGGCTGGATGCGGTCGCAGAAGGACGCTGCCATCGTTGACCCCGAGACACGGTTGGTTGAATTGCGGCGGCAGGTTGTCGTGCGCGGTCGGTCGCCGCTAGTCGAAGTCGACTCCACGACTCCGGCGGACTTTGTGCGGGAAGTCGCCGGAGCCATAACCGCCATGGGCTAAGAAACATCGATGTGCAACGCATGGCAAGTACGCTTTTTCCCAATTGCTGGTTGAAATAGAGCCATGACCAACGTTTCGGTGATCCAAGACATTGCCGCAGCGCGACAATTTGTCGTTCAAGCGCCGGCGCGGGCAACGACTTGGCCTCGTGCCCACCATGGGGGCCTTGCACGAGGGACATCTGAGTCTTGTGCGGGCGGCCAGTGCGGAATGCGATGAGGTGGTTGTCAGCATCTTTGTTAACCCAACGCAGTTCGCGCCTGGCGAGGATTTTGCACGATATCCTCGCACCTGGGATACCGATCTTGCCGCGCTTTCGCAGGCAAATACTGCGCTTGTTTTTGCACCTGCGGTCGACGAGATGTTTCCGTTTCCGCCTGGCTGTTCAACGGCTGTCCAACCCTCGGTGGTGGCGCAGCCGCTGGAAGGAGAGTTTCGTCCAACGCATTTTCGGGGCGTCGCCACGATCGTCCTGAAGCTGTTCCAGATCTTACCGGTCGACGTGGCGTATTTTGGTGAAAAAGATTTTCAACAATGCCTGGTGATTCGCGACCTGGTACGCGATCTGGATGTACCCCTGGAGTTGCGGTTTTGTGCTACAGTGCGGGAAGCTGACGGTCTGGCAATGAGTTCACGCAATCGCTATTTGTCTCCTGCCGAACGAGAGTGTGCACTAGGCGTGCCGCGAGCGTTGGAATCGGCATGGCGACTGTGGCAAGACGGCGAAAAGGGGGGCCGCCGTCTGGAGCGGGCTGCCCGGGAAGTTTTGCAGGCGGCCGGCATTGATCGGATTGACTATGTGTCGCTGCGTGAACCTCGGACGTTTGCTCCGGTGGCGACAGTCGAATCGTCGGCCGTACTATTGATTGCCGCGTGGGTCGGCACGACGCGCTTAATCGATAACCGCCGTTTCGACCACCCATCGCTCGCGGAAGCGTCCACATGACCGCCAGATTGCGACCGCATGCGCCACCAAATTGCGGACGCGTTGGACTAAACCAGGGAGCCAAACCTTGCGTCGCACGCTGTTCTATATTCCTCATGAAATTGGCGGTGTCCCCGTGTTTGGCTGGGGTTGGGCACTGTTGATTTGGCTCGTGATCAGCGGTGCCATTTTACTTTGGTCGGCACGGCGAAACGGTTGGCAACGGGAGCTACGTGGGCAACTGCCCATGATTCTACTGGTCTCGGCCGCCGTCGTTTTCGTGATTCCACGTGTGGAAGAGCCGATCGTTGACAGGGCGTGGATTATTCCGCCAGTGGCGGCCACCGCGGGGCTGCCGATTCGCGGCTATGGCGTCATGCTACTGCTGGCGGTTGTCAGCGGCGTGACGTTGGCCGCGGTTCGTGCAAATCGGGCCGGATTGAGTGCTGAGGTGATCATGGGGCTGGCATTTGGCATGGTCGTAGGGGGCATCGTCGGGGCCCGCTTGTTCTTCATTATTCAGTATTGGCAACTCTTGCAGGGCGAAACCTGGCGTCAGACACTCGGCAATCTACTAAGTGTCGACAAAGGAGGACTGGTCGTTTACGGATCTTTGATTGGTGCCGCAGTCGCATTTCTCTGGTTTTGTCGACATCATCGACTCCCGGCGCTGCCGCTTGGCGACTTAATCGCGCGCAAGTCTCGCTTTGGGCCTGGCGTTGGGCCGCGTGGGCTGCCTGATGAACGGTTGTTGCTTTGGCGGGCCCTGCGACCATGTATGGGCGGTCGCATTCCCTGCGGGGAGCCCGCCCTACCTGGATCAAAAGGGCTGGGGCGACCTCTACGGGTTTCACTTGGGGGCAACGGCCACGGGCCAACCGGTGGTCACACAACTTGACCCGCACGGTCCATTCGCATCCTCTCGCGTGCACGTGGGGGATACGATTGTGGCGATCGGCGGACACCCGGTCGATCGCCTGGACGCAGTGCCGGCTACGCGTTGGAACAGGCGGGCACAGAACTGTCCCTGACGCTGGGTGACGGACGAACCGTTTCGATTGCCCTGGAGCACCTACCGGAGCACAGCCGGCCGGTCCATCCGACCCAGATCTATAGCTCCGTCAATGCGCTGCTACTGTGTTTGCTCACATTAGCCATCTATCCGTTTCGGCGACGACATGGACAGGTAATCGCACTTTTATTGACGCTCTACGCGGCGACGCGGTTTCTTCTGGAAATTATCCGCACCGACGAGGGCGGGTTTTTGGCAAATCTGACCATTTCCCAGAACGTCAGTATTGTGATCGCCCTGGCGATGCTGGCGATGTGGATCTACGTGCAGCGTCAGCCGACGATCGGGCCGGCGCGGCCAGTGGGCCAGCGACAGGATAAGATGCGAGAACAGTCTGAGGAACTTTCGCGGCCCTCGCCGCGTCCAAGGGTGACCAACGTTGTGAATGAGGATACGCAGTTAATCGATCAGACCTTGGCCGGCGACGCCGCCGCGTTCGAACAGCTCGTGCGCCGACACCAAGATCGTCTGTTCAACACCCTGTGCCACACGATCGGCAATCGGGAGGAGGCAGAGGATGTCGTGCAGGACACCTTTGTGCAAGCCTACACCAAATTGCAGCATTTCCAGCAACGCTCCAGCTTTTACACCTGGATCTATCGGATTGCCCATAACCTTTGGGTCTCCCGTCGTCGTCGGCGTCGTCCCCATATGTCCGTAGAATTGGGACGCGAATTGACCGGTAAGGAACCCACCGATGGATTGGAATCGCCGGTCCAACAACTGGAACGACAGGAAAGAATTCAGCTGATCCGCACCGCACTCGCTGCCCTGGGAGATGAAGCCCGCGCGATTCTGGTGCTACGTGAAATGGATGGATGCTGTTACGAGTCGATCGCTGAGTTGTTGGACGTTCCCTTGGGTACAGTTCGCAGCCGTTTGCACCGCGCCCGCTTGCAGCTGAAGCGTAAATTGGAAGAAGTGCTGGAAGAACAAGCATGAATCCCCACGGTTGCCCCGCCGCAGGCAGCCGATTACCGATTCGATAGACCGAGCTATGACCAAAGCAAACGACAACTGGTCCGAGGAATTGGTGAGCGCGTACTTGGACGACGAAGTGTCGTCTTCGGAGCGCGCATTAATTGAGCAATCGCTACAGCAGGATGCGCGTTGCCGTCAGGCGTACGAGCAACTACGCGCCTGCGCGAGTCGTTACGGAGCCTGCCGTCGGAGCATTTGCCTGACAGTTTTGCCGGCCAGGTAGCGCAACGCATCGGCCAGCTGACGTCGACGGCGCAGGAAAACGCGGCCGAGAGTGATTTCGCCGGCGATCAGAGGGTTAACCGTGCGGCCGGCCCGGCCTTGTCATCGGGAGTTCGCCGTGGCCTGGTTTGGGCGGCAGTAACCGTGGCTGCCGCGATTCTGTTGATGGTGATGTCACCCCTGTACGACAACGGCGGCCGGCGTATGGCGTTAGTTCCAAGCGAGAAGGAGACTTCAGCTGCCAAAGAGGCGACCGCCTCGGATGACACTGCACCCGTTGTGCCCGAGTTAGCGAGTGGAAGCGCGGGCTCGGAGGTTGCCACGCCGGCGTTGGAGCCGGAGCAACTTCGGGATCGTAGCCTTTCGGCGAACACCGAGCGCAGCAGCCCATCGTCGACTACGCTCAACGATCGTGAGCAAGACGCCAACTTCGCTCAATCGCCAGCACCGCGGTCCGCAGCCCCGAACGCCGACGAATCGAACGGATACGTTGGAGATTCGTTGGAATTGGGGCAGCAACCAGACAATTCGCTGAAATATCGATTCGACGCGGGCGATGCTCCGTCGTCCGCAGACTGGGCCTCGAAGTACGGTGCATTCGATTCCGTATTGGAAGTCGACGTCACTGCCGGCGAGCTTGAGAGTGTCTTGACACAGCTTCGCCGCGAGCCGTGAGCGATTGTCAAAACGATTTCTGAGGCGGGTACCGATAGGTTGCTGCCAGCGCGTAGAACCTGACCAAACGAAAGATCAAGCGCAACTTCTGACGCCGCAGGCCGAGGAAGGACGGATCGCCAGGCCACGAGGTCTCTTGGTACAGGGAAACCTGACCGACGTTCGAGCGGCCATCCAACGGACGCATGCGGTCGTGCGCTCGCATGACACAAGGTCACTAGACGACCTCAATCGCAGGCAACCAGAGCCTGCCGCCGCGCCAACCACAGCGGGGCGAGACGCCTCCGTCGTGGCCGCAAATCACGATGCAGACGGTATCTCGCCGGCCGGCCGCGTGCTCGTTCTCTTCAACCTGCTCCCGTCGTCGCCTTCTCAAGCGGCGCCTGACGTTCACGATTGAACGCCTGCGAGCCTTGTTCTAACGTCCATGTCAATCCGCATCCTCTCTGGCGCGAGTGGGATTGGACGGATCGTAGTGATCCCTCGGTTCGAGCCATGTTCGCGCATGGCAGTGTTGGCCTTTGCCCTGGATGTGGTGGACAGACGAAAAGCTAATGTTGCAAGTACTTCGGCGGTGTCTGGTCAACAGTCACCCCAAATGAAACAGGCATCTTGGACAATGGTGAGAAATGTCGACCGGCGGCGTGATATTGGGCGAATTCTGTCCGCGTGGGGTGTCCCCGTCGCGGTGGTGCTCGCTACCATCGCGGTCACCTTGCAAAACGCGTGGCTCATTCGATCGGCGAATCATCTTGTCTATGACCCTTTCGTGCGGTTGGATTCCCGACTGAGCCTCATCCCGGCGGACGTGTTGCTGGTCTACGCCGAGGTGGATTTGGAGCAGCGGCCCGCGGAGTATTGGCAGCTGATCCGTCGTCTTCGTCAGCTGGCGCAGCGGGCGTGGGCATCCTGGAATTGGATATCCGTCAATGGTCGCCAGAACAATTGCAAAAGCTAACCCAATGGCAAGGCTTGGTGGTTGGCGATGTGCAGGGGAATTTGACTGACTTGCCGCCGACCTTGGCCAGATGTTCCGTCCTAGTGCCACACTCATCGGATGGTGTCTATCGTTGTTGTCCTGGTGCCGCGACGGTTCCCGTTCACAGCTCATTTGCGGTTCGCGTCGCTGAGTCCTTTGGAACCCCAAGGTCGGCGATTCCCGTACGCGACTTTGGCATCCGATTTTGTGGTCCTGAAGAGAGCCTGCCGCATGTGGCTGCGGCCAAAATTCTGGGAGGCGAGGTTACGGCGTCACTTGTCCGAGACCGTATGGTGCTCATCGGCCGCCCGACGTCTGCCGTCTCGCCTGGCTTGACAACGCCGACCACGGATCGAGATGGAATGACCGTGCTCGAATTCCACGGGCAGGCACTCAACACTTTACTCGTTACACGTCCGTTCTCGTCACTAACGGCGCACTGGCAGTGGCCATTGTATTTGTTGGCGGCCGTTGTCATTCCGGCGTGCTGCCGTCGGGTCGGTTTGAGTTTTGCCATTCCCTTGCTGTTCAGCTTATTGATAGTTCAGGCTTTCATCGCCTGGATACTACTGTGGGGACTGCAGATTTGGGTACCCCTGGCATCATTGACCGCAGTTGAGACCGTAGCAGGGGTCCATAGTTTTGATCGACGCCTGCGATTCTCAGAGCAAGCCTGGCAATTGCTGAGGCGACGCGGGTTTGTTGTCAGCCCTCGCTACCAGAACCTGCCGAGTCTTGCGCTGCCACGAGGGTCCCTGGCCCTACATTGCCTCGCTGCTACAGCAATTATTCCCGTTGGACGGAGTCTCGCTACTGGTGGTGAGTCCCTGGCGAGATCGTTTGGATGCCGTCCTTGGCGACTCACAATCCGCGGAGCCGATTGATCTTCGCGATCTAAAGAGGGCTCCGTACGCGGACGCAATTCGGCGTCGCGCCGCCGTACGGATCGACGCTGTGAAACCCTATTTCGCCACGCAGTGCATGCAGACGCAGTTTTTTGCTCCGCTTGTTCACGCAGGAAAGTTGCGCGGCGTTTTATTTGTCGAATTGTGTTCGACGGCGCTGGAAAAGATGCCGGGGTTTTCCCGTCAGTTGAGTGAGATCGGCGAGGAAATTGCGTCGTGGCTGGCTCGCTACAACCAGTTGACTTCCGAAGACGGTCGCCAACGCCGCTGGTGGTTGCGATGGGCAACACCTTGCGAGACCCTGACGTTCGACCGATTGCAGGGCCAGTTGCGGACCGTCGAACGGCGACTCCATCAGGCCGACCAGGTGGTGGAACAGGCGAGTTGTGGGAAGGCCGTGTTCGATCTCAGCGGCGCCGTCGTGACGATGAACGCGACAATGTACCGACTGCTGCATGCATGCAACATTGTGGGACCGGATACGCACCTGCTTCAGGTGATTCGTGTCCTGACGAAAAGAGACATGTCGGAGTGTCGCGATTTAATTCGCCGAGTTGTGTTTAGGCAACAACGAGAGCGGATTGTCGTGTCGGACCCGGCCGATGACCAGTCGCTCGTGCTCATGGTTCAGCCGATCTTTCGAGCTGACCAGATGACGATGGATGCGAGTGAACTCCATGCGTTCAATGTGCAGGGCATTCACGTAGAAGTAATCCAGGGTGAAGTACTAGGCGATGTACAGGAAGTTCGCGAACACATGGCAGAGCAAACTTTGGCTGCTGTGCACGATACGCTTGCCGATGTTTCTGCCCTCTCGTCCATAGTCCGGGCGGGCGTCGCGCCACAGGTATGGAGTCAAATTGCCACGACGGTCGATCGGGCGCGAATTACCGTTCAACGTTGCCAAACGATGTTAGCAAATGGACAATCCGAAGATCCGGATGTCATTCTGCCCGTCGAAATCGGCACCATTGTCCGGGCCGCGATCATCGAGAATCGCTGCTGTGCCGAGCAGTCGGGAACCACAATCGCCACGGACATGCTCCGCGATTTGCCAGATGTCGTAGCCAACCCGCATCGGTTGCGCCAAGTAATCTCGACGGCATTGGCGGTGATGTTGGAGTACGCCCGAGACAATTCACTTATCAACGTCAGTGCACGGTATTGCGTCGATCAGATCCTTATTACGATTGAAAACGAAGGCTGTGGTGTGACCCTGGATCGTCTGCTGGGAGGTCGTCATGCGACGCCTGGCGATGCACCTCTGGAAGCATCGCGACTGTTAGACGTACGTGAATGGCTGTTGCATTGGGGCGGCGACTTGCAAGTCGATGCCGAATTGGGAGAAGGCGCGGCGATCCGGTTGAGCCTGAAGCCGTTCGACTGGAATGATACCAGTCCTGTAACTTCGTCTTGTGACACGGAACCCTGCCGACCTGCATGATCGAGGCGATGACCGAGCTAAAGCTGCCGCTGTTTCCTGTCGACGGCACGGCAGTGTCCGTGACGATGACCGTATGGCTCGGCGTCTGTGTCGTGGTCTTCTTCAATCTTCGCTTTGGTTGGACCTTGTCGGGATTGGTAGTTCCGGGTTATTTGGTACCGCTCTTGTTGGTCAAGCCAGTCGCCGTCGCGATCATTTTTGGACAGGCCATTCTAACCTATTTGATCGTCAGAATCTTGTCCGACGGTTGGGGGCGACTTCCCTGGTGGTCCAGTTTTTTCGGTCGAGACCGCTTCTTCGCCATTGTGTTGGTGAGCATTCTTGTGCGTGCCGCCACGGACGGCTGGCTGCTGCCAGCAGTCGGGCAGTGGTGCAATGAAGCGTTAGGTTTACAGATGGACTACCGAAATGATTTGCACAGCTACGGCCTGATTGTCGTTTCGTTGCTGGCAAACTATTTCTGGAAACCGCGCCTGCGCAGCGGACTTATAACATCCATTGTCACGATAGGCCTGACGTACGTGCTGGTTAAATACGTCTTGTTGAACGTCACAAACTTTAACTTGGGAAGCTTGCACTACCTCTACGAAGACGTTTCCACGTCCTTGTTGTCCAGTCCCAAGGCCTATGTGTTTGTCATAACGACGGCATACGTAGCATCGTGGCTGAACTTGCGCTACAGTTGGGACTTCAACGGTATCTTAGTGCCGGCACTCCTCGCGCTGCTCTGGTATGATCCCGCGAAGATCGCCGTATCGCTGATCGAGGCACTGTGGATCTTGGTCGTGGCGATTTGGGTGCTGCGTTGGCCCGTTTGGCGTCGTGTCACAATCGAAGGCGGCCGTAAGTTACTTTTGTTCTTCACAATTGCCACTGCACATCGTTTGGCGCTGGCTCACGTCCTTCCCCGTTTGGGCGATTTCAATGTTACCGACGCGTACGGTTTTGGCTACTTGCTGACGACGTTGATGGCCATCAAATCGCACGAGAAGAAAATTGCCCTTCGACTCTGCCGAGCGACACTGCAGACATCCATGATGGGAGCCGTATTGGCAAGTGTATTGGGTTTTGGTTTGTCCAATCTGCCCTGTCATCTAATGTATCGTCATTCCGTGACGGATCTTCCCCGCGAAGATCCCGGCGTGAAGTCGGACGACTCTCGCCTCTGGCAAGTCATCAATGCCCAACGCGTCCGACAGTATCGAATGAAACTTGCCGGCAGCTTTCAAACGCCGATGCCGCGCGAAATTGAATATTTTCAAAGTGGAGTCGCAGCTCTTCTACGCCATTTGGAATACGGCCAAGACTCCTTGTTGCACCGTGCGTCCGATATGCTTGCGCGTGCGAATTACGAGATACGATCGGTGGAGGACCGATTTTTGGTACTAACCGAGCGTGAACCGGCGCGAGGGTGGGGAACGTATGTTCTGAATCGCGAAGCGTCCAATTCGCTATTGGTCGAAGTGCCCGCTCCTCTCGAAGAATGGGCGACTTTGGAATCAGGCTTGGTGTTGTTTCAGGAGTTGCGAGGTCGTGCGCTAGCGATTGCTGGAGCAGCGAGACTTAGTAGTGGCGATCGTGCGTCGGACGTGCTCCTGCATCGCAACACGATCATGTCGGTCTTCCACAACCTGGTCGACCGGGCTGACGTTGTCCAGGTGCGCGGCTATACCAAGGAGTGGGTAGCTGCGACGGAGCAATTGAACCTGACCGAAGCTCAACAGTCTCTCGAATCGCTGCCATCGCAGATTTGGGTCAGACGAGCACTTCCACCATCACTGAATCTCGCTGACCTCAAACGTTATATACCGCTTGTCGACGTGCGTTGGCGCATCTCGCCGACTCAGAACGTGCTCCGCGAGCCTACGTCCCGCGGCATCGGTGAGCTGATACTCAACCGACAAGATCGGCGACGGATGCGCAATCGATTGGCCAGTGTATCAAGGTTGACGGTACCGCGAGTCGTCCAAATCGACGGTTATCTTAGCCGTTGGCTGCGCGACGACCGTTTGACGATTGCCAGGCAGGGGTCGAACAAGTATCACCCGGCGATTGTGGAGGAACTGCTGTTCCTGGACGAGGAAGTGTTGCGGCCGCTCTTGCTGATGGCTGGCAAGACCGCGACTTTTGCTGATCTCGACGAAAACGATCAGCAGCAACTTCAGTCGATTGGTGCCGCTGCCGAAACCTTCGATTATCAGCTGATTCTTTTTCGTGATAAGGCGAACCTTCGAGATTACTTTGTGTTGGCGGAGTCTGTTCCCAAACAACGTCACTGGGGCACATTCGTGTTCCGAGCCGGCCTGAGCTCACCTTATTTGATCGAAGTACCTCGGCCGCTCTACGAAAGGCAAACTCATCAGTTCGGAGTTGCCCTGTTGGATCGATTAGATGCAGCAGGCCTGTTTATTGCCGGAGCTCATCCATTTGCCAATGCCGACGGTACCGCCGACGTGGCGAGGCTGGCCAATAAGGTCAATCTCTATCAACTTGTGCGCCAGGTCCTTTTGCGAGACATGGCCACGACGCCCCTGCTGGTTGTGCAGACGCGGGCGATTCAAGCGCCTATTGATGCCGATTTAGTGCTCGCCACCGACGACGGTACCGCATCTCCCGGATTGCTTTCGGACGTTATCAAGCGATTAACGGCACAGTTGCACGAAGACGGACTTACAACGCGCCTAGTCGATGGCTCCCCACAGACCGCGGGATATGAACTTGGCCTGTTGCTTCAGGCGTCTTCTTTAAGTCATTCGATTAATAAGCAGATGGTGACACTTTGGCTCTCGCCATCGTTGCGACACAATTATCGTGATTCCGTCTTCCTACGGTTAATGGAGGCAAAGTTCGCCGCCGTTGGAATTTCGACGGTCGAACAGGAATTGTGCGATTACCTGTCGTCAATGGGCACGACTGTCCTGAATTCTCAAGTGAGCGATGAGTTGGTGGAGACGGTTCAGCGATTTCGCGAAAACGGGGATATCATGCACCTGTATCATTTGGTGCAGCGTTGGCCGTCGCACAAGTACATCCGATTGATCGACGCGGCGACCGATCAGTCATTCCTGTTGATGCAGGCGGCGGCAGGAGGATTGCCTGTCGTGTTCAATATCGACGGAGCACAATCCGAACAACGCGTTACTCTTTCCGGATTTGATGTAGAGGCCGTTCGACAATTTGCGCGGGCACGGCAGGCGATGCTGCAATGGGAGGCCACTCCGTGAGGTCGATAGCGCGGACTCTTGTTTTGGTCCTACTCATGACGGTCCTCTGGCAGTATCGTCACGAAATTGTCGAACGGTGGGAAGCGAAGTTGCATTCTTGGCAGGCAAGACGCAGCGTTACAGATGCGATTCGCAGCACGGCCTATTTCGTGCATGAATCGAAATGGCTAGAGTTCGACATTCCGACGCAAGCAGTTGGACTTCGATTGTTGACCAACGCTGCAGTATCCAACACAACACTGCCACTCATCAGTCTCGAGCGACCACGGCGAGGCTGGAAGTACGCCCTTGATTTCGAGCTGCTCGACGACCGGTTACAGGTCGCGCGACAACGTCGCTATCACCTCCGGACGCGGATAAGCGATTTGCAGGACGCCGGTCGCGAATTCGGCGAAGGAAAAACATGGTTCCAGGAGTCGAGTCTGGTTCCCGCACAGACACGTACGATTCAAATCCCCTTGCCGGACGTCAACGCACGTTCGCGTCGACTTCGCGTGCGCCTGGGGGAACGCGATGAACAAGTGAAAACGGTCGTGGCGCGACTGTACTTCAAATACCAGCGACCGAATTTCGATCAGCCGTATGCCTGGAGTCGCATGTCCGTCCAAGCTCGGCAACGGCTGTGCCGAGCCTCCGTCTATCCGCCCGAGTTGTTGTCTCCATGGGAGCGGCAGAATCTATTGCGGTGGGATTGGACAGCTTTGCCACCGCTGGGACAGTGCGACATGGACTATCAGCAGTGCTTGATCTATCAACGTGAGGACCCACAACTGGGCGACTTCGAATACTTGCCGCCCCCTGATGGCATAATCTGCCGCCCCCAAATACCCGTCACCATTCCGACTCCCGTCGACGAAGGCAGCGTCCAATTGCGGTTTTTTCCGGACCATGAAGTGACTCAAATTGACCGAGCGATGGTGGACGTACAAGTACATCGCAAATTATTGGGAGTCGTCGCGCGACGTCAACAACGCGCCAACGACGGTTCCGGCGTGCTACAGCTCGATACATCGGGTGACTTGCTGGAAATCCGCACGAACCAGTATCTGATTTGTGTGGCCACGTGGCAGCCGCAGAACGAGACTTCGAAACACATCGCCGATGAGACAATTCCTCTCACCTCAAGCGGTCAGACGATCCGCGCCGTTGCTCGACGACCAGGAGCCGCTGGATTTCAACATCACCCACACTGATCGCCGGGAAACGCCCTTGCGCCTCACAGTGCGACGATTACTGCCGTGGCCGGGCCCACTTGTTGACACTCCTACACAAATGTCCTCGGTGACAGTGGACTACGAATTCATGAATGAGCAGGGACAGATTGTAAAGCGAGGGACACTCCCGACTGCCTCGGACATCGCCCAATACGATCGAGCATCCGTGGGTGCCGCAACAATGCTGGTGAGTGAACCGGTCACCTCGTATTTTCCTGTTCCCTGCGGTGTGAGTCGCGTGCGATTTCGCAGTCTCGATCCCTATGTGGCGATCATTGGATTCACCCGTCCTCGCGGCCTACCACGAACGTTCCGAGTTCCTGAAGAGCTGGGACTTTTTGAGCGACAAGAGGAAGTCAGTCGCACATGGTACATGTTTCGTCCGATTGGTTATCAACAGCGCGTTGCCGAAAATCGAGTTGCCGATCTCGCTATCCAGACGCGACCTTTTCTCCCACACGAACCACTCATTTCCGGTCAATATGATTGGGAGGACCATCGTCCACGCGAGTTTACTCCTGGACGGTTTGTGTTGACGAAGCGTGACGCTTCATTCTCTCTGCGAGAGGAGGCCATTCCGTCTGCCTATTGTCGAGTACCGCTTGACCGTTCCGTCAATTTCACGTGGCGCACTGACGACCCGTCCGTGTCCTGTGAGCCACGATTGATGTACGTGACGTCCGCCGGGCGACCCGGTCGCGTGCGACTGTTCGTAGACAACACGCTCTACCATGAATTCGTGCCACGTGCCAATCGTGGAGAAGTCAGTTTGCCCGCCGTGCCGTATTCCACGCAATTGCATACGCTGCGCATTGTTGCGCCGTCGCAAACTACGATCTTCCTCAGAAACGTGTCCGTACTCAAGGTGCCCGAATACATCAAGCGATTTGTCTACGAACTTGACGAATTACTGACCTTTGACGTGGTCAAGCACTCAGACGCTGCCGAACAGCTGGTGCTGAGAGCCTTCGTACCTCAATCGAATTACGACCGTCACGGAGGTCTGTCAGGTGAGTCGGCGGACGAGTTCTCGCGATACAGATTACGCGTTCGCATTTTGGACATCGAACAACGTCGCGCCGGTCCGTCGTCAGGTTGGACACTCGAGCAGCGCGAATACGATTTGGCGCCCAGTCGAGATGAGCGTGCAATACTATTTGGTGGGGCCGAAGCGTGGGTGGATCAGGGTACGCCCTGTGCCTTCATGCTGGATGAAGATCTGCCGCCCGGCAAATATCGGGTCGAAGTGCGATGCGTAGCACCGTCGCAGCCACAACCCTTCGTGAGCCTTTATCGAGTCCGAACGCCAGATCCTTCGAAGCGAGAGGTTCGTGTATATCGACCGCTGAACGCCGCCGCGCCTCAACAACCTACCTCGCTGCAGTAGAGTCGATCGTGAGTGTTGATCGACCGGTGTCGGATAGCCGTTTGAAGCCACCCAAATACACTCAGGAACAATCTATGTCCTGCCACCGAGTACTGCACCGATTTCCCGCTATGGCACTGGTTCTGGTCGGCTTCTGGCTCTACGCCAGTGGCGGCGGCGCCAGTGCCCAAGATGGACTTACGCTCGAGCGTTTCGTGACGGTGGCCCGCACCGGGCAGCATTATCAGCCGGCCACGGCCGAAGAATTGGCTCGGTGTGAGGAGCTTTTTGCGCACACGCTCCGCCATCCGGAATCGTCCAACCTCGCTGACGACTGGCAGCAATTGGGATTTTGGTTGAGTCCACTAGTCGTTCACGACCGACCCCACATGTGGTTGCTGAATGAATCTCCGCAGCACAAACGCGGTTGGGGCTGCTATGTGATTTGTCCGGAACGATTGCCCGGGATGGTACTGCAGGCACCTCACAGCTTCTCAGATCGCTATACCGGGAATGTGGCCCTGCGGATGTTCGCCGACGGCACGTTTGCCGCCGCCGCGTGGAACACGGTTCCTCGCAAAAACGTGGACGTTGCTCATACAACCGATCATCCTTTCGCCGCTTTTACCCGCGCGTTGATCCGAGTCTATCCGGCGGCCTATGTGGTCCAGGTCCACGGGTTTTCTCAAGACAAGCGCCGCACGACCACCGGGACAAATGCAGATTTGATCGTCAGCAATGGAACTTATGCGCCGAGTCTGTCGATCCGTCGCTTCGCCGTCATGTTGCAGTCGGACTTTCCCTTTGGTCAGATTCAGCTCTTTCCCACCGAAGTTCAGGAACTGGGGGCGACCAGCAACATCCAGGGCAACATTCTGCGTCATGCGGGGAGCAATCGCTTCATGCATCTGGAAATGAGCCAGGATCTGCGGCTCCGAATGGTGAATGATCCGCAGGCCCGACGCTCGCTCCTAAAGAACCTTGCCGATTGTGTCGATTAGGCAAGTAACGTTGGCGTTAACGACGATGGCGCTGGCGCTGCCAGCAGTTATCTGGCCATCAGAGTGCTTTTCCACATGCCGCAATGGATTGCCCAAGGCTGGCTACGGACCGCCCGGCTCGATCTACGTCACCAAGATCGCTGGCCGCAGTGGCTGCTGGCGCGTTCGATTGCGACCCGCGCGTATGGTTAATCCTGGCAATTGCCCAGCCAATAGCGCCGTTGCCGCGGGTTTTCGCCGACGTCGACGAAGCCAAACTCGCCAGGTTCGGCGGCGGCGGGTTATTACGCTGGCAAAACATCGAGGGAGTCCCATATTGGGTTGCTGGCGCACCTCTGGAGTTTGAAGCGGCCAGTCAGCTGCATGCCGCTCGATTGATTCCTGGAGGCGAGGTCCTGGTCCATTTACCCAGCGGGTCGCTGTTGCGAGTAGCCGGTCTTGGGGGCCGGCTACAACCACAAGACGTCCAGTTATGGGTCTCGAATGGGTCCGGACTCTATCGAGCGGCACTCAGCGCCGTCGTCACTGCCGACGGCTCATTGCTGCTGGCAGCCAGCGATCTGGAGACAAGTCTGGTTCGAATTGTGAGGCCGACGGACAGAGCCACGTGTCTTGATGTCGCCCTGTTCATTTCCAGGCGGATGGTGCCCAAACTAGCGTTTCCGTATCCGTGCGAGTGGGTAGGCTGCGGACCACCTGTCACCGTGACGACCGATGGACTCGAAACACAACCGTATCGATACTTGGTCGCCGGCCAAGCGGCGAAACTCTTTGTCGCATCTCCTGCCCGATTGCGAATCGAAAGCCGCCTCGAATACTCCCCTCTCGAAGCCGAGGCGAAACAAATCTACCAGTTGCAGGTACGTGATGGTGATCGATCTCTTCGCGTATTGCCCATTCATACTCGGCAAGAACGACATCATGTCGTCACCATCAATGGCGTCTTGCGGACCGTGGGACAGGAAGAAATCGACTATGTCGACATCCCAGCCGGTGTCGAGAATGTGGAGATCCAAAGTAGTGCGAGTACCTATCTGCGGATCACGGCAGCCCCTTGCCGCAGCGCGTACCCAGCGGGATGGTTAAACGAGAACGATCCGATTCTGGCTGGTTCCATCTGGTCGATGAAGCCTGACGATGTGCTAGCGCAATTGGCAGCTGACGACTACCCGGCCACTCGCAGATGGAGGATCGCGCAGGCGCATAGCTCGGGACAACCGCTACCGTGATGGAGGTTTGCAGGCATGGAATCTGTTGCGCGAACTTGCTTCACGATATCCGGCGCACCCGGAGTTGACGCGCTGGGGGGATACGATGAAGTCAGCTTACACGGTCATGCAGCCTCTGTTGCCGGTGGAAGGCGGCGGACAAGTTGAGCTGACGGACGCCTGGTTCGTTACGCGCACTCTCCTGTCACCGTCGTCGACTCCCCACAATCCCGTCGTCTGCTCATCGTTGATCGACGATGCCTTGGGGGCTCTCTCAAGCGGTCGATTCGTCCAGCTTCCTGCTGCGGGTCACATCCTCTGCCAACTGCCACCTGACTTATTGGACACGCAGATACGGTTGGCAATTCAGCGCGAACCCTTCCTGTCGCCGATTGAAATCCATGTCCAGTGCGACAGCTCACCGCCTATCCGACTGAGGCTCCTGAGCGGTGAGCAGCTGCCGTTGTGCTTGTCTCAACCGTCCGGGGCGGAAGCAGGCCTGGCGGCATTATCGCGCGTGTACGGGCCGTTTGATGCCGGTACCTTGGGCGGTCCTTTTGCTAGTCGTCGACATGCCGCTCCATTGTTCCAGGCGGCGACGGCGGAGTTAAACGTGGCGCGAGGGACTCGATCGATCCGTGTGACAAACCCCACAGATCATCCCCTGCGCATCTGCCTTCACGTCCGCACGAGTCGCGACGTGCAGCTAAGTGAATCCGCGTTTCTCGCCTGCTTGGCCCGTCAGCCGAATTTCTCGTCGACGCTGCTTACCATTCTCCGCGATCCGTCCTCACAAACGGATCAAGATCCGGATGCTTTTCAGGAGCTGCGCAACCACTGTGTTCCTTTCCTCACACGCCTGCAATTGCAGTACCGCGCTTCGCTGCGGGCATTGCGAGGCCCACGGCCGATGAATTGCAGCCCATTTTGGTCACGGCCGACCCAACGGAAAGTCTTCAGCAGGCTCGGCAAGCCATGCAGCAACGTCAATGGGTGGAAGCGTTGAAACGATGGACTCAGATTGCCAGTACATCAACCGGCGAACTCGGCAGGAAGCGCTGCGTGAGCGGGTCGTGTCGCTAATGGCTGTGGGGGAGTCATTCTTGGCCGAAACCGAACTGAAGGGAAGGATTCTCTACGATCCCGATCCCGTGGTTCGCACGGAGGCGGCGCGATGCTTGGCCGAGATCTACTCACGGGAGCGTGATACGGAGGCACAACAACGACTGGCGGCAGCAGACTTGTTAACGGATCCGTCGGGGGAACAACTGGCCAAATTGGCTGCGGCTGCGGCGGACAACAGCGACTGGAATACTGCCCTCCTGGCGTGCCTCGCGACTCCGCCTGAACAGCGATCTGCGGACCTGTTGTTGCAGGCCACCTATCAGCAAGGATGGTGGCAAGTCTTTCAACGGACGTTGTCACAGACGCCCGACACGGAACTACGCGAGTATTGGCATGCCCTGTGGTTGATTCACCTGGGTGACTACGCTTCCGCGACGCAACGGCTCACGTTCGCCGGTGAGCGTGGCGTGCGTTTGAAAAATCACATTGTCCGCGGACATAAAATCGTCGACGCCTTGCGGTCGACCGATTTGGATCGACGTCTCTTGGGCATCCGTCAGTGGGAAGAATGGGTCGCGACGCATCCCGGGCCCCATTGTTGGCGGAAGGATGAATCGATCGTGAGGGCCTGCGAACGGATCGATCAGGTGGCATTTGAACCCGGTGAGCCGGGAGCTCGCATGTATCGCGCGTCGGCCCACCAGCCTGTTTTGCTCCACGTCAGCGGTCCGGTCGACTTGCAAATCGAAGCACGCCCCTTGCACGACCACGTCGACCGTGAGCCACTGAATGACTGGTTGGTGGTGCGGGGCTCCGGACGCGAACTGGTTTGGCCGATCACAGAGAATCGTCCCGCCGACAGTTTGCAGCTATTGACCGACCCTCTGCGGCAGCCTGGTCGAAAGGTCACAACGCAGCTACACCTGGGTCCGGGCACGCATGAGCTACAGGTGGCGGCCGAGGCGAGCGAGCTTTTGGTGCGCATGGCAATTCGGCAGCCGCTTTGTTCGCTGGCAATGTTACCGCCGATCTCTCCCGCGACTTTGGCGGCCGTGGCCAACGGCTCGTGGGGAAGAAAACACGTGGACGATGTGTCAGCGGTCGCCGCCGCGGCACCGCGACATGTAAGCTTGATCGTCACCGATCGCGAAATACCGGCAATAGTCAATTTGCCGTGGGTCCGCCAAATAGGCGAGGAGGAAACGATTGAGGCACCACTGTCGCCCGTTGTAACAGCATCGCAGCGATCGCTATTGGGCTTGCGCGAGGGCACGATCACGGCATCGGAAGCGAATCGAGAGTTGGCCGCTTCACGGACAACCAAAGCGTTGCGGAGCGATGAGTTGCTAGAACTAGCAGCACGCGCCGGCGTGGATCCGGCCGACTTGCCCGCGGTGGCAGATCCTCAGTTACTGATTGACTGGCAATGGATGTCGGTCTTTCACGGGCGGCTGCAGCAGGCGCTGCAGGTTGATCCTGGAAGTGACCAAGTTGCGCTGCACGCACACGTGGCGATCTTGGTTCGCTGGGCGGAACAGCAACCGCTGGCGCGGCCGGCATGTGCGGCACGGCTGGCAGAACTTGCGAAACAGTGGCCTTTCGATCGATTTATCGCCGCCCAGTTGGGCCGCATCAAGGAACCGGGCGAATGGGTGCTGTTCCGCGAAGTTGACGCCAGCGGCGGACTCTACGAATTGCCGGAGTCGGGGCCTCAGCCCATGATTCAGTCCGCGCAGGTGCGACGTGCGCTGGCCGATCCGGTCGCGCTCCACGAGCCACCGGCCGATTACTTGATTTCTGGGTACCGACAACTCGATCTCGACTCGGTCGAATCCCGTCCCGTCCTCATTGAATTCGTTCTGCACCAACCTCGTATCAGCTTCCTAACAGCACCGCAGCTGCGTGTGGAACTCCAGGTCGATCAATCCGCTTCTCGCCGGGTCACTCTGCCCGAGCGTGGCGATGCACAGCGAATTCAAGTCCCGTTGCCGGCTGGCAAACATCGAATTCGCTTGCGGATCGAGAACCCCTTTGCGGGGCACTATGTCTTCGTGAACGTCAATGAGATTGATGCCGCTGGGAAGCGGACGGGTTGGCAAGATCGCGCCAACAATGAAACGGCCGAACGTCTCTATCATGTTGCCACTCCCTCGATGCCGGTCCAACTGCAAGTCCAGGGGCCGTCGTGGATTCGCGTCGAACGAGTGGTGGAAGGACAGCGCGAAATTGAAGAGACGTCGATTGTGGCGGGATCCCGTCAGCTAACGTTTGCCGCGCCGCCCGGTGTTAAGCACGCACTGTACCGAATTTGGGAGTATCAGTTCGGGCAATCAACGCCCGAACCCCCCGTCTTTCGAACGAGCGCAACGCCGCTCACGCCGCCGTCCAGGTGGCTGGAACAAACCGACGATGATCCAGTCTTCCCGGACCTGGGCGGCATGGCGTCTGCCGTGCCATCGGGGTATGTATGTCCGCCGGTATATCCTGAGCTCGCTGCGCTGGCGCCCGCGGACGCACCGGCATCACAAGTCGCGGGTCTTGACGCTTATCCGCTGCGGGGCCTAGGAAATGGCACATGGGGGTTTGGCACCGGCTTGTTCAAACGGCGTGCGCTTGAAGAAGGTCAGCAATTCACTGGCGATGATCGCTTCCTGCAACTCTTGCTGTCGTACGAACGATTCGATGAAGATGCCAACACCTACTCTCTGACGCAAGGCTTGTTTCGGTTGCGTGACGCCAGCGGACCGTCATTTGGTCTGGTGCACGAGTATTGGAGCCCACTTGAAACTCTGCTCGAACGGTTGCCTACGTTTGCATCTAGTGATGACGCGGCGGCCACGAGCTGGTTGGAAAAACTTAAAACTCACAATCTACTCTCTGCCTTTTTTCAGCAACCGAGTGATCCGCTGCCGTTCTACGACCGACAAACCGAAGCCTCGTTGGGCTGGCGCGGTCGAGTTTACTATCAATACGATTTGACCGAGCGGTGGTATCATTTGCCCTCTTTGACACTAATCGCCCGTTGGCTGAGCATGGACCGTACGAGCTATTTGCCCAGTCGCGTTGACCAGGATATTTTTACGCCCTTCAAGAACGATCAACGTGTGGCGCTTTACCTGACAGATACTTGGGCGTATGCGCCGAGCGAAACCGGTCGCATTTGGCTGCGACCCGCTGTGTACACGAACGAGGACCTGAATCCGTTTCGTCCGGATCACATCAGTCTCCATACCGGTATCGCGGGTTTGTCGCAGAATGTGGATTGGCAACTAGCCTACCGTATTGCTCGATTCTTTCAGGACGACGACCGTCAGCACGCGACAACCCAAAACCTGTTGTATTGGGACGCTATCTTGGATCATTGGAGTCACGCCGGCAGTCGGTATGAATTGGCAGTCAATGTGCGATATCAGGTCGAGGATAATAAAACCAGTGCGTTCATCACGCTCACCCGGTTCCTCTCCCGCGGCCGCGGCTATCGTGATCACCATCCCAGCGAAGTTGGTTTTCGTTCGCTGCGTGAGCGAGCGGCCTTTCCGACGTGGCAATTCTACGAACCATTCGGTCTGTAGCTACTTGCACTTCCCCAGAAGTCATTGACCGTTGTGATTCTGCAGGGCGTGACGGATGTGACGCGGACGGACCATTCGGCCGCTCCGTTTGGCAAACCGTCACAATTCATGCCGTAAACTCTGAAAGTAGTTGCTTTGAGCTGTGCAACTGATTGACCATCCCGCCTCGCCCGCCACCCTCCCACGCATTCCATGTCGAAGCTGCCGCACGTTAGCGCCCGCGATCTTCTTGCCAACGGCATGACTCCCTATGAGCAACGTCTTCACGCTCGGCTCATCCAGGAAACTCTCGCTCGCTTTGTCCCATTCCAGAAGCGAGCGTCGTGCTCGACGCCGTACGACTTGGGTCTGATCGGATCGCAACGTGGCGAATTCGGTTGCGCGGATGGTCGAGTCGACCGTCGTCGGTCCGAAAACAGGGCAGTTCGCGGACTGGCTGACTTCCTTCCGCTGCGCATCGAGCAAATACTCAATGAGCTTACCAGCACGGTGGCGCAACACGCGGAGTTCCGACGGAACATAGCGCGCACCGTCGATCAAGCGGAAGCACACCAGATTCTGTTGGACTATGCGACCCAATTGGGAGCGACGTGGTGGCAACGTTGGGGAGATCGTCGTGCGCTACGGCGCTGGCTGAGCGACGACGCAATGAACGACCGCTGTCAACGGCGTTGCGGCGAACTGGAGTTGGAGCTGACGTTCATCCTCGACCGGTTCGCTGTAATCATCGACTGGATTGTAAAGCGAATCGCCGATCCGCAGCAGATTACGGGTCTTTGGCAACGACTGGGAGTCGATTCGGTATTGCGAGAGACGTTGGCGTATAGTGGTAACGTGCGAGTGCGCGCCGCGACGCTAGCAGCACTGGCCAAAGCGCTGACGCATGTTCCGCTGGACGTCTCAGAGAGGTTACTCAGCGATACAATGCTTAGTCACGTGCAACGTTTGGCAACCGATCACACATCCGACGTTTGGTTGCAATGTTCTGCCCTTGACGTGCTGGCGAAGGCCGACAATGAACTCTTCTGTGCGGTCGTCAGAAAGCGGCTCACCTGTCCAAACGCTGGCGACGATCTATTTGTCCGACGTCATTGTTTGCGGTACGCCGCCGAGAACGTTCAACCGTTTGCGGACCAAGATTTGTGGGAGCACGTTTTACGGGATCCGAGTGCGGCCGTGCGGCAGCAGGCAGCGGCCATCCTTTGGCAATTGCCCCGGCAGATTGGTTGGCCACATCTGTCGCGATTGGTGAGTAGCGATCCCAGCCACCAAGTGCGGGCGGCGACGCTGAACCACTCGTTAGAAGTCGTCGCACGTCGGGAATACCGAGAGCTGTTTTTGTTGCTCCTAGCCGAACGACTTCGCGCTGAGCAAGATAGCTTCTGTTTGCGCGTTGCGCTGCATGTTACCTCGCAGTGGCTGCGGCGGTGGCAAGCGGAGCCGCGCGACGCGGCCGCGGTCGTAGAAGTGGATCGATTGTATCGAGGCCAGATCGAGCCGGCAGTGCGCCACGTCCAGCTCACGGCTCCTGATGTGCCCATGCGTCGCTGGGCTGCGGCGACTGCCGAGCAACTGTGGATGCTGCTGGATCCCAACGCGCGAAAGCTGCATGAGGAACTGGCACGGCGCACGCAAACACTGGCTCGAGGCCGGACGTGCCGTATTCCCTACCGCCTGCTGCGCGGTGTCGACATGGACACTGTGGGACGTATCCTGTCCGTGTTGGCGCAGGACGACTTTGGCCTCGAATTGAGGCGCACCGCGTGGGGCTATCGTTTGGCAAAGCAGCCGCTGTTTGGTTTCCGACTATGGCGTGCATGGAATGAATTCTGGCGACCTGCCACGGACAAACGGCAAGCCCATTGCCATACGATCGGTCGGATTCCTCAAGGCGCCGTGCGAGCGCCATTGCGCATCATGGGCGAGTTGAGCGCAACGAAAGTTCCCGGCGAGCCTTTGGTTATCGCATCGGATGGAACGTGGCGTCCTTTCCTGCCGCTGGTAGATGACTTTGTCGCGGCACTCAATCAGAATCTCCTCGTACCCCAACCCAGTCGACTCTATTCCAGTGAAGGCGTCACGGAAATCCATGTTTCCCGCAATCCATTACGTCGATTCCAGGCGGCCATCCGATTGACGACCGGCTTTCCCGGTCTGGCCGAATTGCGAAATTGGGACCCCGCATCGTCGCAACTTCCCGATAAGTATCTGCATTCGATGCAACGTATCGGATTTGACGTGCGCTTTCGTTCCCACGCCGAACACGACGGCGATGCATCGGTCACGCAGTTCTTTCCCGCACTGCTGGCCTTCGGCAGCCCCAGTCTGTTGCCGCTTATGAACGACTGGATCCGTGACTACGCCTACTATTTCGGGTCGGCCTTCGAAAACACGTTGACCCAATTGGTCGTCTTCACCGGGGCAGCCCTGGCGTTGTTCTTAACAAAGCATGCGATTAGCAACCTGCGGATTTGGTCGGCGCGGCGACGCATTCCGTTGTCGATCGGAGGCTGGGGCACGCGCGGAAAGTCAGGAACCGAACGCCTCAAGGCAGCCTTGCTCAACGCTACGGGCCACGGGCTGGTTTCCAAAACGACAGGTTGTGAAGCGATGTTTATTCACGCGCCCCCGAGCGGTGAGCCGCTGGAAATTCCCCTGTATCGACCCGCCGATAAGGCCACAATCTGGGAACAGAGTAATTTATTGAGGTTGGCGGCGGGAATGCGGCCGTCGGTGTTCCTGTGGGAATGCATGGCACTGACGCCAGACTATGTTGACGTGCTACAGCAACAGTGGATGCACGACGATCTCGCCACAATCACCAACACCTATCCCGATCACGAGGACCTGCAAGGGCCTTCTGGCATGGATGTCGCCACGACGATCACCGTGTTTGTACCGCGTCGATCTCACCTATTGACCACGGAACAACAAATGCTGCCTCTGGTCGCCGATCGATGTCGCCAGCGAAACGCGTCGTTGCTGCGCCGTCGCTTGGCTGGAAGCCGGGATGATTACCGACGATTTACTCGATCGATTTCCTTACCGAGAACATCCCGACAATATTGCCCTCGTTGCAGCTATGGCACACGAGCTCGGCTACAGCTACGATTATGCCGTCAAGTCAATGGCCGACCATCTGATTCCCGATTTGGGAGTGCTGAAGACGCATCCCGTTGCACACGTTCAAGGGTGTTTCCTGGAGTTTACCAACGGGATGTCGGCCAATGAGCGCTTCGGCTGTCTGGGTAACTGGAAGCGATTGGCATTCGACCGACATGACCCGTTGCGAGATCCCGCCGTCTACATTTCCACGGTGGTTAACAATCGCGCGGACCGCGTTGCTCGCTCGCGCGTGTTTGCCAGCGTCTTGGTTAATGACCTGGGAGCAGACCGACATTTTCTGATTGGCGGTAACCTGAAAGGTTTGCAGGGCTTCATCTGGGAGGCTTGGGCCGAATTCGAACGCACCATATCGTTGCACCGTGAAGGGGGGGCGTGGGACTTGCAGTATGCCCGCACGGCGGTCCGCCAATATGCGCAGCGGTTTCGCGTCCACGTATCGGATGATCAAGTGCGTCACAATCTGCGCACGATGATCAAGGCGCTGGTATCCGGCGGGTCACTTGAGGATGAGTCTGGTCTGGGGGACGAGTTGCCGACAGGGCCTCAGGCTTGTGCCGAATGGCTAAGAGCACGCGGTGTTGCCGACACGTCCATCGAACGACTCACGCATCACCTGGACCAATGGTTGCAGCAACGGCGCGAATTTGACGACCTGCTAGCCGAAGTCGACCGCGCGCATGGCCAACAGCAACAGGAACAAGTGGCCATCCGACTGCGCAAGGTCCTAAGAGAATGGTTCGCCCGTAAGCTGGTCGTCATCGAAAACTACAACGCGACGGGCGAAGAGATCCTACAGCGCATCGTCGACGCGACTCCACCGGGATTCTTGAATCGCGTGATGGGTATTCAAAATATTAAGGGCACAGGCCTCGATTTCGTTTATCGGTTTCACGCCTGGGACACGTGTCATCAGGCGTGTCAGTTGCTGGATGTGAGTGACCAGGATGCGCGGGCAGCGGCACTTAACGCATTGGAAAACATGCCCGAATACGGCTTGCTTTGCCAACTACGTCTGGAACAGACGCTGGAAAAACTACGCCACGTTACTCCACCTCTGTCGGCATCCCAGCAAATCCAGTTGGACGCCATCCAGGCGAAACTAGCCGAAAGCGTACAGAGCAGCCAGGACCGTCAGTTGCAATCTGGCAACGCCGAACGGTCCGCTAACCGCCCTTGGCTCGGTTGGGTAACAAAGACCCTCGAACAGTGGATGGAAGTCAATGATGCGGTGCGGCGACGAAAACGGGCCGATCAGATTTATCGTGATCTACAGTCCGAACGGATTAGTCGTCAACGCGCCGTCGAGGAACTGCGACATTTGAATAAACGGCAGAAAGGTGGCTGGCTCGCCGATCGTTTGCTGGGCGGTCACCACTGACGTCGCGACAGGTGCACTATAATAGTCACGCTGCCGGCGAAAAAATGGAAGTCGCGCGAAAGTGATGCCGCCGTTAGCTGTATTCCAGGAGAAGGCATGATGATTCAATTCCGAGTTAGTCACTTGTTCGGCTTGCGCGTGGATGTGGACGGCATGTTGATTCCTAGTGAGCAGGGACTGCGACTCGTTTTCCATCGACCGGAGGAGGATGCCGGATTGCTGGACACGAACGTTCAATCTATCGCGATTTCTTGGGGAGAACTCGATCATTGGGAAGTCGACTACGGTTTGTTGGGTGATCGAATTACATTGGCCGTCAATTCGGTGGAATGTCTACGCGACCTGCCTGGAGTCAAGGAACGTCAAGTGGATTTGTCGGTTGCGAAACAGCACCGTGACGCTCTCAAGGACTTCGAACAACGGGTGCGCAATACGAATCAGGACAGCGCGTCAATCAAGTCGACGATCTGATCGACGACATTCGTGACTTTTTACAGGATCTGTAAGCGCATTCACGGTGCGTCGCTAGATACCAACGGTTGCAAGTAGATTCGGTTCTTGCCAAGTCGTCCACCGTAGTTGCCCGCGGAAATGCGCAACAGGCCAGGAGTGCGCCGAGTTGCCTCGATCGCCGCCTGCGTCGCTCGCTCGATAGCTTGTTGATCGCGGCCATTCATGATGATCTCCATCACCGACTCGACTCCCTCCGGCAACTCGGTGTGTGCTTCCGGCACTTTGCGCAACAGCGGACAGTATTTCTCGTACGTACTGGCGATCGAAAAAGGATATCGACTGCCAGCCTTCGAGCCGCTGCCGGCGACGCCTCCCGGAAAGGTTGTGATAACACCTTCCGACGCCCGGACCGCCTCGACACCGGCTTCGGCGGCATGCAACGCCGCGTCGATCGAATCCCCAAAAAACCAAAGGTTGCCTCCCATCAGGCCGTCACGGTATCCCAATCGACGGTCCAAGAGGAACTCACCGCCCAGCGTGGGGACCCACCACATCTTGCGACCGAACCGTTCCGTGCGACGCTGAAAACCGTCTCCAAAATAGGCGACCTTGCGGCCCATGCGAAAAAAATCGTCGCCATCAATCATGTTAAAACAAGCCGTCGTGGGACAGGTTAACACGTTTTGGCTGATGCGTACCAAGGCTGCGCGCTCCAGTGCCCGCACGCGATTCTTAAGAAACCGAGGCACATGCAGTTGTACAATCGCGCCGGGTCGACCGTCTGGTGTGGCAAACGACTCATCCCCGCCCGGACCCACATAGCGGTCTACTCCCGCCTCGCAGTCACACATGATCGTGCTGGATGCGTTTCCCACAGTCGCGTGTACCGCGTGTTCCACCCAACGGCGGTCGCGCGCCGTAATCAGGAATTCGACGTACAAACTGCGAAACGCCTCGGCATACGTGTCTTCGATCAGCGCAGGCATCGCGTTCCTTCACTTTCTCCCTAATCAATGGATTTCGCACGGCGCGAATGTTGCCCCCGATTCAGATTCCACTATAACGGCGGACCCATTTATGGACCAGCCGCGATCGCATTCCCGTCCGCCGGCCTGCGTCACCCATGTAGTACGCTTCCCAGGACCACAATCGTGTACCACCCTCATCTGACCTGCGGTCCAGTCCCGTTTGGCTCAAGAGTTGCGACGGGGCACATCCTTGGCGCCACGGGGCACGTTTTCTCAAACGCAGACTGTATTGAGGGGCGGATGAGCTCCACCGGCTGCCGGTTGTCAGTCATGGACCGTACTGCCACAATGCGCTGAAAGATTCGCGTTTCCCCTATGCACCATTGCGCGCGCTGGAGAGTGATCGATGTCGCATCAGTCGAGCTCAAGTCGACGATTAACCGTGCCTGAATTCAGCGCCCTAAAGGGCCAGCGCAAAATCTCGATGTTGACCGCGTATGATTTTCCAACGGCCGAGATGCTGGACGAATGTGGCCTCGATTCGATCCTGGTCGGCGATAGCCTGTCGATGGTCGTTCAGGGACATGACAATACGTTGCCGGTCACGCTGGACGAAATGATTTATCATGCCGAAATGGTTGGACGCGCGGTCCGGCACGCGTTAGTCGTCGTCGATCTGCCCTTTCCAAGTTACCACCTCGGTGTCTACAAGGCCGTGGACAAGGCGGGAGAGATTCTTAAGCGGGGGTGCTGCCAGGCGGTGAAGCTGGAAGGGGGCGCTGCCCAGGCCGAAGTTATTGCCGGCTTGGTTAGCGCGGGGATCCCCGTGATGGCTCACGTGGGGCTGCGTCCCCAAAGTGTCCACCAGTTGGGCGGATATAAAGTCCAACGTGATCGAGACGTACTACTGGCCGATGCACAGGCTGCCGCCGACGCGGGCGCGTTTGCAATTGTGCTGGAATGCATTCCGGCCAAGTTGGCTGGCGAAATCACCCGCCGCCTGTCAATTCCCACGCTCGGTATCGGTGCGGGTCGTGACTGTGATGGACAAGTACTCGTCGTGCAAGATCTGTTGGGACTTACCGCCGGGCGGTTGCCCAAGCACGTTAAACGGTACGCCCAACTTCGAGAACAAATCCAGGAAGCGGTGCGCACCTATCAGCAGGATATCCAAACTGGACGTTTTCCCGGACCCGAGCAAACGTTTGACTAAGACCCCCAGCAGGAACCAGGGAGCACGGGAATCATGGCGAATCGACTGCAATACGAGACAAGTCCTTACCTGTTACAGCACGCCCAAAATCCCGTCGATTGGTATCCGTGGGGAGCTGCAGCGCTTGAGCGGTCGAAACTGGAAAACAAGCCGATTTTTCTCTCGATCGGCTACTCGGCGTGTCATTGGTGTCACGTGATGGAGCACGAGAGTTTCGAGAACGCGGCGATCGCACGCCAGCTGAATGAGCAGTTTGTCTGTATCAAAGTCGACCGCGAGGAACGGCCCGACTTGGATCACATCTATATGAAGGCCGTGCAGTTGATTACCGGCCGAGGCGGCTGGCCGATGTCGGTTTTCTTGACGCCCGATCTGCAGCCATTTTTCGGCGGCACGTACTGGCCTCCACAGGCCCGCATGGGCATGCCCGGTTTTGATCAGGTGTTGTCGGCCGTATTGGACGCCTGGCAGAATCGCCGCGACCAGGCCATCAGCCAAGCCGAACAGTTGACGGAACGTATCGCTGCCGTGGGTCTTCACGACCAACAGTCCGCGGAAGTCGACGCGCATGTACTCGATGGGGCCGTGGCCTATCTGTTGCGGGCTTTCGATGGCACTTATGGAGGCTTCGGCGGGGCACCCAAGTTTCCTCATGCGATGGATCTGCAATTGTTGCTGCGGATGGAACAACGGCATCCACGCGAAGAACTGCAGCATGCGGTTAAGCTGACTTTGGACAAAATGGCAGCCGGTGGCATCTATGATCATCTGGCGGGCGGTTTCGCCGCTACGCGGTCGATGAACGCTGGTTAGTGCCGCACTTCGAAAAAATGCTCTACGACAACGCCCTGCTTGGCGCGGCTTATGTGGATAGTTTCCTGGCGACGGGGAATGCGGAGCATGGACGGATTGTCCGTGAGACCTTGGACTATGTGTTGCGCGATATGACCGACCCGATCGGTGGCTTTCACAGCACAGAGGACGCCGACAGCGAAGGGGAAGAAGGCCGCTTCTACTTGTGGACTCCTGCCCAAGTGCGGGAGGTACTAGAAGAGCCAGTCGCCGAGCGGTTTTGCGAGGTCTATGACGTCACGGAGACTGGCAATTTTGAGGGACGCAATATCCTGAATTTGCCTCGATCACTGCCACAGCTGGCCCGTCTGAGGGGATGGCCTTACGACGAATTGGCCGAACAAATGACGCAGGCTCGGCGGCGGCTACTGGCCGCCCGACAGCGACGAGTGCGACCGAGCAAGGACGATAAGATCATCGTGAGCTGGAATGGTCTGATGATTGATACGCTGGCACGGGCTCGCGGGCCATCGATGCGCCCCAATATCTGCAGGCGGCGACGGCTGCCGCACAATTCGTGCGAGATCAACTTTGGCAGCAAGGGAAACTGTTGCACAGTTGGCGAGCACAGCAAGCGAAGCTACCGGCCTACCTGGATGATTACACAACGCTCGCCAATGCGCTCGTCTCATTGTATGAAGCGAGCCAGGAGCCACGTTGGATCGAATGGGCGTTTGAATTGATGGACGTCGTGGTGGACCGTTTTCACGATCCGGCGGGAGGTGCATTTTACTATACGGCCGATGACCACGAGGCGTTGATCACGCCACCAAGGATCTTCAAGACAGTTCCGTGCCCAGTGGCAACGCCATGGCCGCCTCCGCTTTCCTACGACTGGCCCACCTCGGGCACCGCCGGACTATCGTGAACGGGCCTATGACATTTTGCGATCTGCCGGAAGTTTAATGAACCAAGCCCCGGCAGCAGCGGGACAAATGTTGCTGGCAACCGATATGTTCATCGGGCCATTTTACGAAATCGTGGTGGTCGCCACCGAGCAGGACGCGATGACGGAGCATATCCTACGCCGTTTGCACCAATCCTATTTGCCCCGCAGCGTGCTGGCCGTGCGCGAGGTAAGCCAGCCATTCCATGCTGAGCATCCCTTGGCGTCGCTGTTCGGCGATCGACCCGCCATCCAAGACCAGACGACCGTATACGTATGTGAGGATACCACGTGCTGGGAGCCCGCGGTCGGACAGGCCGCCTTGAAGCAGATTGATCGGCTCGCGAAAGCTACCGCGACGCCACAGGGATAGGGTTCGTTGGCGGTGCCGGTTCGCCTTCACTTGCCCCCAACTCGCAATTGGGTGCCCCGCGGCGCTCTCCCGGCCAAAGTAGTGACGCGCGTGAGTTCCTCTCTCTACGCGCGGTAATGGTGCGCCGGCCTCCCGCATTTTTGTGACTGATGACCGCGATCCACGTCGGCTGATTGCCCGTGGCATTTCGATAGCAGTAGTCAAACAGCAGTTGCCATTCCAATCGAGCAATTCGGCGGCACAACATTTCGGCGTCCGAGGAAGTCCCGGCATGCTGTCGGCAAAGATCGACAAAACAATACGAATCCCAGCTGGCGTCGTCGGAAAGGATTTCGCCAACGTCTAGGGCACCGGAGTCGCACGTCATCTGCGTGGCCTCGTTTGCGAGAGGGGTGAATATCGGATGTTCGCCGACGCGGTCGAACCAGTACTTGGCGTTGGGGTAGTCCGGTTCACGTCGATGCATAATGCCATGCCAGTAGCTGCCACTGGGACTGGAAATCCGCTGACTGATCTGATGCGACTCCGTGAGGTAATCAAACCAGAGCCACAGTCCGGCCAGGCAGCAGGACGCCATGGGACGGTCCGCGCAGCGTCGCGTCGCGAAATAATTCCTCGATGGTCAACGCCTGCAAACGTTCACCTACCTGGCGCTGCGGGTCCCCTGGACCCAGCGGCGGTAAGTCCTCGCTTGAGAGCAAATTGGCGCAGACTTTGCCGTAAACGTCTGGGTTGAAATGAAACGATCCCATGGGCGTCTCCTCTGTCGTCACTGAGGGGCAGATCCTAACCTCGATTAGTGTAGCGGCTGCATGGCTCGGCAATCCATCCTTACCCGCATCATCGTGGCCATCCGTTACAGGGCGACCGCGCTGGGCCAGCAGGAGGGTCGTGGTGTGCGATGGCGGCCTTGCGGCGGCGTAGGCGGTCGTGGCATTTCGGGGCAACAGGGCAAGAGTCGGGGTCGTGGTTGTCGACGCGGCCCTTTTTGTTAGTACAATCAAGCTTTTGAACTGGCGAGATTCCCACCTGGCGGGTGCGAAGATGCCGCCCTTGCCGATCGGGCACCTCGCCGCCGAAGACCGTTTCTGACGAGATTTCACACACATGACGGACGAAAAAAATCAGGAATTGCCGATCGACAACGATGCGGCCCCCGCGCCAACTGACGAGATGACCCAGCGCAATCTCGTCGTAAAGTGGAAATCAAGATCGGCTCGCAGCGCGAACCTCAGCCGTCGACGGGCAACGCGAGCGAGGGCGACGCGATTGGCGAGTCGTCGACGCCTCCCGTTTCCGAAGCGTCGGCGGGTCCCGCGGACGCTCCCCAAGATGCGTCGGTGGACACTCCACCGATTGAAGTGCCGGCGGAAAACACGGTGGAAGCTTCGCCAGCACCGCGGGTGCCCACGATGAGTGCCCAAGAATTGTTTCCTGCACCGCTCGCTAAACGCGTTTCCGCCGACTTGCAGGCGGAGATTGATGAAGCACTGGGAGATCTCTCGATCGACGAACTGCTGAGTGCTCCGTCTGGCGGCACCGGGTCGGCTCAACAGACGGTCGAGCTAGATGAGCGTTGTGTTGCCCGAGTCATCAAGTGTGATCGTGAATATGTCTTCCTCAATTTGAATGGGCAGCAGGAAGGGATCGTTTCGCGTCGACAGTTTGTCGAACCACCCGAACCCGGCACGCAGTTGGAAGTGATCCCGACTCGTTATCTGGTGGACGACAACCTGTATGAGGTGACGGTGCCGGGGGCATCGGTTGAGGTCCAGGATTGGTCGGATCTTGCGGAAGGCGTCACGGTTGAAGTTCGCGTGACCGGACACAACAAGGGAGGCCTAGAGTGCGAGGTGAATCACATTCGCGGCTTTATGCCCATCAGTCAGGTGTCGCTCTTTCGCGTCGATGACCTGGAGCCGTTCGTAGGTCAAACTCTGCAATGTTTGGTCACCGAGGCCAATCCGGACCGACGCAACTTGGTGCTCAGCCACCGCGCGATCCTGGAACGCCAGAAGCAGGAAGATCGAGAAAGGCTGATTCAGGAATTGGAGGTCGGCCAAGTTCGCGAAGGTATCGTCCGCCGTCTGCAGAATTTCGGTGCGTTTGTTGACCTGGGCGGCATCGATGGACTGATTCACGTGAGTCAGTTGAGTTGGGATCGGATGGCGCATCCCAGCGAAGTCCTCGAAGAAGGACAGAACGTCCGTGTCCGGATCGAAAAAATCGATCCGGCGACTGGCAGAATCGGACTTTCCTACCGTGACCTCCTGGAAGACCCGTGGCAAGACGCCGCCACCAAGTATGCGGTCGGCAGTGTGCTGGAGGGAACCGTCACCAAAATCATGGAGTTTGGCGCCTTTGTGAAAATTGTGCCGGAGTCGAAGGTTTAGTACATATCTCAGAAATCGCTCATCACCGCGTGCACAAGGTGGCGCGTTTCTTAAAGGAAGGACAGTCGGTCGAAGTTAAGGTGCTGTCGGTCGACCGAGAGAATCAGCGACTGAGTTTGTCCATCAAGGCAGCTCAGGCCTCGCCTGTCGCGGAGTCGGCTGAGGAGTCCGAGCCGGAATTGACACCGCGGTCGTGCCGGAGCATAACGAACCACTCAAGGGGGGGACTGGGCCGCAAGAGTGGCGGTGACCAGTTCGGCCTCAAATGGTAGTCGCCCATCGGCATCGATGTGCCGTGGCGCCACGTGTCCGGCCAGGTTGGGCGATCCCGCCATCGATGGAATGAGTTGTGTGGTGGGTGGGCGAGGATCGAACGAGGACCGCGCTGCCGGTGGCCGCACAAGCGGCAATAGCTGGATCACCTGCACTCGCGGGGGACCGAGGTCAGCTTTTCCCATTGCGCAGACGATCTGATAGTTAGCGACTGCTGCTTTGGGTCGCACGGGCCATCACTCACCGCGGGCGCCAACGATCCGTAACGCTCCTCACGCGGATGAGAATGGATCCCGCGTTTGCCAGATCATCCAGGTTGAGCGAGGTGTTTTCATGGGGCGATCGTTCTTTCTTGCCGTCGCTGTCACGCTTTGTGTACTGGGATTGGAGTGTCTACTTATCCAGCGTGCGACGCTAACCGTTCGAAAATCGGCCGAATCGACCTCCAGTTCGTACGACTACAGCTTCTTAGATCCGAACATGACCAGCCTGCCTACCGAAGCACCACAACGCGTTGTTGAACCCCCCGAGTGGGCTCCGTTCGGGCTATTGTCTTCTGGAGTCGTGCTTCTGCTTTACTCCAAGTCGATCGGCAAGGGTGGGTGAGCAAACAGCTTGGGATTACGCTTTCCGGTGTTGTCAGAACTGGACGGGGGCACGAGACGTTTGGGCGGCGGAGTGGCGGCAGGCAATTCAACCTGATTGATTTGCCTTAGCGGGATCGCTCTTTGAAAAGCTGTCCCATCTCTCGCGATTGGTAAACTTGCTCGGGTCTAACGACCGATTTAAGATACCGGGAATTGGCGATGAGCAAATCACTGATTGTTCAAGCGGCGGGCGAGTCTTATAATTCTTGCGACGAGACGCAAGGACAAGGTTTGAGGGAGTTGGGGAGGTTGTCTGCCAAACCAAAAATCTTGTTGGTTGGTGACCTGCAAAGCGGGGAGCCGTCAGTCGACCAACTTCGCGAAAAATTCGAGGTTGTTCCGGTCGAGGCCCCGTTTCGCGCCCCCACACTCGATCCTGAGATTGTGGGTGTCTTCATTAGTTCCGAGCATTTCAGCGAGGGTGTCTGGCTAGGGAAGCTGCTGCAAAACGAGCGGATTCTGGAAGGCTTGCCCGATGGGGTCGCCTGCTGGACTCGGAAAACACGATCCTCTGGTCCAACGATTGTTTAAAGAACTGGTTGAATCGAGGTGATTTGGCCGGTTCTAATTTTTATCAGGCCTTTGGCAATCCAGAGATTCTTGGGCCCGATTTCTGCCCCTTCCATACCGCGCTGGCGACGGGCGAAGCAAGCTGCTCGAACCTCCGCTGTGGCGAAAACCGCTACTACCAGGTTCATTGTGTCCCGTTTCGAGAAGGCGATGGTAGCCCTGAGAATCTGATCGTGACGGTGCGCGACGTGACGTCGGAGACGTTGCAGCAGCAGAAAATGGCGGCGATTCACAAGGCAGGTGTCGCACTGGCCGACCTGACGGCAGAAGAAGTGTTTCAGATGCAGGTCGAGGACCGCATCGAGTTGCTCAAATCGAATATTCTGCACTACACGAATGAATTGTTGGATTTCGACGTCGTTGAGATTCGGTTGTTAGGCCAAGAGACGGGTGAGCTGGTTCCCCTGTTGTCGGAAGGGATTGACGAGCAGGCGGCTAAACGCAAATTGTTTGCCAAGCCCAAGGGACAGGGCGTAACAGGATTTGTGGCGGCGACCGGCAAGAGTTATTTGTGCGAAGACACGGCGGAAGACCCCTTGTACATCGAGGGCTGCGTGGGGGCGAAGAGCTCGCTGACGGTACCGCTAATCTGGCACGATAAGGTAATTGGGACGTTCAACGTCGAGAGCCCCGAGCCGCGGGCCTTTACCGAAAGTGATTTGCAGTTTCTGGAAATCTTCTCGCGCGATGTCGCCAATGCGCTGAACACGCTGGAGCTTCTCGTTGCGCAGCAGGCTAACACGGCACAAGCCAGCGTGGAGGCGATCCATCGCGAAGTGGCCCTGCCGGTAGACGAGATCTTGAACGACGCCGTCTACGTGATGGAGGCCTACATCGGACACAATCCTTCCGTGGTTGAGCGACTACAACGGATCTTGCGCAACGCCCGCGATATCAAGCAATTGATCCACAAAGTAGGACAAGAGATGGCGCCGGCCGAGGCCGTTCCAGCCTGTGCCCAAATCGAAGCCCGCCCGGCGCTGTGCAATCGCCGTGTGTTAGTGGTCGACGACGACGAGACGGTTCGCAGCGCGGCTCATAGCCTGCTGGATCGTTTTGGTTGCACCGTGGAAACGGCCCACGACGGTGATGAAGCGTTTTTTATGATTCGCAACTCGAGCACCGATTCGTCCTATGATGTCGTTATTTCCGCGATCAAACTGCCCGACATGTCGGGCTACGAGTTGCTGATGAAGCTGCGGGCGTTGGTGGAACCTGTGCCGCTGATTTTGATGACCGGATTCGGTTATGACCCAGGACACACAATTGTGAAAGCTCGCCAAGCCGGCCTGCCAGCGAATGCCATTCTATATAAGCCGTTTCGGCTCGATCAATTGCTCGAGACGGTGGAAGGAACGATTGAGACCGGTGGAAAGGTTCCGCAGGCCTAACACAGACGTTATTTCAACTGTCTCCCATCTGTCGCCCTAGCCGCCTTCCCTGCCCATGCTGTATCTGCTCGTGGCGCTCGCGATCTTTGGCCATTGGGCCATTTGTATCTACACCATTAATCGACTGCATGCGACCGCGTTGCCGCACGAGTTCATGAAGGTGGTGGATTTGCTGTGGTATGTCTTTCTGTTTGGCATTCCACTGACGGTGATTGGTGCGCTATTTGTCGTGCCCGAATGGTCGTGGCTCGCCGCACACCCGACGTGGCGCATACTCGGATTGATCTACGCCATCGTTTGCTGGGCAGCGGTCCCCATGGCGCTGGGAGCCTGGATTCGGCATCTGACGCAAGCGGGAGTTACGTCACGCTTGGAGTCGAACCATACGACGCACATCAATACGGTAGAACAGCTGGGACGAGTTCCGAGCGGGGAATTGGCGACATCACTACTGGCACGCCTGCCCGCCAATCAGGTGTTCGAACTGTGGATTCACGATAAGACGCTGCGTCTCTCTCGATTGCCGCCCTCACTGGATGGACTGACCATCACGCATCTTTCCGATCTGCACTTCACCGGTCGCGTTACGCAAGACTTTTACGAACTGATTATTGATCGGGCCAATCAACTGCAGTCCGACATGATCGTGATTACCGGCGACATCATTGATAAACCCGAGTGCTTTTCGTGGCTGTCTGCCGTGCTCGGCAAATTGACCGCGCCGCACGGTGTGTTCTTCGTGCTGGGCAACCACGATTTGAGAATTCGGAACGAGTTGGGGTTGCGCACTGAATTAATCAACCACGGATTGATCGACTTGGGAGGCCGCTTCGAGACGATCCATGTCAACGAATGTCCCATTTTGCTCGCCGGAAATGAGTTGCCGTGGTTCGCCCCGGCGGCCGACATGAGCACCGCGCCGGTTGGGTTGCCGAGCGGTCGGCCGTTCCGCATTGCCGTGGCCCACAGCCCAGACCAGTATCCGTGGGCGCGGGACTATGATTTTGACTTGATGCTGGCCGGGCACACGCACGGAGGTCAGATCCGCTTTCCGATTGTCGGCCCGGTGTTCTCGCCGAGCCATTTTGGCGTGCGCTACTCGGCCGGCACGTTCTATGAATCCCCTACGTTAATGCACGTCAGCCGTGGTCTCTCGGGGACGCGACCGCTGCGGTTCGATTGTCCACCCGAATTGGTGCTTAGTACTCCGGCCCGATACGCAGGCCTAATCACGGTTCGCGGCAACGCGGCATGTTTTGGGAGAATCATCGATGATGCTCGGTCTCGATCTTCGATCGCTGCTCGGGGCGCACAGTATCCGGCTTGGCGACTATGTGCTTGCTAGTTAATTCCCTCGCCGCGCAGACAACTTGGCCTCAGTTTCGCGGTGCGGAAGCGCGCGGTGTCGCCCGATCGACACAGCTGCCCGAACACTGGTCGACCACCGACAATGTGCTTTGGAAGATCGATCTGCCGGGTCGAGGATGGTCGTCACCCATCGTAGCCGGCCAGCGAGTTTTTGTGACCACCGTCGTCAACCTTGGCGAAAGTGAGCCCCCGAAGAAAGGGCTCTATTTTGGCGGCAACCGTCCCGAGCCGCCTGCAGCCATCCACCAGTGGCAAGTTCTATGTTTGGACCTGGCGAGCGGGCAGGTTGCCTGGACTGCGCGAGGTACACGAGGGCCCGCCGCAATCGTCGATTCACTTGAAAAACAGCTTTGCGTCCGAGACGCCCGTGACCGACGGCGAGCGTGTCTATGCGTACTTTGGTAACCTCGGCCTCTATTGCCTCGACTTCAATGGGGAATTGGTGTGGTCCAAGCCGTTCGACGTGCATCGCACCCGCTACGGCTGGGGCACCGCGGCTTCCCCGGTCCTGCACGGCGACCGCTTGTACGTTGTGGACGACAACGACGACGACTCATACCTGTTGGCATTGGACAAACGCACGGGCGAGCAGATCTGGCGTGTCGAACGCGACGAAAAGAGCAACTGGGCCACGCCCTATATTTGGCAGAATTCGTTGAGAACCGAAATCGTTACGTTGGGTAGCGGCAAAGTTCGGTCGTACGACTTGGACGGCAACGAGTTATGGACGCTGGAAGGCATGTCCAGCATCACCATCGCCACGCCGTTCGCCGACGGAGATCGCTTGTATTTCAGCTCCGGCTATGTCATGGACAAGCAACGCCCGATCTACGCCGTGCGACCCGGCGCGACAGGGGATATTTCTTTGCAGGAGGGTCAAACGTCGAACGACTGGATTGTGTGGAGTGACGACGAGGGCGGCCCGTACAACCCGTCGACTTTGCTGTATGACGGTCGGCTCTATGTGCTGTACGACCGCGGATTTTTTGCCTGTTACAACGCGCAGGACGGACAACCAATTTACGATCGTCAGCGGATCCCCGACGGTCGCGCCTTCACAGCGTCGCCCTGGGCGTACAACGGCAAGGTGTTTTGTCTGAACGAAGACGGCCGGACGTTTGTCATTCAAGCTGGAGATGAGTTCCAGCTACTCGACCAAAACAACTTGGCCGACGACGACATGTGCATGGCAACGCCAGCCATGACCGATGACTGCCTGTTGATCCGAACGGCCGCGAGACTGTATTGCTTCCGTCAGGGTGCGAGTTGGAAGGAGCCAATATTTGTCACGCCTCAGCCGCAGCAAGTGGTGGGCGAAAATGCTGGAGAGGGGCCGGCTTGGCATCCTGAGCAAGGTCTTTTCTTCAGTGGCAACCAGCGCATCAGTCGCCTCGTTGCCGACGGATCTGTGCAGACGTTCCGCGAACGCGGGGGCCAACGGCCTGCTCTTTGATCGCCAAGGCCGCTTGTTGACGTGCGAGCCCGCTCAGCGTCGTGTCACGCGCACCGACCTGTCGACCGGTCAAATCACGGTGCTGGCGGACCAATACGGTGGCCAACGATTTAATTCACCCAATGACATCACCGTGGATTCGCAAGGCCGTATCTACTTCTCCGATCCTCAATACGGTCCGCGCGATGGGATGGAATTTCGCGATGCGGCCGGTGAGATCGAGGGTGTTTATCGCATCGACCCTGACGGCACCGTCACCCGCATCATCACGCATGAAGTCGACCGACCCAATGGTTTGGTTGTTTCGGCCGATGACCGATTTCTGTTTGTTGCCGACAACAACAACAATGTCACGGGCGGACCTCGCAAGCTGTGGCGATTTGACTTGCAGGCAGACGGCACGGTCGACCCGGCCAGCCAACGTTGCCTGTTCGATTGGCAAACCAGTCGCGGCCCGGATGGAATGGTGCTCGATCGTCAAGGCCGCTTGTTTGTTGCCGCCGGACTCAACAAGCCACAGCCGCCTTACGAGACGGTGGAGCCGTATCGCGCTGGCGTTTATGTACTGACAGCGGAGGGCGAGCTGTTGGACTTCGTTCCCATTCCGCGATGAAGTGACGAACTGCACCTTTGGCGGACCGGAGCTGAAAACCCTTTACGTCACAGCTGGCGGAACGCTCTGGACTCTCCAGACACTGACCCCCGGTTGGCTGCCGTGGCCCCCAGAACCGTCCACGGCCGATGACGCCGGCCGCTAACTCAGGTTGCCCACGTCAAATCCCGACCGGTATTCGCGGCGCAGCAAGGCGTTGGCCGCTTCGTGATTCGTGACGCGCAACTGAGCCGCGTCCCACATCAGTTTTTGATCGGGGAAACGGTTGGCCACGACGCCCAGCAGGAGCGCTTCAGTCAGGGGACCGGCGTAGCCAAAATGCGGCGCCGTTTGACCCTCGCCTCGGCATGCATCCACCCATTGATGATAGTGATCCAGCGGCTCGATGTCGGGCCGCTTAGCATCCTGGAATTTGGCCTCCGGCAGCAAAATGGGTTCGCCTACGTGCGGCAGCAACATCCAGCCATCGGCGCCCACGAACAACGCACCCTGCCCAGGTAACTTGACGTCGTCGGGCAACTTCAATTCACGGGCCGAAGGCGGCGCATTGGCGCCGTCGTACCACACCCAACTCAGCACATCGGTCGTGTAGCGTGTGCCGGGAAACTCGTATCGCACAACATTCTTTTCCGGATGACCAATGCCTGTCGGCGGACGACAACTGGTTTGGGACCAGGTCGGCGCCGTCAATTGCAGTGCGCGGTACGGGGTATCAAAAATGTGTACGCCCATGTCGCCCAACGTGCCGGTGCCGAAGTCAATCAGCTTGCGCCAATTGGCCGGATGGTAGACGCCCGTGTGAAACGGTCGCATCGCTGCCGTGCCAATCCACAGATTCCAATCCAGCGAGTCGGGAACCGGCTGCGATCCCTGAATGGGCCCGCCATCGTAGCCCCAGTTTTTTTCGGACCAAGCATGCACCTGACTTACCTGGCCGATCACGCCGTCCTGAATCATTTGGGTGGCACGCCGGTACGGCTGGCTGGCATGGACCTGAATGCCCATCTGCGTCACCAATTGCTTCTCGGCCGCAATGGTCCGCAAGCGGCGCGCTTCATAAACTTCGTGGGTGAGTGGCTTCTGGCAATAAACGGGTTTGGCGTGATTCAAGGCGGTCATCGCTGCCGGCGCATGCGTGTGATCCGGCGTCGAGACGACAACGGCATCGATACGATCGCCCAGCTGACTTATCATTTCGCGATAGTCGCCAAACGTTTGTGCTCGCGGAAACCGTGCCAGTGCCTGTTGCAAACGTCCCTGGTCCACGTCGCACAACGCAGCGACTTCCACTTGGGGATGCGACGAGATCGAGCCCAAATCCGCGCCGCCCATGCCTCCGACTCCCACATGAGCCGTGCGCAACTTGCCATTGGCAGAACTTGCTCGCACGGTGCGCGGCAGTGTCGACAAGGTGGCGAGTGCTGCGGTTGAGCGGAGAAATTGGCGGCGATGCATCGGATGGATCATGTCTGAGCCTCCAGAGTCGTGGTCGCGTGGGCGTGGGCCACCGGTGGTGACCACGTTATCGTAACCGATTGAGATTCCGAATTCATCCAACCGCCCTCTCCAACCGGAGAACTTCGCTACAATACGTACCCCCTAAGATGCGTGGACTCGTTAGCGACCACATTATTTTGCACAGCCACCAAGCTTTGGAGTGAACCTCATGACATGTCGGATCGAGATAAGCGCCTTCCTACTCCTCCTGGCCACCTCGATGACCGCTGCTGTTGCCGACGACTGGCCGCAATGGATGGGCCCTGGTCGTGACAACGCCTGGCGCGAATCGGGATTGGTCGAACGTTTTCCGCGTGGTGGCCCCCCTGTGCTTTGGAGGCGCCGGTGGCGGGAGGTTACGCGGGGCCCGCCGTGGCCACGGGTCGAGTGATTGTGACCGATTATGTCACCGCGGAAAACGTGCAAGTCGGCAACTTTGAACGCAAAGAGTTCAGCGGCGTCGAACGGGTTTTGTGCCTGGACGAAACCAATGGGCATGAAGTCTGGAAACACGAGTACCCCGTCAAATACACGATGTCCTATCCGGCCGGACCACGCTGCACCCCCATCGTCCACGACGGCAAAGTTTATACGTTGGGTGGTGAAGGCAACCTAATTTGCTTCGATCTCCAGCGCGGTGAGGTGATTTGGCAAAAAGATCTAGTGCGGGAATACAACACGAAAGCCGCGCTTTGGGGATACGCGAGTCATCCGTTGATCGACGGACAAAAACTGATCTGCCTGGTGGGCGGAGAAGGCAGCCACGTCGTGGCCTTCCACAAGGATACCGGCGAAGAACTGTGGCGTTCGCTCACATCGAATGAGCAGGGCTATTCGCCGCCGACCATCATTCAGGCCGGTGGCAAGCGACAACTGATCCTGTTGCGGCCCGATGCCGTGACGTCGGTCGACCCGGAAACGGGGACCGAGTATTGGTCAGTGCCCTACGAGGCCACCAATGGCTCGATCATCATGTCGCCGATCCAAGCCGGCGACTACTTGTATGCGGCAGGATACTCAAACAAAAACATGCTGTTAAAGCTTGCTACGGACTCCCCTGCCGCCGAAGTGCAATGGCAGGATCTACCGAAGCAGGCGATTTCACCGGTCAATGTCCAACCCATTCTGGATCACGACGTGATCTACGGCCTTGACCAAAATGGGGCGTTCATCGCTTTTGAAATCCGTTCCGGCAAAAGACTTTGGGAGACTCCCGCTCCGTTGGCGGAAGATCGTCCCGTCCAGACCGGTACGGTGTTCATCGTGCGGCAATCGAATCGGTACTGGTTATTCACCGATCAAGGCGATCTGATCATCGCGCAGTTGTCCCGCGATGGATTCACCGAACTGGATCGAGCTCACGTGATCGAACCTACCAACGTCGCTTTTGGGCGCGATGTTGTTTGGTCGATGCCGGCCTACGCAAATCGACATGCTTATATCCGCAATGACAAGCAATGCATTTGTGTTGACTTGTCGGACGCCACGTCGAAAACCGAGTAGCGCTCTTCATCAAATTATCACACAAATTCGCGAGTACGACCTGGCGGACGTGACCGTCAACCTGCGGGACGAAGCGGGTGGTCTGCTGAGCGACGACGGAAGCCGACGAAGTTGGCACAACTGGACGTGTCTTTTGGCAGAGTGTCCACGGGTGATGGAGGGAGTACGTTTACGGCGCGAAGCGCGGGCGACGACATCCGACTGTATCGCTATCTAAACGACGGCCGGCAGATCCTAGCAGACCGGGTGCAATACAAATCGAGCTCGCCTTGGCCCGATCTCGGCGGCACAAGCGACGTTCCCATCACGCGACTCGCTCCCGATCAACTCGGTAGTGTCGCGACGAACTGGTGCGCCGTGGAGATCTCTGCGAACGTGCACTTGACTCGCGGACTGTTTGGTTTCGAGTTTGCTACGATTCAAGATGCCGCGATCTTGGGAAATCGCTACATGGGCCTGTCGCTGCGACAGGCTCGCTGGGGCGATGGCGATGGCCGTTTCGATTCCCAAGATGTGGTGCAAATCTTCCAGCTTGGAAAATACGAGACGGGTGAATTCGCCGACTGGCTGGCCGGCGATTGGGACGGTGACGGCGTGTTCAACACAAAGGACTTGCTGTTGGCGTTCCAACAAGGAACCTACGTGGCGAACGCAACCGTTGCTGCTTCGGCGCTCACGCCCGCCGCGACCTCCAGCGTCGACGCGCTGTTTGCCCTACTGGATCCGGATGACAAGGACGATTATTTCCAACGCACCAAACGTGGTTGCCAACTTTGATCGACAACCGAGTATGCGACGACATAACCGAACGCACCTGCGGCCAGCGCTGTGCTCGACTTGCGCGTGAACGATCGACTCATCGACACCCCAACCCTGCAACACGCTGATCAACCGTGAGGCGGGAATCGCGGTGCCTTTATGTTTAGGCGGCATCGTTTGAAATGATTCGATCACCGCACCAATCCAGCCGGCCGGCTGTGGGTACGTAGCCAGATCACGCCGCAGTTCGACATAGGTCGATAGAACCGCAAGTCGCTCATTTTGCTGCGCGACAGGTATTAGTTGTTCCGTATACGCCTGCCAGCAGATCCCGCGAAAACAGCCGACACCCGCGCAGGCGCCGTCGTCGGTGCCGTCGTGTTCTTCGCATTCGGTCAACCAAACCGGGATCACGGAAAGGTTCGGAAACCGTTGTTTGACGGTAGCGACGAACCGTGCGGCCGCGTCGGCCGGAGCCGGACTCGCCGTCCGTTTCGGTCCGTAATCCGCAGTCCAGCGACACAACGTGTTCCCACATCCGCACGCCGACGGTGCACCTTGCAGGTCGTTTAGGTACACTCCGTCACACGGCGGCGCAGTCGCCAGCGTTCCCCCGACACGCTGCAAATGTGCCTCGAAAGCCTCTCGGTATAGAATCGGGACCCACGGATAGACTTTGACCACCTGGTCGTCATCCGGTTGTGGCGTATCCGGGTACCATCGCCGCCATTCGTCGTGACCTTGGAGGCTTGCCATCCATTCCGGATGCGCGTCGGCCAGCTCGGGACATCGAGCGATTTCGATCCAGTAGTAGAGCTGTAGTCCCCCACCGCGCACGCGCCGCGCTGCATCCTGCAGGACGCCGGGCGCGGCTTCCGTCGTAGCCCCTAGGGGAATGACGATTGTGTTCGTACCCGCTTGCTGGAGTGACTGTAGCCGCGATTCGGTGATCTGCGACGCATCGAGCATCGCCCCACGTACGGACCGCGACGACGCCGAAACCGGCGTTTCCTGCGCGATCGCCAAGCGGCCGCTGCCGAGCAACGGACCCACCAGCCAAACGACCAGCAGGCAAAGTGACGTCCGTCTAATGTGAGGATTCATAGACCGTTGTATCCGGGTGTTCAGCCGACCAGGCAAACCAACGACATTGGATGGAATCGACCCATTGAAGCTCTTTACCTCGCAGCGGTCCGTCAATGCCGCGGCCCGCGATGGTCCAGCGAGTTCCCGTTTCGCGATCTTTAAACGGTGCGGACTCGGGCGAGATTTCGTCGGCATACAGGGTCACAGTTTCGTTGCCGAGATGACGCTGAAAGGCGACGGATGAACGTGTCGGAGCGTACCAGAACACGGCGATCTCCGTCTCGCCCACGCGATCGACAAAGCACGCTCGTTCAACGTCCTCGTCCAACGGATATGCCTTCGTCACGTCCCCAACCTTCACGCCGAGAACCGATTGCATGGCCGACAGTCGATCGTCAACTTGTCCCATCGATTGCTGCGCCATATCGCTCAACGCCGTCGGCAAAGGGACCACTTCGTATTTGCTTCCTTCAAACAAATCGTACGCGGTAGACTCAGGGTGTAACATCAACCAATAAGCCCAGGTCGTCGTGAGACTCGGAATCCGTTCCAGCTGCTTGCCCTCCTGTGGTCCTTCGATGGCCTTCCCTGTTAAGGCGGACCAGAGTGTGCCGTCGCGGCCTCGCACGATCATCACACCATGCCGCCAGCCATACAGCTCGTACCCGTAATCCTTCCGATATGCCGCCACGTAACCTCCGTCCGGATCGTAGAAAAACAGTCCGTAAGTGTCGTTAATGACCCGTGGCCCGGCTAGGAAATGCCGCAGCGGAATCGCACCTCCATTGTGTGCGCCCGGATCCAAGCCACCACCTTATCATCGTCGCGGATGAAGCCCTTGCGGTTTTGCGTCGAACAATACGAGCAGGGTGGCTCGGTCAAGGACGAGAATAGACCGGATGGCGCAACCACCACGTCGTCCGACTGTGCCGGAGCGGTCATCGAGATTAACAAGACCATGACAACGAGTCCCATGCGGCGATAGGACTTCCACCCGAATGCTGCTACGGGTTTGGCAAAGGAGCTGTGTGATTTCATCGGATTCTCAATATCTCAATTCGACTCGGGACGGTATCCACCTCGTGCCCAGTTTATCATGATTTCCGTCGGAAACGGAAACATGGGGGCCACGGACGTTCTTTCTCCCTAAGGGAACAGGTGGCCGTCGGCCCGACGAGACCCGGATCTACCGTAGGTGGGGCAATATGTTAAGTTAGATGACCATGGAAACAGACGCCGTGGTGCGGTGATACCGTATAGGCATTGCATTTGAGTTTGTAATCATGGCTGCTTCAGATTTACCCGCGGGCCAATCGCCTGCGGACGTGTCGGTGTCGCGCCGATGGGTCCGTTGGCTGTTTGGGGTCGGCGTCGCTCTCATGGCGCTGGTGGTGGTATTGCCGACGCTGTTGAGCAAATCCGGTTTGCTCGTGTCGCTGCTCAACGGCAAGCTGGCCGCTCATGCAATCCATGCGTCGATCGCTCAGTCGCAGATCGGTTGGCTCACTCCCACGGCATTTCGAGATGTTCGCATTGCCGACGCAGCAGATCGCTGGGAATTCACCGTCGCCGAGCTTGGTAGCGAATTGAGCTTGCTGCAGATGCTAACCTCGCAGGGCGACCTGGGAACCTTCGTAATTGATCGCCCCACCATTGTTGTGGCAATGGATCAGCCGTTTGATTTACCGCCAACGGAACCCGGCGAGGAGCCCGGCGACGAGGCAGCAGGAAGTGCGAAAGTGCCGGGGCGGTTTCGAATTGAGGTGAAAAACGGCACGATTCTGGTACGAGCGGGCGCTCGCGACGCCCCCATGGAATTCGCCAAGCAGATCAATTTGCAGGCTGACTGGCAAATATCCGATGGCCAGCGTCTGCTAACGATCGCGCCGGGCCGCCCCTTGGACCACGTGCAGTTGACCCCCGAAATGTGCGCGACGGGCCTGAAGTACGTAGCCCCAATTCTGGCGGACGTGGCTTGGACACAGGGCAGTTTGTCGCTGGAATTGGATCAATGTCGTATTCCCGTCGACCAGCCCGAGACCTCCGTGGTGAATGGACGAGTGTCACTGCACGCGGTGGAAACCGGACTCAAGAATCCGCTGGCAAAGGATATCGCTCGCTTCGTCGCCCGGGTGACTCAACGGGACCTACCCGAGTCCGTTCGCTTGGCCGACAATTCCGTGATCGAGTTTCAGGTTCAGGATGCCCACGTCCATCATGAAGGTCTGGAATTCGGGTTGCCGGAGGTGGCACCGGAACTTGTGATTCGCACGGACGGCACAGTGGGGTTCGACCGGAGTTTGGATTTGCATGCGGAGATCCCTTTGCCTTTGGAGTTGATTGGCAGTGGCCCAATCGCGCAGGCGCTGGGAAATCAAACGCTCGATTTGCCCATCCGTGGTACGTTGGATGAACCCCAGCTTCGGTTGGAAGGTAATGGGCAAATGGCCAGTGATGTTGTCTCGAAGCTGCTGGATCCGATTGTGTCAGGCGACGTAACGGCCCAGGACGTCGTGGACGCACTGCGCGACCTGCGCCAGCAGCGGCAAGAGCGCCGCGAACAACGAGGTCCCTTGTTCCCACGCTTGCGCGAACGTCGGCGCGATGGCCGACCCGACGAGGGCCGCTAGTCATCCTGCTCGGGCCGACCTCAACTCCGGTCGTCATCTACGTGCCAGCCAGTTCGCGCAACAATTCGACGGCCGTTTCGACCATCGCCTCGCCTCCACCCGGGGCAATGCGACTATTGACGGTTTCGTAGCTGCCTTCGGCAAATGCCTTACGCGTGGGTAGGTAGCCAGGCGCGTCGCTGGTCAATTCGATCACCAAGGTCGTCGCGAAGGGAGACGCTGCCTTGATGGCGATTCCCAATTCGACGAATACTTCTCCTGGCAGGAATACGATGGCCACGTCGGACGAAAGCCGGATCGTCTTCACTTCCAACGGGATTTGGTCGCCGCCCCGTAGTTGCAGGTCCATGATCTTGTAGGCCTCAACTTGTTCCAGGAAACCGATTTCCGAAGTGCCGACTTTGGTCATGTTGTTTTGTGCCGTCTGAACCTGCTCGTCCGAATAATGCTGTAACGGGACGTCAACCACGGCGCGACGCACGGCCAACGACGGTTTGGTCACCGGTTTATATTGCGGGCGATTGGCCAGTACCGTCGCCGCAAGTTGATTGCCGATTTCTTCGGCCGACCGCCGACCCTGGGTATGAACATCAATGTGATTGATATCTCCACATGTGCCCGTGCCGAACAACGTAATAAAATCCCGTCCAAACATGTTCCGCATTTGTTCCTGTAGCCAGTACGGGTAATCGGCCGAGTACTCCGTGCCGCCAACCGTGTCTAAGTGGAGTGCGAAGGAGACGATCGCCGCAATCGGGCTGTCTCCGCTGGCCGGCTGGATCTCGATCACGCCAACCTGAGGATCAATGGGGCCGGCAGCTCGAATAATGTCGGGGTTCTGTTGGCCGGGATTGAAACGAACGGATCCGTCGCGCATGTGGAAGCGCCGATTGAAGGAAAGCTGACGTTCGTTTGCATAACCAGTGCAGTTCGGCCGGTTGAGCGGTCGCCAGCGCTTGTCCCAAAGCCTGCACCAACCGCGTTTCCAACAGGTTGGGATAGTCCACCTGTTCGTAACGATCTTCGCCCAGATGCGCGGCACTGCGTTCGTGAAAGAATTTTCGCAACGCACCGAAGTACAGCGGTCCGGTATGGCTGTGAGTGGCCGCGATGGCGATGTGTGTGGCCGGGATCCCTGTCGCCGCATTCGCCGCCGCACGGGTGCGCTGTACGACGTCGCGAGACATGCCGATCAAATCACAAAAAACGATGGCCGCCTGGGTACTTCCTTGAACAAACACAATCGCTTTGGCCTTCAACGGATCTTTGATTCCCGTGCTCACCCGCTCGCTGAAGTAACCACTCATGCGGTAAGGAATCGGCGGAGTGATGTCAACTTCCGCCACACCGACCAGCAGACGTTCTTCCGCTTGACTGGGCGACACCAGCCAGCCGACGATCAACAGGAACCCGCACAAAGCACGCATGAGTCTTCTCCTGGAACAAGGTAAACGGCGAACCGAAGCCTCAACATACCGGTTGCACGCGCCCCTTGCCACGTTATGCATAACACCAGGCCGCATGGCAACTCTTTGATACACGTCCTCATCCGGCCTGCGGCCCAATCCTGTTCGGCACGCCCTCCGTGTCTCTGCGCTCTCGCGCTTGAATAAAAAGTCCAGACGGAGCGGAAATGCACGAGCGGTTCATTGCTGGAGATATCCCAGCGAGTTCGCCCGACCAACATGCGGGATCCAGATGCCTCACCCAGGAGACACGGGCCACAGCCATTGACCGAGGGCCAGGCCTGCCGCGAGGGCCAATAAGCCGATGACGACGTTCGCCCCGATGTTTGCGGCGGCCATCCTCAAGCCCGACTCGGTGAAGCAAAGAAAGGTGTCGTGACCGAAGGTCGAAAACGTCGTCAGGGCTCCCAACACGCCCGTCACCAGCAACATTCTTACTGTGGGGGTGAGCAACCCGGCATGGCTGGCTTGAACGGCAACGCCGATTAACAGACACCCTGTCACATTGACGGTTAACGTGCCGATGGGAAAATGCGTGACCCAGCGACGATGTATCCAGTGTGTAATCAAGAATCGGACGGCCGCACCCATTGCCCCTCCTGCGGCCACCAACAATACGTTGCGCATTACGTGGTTTCCTCGGTCGTGTCTTGCCGCGGTAGTACTCGGCCAGAGACATACAGGTCGTCACCGATGGATTGGACTTTGATTTGATCCAGCACAAGAGCTTGGTCGATCGTCTCGAGGCCGAGTCCTTCGATGGGGGAAGTGGCTCCAGCGCCGCCGATAAGCTTGGGGGCGATAAAGGCGTGCACTTCGTCGATCTGTCGCAGTTGCATCAGATTTCCCAGCAGGCCGCCGCCGCCTTCCACCAGGACGTTGGTCCAATCGCGTTTTCCCAACTCGTCGAGCAGGAAGCTGAGTCGATCCAGATGATTCAGGCCGCGGCACTCCACGACTTCACAGCCACGCTGGCGGAGCTGGTCGCAGCGCGAGAGGGCTGCCGTCCCACCAACGGCGACCAACACGGGAGCTGCGTACGTGGTGCCCACCAGCTGGCTGTCCAACGATAGGCTCGCCTGGGAATCCACCACGATGCGGGCCGCGGTACGTGGCCCCGGTGGTCGCGCGGTCAAGAGAGGATTGTCGACGCGGGCCGTGTGGCTGCCAATCATGATTGCGTCCACACGCCCCCGCAGTTGATGAACAATCTGTCGTGCGGCGGCCGACGAAATCCATTGACTGTGTCCGCGCGCGACGCGATCTTGCCATCCAGTGTCATTGCCCACTTGGCAATCACCCAAGGACGTCGCCGTTGTAGCCGCTTGAGATAAGGGGCAGTGAGTTGTTGCGCGGCGTCTTCCAATACCCCGACGTCGACATCGATCCCCGCGCGCGCAAGCGCCCAATTCCCTGTCCTTTGACTTTGGGATAGGGATCCATCTGTCCGATGACGACCCGTTTAATCCCAGCTTCGATGACCGCATCGGTACAGGGCGGAGTCTTGCCATGATGACAGCACGGTTCCAGAGTCACATAGAGCGTGCCACCTGCAGCCTCGGCCCCTGCCGAACGCAGCGCGTTGACTTCGGCATGCGGTCCGCCAAAGCGTTCGTGCCAACCTTCGCCGACAACACGGTCGGCTTGCGCGATCACACAACCCACCATCGGATTCGGTTCCACCAAACCCTGACCCAGCGCTGCCAACCGCAGCGCTTGACGCATGTGACGCAGATCATCCGTCGCGGAATTGTCCATCACGAAAGCCGCGCTGTTAATCCATGCCTGGGATCCAGAGTTTCGATTCCGGCTTCGCCTCTCCGGCGTCGGCCGCCGAGGGGGTCGGGCTGTCGCCGGGCACCCACACACCATCGGCGGCGCTAGAATCGGCGGCGGCCGCCGTGTCGGCCGAAGCGGGAATCATGACGCGGCCATCGGGTGTCACCAGGCCAAACCTGGAGAGGACTTCGATTAGCGAGGGCGCGATACCCGGCTCCTTGATGTAGCGCGCTTGGATTTCTTTCAACAGTTGCACGAACTTTTCCGCCTCGCCGCGCAGCAGTCGAATCTCCAATTCGTCAATCAACCACGCGGCCGGTGATTCGCCTTCTGCGGTCGCCAACTTGCGGGCCTTGGCCAGGTATTCCAGAGCCTCGTCGGTATTTGGCGCCACGTCCGACAGAATATCGTACGCCTCGACCTTGTCGATCTTGTCGTCCAAACTCTTTCGGCTAATCACCTCCAAAGCAATTTGCCGCAGTGACCACACGGCCATCACCGCGTAGGTCCGCCGATAAACGGTCAACAATTGCTCGTCCGTCAATTCCTGGAACTTCAGTTGCGAGATGCGATGAACAGGTAACCGCTCGAGTTCGACGTCCGCGGCATTCAGGGGTCCGCGTTCTGGCAAGTTCAGTTGTCGGCGGAGCGAATTGAAGTCCAACTCCCAATGTGCGTCCTGACCGACGATTTCCAGGTTCAATAGGTCCGCCAAAATTGCAATCTTGTATTGGCCATCGTGCGCGGCCGCTTCAGTGGGTGTTTTGCCATCCAACCGCGGCGATGGGGTGGCCGGCCAGCGTTCCAGAATGGCATGTCGACGCAATTCCGTTTGTAACCGACGACGCTCGTCAAGCGACAGCTGATCCGGTATCCGCCAACTTTTTAAGACCTCGGCACCGAACCAAGATACCTGCTCGACGACCTGTTCGGTGCTGGCGGCCGGCAGTGGCGTGGGGGACAATGTCTGACAAAACTCCTCTATCTCCGACAAGCGTGTCCGGGGGCAGTGGGTCACGAGCCGTGCGGGGCGATCCGTTTCCTTGCCGAATAGCAGTAGCGTTCCCCAGGACTCCGGGATGTCATCCACCTGTAGTTGCTCCAACTGCGTCGGCAAGGGTTTGCACAGCAATTCGAAGGCAGCGCGAGGTAGTGGTTGATCGCTGTCGGGCGTCGCTTCGCGGTCAATCGGCAACGAGCGCAATTGCTTGTTCGACAGACACTGCTCCATCACCGGATCAATCGATTCCAAGTCGTAAACCCGCTCGACCGAGTCGATCAGCGTCTTCTTCGGATCGGGATCCAAACAATCTGCCAAGGCCATGGCTTGGACACGATCGTCCAACGGCAGCTCGCGAATGCGCGCGTACTGGCGAAATGCCTTGACGGCGTTCAGATTGTCGCCCAACCAAGTCTGCACGACAGCTTGATTAAACAGAATCGCCGGCGCGTCCAGGATCCGTACCGACATCGCGGACAGAATCGACGCCCCTTTCCGCCAACGCCCTTTGAAGATCTCGCGCATCGCGTGTTCAAATTCGATCCTCCAGGTGACGTCGGGCGGACACGATTGCATATTGAGTGGCTCGCGGAGCAATAAGGGGATCTGCCGCGAGTGATTCAATTGCATGAGCAACTGAGCACACCGTTCGTCTTTGGCGTCGCTGAGTGCCAGCGCCAATTGCAGATGCCCCTTGCAGGCGGCCGGCAAGCCGGCGCGCATCAGCATGTTGCCCAAGACAACCGTCGCCTCATACATGCGAGGCGTCACCGTGCCATCGGCCGTATCGAAGGCATCCTGGATGTAATTGATGGCGGCGTTGAGGTTGCCCTCCGAGACGATCGCTAACAACGCCCGCATCGCAAATGCGCTCGGGTTCTTAGGATCCACCTGCTGTAATTGATCAACGGTTTTTTTCGCCTTGTCCGCTTCGTCCAGCTGGATCTCGATCTCGGCCTTCGTCATCAACAACGATGGCCGATCCGGATACTTGGCCAACAACGCTTCCGTCTTCTCCAACGCCGCCAAACGCTGGTCGCCCTGGATCATCCGTTGCACGCGGTCCAGATCATGGATGAATTCCCGCGCAACAGAACTTGATCTTCTTGCCGCTTCCGCACGGACACAATTGATACTGATCGAGCGTCATGACGGTACCTTGTCACGGTTGAGGTCACGGTTGAGTGTCTACGGTCACAGGGGGAACGCGGCCGACCAGCCTCGCGGCGACTGGGCGCGGTAAGCGAACGGGCCCGCGGGGCCTCACAGCGGCCATCTCCAAGGTCCGCAAGACGGTTGATCGTATCAGAATCCCGACAAGTTGACGAGAAGTCCGCGTAATTTGGCCGGCGGCGGCGCCCCCACACTTGCGTGGCGGCTGCGTCAATCGGCCTGTTGCAACTCCCGGCGCTTCTGACCGATCAACGCGAGTAACGCCTTCTGCGGATCGGCAAACTTCTTCACGCCTTCGGCCATCAACGTCGCCTCCATGTGCTGCTCGTCAAGCTGCCGGTCGATTTCGTCCAGCACCGGCTGCTGGGGCAACTGATCGACCTGACGCGTCAACTGTATCCCACTCGCCTGCACCGCCTCGTTCGTCTCGGGAGGATTCGTCTCGATATCGCTGCCCGCAAAGGCGGCGACATACTTCCAGGGCTTTTCCGCCGGGTCCTTCGTTCCCGTGCTGGCAAAGACAATCTCCTGCTGCAAGGGTGTGTTGTGCAGCTGCCAAAAGGCGAGGTTATCTGCCCAAATCCGCTTGGCGTTCACGATTCCCACTTGCCCCTGGGCTGCCGCCGTCAGATGGGGCAGGTGCTGAGCCGTGTACACGTCGACGCGGGATACAAAAATGCTGTAGACGCTCTTAAACGAATCCAAGTTCTTGCGCTGGCGAGCGCCCTGCCACACCGCGTCGCGGGCAGCGATGTACTGTGCAGTGGAGAAGAGCAAGGTGACGTTGACCGTGATGCCGGCAGCGACCAAGGCCTCCAAGCTATCAATCCCCGCGGACGTGGCCGGGACTTTGATCATCCGGTTCTCGTGGCCGGCAGACCACCGCTTGCCCAACTCGACGTACCGCTCGACACGTTCGGCATGCGACAGCGATCGAGCCTCGTCCTCCAACAACGGGTCCAGCTCGAAGCTTACGTAGCCATCATTGCCCGCCGTTTGCTGCCAGACGTCGTGAAAGACACGTTGTGCGTCGCGCACCAGGCCGTCGGTTAGCTGCCACGCAATCGTCTCGTCGTCCCAGTCTCGCTGGAGACCGTCCATCAGCGCCTCGTCGAACCGGCCGGTCTTGATCAGGTTCGCCACAATCACGGGGTTGGATGTTGCCCCGGTGGCGCCGAGCTTGCGGTTGGCTTGCACTAAAGCGGGATCGACTGAATCGAGCCAGAGTTTCGTGCCGCACTGGATCAATGACTCTAAGGGAGAAAGCATCGTCACAGGTCCTCCAATCTTGCTGAGCTTGTGGATACCGTTCATTATAGAGCCGCCGCGTCCTGTTGCGGCAGGGCAGTTGAGCTGCCTATCCGACTCAAATTCATGCGCTGCCACGTCAGGTGGGACGTACTCGTCGGCTCTGGAAATCTTCAACAGGTCGTGGCCGGTGAGGGCTTGGCGGCCCTTCGATTCCGCCATGACGCGCGTACGAGACGCCAAGTTAAGCTGGGGATGCCAGGCATAGAGTGCGGATTTTGCGGAATATTCCTGTTGTAGAGGCTGGATTTCGCCGATTACGCAGAGGGGTGAAATAAATAATCATCCGCGGCGCTGCTCAGCGATTGGCCGGCAGCCGGCCGCAGGGCATGAAACCGAGAGGAACAAGCGGTGCAAATCACGGCGACCCGAATCCTGGCTCGATGGCGAATCCTCGCCTTGGCAGCGTGCGTTCTGTCCGCTCCCCCGTCGACGCTGATACGCGCAGCTCCGCTTTGCCGCGCCCAGCAACCAGACTCCACTTGCATTCGAACGTGAAACCGGTTTTCCCACAGACGATCCAATTCGCCAAGCGCAATTTCAACCGGTCGATCCATCGACTTCCGGCGCCCCGTCACTCATGCCGCAGGTCCCTCAGCCGTCTGAGGAAACAGGGCTTGCGCCCGACATGCCGCCTGCCCCGCCGTCGGCGTCCGCGTCCGCGAGCGGCTCGATCGCGCAGGGCACACCTGCCGAAGACATCCCGATCCCGGTTTCGGACTTGGATGCCGGCGTCATCTGGGAAGGTGATTGGGGAGATCCGTTTGACCCCGAATTGATGCAACAAGATCAGGCAATGGTATACAGCACCAGTGCGCTCTTCCGCCGAGGATTTTGGTATAGCCAAGCCGAAGTTGTCGCGCTGCTACGGACGGAAAATCAGCTCGTGTACATCTCGGCGGATAACAGCGGTGCCGGTACCAGTATCAATGACCTTAACGCACCCTTGTTATCGACCAAGGAAGTCAATCCGACGTACACCCCGGGGACTCGGCTGACGCTGGGAAGATTTCTGGGACAGGACGTGACGAATCGCGATTACACGGTGGAATTTGCCTTCCTAGGCCTATTCGATTATAGCCAAACGGCCACCATCATATCGCTCGCACCCAATGGCCTGATCGATGGTCTGGGACCGGGCAACCACTATTTCACCACCGGCGTGACCGGCGTGATGGTCGGGGCCGCGACGCCCGGATTTGGCGACGCGAAACAGCACGATATCCAGTACGACTCGGATATGAACAGCTTCGAAATGAATTTTCGCATTCTGGAACGGCCGCTGCGCGATCGATTGGATCTGCAGCCCAATGGTACGTGGGTCCGTAATCTCGCCGCCAGTCAGATAAAATCGCTGTTGATTGGTCTGAGGGCGATGAGTATCAACGAAATGTTCAGTCTTCAGGCCAGTTTCACCAATCCCACCACGTCGGGCTACTACCAGGTCAAGACAACGAACGACATGTTCGGTGTGCAACTGGGTGGTGAATGGATTGAAAACTATAGTCGATGGAGTTGGGGCGCGCGATTCAAGGCCGGCGGACTTTTCAATTTCGCCGACCGCCGAAGCTTGGTCAACGTGATGCTCTCGGGTGTCCCCAATCCGCCGCGCACTGAAAAAGTCAACAGTGAAAACTTGGCAGCCGTCTTGGAAGGGGGGTTGTTGGCCACATACCAAGTTCGCCCGAATCTACTCGCCCGCGTGGCCTACGATGCCATGTACGTGCAGGGAATCGCTACCGCGACGGAAAACCTGGGACTCGGTGACGCCTTTCCGAAATTCGAAGTCACGGGCGATACGATCTTCCACGGGCTGTCGGTCGGTTTCGAGATGCTGTGGTAACGAAGCGGCGCAGGGAAATCGGTCATCTTGCGTGTCGCCGACAGTTGGCCGCCAGCCAGTTTCCCCCGCTCAGGATCGGCGAGCTAGGCGGCCTAGGATAGCTGTGAGGCTTGATGGTAAGCACAGGGACGCCGCAACGTTTCAATAACCATACCAAGTTGCCCTGGCTCGACTTGCGCCATCGTATCAAACGGACATCGCGCCGTAGACTATGGTCGGTTTCTTCACTATCTTAACGGATTGACGACGACATCCGCTTCGCAGCCCATCACCTGTCGGTCTGGTCGGGCCAGTCCGAGACTTCGTCGGTCGGTTTTGAGCGAGGCTTCGCGACGTATCACTTTCTGTTATGAAGAAACCGTTCTTCGCTCGACATGCGCTGCTGATCTTAATGGCCGTGTTTTTCCTGGCCCCTTTCGCGTTCGCGGTGCGCGGATGGCCGTGCAGCGGATGAAGAACGACGTCAAAGATTGGCTCCCCTCAGACTTCGCGGAAACTCGCGAATTGGATTGGTTTCGCGAGCGATTTTTGGGCGAGCAGTTTGTCGTGGTCAGCTGGGAGGGCTGCACGGGCCGTACGGACGACGAGTCCTTCATGACGTTCATCGACAAAATATTTCCGGAGGTGCCGCCGTCGGAACAGATGCGACGCCTGGAGGAAACGATTGACACCGAAAAGACCTTGGCGGAGGTCTCGGGTAACTGGCCGATCGAAGTACAACGGCAGCGATTCACTGATCCGCGTCTGGACATGTATGTCCGCCAGTTGGATGTCGGCGATTTGCCGCCGGCCGGGGAGCGGATTGGCAACAAGCTGGGGCTGCACTACCTGCCCAACGATTTTCAAAATTGGGGGGGCCAGCAAGAGAAGTGGATCCGCGGACGCGACGAGCAGTGGTTTTACATTTTGCCCGACGGCGACCTGTATCGTTGGAGAGGCAGTTCGTCGGTGGTTCAGCCGCTGGTGACGATGGTTAAACGCTGGATCAAGGGACCGAATGTCAGCGGCGATTTTGTTGCCTCACTGGGACAACGCGACGGCCCCTGGTATTACGAAGAGCCGCGTCGCTTGTCGGCTCGGTTGTTCAAAACGGTGACGACCGGTCCTGGCGTATTGCATCAGTTGACGCGACCGGGAGGTGTTCTGGACAACCAACCGGCAACGGGCGATGGCACGTCTGAAGGGATCGTTGTTCGGCCCGGACGGCAAGCAGACGTGCATCGTGATTACATTGACCGATGCGGCGAAGCAGGACCTGCGGAGTGCGTTGGGACGCGGCATCCTGGGTAAACCACGCGGGCGGTTGATGGAGTTGGCGGCCGAGTCAGGAATTCACCTGCCGCCGCAACCGACCCTGTTACCGCCGGCCCTTAGCCAATTATTTCCCGCCCCCACCGATCCGCCGGCACCTCAAATCAAACTGGGCGGTCCCTCGGTGGACAATGTGGCGATTGACGAGGAGGGTCAGATCACGTTGGTCCGCCTCGTGGGCTTCTCGCTGCTGGTCGGTTTGGGCCTGTCATGGCTCAGTTTTCGCAGCATCAACGTCACGATCATGGTGTTTCTGGTCGGTGGTCTGAGCGCCGTTGCGAGTTTGTCGTTCGTCTACTGGTCAGGATCAAGCGTGGACGCGGTGTTGATGTCGATGCCGTCGCTGGTTTATGTCTTGGGATTGTCGGGCGCGGTGCACATCGTCAACTACTACCGCGATTCGATGCACGATGTTGGACTGCGTCGCGCCCCCGGGCATGCCCTATTCCTGGGATGGAAACCGTGTACGCTGGCCGCGCTGACGACCGCCCTTGGTTTGCTCTCGCTATTTTCCAGCGAAATTCTGCCCATTCGCAAATTCGGCCTGTTCTCGGCGATCGGCGTACTAGCCACGCTAGGCTTGCTATTTAGCTATTTACCGGCGGCCCTACAGACTTGGCCGCCGCGCCGTTTTCGCAACCGCCGCGCCGGCACCGTCGAGAAATCCCGGATGGAACTGTTCGTGGAAAAGTTCTGGCGCGCGTGGGTGAAGTCATTGTCGGCAACTACGCTGTCGTGCTGCTGATATGCTTTGTCACCATGTTCGCGATTGGCTGGGGGCCACGCGAATCCGCACCGACGTCCAGCTCCTCAAGATGTTCGATGCGGACGCGAAAATCATTCGCGACTATCGCTGGCTGGAAGAAAACATGGGCAAGTTGGTGCCCATGGAAATTGTGGTCAAGGTCGATCCTACGATCCAACGTGACACGACCAGCGATGTCGCGGCCGACGAGCGGTCGCCCGAGGAAATGAGCCGCGAATTGCTGTCAATGACCTTCCTGGAACGCATGGAAGTGGTCAAGTATATCCAGGAGGTGCTGGAACATCGGTTTGGCGACGAAGGCCAGCAGATCATCGGCCAAGCCATGTCGGCGGTGACCTTCGCTCCGGAGCTGCCCGGTTCCGGCGGTGGCTTCATGAAGATCGCGGAACGAGGTGGGATTAGTCGCAGTATGGAATCGCACCGCGACGAGTTCCTGGAATCCGACTACTTACGTGTCGATCCGGAAGATCAGTCGGAGTTGTGGCGGATAGCCTGCGCCTGGGTGCACTCAACGATATCGATTACGGCACGTTTGTGAACGAACTGAAGCGTTCCGTGGAACCGATTCTGGAAGCGTATCATTACCGCCAGCAGATTCTGGAATCGCTGCTGGCTCAACGCGGTCCCGAGGGGGTACGCAAGGCGAGCGTGTATTTGCTCGGTGCGCCCTTCGGACGCTCGAAGACTGCTCGTCACCTGTGTGGCTCCATCGCCGGCGAAGCCGCGACCTCGGACAGTGCTCCGTCCGCCGAGCAGAATGAGTCCCTGTCCCAGACCGACGTGTTCGCCAAAATCCTGGGACGATTGTTGCATGAACGCGGGGCTGGACCTACAAGACTGGCATGATCCCCGGTTCGAATTGCCGGCGAACTTTAATGAGTTGGTGCGGGACGCCGATTGCGTGGTCGTGATCGATCCGCAAGGCCCCTATGATGTCCATCAGCTGCAACAGCAGGCTCAATTGCTGATCGACGCACGGGACCATCAGTTTCAGCCCGCCGCCGGCACGGCGGAGCAACAAGGGGAACTGGTTTCGGCGGTCTATACGGGCCTGGTGCCCGTTGTTTACAAAGCCCAACGCACGCTGCTGGAAAGCCTGATTGTCAGTACCATCTGGGCCTTTGGCATGATCGCGCTCGTGATGATCTTCGTGGTTCGCAGCGTCCCGCGCTGGTTTGTTGTCGATGATTCCCAATGTCTTTCCGGTGCTCCTCATCTTTGGCGCGATGGGCTGGCTCAACATACTGGTTGACATCGGCAGCATGATGACGGCCAGTGTGGCGATGGGCGTCGCCGTCGACGATACGATTCACTTCCTTACGTGGTTCCGTCGCAATCTGGATGATGGTCTGTCGCGACGAGATTCCATTTTGAAAGCTTACGAACGCGTGGGTATGGCAATGACGCAAACCACCGCCATCGGCGGGCTTGGTTTGTCGATCTTTGCCTTCAGCACGTTCACTCCCACACAGCGATTTGGGACATTGATGCTGACCCTATTGGCCGCGGCTTTGGCAGGGGACCTGATTTTCTCCCCGCCCTGCTGGCCAGCCCGTTGGGCCGAGTGTTCGATGGTCCCCGTCGTCGCCGCCGCAAACCGGACACGCCCTCCGGCCCCAGCCGACCGGACACGGACGCCGCGCCGCCGCCGCCCCTATCCAGTTTCCACACAGCTTTCGCAAAAGCGATCTGTGCGTCCCTAGCGGGATACCGACCCCGCATCGCACTTGGTAGGCCGGCCTGGGGTGCCACCGTGATCGGCGACACGGGTCTCTTGTAAACGCAGGGTTCGCAAAAGGGCGAGGGGCGCGCGGAGAGAGGGTAGGATTCGTCAACATCGCGATTCTGTAATCCGGTGGGTTGGCACCGGTCGGCCAGGCTGGAAACTCTGCAGGTTGACGATTGTGTACGTGGCGTCGATGGCCGTCATCGCGTCGATCAATTGCGATCGCATGATGGCTTCCAGACGTTGGGCACTTGCGGCGACCCGCGGCGTTGACGACGACGTGAGCCCTGTGTGTGCGCAATGGGCAGGCAGACGACAATTCCGCGCCAGTGCGATTGCTGACTAGATTGCTGACCGCAAATCCTAGCTCGCTCTGCGCGATTGCCTTCAGATGGCGCCGATTCCAATTCGGCTGCCTCAAGCTTTACCTGCATGCGTCGCACGATATCGAGCACGATTGTGTCGAGTTGAAATCCCGCCTCGGCTTGGACGACCACAACGCAATTGAGCCAGCCGAGTGAAGCTTCTCCATCCGCGTAAACGTCGTAGTCGAGCTCCAGTTGGCGCTGTCCCCATCCACCCGGTTGCCCCAGCAACTGCCGCAGCCTGGCAAAGCCCTCGCCCGAGCGTGCCGAGATTGGCAGGACGGGCGTCCTGGCAATTCGACGACTAGCAGCCGCTTCAATTCTGTTACGTCGGCTTCACTTAATTGGTCGATCCGATTGATCAATACAAAATCGGCTTCTTCCAATTGTTTGCGAAAGATGTATTCGGCCTGGAGCGCGAATCCGCCCTGAGGTTCCCGCCGCAGAATCTTCATTCCGTGACTCGGTTTGAGGATCACTCCGTAGGGCGCGATATCCAAAGGGCGACGATATACGTGCGTTAACGGACGCATGACGGTGGCGACCAGATCGGTGCAACTGCCAACCGGTTCGGCCAAGATCACGTCGGGACGTTCTCGCTCGCCCAGCATTTCTAGTGTGTTCGTCAAGGCGTCGAAATTGCAGCAGAAGCACGAGCCCGTGACTTCGCCGACATCGAAACCCTGGGATCGTAAGTGATGCGTGTCGACCAGATCGGTGGACTGATCGTTGGTCACGATGCCAACGCGTTTTCCCTCCCGCAAATACTCGCGCGAGGCGCGCAATCGTAGTTGTTTTGCCCGCGCCCAAAAAGCCGCCGATCATGATGTAACGAGGGTTGGCTTGGGGCATGACAGGTGTCTACGCGATTCGATGGTGACTTGGTGTCGCTCCCGATTATAAAGGACCCGCGATCAGCTGACAGAACCGAAGGGGGCGCTGCTGCAGGGCAGCGTTGTGTTGAGGTTCCTGTCGGGAGATCAAATCGAGTCGCCGCCAGTCCGAGGGGCAGCCGGCGGCAAGCCAGGCCGCGCCGTGCGCGCTGTCAGCTCCGTCTCCGCGGGCGTCTCGACGGGGCAATGGCAAAGATCGGCGAGCAGCTGTCCCAAGGGACGAATAGCGGCGACCCCGCCGGTTAAACGTAGACTCGCGACCGCGACTCCCGCAGCACCCAAACAATCGACGTTGGCGTGGACCAGAAAGGCAATGCTTTCCAAAACCGCTTGCATGGCTGCCGTGGCATCGGCGGGCTGACCGATTGAGCCATGCCGGTCGATCCAGTAGCTGTTACCCGCCGCATGCCACCAAGGGGAGCCGACGCCGCCGACTCGGTTCACAAAGGTCCAGTCCCGCGCGTTGAAGTATGCCGTGGGCCATGACACCTGGGACAATTCGACCCCCAACCGCTGCGCGGCCCATTGCAGCGCGGCTCCCACCCCGTTGATCGTGCCCTCGACAATCCGTTCCCCCAGGGCGCCCGGACTGTGCAGCAGCGGTCCGCTGGGATCGACGGTGGTCGCGGGTGCGGCCATCACGAAGCCTCCGGTGCCCAGATTGACCAGCAGCGGCCTCGGCGTGACCGGCGACACGTCCTCTCGTAGTCGCTCGTTTCCCGCTGCCGATCCCGCTCCGTCCAAGTACGGCTCCGCGCCGTGCAATGCCGCAAATTGGTCGCCACATACCGCCCGCAAGCGGATGTGGGCGCAACGCAAATGGCCGAATAGATCGGTCGTGCGACAGACCACGGGTAGATGCTCCCGCGGAATCCCAAACAACGACAACAGTTGGTCGTCCCAGTCGAATGGTCGGGCGAGATTGACCAACTGCATGCGCTGCGCTCGTGATGTCGGCCGAACATGGACGTTCGACGGTCAGCGCCGTTGCCAGGAAACTGGACAGCGGGCCGACGCGAAACGCTTGTTGATCGCGCGTGGATCGACGGAGATGATCCAAGAGCCATGCAAGCTTACTGGCACCGTAATGCGCGGAGAGCGGGAGACCGGTCATGCGTTTGATGTTGTCGACATCCCAGCCGCGCGTTGCCAAGTGCTGTCGCGTTCGTCGATCTTGCCAACTCAACACGGGACTTAACGGCGTACCGTCGTCAGCACGCCACGCGACGACGCTCGACCGTTGCACGGCGAGCCCGGCGGCGGCTATCGATCCCGCCATTTGCCGAACGAATGCAACTGCGTCGCCGATCACGGCGTCGGTCGCGGCACAGATTTCCTCTGCCGATTGCTCGACTCGTTCGTCATCCAAGCGAGCTATCGAAAGCGGCCGGTCGCTGCGATAGCACGCCGCACCCGTGTCGTCAAAGACGATCGTGCGCGCAGACAACGTACCGACATCGATGCCTAACCAGAATGTCGTTGTCATGTCACAAGACGGTTCGCTCAGGGCGTCTTTCGTCCATCGTCGCTCGTCCGAGCGCCGTTGAATGTGCAGCGGCGACGCCGTCGGATTATTCAGCAGTCAGTTTCAAGGAACGCGTATCGGCGCGGGGAGTGCGTGGCAAGAGTGTGGCTTTGAGCTGCTGAAGGACTTTTTCAGCCGTTGCCCGATAGCCCGTTAGCTTACCGCCAAACACCGCGATCACACGAGGTCGATCCGGATTGTCGACCGGCAGTTGAGTTTCGCGCGAGCGTTTTGACGCCTTGTCACGCCCCGCCGGCAAAACCCGCAAGCCAGCCCATTGATCCAGTACGTTCTGAGAACGGGACGGAAAATAGTGGCGATATACGTCCAGCAAGTATTCCGTTTCGGGCACGGTCGGAACGACGTCTGCCGGATCGCCTACATACAAGCGTTCCGTCGTGCCCAACAACGTGTGGCCCTTCCACGGCAGCACGAATACCGCGCGGCTGTCGGCAGGGGCCTCCAAATAGTAACACCCCTGTTCGACGGCGTCCGGCAATTCCAGATGGGTCCCTTGGACCAGGTCAACCGGCGGACTGGGTGGCTGAGGTGTCATGCGAGCGGCGATCGCACTGGCCCATGGACCGGCAGCATTGACGATAACCGCCGACTCCACTTCGTGTTCACTGCCTTGCCAACGATAAACAGATCGGCACGATTCGCCGGTTACTTCGGCCGACAGGAATTCCGCCGGCCAGCGTCCCACCGCGCCAAGCGACTCGGCCGAACGCATCACCGCCTCGGTCAATCGCCGATCGTCGGTTTGCGCATCCCAATACCGGAAGACATGTTGCAGCCCTTCGGTGGAAAGTCCATCGAGTTGTGACCAGCGGCGCCGTGGAATACTGTCAAAGCCCGTATACCGGCGCATGCCCGCTAACAATGCGTATAGCGACAAACCCGCGCGAAGCGTCATGGGGCGTCGCGACGTGTCCGTGTAAACGGGGATGATGAAGTGTTGGCGGTGGACCAGGTCGGGAGCCAACTGCAACAGCAGTTCTCGCTCATGCAGACTCTCCCGTACGAGTTGTAGCTCCATCGTCTCCAAATAACGCAGGCCGCCGTGAATGAGCTTGCTGGAGCGACTTGAAGTTCCCGAGGCCAACGCGGACTGTTCCAACAACAGCACCGAATACCCCGCAGCCGCTCCGGCCTGAGCGACGCCGACCCCGTGAATTCCACCGCCAACAACCAGGATGTCAACGCGTTCGGTGATGATCAACGTTGCGAAACCTCCCGTCCGTCAACATGTCTCCAATCGCATTGGTTTCCACATATTCTATGCCACGATCGTATTGCTGACACGCCACGTCGGGATCGTCGATCGCGTAGACGACCCAATGCCACGTACCGCGCCAGAGAGCATTATGCCCGCTGGGCACGCGGCTGTGTTTGACGATCAAAAAATCTTGGGGGTGATCTTCAACCAATTCGCGGTTGGTTTCTGTCCATTCGGGTAACACCCAGCCCGTGCGGATTTCAGTGAGCGACCGGGCATGACAGAGCGCCGCGAGGTTTTTGGATATGAGCACGCAACGATCGACCACAACGTCCATGTCCTGCAAGACGCGCCGGAGTACCGTTTCGACGCCGAATCGTGCCAGCGTCTCCTGCTTCAGTTCGATCATCACGTGAACCGGCTCGTGGCGATCGATCCAGTGGACGAAATCCCGCAGGCGAAGAATGGGCTCGCCCCGAAATTGCTCCCCGAAACGGCCCGTTTCTGCCGCGTCCCAGTACGCCAGTTGGTGAAATGTGAAGTCGGCAATCCGACCTGGTCGATTCGACGTCCGCTGGAGATCGGCGTCATGATACAACACCGGCACCCCATCTCGGCTGAACTGAATGTCGGTCTCCAGCCACGTGGCACCTGCGGCGACTGCAGCCTGATAGCCAACGAGTGTGTTTTCGGGAAATCGAGCGGGATACCCACGATGGGCAATCAACTGGGGTGACATTAACGAGTACTTCAGATCGAAAAACTGGGGTGAAAGGCAGCGCCAAAAAGAGCCCGCTCGGCGGGCGACCGTCAAGCGGCGGTGCGCTGCCTTCTATTCTAGATCGATCGCCGCGGAATCGTGACCCAAATTGCGCTGAACTCGCGCCGCCCCGAGTGGGCGCAGCACTCGCCCCTCACCCTTCCTACGGCCACCCTCTGCCGGCGGGCAGTAGTGTCCGGGATGGGGCAGGCGGTCGGCCGGCGGGAGAAGGAGGTTGTGTGAGAAACCTCTTCCGGTCGGGAGCAAGGAAGTCATCTGCGTGTCACCACTCCTGGTGACCTCTCCTGCTGGAAAAGGGGCTTAGGTGCGACGTCTAGGCCGATTCGGGCCGGTTGTGGTATCTTAACGTTATGGAATCACTGCCCTCGCACGACTCGTCGACCCCCGCCCACCCACCTGCCACATCACCCGACGACGCGGTTGCCTCGTCGCACCCGTGGGCAGAACTCGATGATTCTCCCGCCGGCACCGACCTCACGAATCCACCGCGTTCCGCCGGTCCCGTCCTGCAATCGCGTCACCTGCGGAAGCGACCCCGTCGCCGCGTGACCCTGCCTGTCGTGCTATTCGTCGTCACCTGCTTGTCCACATTTTGGGCCGGTGTAACCGGTTGGCAGCCGATGCTCTTCGACTCGCCCTTCGAATTCCGCCGTCTCATATTGCGGAATTGGGACCAGGGTCTCATATACATGACCTGCGTACTGGCGATCTTGTTGACGCACGAGCTGGGACATTTTTTCGCGACCGTGCTCTATCGCATTCCCGCAAGCCTGCCAATGTTCATCCCGTTTCCGATCACTCCGATCGGCACGATGGGTGCCGTGATTGGGATGGACGGTCGTATTGCCAATCGCAAAGAGATTTTCGACATCGGTATCGCCGGTCCCATTGCGGGACTCGTTGCCGCAATTCCCATCCTCTGGATCGGTATCGCGCATTTGGATCTAAGTGGTCCCGTATATGGCATGGAGCGGTACGATTGTCCGCTGTTGATTGAATGGATGATTCGCTGGTTGCGGCCGGATCAGGGATGGGTCACGGAGATCCGTACAAGCCAGTTGAACGCATATTTCATGGCCGGATGGGTCGGTTTGCTGATCACGGGACTCAACATGTTGCCCGTAAGCCAATTGGATGGCGGCCATGTGATCTATGCCCTGTTTGGCCGTCGTGCTCACTGGATCGCCCGCGGTTTTGTGTTCATCGCGATCCTATATATCGTCGTCGGCGATGCCTTGATATGGTCGCCGATGGTGGTGCTGGTCATTTTGCTCGGTACGGATCATCCTCCCACGGCCGACGATTCGGTGCAGCTTGGGACGTTTCGCACGCTGCTGGGTTATTTGTCGTTACTGATTCCGCTGCTCTGTTTCCCGCCGCGCGGCATCATGTTGACGACTTTCTAGCGGCGCCGAACTACCGTAGGGCGGGCGCGGCCGGTCCGGTGTCGACGTACTGCAGGATCTCGGTGATCTGAGGCGAGGTCCCGCGGACGGCGCTGGCTTTCAATTGCGTCGCTACGTACCGTCGACGCTCCCGCGTTTCGGGGATGGCGAAATTGTCCCCCTTCTGCAAAATAGGCCGCGTCTCGGGCATTGCGCCGAACACGCACGATCCCGAAACTTGACAGGGGAACCAATGTCCGTTTCCCTCCGCATCCTCCAAATAGAATTCCGGATACGAGTGATCCATGACCCAGATCATCCGCGCCGGAATCTTGGCGGCACGACAGAATGCAATAAACAGCGACGTCATCGCCTCGCAATCCCCCACTCCATCGCTCAGCGTTTCAATGGCGCCCTTCAGTTCACTTTCACGATACTCCACGTGTTCCCGTACGTAGTCGTAGATCGCTTCGACCTGCGTCCATGCGGGTTGATCTTCCTTGTCCCTGGTGATCTGGCGAGCCAAACTCCGAATACGCGGGTTGCGGCTTTCGATGAACGGGCTGGCCCCAAGGTATTTTTTGATGTCACGGCCGGGGCGCGTGGGAATCTTGTACACCTGAGTATCGGTAGGCGCAATGATGGGGTTACGGCTGATCTCCAGCGTCAACACCGCTTCGGCCACCTCGCCGCTGTCGAGCCGAGGAATGGTGACTAGCATCTGCTTGACGCCGTCGTCCAGATTGCGATAGTTGACCGCCCGGACTTCCGGTGACACCTCTTCGTCAATGATGCGAACTTCTTGTTCGGGCCAATCCATGGGCATGGGAATCGCCGCGGAAATCCCTCGGCAGGGACCGCCTGCCTTGATCCGGATGCCGACCTTTAATTGTCGGATTTGGGCCGGACCGAGTTCAATGCCGGCTGATCCGGTTGCGGCGTCGGTGGAGGTTTGTGCCAAGACGGAGGTGGTTACCAGCGGGCTGGTCATCGCCAGTGCCGCCCAACTGATCCACGGGAGGTACCAAGCTTTGAACATCAACATCACAATCAACCTGATCGGGGGAAACTTCGAGGAGGACCTGGAGACAAACGTCGGGGGATAACCTCTATTGTACCTAGATTATCAGAGAGTGACCGCGTATCGCCGAAAACGCGGCAGGTCGAAGGATGTCGCTCGTGCCCAAGGCCAGCTCGTCTCCGGCCAATAAGGGGTTGAGGACCGATCGATGACACGGGGCCAAAGATGGTATTGCGCTGGTTGCTGTTAATCTGTCTGATCTTGTTGGTACCGATCGTGCCCTTCGTGTACTTTCATCGGGGCATCGAGCAATGGCTCGCCGAATTGAACGCGTCGCCACCCGGCCCCTGGGGAATAGCACTCTTGGTGGTCGGCCTGCTGGGCACGGACGTGTTATTGCCGATTCCCTCGAGTTTGGTCAGTACATTGTCTGGCGGCCATTTGCCACCATGGGCTGCCACGCTGGCCTCGTGGTTGGGGTTGAACCTAGGGGCTGCCGTCGGCTTCTGGATAGGGCGGACCGGAGGGCGGGCCGTTGCGGAGCGGTTGTCCAGCCCGACCGATTTGCAGCAAACGCAAAGGCTGGTGAGCCAGTATGCCGCTGGGGCTCTGGTGCTGACGCGCGGCCTGCCGATTGTGGCAGAGGCGACGGTATTGCTGCTGGGAATTCAACACCTCGCCTGGCGGCAGTTTTGGCCGCCCGTGTTGCTCAGCAATCTGGGCATTGCCATCGCCTACTCGATGCTCGGGCACTATGCCAGCGAGCACGAATGGTTGGCCGGAGCCATGGGCGTCTCCGTGGCCCTGCCGCTTTTGGCGACGTGGTGGTTCAAACGCCGATGGGGGGCGATGGCCCGTAAAAGCGGCCCCAACTAACGGTGCCGTACAATGTTGCCTTCGACCAGGTAGATCACCTCTTCGGCAATATTCGTGGCCACATCTCCCATCCGCTCGAACTGGCGCACGACGTTTTCTAACGCCAGCAGGGGGTTGGCATTTTCGGGAATGCGATCCAATTCGTATTCAATGTGCCGTTTGATCTTTTCGTAGAGTTCGTCGACGCGTTCGTCGCCGGAAATGACCTCGTGGGCCAAATACGTATCGCGACTGGCCAGAGATTGAATGCTGCGGTGGACCATCCCCTGAGCCTGCTCGGCCAATTCGCTAATCCCGGGTACACGGCGAAAACGGTCCCAATCGCCGACTTTGACCACGACTTCGGCCACATTTTCGGACAGGTCACCGATCCGTTCTAGGCTGTCGTTAATCTTCAGGATGGCGACGACAAAGCGCAGTTCCGCACCGGACGGTCGCTCGGTCTCCAAAATCTTCAGGCAGAGTTCCTGCACTTCGATTTCGGCGCGGTCGATGTCCGCGTCTTCGCGGATGACGGCGCGGGCCATCATGGTGTCGCGCTGCATTACGCGCGGTGATGGCCCGCGAGATCGATGTCTCGGCCAACCGCCCAAGGTCCAAGATCATCGCTTCCAATTGAGTCGTGAGGGTCCCTGTTGTTGAAAGTGTTTTCATGACCATTTGTTCTTCCGTTCCTGTTCTCCACATCTTCCATCTACCATCAATGCGCGACCCGATTCATGCCGCCCGCTGCATCTCGTTCCGCGAACCAGCGATGCTGCCCCACACTAGTCCTACGCTGGCCGCTCATCTTTCGATCGGCCGAACGGACCAACCCGAGGTACCCCCAGGCCGTTGATGGCATTCACAATTTTCTCTCTCTTTAATCGCTATTAGTTCAGATAAAGACCGCTATGGAATAGCAAAACGGATGGGATCGGCAATCTTTCATTATTTCTTCACCGTCCCTTAAAGTTCGTTCGAATCCGGCGACGCGCCAATCTATTCACTTCTGCGCCGCAAATGGTCCTCGGCGAGCAGCGCGAAGCCGAGATTTCGCGGACTCCCGTTGGTCGTCCTGGCCCTTTGGCCGCGCAGACATCAATAGCGTGGCCAGGGCCGACCGCCGGCCGGCGCCGGTCGCCAACCAGGGCTTTCGGATAGGCAAAGTGTTGCGACTCTGGTAATCTGGTCGGGTTTGAATCCCGCCTGCCGGCATGTGCCGATCGGCGCGCATCAGGCGGCACATCGGCCCTCATCCGGACTTGCGGGTAACCCAAGCCGCGCGTTTCCCGTGGGACGCCATCCCAGACCGCCCTTATCCGGCCTACGGCCAACTGCACCCCGAACGAGCAGGGGGACACTTGCGTGAGTCACCTTTCCCTCCGGGTGAGGTCGCTGCGGGGCACTCGCCAGCGGGTGAAGGATGACTTAGTCGAAGGTCTCGGACGGATAGACTATCAACGACCACTCCTTGAGGATTGCATGCAGATGGCTCAGGCGATACGAACAAAACTACGACGAGAGGACTTGAAGTCTGGCGAGAGCTTGTGCGATCACTGCACGGCTAAGTGTTGTCATTACTTTGCGCTACCGATCGACACGCCGGAGGAATGGCGAGACTTTGAGTACATTCGCTGGTACCTACTGCACGATCGGGCGACGGTCTTTACCGACGATGAAGATTGGTACTTGATGGTGCACACCACCTGTAAACATCTCCAGGACGACTATCGTTGTGGGATTTACGAAACGCGCCCGCAGATCTGCCGCGAGTATTCTACGGACAACTGCGAGTACGACGACGAATGGACGTACGAGCGGTATTTCGAGACACCCGAACAGATCTATGAGTACGCTGAAGCCATCTTGCCGCCGCGTCGTGGTAAAGGGTTGCGCGGCCGCAAACCGGACTTGCTACCCGTGATCGGCTAATCGGCTCCGGACCCAACCTGCAATAAAGACCAGCATGATAGATCCACGTACGTTGAAGGGATTCCGGGATTTTTTACCCGAGGCGATGATTCCTCGTGAGCAGCTGATCGATACGGCGCGACGCGTTTACCGTTCCTACGGCTACAGCCCGATCGACACGCCGGTCTTGGAGCTGTTGGAAATCCTGCAGGGCAAAGGGGGCGAAGAATCCGACCGATTGATGTATAGCTTTAAGGACCATGGTGGGCGCGCGGTGGGCATGCGCTTTGACCTGACGGTCCCTCTCGCGCAATTCGCCGCGCAGCACATCGGTCAGTTAGGAACGCCATTCAAGCGGTATCATATCGCCAAGGTCTGGCGAGGTGAAAACACGCATCGAGGTCGTTATCGCGAATTCATGCAGTGTGATTTTGACACGATTGGTACGGAATCCATCGCGGCCGACACCGAGACGGTTTTGGTTGTTCACGATCTACTGCAAGCGATCGGGATCGCGGACTTCACGATCCACATCAACAATCGACGCGTCCTGTCAGGGCTGTTGGACAAGTTGGAGTTGGCCGATCAGACGGTCCCGGTCTTGCGCCCTTGGATAAGCTGTCCAAGATCGGCGCCGAGAAGGTCCAAGCCGAAATGATCACGACCGCGGGAACGACGGGCGAACAGGCTCGGCAAGTCATCCAGTTGACGCAAATCCAAGGTTCAAATGACGAAATATTGTCACAGTTGGGGGAGCTGCTCCGGGGCAGCCCGACAGGTGAACAGGGAGTGGATTCGTTGCGTCAGGTCTTGTCCGGCGTCCAACACGCGGGAGTTGCCGCGCCACGATGTGTACTGGATGTTTCCATCGCGCGCGGACTCGACTATTACACGGGAACGATCATCGAGACCTTCCTAGATCGCCTGCCTCAGATTGGCAGCGTTTGTTCAGGAGGCCGGTACGACGATCTAGCAAGTGTTTACACGAAGGAACGCCTACCCGGCATTGGAGCTTCGCTGGGTCTGGATCGATTGTTGGCCGCGATGGAAGAGCTGGAAATGATCGCCCGCGTGAGCACAACCGCTCCGGTGTTCGTGCCATATTTCGATCGAGATCGGCTGGGAGACTACTTGCGCTTGGCGGCGATCCTGCGCGAGCCGGCATCGGGGTCGAGGTGTATCCGGATCCGCGCAAGTTGGGCCAGCAACTCAAATATGCTGATCGACGTGGGTTTCGCTTGGCCCTGATCGCGGGGAGTCGCGAGTTTCAGTCGGGGACCTGTCAACTGAAGGACCTGCGGGACGGAGCGACGTACGAGGCACCTTTGTCGGACAAGGAGCTACTGGCCGCCGTCCGCACGCGACTGGCAGGGGAGAGTTGAGCCGGATTGCCCGCGGGACTAGCCGTCGCGGGGTGGTCAAGTAGAATAAAGTATCGTCCGGAGGACCCGCTCGAGGTCACCGACGCCTTGTCTGTGGGAGAAGTTTGATGAAGCGCACCTGGTTCTGCCAACTCGACCCTCCGTTCCGCCCTCGTCACATGTTGCGGATGGCTTTGGGAATGGCATCGGTGTGGTCGGTCTGGGCGAGTATGGTCGCGACCACGTGGGCACAAGGCTATCAGGAAGAAGTCGAAGAAAAGACGTATGTGCCCAGCTATATGATCATCATCTTCGCAGTCGGCTTTGCATTGCTGATGATCTGCCGGTCGGGTAAGCGGTCGACTTCGTTTCACCGCGAGGAGTAGTCGCGGTTGTCCGGACATCAGGCTCGTTCCGCTGTCAGGCATGTGATCGTACACGCTTTTCCGTCGGTCAAGGTGCCACGTGAGTCCGCGATGTTGGCCGGCCAGACGTGGTCCGTCTGCCGCGTGGCGCCGGAAATGCTGACAGGTCCTTTCGCGGCAACGTTCGAACAAGCGAGCGCGCGTTTGTCCGCGCTGCCTCGGCTCTTTATCGAACCGGATGGCTCGTTTGTTTGGGTGAGCGAATCCGGCGCCGACGAATGGCAAATCGACGGCCAGCTGACGGACTCCGCACAGGGGCTCATGACGATGGACCTGAAACTTTTCGGTTGTGACGCCGACTGGGCGGCGGTGCTACGTGCCGTCGATTGGCCCCATCAGGCGCTGCTGTTTCAATGCGTTCAGCTTGGCATCTACCTGGACGAGCACCAGTTCCGCCGCTTCCTTTCCCAAGATCGAAAGAGCTGACTCACGCGAGCGAATGTTCTGGCTATTCGACGTCCGATTTCAGATGCGAGATCGTTCGGAGGAATTCGTCCGTTGACTGCGGGCGCGCAGCGGGTTCTTTGGCCAAACAATCCATAATGATCTTGGCCAATTGCGGGTGGACGTCGGGTCGCATCACGCGGATGTCGACGGGCTCTTTGGTGTCGTGCAGCATTGCGGCCTTGCCGGTCACGTCCTGCGAGGGCCAGGGAAGTTCGAAGGTAGTCAGTTGATAGCAGGTGCGCCGAGCGAAAAGATGTCGAGCCGCTGGTCGGTAGCTCGGCGGCGAACGACTTCCGGGGCCATGTAGTTGGGCGTGCCTGTGCGGTTCCCGGGCTGCATGAACTCTTTGGTGGCCGGTACGGTCAGGCCAAAGTCGATCAGCTTCAGTTCGGTGGCGGCGGTGTTGCAAATAAAGTTGCGCGGGCAGATATCACGGTGAATGAAGCCGGCGCAGTGCACCGCCCCCAACGCCTCCGCCATTTGTCGGATCAGCGGCAGCCGGTTACGGACGAGGTGGGGACTGCGCTCTTTGATCAGGACATTTAGTCCCGGACCATCCAAATACTCCATCAGCACGTAGCTTTCACCGTGGTTCGTCACGCCATAGCCGAGCGTCTTGACGATCCGCGGATGGCTCAATCGCATCGCGATCTCGCCCTCGCGGGGCTTAGAAAGTCCCTTGAATCGCGCTTCAAAAAAATCGGTCTTGGCCGGATCCAAGATCTTCAGACCGATCACTTCTCCGGACTTGCGGTCGCGGGCCATGTAGAAGGACGACATCGTGCCCGAAACGGCTTCGCGCAACAACTCATATCGCTGTTCGATATTGAGCTTGCCGTCCAACAACGATTTGAATTGATCAAAAAGACCCATGATCACTTGCCGCAGTAGTCGATCACCCGGGCGATTTCACTCTTGAGCCGGCTGCGGGGCACGATGCGATCGATGAAGCCGTGATCCAACAGGAATTCGCTGGTTTGAAATCCCTCGGGTAATTCGATCCGGATTGTCGCCTTGATCGTCCGCGGCCCGGCAAATCCGATCAACGCGCGAGGCTCGGCGAAGACGAAATCACCCAACGACGCAAAGCTGGCAGCGACGCCTCCCATGGTGGGATTGGTCACCACCGAGATAAACAGGCCGCCGGCCGTGTCGATATCGGGCCAGCGCGGCCGACACCTTGGCCATTTGCATCAGGGAAAGATGCCTTCGTGCATGCGTGCTCCGCCGCCCGAACCGCTGACGATGATCAGCGGCAATCCCTGCTCCGTCGCGCGTTCGGCAAGCCGTGTCAGACGTTCGCCAACGACCGAGCCCATGCTGCCCATGATGAAGGCAGAATCGGTCACGCCGAAAGCGACGCGACGCGCACGAATCATGCCGGTACCGGTGATAGCGGCATCGTGCAGCCCGGTGCGCCGCTGTTCGTCGACCAAGCGTTCTCGGTAAGGCTTCTTGTCTTTGAACTCTAACGGGTCGGTTGGCCGCAAGTCGCCATCCCACTCTTCAAACGTGCCCTGCATCTAGCACCTGTTCGATTCGTTCCCGCGCCGAGACATAAAAATGGTACTCGCACTCGGGACAGACATTCAGACGCTTCTCCGCCTCCTTCCGAAAGATGGCGGCCTGACATCCCGGGCATCGCTGCCACAGCCCCTCGGGAACTCCACGCTTGGGACGCTTCATAGAACGAGCTGATAGGTTGGTTGACATGGGCGTACCCAGGGGAAGCGGGCTGGAAGTCACGGAAACAGCCCCAGATTATCACCCGAAACGGGCGGATTGCACAATAGGAAGCTTAACTTCTATCGGCCGACGCTGGAGGCCAGTAGCTGTTTGCGCACCACATCGATCACTTCCCAGCTGCCACACGCCGTCTCGGCCTGCCACAAGTCGCCCAGCTGGCCCTGGCTCAAATAGCAGCGGATCAGGCTCGCCATGGGCTCCGAGGCGACCACGCCGATCACGCCCGACTTGTGCTTACGGAGGATCTTGTCCAACGCTTGATGCACTCGCTGCCGTGCCGCGTCCAGCATTTCCCCTTCGGGTGGGCAGACCGTTTCCGGCTGCTCTTGCCACTGTCGATAGACCTTCCGCTGCGTCGCCCTAACCTCGTCGATTAGCTTGCCTTGCCACAAACCGTGGTCCAGATTACGGAGCTGCGCAATGGACTTCACTTTGACGCCGAGGGCGTGGCCGAGCAACCGGGCAGTTTCTTCGGTGGCCTGACAGGGGGATGTGTAAACGACTTCGATCCCTTGCCCGGCCAGTTCGTTCGCCGTCCGAGCGACTTGATCTGTGCCGAACTGGTTCAAGGGAATGTCAAGGTTCCCTTTGATGCGACGCTGTTCGTCAAAGTCCGTCGTGCCGGGCCGTACCAATACAACTCGAATCATGGGTTTTCAACCTCTAGAAGTACAATCTGCCAGCGACTTCAGCTGCTGTACGGCCTGTCCGTATTGCGGCTGACGGAAAATGGCGGAGCCCACCACAAACAAATCGGCGCCGGCCTGAGCACAGTCGCCGATCGTCGTAGGATTGACTCCTCCATCTACCTCCAGAACAAGGTGGTCCCCGCCGACAGACCGCAAGTATTTCAGCTTGTCCAATGCCACAGGATTGAAGGACTGGCCACCAAATCCCGCCTGGACACTCATCACCAATATCACATCACAAATATCGCAGTACGGTTCGACGCGCGCGGTCGGCGTATCGGGATTCAGGCACAAACCAGCCGCCGCTCCCAATTCGCGAATGCGACTCCAGGATCGGTCGCGGTTCCGCGGTTGCCTCCACGTGGATCGTTACCACGTCGGCACCGGCATCCACGAAGGCAGCTACGTACTGCGCCGGATCGCTAATCATCAAGTGAACATCCAACACCATATCCGTTAGGCGATCGAGCGACCGCACAAGGGGCATCCCGTACGTTAGGTTGGGGACAAAATGTCCGTCCATCACGTCCAGATGCAGGGCTTCGATCCCCGCCGCCCGCAGCAAGTCCACCTCCCGCTCCAGGTTGCCGAAGTCACACAACAACAGCGACGGCAGAATCACCGGCGGCTGCAGAGCGTAACCGATCCATGGGCTGACGAAGAGACATGCCAAAATGGCCCTTGAGCAAAAAAAGAGCGGTCGAGTAACGGTGCAATAGTAGAAACGGTGTGCCTTCAGTGCACTCCAGGCGGCACAAATCCAACCTGCCCGAATTCAGCGATCAGGCGGCTCGACACCGATGTCGAACCTTTGGTCCGGCCGCGGTCCCCTTCGACCTCGACCCACCAAACCCCAAAAACACCTCGGTTGGATACCAACCTCGACCGAGCTTAGCGACTCCCCAATTCTAACAGCGGTCCGCCACCGCGTCAGCGCCTGTCCAGGTGCCCACTAGCTACCCCGCTCGAGGGTGACCGGGGCGGAGTCCCACTCAGCTGCCAACCAGTTCGTCTCATCGTCCGCACATCGCGGCCCCCATCGCGGCGTCATGAGCAATTAATTGAATTCATGCTTCATGCTGGCCGCCTGAGCCATTTCGGTAATCCACAAGCCATAGCAAACCAAGGAAGCCTGGGTAGACCATTATTTACGTGCGGCCGAAGCGTGGCCACGGGGCCAGGAATCGCACACGCGCGGGTCCCATCTCCCCCCAAGAGAAGGTGGGCGCAGGCCAGATGAGGACCGTCTCTGCCGCATGCGGCCGCCGCGAGGGACCGCAAAGACCCGACCTCGGATGACGGGGGCATAGGGGACGTGCCTCAAGGCGATGCGCAACTCCCTGCCTGAGGCGCGGCTGCGTTCGAAGCACCTGCCGGTTAAAAGTCTTCGTGGCTGGGCAGGTCTTCCAGGGAATCGAGGCCGAACAGATCCAGGAATCGTTCCGTGGTGCGGTAGATCTTGCGCCGTGGCTTGTCCTGGGAATATTCCATTTGCAGCAACTGGCGACGCACCAGTTGTCCCAAGATGCCCCCACTCGCCTGGCCCTTAAAGCGATCGATATCGTCGCGCGAGATCGGCTGGTGGTAGGCGACAATCGCCAACAGGTCAACGGCCGACTGCGATAGCTTCGCCTCACGCACGCGACCGTAGAAGCCTTCGCGCAGTCGCATGAAGTCGTCGCGCAAAGTCATCTGATACCCCGCACCGACGGAGGCGATTGTGTAAGCGGCATGTTGTTGGTCGTACTGTTCGTTTAGCTCGCCAATCATCTCGTCCACTTCCTGAGGACTGACACCGCGCAGGTAGCTGGCCATTTGGCGGCTGGTGAGGGGTTCATTCTGAGGATGACCGACGAACAGCAGCGCTTCCAGCACAGCTGCCGGAGTAACGTGGCTCTCCTCTTGATCCTCGTCGTCACTGCGAAGAATATCACCGGCCGGGTCGGCCACGTCGGGCGCCGGTCCGGGTACATCGACGGATGCTGCCGGCGTCTGGGAATCCTCACCCATCAAATTGGCAAACGCCTGCGTCAGTTGGTCGACGGACAAAGGCGCGGCGCATCGGGTTGCTCTGAGGGCCTATCGTCGGAGGGATCCGTATCGACGTCAGTCATCTCACATCCGCAGGCAGAAACCGGTTAGCGTTGGGCAACTTGCGACTTCATGAACGCCAATCCATCACGGGCCAATTGCTCTTCAGAATCGAACATCCGTCGCCAAATCTTGGTGGCGGCCGCCAGTTCAGGCAGAGCTAATCCGAAGGCCTCGACCACCAGCCAACCGTCATAGCCGACTTCTTTGAGTGCATCAAAGTTGCCTGCCCAGTTGATGCCGCCGGTGCCGGGTGTGCTCCGATCGTTCTCCGAAATGTGGACGTGCACTAGGTAGGGCACTGCCGTGCGAATCGCGCCGGCGGGCGACTTTTCCTCGATGTTTGCGTGAAACGTATCGTACATCATGCGGCAATGAGGGTGATCGACATCTTTGACGAATCGTACGGTATCGGAGGCGCAGTTCAGCAGATACGCTTCGAAGCGGTTTAGGTACTCGACCGCCAGCATCACATCCACCTTACCGGCCGACTCGGCGACCTGTTGCATGCTGTCGACACCCCACTTCCATTCATCGGTCGTCGGTCCTCGACCACTGAATACACCGAGCGCGGAGTGGAACGGACCTAGCAACGTCTCGGCGCCCACAGCTTGGCAACATTCCAGGGCCCGCCGATTGTTCGCCACACCGTTGGCTCGAACCGAGGCGTCGGGGCTGATGGGATTGTCTTCTTCCCCGCGCACCGTGACGGCGGTGCGTCGCAGTTCCAGCTGGTCCAGGCGCTGTCCCCATTTGGCCCACGCGTCGACGTCCAGATTGAACATGGGCAATTCGACTCCGTCGTACCCCATGCCTTTGATCGCCTCGAGCACGGGCAACATGTCGTCGTTCAATTCACCTGTCCACAGCAACAGGTTCATACCGTATTTCATTTCAGATTACTCCTTCTCAGCGTTCAGCAGCTCGCTCAATCGCTGATCGACACGAGTGGCGCCGCGGGAAACCAGTCGATGAGTGTTTCAGGGATCTGGGGCAATCGCACTCGCAGCATGATGTTGTTTAGGCGGTAGAGCAGTTTGCCATCATCGGCGTAGTCGTACAAGAACCGCTCCTGGGAAAACCGCGGGATCAGCAAGGCCAGGCGCTGCGCGGGCCCCGTAGTCATGCGGTCCACCGCCCAACCGACAAATTCCACGTCCAGACGCTCGAGCCCTTGGTAGTAATGGGTCAGCCGAGCGGGTTCGCGGCGAATTAATTCTGCATCCAGCAACAGCTCGACCAGAATATGCCCCAGAAAACTCGGCCGCAGCCCGTCGTCGCGCGGCAGACGATCGCGAATCGCCACCGTAAACTCCCAATTCAATTCGGCGAACGCGCGCGTGCGGTGAAACCAATCGTCGTCCCGATGGTGCCGACAAATCCCCGCTGCCAACTGAGCGATGCGTTGATCGTGCGCTCCAAGAAACCGCCGCGCGGCCTTCGCGCGCGCGTACACGACGATCCAATACGCTCAGCCAATCGGGAACGGCGGTACCCGCGAGCAGATAAGGGTTGTCGACAAAGTGTCGACCGTGCGCAAAATAATTCATCCGAGGAAATGATGCGTGCGTGGCGAGATCGGTCGAGTCGCTATCCAGCATAGCGGCTGAGTCGTCGGCGGTACAACGCGAAAGCCCCTGCACCGCGCGGCCCTCATCCGGCGGCCAACTTCTCTGGAAAAGAAAAGGACGTCATGTGAGTCACCGCTCTCGCCGGGAGAAGGCACGCCTGTGCGGTGAAAGGAGGGACGCAGCTAAGGGGAGCCTTCCAGGCGTTGGATCAGGGCTGGCACCGCCGGGGCGGCGTGGGGACCGATTTGTCCCAGCGCTCGCGCCGCCGCCAAACTGACACGTGGATCGGGATCGTTCAACAGTGCGACCAAGGCTGGCACGGCGCCGGCGGCATCGGGGCCGATGCGGCCCAGCGTGGTGACTGCGCGTCGCCGCATTTCTGAGTCGGTGCTACGCAGTGCGTCGACCAACCCGGGAACCGCCGCCGCTCCGATGCGGCTGAGCGCATCGGCCGCTGTCTCCGGCATGGACCAGTCCCAGAACGGGCGCAGGGTCGGGGGACGTGCCGCACGCTCGCGTCCCGAATCCTTCTGTGCTTGGGCCGCAGCTGCCTTGCTGTTCGCCTGTTGTGCTACTTGCGCATCGCGCAGTGCGGCCACTTGCTCCGCCGTGGGAGGAGGTGGCGTAGGGGACCAAAACCGACCGCAACCCTCGACAATCACCAACAGCGCAGCACTCAACCAGCAACACAGTCGGTGGCGGGTGGAGGAGGCAAGGGTGGGCATGACTTCCTGGCGGTCGCTAGTGACGTCGAGGCGGGTTCACTAAATTTGTCCAATTTTTCCGATAGAATCATACGTTTCAGAATTATAGCCAACGGGACTCAGTCGCCTGCCTCCGCACGTGATTTGACGCCACCCTGGCGGCGGTCGACGGATAGAATAGGGATTATGCCGGCTGGGGTTGTGAGTCGCGGTAACGACGCCTACTCTGTATCCGTATGGCGTGCGGTTTTCGCGAGCATTTTTGAGATCGATCGAGCGGCCGCCGCGAGCCGGGACCGCTTCCCCAATGCCCCTTCGATCGAGTCCTCCTTTTTTGTCAGGGAGTCTGCCCGTGCCGCAGAGGAACGTCATTTGGCTAGTGATCGCCGCCGTCGTCTCGTTAATGTGCTACACCGAGGCCGGGCGAAATCGCTATGCCGGCATGCTATCGGAATCGATCGACAAGATTGCCACCTACTACGTGGAGCCGGTCGATTCACGGAAGCTATTTGAAGGTGGCTTGCGCGGTATGCTCAGTGAACTCGACCCGTACTCCGGCTACATCGCGCCGGACGAGTACAACGAGTTCCGCGTCGACATCGAGCAACAGTTCGGGGGCATCGGCATCGAAGTTGGGATTGAGGACGACCATTTGACGGTGCTCAATCCCGTGCCCGGATCTCCCGCGTATGAAGCAGGGATCATGGCCGGCGACGTGATCGTAAGCATTGACGGCGAAAACGTCGAAGGGTACTCGCTGGATCAAGCCGTCAAGCTGATGCGAGGGCCCTCGGGCAGCACGGTGCGTGTCGAGGTCCTGCACCGAGGCGCAACGGAGCCCGTGAATTACGAAATTCAACGCGGCGAAATTCGCATCGAGTCAGTCCGCGGCGATTTGCGCGATGAGCGCGGCGACTGGAGCTTTGTACTCGAGGACCACCCGCGTATCGGCTACATCCGTCTGATGAGTTTTGGCGATCGGACCGTCAGCGACCTGCGCACGTGCTGGAATCTATCGACGGTAAAGTGGACGGACTGATCATGGACCTGCGCGGCAACGCTGGAGGCCTGTTGACGGCCGCCGTGGAAATCTGCGATATGTTCATCCCGCCCGGTCAAGTCATCGTTAGCACCCGTGGACGCGATCCGTCGCTGGAGGAGGTGTTCTGGTCGGAGCAACCGCCGCTGGTCGATCCCAACCTGCCCGTCGTCGTGCTAGTCGACCGCTTTTCCGCCAGCGCCAGCGAGATTTTCTCGGCGTGCCTGCAGGACTACGATCGAGCCACGATTGTGGGCGAGCGGACCTGGGGCAAAGGGACGGTACAGAATGTGATCGAGATTGAAGGCGGCCAGAGCGCGATTCGCCTGACGACACAAACGTATTGGCGGCCCAGCGGGGAAAACATCCATCGGCATCGCGATGACCAACCCGAAGACGCCTGGGGGGTCCGTCCGCTGCCGGACAACACCGTCGAGTTTAGCGCCGACGAATATCGGCAAGTTTATGAAGCTCGCCGCTTACGCGACTATGTGGATCCGCGCCAGGCGTCGACGGAACCCACAACGGACCAAGTGAAGGCGGCGGAAGACACCCCCGCGGACGCGACCAACGTCGAAACTCCCGACACCGCCGATGGAGATGCGGCGCGGCCCGACAACGCGCCGGCGGGTGATCGCCAGTTGCAGCGCACGATCGACGTACTGCACCAGCAACTGCAGAGGTCCGAGGAATCGGTCAAGGCGGCGGCTTGACGATTGCGCTTGTGCCGGTTGCGCTCGGCCCTCATCCGGCACTACGGCCATTTTCTTCCGGCAGGGAGAACGGCGCTGGCCGAACCGCCCCCTTCAGCCTCGGACGGCCGCAGGGTAGACTCACGGGTTTGCCAATGTCTCCGGCTCGACGCCCGTACCCCTTGCGATCTCATGGTTCAAAACCTGCCCGTCAAATCGCTCCAATTCAATGGGCTGACGATCGAAGGATACTCCCGTGCCGCTGTGCAGACTTACTGGCGGATCGCCGAACTCAAAGTTGGATTCGACCTGGGAGCCCAGCCGTGGGATTTCATGGGGACCTCCACCTGGTTCGTCTCCCATACGCACTTGGATCACATTGCCGCGCTGCCGGTCTACGTCGCTCGGCGGCGGATGATGAAAATGGATCCCCCCACGATCTACGTTCCTGAACCGGCGGTGGAGCCGCTGCGGAAACTGCTACACATCATCAGCCGTTTGGACCGCGGTCGCCTGCCGTGCCAGTTGATCGGCGTGCATTCCGGCCAAGAGATCAAGCTGTCACGCGAACTGGTCGTGACCACGCACCGCACCGCCCACACGGTTCCCTCATTGGGTTACATCGTATGGGAACGCCGCCAGAAACTTAAAATGGAGTACCAAGGCCTAAATGGCGATCAGATTCGTGATTTGCGCTTGAGCGGAACGGAAGTGACGGAAGAGCGACGGATTCCCAAGGTCGCCTATTTAGGGGACAGTACCGCTGCGGGTCTGGATGACAATCCGGACATGTACGAAGCGGAGATTCTCATCGCCGAATTAACGTTTGTCGCCCCCGATCATCGTCGCGGGAATATTCGCAAGCTAGGGCACATGCACTTGGACGATTTCGTGGAACGGCGGGATCGCTTCCGGAACGGACTGATTATTGCCTCACACTTCAGCACGCGCTATCATGCACGGCAGGTTGAGCGGTTTGTCGAACAAGCGCTCCCCGATCGACTCGGTGGGCGATTGGAGCTGTGGATCTAAAGGTGCCCGCGCCGCAGTCCGCGTACATACACGTGCCCTTTTGCCGTCATCGTTGCGGCTACTGCAATTTTACGCTGATCGCGGGTCGCGACGACCTGATCGACGACTACCTGCAGGCGTTAGAGATCGAACTAAGTTGGCTGGGGACGCCGCGACCCGTAACGACGCTCTTCATCGGCGGTGGCACGCCAACTCATCTGGACAATGCTCAACTCTCGCAATTGCTGCGGGCGGTAATACGCTGGTTTCCACTGACGGCCGGCGCGGAGTTCTCTGTCGAAGCGAACCCTGCCGACGTGACACCGGCGAAGATCTCGCTGTTGGCAGGCCATGGAGTGACCCGGTTGAACTTGGGGGCACAGTCATGGGACACCCAGAAGTTACAAGCGTTGGAACGCGATCATCGGGCGGAAACGATCGAACAAGCCGTGACGTTCGCCCGTCCTCACCTCCAGAGCCTTGGTCTGGATCTGATTTTTGCTGCTCCCGGAGAGACGCGTGACGGCTGGCAGCAGGACTTGTGCCGTACGCTGGCCATGCGCCCGACCACATCTCGACGTATGGTCTGACCTACGAACGCGGGACGGCGTTCGGCAGTCGAAAACAAAAGCAGCAGTTGATGGCCGTGGGGGAAGAGGACGAGCGGTGGATGTACGAAACGGCAATCGACCAACTGCAGGCGGCGGGGTGGGAGCACTACGAGATTTCCAACTTCGCCCTCCCGGGCCATCGCTGCCGTCATAACGAAGTGTACTGGACCGGCCAGGAATTCTTCGCCGCAGGCCCCGGCACAGCGCGCTGTGGACGGCTGTCGAGAAACCAATCATCGCAGCACGACCACGTACCTGCGGCGTGTGCTCACGGGCCAGTCCCCCGTGGCCGAAAGCGAGCGACTCTCGGAGGAAGATCGTGCCCGCGAACAGTTGGTCTTCGGGTTGCGGAGGCTGGAGGGGATTCTACTGGATGATTTTCGCCGCCGTACGGGCTACACCGTACATTCTCTAGCCGGACCGGCACTGACCAAATTCTGCCAACTCGGCCTGCTGACGTTGGACGATCAGCGGCTGCGATTGACGCCACCGGACTGCTGGTGAGTGACGCGTTGTGGCCCGAATTCCTGCGTGTCTGAGGCGGACTCCGACCGCGCCAGCCAATCAAGCCAGTCGGTTCATGGGACGATTTCGCCGCCGTTGCGCGAAAAATATGCATTCAACTGATCGTTGCCGAGTGACGTATCCAATCGCGAAATCGAACCGTCGCCTAACCCCACAAAGAAAGTACCCGACCAGATGCCGCCCAAGCCGTACGCCGGCTGATCACGATCCCAATTGTAGTCGTCAGGCTTCGTCCAGATGGCTGCGTAATTGTCGTCGGCCTCGACCAGCATCACGGTCCGAGACGTTCCATCCGAAATATCTCGCATCCGCATCCCTTTCGACCCGGGCACAATGATGGAGTCGGGGGACACGACGGCCAAATAGTTGGTATAGCCGGAGTCCAAATCCGAACCGGGCGACTGATAGATCGCAGGCATCTGGGCAATCAGCGCCTTGTTGTGCTCGCTGTCCCACGGCTCGTTCAGCTTGAATTGACGATAGAGTCCTCCCTCTTCGATCATCGGCAGTATCGCCACTCGCCAGCTGAGCCCCGGCTTGCCGTCGGGTGTTAAGATGGCGGCCGTGGGAAACCGCCCCTTACCCGATTCGTACTGCAGCAAAGCCAGGTTGATCTGTTTCATGTTGTTCATCGTCTGCGTGCGGAACACGGCGCCTCGGACGGAATTGATCACATTGTTCGCTGGCCGCCGCGCGGCGGGCGGACCGGCTTCGCTCGCATTGGCGCCGCGGGCTCCGCACGCGTCACCACACGAGGCGCCGATGGCTTCTTTTCCGCTGCCTCACGCTCCATCTCGCGCACTAAATCGTACACATATTCCTGATCCGCGTCGCTCAATCGAACCAGCGGCAATTTCACCGTCTTGTCCGTACCAGGCTTGCGCAAAGTTACGATTTCTCCGTCGAGCGAAACAAATTCCGCTTCCGTCTTGTGCGTGCCCGTACTGTCGGTCCAGGTCCGCACTTCGGCTGCAAAGCTGATCCGGCCACTCGTCAGGCTGAGGAACCAAGCCAACGTGAGGGACATGATGACGACGATCGAGCTTCTCATGACGAATGTGCCTCAATAGAAAAAGGATAATCTCCGACCGGCACGCAGCGATCTGCCCGCCCTGGGGTCTGCCCTGTTCCTTCGTTCATTAGAAACCATGAATTCGTCGGCGACAACGAGCAAACCGCGGGGATGAATTGCTAAAATCCAACGAAGCACGAGCAGTTCGGGTTAAGTAAACGAACATGTCACGCAAAAATGCCATGAACCTGAGGCAGGCTTCGTCGAGCGAAAGCGCATCGGGACGGCGCCCGTTCCCCGGCCACCGCCCGTTTTCGCAATATCTATTGCTCTTCCTGTGTGGAGCCTTCGCAATTGGTGCGCCACTTCCGCCCGCCATCCCGCAGACGACGAGCCGTTCTCGTCAGGTGTCGGCGCGCCTGTGAAGGCAAACCGTGCGCTACCGCGGCGCTTAATCCGAGGCGACAAATGGAAACAGCTCGAGACGATTCATGCGGTGCGTCAGCGGCGACTCGATGATCCGGCCAGTCTGCAGGCGCTCGTCGAATGCGGCGATCAGATCTTGCAGGACGAGGGGCCGGATACGCGTGTGTATTTGATTGCCGAAACCTTGGGGACGGCGCCCAACCATGAATTGACACGGACCGCGTTGCTTCGTTGGCTCGATCTCGCGCTTGAACAACCACCTGCGGAATCGCCACGCGGCTGGCAGGTCCTGGCACAGACCGTGCTTGTATCATTGCGCCATTTTGCGGACGACCCGGTTCAACGGCGAGCGGTCGATTTGCTGGCTCATGACGACGTGCAACTAACGATCTTGGCAATCGATATCCTCGGGCAAAATCGATATGCGCCCGTGCTGCCTCGACTGATTGAGTGCCTGAAGTCGAAGAACTATCACAACGATTATGCGTTCCGCTCTAGCCTGTTGCATGCATTGGCCGCTTACCCACAACCGGCAGCGCACACGGCACTTGTCGCGGAGGTTCCGCGGCTCTCGGGACAACTACGGCATGTGGTAGAACAACAGCTAATGCAGGCGGCGGCACCAGACGCCCTGCCCGGTACCCTGGAAATCGAAAACCGTCGGCTGCGCCCCCCGTCCCCTGCCCCGCCAAACGCTACCTCAGCCGAAAGCCCTCTCAGCCGTCAAACGCCGGAGTATTCGGTTGTGCGCCAGACAACAGTATCAACCCCCTCGCTTCATGGGCGTTCCCATTTACGCCGATCGCGTCGCGTTTGTCCTTGATTTCTCTGGTACGATGCGCGAAACGGTGGGTCGCACGGGCAATCGGTTGGATGTGGCCAAGCGTGAATTGCAGACCGCAATTCAGCAACTGAGCGAAGACAGATGGTTTCGGGTAATCGCGTTCGACGGCCGAATTTTTTCGCTCTCACCCACGCTTGTACCGGCCACAGCAGAGAACAAGTCGCGCGTGCTGCGCAAACTCGACTACCTGACCATTGGCAACTGGACCAACTTGTACGGCGGACTCCACGAAGCCTTGGTAGATCCTGGTCAGCCGGAACTCGTAATCCTGCTGTCCGACGGCCTGCCGACGCGCGGCGAGTTTACGGAAGACGACGAGATTCTGCGAGCGATCGCCTATACGAATCTGTTTCGCAGGGTTACGATTGAGACGGTCGTTGTCGGCCGCGAAAGTTCCTTGATGGAACAGTTGGCGCAGCAAAACGGCGGAACCACGCGCCGCGCGAACTGACAACGATGCGGAGGCAGTGCTGCAAATCCCGTCTCCTTCCGGGAGCAGGTGGCCATGAGCCATGATTAGGTTCGTTTAAAAATCGCCTCCCACGGAAACTCGCTCGGTGCATTGGCCAAAGGCTCGCACGACAATACGCTCAAGGAGTCTCAAAGAAAACCATGGACGATGATCAGATTTTGAATCAGCTGTGTGATCACGTTCGCCAAACCGCAATGCTCGAAGCCGTCAATTCGCTGCTGAATTGGGACGAACGCACGTATCTGCCGGAAATGGCAGGAGAATATCGGGCAGATCAGATCACGACTCTATCGGCGATGGTTCATCAACGTCGTACGGATCGGCAACTGGGCGATTGGCTCGATCAACTTTCCGACCATCCCGCGGTACAGCAACCGCACAGTGACGCCGGC